>NZ_FUXZ01000002.1 GCF_900167115.1 Eubacterium uniforme
TTACCTTTTGAAACATCAATACCTACTGCGTTCATATATTTGTCACTCCTTAAAAATATAGTGCAATGGATATACACCAGTTTTACTCATTGCCTATTCAATCTACTGTGGTGTGACACGAATGCACCCTATGGTGAAACAACCTGCATAAAACGAACGCTGCTAATGAGGAGCTGGTTATCAGTCTAGTTTACGGACGCGAGGTCCAAGAAAGGAAGCCGATATACCTATTGCTCCCATCATTATACAGCTTAAGCAATAAGATAGATAACATCTTAACTAGATGTTAAGAATATTAACTATAAAACCATTGTAGTAGAATGGAGAATGAAATTATGAAGTTGTTTAAAAGAAAAGTATTAGTTACAACATTGTCTATTGCAATTGTTTTTACAACGCACATTAGCGTGGCTACTGAACAAAAAAATGAGTTATATATAACGGATAGCTTAGTGGTAGATTGTAATACTACGGAACCATTATATAACGTTGAGGATAGTATAGTTGCGTATTATATGCAAGGTGAAAAAGGTTATGCAATAATTGGAGTTGATGGAGAATTGATTGAATTCTCGGAAAATTTTAAAATTGATGAATTTAATGCCTGTGATGATGAAAAATCATATTACGCAGGAGTAGGCTCTTATTATTCGGAAACCAATCATGATAATGAGATTGAAAATATTGCTACAGGTGAAAAAGTTAAAAAGAAAGATGTGAATAATATTGAAATAGAAACTGATGAGGTGTACAAAAATATAGATAATTATAAAGGAATAAATATAAGTAATAAAAAGAAAAGCGTTACAATAACTTATCCTAAAGGTATAAAAGATCCAAAGGGTAAGAGTACATACACCAACACTACGTATAATAACATGACTCTACAAAAATATGGAAGTATTCCACATAGAACAAGATATATAAATTATAATAATGATAATACGTGTGGTTCATCAGCATCAGCTATTTTTTTCTATTATTATTATGATCATATTAGTAGTTCGTATATAAATAATAAGTATTATGATGCAAAAACAGATATTGAACAGATGGCATTTGTTAATCATTTTAAAAAACTGCTAGGTGATTCGGGGAAAGGGACAGATTATAAAGAGGTAAAAAAAGGAATAAATAAATATCTTTCGGAAATCGGAAAAAATCAGAATTGTGTATATAAAGAAAAAAATGCTGTTGAAGAATTATTGAATAAAAATTATATACAAGAGAAAATTGAAGATATTATAGATAATAAAAGACCATGTATCGTAGGATTGAAGAATGAACCAACATATCATGATCATTGGGTCGTTGGAGGAGGATATGCAAGATATTTTTCTATTATCGATGCACATAATAATGAAATGAAGTATTTCATTAAGGTGAATAATGGGCAAAGTTTTTCAAGAGAGAATGCAATAGTATATGTTAATGATAAATATGTAGATGGAGTTATTTATTTAAAATAGTCCAGCGGTGATATGTCAAGTATGAATTAATACATTTTTGAATACATTTGCATATCATTTGTCGAAAATTGGGTGACCTTAATAAACCCTGCTATTTCTGCTTTTTTAAAGCAGGGTATGAATCAGCAGAAAGAATTATCTATTCTGCTGCACGATATAAACGATTGTCTTTCAGCAGTCGAAAGACTAACCGCGTAAATTTACGGGCAGTTAATGCGAGTGCACGTTTGTGCTGGAATCTGTTCACTTCCTTATATTTGGAGTGATAGAAGTTGGAATACTCTGTGTCGCACCTCACAAGAGAAAAGGCACCTTTGTACAGATAGTATTTTAGAAATCTGTTACCTGACTGGATGAGTCGGGTATGTTCAGAATCAAAATTTCCAGACTGATGTTGCTTCCAAGCAAGACCTGCATATTTGCCGAGTTTTGCTTGGTTAGGGAAACGATTGATATCACCTATTTCAGCTATTATTCCAGCTGAGATTACCGGACCAATACCGTGAATGGATGTCAATACATTGGGTAGGAGTTGCATTTCAGCTTCAATAGCTTTATCAAACTCCTTGATTTGAGATTCCAATGCCTTCATAGAGGTTATGGATATAGAAAGCACCTGATTAACGGAGTCATTCACCGTCTTGGGTAAGCGGTAGGAACTTCTGGCAGCTTTCTGAATGGCTTTGGCTACGGCATCAGGATCAGGAAAGCGGTTCTTTCCTTTTTCTATAATAAAGTCCGTAAGCTCTTGTAAGTCCATATTTGCCAATGCTTCTGCAGATTCGATTTCCTGATAGACAGCAAAGGCAGTAGTGCTGAAGGTATTAGAGAATACCTTCTCCTGCGTCATAGTAGAATACTTCTTGAATAGGACGTTTATAAAACGCCGCTTTTCCTTGGTGAGGTTTTGGACAGCGTAAAAACGTGCCCTTGTGAGGTTCTGAAGAGCTTTATAGCGATAATCAGAAACATAAACCTCATTGTTGATTCTACCAAAGCGCAGGCAATCAGCGATGATGAAGGAATCAATATAATCATTCTTGGGCAGGTCATTGTAGGAGTCCTTAAACTTCTTTACCTGCTTGGGATTGAGAACATGAATCTTTCTGTTATAAGGTGCCAGAATGGCATCTTCCCTTAAGAAATAGACCAGATTGTCACCATACACTGAAGTGGCTTCAAGCCCGATGATGACAGTGTCAAAGGAATGAGATGTAAGTACAGAAAGAATTCTCTTTATCATCTGAGTTGATCCATCCTGAGAGTTTGGAACAGAGAAGTTACTATGTTTCTTACCATCAGGAAGCATCAGGTAAACGACATTGGATTTACTACTAACATCAATACCGACGTAAAGTGGGTTCATTTTTTCACCTTCTTTATATGTTGGATTTGAGTGTTCAATCGGCTTGGTAAAACCCATGATCATGGAGCATCGACACCCTCGCATATAAGAATCCAGCTTAAGATGGACTAATGCGAACCCCACTGCTAAGAGGCAGTCCATGAACTTAAGCAAACAGCCAGCTGGTCTGAAGCTAACTTCAATGTCAGGGGAACAGACTATTTATGAAGTGATCATTCTCTGATCCGACAGGGGAAAACAGAATTATTACCTGATTGACACTAAGGAACAATTATATCATGGGCTTTACTAAGCCTATTGAACAAATTTAATTAAGTTATCAAGGTACATTTATTGTATCTAAAAGATATTATACGAGGAGAATAAATATATGAAAAAAAAATATGGAGTACTGGTGTTTTTGGGGATATTATTTTTAATTATATTCGTGTGTACCAATTTGAATCATTTTAGAAGTAAACCAAAAATAGGAGTTAATTCTTTTAATGTTGCTTCTGATGAAATAAAGATAACCTATAATAAGAAAGAATATATTTTAACAGGGAGAGAAAGAGAGAAATTTGTCGATATATTAGTAAATATATGTCAGGAAGAGGAAGTGGATTGTACTGAAAAAAATGATAATACAGAGTATGATATTTTATTAGATTTCAAAAATGGAAATAATGCCAAAATATCATCAAAAGAAAGAATGTTAGATTTAGGATATGGAGTTGTTGATATATCTAAAGAAAATATGGATAAAATTAAAGAAATATTTGAGCATAAGGAGAATTAGTTTGGAAATGGATAGAAAGACAGCGATTTTATTTGTTGTTTTATCATTTGGAAGTGTTATAGCTACTGGTTTGTTTTATGGATTATGTACGTCACCTGTTAATGATGTAAAAGGTGGCTGGTGGGCTAATTCACCTTGGTCTGTTGAATGTGAAAAAGTAGAAATATCATATAATGATAAAGAGATAGAATTAGCTGATAAAGATAAAGATGCTTTTATATTATATATGAAGTGGATTATTCATGTTGGAAAAGAAATAGAAAAAGTTGAAAATGTTGATTATGATGTTATCATAGATTTTCAAAATGATAATATAGCATATGTATCATCACAAACAGGTATGGTTTCGTTTAGAGATTATTATTATGAAGTATCTGATCATGATTTGCAGAAAATAATGAAGTATATAAAATAGAGAAAACACATCGGATTATTCCGATGTGTTTTCTCTATTTTTTTCTTCATTTATTTTTTTATATCTTTTAATAATTAATAGTCCACTAAAATATAGTATGATTGATAAAACAATGTAAATATATGTATTTAATGTTATTCGTAATAATGGATTATAAAATGAGCTACCAAAGAAAAATACAATCATATCCAAGGTAAGAAAGAATCTAAAACTATATACTGGGTCGATATTTTCCAAAATTTGTTTGTGGAATTTTGATAGCAAAATAAATTCGATTCCTATAAAGAATATAACAATAATAAAAAGAAAACCATTGCTTCCTGAACTAGAAAAAAGATCTTCTAATAATAGTGTTGCAGCACATAAGAAAAATAATCCACCTAATAATAGGGAAAACAATGCTGAAATAATATTAAGTAAGATAATCATATTAATACCTCCTTATAAATTTATACCCGAGAATATTATAACATTGTATAAGAAATAATACAATTTTCTTCAAAATAGAGATAGTTTTTACTATTATATAAATTAATTGTTTAAAATGCTTGACAAAGACATTGTTAATATGTTATCATTGCGCTATTAAATTTATCGTGTTATCGCATTACTACTTTACTACGGTAAAGCGAAAGAGCGAAGTAAGGAATGAGGTTAGATATGGATAAAGTATTATTACATACCCCTGAAGGCGTTAGAGACATATACGCTAGTGAAATGGAAAAGAAAGTTACTATAACTGATAATATCCATAAAGTTTTTAGAAGAAATGGATTTAGAGATATTCAGACTCCTATGTTTGAATACTTTGATATATTCAATAAGGAGAGAGGTTCAGTTGCTTCTAAGAATATGTATAAGTTCTTTGATAGAGAAGGATATACATTAGTGCTTAGACCTGATATGACTCCTTCAATAGCAAGATGTGCTGCTAAGTATTATACAGATACTAAGTCACCAATTAGATTTTGCTATAATGGAAATACATTTATTAATAATGCTGAACATC
The DNA here is from genome assembly GCF_900167115.1 of Eubacterium uniforme. Classification (GTDB taxonomy): domain Bacteria; phylum Bacillota; class Clostridia; order Lachnospirales; family Lachnospiraceae; genus Eubacterium_S; species Eubacterium_S uniforme. Next base: position 5,038 of record NZ_FUXZ01000002.1, read on the forward strand.
AAGGTAAACTTAAAGAGTTTACTCAGATGGGATGTGAACTTATTTCAGATAACTCATCTGATGCTGATGCAGACATGATTGCTGTTTTAGTTGAAAGTTTATTAGAAGCTGGTCTTCGTGATTTTAAGATTTCAATTGGTGAAGCAGGATTTTATAAAGGACTTATTGAAGAGTGTAATATAGATGAGGAAACAGAAGATCAACTTACACAGATGATAGTTAATAAAAATAATTTTGGTATGGAAGATATTCTTGATGGTAAAGGAATTGAACAGAAATACAAGGATATGTTTATGAAACTTCCAGAATTATTTGGTGGTATTGAAGTATTAGAAAAAGCTGATGACATTACAGATGTTAAGAAGTCAGAAAAATCACTTGAAAGACTTCGTAAGGTATATGATATCTTAAAGATTTATGGCCTTGAAGAATATGTTTCATTTGATCTTGGTATGATTAGTTATTATAAATACTATACAGGTATTATTTTTAATGCATATACATATAAGACAGGTGATGCAATTGCAACAGGTGGTAGATATGATAATCTTCTTGCTCAGTTTGGTAAGAATGCACCAGCGATTGGATTCGCTATTAATGTTGATACATTAATGACAGCTCTTATGAGACAGAACATTGAGATTAAGAATGATGATGAAAATGTTTGTGTATTATTTAAACATTTCAATAGAAAAGTTGCAATTGATCTTGCTAAGTCTCTTAGAAGTAAAGGTGTAAATGTAAGTCTTACAAGAAAGAGCAGTAGCATTGATGATGAAGTATATTTAAATGGTGCTAAAGAGGATGGTAATACTAAAGCATATTATATTTTAAATAATACTGATATGTACATTTATGATTTAGCAAATGATAAAAAAGAAGAAGTTAAGATTGATACATATATGAAATAGAATTAGATGAAAAGTCTGTATTGATAAAATATTTGAAAGTTAAAGGAAATAATAATGAGATATTTAACAATTGCATTAGCGAAAGGTAGACTTGCAAAAACAAGTCTTGGTATATTTGAAAAGATAGGTATTACTTGCGAGGAAATGAAGGATAAGGATACAAGAAAACTTTTATTTGTAAATGAAGATCTTTGTCTTAAGTTCTTCTTAGCTAAGGCTAGTGATGTTCCAACATATGTTGAATATGGCGCAGCTGATATAGGTATCGTAGGTAAGGATACGATTTTAGAAGAAAATAGAAAGTTATATGAAGTAGTTGACCTAAATATGGGTAAGTGTCGCATGTGTGTATGTGGTCCTGCTTCAGCTAAGAAGTTACTTGAAACACATGAGATGATTAGAGTTGCTTCAAAATATCCAAAGATTGCGAAGGATTATTTTTATAATAAAAAGCATCAGACTGTTGAAATTATTAAACTTAATGGTTCTGTTGAACTTGCACCAATTGTAGGTTTATCAGAAGTTATTGTTGATATTGTTGAGACTGGTACAACACTTAAGGAAAATGGTCTTGAAGTATTAGAAGAAATTTGCCCATTATCTGCAAGAATGGTTGTTAATGAAGTTAGTCTTAAAATGGAAAATGAAAGAATTAGTAAGTTAATTAAAGATTTAAAATCTGTAATTGAATAATATATTGGAGGTAAGAGATGAGAATTATTAAACTTGATGAACAGAGCAAAAAGAATATTCTTAGTGATTTACTTAAGCGTAGTCCTAATAACTATGATAGTTATCAGGCATCAGTAGATGAAATCTTAGCAAATGTTAAAGCTAATGGAGACAAGGCTGTTTTTGAATATACAGCTAAATTTGATGGCGCTACACTTACAGCAGATACACTTAGAGTTACAGAGGAAGAAATTGCAAAAGCTTATGATGAAATCGAGGATAAAGAACTTGTTACTATCATAAGAAAAGCAATTGCAAATATAAAAGATCACCATGAAAAACAGCTTAAGCAAAGCTGGTTCTCTTCAAGAGAGGATGGTGTAATGTTAGGTCAGAAGATTACACCTCTTGAAAGAGTTGGTGTTTATGTTCCTGGTGGAAAGGCTGCATATCCTTCATCACTTCTTATGAATGTTGTACCTGCTAAGGTTGCAGGCGTTGATGAAATTGTTATGGTTACACCACCTGGAAAAGATGGAAAGATTAATCCAACAACTTTAGTTGCTGCTAAAGAAGCAGGTGTTGACACTATCCTTAAGGTTGGTGGTGCTCAGGCAGTTGCAGCACTTGCATATGGTACAGAAAGCATTAAAAAGGTTGATAAGATTGTAGGCCCTGGTAATATTTTTGTAGCCCTTGCTAAAAAGGCCGTATATGGACATGTTGGTATTGACTCAATTGCAGGTCCTAGCGAAGTTATGGTTATTGCTGATGAAACAGCTAATCCAAGATATGTTGCTGCAGATCTTTTATCACAGGCAGAACATGATGAACTTGCTTCATGTATTTTAGTTACAACATCTAAGGAACTTGCAGAAGCAGTATCAAAGGAAGTTGATGGATTTGTTGAAATTTTAAGCAGAAAAGAAATAATTGAAAAATCACTTGAAAACTTTGGATACATTTTACTTGTTGATACAATGGATGAAGCTGTTGATGTAGCGAACGAAATTGCTTCAGAGCACTTAGAAATTGTAACAAAAGATCCGTTTTTAACTATGACAAAGATTAGAAATGCAGGTGCAATATTCCTTGGAGAATACAGTTCAGAACCACTTGGAGATTATTTTGCTGGTCCTAACCACGTATTACCAACAAATGGTACAGCTAAATTCTTCTCACCACTTAATGTTGATGACTTTATGAAGAAATCAAGTATCATTTATTATTCTAAGGAAGCGCTTGAACCAGTAAGCAGCGATGTTATTAAATTCGCTAATGCTGAAGGTTTAACTGCACATGCTAATTCAATCAAAGTTAGATTTGAAGATAAATAGAATTTTTGATATAATGATATCCAGGGATGAAAGATTCCTGGATATTGTTAATATAAGGAGAAGTTATGGAAGCAAGAGTAGCAGAATATAAAAGAAAAACAGATGAAACAGATATAAGTGTTAAGATAAATCTTGATGGTAGTGGAAAGGCTGAAGTTGATACTGGTATAGGTTTTTTTGATCACATGCTTAAGAACTTTGCTAGACACGGCTTATTTGATTTAAAGGTTAAAGTTACAGGTGATCTTTATGTGGATTGTCACCACACCATAGAAGATACAGGTATTGCAATTGGTAATGCTATCAGAAGAGCAGTTGGAGATAAAAAGGGTATTAATAGATATGGTTCAGTAATCTTACCTATGGATGAAAGCCTATGTTTATGTGCTCTTGATTTATCGGGAAGACCTTATTTAGTGTTTAACGCTGATTTTACTACTGACAGAGTTGGTTATTTCGATACAGAGATGACACGTGAATTCTTCTATGCAATTACTTACACAGCTGGTATGAATTTACACATCAAGATGTTAGAGAGCGGTAATAATCACCATATGATAGAAATAATATTTAAGTCATTTGCTAAGGCACTTGATAATGCTACAAAAAAAGATGATAGAATTAAAGATGTTTTATCTACTAAAGGTAGTTTATAAATGAAACTTACCGATTTTTGATTTGGGTTTTCTAAATTAAAAATCGGTATTATTTTGAGCAAATATAACTTTTAAATCATATAAAAAAATGGTAGAATATATGTGATTACGCTTATATTAGAAATAACAAATAAATGAATAATAATATATAATTTAGGAGATTAAATATGAATAATCCAAATGAAATTCTTGTAAAAAGAGCGGATGTGAAAATAGATGCAGTTTTCAAATGGGAAGATTTGAAACTTGATAGTAATGGTATGGTTCCTGTTATTGTACAAGATTATAAAACAGATAAGGTTTTAATGCTTGCTTACATGAATAAGGAAGCTTATGAACATACATTAGAAGTTGGAAGAATGACATATTATAGTAGAAGTAGGGATGAACTATGGGAAAAGGGACTTACTTCTGGACATTTTCAGTATGTAAAAGAATTATTCTTAGATTGCGATAAGGATACAATTCTTGCAAAGGTCGAACAGATTGGTGTTCCTTGCCATACTGGAGCTGAAACATGCTTTTTTAATAATATGATTAAATAAAGGTTAGAAAGTATATGAGAAAATTAGCACTTAGTGACGAGATACTTCTTAAGGTTGAAAAGCCTGCAAGATATATCGGTAATGAAATAAATATGGTTAAAAAGAATCCGGAGAATGTGGAGGTTAGATTTGCAATGTGTTTTCCGGATGTATATGAGATAGGTATGTCTCATCTTGGAATCCAGATTCTTTATGAGATGTTTAACAGAAGAGACGATGTATATTGTGAAAGAGTATATTCTCCTTGGCCAGATCTTGATAAGATTATGAGAGAAGAAGATATACCTCTTTTTGCGTTAGAATCACAAGATCCGGTTAAAGATTTTGATTTTCTTGGAATTACAATTCAGTACGAGATGTGTTATACAAATATTTTACAGGTACTTGATCTATCTAAGATAGCTCTTTTGGCGAAAGATAGAGAAGAAGATGATCCTATAGTAATAGGTGGTGGACCATGTACATATAATGGTGAACCTATTGCACCTTTCTTTGACTTGTTTTACATAGGTGAAGGTGAAGTTAGTCATTATGCATTACTTGATTTATATAAAGAGTGTAAGGCTAAGGGATTATCAAGAAAAGAATTTTTAGTTAAGGCAAGTTCTATTCCAGGTATATACGCACCTGCGTTATATAATATATCATATAATGAGGATGGTACAGTTAGAAGTATAAATAATATTAATAAATATATGATATATCACAATGATGCAAACGCAGGAACGACTAGTGATGATGTCAATAGTTTAAAAGAAAATAAGAATGAAGTTAGTAGCAATTTAAAACTAAGTGCGGAAGAATTTGATGGATTTTCTTTAGATATAAAGGATTATCCAAATTTAACTAAGGAAGATTTTGATAAGATTCCTGACAAGGTTAGAAAAGTAATTGAAACAAATATGGATGATACATTCTATCCTACAAAACCTTTAGTTCCATATATTAAAGTTACACAGGATAGAGTTGTTTTAGAAATTATGAGAGGCTGTATTAGAGGATGTAGATTCTGTCAGGCTGGTATGGTTTATAGACCAGTTAGAGAAAGAAGCCTTGAACATCTTAAAAAGACAGCTTATGAAATGCTTAAGTCAACAGGACATGAGGAAATATCACTAAGTTCATTAAGTTCAAGTGATTATAGAGATTTAGAAGGTCTAGTTACATTCCTTGTTGATGAGTTTAAGGGTAAAGGAGTTAATGTTTCACTTCCTTCACTTCGTATAGATGCATTTTCACTTGATGTTATGAGTAAGGTTCAGGATGTTAAAAAGAGCTCATTGACATTTGCTCCTGAAGGTGGATCTCAAAGAATTAGAGATGTAATTAATAAAGGGCTTACTGAGGAAGTTATACTTAAGGGTGCTGGTATGGCATTTGAAAGTGGATGGAATAAGGTTAAGTTATACTTTATGCTTGGACTCCCAACAGAGACTGTTGATGATATGAAAGGAATTGCTCATCTTTCAGAAAAGATTGCTGAAAGATATTATGAGATTCCAAAGGATCAGCGTATTGGTAAGGTTCAGGTTACTGCAAGTACATCATTCTTTGTACCTAAGCCATTTACTCCTTTCCAGTGGGCTTCTATGAATAGAAAAGAAGAGTTCTTAGGCAAAGCTAAGATAGTTAATGATGAAATGAAAGCAATGCTTAATAAAAAGAGCCTTCGCTATAACTGGCATGAAGCAGATGTATCAGTTTTAGAAGGACTACTAGCCAGAGGAGATAGAAAAGTTGCTAAATGTATTTTAAAAGCATATGAAAAAGGATGTATTTTTGATGCATGGAGTGATTTTTATGATAACACTCGTTGGGATGAGGCTATTGAAGAAGCTGGAATTGACATGGATTTCTATATTTCAAGAGAAAGGGATGTAGAAGAGGTTCTTCCATGGGATATGCTTGATGTTGGTGTTAGTAAGGAATTTTATAAGAGAGAATGGCTAAAAGCAAAGAGCGAGGAAATTACTAATAACTGTAGAGATAAGTGTCAGGGCTGTGGAATTACAGTATTTAAGAGTGGCGTTTATTGTCCAGGTAGTCTTGATAAGTAGTTATATATGTTAGTATGAGTTTAAGTTTAGAGTAATATGTTTAGAAAGATTTTGATATGAAACTTAGAATTAAATTTTCAAAGCATGGCAGTATGAAATTTATCGGCCATCTTGATATTATGAGATATTTTCAAAAAGCAATAAGAAGAAGTGAAATAGATGTAGCATATTCTGAAGGGTTTTCACCTCATCAGAAGATGTCATTTGCTGCGCCTTTAGGTGTAGGACTTTATAGTAATGGTGAATACTTTGATGTTGAAGTAAATTCACTTACTAGTACAGATGATATATTAAAAAGACTTAATGATACAATGAATGATGAAATAGAGGTTTTATCTGTTGTATTGCTTCCAGATGGTGCTAAAAAGGCTATGAGTCTAGTTGGTGGCGCTGATTATACCGCCGTAGTTAAGGATGATTATAATGAATTAGTTAGTAGTGAAAATGCTACTAAGTATACAAAGATTAATCCTTTAACTTTGTGCGAAAACATAGAGAAGTTTTATGAACTTTCTGAAATTGTTGTATTAAAGAAAACCAAGAAGAGTGAAAGAGAAATTGATATTAAACCTTTGATTCATGATTTTGGTTTTACGAATGAGGATGGTAATCCTGTTATTTATATGAGGGTTAGTCAGGGTAGTGAGAATAATCTTAAACCTGAACTTGTAATTGAACAATTATGTAAGTTCTCGGGCGTTGAGTATAATGAATATGCTTTTCAATATACAAGAGAAGATACATTATGGTTTGATGAGACCAAGAATGGATTTAGAAGTCTTGATGATGTTGAGTAATTAATTGATATACAATAAATACTTATATGATAAATAGATATGCAAAAATATATGTAATATATATGGTTTGTCGAAAGTTTATGTGGAGGGTGATTTGGATAAGGTTGTAATTACTAAGTACTTGAATGGAAAACTGATACTTGGTTATGAAAATGATAAATTAGAATCTGTTGACATAGACGACTATTATGCAAATGCCGGAGACATTTACATAGGAGAAGTGGTTGAATATGCAAAGAACATAGATGCTTATTTTGTTAAGATTAATGATAAAGAAAAGGCTTTCTTAAGAACTAAATCAAGCATTAAATGTGGACAGAAGATTTTAGTACAGGTTAAGAAGGAGAAAACATATAATAAAGCTTGTGTTGTTACAGATTCAATTAATTTAAACTTTAATTATATTGTTTTAGAAACATCAGCTACTGGAATTGGAGTTTCAAAGAAGATTAATGATGAAGATTTTATTATAAAGGTTAAAGCATATATTAATTCGTATTTGATGGATAAGAATATTGATTTATCAGAATTCCAGTTGATAATTAGAACGTGTGTATATGAAAAGTATTTAGAATCTTTAAGTTTTGAATTCTTAAATGAAACTATTGATGATTTAATTAATACATACACTGGATATAAGAACAAATGTCTACATTTAAAAGCTGGAACAAGAATTTATGATAATACGAAAAGATATGAAAACTTTGATTGCGTGATTGTAACAGATCAGGAAGATATCTTTGAAGATTTAAAAGATAAATGTAATATTAGATTTTATGATGATGATTATTCTTTAATTAAGTTATATAATGTAGAACGAGATATTAACAGACTTTTAGAAAGAAAAGTATGGTTAAAATCTGGTGCTAACATTATGGTAGAACAGACAGAAGCACTAACTAGTATTGATATTAATTCTGCGAAATTTGAAAGAGGTAATAATAGTGATGAGACTTTTTATAAAGTTAATCTAGAAGCAACAGAAGAAATTATAAAACAAGTTAAGCTTAGAGAGATTTCTGGTATTATTATTGTTGATTACATTAATATGACTAATAAAGATTTATATGAAAAGTTAGAATTTGATATATTAAAACTAATTGAAAACATGAAGAGTGATATTACCTATGTTGGATTTACCAGACTTGGTTTATGCGAGTTTACAAGAAAGAAAACAAAGGCATCACTTAAAGAAAGGTGGGAAAGAATTAATGGATGAGTTTTTAAAAGAAGCTAAAGAAAGAGTGAAGGAAGCACAAAAATCAGTTATTTATAGAGCTGTTATATTTATTATTGCTGGTCTTATTATGGTAATTTGGCCACTTAAAGTTGCTGATTTTGTATGTTTTGGTATTGCACTTATATTAGGATTATTCGGCGCAAGATTTATTGTTAATTATATGAAAAAGGATCTTGTTCAAGACTTCTTTAGATATGATTTGGTGTTTGGAATTACACTTTTAATATTTGCTATATTTTTCATAGCTAAATCAGAATCTATTATGTCATTTATTCCAACAGTGATTGGTATCATTATTATTTTTAATGGTGTATTAAAACTTCAGAATGCTGTAGATTTTGCAAGAAGTAATAGTAAGGGATTTCAGAATGAAACATGGAAGAAGATATTAATAGCAGCAGTGATTAATATTGTTATTGGTGTTTTATTAGTTGTATTTCCTCTTGGCGCTGTTAGTATCGCATATAGACTTCTTGGAATTGGTGTATTATATAGTGGTGTTAGTGATATTATTATTGCTATGCAATTTAAAAATACAGTTAATTCAATGTCTAAAAAAATGAGTGATACTATTAGAAATAGTACAATAGACGGAGAAGGCAAATTTGTCGATGATGATAAATAGAAAATTAGTAAAACTCTACTAGTGTATATGTGGGAGTAGAGAAAGGATAAATTATTAATGTATAAAATTATTGAAACAGATGGTAATGCTAAATCAGCTGAATTTACTACAGTTCATGGTGTTGTTCAAACACCAGTGTTTATGAATGTTGGTACTGCAGCTGCAATTAAGGGTGCAGTTGCTACAACTGATTTACAAAATATAAAAACACAGATAGAATTATCAAATACATATCATTTACATGTAAGACCTGGTGATAAGATTGTAAAACAGCTTGGCGGTCTTCATAAGTTTATGAATTGGGATAAACCTATTCTTACTGATTCTGGTGGATTTCAGGTATTCTCACTTGCAGGTCTACGTAAGATTAAAGAAGAAGGTGTTTATTTTAATTCTCATGTTGATGGTAGAAAGATTTTTATGGGTCCTGAAGAAAGTATGCAGATTCAGAGTAATCTCGCATCAACAATAGCAATGGCATTTGATGAGTGCCCATCTAGTAGAGCTGATGAAAAATACATAAGGGATTCGGTTGATAGAACAACTAGATGGCTTCAAAGATGTAAAGATGAAATGGCTAGACTTAATAGCCTTCCAGATACAATTAATAAGCAGCAAATGCTTTTTGCAATTAATCAAGGTGGTGTGTTTAATGATATTAGAGTTGAACATGCTAAAGTTATTAGTGAAATGAATCTTGATGGATATGCAATTGGTGGACTTGCTGTAGGTGAAAGTCATGAAGAAATGTATGATGTATTAGAACATGTTGTTCCATTCTTGCCAAAGGATAAACCAACTTATCTTATGGGTGTAGGAACACCAGCTAATATATTAGAAGCAGTTGAAAGAGGTGTTGATTTCTTTGACTGTGTTTATCCAAGTAGAAATGGTCGTCATGGTCATGTGTATACCAATAAGGGTAAATTAAATTTATTTAACGCAAAGTATGAACTTGATAGTAAACCAATAGAAGAGGGTTGTGGATGTCCAGCTTGTCAAAATTATAGTAGGGCATATATAAGACATCTACTTAAAGCAAAAGAAATGCTTGGAATGAGACTTTGCGTATTGCATAATTTGTATTTTTATAATACAATGATGGAGGAAATCAGAGAAGCTATAAGAAATAAGAGTTTTTCTGCATATAAAAAATCAAAACTTGAAGGCTTTAAGGAGAATGATTTAAAGTCTAAATAGTAGGAGGACAGAATGTTTAATAATTTATTTTTAGCAGAGAAAGCATCAGATGCTGCAGGTGGCAATGTTATATTAATGATTGTATTTTATGTTGTTATCTTAGGTGGTATGCTTTATCTATTTGCAATTAAACCACAGAAGAAAGAAGAAGCTAAGAGAAAAGCTCTTTTAGATGAATTAAAGGTTGGTTCATATATTTGTACTTCAGCAGGCTTTTATGGACAGGTTATTGGTCTTGAAGATGAAGTTGCAATTGTTGAATTTGGTAATAATAAGAATTGTAGAATTCCTATGAAAAAAACTCATATTGTTTCAGTTGAAAACGAAGAAGAATAGTATAAATATTTAATAAAATTTGTTTGTTGATATTTGGATGAAGATATAAAACCTTTTATGATATGCAATGCATGTGATAGAAGGTTTTTTTTGTTATAATTTTTTGAAAAATTTATTGTATAAATTATACAAAGAGTATGGTATTTTTTATGGATGTATGTTAAAATTTCACCATGGGTTGATTTTTATATCACGAAGGAGTTTGAGGCTTATTAATGGGAGAAATATAAAGATTAATCTGAAATAAATGTTTTTCTTTTTAAGAGAAAGGGGTAATGTATGAGGTTTAAACAAGTAAGAAGAAAAGCTACAGCCATAGCTTTATCTGCGGCAATGGCATTTTCATTCAACGTAGCTACACCTACGAGTGTAAAGGCAGCAGATACTTCAAAATTATCAAGTAGAGTTACAACTATTTTTGATATGCAGAATGCAAAATTTAATGGTGAAGTAAATTTGGATTTTGCTAAAGAAAAGCCATATGAATGGACAAGTTTTGATCATCCTGTTGAAGAAGTCGTTGGACCAATTTATTCTTCTCTAGAAGCTACAGAGGAAGACGAATTGATAGAACAGGCTGGTGCTATTATTAATCAATTTATGGACGCAAAATTTGGTACGCTTGGTCAGTATGATAGTGAAAAAGAGTTTGTAGAGGGTTCATCTGCTTACTTAAATTATCTAGCTAAAATTGGAATTGGTAAAGTTGTCACAAATAAGGAAAACAATAAGTTACATGATTATTATGGACCTGAACAGATGAAGGCAGTTATTTCATTTGATGGCGAATTTAAAAATAAATATAATTTTAATTTGAATCTATATTTAAAACTATTTGAATCTGAAAAACAAAAAGTTGCTTATGTATCGGTAGTAGATGGAAAAATAATATTAAGTATTGACGATTATTATAAAGCATTAGGTTATTATCTTGATGAAAAGCCAAGAGTAGTTAAAGCTCGTTTTAATGAGGATAGCATGAGTAATCCTATGACTCAGATTGCTATGCAGAAAGAGACAGATATTATTGAGTTTATTAGAACTTTGCTTGCTACATACATGACACATATGTCAGAAACTAGTGAAGAATATGCTCGATTTGAAATGATTAATTCTATTTTTGAAAAGATTGAGAAAGATGCTAAAGCTGAAGGATCAGAGCCTATTGGTAAAGCAGCAATAGATGCTGTAGAAAAACTTGTTTCATTAGTTAGTGGTGTTGCTGATTCAACATATGCAAGTGCTTCTACATCAAATAGTGGTAAAAATTCATTTAAGATGGATAAAACTAATTTTAAAAATATCCTTATGAATTGGTATAGTAATTTAGGTAATAGTGGAGAAAAAATTAAAGCTGGTTTAAAAGACATTGTTGCTCCAATCCTTGAGGAAAAATATAAAAAGGATGTAAATGATGGTATAGTTAATTATGTAGATGGAATTGTTAAGAATGCTAATACAACATATGCTGAATTAACTAAAAATGGCGATGGATTTAAATTATCATCTGATGATGATGTACTCGTAATTAACTCATCATTGACAGGCGATAAAGGTGCTAGAGATTACGAAATTGACGGCAAATTTTATTATGGTAGATATAGAGAGACTATGAGATTACCATTGATACCTCAATATTATCCATATGCTTCTAGATCACAGAAGTTAACAGCTACATTTAAGTTTAGCATGAAGGAACCTGATGCTGGTAAAGTTAAACCTGCACCTGAAAAAATGGGACCAAAAGTTGGTTCAACTATAAAAGATAAAAACTGTTCATATAAAGTAATTACACAGGGCTCAGATAAGAAAGTTGGCGAAGTTGAGGTAAAGAAAGCTAATAAGAAGAATGTAAAGAAAGTTGTTATTAAGGGAGCAGTTAAAATTAATGGTGTAAAGTATAAAGTAACATCAATTGGTGCTAAGGCATTTAAGGGTAATAAGAAACTTACTAAGGTTACTATTGGTAAGAATGTTAAAAGAATTAAATCTAATGCATTTGCTGGATGTAGCGCATTAACAACAGTTGTTAGTAAATCTAAGGTTCTTTCTAGAATCGATAAGGGAGCATTTGCTAAGGATACAAAGCTTACTTCAGTTAATTTCAAATTATCAACTAAACTTAATAAGATTGCTAAGGGCGCATTTAAGGGCGTAAAGAAATCTTGTAAGATTAGTGTTAATAAGAAACTTAAGAAAAAGCTTGTTAAGAAATTAAAGAAGGCTGGTTGCAAAGCAACAGTTAAATAGTTAATAGCATAATAAAACACCTCCATAAGTAAATCTTGTGGAGGTGTTATTTATATAATGTTATTTGATTTCTGACATTTTTGATACAATTTTACATTCAATATTATTATCTTTACAAATATCTTGTAACTTGCCTGAATCTTTAATTGATAATTTATCGTACTGTGTGTAATCTAGTTTTTCATCTTTTTTTAGTTTTATTACAACGTACTTTGATTCATTCAACATTTTATTATTATCTATTCCAGATAGTTTACCAAGTAATTCATCGGCAGAAGAAGTATTATCAGTGTTTAATATGTACACAGTCTCAATTTCTGAATATAGATAAAAATCATTTTTTAATAATAAGTGATTGGTACTATCCTTAATTCCGATATCATAAAATGCAACTGAATTATTCGCACCAAGTGCAATACATATAATTGATACAATAAACATTGAAGTCACAGATCTGCGTCTGTGTTTTTTTATTGTTTCAGCGTCAATTAGATTTCCAAGCTTTGTTCTTAGTTCTAATGGAATTGCATCATCTTTAATTAACATGTTTTGCTTTATGTACGTGCTAATAGAAACAGCTGTGAAAAAAGCAGGAATTAACATAGTTAATCGGTTTGATAAGGAATCGCTGATTAAGAAATATGATCCTCTATATGATATATATCTAAAAAATCTAAACAATAATGCATACATAAATGTAAAGAATAAAAATGAAGCAGGAAAAACCAATGAGTAAAGTGGTTTGTTTTTACACTGTGGTTTTATGTGCTCGTTTTTATATCTTAAATTGGATGGTATAGCTTCATAACTTTGCTTTCCGGTTTTATATGATTGCATGTTTGAATACTGCCTTAAGTGATTAAGAAGACCATATTCATACTCGTTAAGTCTGGTTCGCTTTTTAAATAATGCTAATGCTTTATTATAGTTACCATCTAAATAACAATTATAGGCTTTATCATTAAACTTACTAAATCGTGTATAGTAGTAATGCTCGATTGAGTAATTAGGAAGCTTTCTGATTTCAGGTGCACTGAAAATGTGTGGTCCAAAGAAATTTTGTAGTTCTATACATTTATCTTTAAATAGTGTGTTAAGTTCATTACCATTCTGCGTAAAATCGTCTATTCTTTTAGCGTATGCCACAATTTCATTAACAATATACTTAAATGAATCCTTAAGTCTATCTTCTGTATTAACATTGTAGATTGTATAACACTTAAAGTTTTCTTTATCTATGAATCTTAATACATCATAGATTGAAAACATTAATTCACTATTGTTTTTTGTGAAATAAATGTAACTATCTAATACGGATTGTTCGTAGATAAGTCGACCGTCACCGCAAGAATATGTAATGTTTAATGTAAAGTTGTCATTTGCTAAAGAGTAGGTAATTACTTCGAGGTTAGATGTATCATCTATTTTAGTTGTATTTGAAATCACATTAAATGTTTTAAAGACAGAACTATTAAGGTTTTCTTTATGATCATTAGAAAGTGTTCTAAATAATTCTTTCAGTTCAGATTTTAGTGCCATGACAGCCCCCTTAATTTAAATAAAAATAGCTTTTACGATTTTGCATCGTGAGCATCAATAGAATAATATCAGCAAATATAAAAAAATTCAATAAGCATATAACTAAATAAGTGTTAAATGTTGAAAAATCTTTTAATTTGAGTTATATTTATAGATACGTGTCGGAGTATATCCAAATATATGCTATAAATATATGTGCATAATGGAAAAATAACTGATACGCGATACTTATTAATAGAAAAGAGGATTTGATATGAATTACAAAGTAGCAGTTATACCGGGTGACGGTATAGGTCCGGAAATCGTTGACGAGGCAAAAAAAGTCTTGAATGCAGTCGGAGCTAAATATGGACATGAATTTGATTATACTGAAGTCCTTATGGGAGGCGTCTCGATTGATAAGACTGGTGTGCCACTTACAGATGAAGCATTAGAAACAGCTAAAGCAAGTGATGCTGTACTTCTAGGTGCCGTCGGTGGTGTCGTCGGTAAGGATAGCTGGTACGAACTTCCTACAAACTTAAGACCTGAAGCTGGTCTTCTTGCAATTAGAAAGGGACTCGGATTATTTGCTAATCTTCGTCCAGCATACCTTTATAAGGAACTTAAGGGTGCATGTCCACTTAAGGAAGAAGTTGCTGAAAAAGGTTTCGATATGATTATTGTAAGAGAACTTACAGGTGGTCTTTACTTCGGTAAGAGAGAAACAAAGGAAGTGGATGGAGTACTTACTGCTACAGATACACTTACATATAATGAAAATGAAATCAGAAGAATTGCAAAGAAAGCATTCGATATTGCAATGAAGAGAAGAAAGAATGTTATTAGTGTTGATAAGTCAAACGTTCTTGATTCATCAAGACTCTGGGATAAGATTGTAAATGAAGTTGCAAAGGATTATCCAGAAGTTACACTTACACACATGTTAGTTGATAACTGTGCAATGCAGTTAGTTAAAGATCCAGCTCAGTTTGACGTAGTTGTTACTGAAAACATGTTTGGTGATATTCTTTCAGATGAAGCTAGTATGGTAACAGGTTCAATTGGTATGTTATCTTCAGCATCACTTCGTGAAGATAAGTTTGGTTTATATGAACCAAGTCACGGTGCTGCTCCTGATATTGCAGGACAGGATAAGGCTAACCCAATTGCAACAATTCTTTCAGCTGCAATGATGCTTAGATATTCATTTGACCTTGATAAGGAAGCTGATGCAATTGAAAAGGCAGTTGAACAGGTACTTGAAGAAGGCTTTAGAACAATTGACATTGCAAAACAGGGTGAAGACTTTGTTTCATGTAGTAAGATGGGTAGTCTTATTGCTGAGCGTGTTTAATAGAATATTTTAAATTTGTTTATATAGTTTTAAATATATAGTAATATGAGTAGATTGAAAGAAGGAGTAATTATTATGCAGAGTGATAATATGAAATCAGGCATGCAGCAGGCACCTGCAAGGTCCTTACTTAATGCCTTAGGTTTAACAAGTGAAGAAATAAAGAAACCAATCGTTGGTATTGTTAGTTCATATAATGAAATAGTTCCAGGACACATGAACCTTGATAAGATTACACAGGCTGTTAAGCTTGGTGTAGCTGAAGCAGGTGGTGTTCCAATTATGTTCCCAGCTATCGCTGTATGTGATGGTATTGCTATGGGACATGTAGGTATGAAGTATTCTCTTGTAACAAGAGACTTAATCGCAGATTCAACTGAAGCTATGGCAATTGCTCATCAGTTTGATGCATTGGTTATGATTCCAAACTGTGATAAGAACGTACCTGGTCTTTTAATGGCAGCAGCAAGAGTTAATGTTCCAACTGTATTTGTATCAGGTGGTCCAATGTTAGCTGGTCATGTAAAGGGTAGAAAGAGAAGTCTTTCATCAATGTTTGAAGCTGTTGGAGAATTCAACGCAGGTAAAATTAACGAAGAAGAATTTTGTGAATTTGAAAATAAAGTATGTCCAACATGTGGATCATGTTCAGGTATGTACACAGCTAACTCTATGAACTGTCTTACAGAAGCTCTTGGTATGGGTCTTCCTGGTAATGGAACAATTCCAGCAGTTTATTCAGAGAGACTTAAACTTGCTAAGAGAGCAGGTTATGCTGTAATGGATATGCTTAAGAAAAATATTAGACCAAGAGATATCATGACAAAAGAAGCTATTTTAAATGCTTTAACAGTTGATATGGCACTTGGTTGTTCAACTAATAGTATGCTTCATTTACCAGCTATCGCTCATGAAGTTGGTTTTGACTTTGATATAGCATTTGCTAATCCAATTAGTGAAAAGACACCTAACCTTTGTCACTTAGCTCCAGCTGGTCCTACATACATGGAAGACCTTAATGAAGCAGGTGGTGTTTATGCAGTTATTAAGGAATTACTTGATATAGGACTTATCAATGGTGATTGTATGACTGTAACAGGTAAGACTATTGGTGAAGCTGTTGCTAATTCATATAATAAAGATCCTGAAGTTATTAGAACAGTTGATAATGCATACTCAAAGACAGGTGGTCTTGCAGTTCTTAAGGGTAACCTTGCTCCAGATGGTTCTGTAGTTAAGAGATCTGCAGTTGTTCCTGAAATGATGGAACATGAAGGTCCAGCAAGAGTATTTGATTCAGAAGAAGATGCAATCGAAGCTATTTTAGGTGGCAAGATTGTTGATGGTGATGTTGTAGTTATCAGATATGAAGGTCCTAAGGGTGGTCCTGGTATGAGAGAAATGCTTAATCCAACATCTGCAATCGCAGGTATGGGGCTTGGTAGCACAGTTGCTCTTATTACAGATGGTAGATTCTCAGGTGCAAGCCGTGGTGCTTCAATCGGTCATGTATCACCAGAAGCAGCAGTTGGTGGTCCAATTGCACTTGTTGAAGAAGGCGATATTATTAAGATAAATATTCCAGAAATGAAACTCGAACTTGATGTCTCAGACGAAGTTTTAGCAGAACGTCGTAAGAACTGGACACCAAGAGAGCCTAAGGTCACAACTGGTTACCTTGCTAGATATGCACAGATGGTAACAAGCGGAAACCGTGGCGCTATTCTTGAAATCAAGAATGATAAATAATTAGAGTTATAATTTGGAGGAAATATGAAAACATATACAGGTTCTAGAATTTTAATTGAATGTTTAAAAGAACAGGGTGTTGATACAATCTTTGGTTATCCAGGTGGTACAATACTTAATGTTTATGATGAATTATATAAGCATCAGGATGAAATTACACACATCCTTACATCACATGAGCAGGGGGCAGCTCACGCAGCTGACGGTTATGCTAGAGCAACAGGTAAAGTTGGTGTTTGTTTTGCAACATCAGGTCCTGGTGCAACTAACCTTGTAACTGGTATTGCAACAGCTTATATGGATTCAATTCCACTTGTTGCAATTACAGCAAATGTTGCTACAAGCGCTCTTGGTAAGGATTCATTCCAGGAGATTGATATTGTTGGTGTAACAATGCCTATTACAAAGCATAATTTCATCGTTAAGGATGTAAAGGATTTAGCTAAGACAATTAGAAGAGCATTTTATATTGCTAAGTCAGGCCGTCCGGGTCCTGTACTTGTAGATATTACAAAGGATGCTACTGCTAATAAGGCTGAATATAAATATGAAGAACCAAAGGCTGTTGAAAGATCAACAGAGAATATTGCTAAGAAAGACATCGAAAAGGTAGTTTCTTTAATTAAAGCATCTAAGAAACCATTTGTTTTCGTTGGTGGTGGTTGTAATATTTCAAAGGCTTCAGAAGAATTAAAGGAATTTGTTGATTATATCGACGCTCCAGTTTGTGATTCTCTTATGGGTAAGGGAGCATTTGCTGGTACTGATGATAGATATACAGGTATGATTGGTATGCATGGTACAAAGACATCTAACTTTGGTGTAACAGAGTGTGATCTTTTGATTGCAATCGGTTGTAGATTCTCTGACCGTGTTATTGGTAATGCTAAGAAGTTCGCTAAGCATGCTAAGATTGTACACATTGATGTAGATCCAGCTGAAATTAATAAGAATATTAAGACGGATGCATCAGTTATTGGTGACGTTAAGATTGTTCTTTCAAGAATTAATGAACAACTTGAAAACATGAAGCATGAGGATTGGATGAAGCACATTAAAGAGATGAAAGAGCAGTATCCACTCACATATGATAAGTCGAAGCTTACTGGTCCTGCAGTAATTGAGGCTATTTATAATGCAACTAAGGGTGATGCGGTTATTACAACTGACGTTGGTCAGCATCAGATGTGGGCTGCACAGTTCTACAAATATACTAGAGAAGGACAGTTCATCACATCAGGTGGTCTTGGTACTATGGGATATGGTCTTGGAGCTTGTATCGGTGCTAAGGTTGGTGTAGGAGATACTCCTGTATTTAATATTGCTGGTGATGGTTGCTTTAGAATGAACTTAAATGAACTTGCTACAGCAAGTAGATATAATATTCCTATTATTCAGGTTGTTATTAATAACCATGTTTTAGGTATGGTTAGACAGTGGCAGACTTTATTCTATGGAAAGAGATATTCAGCTACAGTTCTTGAAGATAAAGTTGATTTTTGCAAAACTTCAGAAGGACTTGGTGCTAAAGCATTTAAGGTTACAAAGAAATCAGAACTTGATAAGGCTATTAAAGAAGCACTTAAGGCAGGTTGCCCATGTGTAATTGAATGTGTTATCGATAATGATGATAAGGTATTCCCAATGGTTGCTCCAGCAGCACCTATTAGTGAAGCTTTTTCAGAAGAAGATTTAGCTTCAAAAGGGTTTGAAGTATAGTTTTTAATTCGAAAATGATTTATGATAAGACATATTTATCTGTTAAATTATTGACGAACAGAATATATAGTTATATAATAAAAAAGTCGCAGTCTTTATTGTGATTAGAAATGAATTTTATAAGGATTCTCAAAAAGAGAGTCGTTTTCTCCGTTCGAAATACGGGGCTCCCATGATAAAAATCAAGGGTGGAAATATATACCAAGAGGTATTAGGAGGTAAAAATGAGAGTTTATAATTTTTCAGCAGGTCCGGCTGTATTACCGGAAGAAGTACTCAAAGAAGCAGCAGAAGAAATGCTTGATTACAAGGGAACTGGCATGTCAGTTATGGAAATGAGCCACAGATCAAAAGCTTTCCAGCAGATTATTGATGATGCTGAAGCAGATCTTCGTGAACTTATGAATATCCCTGATAATTACAAAGTATTATTCTTACAGGGTGGCGCTTCACAGCAGTTTGCAGCTATTCCTCTTAACTTAATGAAGAATGGTGTTGCAGATTATATTGTAACAGGTCAGTGGGCTAAGAAAGCTTATCAGGAAGCTCAGAAATTTGGAAAAGCTAATAAGATTGCTTCATCAGAAGATAAGACATTTTCATATATTCCTGACTGTTCAGATCTTCCAATTAGTGAAGATGCAGATTATGTATATATCTGTGAAAACAACACAATTTACGGTACAAAGTTTAAGGAACTTCCTAATACAAAGGGTAAGACACTTGTTGCTGACGTTTCATCATGTTTCTTATCAGAACCAGTTGATGTTTCAAAATATGGTGTAATCTACGGTGGTGTTCAGAAGAACGTTGGTCCTGCAGGTGTTGTAATTGTTATTATTCGTGAAGATTTAATTCCAGAAGAAGCTATGGATAATGTTCCAACTATGCTTCAGTACAAGACACAGGCTGATGCTGGTTCACTTTACAATACTCCACCATGTTACGGAATTTATATTTGTGGTAAGGTATTCAAGTGGATTAAAAAGATGGGCGGTCTTGAAGCTATGAAAGAACATAACGAAAAGAAAGCTAAGATTCTTTATGATTTCCTTGATTCTTCAGAATTATTCAAGGGTACAGTAGAAGCTAAGGATAGATCACTTATGAACGTACCATTCGTTACAGGTGATGCTGATCTTGATGCTAAGTTCGTAGCAGAAGCTAAGGCTGCTGGTTTTGAAAACCTTAAGGGTCATAGAACAGTTGGTGGTATGAGAGCTAGTATCTACAATGCTATGCCAATCGAAGGTGTTGAAAAACTCGTTGAATTTATGAAGAAATTTGAAGAAGAAAACAAATAGGAGATATAGAAATGTTTAAATATAATTGCTTAAATCCAATTGCTAATGTTGGACTTGATATTTTTACAGATGCTTATGAAAAGACAGATGATGTTAATGCTGCTGATGCAATCTTAGTTAGATCTGCATCAATGCATGAGATGGAATTATCAGATAACGTTAAGGCAGTTGCTAGAGCAGGTGCTGGTGTTAACAACATTCCACTTGAAGACTGTGCTAAGAAGGGTGTAGTAGTATTTAATACACCTGGCGCTAATGCTAACGGTGTTAAAGAATTAGTAGTTGCAGGTATGCTTCTTGCTAGCCGTGATGCAATTGGTGGTAATGCATGGGTTAAAGAAAATAAAGCTGATGAAAACATTAATAAATCAATGGAAAAGGCTAAGAAAGCATTTGCTGGTACAGAAATCGAAGGCAAAAAGCTTGGTATTATTGGTCTTGGCGCAATCGGTGCAAAGTTAGCTAATGCTGCTGTTGCAATGGGTATGGAAGTTTATGGTTGCGATCCATATATTTCAGTTGAAAATGCTTGGGCTCTTTCAAGATCGGTTAATCATGTAAGTAGCAATGAAGATATTTTCAAGACATGTGATTTTATTTCAGTACATGTACCTCTTCTTGATGATACAAAGAAGATGATTAATAAAGATACAATTGCTATGATGAAGGATGGAGTTATTATCCTTAACTTCGCTAGAGACCTTCTTGTAGATGATGATGCTATGGAAGAAGCTTTAAAGAGTGGTAAAGTTAGAAAGTATGTAACAGACTTCCCTAACTTTAAGACAGCTAACATGGATGGTGTTATTGCATTCCCACATCTTGGCGCTTCAACAGAAGAATCAGAAGATAACTGTGCTGTTATGGCAGTTAATGAAATTAGAGATTTCCTTGAAAATGGTAATATCAAAAATTCAGTTAACTATCCAGCGTGTGATATGGGTAAGTGCACAGCTGCAGGCCGTGTAACAATCGCTCATAAGAACGTACCTAACATGCTTAGCCAGTTTACTAACGTATTCGCTTCAGTTAATGCTAATATTTCTGATATGATTGATAAATCAAGAGGAGAATTTGCATATGCTATTCTTGATCTTGATTCACCAGCTGATGCTGATATCGTATCAAAACTTGAAGCTATTGAAGGCGTTATCAAAGTTAGAGTTATTAAATAATATAATTTTACATAAAAAAGCAATCTCTTTTGAGATTGCTTTTTTTGTTTATATGATGAGAAAATGTAAAATGCTAGTTTTAAAGTCGTTTGCTGACTTTCGTAATAAAAACTTGACAAAACACAAGTTAATTGTTAACATATGTTAACGAATAACTTGCGTTAATTATTTTTTAGAAAAGAGGTTGAAAATGATAGATAAAAATAATCAGAATAACCGATTTTATATGGCATTATATAGGTTGGGACATTTGAACTATCAGGAATTGGTACCAGAACTTTCAAAAACTGAAACAGTTATTTTTCATTGTATGTTAGAGAAGGAAGATGGTATTTGTGATAATTCTAAAGATAAAGATAATATAAAAATCAAAATGTCAGAACTTGCTAATAAAATAGGTATTTCTACACAATCTTTATCAAGAATGGTAAAAGGTTTGGAAGAAAAGGGATATTTAAGAAGAGAGGTAGATGAGGAAGATAGAAGAAATACTTATGTTTGTTTTACAGCAAAGGGAAAAGAATTAAGTGATGAGATTCATGATAAGTATTTAAAACTATTTAAATCTGTTACTCAACATATTGGTCAAGATAAACTTATTGAATTAGGTTTAAGAATGGATGAACTTGTAGATGTAATAGAAGAAGAATTAAGGAAATATACTGAAAAATAAGAATTATTAAGGAGAAAAGTAATGTTAAAAATTTTTAAACAAATTGCAAAGTATTGGCCCTTTGTAATAATTATATTTATTCTTCTGATTGCTCAGGCATATGGTGATTTAGCATTACCACAGTATACATCTGATATTATTGATTCAGGTATACAGAATAAAGGTGTAACACATATCTTGCCAGAGAAAATCGAATCTGAAGAATATGAATATGCTAAATTATTTATGAATAAAGATGAAGTAGAATCTTTTGAAAAAGCATATGAAAAAGATGGAGATTTATATAAACGTACAGAGAATAGTAAGAGTGAGTTAGATAAGCTAGATAAGGATTTAGTTATGCCTATTATTATTGACTTACAGATGGAAGCTATGGATATAGATACGTTTAAAAAGATTTTGTGGAGCAATGAGCAGACGCAGGCTGCATTTGCTGCAAATAATATTGATGAGAAGACTTTTATGGCTTTATCTTTAGATGATATTAATAAGGCTTTACAGATGGATCTTAAGTCTTTTGAAAAAGAGGTTGAAGATGCAGATGGTAATAAGAGTAAAAAAGAATGTATAGATATGAGACCTATCCTTGCTGCTATGATTAGTAGTGGTAATGTTACAGATGAAATGAATAATGAGACTAGAAATACATTTAAGAAAATGTCTGATACTATTGGTGATTCGACACTTAAATCCATGGGTATTTCTTGGGCAATTGAAAGAGAGAAAGAAGCAGGAATTGATATTGATAAAAAGCAGAAAGATTATCTGTTAAGTTCATGTTTTAAGATGATAGCGATGGCTCTTATGATTGCGGTAATTGTTATTCTTGTATCTTATTTTGCCGCAATTGTTGGTGGTAGAATTGGTAGAGATCTAAGAGAACAGGTATTTGCTAAGGTATTGTCATTTTCAGGTTGTGAGATGGATAAGTTTTCAACGGCTTCTCTTATTACTAGAAATACAAATGACATTCAACAGGTTCAGATGGTTAGTACTCTGTTCTTAAGAATGTTATTATACGCTCCAATTCTTGGTATTGGTGGTGTTATAAAAGTATATAAGACAAGTTCAGGCATGGGGTGGACAATTGGTCTTGCAGTAATCGTTGTTCTTATTATTGTTGGTACATTAATGATTACGACATTACCTAAGTTTAAAATTTTACAGACTAGAGTTGATGATGTTAACCTTGCTGCTAGAGAGAATCTTACAGGTATTAGTGTTATTAGAGCATTTGGTAGGGAAAAAAAGAGTGAGGAGAAGTTTGATATAGCTAATGTTAATCTCACTAAAACTCAGTTGTTTGTTAATAGAGCAATGAGTATTATGATGCCTGCCATGATGTTTACAATGTATGGCATAAATATATTAATAATCTGGGTGGCTTCACATAAAATTGATGATGGTATATTACAAGTTGGTACTATGACAGCATTTATGACTTATGCAATTCAGATTATTATGTCATTCTTAATGATTTCAATTATGTCTATTATGCTTCCACGAGCAGGTGTTGCTGCAGGAAGAATTGATGAAGTATTAAAGACTGATTCATCTATTCTTAATCCGGAGAATGCTAAGGTGGTTGATGAAGTTAAAGGTGTACTTGAATTTAAGGATGTTCACTTCCATTATCCACATGCAAATGAGGATGTATTAGATGGTATTAGTTTTGTAGCAAATCCTGGTCAGACTACAGCCATAATTGGTAGTACAGGATGTGGTAAGTCTACAATGGTTAACTTGATTCCAAGATTATACGATGTAACAAGCGGTGCCATTACAATTGATGGAATAGATGTTAAAGATATGAATCTTAAAAAACTAAGAGATGAGATTGGATTTGTTCCACAAAAAGCTGTTCTATTTTCGGGAACAATTGCTAGTAACTTAAGATTTGGTAAGAGGGATGCAACAATTGAGGAAATAACTAATGCTGCTGAAATTGCACAGGCTACTGAATTTATAGATGCTAAGGAAGATAAATATGAAAGCAGTATTGCTCAGGGTGGTAGCAATGTTTCTGGTGGTCAGAAACAGAGATTATCAATAGCTAGAGCTATTGCAAAGAATCCAAAGATTTATGTATTTGACGATAGTTTCTCAGCTCTTGATATGAAGACAGATGTTGTACTTAGAAGAGAACTTGCTAAGAAATCAAAAGATAGTACTGTAATTATAGTTGCACAAAGAATTAGTACAATTATGAAAGCAGATCAGATATTGGTATTAGATGATGGAAAGATAGTTGGTAAAGGTACACATAGTGAACTTTTAACTAATTGTGAAGAGTATATGGAAATTGCAAAATCACAGCTTTCCGAAAAGGAAATAGAAGATTCAATTAAGGAAGGAGGTAACAAGTAATGGCTGAAACAAAAGAAGATTTAAAGAAAGTCACTCAAAAAAGAAGACACATGGGATCTCCGGGTATGATGCCAGGTGAAAAGGCAAAAGATTTTAAAGGTTCAATTAAGAATCTCATTAAATACATGGGAAATGATAAAATTAAGGTTATAATCGTAATGATTTGTGCTGCAATTTCCACTGTATTTGTTGTAGTAGGACCTAAGATTATGGGTAAGGCTACTACTGAACTTGCTAGAGGTCTTATGAAAAAGATTTCACAGACTGGTGAAATTGATTTTGATTATATAGCAAAAATATTATTAATTACCCTTGGGTTATATGTGTGTAGTTCAATCTTTACATTTATTCAGGGATATATAATGTCTGGTGTAACACAGAGATTATGTTATAGAATGCGTAAAGAACTTTCTGAAAAGATAGACCGTATGCCTATGAAGTATTTTGAAAGCAGAACTTATGGTGAAGTTTTATCAAGAGTAACTAATGATATTGATACTCTTGGAATGTCATTAAATCAGAGTATTACTACTTTGATCACATCGGTTGCTTCAATAATTGGTATATTGATTATGATGCTTAGCATTTCGCCATTGATGACACTTATTGCACTTGTTATACTTCCTATTTCAGGTATGCTTCTTGGATTTATTATGAAGCATTCACAGAAATATTTTACACAGCAACAGGAATATCTTGGTCATATAAATGGGCAGGTTGAGGAAGTTTTTAGTGGTCATAATATCATTAAGACATTTAACAAGGAAGAAGAGACTATTAACACATTTAGAGAGACTAATGAAGTATTATATACATCAGCAGTTAAATCACAGTTTTATTCAGGTTTAATGATGCCTATTATGGCATTTGTTGGAAATCTTGGATATGCAGGTGTAGCATTTTCCGGTGGTATGTTAGCTATTAAGAATGTTATTACAATTGGTGATATTCAGGCATTTATTGTATATGTTAAGCAGTTTACACAGCCTATTCAGCAAATGGCTCAGGTTATGAACCAGTTACAGTCTATGGCTGCAGCTTCAGAACGTGTATTTGAATTCCTTGATGAAGACGAGGAAGTTCAGGTTGTAGAAAATGCCAGAGAAATCAAGAATGTAAAAGGTAATGTTTCATTTGAAAATGTTAAATTTGGATATGATGAAGAAAAGATTATAATTAATGATTTCTCATGCGAAGTAAAAGATGGTCAAACAGTTGCCATAGTAGGACCTACGGGTGCTGGTAAGACTACTATGGTTAAATTGTTAATGAGATTTTATGATGTAAATGGCGGTAGCATAAAGCTTGATGGAATTGATGTAAGAGATTTTAACAGACGTGATCTTAGAAGTGCATTTGGTATGGTATTACAGGATACATGGTTGTTTAAAGGAAGCATAATGGAAAACATTAGATTCGGAAGACTTGATGCTACAGATGAAGAAGTTATAGCAGCTGCTAAATCAGCACATGCTCATCACTTTGTTTCTAGATTACCTGAAGGATATGATTTTAAACTTAGTGAAGATGCAACTAATATATCACAAGGTCAGCGACAGCTTCTTACAATAGCAAGAGCAATATTAGCAAATAGCCCTATTATGATTTTAGATGAAGCTACATCAAGTGTTGACACTAGAACAGAAGCTAGAATTCAAAGAGGTATGCATAATCTTACAAAGGGTAGAACAAGTTTCGTTATTGCGCATAGACTTTCTACAATTAAAGACGCAGATCTTATACTAGTTATGAAGGAGGGAGATATTATAGAAAAAGGTACTCATAAAGAATTACTTGAAGCTAAAGGATTCTATGCAGACCTTTATAATAGCCAGTTTGAAAGCGCTTCATAATTGACAGATGTTTATTTGCATTATGGATATATATTTAGTATAATAAAGTGGTGCGAAAAGGGCTTTTTGTCCGGTTCGCACCACTAAATTTTTATATTATCGTGGGGTAAATTATGGCAAAGATTAAACCATTTAAATGCGTAAGACCTAGAAAGGATCTTGCAAGAGATGTGGCAGCTCTTCCTTATGATGTTTATAACAGCGAGGAAGCAAGGGATGAAGTGTTTGGAAAACCATATTCATTCCTTAATATTGACAGAGCTGAAACACAGTTTGATAAGAGTGTAAATATATATGATAAGAAGGTTTATGAAAAAGCAAGGGATCTTTTTAATGAACACGTTGAAAAGGGTGTTTATTTGGAAGATGAGGATGATGCATACTATATTTATGAACTTACAATGGATGGAAGAAGTCAGAGTGGTATAGTTGCAGTTGCATCAGTTGATGATTATCTTGATGGAACAATCAAGAAACATGAGAATACACTTGCAAAGAAGGAGCAGGATAGAATTAATCATGTTGATACTATGTCAGCTCAGACAGGTCCTATTTTCCTTGCGTATAGAGATATAGAAACGGTTAATAAGGTAGTTGAAAAAGTAAAGAAGGAAGAGCCTATTTATAATTTCACATCAGATGATGGGATTATTCATAGAGCATGGAAGATAAGTGATAAAGAAGACTTAGGTGTTATAACTGAAGGATTTGCTGAAAGTGATGGATTATATATTGCTGATGGGCATCATAGAGCAGCATCAGCTGTTAAGGTTGCACTTAAACGTAGAGAGGCTAATCCAGAGTTTACAGGTGATGAAGAGTTTAATTATTTCCTTTCTGTTATTTTCCCTGAAAGTGAACTTATGATTATGGATTATAACAGAGTTGTAAAGGACTTAAATGGATTATCTGAAAGAGAATTGATTGAAAAGTTAAAAGAAAACTTTGATGTTAAAAAGACTAGTTATGAATTTTGCGAAGATGGTAAAGTTAAAATTGAAGATGATAAAAATTCTCTTAAATTTGCTTCAATTAAACCAGCTAATAAAGGTGAAGTTGCAATGTTTTTAGGCAATGCTTGGTATAAGTTGATTGCTCATGAAAACATAAAGTCAGATGATCCAGTTAAGGGTCTTGATGTTGCAATTGTAAGTGATTACATATTAGGACCAATTTTTAATATTACTGATTTAAAGAATGATCCTAGAATTGATTTTGTTGGCGGAATTAGAGGTCTTTGCGAACTTGAAAGAAGATGTAAAAACGATATGAGAGTAGCATTTGCTATGTATCCAACATCTATACAGGAATTGTTCGCAGTAGCTGATGCTGGAATGCTTATGCCACCTAAGAGTACATGGTTTGAACCAAAACTTAGAAGTGGTTTATTCATTCATAGATTTTAATCAGAGTAATCTGGTTATGGGGTATTGTTTTGTTTGCTAGTTATATGCGAAAAAATATTTAAGTGAGGTGTGACGTAATGAAAGCTAAATCAAAAGCTTATGACTATATGAATTGGAGGGAAATTGAAGGGATTCTATATTCGGATATTGATTATCCGTATAATGTATTAGGACCTAGAGAAACAAAAAAGGGGTTGCTTATTCAGGTTTTTAGACCGGATGCAGTTAATTCCTATGTAATCCTTGAAGAAGACAAGGTAAAGGTTGAGATGGAACTTATGGATGATGCAGGTTATTTTGCTTGTTTGATTCCAAAGACCAAGATGCAAAAATATAAGGTTTTATCAGTATATGAGGATAAATCTGAGTATTTAGATTATGATCCATATGAGTTTAAGATAGAACTTGATGAAAGAGAAGTTAGTTCTTTTAATAATGGAATTAACTATGAAGTATATAATCTATTAGGTGCTCATCCAGATGAGGTTGATGGTGTTAAGGGAACGCGTTTTGCAGTATGGGCACCATTTGCCATGAGAGTATCAGTTGTTGGTGATTTTAATAACTGGGATGGAAGAAGTCATATGATGCAAAAACACTATGATTCTGGTATATTCTATCTTTTTATTCCTGGAGTTAAACCTGGTGATATTTATAAATTTGAAGTTCTAAAAAAGGGGAATAATCCTATTCTTAAGAGTGATCCTTATGGATTTGAATCTGAACTTCGTCCGGATAATGCTTCAATTGTAAGTGATATTGATAAGTTTAAATGGACAGATTCCAAATGGATTAAGTCAAGGGAAAAAGCATATGATAAATATAAGGAAGATGCACTTGCTAAGCCTATTAGTATTTATGAAGTTCATTTAGGGTCATGGAGAAAGACTGAAGATGATGAATTCTTAAACTATAGGGATATAGCACCATTACTTGCTGATTATGTTAAGGATATGGGATATACTCATATAGAACTTATGCCTATTATGGAACATCCTCTTGATCAGTCATGGGGATATCAGGTTACAGGATATTATGCTCCAACTAAGAGATATGGTACGCCTGAAGATTTTATGTATTTTATGAATTACATGCATAATGAGGGTATAGGCGTTATCTTAGACTGGGTACCAGCACACTTCCCAAGAGATTCTTATGGTATGTCAGAATTTGATGGCTCATGCCTTTATGAACATGAAGATCCAAGACAGGGTACGCATCCTGATTGGGGAACATTGATATATAATTACGGAAGACCAGAAGTTAGTAATTTCCTTATTGCGAATGCTTTATTCTGGGCTGAAGTATATCATGCTGATGGAATCAGAATGGATGCTGTAGCATCAATGCTTTACCTTGATTATGGTAAGAGTGATGGACAGTGGGTTGCTAACATGTATGGAGGTAATGAAAACCTTGATGCAATTGAGTTTATTAAACATTTGAATTCCATTATGCATAAGAGAAATAAAGGTGTATTTATGATTGCTGAAGAATCCACAGCTTGGTCAAATATAACTACTGATCTTGAAGAAGATGGTATGGGATTTGATTTTAAGTGGAACATGGGATGGATGAATGATACACTTAGATACATGCAGACTGATCCATATTTTAGACATGAGCATTATGGTGAGTTGTTATTTAGCATGGTTTATGCATATAGTGAAAAATTCATGTTGGTATTATCTCATGATGAAGTAGTTCATGGTAAAAAGTCTCTTGTTGAAAAGATGCCTGGTAGTTTCGAGGATAAACTAAAGAATTTGAAAGCAATGCTTGGATTTTATTATACACATCCAGGTAAGAAACTTTTGTTTATGGGACAGGAATTTGCTCAGAGTAATGAATGGTGGGAAGGAAGAGAACTTGACTGGTTTAGTTTAGACATTGATTATAATAAGCAGATTCAGAAATACGTTAAGGATTTAAATAGCTTATACACAAATGAAAAATCATTATATGAACTTGATGAATATAGTGAGGGCTTTGAATGGATTAATAATATTTCGGCGGATGAAAGTATTATCGTATTTACTAGAAATGGCGTTGATCCATATGATAGATTACTTGTTGTTTGTAATTTTGATACAATTGCTCGTGAAAATTATAAGATTGGTGTTCCGTATGATGGTGGATATAAGGAAATCTTTAATAGTGATGCAAAGGTTTATGGTGGTGAAGGTTTTGTTAATGGTAGAATAAAGAAATCCAAAGTGGATGAATGTGATGGAAGAAGAGATTCAATTAGAATTAAGGTTCCAGCACTAGGTATTTCTATCTTTAGATATGTTCCGCCTAAAAAATAGAGTATAAATGATAAATAAAAATAGAAGAGTGAGGATAATATGAATCAGAACATGATGTTAGCTGATGCTACATTCTCAGAGGCCATGGTTGAAAAATACATGGATAAAACAATTGATTTTGGTATTAACATACTTATTGCTTTAGCAATTTTTGTGATTGGTAAGTATGTTATCAAATTCATTTTAAAATTTACAAAAAGATTATTTGACAGATCATCTATAGATGATGCTGTGGGAAACTTTATAAATTCTTTATTAAGGGTAATTTTATATGGTGTTTTAATCATAATTATATGTGATAAAGTTGGAATTCAAACAACATCATTTATTGCATTACTTACATCTGCAGGACTTGCAATTGGTTTAGCACTTCAGGGAAGTTTAGCAAATTTTGCAGGTGGTGTGTTGATTTTGATTATGAAACCATTTGTTCTAGGAGACTATATTAGAACTGATCTAGGTGAAGGTGAAGTTATTAATATTGATATCTTTTATACAACACTTGTTACACTTGAAAATCTTAAGGTTAAAATTCCTAACGGAAAGTTAGCAGATGTTTCAATAACAAATGTTACTGGTAACGATAAACGTCTTATTAGAATAAGAGTATCAATAGCTTACGACAGTGATATTAAACTTGCAAGGGAAGCGCTTACTGATTTAATCAACTCTCATAAGTTGGTTATTGATGATGAGAAAAACAAGGTTGTTGTGGCTGAATTATGTGATAGCCACATATTACTTGAAGTCAGAGCAATGACGAAAATTGATGATTATTGGGATGCGTATTTTGACATAAACGAAAATATTAAGAATAGATTGGATAGCGTTGGAGTGGTTATTCCATTTAATCAGTTAGACGTTCATTTAAATCAGATTGGAGCTAAAAATAATGGTTAAGAAATTAGTATCAAAACTATTAAGTATGTTATCAGGATTGCCTGAGGAATTAGTGATTTTTATAATTTCCATGATTCCTATTTTGGAACTTAGAGGAGGACTTGTAGCTGCTTCAGCTTTAAAAATTCCAATGTATAAGGCAATAGGTATTTG
The DNA here is from genome assembly GCF_900167115.1 of Eubacterium uniforme. GTDB lineage: Bacteria > Bacillota > Clostridia > Lachnospirales > Lachnospiraceae > Eubacterium_S > Eubacterium_S uniforme. The sequence continues at coordinate 36,147 of NZ_FUXZ01000002.1, forward strand.
TTTTATTGGAAATTTGATTCCAATTCCATTCATATTATTGTTGATTACACCTATATTTGACTGGCTTAAAGGTACAAAACTAGTTAAAAAGCATATAGAAAAGTTAGAAGAAAAAGCTATGAGTAAGAGTGATACAATTCAGAAATATGAGTTTATAGGATTGGTATTATTTGTTGGAATTCCTCTTCCAGGAACTGGAGCTTGGACTGGTTCACTTATTGCTGCATTACTAGACATAAAGTTTAAAAAGGCATTCCCAGCCATAGTTATAGGACTCTTAATGGCGACAACAATTATGTGTTCTTTAAGTTATGGTTTACCTTGGGTTTTACATAACCTTTAATATTGACTTTTTTGGCATATAATTATAAAATTATGTTAATAATATAATTACAAAAATTAACCATACAATTAAAAAAATAAGGAGAGAATATATGGTAAAATTACATAACTTTAAACACTTGGCTGTCGTATTAGCTTCAGTTGTTTGCTTGCTTGTTTTTTCTACAATTGCTTATGCAGATGGCACTAGCGGTGATTATGTAACTGAATATAGAACTAATATGGCTAACCTTAGAATGAATAATAGCCAGAAGCTCATTACTGCTATGGAAAAAGGACTTGAAGATAATAACGACAGAGAGCTTAAGATTGCTAAGTATTCAATCAAAAAGGCATATACAGACATATTAACAAAAGAGATGATGATCAAGTCATATAGTGAGTGGAAAAACTTCGAGAGTATGAAAACTGACTCTATGGAGTGGATTATTCCTATTGAAAACGAATCAGGTAAAAAGGGGTACGCTGTTTTAGTTAGAGAGGGATATGATTTCAAACTTGAAGAAGTGATTATTGATGAGGAATCACCAAGACTTGAAATAGATGTAGATGAAGTTGCAGCTATTGTTCAGGGAAATTCAGATGGAGGCGTTACAGATTGTGGCGTTTATTATTCAAAATTATATAAAACATCATTGGTATACTGGAATGATAATGATGGATTATTTGTAGTTCCATATAGTGAAATTTCAGGTAAATGCAAGATTAAAAATGGCGATATTTATACACTTTCTGATTACATGACTCAGATGAATAAAGTATTTGATGAGAATCGTTATAAAGAAGGTTCTTACAAATTGGCTTACAGAATTCACTTTGTACAAATCGGTGGTGTTGTAGCATTTGCTTTGGCATTCTCTTATCTAGCAACTAGTGGTATTAGAAGAAGAATTAAAACTAAGATTGCTAAGAAGAGACTTGCAAAAAAATATGATGATTAGTGTATATATAGTTTAAAAAAATCAGTTATGAAATTCAATTCATAACTGATTTTTTATTATCATAATAAATCTAATATATTTAATCTCTATCGTTAAGTGGTACATAATCTGTACGTTCAATAACATTTTTAAATGCTGGTCTGTAAATTCTATTTTTATTAATTAATTCTTCAATTCTATGAGCTGACCAACCAGAAATTCTTGCAATTGCAAAGAGTGGAGTATAAAGCTCTTCAGGAAGATTGAGCATTCTATATACGAAACCACTATAAAAATCGATGTTTGCGCTGACACCTTTGTAGATGTGTCTTTCTTCACCAATAACAATAGGAGCAATCTTTTCAACGTTTGAATAAAGAGCAAATTCTTCATCCATTCCTTTTTCTTTTGCAAGTGATTCAACGAATCCTCTAAATACTCTTGCTCTTGGATCGGAAATAGAATAAACAGCATGTCCCATACCATAAATGAGACCAGCTTTATCAAATACTTCCTTGTTTAAGATTTTTCTTAAATATTCTTTAATAGCTTCTTCATCTTGCCAGTCAGAAATATTATTTTTAATATCATCGAACATCTGAATAACCTTGATGTTTGCACCGCCATGTTTTGGCCCTTTAAGTGAACCAAGAGAAGCAGAAACAGCTGAATATGTATCAGTTCCTGATGATGTAACAACATGGTTTGTAAATGTTGAGTTGTTACCACCACCATGTTCTGCATGAAGAACTAAAGCAAGATCTAATACTTTAGCTTCAAGTGGTGTAAATTTATGGTTTCTCCTAAGCATTCTTAAGATGTTTTCTGATGTTGAATACTTTCTATCAGGAGATATAATATACAAGCTCTTATCAAGATGATAATGTCTATATGCCTGATAACTATAAACTGATAAAAGAGGGAACTGAGATATTAACTGTAATGACTGTCTAAGTACATTAGGAACAGAAATATCATCTGCCTTATCATCATACGAATATAGCATCAAAACACTTCGAGCAAGTGAGTTCATCATGTCGTGGCTTGGAGCCTTCATAATTACATCTCTTGTAAAACTTGGAGGTAGTGATCGATAGTAGGCTAATAAATTACAGAAGTTATCTAACTCGTTTTTATCAGGTAACTTTCCGAAAAGAAGAAGATAAGTAACTTCTTCGAAGCCGAATCTGTCTTCTGATAAGAATCCATTAACAATCTCTTCGACATCAATACCGCGATAGTATAATTTACCATCTATAGGAACTTGCTTTCCGTCTTTCATAATATAAGACTGAACATCACCAATCTCAGTAAGTCCAACAAGAACACCCTTTCCATTGATATCACGAAGACCACGTTTTACGTCGTATTTACTGTATAAACTAGGATTAATTGCACCGTTGTTGGTACAGATTTCTGATAGCCTAAGTATTTCAGGCGTAATTTCCGTATAGGAATTCATTGTCATAGTGTGCCTCCTTACTACCCATAACACAAATTATGAGTAAATATAAACTTAACACGTATAATACCATATTTTGTAAATAAATACAAGGCATAACGTATACTTAAATGGTTGTAAATACGTATAGGAAACGATAATTTATTATACTCATATACTTAGGATTTCTTGTTTTATTTTTATATGATATATGATATAATGAAACGGAATGTATGTTGATTAGATGGGTTAGTGCGCCCTAATGAGAGGAAATTATGGATCTTTTTGATTATATGAAGGAAGATACCTTGGAAAGTGAAGCTCCTTTAGCAGGTAGAATTAGACCGAAAACACTTGATGAAGTTGTAGGGCAGGAGCATATTCTAGGTAAAGATAAATTATTATATCGTGCAATTATGGCAGATAAACTTGGTTCTATAATTTTTTATGGTCCACCAGGTACTGGTAAGACAACACTTGCTAAGGTTATTGCTAATACTACAAGCGCTAATTTTGTTCAACTTAATGCTACTGTTGCTGGAAAGAAGGACATGCAGGAAGTTATTGATGAAGCTAAAAAGACGCTTGGTATGTATGGTAAGAAAACAATATTATTTATTGATGAGATTCATAGATTTAATAAAGGACAGCAGGATTATTTGCTACCATATGTTGAAGATGGAACTGTTATCTTAATAGGCGCTACAACGGAGAACCCGTTTTTTGAAGTTAATGGAGCTTTGATTTCTAGATCAAGAATTTTTGAATTAAAGCCTTTATCTAAAGAGAACATTAAAGAAATTGTAAAAAGAGCCATAACTGATAAAGAAAGAGGTCTTGGAAATTTTAAGGCTGTAATTGATGATGAAGCATTAGAATTTTTGGCAACCCTTTGTCAGGGAGATGCAAGATCTGCTCTTAATGCAATTGAATTAGGAGTACTTACTACAACTCGTGGTGATGATGAAATTATTCATATTACGAAGGATGTTATTAGTGAGTGCATTCAAAAGAGAATAGTCAGATATGATAAAACAGGTGATAATCATTATGATATTATTTCTGCGTTTATAAAAAGCATGAGAGGGTCAGACCCGGATGCTGTTATATTCTATTTGGCGAAGATGCTTTATGCAGGAGAAAGCATAGAGTTTATTGCAAGAAGAATTATGATTTGTGCTGCTGAAGATGTTGGACTTGCAGATCCTAAAGCATTAGAAATAGCTGTGTCATGCGCTGAAGCAGTGCATCAGCTTGGAATGCCAGAAGCAAGAATTCCACTTGCGGAGGCCGCACTTTATGTTGCTTGCGCACCTAAAAGTAATTCAGCAATTTGTGCAATAGATAAGGCACTTTCATATGTTAAGAGTGAAGATACTGGGGAAGTACCTAATCATTTAAGAGACGCTCATTATGGTGGAGCTGCAAAACTTGGACATGGACTTGATTATAAATATGCTCATGATTTTGATAAGCACTACGTAAAGCAACAATATTTACCTGATAAGGTGTTAGGTGAAAAGTTTTATAATCCAGGTGATAATGGATATGAGAAGGATATACAAGATTATTTTAAATGGATTAATTCCGATAAATAATTATAACTAGGAGAAAGTTTTAATGAAAGCGATAATTGACAAACTTGCTATAGGAACAGTTGAATATGATGTACCATCTCTTAAGTTATCTGAGACTGCCATTACAATTGATAGTCACGTAATGCAAACTTATGAGGGCGAATTTGTTGTTAGTAGCGATAGTAATGCTATCAAGGGGGTAGTATACTCATCGGATGAAAGATTTGTGATTGTTAATCCACAGTTTTCTGGTAAAGAGTGTACAATAAAATATAAATTCATAACTAAAAACTGTAATCCACTTGAAAAGATTACAGGTCATATAGATATTATTTCTAACGGTGGTGAAGGCCAGATAGCATATGTTGTAAATGTGCTTGAAGATAGCCTTGAAACATCAATTGGTGAAGTGAAAAATTATTTTACTTTTACCAATCTTGTTCAGATGAATTATGATGAAGCAGTAAGAGTATTTGTTTCAGAAAGATTTAAGGAAGTATTATTAAGTGAAGATTTAAAGGGTGAAACTTTATATGATGCACTTATGAAGAATGCTAATAAGGAACTTGCGTTAGAGGAATTCCTTATTGCAATTGGAAAGAAAAAGCCAGTTGTATTATCTTTGTCTGAAACCTCACATTCATATAAAAATATTAATACATCATGCTCGGGTGAGTTTAAGATTGAAAAAGATACCTGGGGTTATGTAGATATTGATGTGGAAATTGAAGGTGCTTTCTTCCATAGTTGTAAAACTAAAATTAGGAAGGATGACTTTAATGGTAATGTATTTGAATATAAATATGTTATTAGTTACAACATGCTTCATCCGGGAATTAACCTTGGAAAACTTATCTTTAAAACAAATAATCAAAGATTAGAGTTCGTTGTTAAAATCGAACTTGAAACAGAAAAACCAGTTGAAATTATTTCACAGTCACAGACTAGAAGAGATTTGGCTAAATTAACAAAGCTTTATCTTAATTTTAGAATGAACAGAATTAACATTACAAAGTGGGCTGATAGCGTTGTAATGGTAGTTGATGACATATTAGAGATAAATCCTGGTAATCAGATGGCAAAGGTTATGAAGGCTCAGGCCTTTTTATCTCTTAACAAGTGGGATGAGGCTGCTGATCTTCTTGATGAAATATCGGCCATTGTTATTCCTGAAAGAGAGAATAATGTAACTCAGTACTGTTATTATTTGTATGTACGTGCATTGTTTAAGAAGAGCGCAAAGTTTACAAAGGACATAGATAAGGAAATAAAATCCTATTATGAAAGTGGTCATGATGATTGGCAAATACTTTGGATTTTAATGTATCTTAATGAAAGATATAAACAGAATCCATCACTTAAATATACCATGATAAAAGATCATTGTAAGAATGGTTCACATAGTTCTGTTCTTTACTATGATGCTTTGCTTGTTCTTAATGAACAGCCAGGTTTATTAAGAGTATTAGATGACTTTGAAATAAAAATTCTTATGTTTGGTAGTAGATGGAAGTTCATAAATGAAAAACTTGCAAGAAGATATGCTGAACTTGCATCTGAAGAAAAAGAATATAATGATATTATTTGCAGAACATTAATGAACATATATGAAGAGACACCTCTTCCAGAAGTAGCACAAGCTATTTGTCAGGCGTTAATCATTGGCAGATTTGATGATAAGAAGTATAATAAGTGGTTTGAAATTGGTGTTGAGAACAACGCAAGAATTACTAAGTTGTTCGAATATTATATGTATAGTTTAGACGATAAAAAGTATAAACAGTTACCGCTTTCAGTGTATAGATATTTTCACTTTAATGCTGATTCAATTCCTGATCAGAAGAGTTTCTTGTATGCAAATGTAATCGAGAATAGAAAAGCATTTCCAGAAGTATATGAAGATTATAAGGATATTATTAGTAAGTATGGTCTTGATATGCTAAAAGAAGGAAAGACAGATAAGCACTTAGCAATAATTTATGATCATATTTTAAATAAAGATTATGTGGATAAAGAAAGTGCAACGAAGCTTGCAAGTGTTATAAATTCATACGAAGTAACAGTTGATAATGAAAACATTAATGAAGTAATTGTTGTTCATAAGGAAAAGGTTAGTGAGGTTAGAAAGTACGTATATGATGGTAGTGCTATAGTTGAGTTATATACTGAAGAACCTATTATTCTTTTCGCTGATGCAAGTGGTAATAGATATTCACAAAGTATTGATTATAAATTAACTAAGCTAAATAAGTTAGATGATTATCTTGATACATGTTTTGAACTTAGTCAGGATGATGAAAAACTTAAACTTCATTATGCTGAAAACTATATTAAATATCGAAATAATCCATTGCCGGATGTTGAAATATTTAAGAATATTTTAGAGATACATTCTTTAAGAAGCGGATATAGAAGAGAAGTTATGGGTGACATCATAGATTATTATTATGATAATTTTGATGGTACATTCTTAGATGATTATTTAACTTCACTTGATGTTTCAAATATGTATCCTAATACATGCATAAAGACTATTGAAATGATGATTACAAGAGGTCTATATAAGGAAGCATACTCATTGTTACAAACATGGGGATATAAAAAGATTTCTGTAAAGCTTCTTGTGGCATGGGTTGATTATATAATTGAAGACATTGAATATGAACTTGATGATTTAGTACTTAAAGTATGCGAGTTTATATTTAAAAAGGGTAATACTGATGAAATAATAATTAAGTATTTGTATAAGTACTATTATGGTACTATCCCTGAAATGATGAAACTCTTTAAGATTGGTGTTGAACTTGCTAATGAATCTGAAGAGTATAGGAATGAACTTTCACCTGATATTATGGAACGTTTATTAGTTCAAATGATGTTTGAGTCATTTAAGGGTAATGAACTTTATGAAGTATTTAAGTATTATTATCCAAGTGGTATTGCAAGAAAACTTAAAAATGCATTCTTTACATATTGCGCACATAATTATTTTGTAAAACGTAATATCATAAATAATGAAGTGTTCTCATATATTGAACTTGAATTATCTGCAGGTGCAAGAATGCCAATCATTTGTAAGATAGCGCTTCTTAAGTATTTAAGTACACTTAATAATCTTACTAATAAGCAGAAAGAATATGCTAGAAAGCTTATTGGTGATCTTACAGAAAAGAATGTTGCTTTTGAGTTTTACAAGAAATTTACAAAGTATTTTTCAGTGCCATATCAGGTACTAGATAAAACATATATTGAACATCATACTAATCCAAAATATAAGGTTAGTATAAGTTATACACTTACAAAGCAGGGTAAGACAACTGGACTTTTATCTGCAGAGATGACGCAAAATTTCCCAGGAGTGTATGTTAAGGCATTCCCGTTATTTGCTGGGGACAGAATTGATTACTACTTCAATGAAAGATATTCAGACAGTGAAGTTACGATTGAAGGTAAATCAATCACAGTTAGTCCTGTCAAGTCGGGCCTTACAATTGGCAAGAGTAGATATGAACTTATTAATGATATGGTTATTAATGAGGATAATAATCTTGCTGAGCAAATTTATGATTTTTATACTAAGCGAGTTATTGCTCAAAATCTTTTTGAGGTATTATAGCGGAGGCAATTATGTTAGATGATAGATTTATATCTACCACAATTGGTATTGATTTCTCAGGTGATTATACGCAGGTAAGTGTATTTGATGAGGAATATACACCGGTATCAATGAGTGTCATTAAGAATGAACAGAGATACTTAATTCCGACGGCATGTTTTGTGGATGAGAAAACTGGTCATTGGTATATCGGTGATGAGGCCATTGCAAGAAGTAAGAATAGTCCTGGTGAATTACTTATGGATATTCCAAAACTTGTAATGACTAAAAGCAGATTTGAAATATTTGAAAATATATTTGATAATGCAACAATTGTTTCAATCTTTATGTCAAAGATTTTAGAAACAGTGGAAATTAATTCTGATGTTAAGGAAGTTTCAAATATAGTAGTTTCAATTGCGGAAAGTGATAGAAGTAACATTGAAGTTATTTATAATGCTTTTGAAAAGATGAATTTTCCATCAAGCAATATAAGAGTAATTTCGCATAATGAAAGTTTTGCATATTATGTATGTAGCCAGAAGTCAGATATTTGGGTTAACAATGTATTAATGCTTAATTTTAGAAATGGAACTTTGGTTGCCAGAACTCTTTATACAAATTCAAAAAGAGGTCCGCATATTATTACTGTTACTGAAGAAACATATCCAAGTGTTACATTATCAATGATAAAAGATGATAGTGAAAATGCTGACGTAGCACTTGCGCAAATATTGGATTTGATATTTAGAAGGAATGTTTATTCTGCATGTTTCTTAATTGGAGAAGCATTTAATGATGGCGATAAGTTAAAGAGAAGCATGCATCTTTTATGTGCTAATAAAAGAGTATTTAAAGGTCATAATCTGATAGTAAAAGGTGCAGGTTATGCTGCTAGAGAAATATATGGTGAACAGACTATTAATACTGTCTTATTGTGTAAGGGACGTACAAGATTAGACATAGGTCTTATGGTTCTTTATGAAGGAAGAGAAAGACAGGTTGTTCTATCACCAGCAGGAACTAATTGGTACGAGGCGTCTGAAAAAGTTGAATGCATAGTCGACCGAGTCAGTGCTTGCAAATTTGCTATTACTAATCCACTTACAAAAATTACGAATTATGTATTCTTGAATATTGATGAATTCCCTCAAAGAGGTAATAAACAAACAAGAATTGAAATTGAAGTATCGTATAAGAATGAGGAAACATTACTTCTTAACGTTACTGATAAGGGATTTGGAGAGTTTTTTGAAGCAAGTGGAATGGAAGTTAAGAAAGAAATTAGAGTTTGGGATTACTTATAAAACAAGAGGTATCTTATGAGTGGCTTAATGTTAACGCAGACACAGTCTGATGTGCCTTATTACATTAAAGAAATCGGTAAGAATGTCTATTCGATAGAAGAGTTAAGTTATTATTTATATAATCACTTATACTTGGTAGATGAGGATTTCTTTGGTGATGATTTAATAGAATATATTGATGAATATCTTGATAATTCCATGGTTGCTAATGGCTTAAAACAAGCCATAGAGCATGGAGCTTCACTTAGTGAGTTGGTATCATTTGTTATTAAGGCATCTGGATACTATAATGCTGAAGAGATTAGGATATTCCAAAAACAATTAGATTTGTTGAGAACAAGTACCATAACTCAGAGACAAAAGGCCAAAGCGGATATTTTGATGGGACATAGAAAGTTTTCAATGGCGCTTGATATTTATAATAAAATAGTTATGCATCCAGATCCTGAAGAAACATCTATATTTTATGGAAATGTATATAATAACATAGGTGTTATTTATGCAAATATGTTTGCTTTTGAGGATGCAAGGGATTTATTCCAGAGGGCTTATAAAATTAATCATTCAATTGTTACACTTAAACATCTTATTTATTCAGATATTATGTGTGATGGAAATCTAGAAAAGACACTTGAGAGATTTAGTATTTCTAGTGAAATGATTGAAAATTGTAAGCGTGAAATTGATGCAATTAGAAATGAAGAGTATAATTTCTTAGATGGAGAGAGTGATATTTCTAGATGCATTGATATATTTAAATATGAGTACGAGCAGGAGATGCTTAAATAAAATACAAGGAGAATCACAATGAAAGAATTAGAAAAGAATTATAATCCGGCGGACATAGAAAATCGTCTGTATGAAAAATGGTTATCAAAGAAGTTTTTTCATGCAGAGGTAAATAGGGATAAAAAACCATTTACTATTGTTATGCCACCACCAAATATTACAGGTCAGCTTCATATGGGGCATGCACTTGATAATACAATGCAGGATATATTAATTCGATATAAGAGAATGCAGGGATTTGAAGCTCTTTGGGTTCCTGGAACTGATCATGCATCTATTGCTACAGAAGCAAAGATCGTTGAAAAGATGAGAGAAGAAGGTATTACAAAGGAAGATATCGGAAGAGATGGATTTCTTGAAAGAGCATGGGATTGGAAGAAACAATATGGAGGTAGAATTGTTTCTCAGCTTAAAAAACTTGGTTCTTCATGTGATTGGGATAGAGAAAGATTTACAATGGATGAAGGCTGTTCAAAGGCAGTAGAGGAAGTATTTGTTAATCTTTATAATAAAAAATATATTTATCGTGGTGAAAGAATTATTAACTGGTGTCCACATTGTCTTACATCTATTTCAGATGCTGAGGTTGAATATGAGGAACAGCCTGGTAAGTTCTGGCACTTAAGATATAAACTTACAGATGGTTCAGGTTATGTACAGCTTGCTACAACAAGACCTGAAACACTTCTTGGTGATACTGCTATTGCCGTTAATCCAGAAGATGACAGATATAAGGATTTGGTTGGTAAGACAGTTATCTTACCTATAGTTCATAGAGAGATTCCTATTGTAGCTGATGATTATGTTGGTATTGATTTTGGTACTGGTGTAGTTAAGATTACTCCAGCTCATGACCCTAACGACTTTGAAGTTGGTCTTCGTCATAACCTTCCAGTTATTAACGTTATGACTGATGATGCTAAGATTACTGATGATTATCCAAAGTATGCAGGTATGGATAGATATGAAGCTAGAAAGGCAATCGTTAAGGATCTTGAAGAAGAAGGCGCTTTAGTTAAGATTGAAGATCATACACATAATGTTGGTACATGTTATAGATGTCATGACACAATTGAACCTAGAGTTTCACTTCAGTGGTTCGTTAAGATGGAAGAACTTGCAAAACCAGCTATTGAAGCAGTTAAGAATGGTGATACAAAGTTCGTTCCAAGTCATTTTGATAAGACATATTTCCATTGGCTTGAAAACATTAGAGACTGGTGTATTTCAAGACAGTTATGGTGGGGACATAGAATTCCAGCATTCTATTGTGATGACTGTGGTGAAATGGTTGTTACAAAGGATAAGAATCCAGTATGTCCTAAGTGTGGAAAGCCTATGAGACAGGATAACGATACACTTGATACATGGTTCTCATCAGCACTTTGGCCATTCTCTGTTTTAGGTTGGCCTGAAAAAACAGAAGAGATGGATTATTTCTATCCAACTAACGTATTAGTTACTGGATATGATATTATTCTTTTCTGGGTAATTAGAATGATGTTCTCAGGACTTCATCATGTAGGAAAAGTTCCATTTAATACAGTACTTATTCATGGACTTGTAAGAGATTCACAGGGTAGAAAGATGAGTAAGTCACTTGGTAATGGTATTGATCCACTTGAAGTTATTGATAAGTATGGTGCTGATGCACTTAGATTTACTCTTATTACTGGTAATGCTCCTGGTAATGATATGAGATTCTACTGGGAAAGAGTAGAAGCAAGTAGAAACTTCGCTAATAAGGTTTGGAATGCATCAAGATTTATTATGATGAACATGCCAGAAGGTGGTATTAATACAGATACAATTCCTGCTGGTCTTACTATTGAAGATAAGTGGATTTTATCAAAGGTTAATACTCTTTCTAAAGATGTATCTGAAAATCTTGATAAATTTGAAATGGGTATTGCTGCAGATAAGATTTATAACTTTATCTGGGAAGAATTCTGTGATTGGTATATTGAAATGGTTAAGCCAAGATTATATGGTGAAGAGTCAGAATCAAAGACAGCTGCACTTTATACACTTAGCACAGTATTAACATCTGCACTTAAGATGTTACACCCATACATGCCTTTCGTTACAGAAGAAATATTCTGTACATTACAGGATAAGGAAGAAACAATTATGGTTTCAAATTGGCCTGTTTATACAGAAGAATTAAACTTCGCTAGCGAAGAGAATGCAATTGATTTAATTAAAGACGCAGTTAGAAGTATTAGAAATACAAGAGCTGAAATGAATGTACCACCTTCAAAGAAAGCAAAGGTATTTGTTGTTTCAGATGATGAAAGTGTTAGAGATATTTTTGATGAATGTACAGTTATCTTTAAGACTTTAGGTTATGCTAATGAAGTTGTTATTCAGGATAATAAGGATGGTATTAGTGATGATGCTGTATCATGCGTTATCTCAAAGGCAACAATTTACATGCCATTTGATGAATTAGTTGATAAGGCTAAGGAGATTGAAAGACTTAAGAAGGAAGAGAAGAAACTTGAAGGCGAACTTAAGAGAGTTAATGGCATGCTTTCAAATCCAAACTTCACAAGTAAAGCTCCTGAAGCTAAGATTAATGAAGAAAAGGCTAAAAAGCAGAAATATGAAGATATGATGGAACAGGTTAAGAAACAGCTTGAACGTCTATCATAAGTTGTATTTTGATACTAACTAAATGAAATTATAGATGGATAAATACAATGGATAATATTAAGGATTTTAATAATATAACATATGATGAAGCAGTGGAATATCTTTTAGATATTCCACGCTTTATGAAAAAAACAGATTTAAAAAATTTAAGACATTTGCTAAATATAATGCAAGATCCTGATGAAGGTTTTGAAATAGTTCATGTAGCTGGAACTAATGGAAAGGGATCAGTGTGTGCATATCTTTCGTCAATTTTAATTGAAGATGGTAAGAAGTGTGGTTTATTTACATCTCCACATTTGGTTAAGATAAATGAAAGAATAAAAGTTAATGGTAAGGATATTAGTGATGAAGACTTCTTAAGAGTTTTCAAAACAGTTATGCTTGCTATTACAGCTCATATGAGTGAGGGGTATGAACATCCTTCGTTTTTTGAAGTATTATGTGCAATGGCACTTTACTATTTTAGAGAGCAGAGAGTAGATTATGCTGTTTTAGAAACTGGGCTTGGTGGAAGACTTGATGCTACTAATGTTGTTGAAAAGCCAAGACTTTGCATTATAACAACAATTGATTTAGATCATACCGAAATATTAGGAGATACCATTGAGAAAATTGCGACCGAAAAGGCTGGAATTATAAAGAAGGGTGTTCCTGTAATATTCGATTATAGTGGAATTTCAGCATGGAAAGTGGTTAGAAAAGCCTGTGTTATGAATAATTGTTTATTTATTGTTGCTAAGGGCAATACACTTAATGTTGAAGTTAATGAAAACCATATAGAATTCTCTGATGAAACTCTTTTTGATGGAGAAAAATTCAGAATAAATACGGTTGCTCTTTATCAGGCTGATAATGCTAGACTTGCTGTTATGGCTGCAAGAGAATTAGGTGTTGAAAAAGCAGTAATTAAAAGAGGACTTTTAGAAGCTTTCTGGCCTGGAAGAATGCAACAGATTAAGAAAAATGTTTATTTAGATGGAGCTCATAATGTAAGTGGAATGAAGGCTTTTATTAAAAGTGCTAGAAACATAATTAGAGCGAATCCATCAATGGATAGGAAAATAACCTTGGTTCTTGCAATTGTTTCTGATAAAGATTTTGATAGTATGGCTAAGGAGATTATAAATAGTGCATTATTTGATGATATTATTGTTACACATGTTAAATCGAATAGGGCGCTAGAAATACAAAAATTGATATTGAGTTTAAGTAAGTATATGTATAATCATGAAGGTAAAACAACATTCATATATGAAGGAAAGGCTACTCAGTTTAATTTACATGAAGCTAATATAGTTGGAGTTGAAGAATTAACTGATGCTATTAATTACGTAATCCCATATAGGGAAGAGAATGATATAGTATTTTTTGCTGGTTCTTTGTATATGATAGGCGATGTGCTAAAAAAGGAGGTAAACAATGATTAATTTTGAAGAGGAACTTTCAAAGTTTCATCCAAGTGTTGAAATCGAAGATGCAGAGGATGCAATTTATAATACAAAAGTATCAGACATTACTGATATTATGTTGGAAATGCTTGAGGAAGCAAAAAACACTAATACTAAGAAGACTAAATAGTTTTGAAATAATTAATTGGAGCTAAAATTATGAGATGTTTTAATTGTGGCGAAGTACTTTCAAACAGTGATTACTGTATGAATTGCGGAGCTAATGTTACAGTTTATAAAAAAATAGTTATAATGTCTAATACTTACTATAATCAGGGCTTGGTAAGAGCTAATAACAGAGATTTATCAGGGGCTGTTGATATACTTAGTAGAGCAGTTAGACTTAATAAAAATAATGTAGATGCAAGAAACCTTTTAGGTCTTGTTTATTTTGAAATGGGTGAAGCAGTGCAGGCTTTCTCTGAATGGGTACTAAGTGCAAATATTATGCCTGAGAACAATGCTGCTACAAGATATTTAAAAACAATAAAAGCTAATCAGACTAAGTTAGATAATCTAAATCAGTCGATTAAAAAGTATAATACAGCACTTAAATATGCAAAAGACGGAGAAACAGAAATGGCCATCTTACAGTTAAATAAGGTTTTGAATATGAATCCAAACCTTATAAAGGCATACGAACTTTTAACTCTTATGTATATGAAGAGAGGTTTATATGTTAAGGCTAGAAAGTGTATTATGCTTGCACTTAAAATAGACACTTGTAATCCACTTTGTATAAAATACAAGAAAGAAATAGAAAGTTTTCTTGATACACAAAGAAGAATTGATCCTGCTGGATATAGCAGAAAGAAGAGATTACAGGAGAATAGTAAGGATCCTGGAGCCTCATACATAAGTGGAGATGATGTAATTGTTCCTCAAAACAATTATAAGGATTTAGCAAGTGGAGCAATTGGTGTTTTACAGGTTCTTACTGGAATAGTAATTGGTGCGTTAGCTGTTTACTTTATAGTTACTCCTTTGAAGGTTAAGAAACAGACACAGGATGTTAATGAAGTTAAAACAGAATATGATCAGAAAATGGCAATCAAAAAATCTACTATTCAAGAACTTGAAGCAAGAGTAGAGGATATATCAAAGCAGTTAAAAGAAGCTGAAGATAAGGAAACAACTGATAAGAAGATTGAAAAGAATAATAAATATTTGTTAAAGGCTATGCAGGCATATCTTGCTGATGATAAGCCAAAGAGTATGGAAATCCTAAATAAGATTGATACTACAGTTTCAATGAATTCAGATGTGTTTGATTCAATTTACAAATCATTACATGATAAAATGGCTAAGGAAATGGCTGATGAATTCTATGAAAATGGTATGAAGGCTAGAGAGAATGGCGATAATGATGAAGCTATTAAGTGTTTTGAAGAATGTATAAAAACTGAACCAAATTATGGTAATGCTTATTATCAGCTTGGAAATATTTATCATAAGCGTGGTAATGAAGAAAAAGCAGAAGAAATGTTTGAATATATTGTAAAGAATCTTAAGGGCAAGATTGATAAAAACAAATATAATTTCGCTAAAGGTCAGGTTTCAGATGAATTCTTAAATTCATTAGATGATTTAGGTGATGATTCAGATTCAAATGATGGAAATTCAGATGATGGAAATTCAGATGATGAAAATAATGATTCAGGTGATTCTGGTGATAATTCAGACGGTGAAAACAGTGATGATTCTGGAGATGGCGGAGAAGGCTGATAATATTGAAAAGTTTTTAATTTATGAATTATAATGTTTATATGAATAACGATGACTTTTAGCCATCGTTATTTGTATAAGTAAAAGAAAATGGGGTTAGTATCAATTTGATAATAACCATATGGAGGGAATATGAAACTAGTTTTAGAAGAAATATTTAAAAAATTTGATGATAAAGTGGTTATTGCAGATACGGGTTTTACTTTTGAGAGTGGTAAGATATATGGTTTACTAGGAAGAAATGGAGCAGGTAAAACAACACTCTTTAATATTATTAATGATGATATTAAGGCAGAACATGGTAAGGTGTACTTAACTGATGATGAGGGAAATACAAGAAAATTAGATATTGAAGACATCGGCTATGTTATTTCAGCACCAGTTGTTCCAAACTTTTTAACAGGTAGAGAAATGCTTAAATTCTTTATTGAAATCAATCAAAAAAGAATAAAAGATTTAAAAACAATTGATGAATATTTTGATATGGTTTCAATTGATGAAGCTGATAGATATAGACTCGCAAAAGATTATTCACATGGTATGAAGAATAAAATGATGATGTTATTAAATTTTATTTCGAATCCAGATGTATGGCTTCTTGATGAACCACTAACTTCTCTTGATGTTGTTGTTGCGGATGAGATGAAACAGTTACTTAGAACTATGAAAGGTGATCATATTATGATTCTTTCAACTCACATTATGGAACTAGCAACAGGTCTTTGTGATGAAATTGTTCTTCTTAAGGATGGAAAGTTATTACCACTTGATAAGGGAGATATGACAAAAGAAGAATTTGAAAAATTCATTATAGACATACTTAAGTCTGATTATAGTAGTGAAGGCAGTGCTGAAGAAGTTTCAAACGAGGAGAAGGAAGAAGTTGTAAATGATTAATACATATAGAGTAAATAGAAAAGTAAGAAGTGCTTATGAGAAGAATCAGCTTATATTTCTTATATCAAAAATTCCTTTATTAGGTGATTTGATTACAAGTAAGTTTTATTCTTCAAGGGGAATAAAAATATTTTTAAAGATTATTAATTTTATAAAATCATTATTTGGATTGTTTGTAGGAAAACTTTTATATTTATTTGTTACTATTGGATTATGTTCAGGAATATATAAAGAAATAATAGATAAAAAAATAAATAAGTCAGTAATTACAGGAAAGATTTTTTTTGTGCTTATAATCTTGACTGTCGCTGGAGGATTTTTAAATAATCAAATTACATCAGTTATGAGTGAAACATATTCTTCGATTATGATTCTTAGAATGGATGCAAAGAAATATGCTTTATCAAATTACATAGCTTGTTTGATTCGTCATTTTATAGGTTCTGTAATTGCATCTGTAATAGTATATATCGCTGTTGGGTATTATCCTTTATACATGGTTATAGTTTATCCATTATATACAATCATGATTAAGGTTATTTTTGCATCGGAAGTTATAGGAATACAAAGGAAAAATATTAATAGAGATAATCTTGTCGGTTTTTCTAGTTTGATAACATTTGGCGTAACTGCGGTTTGTATTTTGATTGCATTTGTTGGGGGGTTATTTTTAAATCCACCGGCATATATTTTGATTCTTGTAACTATTCTTGCGACTCCTTTTATGGTTGTTTCATGGAAAAAACTGTTTGAATTTAACGATTATAAATATCTATATAAAAAGTTATTATTTGATAGTGAATTTAGTGATGAGAAAAGTGTAGCAAATAAAACAGAAATTCAAAACTATAGTAAAATGCTTGATGCAAATATTGGTGATGATATAAAAAATGGTGCATCAATAAGCAATAAAAAAGGATATGATTATTTTAATGATATCTTTATTAGGAGACATAGAAGTATATATTATAAGCATTGTTTAATATGTTCTTTAATTATATTTGCGATATTTGCGATATTTTCCGTTGTTGGAATTATCATTCAACAAGATCGTCTGTTTCGTTTAATGCGATTACTTGTTGAAGAACATGTATGTGGATTTTTGTTTGTTTTATATATTGTAAATAGAGGTGAAGCATATACCAAGGCATATTTTTATAACTGCGATTGTTCGATGCTTACATATAATTTTTACAGAAAGAAGGAGACAGTTATTAACTTATTTATGATTAGGCTTAAATCCATAATAAAATATAATATGATTCCTACAATTATTATTGCAATTGGAGTAGATGTGTTGTATTTTATTGCATCGGGAGAGAAAACTTTATTCTATATCATTACTCCAATTTCAATATTGGCTATGGGTATTTTTTTCTCAGTGCATTATATATTTTTATATTATGTATTGCAGCCTTATAATGAAAAAATGGAAAATAAAAGCGTGACATATACCTTATGTACAAGTTTGACATATATGGCATGTTATCTTATTTATGATAAAAAGATTAGTTCATTATTGTTCTGTCCGATTATGATTGGATTTACAATTTTATATGTTATTGTAGCTTACTTTGTAATTAATTCATTTGGATATAAGAAATTTAAACTTAATTTGTAATTATGGAATATTATTCACTTAATAAGTATCTTAAAGATACATACGGTAGAAAATTGTATAAGATTAGCATTGATGCTGGATTTACCTGCCCTAATAGGGATGGTTTAATTGATACAAAAGGATGCATATTTTGCTCTGGAAAGGGATCAGGAGATTTTGCTGAAGATAGGATATGTTCAATCACTCAGCAAATACAATCGGGCAAACAAAGGATTATTGGTAAAATGCCAAAGAACATAAATGAGAATGAAGCGAATTTCATTGCTTATTTTCAGGCATATACCAATACATATGCAAGCGTTGAAGTATTAAGGGATAAATACAGGGAAGCATATGAAAATCTTGATATTGCAATTCTCTCAATTGCAACCAGACCGGATTGTATTAATGAAGAGGTGGTAAGTCTATTATCAGAAATTAATAAGATTAAACCAGTATGGGTAGAGCTTGGACTTCAGACCATTCATGAGAAAAGTGCAAACTACATTAGACGAGGATATGATTTATCTGTTTATGATGAAGCAGTAAAACTTCTTTGTAATGAGGGCATAGAAGTAATTACTCATGTTATATTAGGTCTACCAGGTGAAACTAAAGAAGATATGCTTGAAACTGTTAAGTATGTTGGTGAGAGTGGTGCTAAGGGAATAAAACTTCAATTACTTCACGTGCTCAAGGGTACGGATTTAGCGGGTGATTATGAAGAGGGAAAATTTAAATGCCTTGAAATGGATGAATATATTGATATAATTTGTTCAGCATTAAAAGTACTACCTGAAGATATGGTGATACATAGAATGACAGGTGATGGAGCTAAAAAGGATTTAATTGCACCATTATGGAGTATGGATAAAAAGAGAGTTTTAAATTTTTTAAATAAAGCAATTAGTGAAGCTAAAAGGTAGCAAATACATAATAAATGAGTTATTTGCTAATATAATTAGAATAAAAAATACTTTGAAATATTTAATATATATGGTATAATGTTCAAAGATTGCATAAATATGCGAAAAATTAGGAGGAACGTCATGAAACACGTTAAAACATTAAACGAAAAAACATTTAAAGATACTATGAAAAAAGGCGGATGTGGTGAATGCCAGACATCATGCCAGTCAGCATGCAAGACATCTTGCACAGTTGGCAATCAGAAGTGTGAGAATAATAAATAGTCATTAATAAAGATTATTATTCTATAACAGAGCCGACTTTTTGGTTGACTCTGTTATAGTGCGTTTTATTATAAAAAAAGAATATAGTAGATTATAAGGAGATATGTTTTGATTCATCAGTATAAAAATAACGGGTATGACATCATTATGGACATAAATAGTGGTGCTGTACATGTCGTTGATGATATATTATATGATGCGGTGAAGGTGCTTGATGAGAATGAAGAATTCAAAGAAATAATCAAGGGGGATTTTACTGATTCGTATAAAGAAAAGTTTTCCGATGAAATCAAGAATAATCTAAAAGATAAATACTCTCATGATGATCTTTGTGAAGCGATTGGAGAAATATATAATCTTATTGATGATGAGACACTTTTTTCAAAAGACCTTTACGAAGGTATTGTTGAGAATCTTCCAAGTATGCAGACAGTAGTTAAGGCTTTATGTTTACATGTAACACATGATTGCAATTTAGCATGTAAATATTGTTTCGCAGAAGAGGGTGAATATCATGGCGAAAGAGGACTTATGAGTCTTGAAGTAGGTAAAAAGGCTTTAGACTTTATTATTGAGAATTCAGGTAGTAGAAAGAATCTTGAAGTTGACTTTTTCGGTGGTGAACCTTTAATGAACTGGGAAGTTGTAAAAGAACTTGTAAAATATGGTAGACAAAGAGAAAAAGAAGCTAATAAGAATTTTAGATTTACTCTAACTACTAATGGTATGCTACTTAATGATGAAGTTATGGAATTCCTTAATAAGGAGATGTCTAACGTCGTAATTAGTCTTGATGGTAGAAAAGAAGTCAATGACAGAATGAGACCTAGAAGAGGTGGTCAGGGAAGTTACGATGTTATAGTTCCAAAATTCCAGAAACTTGCAGAAAGTCGTAATCAGACAGATTATTATATTAGAGGTACTTTTACTAGATATAATCTTGATTTTTCAGAAGACGTTAAACATTTTGCAGACCTTGGTTTTAAACAGATTTCAATAGAGCCAGTTGTTGCTCCTAAGGAAGCTGATTATGCCATTAGGGAAGAAGATGTAAATAAGATTTTAGATGAATATGATAATCTTGCTAAAGAATTCATAAAGAGAAGAAAAGAGGGTAAAGGTTTTAATTTCTTCCACTTTATGATTGATTTAGATCAAGGTCCTTGTATATATAAGAGAATGTCAGGATGTGGAGCCGGTAGTGAATATTTAGCTGTTACTCCTTGGGGTGATTTATATCCTTGCCATCAATTTGTTGGTAATACTGACTTTTTACTTGGGAACGTTGATGAAGGTATTAAGCGTACTGATTTAGTTTCTAAGTTTAAGAAGTGCAATGTATATTCAAGAAGTGAATGTAAGGATTGTTTTGCTAAATTCTATTGTTCGGGTGGATGTGCTGCGAATTCCTTTAATTTTACAGGGGATATCAATAGTACCTATGAGATAGGTTGTAAAATGCAAAGAAAAAGAGTAGAATGCTCAATTATGCTTAAGGCAGATGAAGCATTTAGTGAATAAATTTATAAAAATTAAGTTATAAAGAACTAAAGGAAGGTTAGTAAAATGAAAAACAGTAAGTTAAAAAGCGCTTTAGTGTTGCTTCTTACTTTATGTATCATTGCAGGAAGTTGTGTAGTTGCTGCAATTGGTATTGGTAAGAGACATTCAGGTAGCGCTAAGAATATTCAGCAGGGTCTTGATCTTAAGGGTGGTGTTAGTATCACATTTGAGATTAAGAATGATGAGTTTACAAAGAAAGAATTTAATGATACTATTAGAAAACTTCAAATGCGTGTAGATGCATTTAGTACAGAATCTTTAGTATATAAAGAAGGCGATAATAGAATTTGTGTTGATGTTCCAGGTCAAACAGATGCTAAAACAGTCCTTGATGATTTAGGTAAGCCGGGTTCTTTATATTTTGTAACTGATGTTACATCTGAGTACAAAGAAGGTGAATCAGATTATGAGGTTCATAAAGTTAAAGGTAGTGATGGTAAGGAAACTATTTATAGAATTTGGCTTGATGGTAATGATATTGCGGATGCGAAAGGTAATGTTCAGGCAGACAAGGATACTCAGAAAAAAGAATATGTAGTTAACCTTGAAATGACAAAAGAAGGTACAAAGAAATTCGCTGATGCTACAAGAGAAAATTTAAATAAACCTATTGGTATTTTATATGATGATGAATTAGTTAGTAATCCAACTGTTAACAGTGTTATTACAGAAGGAAGCGCTGTTATCGAAGGACAGGAATCACTTGATGAAGCAGAACATCTTGCTTCAACAATTAGAATTGGTTCACTTTCACTTGAACTTAAAGAAATGTCACATAGAGTAGTAAGTGCTAAACTTGGTAGTGATGCATTAGCTAAGTCAATGAAAGCTGGTGCAATTGGTATTGCAATTGTAATTATATTCATGCTTTTTGTATATAGATTACCTGGTTTAGTTGCAGGCCTTTGTTTAACAGCTTATACTGCATTAATTTTATTAGTACTTAATGCATATAACTTAACATTATCACTTTCAGGTATTGCTGGTATTATCTTATCAATTGGTATGGCGGTTGATGCTAATGTTATTATATATGCCCGAATAAGAGAAGAAATTGCTGCGGGTAGAGATGTTGGAGCTTCAATTGAGTTAGGTTTCAAGAAAGCTGCTTCAGCTATTTTAGATGGTAATATTACAACAATTATTGCTGCATTTGTTCTTATGTGGAAGGGTTCAGGTACAATTAAAGGATTCGCTCAGACTCTTGCAATTGGTATTGCTCTTTCAATGTTTACATCACTTGTTGTTGCTAGAATTTTAGTTAAGGCATTATATAACTTGGGATTAAAGGCTCCAGGTTTATATGGTAAGGAAAAAACAAGAAAAGTATTTGATTTTGTAAGTAAGAGAGGAATTTGTATTGCTCTTTCAGTGATTGTTGTTGGTGTTGGTGTTGCATTTATGGCTATTAATGCAAACAAAGGTGAAGGTCCATTCTACTTCAGTATTGAGTTTAAGGGTGGTCAGTCTACTACTGTTGAATTTAATAAAGATTATACAGTAGATGAATTTAATGATAAGATTAAACCTGCAGTTGCAAAAGCAATAGGTAGCGATGATGTTCAGGGACAGAAAGAAGTAAATTCAAATAGTTATGTTATTAAAACATCAGAATTAACAGACGAAAAGTTTGATGCTATGAAAAAGACTCTTAAAGATGAGTTTGGTGCAATTGATTCAGATGATAATTTCGATGATACATTTATTTCAGCTACAGTTGGTGATGAAATGAGAAAGGATGCTGTTGTTGCAACAGTTCTTGCAACAATTTGTATGCTTATCTATATCTGGTTCAGATTTAAGGATTTAAAGTTTGCTTTATCAGCTGTTACAGCTTTAGTACACGACGTTTTAGTTGTTATTGCATTCTATGCAATTTCAAGAACAATTGTTGGTACAACATTTATAGCATGTATACTTACAATCGTAGGTTATTCAATTAATGCTACAATCGTTATTTTCGATAGAATTAGAGAAAATCTTACTCTTAATACTGAAAAGAATATCGATTATAAAGCAATTGTTAATAAGAGTATTACACAGACTCTTACAAGAAGTATTTATACTTCACTCACAACATTTGTTACAATCGCTATGATTTATGTAATGGGTGTAAATTCAATTAGAGAATTTGCTCTTCCAATGATGGTTGGTATTATCTGTGGTGCTTATTCATCTGTTTGTATTACAGGTTCATTATGGTATATGATGAAAACTGGTGGCAAGAAAGATGATCCAAAAAAAGTTACTACAAAAAAAGAAACAACTAAGGAAGTAGTTAAGGAAGCATAATATTGCTAATATAAGATTTAAATAAATAACAAGCTCCGCAAATACGGAGCTTGTTGTTTTTAGAAAACATATGTGAGGAAGCACATGGGAGAAAAGCGTTATAAAGTATATGCTAAGAAAGCAGATTTTAGAGGACTTGGAGATAAATACAATATAGATCCTGTTGTTATAAAGGTGTTAACTAACAGAGGTGTTACTGAAGATAAGATAGAGAACTATATAAAACCATCGCTTGATAATATACATGATCCATATTTGTTTGAAAACATGAAGGAAACTGTTGAACTTATAATAAAACATGTTCTTTCAAAAAAGAAAATATATGTTGTATCTGATTATGATGTTGATGGTGTATGTTCAGGTTTTATATTATCAGATTATTTATGTTTGATTGGTGGAGAAGTAGTTAATATTATTCCAGATAGAATTAAGGATGGATATGGAATTAATAAAAATCATATAGATATTGCTTTTAATGATGGGGCTTCTTTAATTATCACAACTGATAATGGGATAGCTGCAATTGAGGCGGTTTCTTATGCTAAGGAAAAGGGTTTAGATGTTATTGTTACTGATCATCATGAGGTACCAAAAGTAATTGATGAAAATGGTGATAGTAAGTACATATATCCAGAAGCTGATTATATAATTAATCATAAAGTTCCAGATTGTAAATATCCATTTAAAGATATGTGCGGAACTGGAGTGGCTTATAAATTAATTCTTGCAATTAATGAATATATTAAGTTATCTCTTGATACAAGTTTTGATTCTAAGTTTGATGAATATATTCAGTTTGTTGCGCTTGCTACGGTATGTGATATTGTTAGTCTTACAGATGAAAATAGAGATATGGTAAGCGCTGGCCTAAAACTTATGAAAAATACTAAAAATCTTGGTCTTAAAAGTCTTATTGAAGCTACGGGGATTAAGAAGGATAGTATTAGTTCATATCACTTAGGGTTTATTCTAGGTCCGTGTGTGAATTCATCTGGACGATTAGATACTGCTAATCTGTCTCTTGAATTATTTAAAACAAGTGATGAACAAAGAGCGAAAAAGATAGCTAGTGAACTTGCTGAACTTAATAATGAACGCAAAGACATGACTGAAAAGAATACAAAAATTGCAGTTGATATGGCAGCAAATGATACTAACAACATTTTAGTTTTGTATTTAGAGGATTGTCATGAAAGCATAGCTGGTATTGTAGCAGGAAGAGTTAAAGAAGTTTATTATAAGCCAGTAATAGTATTTGCAGGTAAGGCTAGTGATGGCATAATAAAAGGATCAGCTCGTTCAATTGATTCTTTTAATATATTTGATGGTATTACAAAGGTAAAAGATTTAACAGTTAAGTTTGGTGGTCATAAGATGGCTGCTGGTCTTTCGATTAAATACGATGATTTAAAAGAATTTAGGACTAGAATTAATAGTGAGAATATATTAAGTGAAGAGGATTTGATTGAGACAATTTACATTGATTGTAAGATGCCACTTGACTATATTTCTTATAAGCTTATTGATGATTTATCAGTACTTGAACCTTTCGGTAAAGACAATAATAAGGCAATATTTGGTCTTAGTAACATAAAAGTCAAAAAAATTCAGATTTTTGGTGCAAATAATAACGTTTTAAGGTTTGATTTAATCACAGATAGTGGTAAAATAGTAAGTGCAGTTATGTTTACAGATGCATTTGCTAAAGTTGCCTTATTAGAAGAAAAATATGGTAAGAATGAAGTTAATAAGGCACTTGCTGGTAAGGATAATAATGTTAGAATTAACATATTGTATTATCCGATGATTAATGAATTTAGGGATGTAAAGAGCATACAGGTAAATATAACGAATCTAGTTTTTTAAATGGTGCATTTTAATTGTTTACTTTTATGAAATATATAGTGAGAGGTTAGATATGAAAAAACTTGAAGATTATGTAGTAAGTATTCCTGATTTTCCAAAAGCAGGAATTATATTTAGAGATGTAACATCAATTATAAGTGATAAGGATGGTCTTAAACTTGCAATTGATAGTTTGGTAGATAATGTTAAAGATTTGGATTTTGATATAGTAATTGGACCTGAATCAAGAGGTTTTATATTTGGTATGCCTGTTGCTTATAATTTAGGTAAAGCATTTGTTCCAGTAAGAAAGCAGGGAAAACTTCCTAGAGAAGTTATTAGTAGAGAGTATGACCTTGAATATGGTAGTGCTATTATTGAGATGCATAAGGATGCCATAAAACCTGGTGATAAGGTTGTTATTATAGATGACTTGATTGCTACAGGTGGAACAATCGAGGCAATTATAAAAATGGTTGAAGAACTTGGTGGTGAGGTTGTAGGAATCTCATTCGTTATGGAACTAAAAGGGCTTAATGGTAGGGATAAGCTTAAGGGATATAATGTAACATCTTCAATTGCTTATGAAGGAAAATAATGTTGGGGTAACACAATATAAATTAACGGAGAACTTTATGGATAATGAAAACATTATGCAAAACATTATAGAGCATAAGGAGTTTAGTGATAGTAATGATATTTCTTCTAATCTATCACCTGAACAATTATATGATAACCTTATTAAGATTATAAAAATGTATCATCCATCTGATGATATTTCTATGATTGAAAAAGCATATAATGTTGCAAAAGAATGTCATGGTGAACAAAAAAGAAAATCTGGCGAACCATATATTATTCATCCATTATCAACAGCTATTATTCTTGCAGAATTAGAACTTGATAAGGAAACAATTGTGGCTGGCCTTCTTCATGATGTCATCGAAGATACAACAATGACAAAAGAAGAGGTTACAGAGATATTTGGTGATGACGTTGCTCAGCTAGTTGATGGTGTTACAAAACTTACTCAGTTATCATATGATACTGATAAGGTTGAGGAACAGGCTGAAAACTTACGTAAGATGTTTCTTGCTATGGCAAAGGATATCAGAGTTATATTAATTAAACTTGCTGATAGACTTCATAACATGAGAACTTTACAGTTCATGAAACCGGAGAAGCAGAAAGAAAAAGCAAGGGAGACTATGGATATTTATTCTCCTATTGCTAATCGTCTCGGTATTTCAAAAATTAAAACAGAACTTGATGACTTATCACTTAAGTATTTAGAACCAGATATTTATAATACTTTAACAGAAGATGTAAGTAGAAGAGTTGAATATAAAGAAGACTTCATTAATGAACTTATGAATGAAGTTAGAACATATATTGAAGAAGCAGGTATTAAGGCTGAAATTAATGGTAGAGTTAAACATTATTTTAGTATTTATAAAAAGATGATTACTCAGGATAAGACATTAGATCAGATTTATGATATATTTGCTGTTCGTATTATAGTTGATAATCTTAGAGACTGTTATGCAGCTCTTGGTATTATCCATGAGAAGTATACGCCAGTTCCTGGTAGATTTAAAGATTATATTGCAATGCCAAAACCTAATATGTATCAGTCGTTGCATACAACTTTAATTAGTAAGGTTGGTCAGCCTTTTGAGATTCAGATTAGAACTCATGAGATGCATAGAGTTGCTGAGTATGGTATCGCTGCTCATTGGAAATATAAAGAGAACATATCAGGTGGTGGAGATAACGAAGAAGAGAAACTTAGCTGGTTAAGACAGATTCTTGAGTGGCAGAGAGACTTTGAAGATAATAAGGAATTTATGTCTCTTCTTAAGGATAATCTTAATCTTTTCTCAGAACACGTATATTGTTTTACACCTAATGGTGATGTTAAAACACTTCCTGCAGGTTCAACACCTGTTGATTTTGCATATATGATTCATAGTGCCGTTGGTAATAGAATGATTGGTGCAAGAGTTAATGGAAGAATGGTAAATGTTGATTATAAATTACAGAATGGTGATAGAATTGAGATTGTTACATCTCAAAATTCTCAGGGACCAAGTCTTGATTGGCTTAAGATTGTTAAAAGCCCACAGGCTAAAAGTAAGATTAATCAATGGTTTAAGAGTGTAAATAAAGAAGATAATTTTCTACGTGGTAAGGATCTTCTTGAAAAGTATTTAAAGAGTAAGGGATATAATCCATCCGATGTATTAAAACCAGAGTATACAGATGTTTGTGTACGTAAGTATGGATATAAAGAGTGGGATGCAATTGTTGCGGCTATTGGTCATGGTGGACTTAAGGAAGGACAGGTTGCAAACCGATTACTTGAAGAATATGAAAAGATAAAAGCTAAAGATAAAGTACTAAGTGATCAGGACATTATCGATAGCATTAATAATAGTGAAGCAGCTACTAAAACTAAGGAGAGAGTATCTAAAGGCGGCATTGTTGTTGAAGGAATTCATGACGTTGCTGTTAGATTTTCACGATGTTGTAGTCCTGTTCCAGGTGATGAAATTATAGGTTTTGTTACTAGAGGAAGGGGCGTTTCAATCCATAGAACGGATTGTATTAATATTCTTAATCTACCTGATTTTGAAAGAAACAGACTTATTGAAGCGACTTGGCAAGGACAGGATATTATTAAAAATGAGGAATATGCAACAGAAATTACTGTTTATGCAAATGATAGAACGGGTATGCTTAATAGCGTAACTAAAGTTCTTGCAGAAAGTGATAAGAATATTATTTCTCTTAATGTTAGACCTAATAAACAAGGTATAGCCACAATTAATGTTAGTTTTAATATTAAAAATGTAGCTGAACTTGAGAAGATTACAGGTAAAATAAGAATGATAGATGGTGTTATAGATATAGAAAGAACAACGGGAATGTAAATTACAGTTAAAGGGTGTGCGTATGAGCGAAATTAAAATCAAGAAGATGATTCTTGGTGTAATTGATACAAATCTATATATTGTTTATGATAATGAGAAAAAAGAAGCTGTAATAATTGATCCTGCTGATGAACCAGGAAGAATAATGAATGCTATAAAAAAACTGGATGTTAAACCGGTTGCAATCTTTTTAACACATGGTCATTATGATCATATTTTGGCAGCAAATTTTTTGAAAAATTATTATCATATTCCAATTGTAGCACATAACAGAGAGAAGACTTTGCTTAAGAATAGTAATTTAAATTTGTCAGCAGAGAATGATTGCTCAACTAAAGTTTATCCGGATATATTTGTTAAGGATAAAGAAGAAGTGGAAGTTGGAGGTATGACATTTAAAGTTTTTTATACTCCAGGTCATACTGCTGGAAGTTGTTGCTATTACATGGAAAGTGAAAAAATTATGTTTAGCGGAGATACTATGTTTGCAGGTACGTGTGGTAGATGTGATTTGCCGACTGGTGATCCTGTAAGAATGGCTAAATCAATTGAAAAATTATTAAAACTATCTGATGAAGTTGTTGTCTTTCCTGGACATGGCGATCAGACAGTTATTGGGATTGAAAGGTTTTATTATCAATGGTAATTATAAACATTAATCCTTTGGATTTTAAATATGATATTGAAACATTAAGTAGAGCTTTTTATCCGGGAGAGAGATTCTTTGTTAACAAGGAAGTTGATATTGATGAAGATAAAAAGGTGATAATTGATGTTACATTTGCTGAAAATAAAATAAACATAAAATTAAATGATAGTGAGAGAAGCACAGAAGCAGATTTTGATGATAGAGCAGATACAAAGAATCGTCTAAAGAGGCTTCTGTATTCTATGTTAGTAGATGAAACGGAAAAAGTTCTTCCTTGGGGAACGCTTACAGGCATTAGACCAATTAAACTTGCGCTTTCAAAATTAGAAGATGGCATGGATGAAGAAGATGTGCTTGATTTTATGGAAGAAGAGTATTTAGCATCTGAGGAAAAATCAAAACTTGCTCTTAAGATTGCTAAAAGAGAAGCTGAAGTTTTATCTGAATTTGAATATAAGGATGGATACAGTCTTTACGTTGGAATTCCATTTTGTCCAAAAAGATGTATATATTGTTCATTTGCTTCAAATGACATAGAAGAAAAGGGTGATAAAGTTGAGGATTATTTAGAAGCATTGAAAAAGGAATTATCCTATATAGCAAATGCATGTAATGAACTTAAACTTTATACAATATATGTTGGTGGTGGTACACCAACAGCTCTTAATGCATTACAGTTAGATGAGTTGCTTAAATTTATAACAAGAACATTTAATTTAACGTACTTAAGAGAGTTTACGGTTGAAGCCGGAAGACCTGATACGATTGACGAAGATAAACTTAATGTTATGAAAAAGTATGGAGTAAGCAGGATTTCAATTAATCCGCAGACTATGAATGATAAGACATTAAAACTTATTGGAAGAAATCATACAGTTAAGGATGTTTATGAAGCATTTGCTCTAGCAAGGGAATATGGATTTAATAATATAAATATGGATTTTATATTAGGACTTCCAGAAGAAACAATAGAGGATGTTAGAAATACGATGGAACAGGTTTTGACACTTAAACCGGAAAGTATTACAATACATTCACTTGCCATAAAGAGAGGTGCTAAACTTCAGACTGATAGCGAAGAATATAAGGATTTAACTTTTAAGAATAATGAAGAGATGATGAATCTTGCGAGCAAATACGCTCGTGAACTTGGTATGAATCCTTATTATTTATATAGACAGAAGAATATTGCGGGAAATCTTGAAAATGTAGGTTACTCTAAATATGGATATGAGTGTCTTTATAATATTTTAATCATGGAAGAAAAACATAATATCATTGCTGCTGGTGCAGGCTCTGATAGTAAATTTGTTATTTATCATGATGAAGAAGATTATGAAGGTGAGCATAATCCTGAAGTGTTTAGAGTTTGTGATGTAAAGGATTTAGATAATTATATCGATAGAATTGAAGAAATGATTGAACGTAAGAGAGAGTTTATAAAAGAAAATTATAATACTTATAGTATTGATAAGGATAAGCTAGAATCAGACATGATTGATAACATTCATCATGGTATTTTAGTAAGTAATCTAGCAAGAATGCTTGGTAAGGAAATAGGACTTGCTGACGATAAATGTTATGATTTAGCTGTTGCAGGTGTTTTGCATGATATAGGGAAACTAAGACTTGCAGAATACTTGTATGGTAAGGATAGAGATTCATTATCCATTGAAAAAATGCGACACATCAGGATGCATTCAAGTTTAAGTTATGATATAATCAAGGATATGGATTTTTCAGCCCTTGTAAAGGAATCAGTTTTATATCATCATGAAAACTATGATGGAACAGGATTTCCTAGGAATTTAGAGGGTGAAGATATTCCACTTGGAGCAAGAATCATTAGAGTATGTGATGTATTTGCTGCACTTGTTTCAAGAAGATCTTATAGAGATGCATTTGATATTGATAGTGCTTTAAATCTTTTAATAAATGAGGTTAAGCATTTTGATATGCATATATTCCTTGCATTTCAGCGTATGATTAATAGAGAAGAAGTAAGGGAAAAAGTAAGGCATTTGCTACAGTATCAGGCAGATGATATGGATTAAGAGTTAGTTGTATTTTGATACTAACAATTAAAATGTGAAGAATATAATAATATAGAAAGAGGTTAGATATGATAACACAAGCACCTAGAGGAACACAGGATTGGTATGGAGAAAACATGCACAAGAGAACTCAGATTGAAAAAATCTGTCGTGATCTTGCAAAGGTTTACAACATGAAAGAAATTATAACACCAGTATTTGAACATACTGTATTATTTCAAAGAGGTGTTGGAGAAACTACTGATGTTGTTCAAAAGGAAATGTATACATTTACAGATAAGGGTGATAGAAGCATTACATTAAAACCAGAAGGAACAGCCGGAGCTATTAGAGCTTATCTTGAGCATAATTTATATGCTGAGCCAGCTCCAAAGAAGCTTTTTTATGTAACACCTGCATTTAGATATGAAAAACCACAGAGTGGTCGTCTTCGTCAGCATCATCAGTTTGGTGTTGAAATTGTAGGTTCAAAAAGTCCAATGGTTGAAGTTGAAATTATTACATTCATATCTGAGCTTATAAAGAGATTAGGCCTTAAGGATGCACACTTACACATCAATAGTATAGGTTGTGCTAATTGTAGAAAGACATATAATGATGCATTACTGAAATACTTAAAGGAACATGAGGGTGAATTATGCGAAACTTGTAGAGAGCGTATGCAAAAGAATCCTCTTAGAGTTATAGACTGTAAGGTTCCAAGTTGTAAGGAAATTGTTAAGGATGCTCCAAGAACAATTGATTATCTTGATGATGAGTGTAAGGAACACTTTGAAACATTAAAGAGCATGCTTGATAGCTTAAATATTGAATATACAATTGATACAGGAATTGTACGTGGACTTGATTACTATACAAAGACTGTATTTGAATTCGTTGATAGTGAAGGATTTACTCTTTCAGGTGGCGGAAGATATGATGGCCTTATTAGTGAAATAGATGAAAAACAGGATATACCTTCAGCTGGATTTGGTATGGGTATTGAAAGAATTCTATACTTCATGGAAAAAGAAGGCGTGGAGCTTGAAAAAGAAGATATTGTAGACTTATATGTTGGTGTTATGGGTGATAGCGCTAGAAGTAAGTCGTATGAAATTGTAAAAAAACTTCGTGAGGAAGGATTTATTATTGAAACAGATTATATGGATCGTTCAGTTAAGGCTCAGATGAAGTATGCTAATAAACTTCCTTGTAAGTATACAGTTATTATCGGTGATAATGAATTAGAAGCTGGTAAAGTTAATGTTAAAAACATGGAAACTGGTGAAAATACAGAAGTAGCAATTGATGAAATTGGAAGTTTACTAAAATAAGAATATAAAAATATGTGTATTTGTTGATTAATTAGTTTTGTTGTTTGATATTAATTAGTTATTGACAAATAAAAAAGATAAGTTTAATATATTGTAATTATATTATTTTGAGAAATAAATTTGATTAATGAGGTGAAACAATGGCAGAATCAATGAAAGGACTTCACAGAAGTCACAGATGTACAGAAGTATCTAATGAAAATATTGGACAAGAAGTAACCGTTATGGGTTGGGTTCAAAAGAGAAGAAATCTTGGTAGCTTAATCTTTATCGATTTACGAGATCGTAGCGGTATTTTACAGTTGGTATTTGATGATAGTACAAGTGATGCAGAGGTTCTTAAAAAGGCGAATGAACTTAGAAGCGAATATGTTATTGCTGCCACAGGTATTGTTAGAAAAAGAGATGGAGCAGTTAATAATGATTTAAAGACTGGTGATATTGAAATTGATGTTAAGACATTAAGAATTTTATCAGAGTCAGAAACTCCACCGTTCCCAATTGAGGAAAATAGCAATACAAAGGAAGAATTAAGACTTAAATATAGATATCTTGATTTAAGAAGACCTGATATGCAGAGAAACTTGATACTTAGAAGTAAGGTAACAACTTTTATGCGTAAGTTCTTAGAGAACGAAGGTTTCATAGAAATTGAAACTCCAATGCTTACAAAGTCTACACCGGAAGGTGCTAGAGATTATCTTGTTCCAAGTAGAGTTCATCCAGGTAACTTCTACGCACTTCCACAGTCACCGCAGTTATTTAAGCAGTTACTTATGTGCTCAGGATATGATAGATATTTACAGATTGTTAAGTGCTTTAGAGATGAAGACTTAAGAGCTGATAGACAGCCTGAATTTACACAGGTGGATATGGAATTGTCATTTGTTGATATTGATGATGTTATTGATGTTAATGAAAGATTACTTAAGAGTTTATTTAAAGAAGTTTTAGATGTTGATATTGAACTTCCAATTAAGCGTATGACTTACAAAGAAGCTATGGAAAGATATGGTTCAGATAAGCCTGATACTAGATTTGGCATGGAACTTGTTAATGTAAGTGATGTGGTTAAGGATTGTGAATTTGGTGTATTTGCTAATGCTATTAAGGATGGTGGTACTGTTAGAGGTATTAACGCTACTGGCCAGGGTAATATGCCAAGAAAGAAAATTGATAAATTAGTTGAGTTCGTTAAGGGTATTGGTCTTAAGGGACTTGCTTACATACAGATTGCTGATGATGGCAGCATAAAGTCTTCATTTGCTAAGTTTATGAAGGATGAAGAGATGGATGCACTTATTAAGGCTATGGATGGTAAGAATGGTGATTTATTATTATTCGCAGCTGATAAGACTAAGTTAGTATTTGATTGTCTTGGTGCACTTCGTCTTGAACTTGCAGACCAGATGGGAATTATTGATGAAGATAAATTTAATTTCCTTTGGGTTACAGAATTCCCACTTTTTGAATACTCAGAAGAGCAGGAAAGATTTGTTTCAATGCATCATCCATTTACAATGCCTATGGAAGAAGACCTTGATTTACTTGATAGTGATCTTGGCGCAGTTCGTTCAAAGGCTTATGATATCGTTCTTAATGGATATGAACTTGGTGGTGGTTCAGTAAGAATTCACCAGGGTGATATTCAGGAGAAGATGTTTGAAAAACTTGGATTTACAAAGGAAGATGCTCATGAGAGATTTGGTTTCTTACTTGATGCATTTAAGTATGGAGTACCACCTCATGCAGGACTTGCATTTGGTCTTGATAGACTTATAATGCTTATGGCTAAGAGAGATAACATTAGAGAAGTAATTGCATTCCCTAAGGTTAAGGATGCAAGTTGTCTTATGACAGATGCTCCTAATGTTGTTGATGAAAAGCAGATGGAAGAGTTATGCTTGGCTAGTACATATGTTGAAGAAAAAGAATAATATATAGTTATTAAAAATATAAAGATGACCGTGAATATTTACGGTCGTCTTTTATATATAGTTAAAGGTTTAAATTTTGGAGATTAGTTATGAAAGAAAATTTGAAGAAAATGGCTTCCTTTTATAAGCCATATATGGGAACGTTCATGCTTGATATGTTTTTTGCTTTTGTTGCATCAGGAATTGCACTTGTGATTCCTCTTACAGTTAGAAGTATTACAAGTGATTTATCTAAGGGCAATAAGAGCATGAATGCAGAGAAGATTTATATGATCGGTGCTATTTTAGTAGTGCTCGTTTTTATTCAGTTATTTGCTAATTATTATATTTCA
The DNA here is from genome assembly GCF_900167115.1 of Eubacterium uniforme. Classification (GTDB taxonomy): domain Bacteria; phylum Bacillota; class Clostridia; order Lachnospirales; family Lachnospiraceae; genus Eubacterium_S; species Eubacterium_S uniforme. The sequence goes on from NZ_FUXZ01000002.1 coordinate 70,557, forward strand.
AATTTTGGACATGTAATGGGTGCAAAGATTGAATATGATATGAGAGCAGAAATATTTAATCATTATCAGAAATTATCCTTTTCATTTTATGATGATCAAAAGATTGGTCAGCTTATGAGTAGAATAACAAATGATTTATTTGATATTACGGAACTTTTGCATCATGGACCAGAGAATATAGCAATATCATTTATTAAGATAATTGGTGCATTTATAATACTTACAAGTATCAGTTTGAAACTAACTATAGCAGCATTTGTTCTTGTTCCAATTATGTTTATTTATGCATTTATTTTAAATAAGAAAATGAAGAGAGCATTTAAAAAGAACAGAGTTGAAATTGCGGAAGTAAATGCTAGAATAGAAGACAATTTATCTGGAATTCGTGTGGTTAAATCCTATGCAAATGAAGATATTGAAAATGAAAAGTTTAAGATTGGTAATGACGGATTTTTAAGAGCTAAAAAAGAAAGCTATAAATATATGGGCTTGTATCACTCAGGACTTACAGCATTTACAATGCTTATAAATATTTGTGTTATTGTTGTAGGTGGAGTGCTTATGAGTAATCATAAACTTGCAGTTGCAGATTTTGTTGCATTTTTATTATATATTAATGTATTTACTGATCCTATAAAAACACTTATTGATTTTACAGAACAGTTCCAAAATGGTTATTCAGGATTTGAAAGATTTATGGAAATTCTTAACATTGAACCTGATATTCAGGATAAGGAAGGTGCCGTTGAACTTGAAAATGTAAAAGGTGATATTGAGTTTAATGATGTTTCGTTTAAATATAATGATAATGCACATAGAGTATTAAGACATATTGATTTAAAAATACCACAGGGTCAATACCTTGCAATTGTAGGTTCATCAGGTGGTGGTAAAACTACTCTTTGTAGCTTAATACCAAGATTTTACGAAGTGACTAAAGGCAATATAAAAATAGATGGTAAAGATGTAAGAGATGTGACTCTACAAAGTCTTAGAGATAATATTGGTCTTGTTCAGCAGGATGTATATCTATTTAGTGGAACAATATTTGATAATATTAAGTATGGTAAGCCAGATGCAACTTATGAAGAAGTAGTAGAAGCAGCTAAAAATGCAAATGCTCACGATTTTATTATGAGTTTACCAGATGGATATAATACAGATATAGGTCAGCGAGGTGTTAAATTATCAGGTGGACAGAAACAAAGATTATCAATAGCCAGAGTATTCTTAAAGAACCCACCTATCTTAATATTTGATGAAGCAACAAGTGCACTTGATAATGAAAGTGAAAGCATTGTAAAAGAATCACTCGAAAAACTTGCAAAGAATAGAACAACACTTGTAATAGCTCACCGCTTATCAACAATTAAAAATGCTGATAAAATCATAGTCTTAACAGAAAATGGAATTGAAGAAACTGGAACTCATGAAGAATTATTAGCTAAAAACGGAATATACAAAGAACTTTATAGTTACACTTAATATTTTAAGTTAATAACCAAAGTGAATTCTATATTCTCTAGAACGGACCGTTGCGGGTCTCTACACTTAGTGAGAAAGATGTATTTTGTTAAGAAGTTTATTTAGCTGCATAACGTGAAGTGTTATGTGATGAGTAAGTGAAGTGGTGCATAAGTGCTTGCACTTAAATGCATTACTTTACTTGCTCATTATGTAATACTTGTATTATACGGATGAAATGAATAAATCATATAAAAAACAATAACTTTCGAACTTAATGTGGCTAGGGGCAGCCCGCACCGTGCGCGAGCTGAGTCCGGGATAGATAATATAAATTCACGTGGTAATTAACTTTAAAGAAAAAAGATACTTACTATTGTAAGTATCTTTTTACGTATTCTACATCTGATGGGCAATCGAGGTATTCGTGACCGTACTTTTGGCGCGTTTCGTTGCCTTTGCCTGTGATTAGAATAATTGTTTTATGATTAGATGCTTTGGCATCTTCGATAGCTTTTTTGATTGCTTCACCACGATCCTCGATAAGTTCGTATGGACAGTTTCCTTTTGAAACATAAGAAGCAATTTCATTTGATATTTCAATAACTGGTTCATCACCAGGATCCTCTGCACAAATATAAACTTTCTTTGAATATTCACCAGCTATAAGACCTAAATCTCTACGCCTGATCTGAGCCTTGTATCCAGGACAACCAAAGATTGCATAGATATCATATTCAGGATATTCCTTTTTAGTAGAAGAGTAGAGAGTATCAAAACTTAACTTGTTGTGAGCATAATCAACAACAGCAATTATACTCTTGTCGCTATTTTCATAAAGTTCCATTCTTCCGCTTGAACGAGCAAGTGAAATACCTTTTTTAATATATTTAATTGGAATGTTATATTCAAGTGCAACTGCAATAGCAGCAAGTGCATTTTCAACATTGAAAAGACCTGGCATAGTTAGAAGAAATTCTTCATCAAAGGCTTTGGTTTTAACATTAAAACTAATTCCATCAGAAGTCTTTTTAATGTTATATCCATAAATATCACATTCATTTATATCAATTTTTAAATTATCTTCATGACCAAAAATAATTACATTTTCAGAAGCAGAAGCGGCAGTTTTTATTTCATCAAAATTATCAGAATTAGCACAAATAAAAGCTGTTTTAGTCTGCTTGAAGATTCTTAACTTGCTGTGGAAGTAATCATTAAAATCCTTGTGTTCAATATCGCTTATGTGATCTTCTGAAATATTTAAAAAGATACCACAATCAAATACAATCTCATCAACTCTGTTATATTTAAGAGCTTGTGATGAAACTTCCATTTCAAGATAAGTAATACCTGAATTAACTGCATTATTAAAATGCATAAATAATTCCATTGACTCAGGAGTAGTGATATGTGATTCTTTATTAATTACGCCATCATAAACATCAATAGATGAAATAACAGCACTTTCTTTACCACCTGAGTTTTTCATATATTCATCAATAATTGATTTAATGTAATAAGCAGTAGTTGACTTACCCTTTGTACCAGTTATCCCCGTCATATGTAACTTTTTAAAAGGTGCATCATAATAGAGATTTGCTATTAAAGGCATGCACTCTCTAATGTTTTTAACAATAATGTATGAACAATCAACATCGTATTTTTTCTCACTAACATAGCAAGTTGCGCCTTTGCTTATGGCATCTTTAAGGTAATCTTCCTTAAAAGTAGCGCCCTTACAGATGAAAAGAGTATTAGCAACAACTTCCTTTGAATTATAAGTTGTAAAATCAACAACCGCTTCTTCAACAAATGCAGATTCAACAACCTGTTCTTTTTCATTTAATAAATTATAAAAATCTTTTAATGTATATTTTTTCATATTTAACCTTATATTAATTCAATGCATAATTTGCATTAAAGTATTCTTTATATTTTAGTTTATTTCAATATTCTCTTCAGGTAATTTAACTTCGTTATATTCTTCTGGATGGTAATACTTTTTGTACTTTCCATAGTGAGAGAAGTGCTGTTTTACCATACGAATCCATCTCTTGAAAATGAAATCACCCTTAAGGAATACTGGATTAACAACTTCCTTTTTCTGGAAGAGAGTATTAAGCATTTCAATATTCTTAGGATCTTTTACATATGTATATGCTACCTTCTTTGGAACAACCAACCATAAGTGAGGCTGCTTAGCAACTTTTAACTGTAAAATGTTGTGATTTACATATTCTTCAACGATGCATTCAGCAATGTTAAAGCCTGAACCAGTAACATAGAAATTACTACGTCCCTGTCTTGTATTGATTTCGAAGAATTTGTACTTGCCATCTCTTGAATCGTACTTAATGTCGAAGTTTGAAAAACCGACATAATTTAAATCCTTTAAAAGAGCAGTAACTTTTGAAGTTAATTCTTCGTTATATTCTGTAATAATAACAGCATGATTACCCTGACCGTGAGGTGTGTGTTCCTCTAATAAAACGTGACCTAAACATACAAGTTTAACTTCACTATTTTGATCACTGTAGCAAGTCATAACATGCATGTTTTCATCATTGCCAGGAATCATATCCTGAATAATCAAAGAATCAGTATAACCTGAAGCATAAATCTCCTTCATGGTCTTAATTAATTCTTCCTTTGTATCTATCTTATATACCTTGTTCTGAGTTTTAAAAGGACATTCCCAATAAAGAATACCATTAGATGGCTTTAAGATAACAGGGAAGTGGAAATCGAGTTCGAAATCAAATCCCATGTCTTCCTTATGAACAAATGTCTTTGGATAATCAAGTCCATGCTTATCGCAAAGTTCATAGAATAAATCCTTCTTCTGAAGCTGATACATTAAATCATAACTAATGTATGGAGCAATGCAGTTTTCAGGAAGTTCTGATAAGTGTCTACTTATAAGAGCAACGTAGCTATCTCCACAACCTACAAGGATAATCTTCTTATTAGCAAATGCTGTTGCCATGGATTTAACGGTCTTCATAAAAAAATCATCCTCTTCAATACGAGGATTAGCACTGTAAATTGTAATCTTACTGTTGCAACTTGGACCGTTATTATACTTACCAAATACGTAAGATTTAACCTTATATTTTTCGTAAAATGCTCTGGCAACACTATATGTATTTATATCGCCACCAAAAAGAACAGGAATAAAATCCTTACTTTCAAATTTCATAATAGAATCCTTTCCGAAGAAACATAGAAAGATATTATGTCTTTAATTATTTCTTATTTTTATTGAATTACATAACATATTATATAATATCTCAAAAAAAAATCAATATTTAGATAAAAACCTTGTAAAATGAATTGCTAAGCACAATTTGTTGTGGTATTATTTATAGTGATAGTTTTTTCTAGGATATAATGAAAACTCTATCATAAAAGACTACAAGATGGAGGATATATCATGTGCGGTTTTGTAGGTTTTACTGGGCCTCTCGCTGATAAACAGAGTGTGATTGATGAGATGTTAAATCGTATTCATCATAGAGGACCAGACTGGCAGGATAGTTACATTGATGATGACGTTGTTTTAGGATTTGCTAGACTAAGTATCATCGACCTTGAAGGTGGTAGACAGCCTATGGAGAATGAGGATGGTTCAATGGTTCTTGTTTTCAATGGCGAAATCTATAACTTCCAAGGGATTAGGGAAGAATTAATAGAAAAAGGGCATGTTTTCAAAACAAGAAGTGATTCAGAAGTTTTGCTTCATGGTTATGAAGAATATGGTCCTGAACTTTTAAATAAACTTAGGGGTATGTTTGCATTTACTATTTGGGATAAGAAGAAGAAAAAGCTTTTTGGAGCTAGAGACTTCTTTGGAATTAAACCATATTATTATGCAAATATGAATGGCACATTTTTCTTTGGTAGTGAAATAAAAGGATTTTTACCTCATCCAAACTTTAAGAGAGAAGTTAATGAGGAATTATTACCTGATTATTTAACATTTGGTTGTATCCCAGGATATGACACTATGTTTAAGAATGTACATAAATTACCACCAGCTCATTATTATGAATGGCAGGATGGTAAGATGACAATTACAAGATATTGGCAGCCTACATTTAACTTTGATTATGAAAAATCATATGATCAGTTTGTTGATGAAATTTCAGAAACATTTAAGGAATCAGTTAAAACTCATATGATTGCTGATGTAGAAGTTGGAAGTTTCTTATCATCAGGTGTTGATTCAAGTTATGTGGCTTGTGAAGTATCAAAACTTCAGAAAGTTAGAACTTATACAATTGGATTTGCTAATTTAAAATATAGCGAAGCTGATGATGCTAAGTTTTTAGCTGATGAAATTCATGTTGAAAATAATAGAATTTTAATAGATGCTGATGATTACTTTAATAGTATTCAGGCAGTGCAGTATCACTTAGATGAACCACTTGGTAATACAAGTGCTAATAACCTTTATTATTTATCTGAATTTGCGTCAAGAGATGTAAAGGTTGTTCTATCTGGTGAGGGAGCTGATGAAATGTTCGGTGGATATAACGTTTATAAAGAACCATTATCACTTGAATCATATCAGAAGAAAGTTCCTAAATTTGTTAGAAAGATGATTGCAGGTGTTGTTAAGCCAATGCCTGATTTTAAGGGTAGAAACTTCTTTATAAGAGGAAGTAAGACTGTAGAAGAAAGATACATTGGTAACTCTAATGTATTTAAAGTTGGTGAGAGAGATAAGTATTTAAAGAAGAAATACAAATCACAGCCACCTACATGGTTTACAAAGAAGTTTTATGATGAAGCTAAAGATTATGATGATATTACAAAGATGCAGTATTTAGATATTCATGGATGGATGGTTCAGGAAATTTTACTTAAGGCTGATAAGATGAGTATGGCTAATTCGCTTGAACTTAGAGTACCATTCCTTGATAAGGAGATATTTGCTCTTTCTAATACACTTCCAGCTAATTATAAAGTTAGTTTAAAGAATACAAAGCTTGCACTAAGAAGTGCTGCTAATAGGGAAATGAATGAGATTTCAGCTAATAGAAAGAAGCTAGCATTCCCAACACCTATTCCTGATTGGCTTAAGGAAGAAAAGTATTATAATTTAGTTAAGGAATATTTTACAAGTGAAACAGCTAATAAATACTTTAATACTGATAAGCTTGTTGAACTACTTGAAGATCATAGAGCTGGAAAGAGATTTAAAGTTTCAAAGATTTGGGTTGTTTTATCTTTCCTTGTATGGCATAAAGTGTTCTTTGAAGGTGGAGATGAAAAACTTGTAAATGAAAAGAAGGCTAGTGCATAAGTTGTTTATGCGTATTGTAAAATTGAATTTAAAAATGTACTTATAGATAAACTAAGAAAGGAGAGTATGATTATTTAATCATACGAGGAATTTATGTTTTCATTTGATTATGTTAAAAACTTTGATCCAGAACTTGCTGCTGCAATGGATGATGAACTTCAGAGACAGAGAGATCACATCGAACTTATTGCATCAGAGAACATTGTAAGTGAAGCAGTTATGGCTGCTATGGGTAGTCATCTTACAAACAAGTATGCAGAAGGTTACCCAGGTAAGAGATATTATGGTGGATGTGAGTATGTTGACGTTGTTGAAACACTTGCAATTGAAAGAGCTAAGAAGTTATTCAATTGTGACTATGTAAATATTCAGCCACATTCAGGTGCACAGGCTAACATGGCAGTTTTATTTGCTATGATTGAGCCAGGCGATACTATTATGGGTATGAGTCTTGCACATGGTGGACATTTAACACATGGTTCACCTGTTAATATGTCAGGTAAGTATTTCAATGTTGTTCCATATGGTACGGACGATAATGGATACATTGATTACGATGAAGTATTAAAGATTGCTAAGAAGTGCAAGCCAAAGCTTATCATTGCTGGTGCTTCAGCTTATCCAAGAGCAATTGACTTTAAGAAATTCAGAAAGATTGCAGATGAAGTAGATGCATATCTTTTCGTAGATATGGCTCACATTGCAGGTTTAGTTGCTGCAGGTGTTCATATGAGCCCAATTCCTTATGCTGATGTTGTTACAACAACAACACATAAGACACTTAGAGGACCAAGAGGTGGTATGATTCTTTGTAACCAGGAAGCTGCTGAACAGTTTAACTTCAATAAGGCAGTATTTCCAGGTATGCAGGGTGGTCCACTTATGCATGTTATCGCAGCTAAGGCTGTATGTTTAAAAGAAGCATTAGATGATTCATTCAAAGAATATGGTAAGAACGTTGTTGATAATGCTCAGGCACTTGCTAAGGGACTTATGGATAGAGGATTTAACTTAGTATCAGGTGGTACAGATAATCACCTTATGTTAGTTGACCTTCAGAACATGGGTGTTACTGGTAAGGATTGTGAAAAACTTCTTGATGCAGCAAATATCACATGTAACAAGAATGCAATTCCTAACGATCCTAAGAGTCCATTTGTTACAAGTGGTATCAGAATTGGTACTCCTGCAATCACAACACGTGGTATGAAGACAGAAGATATGGATGCTATCGCTGAAGCTATTTCACTTCTTGTTAAAGATGTTGATGCTAATAAAGCTAAGGCTATGGAAATTGTTAAGACTCTTACAGATAAGTATCCATTATACTAAGATAGTAGTAAATTGATACTAAGAGTTTTATAATACTAGTTTTATATAGTATTAGTATTTTAGATTTTATATTTTATATTTGAATATTTTATAATGAATATTGTTCAAGGTGTATGTAGTTACATACACCTTGAAGTGTAATTATACGGAGGTTAATATGGCAGGTTCAAGTATTGGAACTATATTTAAAATATCTACATGGGGTGAGTCCCATGGCAAAGCACTTGGAGTTGTAGTTGATGGATGCCCAAGTGGTTTAGAACTATGTGAGGAAGATATTCAAGTCTTTCTTGATAGAAGAAAACCAGGTCAGTCTAAATTTACAACAAAGAGAAGTGAAGGAGATAAAGTAGAAATTCTTTCAGGTGTATTTGAAGGAAAGACTACAGGAACTCCTATTTCTTTAATCGTTAGAAATGAAAGTCAAATTTCAAAAGATTATAGTAATATTGCGCAAGTGTACAGACCTGGGCATGCTGATTTTACCTTCGATGCTAAATATGGATTTAGAGATTATCGTGGTGGTGGAAGATCGTCAGGTAGAGAAACTATTGGAAGAGTATGTGCAGGTGCCATTGCTAGTAAGATATTAAAACAGATGGGAATAGAAATCTTAGCATACACTAAGTCAATTGGAGATATTGAAATAGAAACATTTGCTAAGGAAGAAATAAATAATAATAAACTTTATATGCCTGATGCTAAGGCTGCTGATAAAGCATCTAAATACCTTGAAGAACTTATGAATAATGGTAATTCTTCAGGTGGAACTGTAGAGTGTGTAATTAGTGGCGTTCCGGCAGGAATTGGTGATCCGGTTTTTGATAAACTTGATGCAAATCTTGCTAAGGGTATTATGTCAGTTGGAGCTGTTAAGGCTGTTGAGATTGGCGCTGGTGTAGATGCTTCAAAGATGACAGGCGTTGATTCTAATGATGGTTTTATAAATGAAGATGGAACTATTAAAAAGACAAGAAACAACGCAGGTGGTATCTTAGGTGGTATCAGTGATGGTAGTGATATAATTATTAAGGCTTCATTTAAACCAACACCATCTATTTATTCAAAACAGTCTACTGTTAATAAGAATGGTGAAAACATCGACATAGAAATTGCAGGTCGTCATGATCCAATCATAGTTCCAAGAGCTGTGGTTGTTGTGGAATGTATGGCAGCAATTACAATCCTTGATGCTATGTTTGTAAATATGAGCAGTAAACTTGATAATATAGTTGATTTTTATGCAGAATAATAAAATGCTATCTTACTTGGAAGTTTTCTTAGTAGGATAGCATTTATTTTTTTTGTGCTTGACAGCTAATTTAAATTAGCCTATAATTAAGCTAATCAGAATTAGCTAAATAGAAAGAGGACAAATTATGAATACAAAAGAAAGAATAATAGATGAAGCTTTGACTTTGTTTTCTGAAAAGGGATATGCAAATGTTTATGTTGCAGATATTGCAGAGAGAGTAGGAATTAAGGCTCCGTCGCTTTATAAGCATTATAAAAATAAGCAAGCAATTTTTGATGCGATTATTGATGGTATGAAAAAAAGATTTTTAGAGCAGGCGGGTTCACTTCAGATTAATGGAGAGGATGCTTCAATAGATGCTGAAATATATAAAAATATATCTGAAGAACAATTGATTGAACTTGGTACTAAGTTGTTTTTGTATTTCTTACATGATGATTATACGAGACGTTTTCGTAAGATGCTTACTATTGAACAGTTTCATGATAAACAGTTAGCAGATGTATATATGAAGCAGTATGTGGATGAGCCGTTATCATATCAAGGGATGCTTCTTGGTATGATTGTATCATCAGGTGTGTTACAGACAGATAATGTAGAAATTATGACATTACATTTTTATGCTCCAATTTATATGTTGCTCACAATTTGTGATAGGGAGCCAAGTAGAGAAGAGGAGTCATTAAAAATACTTAAAGAACATATAAGACAGTTTAACAAGTTGTATTCAAGAAAAGTGAAGAATAATAAGTAAAAAGAGATAATGGAGGGAGATTATGAAAATTACAGTAATTAATGGAACAGAAAAACATGGTGTAACATACAAAATGAAGGAGATATTTCTTGAGGAGTTTAAAGATAGTGCAGAAATCACAGAGTATTATCTTCCTAAGGATTGTCCAGGTTTTTGTGTTGGATGTACGAAGTGTTTTATGTGTAGAGAAGATGAATGCAAGGATGCTCAATATGTTCAAAAGATTGAAAAATCTCTTCTTGAAGCAGATTTATTAGTGTTTACTTCACCAGCCTATGTTTTCCATACAACTGGAGCAATGAAATCCATGCTTGATCACTTTGGATATCGCTGGATGCCGCATCGTCCAGCTAAAGAAATGTTTGGGAAACGTGCGGTGATTATTACACAGTGTCTTGGCTCTGGTGGAAAATCTACTGCTAAGGATATAAAGGATAGTCTTTCATGGTGGGGCATATCATATATAAAGATATGTTCATTTAAATTAATGAGTGAAATTCATTGGGATAAAATTCCTGAAAAGAAACGTGAAGAATTTACAAAGAAATTGAAAGCATTTGCTAAGAAGATGAATTCAATCAATTATTTAAAACCAGCAAATACAAATCTAAGTACAAAAATGAAGTTTTATATAGTTCGTATGTTGCAAACAAGCTTAGGTAAAGATAATCCAGAATATACTGATTTTAAGTATTGGAAGGCAAATGGATGGATTGGTAAAGAAAGGCCTTGGAAATAGAGTAAAAAGAACTCTACGTTAAGTAGGTACCATAAATAAATAGATTAAATTATAATCTGTTCATGGAGGTGAAAGATATGGACCAATATGTAACAGGAGCAGTAATTAAAAAGCTGTGTGAGAAGAATGATTTAACACAGATGCAATTTGTTACTAAGTTAGGTGTGAGTGATAAAACAGTATCTAAATTGGAGACGGGAGTTTCACATAGTTAATGATATTACTCACAGCCCACGCTTACATAAACATGCTTAAACTGCGAATAAGAAAGAAGGCATGGTATTATGAACATGGTACACGCAGAATACAATCCAAAATACAATAGCATAGACATCAACCATTACGAGGGTTACATAATCCGCATTGATTGCAACAAAGCAGAGGAAGGACTAAAGATCACACCAGGGCATGAAGGAATATTGGATGCTTTGGCGATAGATAATCCTTTGGAATATGCGACAATGTACTTAGAGGGAAGTATGCAGAGCTGGATGGATTGCGAATAAATTGTAAAAACAAAGGCAGATGATTTTTTCATTCAGAAATCATCTGCCTTATAAAAATAAAAAGGGGAGTTTATTCCAACAAATTCTGTATATCTTTACTTTTAAGTACTTTCCCTGTGGAAACAACCTTTTCGTCTACCACTAATGCAGGCATACTCATTACACCATAGGACATTACCTTTTCCATATCTGTAATGTACTCTACCTCTGCTGAAATGTTTCTTTCTGAAACAGCCTTTTTTGTTTCTTCATAAAGTGCTTTACAGCTTTTACAGCCCGATCCTAAAATTTTAATGTTCATTATAAAATCCTCCATTCTTTTATTTGTTTTATGGCATATCAATGCCCGAAAACCAATTACTAAATAAACAAATACTGAAATATATTAAATCCATATCCCACCAGAATAATTCCGACAATACAGACGATTACAAAAGCTCCCATCAATTTTGGCTTGATTGCCTGTTTTAACATGATAAGTGATGGAAGGCTTAATGTAGTGACCGCCATCATAAAGCTCAGAATCGTTCCAAGCATTGCACCCTTTCCAAGCATTGCACCCTTTCCAAGCAATGCTTCCGCTACCGGAATCGTGCCAAAAATATCCGCATACATGGGAACTCCTATCAATGTTGCCACAATGACACCAAAAGGATTTTTACTGCCGAGAACCGTTTGAATGAAATCTTCCGGTATCCAGTTGTGTATCACTGCACCAATCCCAACACCCAAAAGAATGTATGGAAACACTTTTTTGAATGTTTCTATGACCTGTTCCCTTGCAAAGATAATACGATCGTGTCTTGTCAGTTCTGGAGAATCAATATCTATACTGTCTTTATGGTTCCGTATAAAATCTGCGACCTGATCTTCCATGTGCATTTTTTCGATCAATGTTCCACCAGCTACTGCAATCACTAATCCGAGAAGAACATAACAGGTAGCAATCTTCATTCCGAAAATACTGATAAGAAGAACAAGACTTCCAAGGTCAACCATAGGCGAAGAAATCAAAAAGGAAAAAGTTACGCCTAATGGAAGTCCTGCACTTGTAAATCCCATGAAAATCGGAATAGAGGAACAGGAACAGAATGGTGTCACTGTACCAAGCAAAGCACCGATCACATTGGCAACAATGCCATGAAATCTCCCCATGATCCTTCTACTTCGTTCCGGTGGAAAAAAACTCTGTATATAAGATATACCAAAAATCAGAATACAGAGAAGAACTGTAATCTTGATTACATCATACAGGAAAAAACTGATACTTCCACCAATCTTTGAAGTAATATCAAGTCCCAAAGTATTTAGGATGCTGTCAATCAAACGGTTCAACCATTTCATCCCCAATACTTCATTCTGAATAAAATCCCACATAGCTAAGTCCTCCCTTATCAGCATATAAAAGATTTCCATAAATATTTTTCAGCGGTTGACAAACTTATCCTTCTTACTGTTTGCCAATTTAACCAATGTCAGCATAACCGGTACTTCCGTCAGTACTCCAACCGTTGTTGCAAGGGCTGCCGGGCTTGTTGTTCCGAAAAGGGCAATCGCAACAGCTACTGCAAGTTCAAAAAAATTAGATGCACCAATCATTCCTGCAGGAGCTGCTATATCAAAAGGAAGTTTGAGTAATCTGCAAATTCCAAAAGCAAGAAAGAAAATTAAAAATGTTTGTATCGTCAATGGTATGGCAATCAGTATAATGTGTAACGGATTGGCAAGTATCACCTTTGTCTGTGATGCAAATATAAGTACCAGAGTAAGAAGTAATCCAATGGTGGTCGCATGATCGAATTTATGGAGAAAGAAATTCTCAAAATATGCCTTTCCCTTAGACCGTATTACAATCATTCTTGTCAGTACACCTCCGACTAATGGAATAACGACAAAAAGCATAATGCTTATAAAGAGCGTACTGTATGGAACACTTACTTTTCCAACACCAAGAAGAAATTTCACAATCGGTACAAAAGCTACTAAAATAATTAGGTCATTGGTGGCTACTTGAACAACAGTATATGCCGGATTCCCCTTTGTCAGTGTACTCCAGACAAAAACCATTGCCGTACATGGTGCAGCTCCCAATAAAACAGCGCCGGCAAGGTACTCCGTTGCAAGTTCCGGAACAATCCATGTTTTGAAAACAATAAAGAAAAACAAATAAGCAAATGCATACATAGTAAATGGTTTTATGAGCCAGTTTATGATCCATGTGACAAATAAGCCCTTTGGATTTTTCCCGATTTCTTTTACACTCTGGAAATCAACTTTCATCATCATCGGATAAATCATTACCCATATCAATACTGCTATAGGAATTGATATTCCCGAAAGATTCATTCCATCCATAAACTTAGGTATTTCCGGAAAATAATATCCGATACCAACTCCAACTATCATACACAAAAGTACCCAAACGGAAAGATACTTTTGAAAAAAACTGATTCCTGTTACCTGTTTTTTCATGATCTTAGCCCTCCATTCATATAAATATAGAAATATGTCTATGTATTGTTCAAAAAATAAAAGAAGAAAAAAGCTATTTCCTACATTCTATGATGATCCTTTTTTTATGTTACAAATACAATCTTCTTTCTCATAAAACATGACATTCAGCTTTGAAAGAAGTCCTTCTAACTTTTCCATATTTAAGGAATAATAGATATTCTTCCCGTCTCTGCGATCATTTACAATGCCAGCCTCAACCAAAACCTTCATATCATGGGAAAGGGTAGGCTGAGTGATGTCAAAACTCTCCAAAATCTTACAGGCACATAATTCTCCGCAAGAAAGCATATCAACTATGCGTAGCCTTTTTGCATCAGATATTGCTTTTAGTATCTTAGACGTTTCCTTATAAATCGGTTCCATGTAGCAAGCCTCCTTACATAGATTTTTTTCTATGTGTCTGATGATAACACACATATAGAAAAATGTCAATATGTTTACAAGATATTTCTCTTAATGTTCAAAACAAATAAAATTATCAAGCCTATAAAAGAAATGATGATAAGCCTATATCAGCCTATATAGGAAATGGTGGCAAGCCTATATCAAGCCTATATCAGCCTGTATAGGAAATGGCAGGAAGCCTACATCAAGCCTATATCAAGCCTATATCAGCCTATATAGGATGGCAGAAAAGCCTATATCAAGCCTATATAGGAAATGGCGAAGCCTATATCAGCCTATATAGGAAACAGCAGAAGCCTATGTCAGCCTATATAGGCTTGGGAAGAAAGGGGTTTCAGGGGAGATTTTCCCCTGACCGGATAGCATTTTGTGACACAAAATGCGTATCTGGCAAAGTCAAAAATCTTATTTTGGAGCCTCTTAGGGTACAGATTCGGGCTGGAAATGAGAGATTTTGTCAGAAAATAGCATTCCTATATAGGAGTGTCATAGGAGTGTTATAGGAGATTGCGATTCCTGCATAGGAGTGATATAGGAATGCTATAGGAAATTGCAATTCCTGCATAGGAGCGTCATAGGAATGTTATAGGATTTTGGGTTCGTTATCTGAAAGTGTTATAGGAATGATATAGGACTGTTATAGGAATTTTATTGTTCCTGTATAGGAATGTCATAGGAATGTTATAGGATTTTTGAACATATGAGGATGTTATAGGAATAGTATAGGTGTATTATACTCATCTCTTTGTGCATATAATAGGTGTGTTATAGGAATATCATAGGAAATGCACTACTTTACAATTTTTTTCTTATTCGTCATTAGGATTAGATTTCTATATCCATATCTTTGACATTGAGGACATATTTCCGGCACACTTCCCGAAACGTTGCGTACACTTTTTGCCAGATTCGTAAAACGCATTGCGTTTTACATCTGTCAAGGGGTGCAAGAGGTCCGGGGGATAATGTCATTAAGTTAAGCAAAACTATCTTTTTTTCTGGCAATAATATAAAAATTAAATAAAAAAATTTCAAAAAACACTTGACAAATCGCCGAAAATATGTGGCGCAGCCTCTTGATTATATATTTTTCAGGAGGTTGTTTTTATGAAATTTTCTACACATGTAAAATCCACATTGTTTGAGATTATCCATAATCTCTCAACCGATATCGATTCATTTGTGAAACACCCTGGTATCGACTTTTCCAGAAATCGAAAACTTGGGTTTGAAAAGACCATTTGTTTTCTTCTCTCTTTATCAAATCTGTCAACTCAAGATGAATTATTATCTTTTTTTGACCACCATGAACATACACCTTCTTTGTCAGCACTTATTCAACAGCGTGATAAGTTGAGAGAAAATCTCTTCCCACGATTATTGAATGATTTCAACTCTCATTTCCCTGGAAATAAAACCTATAAAGGGTATAAACTGCTTGCATGCGATGGTTCGGATGCAAATATTTTTCATAATCCCAATGATAAAAGTACTTATTATCGAAACCCCGGCTCCGAAAAAGGTTTTAACGAATTACACATTGATGCACTTTATGATCTGTGTAACCGCACCTATCAAATGATAAATATTGACGGGCGTCATGACCAGAATGAACAACGTGCATTAATTAACTTTATGAGGCACTATTCTGATCATGATAATATAATCTTTATCGCTGATCGCAACTATGAATGTTGGAACATTTTTGCCACAGCTCAAAAACAGGATTTGAAATTTCTGATCCGTGCAAAGGATATTACCAGCAACGGTATACTGCACACCTTTCATTTTGACAACGACATTGGCGATATGGATTGTGATATAAACATCAATCTCACAAGACAAAAACGGTGTATAGACAAGTCTAATCCTAAATCATATCGTGTAATGGCAACAAATGTAACATTTGATTATATAAAACAAGGCGAAGAGGGTGTATTCCCCTTGACCTTCCGGGTAGTTCGATTCCCTATATCTGATGACAAATACGAAGCCATTATAACTAATCTTGACAGAGATATATTTCCACCTGATGAAATAAAACAATTATATAGTATGCGCTGGGGCATAGAAACATCCTTTCGTGAACTTAAACATACTTTGGCTCTTAACAAATTTCATTCAAAAAAGGTGGATCATATCCATCAGGAGATATTTGCAAAAGTAATAATGTATAACTTCTGTTCAACAATAACTATGCATGTAGCTCACAAAGTACAAAAGAAAAAGCATTCTTACCAGATAAATTTCTCCAGAGCAATTAAGGAGTGCAAATACTTCTTTTCCTGTAAAAGTGGTATCGATCCACCTGATGTTGAGAATATAATACAGAAATACATGTTGCCAATTCGTCTCGGAAGAACTAACCCTCGCAAAGTTAAAATCCGAGAAAAAACGACTTTCCTATACCGTTAACCCAACACAATCATAATACATCTTTTTCAGGCGGATACAAATCTGTCTTTTTGTTGTGTAAAAAATTCATTATTATAAAATATTTATCCTCTCCCCGATTTGATTTTACAAATATTATCATTTATTCAACTTAACTTAATGACATTATCCGGGGGACCTCTGCTCAGCACCGACCGAAGTGGAGCGGAGACTTGCCCTTGAACCCCACATACAATATAGTCCAAAATCTGCCCGGCATTCTTCATGCCGGATTATTTTTGGTGTCATAAAAGGCAAAGTGCTACCAAATTTCATCTATATTGGTATCACTTTACCCATAGAAAAAATAGTATCAGATTTGCTTGAAACTGCCGACAGACTGTTCGGTTTGATACCATTTGCATCATCACTTTTCAGCATCAGGAAGAATGTGACCGGTACATCAGCCGGTCTTTTTGTCGTTCCATGATAAAGTGTCCTATTGCGGTAGGGTTCATTCGGTATGAAATAATCTTTCCGTTTCTTTTTCCCTGTATTTTTTGAAAAATTCTTCAAGGGGTTGTTTTTTTGTGTTCCCACTGTCTAGTAAATAGAGGCAGAAATGAGAAGATAAAGAAAAATTTTACAATGCTGACTTTTGCCCTTTCCCGGCATCTGTACATGGGAGAGGATTATTTGCAAAATTTCTTCATGGGGGTTGACTTTTGCCTTCTCCCAGCGTCTATGCAATGGAAAGAGGTTCTTTTTCGTAAAGCAGAAAAAAATTTTTTTCAATGTGGTTGCCTAAATGCCTTTCCCGGCGTCTATCCCTTGAGGGGGTATTTTCAAAAAAATTCTTGAAGGGTTGACAAAATGCCATTCTCAGCGTCTATCCCTTGAAGGGGTATTTTTACAGGTGATTTAATAGCACAAGTAAAGGAGGTCAACATGGACATCAGACACAGAACAGAGATCATAGCAGGATATTACAGCAGATTAAACGATTTTCAGTGGAGCGAAAAGTACAGCAGGAGCGACCAGTTCGTGTATATCGCAGCAGATCAATCCGGCTGGCTCGTGGTTGATTGGAAAAGTAAAGACAGAGTGCAGGTACGTTTGACAGATAAGGATGGCAGGGTAAAAGCATGGGATGATTACTTGGCAGACGGGACAGACATACAGCTTTTAAGTGCAATCAGACGGTCGGAGCATGGAAAGGAACATGTGGAATTCACACCGGAGGAAATCAAGATGCTGCACCAATTCAAATATGGGGGAAGAAAAGGGACACTCTCTATGCTGACAGATATACTCCCGGTCATAAAGGACAGGCAGACGAGGGAAATCGTGAAAAATACAGCAGAGAAGATAGGAAAGCTGACCGAAGATGATTTTAAGGATCTGGCAGAGGCAACGAAAAAACGGTTTGAGATAGAAATGGAGCGAGAAATCCGAACAAGGAGCAATGAAGCAAGGGAACAGGGGCAGAAACGATAAGAGATGTATCTTTGGAGCATTTGGTATATGTAGACTTTGAGGCAGGAGGACTTTTGTTTTGGGGGAAAATCAAGTTATTGCATTAGAAAATGGATGCCAAAAGAAGAAGGATTATTTTGAATATGGGAATGTAAAAATCATCATATCGGAGCATTTTTCAGAGAATGGAAATACCATGCAGAAAATCGTGGAGGATGCTGTCCTGCGTGATGGAAGATTCCGTACAGAGAATGTACAGTAGGATATTCGGCAAAATCTGAAAAGCCGGATTTCTGGCATATCTGACGAAAATCTATGCCGGAAAATTTGAAGTTTGTCTACCGAAACAGCCCGTTTTATGTTATACTGAAATCAAGCAATGTATTGTAAGCGTGGGTTGTTTCACAAATACAGAAGGGAGATTTTAACTATGGTGAAACAACAGATTAACAATACAGCTTTATATTTGAGACTGAGTCGGGATGATGAAAATTACGGGGACAGCATCAGCATTGAAACACAGCGTACCATTTTAAGGCAGTTCGTGAAGGAAAATGGATTCCATGTGGTGGATGAATATGTGGATGACGGATGGTCTGGGACGAATTTTGAAAGACCGGCATTTCAGAGGATGATCGCTGACATAGAATCCGGCAAAGTGAATTGCGTGATCACGAAAGACTTGTCGAGATTCGGCAGGGAGCATGTGATGATGGACTATTATCTGGAGTTCTATTTCGTGGATAAGAAAGTCCGTTATATCGCTGTTTCGGATGGAGAGGATACGGATAAGGGATTAAGTGACTTCGTTCCGTTCAAGAACCTCTTTAATGAGTGGTTCGCAAAGGATACGAGCCGGAAGATCAAGACTTCCATGAATGCGAAGTTTCGTGCAGGGGAAAGGACTTGTGCCTATGCCCCGATCGGTTACAAAAAGCACCCGGACATCAAGAACAAGCTGGCAGTGGATGAAGAAACAAAGTGGATAGTGGAGAAGATTTATGCCCTTGCACTTCTTGGGAACGGGGCGGCAAAGGTCACAAAACTTCTGATTGCAGAGAAGATTCCGACACCCGGCTATCTGAATTATAAGCGGTATGGTACTTTTGCCAATATCTACGCTGACGCACCGGAAGAAAAGTCTTATGCCTGGACGATTGCACAGGTAAAAAGTATCTTAAAGGATGAAACATATATAGGAAATTCTGTCCATTACAGGGAAACGAATGTATCCTATAAGAACAAGCACCGTATACGCAAGGACAGGAGCGAATGGCTTAGAGTAGAGAATACCCATGAGCCGATCATCTCAAAGGAAGATTTTGAAAAGGTGCAGGATCAGATTGCATCCAGACGAAGAATGTCCAAAACAGCCACGACACAGATTTTTGCAGGATTGGTCAAATGTGCAGATTGCGGGTGGTCGCTTGGTTTTGGAACAAACAGGCAGAATAAAACACCATACAGCCACTATCATTGCAGTAGATACGGACAGCTTGGGAAGGAACAGTGTTCCATGCACTATATCCGCTATGATGTACTCTATGCCTATGTATTGTCAAGGATACAGTATTGGTCGAAAGAGGCTCAGACAAATGAAGAAAAACTATTAAAAAGATTACTGAGTGCGAGTGATAAGGAAACCGGAACAATCAAGAAGAAACAGACAAACGAATTGAAGAAAGCAGAAAAACGAAAGGCAGAAATTGATTCATTATTCACGAGAATGTATGAGGATTTTGTTTCGGAGCGTATCACGGAGTACAACTTTCAGATGATGTCGGTCAAGTATCAGAATGAACAGGCAGAGCTTGAGGATAAGATTGCAGAATTAAAAAAGAAAATGGATGCGGTCAGACAGAATGAGAGCGATGCCGAGAAATGGATTGCACTAATCAAGGAATACGCAGAGCCGACAGAACTCACAGCACCACTTCTGAATGCCCTGATTGAGAAAATCGCTGTCCATGAGGCAGTAAAGCATGAGGACGGGACAAGGGAGCAGGAAGTGGAAATCTATTACCGTTTTATCGGTAAAATTGATTAAAGTATCTATTTCAGTTATCCATATTATTAACTAAGTGAAACAGGTAAAGGATATCCAGATATAACCTTGCTAGATTATATGATTTTCAATATATATTGTGGTTAATATTTGTTAAAACCACAATTATTACTTGACATAACATGGAATTTTCTGTAAAATAAATCTGTTGTATTGTGTACAATGAAAATTAAATAAGGAGGTGCTCCTGTGACTAATGTTGTATTAGCAACGGGTTCGGTATCACCAGTAATGGTTGTTATCGCCGTAATTATTACTTTAATTGTAGTCGCTCCGATCACCTGGTTAATTTGTACAGGTTATAGAAAAAATGTTGCCGAAAAGAAAATTGGTAGCGCCGAAGTTAAGGCTCGTGAGATAATCGACGAGGCTGTAAAGACGGCTGAGAATAAGAAGCGTGAGGCTTTACTTGAAGTTAAAGAAGAGTCTCTAAAAACTAAGAATGAACTTGAAAAAGAAACCAGAGAACGAAGAAGTGAACTTCAAAAGTATGAAAAAAGAGTTCTCTCTAAAGAAGAAGCTGCTGACAAGAAGATTGCTCAGTATGATAAGAAAGAAGCTAATCTTGTTGTTAGAGAAGAAGAACTCAAAAAGCAAAAAGCTGAAGTTGCTAAATTAAATGAGCAAAGATTACAGGAACTGGAAAGAATTTCCGGATTAACCTCTGAACAAGCAAAAGAACTGTTATTAAAAACTGTTGAAGATGAAGTTAAAATTGAAACTGCTAAATTAATTAAAGAAGCAGAAGCAAGAGCTAAAGAAGAATCTGATAAAAAGGCTAAGGAATTAGTTGTTAACGCAATCCAAAGATGCGCAGTTGATCATGTTGCTGAGGCTACTATTTCAGTAGTTCAGTTACCTAATGATGAAATGAAGGGTCGTATCATTGGTCGTGAAGGTAGAAATATCAGAACATTAGAAACTATGACAGGTATCGATCTTATTATTGACGATACACCGGAAGCAGTTATCTTATCTGGTTTTGATCAGATGAAGAGAGAAATTGCTAGAATCGCTCTTGAAAAACTTATTGTAGACGGACGTATTCATCCGGCTCGTATAGAAGAAATGGTTGAAAAAGCCAAAAAAGAAGTTGAAACAATTATCAAAGAAGAAGGTGAAACAGCCGCACTTGAAATTGGTGTACATGGTATTCATCCAGAACTTATTAGACTTCTTGGTAAGTTAAAATATAGATCAAGTTTCGGACAGAATGTACTTAAGCATTCTATTGAAGTCGCACAGATTTCAGGATTACTTGCTGCAGAATTAGGACTTGATACAAGAGTTGCTAAGAGAGCAGGTTTATTACATGATATTGGTAAAGCAGTAGACCATGATATGGAAGGTACACACGTTCAGCTCGGTGTGATGCTTTGTAAGAAGTATAAGGAGTCAGCTACAGTAATTAACGCTGTAGAAGCACACCATGGCGATGTGGAACCTCAGTCTTTAGTTGCTTGCATTGTTCAGGCTGCTGATGCTATTTCAGCTTCAAGACCTGGTGCAAGAAGAGAAGCATTAGAGACTTATACAAACAGATTAAAACAGTTAGAAGATATTTCAGACTCATTTGAGGGAGTTGAGAAATCATTTGCTATTCAGGCAGGTAGAGAAATTCGAGTTATGGTAGTACCAGAAAAGATTTCAGATTCAGATATGGTATTACTAGCCAGAGATATATCTAAGCAGATTGAATCAGAACTTGAGTACCCTGGACAGATTAAAGTTAATGTTATCAGGGAATCACGAGTTACAGATTATGCAAAATAGAGACATCTACCCCTTGGGATTATCCCAAGGGGTTTTCTTATGCTTGAAAATATGTAAAAAAGTGCTAGAATTATATGTGTTATGTAAAAGTTAAAGTGATAGATGAATGTGTACATTTTACATAATAAATTAATATACAATATGGAGGATAATATGTATCAGTTTGGATTTATAGGTATGGGAAACATGGGATATGCTATTTTAAAAGGCTTACTTAACCAGGTTTCTAGTGATGATATTATTATTGCAGATGTTAACAAGGAAAGAGTGGAAGAAGTTAGTAAGGAAACAGGTGTTGATGTTGCTACATCTAACGCTGAATGTGCTAATAAAGCAAAATACATTGTTCTTGCTATTAAACCACAGTTCTTTGATGGTGTTTTAAAGAATATAGAGAATGTTGTAACAGAAGAAAAAGTTATTATTTCAATTGCTCCAGGTAAGACAATTGATTTCATTAAGGAAAAACTTATGTTTAAGCCTAAGGTTGTTAGAGCAATGCCTAATACACCAGCGCTAATTGGCGAAGGCATGACTGGCGTATGTTATGATGAAAAAGAATTATATGTTGATGAGGTTAACACTATTAACACATTTTTTAAATCATTTGGTGTTATGGCAAAGGTTGATGAAAAATTAATCGGAGCAGTTACAAGTGTGAGTGGCTGTTCACCAGCTTTTGTATATATGTTTATTGAAAGCATGGCTGATGGTGCAGTTAAACTTGGCATGAGTAGAACTGATGCATATAAGTTTGCAGCTCAGACTGTTATGGGTAGCGCTAAAATGGTTCTTGAAACAGGAAAGCATCCAGGTGAACTTAAGGATATGGTTTGCTCACCTGGTGGTGCAACAATTTGTGGTGTTGCAGCTTTAGAAGAATATGGATTTAGAAATGCAGTAATTAAGGCTAGTGATGCTTGTTATGATAAGTTTAAATAAAGTCATATACGTAATGATTTTTTATAATATTTTAGCGGAAAAATGTGAAAATAATTAAAAAAACTTTAAAAAATTATTAAAAAAATTTTAAGAGAAATTGCACAATATCTTGTGTCTATCAACAAATGATGACGAGATGTTGTGCATTTTTTTATGTAACCTAAAATAGTGTACTTTTAGAGTGAAAAAAGTGTTTGATTTTATGTTAATTTCAAGATATAATTTATCTTGCCCACTCATAGTAAGTAGGGTATAGAGGTCAAAAAACAATTGTTTTATGTAAATATTTTTTATGTTAAAAAATGCGGTCTGGTCAACCGGATTAGATTACATAAGTATGTCAATTTTTTTATAGAGGTCAAACATAAATTGATGTGAGTATTTACGTAAATTGAAAATTAAATATGGTAGATGATGATAAATCTATTAAGGTTTGGCAAAATGATAATTTGAGAAGGTATGGACATTATATGGAAAAACTAATTGAAGAATTTATAATGAACATGCATGAGGTTAAAGGATCATCTAAAAATACTGAGATGTCATATAGAAGTGATCTTATGCATATGGTTGAATACTTGAATAGTAAAGGTATATACAACATAGAAGATGTAGGCGAACTTGCATGTGAAAACTTTATTAAGAGTTTACATGATATGAATAGAGCAGCAACAACAATCTCAAGAAGTATTGCTTCAATGAAAGCATTCTTTGAATATCTGGTTGGAAGAGGAATTATTTCAAATAATGTAGCCGCAAAACTTAAGGCTCCAAAGATTGAAAAGAAGATTCCAGATATTCTTTCTATTGAGGAAGTTGATAATCTTCTTAGACAGCCATCTAAGAAGACCCCTAAGGAACTTAGAGATAAAGCAATGCTTGAACTTATGTATGCAACAGGTTTAAGAGTTTCGGAACTTATTGGGTTAAAGATGGAAAATCTTGATTTACAGCTTTGTGAAATAAGATGTATTACAAGAAAAACTGAAAGAAGCGTTCCATTTGGCAATGAAGCTAAGAAGGCTATTCTTAGTTATTTAAAGAATGGAAGACCAGTTTTAATAGCTGATATAGAGGATAGTGATTACCTCTTTACTAATTGTTCAGGAAAGCAGATGAGTCGTCAGGGATTCTGGAAGCTCATTAAGTATTATGGACAGAGAGCAGGAATTGAAAAGGAAATTACTCCTCATACATTAAGACATTCATTTGCTGCACATCTAGTCGAAAATGGTGCAGATATCTCATCAGTTAAGGATATGTTAGGACATTCAGATATTTCTACAACACAGATTTATTTGAATTTAGCAAATAGAAAAATTCATGATGTGTATGAAAAAGCACATCCTAGATTCTAAACGAAAAAAATTAAATGTAACGCAAAACAAGCAAGCCAATTTGGCTTGCTTGTTTTAGTATAAAAAGCGAATCGAAATAAATCGATTCGCTTTTTATTTATTTTAATCTTTCTGCAATATCGTAAATAAGTTGTTCAGTATCTTCCCATCCAAGACATGGATCAGTAATAGATTTACCATAAACATGCTCTGAAATCTTCTGGCATCCTTCTTCAATATAACTCTCAATCATAAGACCTTTAACAAAGTTCTTAATGTCATCATTATGATTTCGGTTATGAATTATTTCTTTGGCAATTCTAATCTGTTCTTTATATTTCTTATTTGAATTTGAATGGTTTGTATCAATGATACAAGCAGGATTAGCAAATCCCTTAGCCATATATGCTTCGTATAAACCAATGATATCTTCATAATGGTAGTTTGGAATGCACTGTCCGTACTGGTTGACTGCACCTCTTAAAATAGCATGAGCAAGAGGATTACCTGTTGTAGAAACATCCCAACCTCTGTATATAAAGTCGTGTCCACTTTGAGCAGCTTCGATTGAATTTAACATAATTGAAATATCGCCACCTGTAGGATTCTTAAGACCTGCAGGAATATCCATACCTGAAACAGTTAATCTATGCTGCTGATCTTCGACTGAACGAGCACCAACTGCAACGTAAGATAAAATATCTGAAAAATATCTGTCATTTTCAGGATAAAGCATCTCATCTGCAATAGGAAAGCCAGTTTCTTCTATAATTCTTGTAAACATTTTTCTTATTGCGATAAGACCCTGATATAAGTCAGGAGCTTTTTCTGGGTCTGGCTGATGAAGCATACCCTTGTATCCCTTACCAGTTGTTCGTGGTTTGTTTGTATAAACTCTAGGAATGATAAAAATCTTATCTGCAACTTTCTCCTGAACTCTTGCAAGTCTTTGTGTGTAATCACATACAGCTTCTTCATTATCAGCTGAGCAAGGTCCGATGATTAATAAAAATTTATCTGATTCACCTGTAAAGATTTTCTTTATTTCCATGTCTTTAGCTTCTTTGTTATCAACAAGCTTCTGAGAAAGTGGATATAAATCTTTAACTTCCATAGGAATTGGTAATTTTTTCTTGAATTCGAAACTCATTTTTAAACCTCCATAATAATTCTTTTTTATCATAAAACATATTGTAAATTATTATACTTGATAAGAATATAATAATCCACATAAATCGTACAATGTCAGTTATTATAATATAAGTTCTAAAAAAAATCAATACTTTAAAGTGCTAAATTATTTTTAATTATAAATTGATTGAAAATTAGTAGTGATGTATACTATAAAAGAATGGAAACAATAATAAAATATCGATATTTTATTATAAGATTATGTTGAGCTGAATAATAAGATTTATATTGATTTGGAGGTAAATATGGGAGAAGTAATGTATCATATCAATTTAAAAGAAGGAGATGTGGGAGAGTATTGTATACTTGTTGGTGATCCTGGTAGATGTGAAAAAGTAGCATCATATTTCGATGAAGCGGCATTTGTTACAAGTAATCGAGAGTTTACAACTTATAAAGGAAAAATTAAAGGAGTAGATGTATGCGTTACATCTACAGGAATTGGTGGACCTTCAGCTGCAATTGCAATTGAAGAATTAGCGAAAGTTGGTGTTAAGTATTTTATTCGTGTTGGAACTTGTGGTGGTATTAACATGGATGTTAAATCAGGAGATTTAGTTGTTGCGACAAGTTGTATAAGGCAAGAAGGGACGAGTAGAGAGTATGCTCCGCTTGAATATCCAGCAAGTGCAAACATGGATATTGTATTTGCTATAAAGGAAGCAGTTAAAGATATAGGAGCAAATGCTCACTTTGGTGTAGTACAAAGTAAAGATTCATTTTATGGTCAACATTCTCCTGAGAAAAGTCCAGTTTCGTATGAATTATTAAATAAATGGGAATCATGGAAGAGATTAGGTGTTCTTTCAAGTGAGATGGAAACAGCAGCACTTTATACAGTTGCGGCATCAATAGGTGTTAAGTGTGGTTGTATTCTTGCGGTTATCTGGAATCAGGAGAGAAAAGCGGCTGGTTTATATGAAGAAGATAATTTAGATACGGATGTGGCAATAAGAACAGCAATTAAGGCATTTGAAAAGATGATTTAAGTTAAACAATTAATATTTTGAAAACTAATAATATGTGAGTGTTGTTTTTTGCTTGAAAAATATGATAAAAAAAGTCAGATAGATAAAAAAATAAATGCATAAATAATGTCAATTATTATTTGTGTATTTATTTTTATGTTGAGATATTGATGATTTATATAATATATTTGTCTTATATGAATTGTGTGATTTTTATTATATTTACAAGCATTTCTTGGAATGATAATACATAATACTATAGAACCTTGTAGTTATAGGTATTTTATATTAATTAATATAAAAACTTGCTTGAATAAAAAAAGTCTTAATGTTATAATTTTATCAATAAGATTTTTCTTAAAATTAATCAATTCGAAAATAGGAGGAAATTTTAATGGCTAGAGCTAAACAGTCAATGGATGGTAATACAGCTGCAGCACACGTGGCATATGCCTTTACAGAAGTAGCTGGTATTTATCCAATTACACCATCAAGCCCAATGGCAGACTCTGTTGATCAGTGGTCAGCTGCAGGACTTAAAAACATTTTTGGTAGTACTGTAAAAGTTGTAGAAATGGAATCAGAAGCTGGTGCCGCTGGTACAGTTCACGGTTCTCTTGCAACAGGTGCACTTACTACTACATTTACAGCATCACAGGGTCTTTTACTTATGATCCCTAATATGTATAAAATCGCAGGTGAAATGCTTCCATCAGTATTCCACGTATCTGCTCGTACAGTTTCTACACATGCACTTAACATCTTTGGTGATCACAGTGATGTATATGCATGTCGTCAGACAGGTTTCGCAATGCTTGCAGAAACTAACCCACAGGAAGTTATGGACTTATCACCAGTTGCTCATCTTGCAGCATTAGAAGGTAAAGTTCCATTCATTAACTTCTTTGATGGTTTCAGAACATCTCACGAAATTCAGAAAATTGAAAAATGGGATTATGAAGATCTTAAAGATATGTGTCCAATGGATGCTGTTGAAGAATTCAGAAAGCATGCTTTAAATCCAGAGCATCCAACAGCTCGTGGTTCACACGAAAACGGAGATATTTTCTTCCAGCATAGAGAAGCTTGTAACACAGTTTACAATAATCTTCCAGCTGTAGTTGAAAAATACATGAACAAAGTTAACGAAAAGATCGGTACAGATTATGCATTATTTAATTACTATGGTGCAGAAGATGCTGAAAGAGTTATCGTTGCTATGGGTTCAATCAATGACGTAGCTGAAGAAGTAGTTGATTACTTAACAGCTGCAGGTGAAAAAGTTGGTCTTATCAAGGTTCGTTTATATCGTCCTTGGTCTTCAGAAGCTTTACTTAAGGTTATTCCTAAGACAGCTAAGAAGATTGCTGTTCTTGACAGAACAAAAGAGCCAGGTTCACTTGGTGATCCATTATACTTAGATGTTGCTGCAACACTTCGTGAAGCAGGACTTAATGATATCGTTCTTACAGGCGGTAGATATGGTTTAGGTTCAAAGGATACTCCACCTTCATCAGTATTTGCTGTATATAAAGAACTTGAAAAGGATGCTCCAAAGGCTAGATTTACAATCGGTATCGTTGATGACGTTACTAACCTTTCATTACCAGAGGTTAAGCCAGCTCCTATCACATCAGCTAAGGGTACTAAGGAATGTAAGTTCTGGGGTCTCGGTGGTGATGGTACTGTAGGTGCTAACAAGAACTCAATCAAGATTATCGGTGATCATACTGACAAATTCGTTCAGGCTTATTTCCAGTATGACTCAAAGAAAACAGGTGGTGTAACTATTTCTCACTTAAGATTTGGTGATAACCCAATCAAGAGTCCATATTACATCAACCAGGCAGACTTCGTTGCTTGTCATAATCCATCATACATCATTAAGGGATTCAAGATGGTTCAGGATGTTAAGCCAGGCGGAGTATTTATGATTAACTGCCAGTGGACAGATGAGGAATTAAATACACATATTCCTGCTGAATCAAAGAAATATATCGCTGAAAACAATATTCAGTTATACACAATCAATGCTATTGATAAAGCTATTGAAATTGGTATGGGTAAGCGTACAAATACAATTCTTCAGTCAGCATTCTTCAAACTTGCAGACGTTATGCCAATCGATGACGCTGTTAAGTTCATGAAAGAAGCTGCTAAGAAATCATACAGCAAGAAGGGTGATGCTGTAGTAGAAATGAACTACAAGGCAATTGATGCCGGCGTTGATGCTATCCATAAAGTAGAAGTTCCTGCTGATTGGGCTAACGCAGTAGTTGAAAAGAAAGCTAAAGACTTAGAAGGACGTCCAGAAGTTGTTAAACTTGTTACTGACATCTTAGAGCCAGTTTCATTAATGGATGGTGATTCACTTCCAGTTTCTGCTTTCATTAATAACCCAGACGGACAGTTTGAAACAGGTGCATCTGCATACGAAAAACGTGGTACAGCAGTTATGGTTCCTAAGTGGAATCCAGAAGCTTGTTTACAGTGTAACAGCTGTGCATTTGTATGTTCACATGCTACACTTCGTCCATTCATCTTAGATGATGCTGAAGTTAGTGCAGCTCCATCAGAAATCAGACTTGCTGATTCTAAGCATGCAGCTGGTATGAAGTATACAATGTCACTTTCACCACTTGACTGTATGGGATGTGGAGAATGTGTTACAGTTTGTCCAGCAGCTGCTAAGGGTGCTCTTGTTATGGTACCACAGGAAGAAGAAGCTGCTCAGCAGCCAGTATTTGATTATGTTGTTGCTAACGTATCAAAGAAAGAAACAAAATTTGCTGATAATACACCAATTGGTTCACAGTATAATCAGCCACTTCTCGAATTCTCAGGAAGCTGTGCAGGATGTGCTGAAACATCTTATGCAAGACTTATTACACAGCTCTTCGGTGAACAGATGTACATTTCAAATGCTACAGGATGTTCATCAATTTGGGGTAACCCAGCTGCAACAAGTCCATACACAGTTAACAAGGATTCTAAGAAGGGTCCAGCTTGGTCAAACTCATTATTCGAAGATAACGCTGAACATGGTTTAGGTATGTACTTAGGTCAGAAGTATCTCCGTGATCAGGCTATTGAACTTGTTAAAGAAATCGCTGCATCAGACAAGGCTACAGCTGAGTTTAAGGCAGCTACAGATAAATTCCTTGAAACAAAGGATGATACAAAGGCTAACACACCTGCAACAGAAGCTTTAGTTGCTGAACTTGAAAAAGCAGCTGCAGCTGGTTGTGAAAAGTCAAAAGAAGTATTAGCTAAGAAAGATTACCTTGCTAAGAAGTCAGTTTGGATCTTAGGTGGTGATGGATGGGCATACGACATCGGATTCGGAGGTCTTGACCATGTATTAGCATCAGGTGAAAACGTAAACGTTATGGTATTCGATACAGAAATGTACTCAAATACAGGTGGACAGGCATCAAAGGCTTCAAACATCGGTGAAGTTTGTCAGTTCGCTGCAGCTGGTAAGGAAGTTGGCAAGAAGTCACTTGCTGAAATCGCTATGAGCTATGGTTATGTATATGTTGCTCAGATCGCACTTGGTGCAAACCCAGCACAGGCTGTTAAGGCTATCGCTGAAGCTGAAGCATACAACGGACCATCACTTATCATCGGTTACGCTCCATGTGAACTTCACGGTATTGCTAAGGGTGGCATGAACCACTGTCAGGATGAAATGAAAGCAGCTGTTAAGGCAGGTTACTGGAACCTCTTCTCATTTAATCCACAGCTTAAGGCTGAAGGTAAGAATCCATTTACTCTTACTTCAAAAGCTGGTGATGGTTCATATCAGGACTTCTTAAATAACGAAGCTCGTTATACAAGACTTATTAAGCCATTCCCAGAAAGAGCTGAAAAACTCTTCAAGGCTTCAGAAGAAGCTGCTAAGGCTCGTTACGAACACTTAGAAAAACTTGTTGAATTATATAAATAATTCAATTATATAAATATTTAAGAGATGTAATCACTTCGGTGGTTGCATCTCTTTTATTTGGTTAGCAACGAGTCAAGTACATCAAGCTTGCTTGAATGTATTTGACGACTGCATACAATCCCGAAACAAGCGTAGCGGTTTCGGTGATTGTAGTATATAATAATATTTGAATTAAATTTTTTAGGAGGACGTATGGCAGTATTTAATAGTTTAGATGAAGCAAGAGAATATTTTAAAGGTGATAAATTCGCTACTGGAAGTGGAATGGTTATCGATGATTTAACGGAAGAATATAGTGTATGTAGTGTTGATGTTACAGATAAATTAGCAAATGCCAATGGAGGTGTTATGGGTGGTGCACTTTTTACTTTAGCTGACTTTGCATTTGCTGCACTTGTTAACAACATACATAAACCAACAGTTGCTCAGCAGGTAAGTGTTAATTATCTAAGTGCACCTAAAGGGAAAAAATTAATAGCAACAGCGAAATTGAAAAAGAATGGAAGAACATCGACAATTGTTAATGTGGATGTGGTTGATGATACAGGAAGAGATGTTTTACAGTTTATAGGCGTTGGATTTAAACTGTAGTTATAAATAAAGCTTATTAATAAAAGATGGGTATATATATGTTTAATAAATGATTTATAAAATACGTTTTGTGGAATCTCATATTATTAGTGAGATTCCTTTTGTGTTTATTTACGACATAGATTAAGGGTTGTTTTTAAGTGGTAAAATATGGTATTATAATAGTTACGGATATTGGGAAAGTATGCCCAAAATTTAATAAAGGAAGGAACAGAAGATGAGCGATAAGGAAATTATGCTTGGTAATGCTGCCATTGCAAGAGGAGCGTATGAGGCAGGCGTTAAGGTAAGTTCTGCTTACCCTGGTACACCAAGTACAGAGATTAGTGAAAATATTGTAAAGTATAAGGAGATTTATTCTGAATGGGCACCTAATGAAGCAGTTGCACTTGAGACAGCAATTGGTGCATCAATCAGTGGTGTTAGAGCTCTTGCTTCAATGAAGCATGTTGGTCTTAATGTTGCATCAGATCCATTATACTCAATTTCATATATAGGAGTTAACGGTGGTCTTGTTATTGTTGTTGCTGACGATCCAGGACTTTATAGTTCACAGAACGAACAGGATACAAGAATGATTGCACGTGCTGCTAATGTACCTGTTGTTATTCCATCAGATTCACAGGAAGCTAAGGATTTCATTAAGCTTGCTTATGAACTTAGTGAAGAATTTGATACACCAGTTATTTATAGAACTACAACAAGACTTGCACACTCACAGACAGAAGTTGTACTTAATGACAGAGTGGAAGTTGAAGATAAAGAATATACTAGAAATGCAACTAAGAATGTTATGATGCCTGGTAATGCAAAGGCTAGACACTTAGTTGTAGAACAGAGAAATAAAGACATTGCTAAGTTTGGTAGCACATCAAAACTTAACAAGATTGAAATGGGTGATACAAGTATTGGTTTCATTACACAGGGTATTGAATATCAGTATGTTAAGGAAGTATTCCCTAATGCAAGCGTATTAAAACTTGGTCTTGTAAATCCACTTCCAAAGGATTTAATTAAGGATTTTGCAAGCAAGGTTGATAAATTATATATCTTTGAAGAATTAGAGCCTGTAATTGAAGAACAGGTACGTGCAATGGGTATCGAATGTATTGGTAAAGAAATCTTTACAATACAGGGTGAATACAGTGCAAATCTTTTAAGAAAAGCAGTTAAGAATGAATTAGATGTTAAGGATGCTGCTCAGGTTGTAGGTAGACCACCTATTTTATGTCCAGGTTGTCCACATAGATCAACATTCTTCGTACTTAACAAGTTAAAGAAGCATGCTACAGGTGATATTGGATGTTATACACTTGGAGCTGTTGCACCACTTAGTGTTATTGATACAACAGTATGTATGGGTGCTTCACTTGCAATGCTTCATGGTATGGAAAAAGCTAAAGGTAAGGAATTTATCAAGGACTGGGTAGCAGTTATTGGTGATTCAACATTTTTACATACAGGTATTAATTCACTTGAAAATATGGCTTATAATGGCTCAACAGGTACGGTTATCATTATGGATAACTCTACAACAGGTATGACAGGTCATCAGGATCATGCAGCTACAGGTAAGACATTAATGGGTGAGGAAGTTCCAGCAATCTCAATTTACAAAGTAGTAGAAGCTATGAATGTAAAGAATATAGTTGAAGTAAATGCATTTGATATTGCTGAACTTGAAAGAGTAGTTAAAGAAGAAACAGCAAGAGATGAATTATCTGTAATTATTGCATATGCTCCATGTGCTTTACTTAAGGGTCAGACATTCCCATATAGAATTGAGGTTAAGTCTGATAAGTGTAAGAAGTGTGGTATGTGCTTAAAACCAGGTTGTCCTGCAATTACAAAGAATGAAGATGGAACAGTTAAGATTGATGCATCAATGTGTAACGGATGTGGCTTATGTAGTAGTGTATGTAAGTTCGATGCACTTGAAAGAGTTGAAAAGTAAGGAGGACATTATGGATACAAAGAATATTATGATTGTAGGCGTAGGTGGTCAGGGTACTCTCCTTACAAGTAGAATTTTAGGTGGTATTATGACATCTGCAGGATATGAAGTAAAATTATCAGAAGTACACGGTATGGCACAGCGTGGTGGTAGCGTTGTTACTTTTGTTAGATATGGTGAAAAGGTTTATGAACCAATTGTTGAAGAAGGACAGGCAGATGTTTTAATCGCTTTTGAAAAATTGGAAGCATTAAGATATGCTAATTTCTTAAAGAAAGATGGTGTTTTAATTGTAAATGATACAAGAATTGATCCAATGCCAGTTGTTATTGGTGCAGCTACATATCCTGATAACATTATTGAGAATTTAAAGAAGGATTATAAAGTTTATTCTATCGATGCAAGTGCTGTAGCACTTGAACTTGGTAATTCAAGAGTATTTAATAATGTTGTACTTGGTATGGCTGCTAAGCACATGAACTTTAAGAAGGAAGAATGGCTTAAGACAATTGAGGAAAAAGTTCCACCTAAGACAATTGAAATTAATCAGAAAGCTTTCTTACGCGGATATGAGGAAGCTGAATAAAGCACAAAAGTTTTTGATACGTAAATCAAATTATATAAAAAAAGAAAAGGATAATGTTGGTGGTTGAAATGATTTGGAACAAACCAAAAGAGTGCATGTCTAGAGATGAAATTGAAAATCTTCAGAGTGCAAGATTAGTTAAACAGGTTAGTAGGGTATATCATAATGTGCCTTATTATAGAGAAAAAATGCAGGAAGTTGGAATAGAACCTGGCGATATTAAAGGCATAGAGGATATTAGTAAGTTACCATTTACAACTTATGAAGATTTAAATAAAACATATCCATTTGGTCTGGCTGCGGTTCCAAAGTCAGAACTAGTAAGAGTTCATGCTTCATCTGGTACAACAGGAAAACCAAAGGTTGCTGCTTATACTAGAAGAGATATTGATATTTGGGCAGAATGCGTTGCAAGATGTTTATCAATGATTGGCATTACAAGAGATGATGTATTACAAGTAGGATATGGTTACGGATTATTTACTGGTGGATTAGGTGCGCATTATGGTGCTGAAAAACTTGGGGCTTTAGTTGTACCAATGTCAACAGGTAATACACAGAAACTTGTAACAATGATGATTGATTTACAGGCTACAGCTATTGCATGTACACCATCATACTTATTACATGTTGGTGAAACATTAGAAAAAGAAAACTTACTTGATAAGATTAATCTAAAATATGCAATTTGTGGTGCAGAACCTTGGACAAATGAAATGAGAGATCAAATTGAAAAGAAGCTTAATATAAAAGCTCACGATATTTATGGTCTTACAGAAATATGTGGTCCTGGTGTTGCAGCTGACTGTGAACATCATAAGGGCCTTCATATATGGGAGGATCATTTCTTACCAGAAATTATTGATCCAGCAACAGGTAATCCGTTAAATAGTGGTGAATGTGGAGAGTTAGTAATTACAACTCTTACAAAGGAAGGTATGCCACTTATTAGATATAGAACTAAGGATCTTACAACAATTGAAAAAGATACTTGTGAATGTGGTAGAACAATGGCAAGAATTCAGAGATTTAAAGGTCGTACTGATGATATGCTTATTATTAGAGGTGTTAACGTATTCCCATCACAGGTTGAAGCAGCTTTACTTACTATTGATGGTACAACTCCACATTACTTCATGGTTGTAGACAGAGTTGATAATGAGGATACACTTGAAGTACAGGTAGAAGTAGAAGAAAGATTCTTCTCAGATGAAATGAGTGCTCTTGAAGCTTTATCAGCTAAGATTAAACAGACATTAAGAACGGCAATTGGTCTTAATGCTAAGATTAAACTTGTAGAGCCTAATACACTTGTTCATAGTGAAGGAAAGACAAAGCACGTTGTTGATAACAGAAAACTATACTAGGGGGTAGCTGTATGAAGGTAAAACAGATATCAATTTTTTTAGAGAATAGATCGGGACGTTTATTTGAATGTCTTAACATTTTAAAAGACAATGGTATTAATGTAGTATCAGCTTCACTTGCTGACTCAAGTGATTTTGGTATTTTAAGATTACTTGTTAGTGATACAGATAAAGCAATTGAAGTATTAAAAGCTCATAATATCATTGCAAAGGTTACAGATGTTATTGCAATTGTTGTACCTAATGCTGTAGGTAGTCTTGCAGAAGTGCTTAATGCAATTGATAAGAATAACATTAATGTATCATATTTATATGGTTTATCAATTACAGATGAAGGTGCAACAATCGCCATTAAGACATCTGATATTGATGCTACAATTAAGGCTTTAGAACCACTTAATCTTAAATATTTCTCAGATGATGAGTTAGTATAAGATATTTACGTGGGGCTTTTTATAAGCCCCATGAATAGGAAAAAATATAAGTATTGGAGTAACATGATGACTATAATTGATTTATTGGAAAAGAACAGTGATTTATACGGAAGTGAAGAAGCTTTAGTAGAAATCAATCCTGAAAAGGAAGATGGTAAGAAATTTACATGGAAAGAATCAGAATTAATTGAAAATACTGAAAGTATAGGATACAGAAGAAGTCTTACATGGGACGTTTTTAATGAAAAAGCTAACAGAATGGCAAATATGCTCTTAAGTAAGGGAGCTAAGAAGGGGGATAAAGTAGGTATCCTTCTTATGAACTGTCTTGAGTGGTTACCAATTTATTTTGGTATTTTAAAGGCTGGTTGTATTGCAGTTCCTCTTAATTTTAGATATTCTTCTGATGAAATTTTATATTGTTCTCAACTTGCTGATATTGACCTTTTATTATTTGGTCCAACATTTATTACTAGAATTGATGATATTGTTGATCAGCTTGAAAAGAGTACAGCGTTAATGTATGTTGGTGATAATTGTCCAGAATTTGCTGAAAGTTATAGAGATTTAGCAAGTAATTATTCGAGTAAGGATCCAAATATTGAACTTACGGAAGATGATTATGCTGCTATTTATTTTTCATCTGGAACAACAGGATTTCCTAAGGCTATTTTGCATAAACATAGAAGTTTGATTCATTCAGCTAGAGTTGAACAGAATCATCATAGTACAAGCAGAGAGGATACATTCCTTTGTATCCCACCTCTTTATCATACAGGTGCTAAGATGCATTGGTTTGGAAGTCTTATTTCTGGCTCAAAAGCAGTGCTTTTAACTGGAACAAAATCACAGTATATATTTGATGCAGTTTCAAAGGAACATTGTACTATTGTATGGCTTCTTGTTCCTTGGGCACAGGATATTCTTGATAGTATTGAAAGTGGTGCAATAAAGCTTGAGGACTATGAACTATCACAGTGGAGACTCATGCATATAGGTGCACAGCCTGTACCACCATCATTAATCAAGAGATGGAAAGAATACTTCCCTAATCACGATTATGATACTAACTATGGACTAAGTGAGTCAATTGGACCAGGTTGTGTACATCTTGGTGTTGAAAACGTTCATAAAGTTGGTGCAATTGGTATTCCGGGTTATGGTTGGGAATGTAAGATTGTTGATGAAAATGATGAATTAATAACAGATGATAGACCAGGTGAATTATGTGTTAAAGGTCCTGGTGTTATGGAGTGTTATTACAAAGATAAAAAGGCAACAGAAGCGGTATTAAAGGATGGATGGCTTTATACTGGTGATGTAGCGAAAAGAGATGAGGATGGTTTCTACTTCCTCGTAGATAGAATTAAGGATGTTATTGTATCAGGTGGTGAAAACCTTTATCCTGTACAGATTGAAGATTTTCTTAGAAGATATGATAAGATTAAGGATGTTGCTGTAATTGGTCTTCCAGATAAAAGACTTGGAGAAATTGCAGGAGCAATTATTTCAATTAAAGATGGTTATGAATGTACAGAGGATGAGATTAATGAATTTTGTCTTGGACTTCCTAGATATAAGAGACCAAGAAAGATTATATTTGCTGATGTACCAAGAAATCCAACTGGTAAGATTGAAAAACCAAAACTTAGAGAGAAATATAGTATTCTTAATCTTGTTGAACATGAAAATTCAGATTGATAAATTTATGCGCTTATCAGAAATGGTAGGCGCATAGGTAAGTTATATATAGACATTTGAGAGGTACTACGTGAGAGTAATAAAAGAATTATTTATAAAAGGGAAAAACAAAATAGATAGATTTGCAATGTTTCTTGAAAACGGATATAACAAGCAAACTATGATTACATATGTTACATTATCTATTGTTTTAAATTTGATAATAGAGATGCTTGGTAGAAAGTCACCTATTAAGGGAATATATCACATGGTTAGACAGCCATATGTATTCCTTGTTAATACGTTGATTTTACTTATGGTTTTCTCGATTACATTGATGTTTAGAAGAAGATATTTTTTGATTGCGGTGATGCTTGTTGCATGGCTTGGATTTGGTATATCTAATTGTATTTTACTTAATTTTAGAGTAACACCGTTTTCATATACAGATTTATTATTAATTGATAGTGCCATGGATATTATGAACAAGTATATGAATTTCGCAGGTGAAGTATTGCTTGTTGTTTTGGTAATTGTGGCAATTATATTCTTGATTATATGCTGGTTTAAAATGCCAAAGTTAAATCATAGAATTAATTATATTAGAAACGGTTTATTAGTTGCATTAATAGTTCTTGTAACATCAACATCGCTTAAGCTGGCTATAGATGCTAAGGTTTTAGCACTTAACTTTGGTAATTTAGCTGATGCTTATAAGGATTATGGTTTTGTTTATTGTTTTTCTAATAGTGTAGTTAACAGAGGTATTAGAAAACCAAGCGGTTATTCAGAAAAAAAGGTTCTTGAGATTAAAAAGAACATGGATGAAAAAGTAGATGTTAAGAAAGCTGCATTTACTCCTAATATTGTATTTGTTCAACTTGAATCATTCTTTGATATTTCAAGGGCTAAAAATATAAAGTTAAATAAGGATCCAATTCCTATTTATAATTCGTTAAGAAAGAGATATACATCTGGATATGTTACAGTTCCAGTAGTCGGAGCTGGTACAGTTAATACTGAATTTGAATCTATCACAGGTATGAATCTTGATGATTTTGGTCCAGGTGAATATCCATATAAAACTATACTTACAGAAACTACATGTGATAGTATATGTTATTCATTAAAAGATTATGGATATAAGACACATACTATTCATAATAATACAGGTACATTCTATGGTCGTAATGAAGTATTACCTAACTTGGGATTTGATACATTTACATCTGTAGAATTTATGGATGTTGATGAATGGACACCTATAGATTGGCCAAAGGATAAGTTCTTAACTGAAGAAATTATAAATACACTTAAGGTTACACCTGATAATCCTGATTACATTTATACAATATCTGTTCAGGCACATGGTAAATATCCTACATCGGGTGAATATCCAACAGATTATACAGTTACAGGTGCAGATGAGGATCATGAAATAAGTGAAGAACATGCAAATGAACTTGCATATTATAGTCAGCAAATACATGAGGATGACGAATTTGTTGGTGAACTTATAGAAGCATTATCAGCATTTGATGAAGATGTTATCTTGGTTATGTATGGAGATCATTTACCATCATTAGGTTTTGATGATGATGATTTTGAAGGTTGCAATAAGATGCAGACAGAATATGTTATTTGGACAAATTTTAATGC
This sequence comes from Eubacterium uniforme, assembly GCF_900167115.1. GTDB lineage: Bacteria > Bacillota > Clostridia > Lachnospirales > Lachnospiraceae > Eubacterium_S > Eubacterium_S uniforme. Next base: position 109,182 of record NZ_FUXZ01000002.1, read on the forward strand.
TCTTAGTAAAAATATAAATTATAAATCTGAAGATTTAGAGTTATATCAGATGTCTTCAAAAATTTTAGAACAGTTACATATTTCTGATGGAGCCATTAATGAGTATCATCAGACATGTAAAAATAATGAAGATTATCTTGATGGTCTTAAAACACTTGAGTATGACATATTATATGGTGATAAATTATGTTATGATGGTGTGAATCCTTATGAAAGAACCGATATGAAGATGGGTATAAGGGATATTTACATCACCGGTGTACATAAGATAGAAGATGGTTATTTAGAAGTTAATGGACATAACTTTACTAAGTATAGTAAGGTTTATAAAGAAGATGAAGTTATGAAAACAGAGTTTGTGGATAGTAGTACACTTAGGGTATATGATCCAGATGTTGAGATGCTTGATAAATTCTATGTTTCACAACAAAACTCCAATACTCATGTTTTATTTACTACAAAAGCTTATTTGTACATAGGAAAATAAATATGGAAAGATTGTTTTGCGCAATGGCTGCCCTTCCTTTTATTGTTATTGGTAAAGGAATGTGGGAAGTAAGAAATTTTAAAATCACTAAGTATCAAATTGATACTAATAAAGATATAGGCGATTTGGATGGAAAGAAGATTATGCTTATTTCTGATCTTCATAATTGCGAATATGGTAAGAATAATGAAAAACTTTTTAAGGCTATAGATGAAGTTAATCCAGATTATATTATGGTCGCTGGTGATCTAGTGGTTGGAAGTACAAAATATGATACAGACATCGCTTTGCATTTTATAAATACGATTGCAAAGAAATATGAAGTATTCTATGCAAATGGTAATCATGAACAGCGTATGCGCGAAAATAGACATATATATGGTACTAAGTATCGAAAATTTATAAGAAGTTTTGATAAGAGTATTCATATTTTAAATAATTATTCTTATGATATAAATGATAAAGTTAGAGTAACAGGATTCGTTGCTCATAATAGATTCTTTTCAAAGTTTAAATTACCTGAAATGAAAAGAAGGTATATTATTAAAAGAATAAAGAAAAGAGATAGAAGCAAGTATAATATTTTAATTGCGCATAGCCCAGAGTATTTTGAAACATATAAAAACTGGGGCGCTGACTTGGTTTTATCTGGACATAATCATGGTGGAATAGTTAGATTACCGTTTATAGGCGGAGTTATAAGTCCACAGTATAAGATATTTGATAGATATGATAGAGGAGTTTTTACTAAGGATAGTACTAAAATGATACTATCGGCAGGGCTTGGTAGTCATACTATAAATTTCAGGTTTAACAACAGACCAGAGATTGTCGTATTTACAATTAATAGTAGTTTTAAAGAATGATTATTATAAAAAGAAATTTTATTAGATAAGGATTATAAAATGGCGATTGAAGTTAAGCTTGAAGCATTTGAAGGTCCGTTAGACCTCTTGCTTCATTTGATAGAAAAAAATAAAGTGGATATTTATGATATTCCTATTGTTACAATTACAGATCAATATCTAGAATATGTAAATGCTATGCAGAATGAGGATTTAAATGTAGTAAGTGAGTTCCTTGTTATGGCAGCAACACTTTTAGATATTAAATGTAAGATGCTACTTCCTAAAGAAGTTGATGAGAATGATGAAGAAATTGACCCAAGAGCCGAACTTGTTGAAAAACTTATTGAATATAAGACTTATAAATATATGTCTTTAGAACTTAAAGATATGCAGCTTTATGCTGGTAAATCAATATATCGAGAAGCACATATTCCAAAAGAAGTTGCTAAGTACGAAGCACCAGTGGATTTGGATAAATTACTTTCTGGTATTGATATGCAAAAACTTCAGGAAGTATTTGATAGTGTAATCAAGAGAAGAGAAGATAAGATTGACCCAGTTAGAAGTAAGTTTGGTAAAATCGAAAAGGAAGAGATTTCTCTTCCAGATAAGATTTCTTACGTAAGAAAGTATGCAGGTACTAAAAAGAAATTTAGTTTTAGACAGCTTCTTGAAAAGAGTGAAAGTAAGCAGGAGATTATCGTTACTTTTCTCGCTGTTTTAGAACTTATAAAGAGTGGTAAAATTAAGGTTGCTCAAAAGCATACATTTGATGATATTATTATTGATACGATATAGATATTATTTAAGAAAGTGGAGAAAATGAGAAATAGAAAAGGAAGAATTGTAAAAATGAATAAGTATGTAAAAAAAGCATTAAAAAGAGCTATATCCTTAACATTAGTAGCATCGCTTATATCAACAAATATTGATGTTGCTGCTGCTAGTGAAAAACCAGAAGGTTTAGTATCTTTTAATGGTAATTTTTTTGATACATTTGAAGAAGCGGTAACAGAGGCTAATGATTCAGCATTAACCTCTGTTACTATTTGTTTATATGGAGATGTAGAAGTTTCTGATTGTATTAAGTTAAAAAATAAAGAGTATATTATAAAAGGTGTGGAAAGTGCATTAGATGAAGACGGTGAAGGTGGACATACAAAAATAAAATATAATATTACAAATGAAGATGAAAAAAAGGATTATCCTATTTTTGAAATGGATGGATCAAAAGTTGAATTTGATAGTGTATCTATATGTGGAAAAGGTTTAGATAAAAATAATAAGATGTATGGAGATGTGATTGAAGCTAATAAATCATATATAAATCTTTATAATTCAACTATTATGGATTTTATGAGTAATAAATCTATAATAAATATGAAGGATTCTTCCATTAACATGGATAAAATAAGTGGTATTAGTGGAAATGTATTTGATGGATATGGATGTATTCATGGTGAGGGTACTAGTAGAATTAAAGATGGAAGTATTGACAATAACAATGGTGGAAAAGCAGGCGGTATATATGCAGAGGGACCAATTTATTTAGAAGATACAAATGTGTTTGGTAATAAGGGATCAGAAGCTGGTGGAATATATGCAAAAGATTCTTTGTATACAAAGGGTGTTACAGTATATAAAAATAGTAATTCATCTTATAATGAAGGTGGAGGAATTACTATTGATAGTAAAAATGATTCTGAACTTATTAATACAAGGATCGCAAATAATAATTCGTATACTTATTATGGTGGACTTAGAATTCTTGGTAGTGGAACTGTAGATCTCTTTGGAGTAAAATTTTTTGATAATTTAGGAAAATTTTCTGTTGGAGCAATTGATCTTGAAAACAAAGACGCAACTTTGACTTTTAGAAACAAAGGAAGATATGATTCTGTTTTTGGTTCAGTAGAGTGTGATAGAAATGAGATTGGACATCAAGCAGATGATGAAACAATAAGAAATAATGGTACTATTGTATGCGATGATGTATATATTCATAATGATAGAGGAAATGAATTTGGCACAATAAAAATTAGGGATAATGGTAATTTTATCCTTGGAAGAGATGCAGAGATTAATGATACTATTGTTCTTGAAAAAGATTCTTCAATTTTGAAAATCAAAGATAATCTTCAGTATCATAATGAGATAAATCCTATTAGGGTAAAGTATAGTAATAATTTAGGAATGTCTCTACCTAAAACAGTTGCATATATAGATGGTTCAAATAAAGAAGAATTAGGATATGATGTTTTATCAAAAAAAATTATATATGTCGATGATGAAAGAATTCCAGATAGTGCATATTTAGAATATAGAGATGGAAAAATTGAATTATCAAGTGATGTTAAAAAAATAAAAATTAAAGCTAAAAATAAAAAAGGAGAGGCAGTAAAAGGCGTTAGTTTTGAATTATATTTGGTAAAATCCATTGAATATGATGATAATGGCGAAGTTAAATCGTGTAAAAGTACAAAATTAAATAGAACAGAATCAACAGATAATAATGGTGAAGTATTATTATCTGGTTTTGGTGCGGGTAAATATAGATTGGTAACTGTTGGAACACCAAGCGAATACAGTAGTGGTGATACAAAAGATGTATTTTTTGATTTATTAGATAATGATAAAAATCTAGAAGTGATAATTGCTAATAGAGATTATAGTCCTACCGCTGTAATCAGAGGTTTTATTAATGATGACAATGAAGATTCAGATGATGAAGATGATGATGAAGAGGAAAATAATCAAAATACTGGAACAGAAACACAAGAAGATGAGCAACAGCAAGGAGATGTATTAGATTCTAAGAATGGTAAGGAATCAAAAATTAATGAAAACATTTGCTTTAATGCTGGAGATAGTTCTGATGATGAGGGTATTGTTTCATTCACATGGGATTTTGGAGATGGAAGTGAGCAGGAATCAGGTAAAATTGTTAATCATAGATACCAAAAAGCTGGAACATATACCGTTAATTTGATAATTACAGATAGTAAGGGACAGAAAAGTGTTGCATCAACAAAATTAAAAGTATCTGGAGTTAGAAATGGTGAAAGTAGTGTGAATTTATATTTTTATGATTCACAATCACTTGGTGGCGTAAAGGATTTAAATGTATATATATACGATGAAAATGGAAATCAGGTTTATGCTAAAGCGCAGAAAACAGATGTAAATGGAAAATTGAACATTGCTCTTAAGCCTGGAAAGTATAGTTTAAAGGCTAGTAATAGTATGTATCCTACAAGAATGAAAAACTTTATTGTTTCAGACAGTACGGATATCTCTATGCCTATTAATAGTAAGACTGCAGCTGAAAGTAAAATTGAATTACATGATTTGACATACGATGAGATGGTTGAAGCTGGAATAGATGTAAATAATATCGGGAATGTAAGTTTTGCTGGTTTTAAGATAGAATTGGATTTTGATACTGAATATGAATATGATTCTGATAAGAATAATAGAAAAAGAGAAGATTTAGAGTATATTGTTTATTACAACCATTCAGCTCAAAAATGGGAAGTAAATGGGAAAAAAGCAAAAGAAATAGAAGCTGTTGAATTAGATCCGGATCATGTATTGATTTATGATAGTGGTTTTAAGTGGGAAAAAGAAATATTTGAAGTTAAACTATTAACAATTAATAATTCCAAAACAGATACAATTAAGAATGCATATGCAAAAATAGATTTTAATGACAAAGTAACATATGCGGCCATGGATGAAGAAAGTGAAAATCAAAATTTTGATGTTAAGAAAGTTGATGATGTAAAACCAGGTGAAGTTGCCGTTACATCGTGGTATTTACGTGGAGAAAATGAAGGAGATGCTGAGATTGGTGTAGAGACATATGGTGATTTTTGCTCTGATGGAAATGAACCACAGCCATTTAGCAGTTATGCTCATATTAAAAAGGATATTCATATTGTTAATGTTAAGGATTTTAAGTTTGAAGTTAAGTGTGATAAGTATGCTTATTCTGATGAAGAATACAAGGTTGAATTAAGAGTTAGAAATCAAAGTGGAAGAAAATTGAGAAATTTCACATTGTATAATTCTTCAAGAATGCAGGTATCAGCTGATTATCTTACAGAATTAGAAAAAGGTGAAGATGATGTATTTGTAAAAAGTCTATCTTCATATGGTTCTGTATCATTAACATTTAGAACTAAATTTAAAAGTGCATATACTGAAGAACAATTAAAATATGAATTGTTACGCTTAATATTTACAATATATGATGGATTTTCAAGTGATATTCCAGCTGACGTTGAAATTTCAAAATCAGATGTTGTATCTGCATGTGATTATGCTGGTATTGATTATGACAGTTTGCCTAAACCTAAAGCAGCTGATCCAGTTGATTTGTTAACAGGTTCTTTTACGTATGATTATAAGGATTTAGAATTATTAGGTAAGGAAAGTTTAACTTATGAAAGATATTATAATTCTAATGATAATTTGAATGAAAAATTTGTTTTTGATGAAAATGATGATACAAAAACAATAAAGAATCATTTAAGTGAAGGTTGGAGCGATAATTATTCATATGCAATTGAAAAAATGTATGTGGATGAAAATAAAGAAGAACTTGAATTAATTGATTTTTCAGAAAAGACTGATGATGAAAATACTTCTGATCAAAATAATGATAAAGAAGAACTTAGTAGCGAAAGTGCTACTAATGGAGAAATGATTTGTATGACTCTTCCTAAAGGGGAAAGGGTTTATTTCAGTGCACCTAAAAATAGTGAAGAAGATAATGCAAATGAATCTGAAAGTACTTATGAGATTGATGATATAAAGTATGTTCAATATATAAGTAGAAAAGGTTCTAATTTTACATTATATGAAACTGAAAATAAATATGTTGTAATTAGTAATTTCGGTAAAACATATGTGTTTAATCATAAAGGTCAGATTGAATGTATAAAAAAATCAAATGAAAATATTATTGATGAACTGAAAGTAGCTGAATCAGAGGAAAATACTTATAACGATTTTAATGATAATGAAGTAGTATTTACATATGATGATTGTTATCTTAAAAAAGTAAAAAGTGTTGCTGGAGAACTTAAGTTTAATTATGATTTAGCTGGTAAAATTATTGATGTAACAGGCAATGATAATTACATTGTAAGATTATCTTATGATAAGGGAAATCTTAAAAAGATAACAGATGCTGACGGTGGAGTTACAGAGTATACCTATTATGATAATAATCTTTTAAAATCAATTAAGTCACCTGATAAGATTAAGCTTTTTGAAAATACATATGATGATTATGGAAGAGTAATCAAGCAGGTAGTTGATGAAAAAGAAGTATATACATTTACTTATGAAAATAAATTTGAAGATGTAAATACTTCTGCTAATATGACAAATACTGTAACTGGACCAAATGGTTACATTAAAAAGATTGTTACTGATAATGATGGAAGAACAGTTTCAGAAACAGAAAATGGTAAAGAATCATCATATACATATAATGATAATAATTTATTATTTACAAAGACTGATGCAGATGGTAATGTGACTAAGTATTATTATGATGATAATGGACATAATAATAAGATTAAATATGCAGATGGTTTATTTGAAAAATTTGAATATGATGCAAAGGGAAGACTTTTAAGTAAAACAGGAAAAAGCAAAGTAACAGAATATTATAATTATGATAAATATGGAAATCTTACTTCATATACGAATGGAGTAGGTGAAACAGCTTTATATGAATATGATAAAAATGGTAATCTTATTTTGATGACTGATTATATGGGAGCTCAAAGTAAATTTTCATATGATAAAAAAGGAAATGTATTATCATATGTGGATGCACAGAATAATACTATTTCATTTACATATGATGATAGGGGGTTAATTGAATCAAAAAAGAATCCTGATGGTAATAGTGAAGAATATGAATATTCAAAAGCAGGAAAGCTCTTATCAGTTACAGATTATTCAGGAAATAAGGAAACATATGATCTTTCTGATGCTGGTGTAAAATTAGGAATTACAGATAAAAGAGGAAACAAGACAAGTATTTTCTATGATGAACGTGATAGAAAGAATGGAGTAAAAACTGCTGAAGGCAGAGAAACAAAATATGCATATGATTCAGCAAATAACATAGAAAAGATTACTGATGCACTTGGATATAGTTTAAATTATGAATATGACAGTGATGGTAATGTTACAAAGTATACAGATAATGCTGGAAATGAATATGTATATTCATATAATAATGATGGCAGTGTAAAATCATATATTGATCCATTAAATAATAAATATAATTATTTTTATGATACTAATGGTAATCTTAAAAAGAGTGAAAATCCAGATGGTAGTAGCGAAAAGTATGATTATGATGCATTAGGAAATGTAATCAAAATTACAGATGCTAATGGAAATGAAGAAAAATATGAAAGAAATAATCTTGGATTAGTTACTAAATTTACAGATAAGAATGGACATGAAACATCATATGAGTACAATGCATTTGGTAAAGTTAGTGTAATAACAAATCCTAATGGTGAAAAATTATTATGTAGTTATGATACTTTAGGATACTTAAGTTCTGTAAAAAGAGAAGATGGTTCCTTAAAGAAATATGAATATGATACATTAGGAAGAGTAAGTGGATTAACTAATTATAACGGAGATAAAACATCATATGAGTATGATGAAATTGGTAATGTTAAAAAGATTATTTATCCGGATGGAAGTAATGATGAATTTTCATATGATGAAAATTCTAACTTAACAGAATATAAAGATAGAAATAATAAAGTATTTAAATATGAATACGATAAGGATAATAATCTAACTAAAAAGATTAATCCTAATAATGATGAAATAACATATGAAAGAAATAAATTATCACAAATATCAAAAATAACTGACGAGAATGGAGAAACAAGCTCGTTTATTTATGATGCAAATGGAAATGTTAAGAAGAAGATTGATTCAAAGGGTAATGAGGAATGTTATAAATATAATTTTAATGGTGAAATTGAAGAAATAATAGATAAAGAAGGTGTTAAGACAAGTTTAGAAAGAGACTATAAAGGTAACATCACAAAGATAACTGATGGTAACAAGAATGTTAATAAATATTATTATGATTCAGCTTCTAATTTAGTAAAGTCAATTGATGGTGAAGGTAATACAACAACATATAAGTACGATAAGAATGGAAATCTAATAGAAAAGAATTCACCTGAAAAAATAAAATATACATATAAGTATGATTCTAATGATATGCTCATTGAAGAACTTGTTGAAGATAAAACAATAAATAAATATGAGTATGATAGTAATGGAAATGTCTCAAAAAGAATTACAGGTGAAGGTGCAGAATATTCATTTGAATATGATGGTGAAGGTAATGTTACTGGAGAGGTAGATCCATATGGAGATAAAATTGAATACAGATATGATTCTGATGGAAGAATTGTAGAAATAGTAGATAAGAATGGAAATGTAAAAACTTGTGAGAGAGATAACAATGGAAACATTGTTTTATCTTCAGATACAAATGGTGTTCTTACTAAGTATGAGTATGATTCATTAGGCAATTTGATAAAACAGATTGAAAATTATAATGAAAATACATATAAGGACGTTGGTAAGAAAACGTTAGATGATAATAAAAAAGAACAAGAAAAAACCAGTTTAAATAAAAATATAAACAGGTCTATTTCTGGTACAAAAAATAATAGTTCAAATTCTTATAAAATTAATAAATTAAAGACAGTAAATGTTGATGTTAAAATAAGTAAATTAAGTGATAAAAAATTACTTAAGATTCTTGGAATTTCAAACATAAAAAAATCAAATAACAAAAAACTAAAAAAGAGTTCGGAAAAGATTAGTAATAAGTTAAATAAATATATTGATGACAAGATTGATAAGCAGATAAGAAAAAATATTTTAAAGAACAACAAAAAGAATAAATCATATGAAATTGTTTCAAATGGTATATATGTTAAGGGTTATTCTAAAGCAATGAGTAACCTTAGTTGTCGTGCTTTAAATATAATTGATAAAGCTTATATTAATAATTTAAATAAGAAGTTTAAAAAATCTAAAAATTTTAGATCTCAATTAATTGCTCCAAAAAATAAAGTTAAGAAAAAAACTCATAAGATAAGTGTAACTGTTTTGGTAAATGATGAGGAAGAAGCTTCGGATGATAGTGGTTCTAATTTATTAAATGGATTTTCATCATTTGAATATTCAAAGAGTAAATTGAATATGGATGGAAAAGCAGATTTAGATGATGATTTGAAGAAGAATAATAATTCTTTAAAATCTTATGAAGAACTTAAAAAAGAAAATTTAGATGAAAATGTTGTAACAACATATAAATATGATAAGGTTGGAAATCTTCTTGAAGAAGATAGATGTGGAAATGTAACAACATATGAATATGATAAGAATTATAATGTATCATCAAAGGTTGATGCTAATGGAGTAAAGACTGTTTATAAGTATGATAAAAATGATAGATTAATAAAGAGTTATAATTCTGATAATGGCGGAGATTATGTAAGTTTATCATATGATAATAATGGTAATGTAATTAAGGTTACTAAAAAAGATAGAAAAAATGATAAAACTTCAACAGAAGAATATAACTATGATAATAACAATAATGTTATATCTAAAAAAGATGCATTAAATAATGAATTTAGTATTAGTTATGATAAGGATGGTAAAGTATCAAAGACTGTTGATGCAACAGGAAAGAAAACAACATATTCATATAATTCTATTGGTAATGTAACTAAGAAAGAAATTACTGATGGAAATAATACATTAACTAATAAATATGGATATAACAAAGATGGAGTTCTTACTTCGTATGAAAATGATACTAATAAAACATCATATGAGTTAGATTTACTGAATAGAATTACAAAAGTTACTGATGAAGTTAAAACAGATGCAGAAAGTAATGAAGTAAAAGATGTTATTGATTATGAGTATAGTAAACTTGATAAAATTTCAAAGATAACAAATAATGAGGGCAATTATACTTTATATGATTATGACAATGTTGGTAACATTAAACATATTGAATCAAAAACTGATGATAATGTTGAAAACATTAATTATTCTTATGATAACTTAAATAGAGTTATTTCTAAAAATATTGCAGATAGCGTAAATGTTAAGTATACATATGATGAGAATAATAAAGTTACAAGCATTTGGAAGAATGATGAGTGTAAACATTTATACACTAGAGATGCAAATGGTAATGTTTTAACTGATAATGATAAAGAATACACTTATGATGATTCTAATAGATTAAAAACATATGTAAGTAAAAATGAAAATATTAAATATGATTACGATGGATTTGGAAATTTAGTAGAAGAAAATGACAGTTTAAATAATATAAAGACTAACTATGAATATAATGAAGCTAATGAACTTATAAAGAAAACTGTTTCAGCAAATAGTTCAAATGATATCGTAACATATGAGTATGATAACAACGGTAATAGAATAAGCGTAAAAGATAAGAACGGAATAAAGACATTTGCTTATAATTTATATGATAAAGTCGAAAATGTTGCTTATCAAAACAATAATAATGAAAAACAGTATGATATTAATTATAATTATGATGCTTTAGAAAATCTAATTTCTGAAGAAAGCATAGATTTAATTAATGATAAAACTATTAAAAGAGAATATACTGTTGAAAGTATGTCTGGTCTTGGAAGTGTTTTATTTGAAACAAGAAAAGAGACTGGAGTAGATGAAAAGCATATCAGTAATGTATATGATGAATCAGGAAAAGTAACTGAAAGAATAGATGATAAATCATATGCGGTTATTGAAGATGTACTTGGAAGTATAGAAGAATTTATAAATGTTAATGATAAAGAAGATACAAGTAATGTATCATATTCACCATGGGGTGATGTAAAAGATATAGCAAATAATAATCTTGCGGTTATGGATTTAGTATCATATACAGGTTATGGTTATAATGCTTTATCAAATCTATACTCAGCAGTAAACAGAATTTATGATGTTACAACAAGAAGCTATATGCAAAGAGATAAAGGACAGCCTAAGGTTATTAGACCTTCATCTTTTGAAACATACGCTTATGTTGAAAATAATCCAGTAAATCATGTTGATCCATATGGATTAAGCATTTTATCAAAGGTTGGTTCATGGGTAAGTGATACAGCTGATGCATTTGTTAGTACAGTAAAGAATGCTGCAGGTGCTGTAAAAGATGCAGTAGTTGATGCAGCAGAAGGAATAAAAGATGCAGTAGTTGATGCGGCACATGAATTAGTGACGGATATTAAGAATGTTTTAAAAATAGATTCTAGGATATTTAAGTCTGGAATACAGGCAGGTGTAGGTGCTGCTTTTGCTGTTGGAATGGGATTTGGTATACCGGCGGCGATTGCTTGTGCGTTTGCTGCAGTTGCGGTGGGTGCTGTGCTTGGTGTAGGTGCTCATGCAGTAAAAACATTTGTAACAGGTGGTACGTATGATGATTTCCTATGTGGATTAGAAGATTCAATATATTCAGGCGCTGATTTTATGACAGCGTTGTTCATGACAACAGCAATGGCTGGATATGGTGAATGTAAGAAGATTGAGTATAATGAGGCAAATAAAGCATTTGAGGAGGCTAAAGAGGCATCGAAAGGGGCAGGTGCTGGTGAGGGTGGAAGTAAATCAATAAATGATTTGACACCAAATCAAGGTTATGCATCGTTTAAAGATTTGAAAAAGTCTATAGGAAGTGCAGGAGAAGGAAATGATTGGCATCATATTGTAGAACAATCACAAATTAAAAAATCTGGGTTTAGCTCTGAACAGATTCATAATACAAATAATATAATAGCAGTTGACCATGCGACACACATGAAAATAACAGGATATTATAATACCAAGAGTTTTCGATTTACTGGTGGATTATCAGTTAGAGATTGGCTAGCTGGTCAAAGCTATGAGACACAATATAATTTTGGATTAGATGTATTAAGAAAGTTTGGGGTGATTGAGTGAAAAAATATACAGTTGATGAGATTGTAAATATATATGAAAAATCTGGAAGATTAATGTATGATGCAACCTTATCAGGCGATTATAAAACAAATAACAAAGAAGGAAAAAGATTAATAAAGCTTTTTAAAATGTTTGAGGTTGATACTGATTTTGGTTATAAATGCATTATGAAATTATTTGAAAGCGATAATGTTGTTATAGTGACTGAAGCGGCATCTTATTGTCTTGCGTTAAATTATAATACTGAATACGCTGTTTCGGTATTAGAAAAAATAGCCAATGATTCAGAGAGTGGTATATTTGGTTTTAATGCAGAGATGATAATAAAAGAGTGGAAGAAAAATGGTTTTCTAAAATTGTATCAAAAATAACAGCAGTTGAAAGTATTATAGAGACTGGAGGTGGCTGTCATCAAGAATAATAGAATATTGAAGTGTCTGCTGATGATGGTTGTCAGTCTGCTTCTGGTACTGGGAGTTTCGATAGGGGTATCGGCAAGCAGTGGTTATGATAGGCAAGAAGCGGATGCTTGTATAACCATAAGTGGGAGACTCTCTGTCAAGACCAGCTATGGAAAGTCAAGTCCGAATTTGACAAAACCTAAGGGTTGGAAAGTTGGCGATCCGATTGATAATCTTACAAGAACAGGTAAAGAACCATCATGGAGTACTGTAAGGGCGAGGTATTGGAAAAATAAAGCTTATTACTATGCTGATGATTATTTGGATACGGATTTGATACGTATGCGTAAAGGACGAGCACCATTACATAGCAAGTATAATGTGCCAATGGAGCTGCATCATAAAAATGGAAGAAATATAGCAAATCCACATAGTATAGAAAATTTGCAAGAAGTTTGGCCTTGGGAACATGATTTAATCGATGAATTCAGACACTATACAGGTCCGAAACCGGAGGGATATTAGGATGAACAAAAAATTACCAGCATGGTTTGGAACAAAAAGATTATATAACGAAAATTTTGAAAATCATGAATGTGCGATCATATTGTGGGAAGTACTACCTATTCATAATAGACAACGATTAAAGGTTAGATTCATAAACTCTAATTCCAAAAACCGTCAGGGAATACGAATTGCCATAGATGTTGGAAAAGGAAATCTGACAATAAATGGAGAGTTGGGAACAGAATTTGTATTATGGGAAGACACATGTCCTAAAGAATGTGAAGTAGAGTGTTTATCTGATGAAGGATATTTAAGCGTTTACAATATATTTGAGAGGAATGAACAGGGAATAATGAGAAGAAATTCTCAAATGGCATATAGTGGAATGATTCTTGAACAAAAAGGGAATATCTATAGGTATTATTGTAATGACACTGGTAAAAATACTGATTTTGATAAACTGGTATTTGAAATAGAATTACTTTAAATGGCGCTACAAACAAGCCTCCCCACAGGCAGACTTGAAAATATAAGATTTAGTATAATTACAACCTGATACATTTTATACAAACTTTACCGGCTCATACGGCTTTCCGCTTTTAAGTATTGCGTATACAACAGTTGTCAGTTTTCTTGATACTGCGCCGACAGCCACAAGGTGATGCTTACCTTGACTGCGTTTTTTTAGATAGTATTCATTGAATGGACTGCTATGAAAAACACAACAACTTGCTGCGAGAAATAGTGTATGGCGAAGGTGGGAAGAACCACGTTTGGACATTCGGTTATGAGTAGAACAGTATTCTCCTGATTGGCGAACGGTTGGATCGATGCCGGCATATGCAACAAGTGAAGAGGAGCTCTTAAATCTACGTATATCTCCGATCTCGGCGAGTATACAAGCGGCAGATATAGGCGTGATGCTTGGTATTGTATGAAGGTAACAATCGAACTGATTGTAAAGGGATATGATCATTTCATCCAGTTCTTTGAGCTGTTCGTTAAGAAGTTTTAGTCGTTCTAATAGCATTTTTAGCTGGAAGGCAAATGCTTCCTGTGCTATTTTTATTCCGAAGGTATTCATGGCAGCGTCTTTTATTTCAATGGCTTTATTGAGAGAAAATCTGTTATGACTATTCTTTAGAAGTATGGCGTGAAGTTCATCAAGAGAGGCATTTGCTATATTCTCTGGCAGGAGATATTTGCTTAGAAGTGCCATAGATGAACTTCCCCATATTTCACAAAAGAGATGTTCATATTCTGGAAAGATTTGTTCCAGTATAGTGTGTATTCTCAGTTTTATTTCGGTTCTTGCTGACATCATAGCTTCTCTGTAACGACAAAGCTGCCTTAAGGAAAGGATGTCTTCATCAGCCAAGTCTGTTGTTGTAAATCTACCAAAACGAAGTACTTCGGCTATTAGAAATGAATCCTTGGAATCGTTTTTGACCTGTCTGATATAAAAGTTTCTAAAGCAATCTGATTGTATTGGATTAATAACATATATAGTGTATTTTCGTTCTTTTAAAAATGAATAAATGGTATACCAATAGTGACCGGTTGCTTCCAGTCCGAAAACAAGATTATTTGATTTGGTGTTAGTTTGAATATAATCAAGAAGCTTTACAGCTCCTTTATGAGTGCTCGGAAAACGAAGTGATCTGCATACTTGATTTCCGAATTGATCAACTATAGATGCTTCATGGTGGTTTTTGCCGATATCAATGCCGATATAATACATAGAACGTCTCCTTTAAAAAATGGTTTTATATTTGATTAATAGATAGAATCCTGCTGCTCTTAGAGGTTACAACCTAGTTCGAGATACGAAGTACAGATAGACTGCCGACATCCAGCTAATACGTAACATCCTGCAAAGAGAGAGGGAACAGTCTCACGGGAACGAGGTCAAATAGAATGCCTCAAGGGTGGAGACGTACACCTCTATCTATTACAGAATGATTATCCAATAGGACAGCAGATGAATCAATATAGATGATTCTGATCTACCTCTTTAGCATACTAGGGTGGAAGTGACGTTCCTAATCCATACGGTAAAAAAGGAGGGCCTGCTCATCAGAAAGTTATTGAATCAATTACTCCAAAAGAAAAGGGAAATTTCATTAGAAACGAGGTGAAATTCGATACAACTGGAGGAACTAAGGCATATAGATATGCCGATGCTGTTGAGTATAATAAAAATGGTGAAGTAGTAGCAATATATCAAGTTGGTAAAGTGAATAAAAATGGAACGGTTATATCAAGGGAATCTAAAGCAATTGAAGATATTATGAATTCAGATGATTATAATGGGGCACCAATATATTTTCTTCCGTATAATAGTGATATTGGTGAAATAATATTTGATTATTAGGAGGTTTTTAAATGTCAAAACAGATAAACTATTATATGGATAAGAATACTGAGAATGAATTTATAAATTATATTTATGATAATTCCTTTGTGTTTATAAATTGGTTTGACGGCACACTAGTTAATCCAAGTGAAGATATCAGCCTGTTCTATTATATTACAAAAGAAGAGTATTTACCTTTTTTGAAGTTTAGAAACGATTCGGTTGATGTATTACACTGTTTGGTGATTGAATATACACGAAATAATATTATTGAAGATAAGAAAATTGTAACACGAGGTAGAATATATATTAGTGATGCGTATAAAGATAAACAGTATTCTGCTTATATGAAAGATTTTGTAAAGAATTATAACACATTGAAAAATTGGATAAAAAAGCATGTTCCATATCAAAATTATAATAATATGGGCAAAATCTATAAGGAATACATATGTGATAGTATGTTAACGTATTCAGAAAACAATTATCGTTTCCAAGCATAAGCTATATACTCTTTGTCAAGACCAGCTATGGAAAGTTAAGTCTGAATTTGACAAAACCAAAGGGTTGGAAAGTTGGCAATCCGATTGATAATCTTACAAGAGCTGGTAAAGAACCATCATGGAGTACTGTGAGGTCTAGATATTGGAAGAATGAAGCCTATTATAATTCAGAAAACTATTCTGAAGCAAATTTAGCGCGTATGCAAAAAGGTAAAGCCCCAATAGATATAGAAACTGGTGCTTCAAAGGTTACAAGCATATGGAAAAATGATAAGTGTAAGCATTTATACACTAGAGATGCAAATGGTAATATTTTAACTGATAATGATAAAGAATACACTTATGATGATTCAAATAGATTAAAAACATATGTAAGTAAAAATGAAAATATTAAATATGATTACGATGGATTTGGAAATTTAGTAGAAGAAAATGATAGTTTAAATAATATAAAGACTAACTATGAATATAATGAAGCTAATGAACTTATAAAGAAAACTGTTTCAGCAAATAGCTCAAATGATATCGTAACGTATGAGTATGATAACAACGGTAATAGAATAAGTGAAAAAGATAAGAACGGAATAAAGACATTTGCTTATAATTTATATGATAAAGTTGAAAGTGTTGCTTATCAAAATAATAATAATGAAAAACAGTATGATATTAATTATAAATATGATGCTTTAGAGAATCTGATTTCTGAGGAAAGCATAGATTTAATTAATGATAAAACTATTAAAAGAGAATATACTGTTGAAAGTATGTCCGGTCTTGGAAGTGTTTTATTTGAAACAAGAAAAGAGACTGGAGTAGATGAAAAGCATATCAGTAATGTATATGATGAATCAGGAAAAGTAACTGAAAAAATAAATGATAAATCATATGCAGTTATTGAAGATACACTTGGAAGTATAGAAGAATTTGTAAATGTTAATGATAAAGAAGATACGAGTAATGTATCATATTCACCATGGGGTGATGTTAAAGAAATAGCTAATAATAATCTTGCTGTTATGGATTTAGTTTCATATACAGGTTATGGTTATAATGCTTTATCAAATCTATACTTAGCAGTAAACAGAATTTATGATGTTACAACAAGAAGCTATATGCAAAGAGATAAAGGACAGCCTACGGTTATTAGACCTTCATCTTTTGAAACATATGCTTATGTTGAAAATAATCCAGTAAACTATGTTGATCCATATGGATTAAGTATTATATCAAAGGTTGGATCATGGGTAAGTGATACAGCTGATGCATTTGTTAGTACAGTAAAGAATGCTGCAGGTGCTGTAAAAGATGCAGTAGTTGATGCGGCAGAAGGAATAAAAGATGCAGTAGTTGATGCGGCACATGAATTAGTGACGGATGTAAAGAAAGTCCTAAATATTGATTCAAGAATATTTAAAACTGGTATTCAAACAGGTGTTGGTGCAGCACTTTCAGTTGCAATGGGAATTGGATTACCAGCAGCAATTGTTTGTGCACTTGGTGCTGTAGCAGCTGGAGCAGTTTTAGGTATAGGTGCTCATGCTGTAAAAACATTTGCTACAGGTGGTACGTATGATGACTTCTTATGTGGTTTAGAAGATTCTATCTATAGTGGTGCTGACTTTATGAGTGCTTTATTCATGACGACAGCAATGGCTGGGTATAATGCTACAAAGAATCCTGTAGAATTTCCGGAATATAATAGTTGGTATAATGAAGATGGCACTTTAAATTATCCGCCATATAATGGTGCTGTTCCAGGAACGGAAGAAAATATAATTTTAAAGCCAGGACAAATGATTGGAAGATATGGAGAGGTTGGGAAAAAGAGTAATTTTGTTACGCAAGTTGGTGTAGAAGCGGATATGTTATCGTTACCGCCAACAACTAGTCCTTCTCTATATCGAGAATATATTGTTGTCAAGGAAATACCTAACACGATTAAGGCTGAAATAGCTGCATGGGGAAGTTCATCTGGGGGTGGAATCCAGTATGAATTACCTAGTCCAATATTAGAATTAATTAAAGAAGGGTATTTAATTGAAATATAGAAAGGAATGGATTTTAAATATGGATAATGTGAAAATTTTATATGATGATGAATTAAAAACATATATCATGGATGAGATAAATAGTAAAATAGATGGTGCAATATGGAATGGAGTATATTTTTTTAAGGGAAGAAATAATTATCCAGAAGGAACATATGTATATAGTGAAAATGAAAAATATCATATTGTAAGTATTGAAAAAGGTAAAATCATCGAAAAAATAGAATATGAATCTTTGGTAGATATTCTATGGGATGTTTTAGAGGTTGTTTCATTTCCGATTTCTACAAAATATGCAACTGAAAATTTTGATAAGAGATTTGATTATCGTAGAAAATTATTTGAAAATCAAATTGACTTATATTCTAGATTTGGAGAAAATTTTAAAAATAAGAAGATTAAAGAGATAAAAAAAATTTTAGAAAAAAATCCATATTTAGATAATGAAGAATACGACGTGCGGCATAGTGGTCACTAAAGTGGTATCATTAAATATTTACTTATAACTTATACGACAAAGTTGATAATGTAGTTTGTCAAAATTATAATTATGAAAAATATATTAGTAATGTATATGATGAATCAGGAAAAGTAACTGAAAAAATAAATGATAAATCATATGCAGTTATTGAAGATACACTTGGAAGTATAGAAGAATTTGTAAATGTTAATGACAAAGAAGATACGAGTAATGTATCATATTCACCATGGGGTGATGTTAAAGAAATAGCTAATAATAATCTTGCTGTTATGGATTTAGTATCATATACAGGTTATGGTTATAATGCTTTATCAAATTTATATTTAGCAGTTAATAGAATATACGATTATACAACAAGAAGTTATATGCAAAAAGATAAAGGACAGCCTACGGTTATTAGACCTTCATCTTTTGAAACATATGCTTATGTTGAAAATAATCCAGTAAATTATGTTGATCCATATGGATTAAGTATTATATCAAAGGTTGGATCATGGGTAAGTGATACAGCTGATGCATTTGTTAGTACAGTAAAGAAAGCGGCAGGAGCCGTAAAGGATGCAGTTGTAGATGCAGCAGAAGGAATAAAAGACGCAGTAGTTGATGCGGCACATGAATTAGTGACGGATATTAAGAATATTTTAAAAATAGATTCTAGGATATTTAAGTCTGGAATACAGGCAGGTGTAGGTGCTGCTTTTGCTATTGGAATGGGATTTGGTATACCGGCGGCGATTGCTTGTGCGTTTGCTGCAGTTGCGGTAGGTGCTGTGCTTGGTGTAGGTGCTCATGCAGTAAAAACATTTGTAACAGGTGGTACATATGATGATTTCCTATGTGGATTAGAGGATTCAATTTATTCAGGCGCTGATTTTATGACAGCGTTGTTCATGACAACAGCAATGGCTGGATATGGTGAATGTAAGAAAATTGATAAAGCTTTTGATGAATATGATAAGACAAGTAAGGCATTTAATGGTGCTAAAGAAGCATCAAAGGAATCTGTATCAGTAAACGAAACAGAAAAAATAATTGAAAATGATAAATTTGATGAGTTGCTTAATAATGAATATTATAAAAACACACCAGGATATGATTGTTCAGAAATAGCTGAAGATTTTTATGAAAAAGCAGGTGATAAAGGAATCATATACCGAATAGAAGGTAAAAATGGATCGATAAATGGATATGAATATGGAAGAATTGAAAATTATGTATATCATGATGTATATTCTGATGGAAAATATATTTATGATCCTAGATTCAGTAATTCACGAATTTTAAAAGATGATTATTTTAGAAAAATGAATGAAATCAACGATGGAGGGTTTTATGTTTATGAAAGACTTAAAAAATAATAGTATAGAAAAATTTTACGAAACTGCAATTGGGAAATTACTAAACGATTATTATAAAATAGAATGGATGAGATTTAATATGTTTAACCTGGAAGATATTTATTATAATATTCCAATGTTAATTTTTCGAGTTGAAAAGGATTATGATGAATGTATATGTAAGTTAAAGGAATATGTTGAAAATATTCAAACGATTAATTCTTGGACGATTTTTAGATTTCCATATTCAAAGAATAAGAATTATATATTAACACTTGATATGGTTAGAAATATCTATATGAATCAATTTGAAAAACAGTTTAATTTAGATTTACAACAAATATTAGGTAAAGAAAAATATGAGAAGTTATGTAAAGAAGCAATTACAGATATACCTTTATTATATTCAAGTATAAAAGAATATCTTGTGACAAATAATTATAAATAGTTTTGATTATTATATGAATATCTTTTAAATTAAGTTGAAAAAACAACTACAAAATAATAAAATGAATAAGATAGTTTTTTTATAAAGTTAGGAGAATATTATGAGTTACGCAGATAGAGTATTTGTTGATATGTGTAGGGACATACTAGATAATGGAACTGATACAAAGGGTGAAAAGGTAAGACCTAAATGGGAAGATGGTTCTTATGCTTATACAATTAAGAAATTTGGTGTTGTTAATAGATATGATTTAAGCAAGGAGTTTCCAGCTCTTACACTTAGAAGAACTGCACTTAAAAGTGCAATGGATGAAATCCTTTGGATTTGGCAAAAAAAGTCAAATAATATTAATGATTTAAATTCACATATTTGGGATGAGTGGGCTGATTCTGATGGTAGTATCGGTAAGGCTTATGGATATCAGATGAGTGTTAAGCATAAATATAAGGAAGGTGAGATGGATCAGGTTGATAGAGTTTTGTATGATCTTAAGAACAATCCTTTTAGTAGAAGAATTATGACTAACATTTATGTTCATCAGGATTTATCTGAAATGAATTTATATCCATGTGCTTATAGCATGACATTTAATGTTACTCAAAAGCCAGGTCATGATAAACTTGTTTTAAATGGTATTTTAAATCAGAGATCTCAGGATGTTTTAGCAGCAAATAACTGGAATGTTTGTCAGTATGCAATTTTACTTATGATGTTTGCTCAAGTTTCCAATATGGAAGCTGGAGAGTTTGTTCATGTGATTGCAGATGCACACATTTATGATAAGCATGTGCCACTTGTAGAAGAATTAATTACTAGAGAGCAGTTTGATGCACCTAAAGTAAGCCTTAATCCTGAAATTAAAAATTTCTATGATTTTACAACAAAAGATTTAATTGTTGAAGATTATAAACATGGTGAGCAAATAAAAAATATTCCTATTGCAATTTAATGATAATTCTGTTATCATATTTTGTTGGAAATGATTTATTATTTAGGAGGAAGATATGAACTTAATAGTTGCAGTTGATAAAAACTGGGCCATAGGGTATAAAGGAAAACTTTTAATTAGTATTCCTGAAGATATGAAGTTCTTTCGTGAAACAACAACTGGTCATACAGTAGTTATGGGAAAGAACACTTTACTTAGTTTTCCTAATAGTAAACCACTTAAGAATCGTAATAATATTGTTATTGCACTTGAAAAAGATTTTACTGTAGAAGGTGCAACAACTGTTTATTCTATAGAAGAAGCACTTGAAGAAGTTAAAAAGTATGATAGTGATGATGTTTATGTTATAGGTGGAGGTAGTATCTACAAACAGCTCCTTCCATATTGTGACAAGGCATATATTACTTATATTGATCATAGTTATAGTGCTGATACATTTTTCCCTAATTTAGATGAAGATGATGAATGGGAAATTACTAGCGAGTCTGAAGAACAGACTTATTTTGATATTGAATATTTCTTTAGAACGTATGAAAGAAAGAATACTACAAAGTCGTAGGGGTTTTTAACCTACGACTTTTCTTTAGGTGTTATTAAGATGTTGTCATATAGATAATTTATATAGAAATTTAGAAAGGAAGAGTATATCTAACTGATATACCGGGATGTATTATGGAAAAAGCATTTTTGATTCTTGAAGACGGAAGCGTATATGAAGGTAAAGCATATGGCGCAAGAAAAGAAGTTATAAGTGAAATTGTTTTTAATACTTCAATGACTGGTTATTTAGAAGTTTTAACAGATCCTTCTTATGCAGGTCAGGCAGTTATAATGACATATCCACTTATTGGTAACTACGGCATTTGCTTAGAGGATATGGAATCAGAAAGAGCATGGCCAGATGCATTTATAGCTAGAGAATTCGCTAGAATGCCATCTAACTTTAGATGCGATATGGGTATCGAAGAATTTTTACTTAAGTATGATATTCCAGGTATTGAAGGTTTAGATACTAGAGCATTAACAAAGAAACTTCGTGAGTGTGGTACCATGAATGGTTTAATTACAACTAACGAAAATTTTAATTTAGATGAGATTCTTCCTAAACTTAAAGAATATAAGCCAACAGGAGTTGTTAAAAAAGTTACTTGTAAGGAAAAATATGAACTTAAGGGTGATGGATATAAGGTTGCACTTCTTGATTTTGGTGCGAAGAAGAATATTGCAAGATCTCTTAATGAAAGAGGTTGTAATGTTACAGTTTATCCTGCACTTACAAAGGCAGAAGATATTATCGCTACTAATCCAGATGGAATTATGCTTTCTAATGGCCCTGGGGATCCAAAGGAATGTGTTGAGATTATTGAAGAATTAAAGAAGTTATATAATACAGATATTCCTATTTTTGCAATTTGTCTTGGTCATCAGCTTATGGCTTTAGCAAATGGCGCTGATACTCATAAGATGAAGTATGGCCATAGAGGAGCAAATCATCCTGTTAAGGATTTAAGAAATGGAAGAGTATATATTTCATCTCAGAATCATGGCTATGTTGTTGATGATGAAAAGATGGATAAAAATATAGCTGAGCCAGCATTTGTTAATGTAAATGATAAAACAAATGAAGGTCTTAGATATGTTGGAAAGAATATTTTTACAGTTCAGTTTCATCCAGAAGCATGTCCTGGTCCGAAAGATTCAGGTGTGTTATTTGATGAATTTATTAAGATGATGGAGGATAAGAAAAATGCCTAAGAATGCAGATATTAAAAAAGTACTTGTAATTGGTTCAGGTCCTATTGTAATTGGCCAGGCTGCAGAATTTGACTACGCAGGAACTCAGGGTTGCCGCGCACTTAAAGAAGAAGGCGTTGAAGTTGTTTTAGTAAACTCTAATCCTGCCACAATCATGACTGATAAGGATATTGCTGACAGAGTATATATTGAACCTTTAACACTTAAGGTTTTAGAAAAAATTATAGAAAAGGAAAAACCAGATAGCATATTACCAACACTTGGTGGTCAGGCAGGTCTTAACCTTGCTATGGAAATTGCTGAAACTGG
Source organism: Eubacterium uniforme (assembly GCF_900167115.1). Classification (GTDB taxonomy): domain Bacteria; phylum Bacillota; class Clostridia; order Lachnospirales; family Lachnospiraceae; genus Eubacterium_S; species Eubacterium_S uniforme. Next base: position 132,675 of record NZ_FUXZ01000002.1, read on the forward strand.
TTTCTTAGAAGAACATAATTGTAAGCTTATTGGTGCGAAACCACTTACAATTAAAAAGGCTGAAGATAGACTTGAGTTTAAGACAACTATGGAAAAAATTGGTGAGCCTTGTGCACCATCACTTGTTGTAGAGAATGTTGATGATGGTATTGCATTTGCTCATAAGATTGGTTATCCTGTAGTACTTAGACCAGCGTACACACTTGGCGGTTCTGGTGGTGGTATTGCACATAATCAGGCTGAACTTGTTGATATTCTTTCAAATGGTCTTAGACTTTCACGTGTTGGCCAGGTTTTAGTTGAAAGATGTATTGCTGGTTGGAAGGAAATTGAATACGAAGTTATGAGAGACGCAAATGGTAACTGTATTACTATTTGTAACATGGAAAACCTTGATCCTGTTGGTGTGCATACAGGTGATAGTATCGTTGTTGCTCCTTCGCAGACTATTGGTGACAAAGAGTATCAAATGCTTAGAAGTTCAGCACTTAATATTATTGATGAACTTGAAATTACTGGTGGATGTAACGTTCAGTTTGCGCTTCATCCAGAAAGTTTTGAATATTGTGTTATTGAAGTTAACCCAAGAGTTAGCCGTTCCTCTGCACTCGCTTCAAAGGCAACAGGTTATCCTATTGCTAAGGTTGCAGCAAAAATTGCACTTGGTTATACTCTTGATGAAATTAAGAATGCTGTTACAGGTAAGACTTATGCTTCATTTGAACCAGCTCTTGATTACTGCGTTGTAAAGATTCCAAGACTTCCATTTGATAAGTTTATTATGGCAAGTCATAAACTTACAACTCAGATGAAAGCTACTGGTGAAGTTATGAGTATTTGTAATAACTTTGAAGGTGCGCTTATGAAGGCTATTCGTTCACTTGAACAGCATGTTGAGCATTTAAGAAGTTATGATTATACAGAGTTTTCTAAAGAAGAAATACTAAAGAAATTACATAACGTTGATGATAGAAGAATATGGCTTATTGCTGAGGCTATAAGAAAAGGTATTACATATGATGAAATCCATGACATAACAAAGATTGATAAGTGGTTTATTGATAAAATTGCAATCATTGTTGAAATGGAAGACAGACTTGAAAAAGAAGAGTTAACAGTTGAACTCTTAAAAGAAGCTAAGAGAATTGAATTCCCAGATAGTTATATTGCAAAACTTTCAGGTAAGACTGAAGATGAAGTAAAAGAACTTAGATTAGATAATGGTATTGTCGCTGTTTATAAGATGGTTGATACTTGTGCAGCTGAGTTTGAAGCTGAAACACCATATTATTATTCATGTTTTGGTAGTGAGAATGAAGCAATTGAAACAAATCCTAAGAAGAAAGTTTTAGTATTAGGTTCTGGTCCGATTAGAATTGGTCAGGGTATTGAGTTTGATTTTTGTTCAGTACATTGTACTTGGGCATTTAAGGAAGAGGGTTACGAAACAATTATTATAAATAATAACCCTGAAACAGTTTCAACAGACTTTGATATTGCTGATAAACTTTATTTTGAACCTCTTACACCAGAGGATGTTGAAAGTATTGTTAATCTTGAAAAACCAGATGGAGCTGTTGTTCAGTTCGGTGGTCAGACAGCAATTAAACTTACTGAAGCTCTTATGAAGATGGGAGTTCCAATTTTAGGAACTAAGGCAGAGGATGTTGATGCTGCTGAAGATAGAGAGTTATTTGATGAAATTCTTGAACAATGTCAGATTCCAAGACCTTCAGGTGGAACTGTATTTACAGCCGCTGAAGCTAAGGAAGTTGCTAATAAATTAGGTTACCCAGTATTAGTTCGTCCATCATATGTACTTGGTGGTCAGGGTATGCAGATTGCTACTTGCGATGAAGAAGTTGATGAATTCATGGAAGTTATTAATAGAATAGCTCAGGATCATCCAATTTTAGTAGATAAGTATTTAATGGGTAAGGAAATCGAAGTTGATGCTATTTGCGACGGAGATGATATTCTTATTCCAGGTATCATGGAACATATTGAAAGAGCTGGTGTTCATTCAGGTGATAGTATTTCAGTATATCCAGCACAGTCATTATCAGATGATACAATTTTAAGAATAGAAGAATATACAAAGAGACTTGCAAAGGCACTTCATGTTAAAGGTATGATTAACATTCAGTTCATCGTTGTTGGTCATGATGTATATGTAATTGAGGTTAATCCAAGATCTTCAAGAACAGTACCATATATTAGCAAGGTTACAGGTATTCCAATTGTAAAACTTGCTACTAAGATGATTATTGGTAAGAAGTTAAGAGACTTAGGGTATGAACCAGGTCTTCAGAAGAAGGCAGACTATATAGCTATTAAGATGCCTGTATTTTCATTTGAAAAGATTAGAGGTGCAGACATTTCACTTGGACCAGAAATGAAATCAACAGGTGAATGTTTAGGTATTGCTAAGTCATTTGACGAAGCATTATATAAAGCTTTCCTTGGAAGTGGTGTAGTTCTTCCTAAGCATAAGAAAGTTATCATTACTGTTAATGATGCTGATAAGGGTGAAGCAATTCTTATTGGTAAGAGATTTGAAAATCTTGGTTATGAAGTATACGCAACAAGAAGTACTGCTAAGGTATTAAGAGAAAGAGGAGTAAATGCTATTAAGGTTAATAAACTTAATCAGGAATCACCTACAGTTATCGACCTCTTGCTTGAACATAAGATTGATGTTGTTGTAGATACTCCTACACAGGGTAGAGATAAGAATAGAGATGGTTTCTTAATTAGACGTACTTCAATCGAAACAGGTGTTAACTGCTTTACTAGTCTTGATACAGTTAATGCGCTTTTAAGAAGCTTAGAAAGTGATGCAAAGAATCATTTAGAAGTTATTGATATTGCAACAATTTAACAATTAAAAATAGTTTTTTAAATACCTTGAAAAATGTTAAATTTTTTGAGGTATTTTTTATTTTTACTTGAAAGTTTTAATAAAAAAAGTTATTATATTTATGTGTTTATTAGAAAATAATGGATAGGAGATAGGAAAATGAACAGAATGCAAATGGAACTTAAAGATTTAGCATCAAGTGGAAAAATGTTAGGTCTTTGTATAGCAGCTGCTATTAGTACAGCGGTATCATTGATTGCTTCGTTACAAAGCACAGGTGGATTCGGTGGAATAGTAGTTAATGTTTTCACAATTATAGCTTGTGTAGGTTTGTTTTTAGTATATTCAAAAGCTAAATCAGGTAACGAACTTGACTCATCATCGATAAAAATGATAAAAGTAGTTTATAATATTAAATTCGTATTTTTAATTATTGTTACGATTCTTTTTATTGCGATTATGGGTATCGTTGCTGCAGCTAGTGGTTCTATATCAGATGAGATTATTGATCATAAGGAAGATATTTTTGAATGGCTAGAGGAACATGAAGATTATTTTGAAACATCTTCATCTACAAGATCTGGTGAAGAGATGATTGATAAGATTGAAGAAATCATTGAACATAAGGAAGATTTACAGACTGTTATTTCAATCACAGCAATTTCTTTTATGGTAATAATGGGTGTCACTTTCTTACTTATGATTATTTATTATGGAAAGATGACTAGATTATTAAAAGGAATTTATCTTAATTCTTTAGGAGGCTCACAGATTGATACATATTCGTCTGGTTATGTAAGCTTTTGTTTGATAGTTGTTGCTTTATTTACTGGATTATCTTGTGTGTCTGCAATCATTAATCCGTTATCTCTTATAAGTTCTTTAGCTTCTACAGCATGCTTAGTACTTATGTATTTGGTAATTAAAGACTATAAGGATATTTCATTTAGAATGGCTTATGCACAGCCACAGGCATATATGCCACAGGGGTATGGTCAGGGCGTTAATGATATGAATCAGAATTATAATAATTTTGGTGGACCACAGTACAATAATCCAAATGATTATAATGGACCACAGTATAATAATCCAAATGATTATAATGGACCACAGTATAATAATTCAAATGATTATACTGGAAGTGATAATCAGAATAATAATGATCAGAACAATTTTAATCAGTAATTGTATTTAAACTCAATTAAGTATATAATAAAAATAGGCAGGTTAATTTATCTGCCTATTTTTAAGTGAAAGGAAAAAAATATGGAAAAGATCAAAGAAATTTTAGAGAAAAACAATCAGGAACAATTACTTAAATTCGTTGATGAATTAAGTGATAATGAAAAAAATGAATTATTACAACAAATATCTGAAATTGATTTTTCATTACTTGACTTATTAAAGGATGAAAATAAGCAGGCTAAGAAGGGTGTTATTACACCGATTCTTGATGTGGCCAGACTTACAGATATTGAAGCAAATAGCGATAAATATAAAGAGGCTGGTCTTGAAATTATCAGACAGGGTAAGGCGGCCGCTGTTTTACTTGCTGGTGGTATGGGAACAAGACTTGGTTCTGATAAACCAAAGGGAATGTATAATATCGGTATAACAAAAGATGTTTATATTTTTGAAATGATTATCAGAAATCTTCTTGATGTTGTAAAAGAAGCCGGTAATTATATACATTTATTTGTTATGACAAGTGAAAAGAATCATGAAGATACTACTGGATTTTTCGCTGAAAAGAATTATTTTGGATATGATAAAAACTTTATTCATTTCTTTAAACAGTCTATGGCTCCTGCTACAGATTATGATGGTAAGATTTTACTTGAAACTAAGGGGAGAGTAGCTACATCACCTAATGGTAATGGTGGCTGGTTTAAGTCAATGGAAGATGGAAATGTTATGCATATTGTTGATGATGAAGGCATTGAATGGCTTAATGTATTTGCTGTAGATAATGTTTGTCAGAGAATATGTGATCCTAAGTTTATTGGTGCTACATATCTTTCAGGTAAACCATGTGGAGCTAAGGTTGTTGCTAAGGCTAGTCCAGATGAAAAAGTTGGTGTACTTTGTAATGAAGATGGTAGACCTTCAATTGTTGAATATTATGAACTTACAAAGGAAATGATGGAAGAGAAAGATAAGGATGGAAATTATGCTTATAATTATGGTGTTATTTTAAATTATCTTTTAAAGGTTTCTGATTTGAAGGCAATCATTAATGATAAACTTCCAGTTCATATTGTTGAAAAGAAAATTAAATATGTTGATGATAATGGAAATGAAGTAAGTCCAGAAACTCCAAACGGATATAAGTTTGAAACATTAATTCTTGATATGATTCATATGCTTGATGGATGTTTGGGTTATGAAGTTTTAAGAGATTATGAATTTGCTCCAATTAAGAATAAAACTGGTGTTGATTCTGTTGAAAGTGCCAGAGAGTTATTGAAAAAAAATGGAGTTTCGTTATAATAGATAATTGAGATTTGAATTTAATAAATTTAATATGTTTTTTTGAGAGGAGTTTTCTAGTATGAAAAAGTTATTGGATATTTTAACAGAAGAAGTTGCGGGGGCGTTTGAGAAGGCTGGTTATGATAGTAGTAGAGCTAGAGTTTCTGTTTCAAACAGACCTGATCTTTGTGAATATCAATGTAATGGTGCTATGGCACTTGCTAAGGTTGCTGGTAAAGCTCCTTTTATGATTGCTGAAGATGTTGTTAAATGTATGGAAGATAGCAAGATTTTTAAGGATATTGAAGTAGTTAAACCAGGATTTATTAATTTAAATGTAAATGAAGAATTCTTAGCTTCATATCTTTTGGATATGGGAAAAGATGATATGCTTGGTGTTGATAAAGTTAGTTCACCTAAGAATATTGTTATTGATTTCGGTGGAGCTAATGTTGCAAAGCCACTACATGTAGGTCATTTACGTTCAGCAGTTATTGGTGAAAGTATTAAGCGTATTTGTAGATTCATGGGTAATAACGTTATAGGAGATGCTCACCTTGGCGATTGGGGATTACAGATGGGTCTTATTACAGTTGAACTTGAAGAAAGAAAACCTGAGTTACCTTATTTTGATGAAAATTTCGAAGGTGAATATCCAACAGAACCACCATTTACTATTTCAGAACTTGGTGAGATTTATCCATGTGCTAATACTAAATCTAAAGAGGATGAAGATTTCAAGGAAAAAGCTAGAAAAGCTACTTTGGAAATTCAGAATGGTAGAAGAGGATATAGAGCTTTATGGAAACATATTTTAAATGTTTCACTTCCAGATTTGAAAAAAAACTATGATAATTTAGGTGTATCATTTGATTTCTGGGGTAAGGAAAGTGATGCTCATGAAATTATTCCTGATATGGTTAAATATTTAAAAGACGGTGGTTATACTACTGTTAGTGAAGGTGCTTTAGTTGTTGAGGTTAAGGAAGATACTGATAAAAAGGAGATTCCACCATGTATGATTTTAAAATCAAATGGAGCAACTTTATATAATACAACGGACCTTGCTACTATTGTTAGTAGAATGAAGGATAATAATGCTGATCATATTATTTATGTTGTAGATAATAGACAGGACTTATACTTTGAAACAGTATTTAGATGTGCTAGAAAAACAAAGATTGTTAAAGAAGATACTGAACTTACATTCTTAGGTTTTGGTACTATGAATGGTCCTGATGGTAAGCCTTTTAAGACGAGAGATGGTGGAGTTATGAGACTTGACAATCTTGTTAATGAAATTAATGAAGCTGTTTATGCTAAAATTATGGAAAACAGAGAAACATCTAGTGAAGAGGCTAAACAGACAGCTAAAGTTATTGGCTTAGCTGCACTTAAGTATGGTGATTTATCAAATCAGGCATCAAAGGACTATGTATTTGATATAAACAAATTTATTTCATTTGAAGGAAATACTGGTCCATATATTCTTTATACAATAGTTAGAATCAAATCGATACTAAGTAAGTATGCTGATAGTTTGAATTCAAGTGTTGATAATATTGGACTTGAAGGTTATGAGATTTTAAGTGCTAAATCCGCGTGCGAAAAGAATTTAGAAATGACATTAGCTAAATTTAATGAAGTAATTGTAAATGCATATGAAGAGTTAGCGCCTCATAAGATTTGTGCATATATTTATGAATTATCAGATAACTTTAATAAGTTTTATCATGAAACTAAGATTTTAAGTGAAGAAGATGAGAGTAGAAAGAAATCTTATATAGCTTTAATTAACTTAGTTAAGGCTACATTGGAAAAATCAATTTTCTTACTTGGATTTGAAGCACCTGATAGAATGTAAGTAGTGTATGATACAAAGTTAATTGTATTTATGTTATTTTAACAATAGAACATAAAAAACGGAATTTCAATTTGAAATTCCGTTTTTTTATTATTCAATAACAGTTGGAGTTGAATCTTCTGAACTTGATTCAGCTGACTGTTCTGTTACACTTTCAGTAGTTTTTTCTTTTTTTGATTTTGACTCTTCTGTGCTACTTTCAGTACTAGCTTCAGATTCGTTATTTGATTTTTTCTTTTTCTTTTTTTTCTTCGTTTCGTCTTCAGTTGCTTTTTCTGTCTTGCTATCGGTTACAGATTCTGTTTCATTAGTAGTGTCGCCACCCTGTGCGGTCTGAGCCTGAATGATACTTTGTAATTCTTCAGCAGTATATTTATTTTTGAAAGTAGTAGTTTCTTCCTTTGCAGGTTTAACTTTCTGGTATACTGACCAACCGATATAGAAACAGATTGCAAGTGAAACAACTGTTGTTAATAAAACTGAAAGAAAATGTTTTCTTTTTTGCTTTTTTAGATTTTTCTTTCTATTTTTTTTATCTTTTTTGTATTTATCTACTTTTGCTTGACTCATTGCTTATACCTCCTTATAAACACAACGAAGTAATTATAAAACATTTTTTTGTTTTATTCAAGTAGTAGAGGTTACTGTATGATAAATCATTGTTTTTATGCAGTAAACTTGATTTATATGGTGTTTAATGATAAAATTTACTTTGTATCTTTATGTATATTGGGAAAGTATATATAATGCATAAAGGTTCAAAGGAAGAATTATTAAGAAAGGAGTGGATATTTATATCCAGGTGATAATATGAAGAACTTAATTAGTTTTAGTGAGTATTCAGATGATGAAATAAAAGGAATATTGGATTTAGCAATTGATTTAAAAGCTAATCCTGAAAAATATAGTAAGTCACTTGAAGGTAAGAAATTATATACTTTATTTGAAAAGACATCTACAAGAACTTTCTTATCATTTACAACTGGTATTACTGAACTTGGTGGACATTACTTTAACCAGAAGTGGGAAGATTCAAACTTTGTTTTAGGTGATACTGTTTCAGAAGTTAAATATTTATGTAGAAACGTTGATATTATTATGGCTCGTTTAAAGAAGAGCGAAACTACAGATTTATTTGCTAAGAATTCAACAGTACCATTTATTAATGGTTGTGATAATACATTCCATCCATGCCAGGCACTTGCTGATGTTCTTACTTTATATGAGAAGTTCGGTACATATAATGTTAAGTTATTATACATTGGTGCTAAGAATAATGTATTTAATTCTCTTATTGAATTATTACCACGTCTTGGTGGAACAGTTTATGGACTCACACCGATTGTTAATGATATGGGTGTAGATGATAAATTCTATGAAGATATCAAGGCTAAGGGGGGATATGTTGAGATTGATGCTCATGTTTCATCGGATGAATTTAAGGAATTAGCTAAAACAGTTGATGCTGTTTATACAGATACATGGGTTGATATGGAATTCTTTAATAATCCAGCATTTGCTAAGAAGAAAGAGGAAACAGTTGCTCTTATGAGTCCATACCAGATTAATGAAGATATGTTAGAAGGTAGCAAGGCAATTGTTTTACATGATATGCCAATGCATATTGGTTATGAAATTTCTCAGGGTATCGTTGATAAACATATGGATACTATTATTGATCAGGCTGAGAATAGAAGACATGCTGAAAAAGCAGTTATGATTAAACTTTTATCGGAATAATATAAAGATTTGGAGAGGCGGAAAGATATGGATAATAATAAACCTAAAGAACCGATTACACTGTTTAATATATTTGGTTTAATATATCCTTTGGGGATTTATTATGTTGCTCAGGTTATTGTGGTTATTTTATTTGCTTTTTATGTTGTCGCAAATAATCCTGAAGCAGCAAGTGATAAAGAATTATATACTGAATTGGTGATGAAGCAGGCGATTACAATTACTCTTGTAAGTGATGCTATTCTAATTCCGATTATGATTTTACTTATGAAATTTGATAGTAGTAAATTAAAGAAAAAAGGATATAAAAGAGTATTACAGAATGTTGAACCAGCTAAGTTTTTATTAGTTATTCCATATGCTTTTTTAGGTATGGTGGTTTGTAATTTATTAGCAACATTTGCTCTTTCTGTTCTTCCTGAATCATTCACAAAGTCTTATGATTCAGCTGCTGCATCAATTTATAGTGGTAATAAAGTTGTGATGGTTATTGCAGTAGCATTGGTAGGTCCAATTTTAGAAGAATTAGTTTTTAGAGGTGTTTTATACAACAGATTAAAAGATATGTTTGGTGTTGTTGTAGCTGTACTTGGATCAGCTATTACATTTGGTGTATTTCATATGAACTGGGTTCAGGGAATTTATGCTGGAACATTAGGACTTTTACTTGCATTTTTATATTATAAATATAAATCTATAATAGCACCAATTATGATGCATGTTATATGTAACTCTATAAGTTTAGTTGCTACATTCCTTTCGAAAGAAGGTGTTGAGGGCGCAGCTAAAGGTTCAGAAAAGGTTAAGGTTACACCTGAATTGCTTTCAGGATTTATGTTTTATTTATTTATATTTATAATTGTGTTTTTTGTGGTTCTTATAAAAGTTAGAGTCGTAGAGCAGTATGTAAGAGTAGATAATAATAATCCATATGGTAAGTATGGTGAGTTGAATAACCCTTATGGCTATAATCAGATGAATAATGGCTATAATCAGATGAATAACGGATATAATCAAATGAACAATGGTTACAATCAAATGAATAATGGTTATAACCAACCAAATAATGCTCCTGGACAGACAGTTGATAATTATAATGGTTATGGTAATAATCAGTGGATTGATGATTATTTATCTAATCAGGGTAATTCAAATAATAATGATAATAATACTAATCAATAATTTATAGGTTGATTGGTTATTGTGATGTTTTTTAGAATATAGGAAATATTGAAAAAGGACAAACGTAGAATGAGTAAATTAATTAGTTTTGCTGTTCCATGTTACAATTCTGCAGAATACATGAAACAAAGCATTATGAGTATTGTTAATGGTGGGGAAGATGTTGAAATTATAATTGTAGATGATGGTTCTAAGGATGATACGTTAAAGATTGCTAAAGAACTTGAAGCTGAATATCCAACAATTATCAAAGTTGTTCATCAGGAGAATGGTGGACATGGTGACGCTGTTAATACAGGTCTTAAGAACTCTACAGGTAAGTATTTCAAGGTTGTTGATAGTGATGATAAATTAGGTAAGAATGCTCTTGTTGAAGTTATTTCCTTCCTTAAACGTGTTGAAGAAGAAGGAAAGAATCTTGATTTGCTAATTTGTAATTATGTATATGATAAGGTTGGAGAGAAACATAAGAAGGTTATGCGTTATAAGCGTGCTATGCCTAATGGAAGATTTTTCTCTTGGAGTGATAAAATCAAATTAAAAGAAAGTCAGTATATCTTGATGCATTCAGTTATTTATAGAACTGAAATGCTTAGAAAGTGTAAATTAGAATTACCTAAGCATACTTTCTATGTGGATAATATTTTTGTTTTTCATCCATTGCCTTATGTACAGAACATGTATTATCTAGATGTTAATTTATATAAGTATTATATAGGTAGAGAGGATCAGTCTGTTAATGAAAAGGTTATGATTTCAAGACTTGATCAGCAAATTAGAGTAACTAAAATCATGATTGATTCATATTTGAACAGACCAATGGATACTCCTGTTAGATGTTCAAAGTATATGGCTCACTATCTTGATATGATGATGTGTGTTTCTTCTATTTTGTGTATTTTATCTGGTGAAGATGAAAACTTAAAAAAGAAAGAAGAACTTTGGAATCATTTAAAAGAAAAGGATATTAAGTTATATAAGAAATTAAGACATTCATTCCTTGGTATTGGAATGAATCTTCCTGGAAAGGCTGGCAGAAGTCTTTCTGTTAAAGGATATAAAGTTATGCAAAAAATCTTTAAGTTTAATTAATTTTATTAAATTAAAATATATGTATTATAGGGGTGGAGATGCAGTATCATTTTATTGTAAATCCAAATGCAAAATCTAGAAGTGGTAGAAGCGTATTAAGCATTATTAAACCTATTGTAGAAGAAAAAATTGATGAGTATGAATTTCATGAAACTTCAGGTCCAGGTGATGCTACAGAAATAGCTATGATGTTAACTCAAAATCCGCTTGAAAAAGTTGTGGTGGTAATAGGAGGAGATGGTACTCTTAATGAGGTTATAAATGGTCTTGTTAACTATGATAATATAACATTAGCTGTGATTCCTATGGGGACAGGAAATGATTTTGCTAGAGGACTTAAGATTTCTAAAAGAATAAAAAAGACACTTAATAGAATTATTAAGATGGAAAAAATTATTAAGGTAAATATTGGTCTAACTCAATTTGGAAATGATGATGGTTTGGATTATGAAACCTATCGTTTTTTAGTTAGTAGTGGTGTTGGATATGATGCCAGAATTTGTGAGATCAATAATTCATCTAATACGAAAAGTTTTTTGAATAAATTAAATTTAGGCAAGTTATCGTATGCATATCTTGGTATTACACAAATGATGAATAGCAAGTATGGTGATGTTACGATTGAACTTGATGATGGTACTGATGTATTTGTAAAGGACTTTATTTTTTGTTCGGCACATAATTTACCATATGAAGGTGGAGGATTTTTATTTGCTCCAAATGCTCTTTGTGACGATGGTTATTTAGATTTGTGTGTGGTTAATAATATTTCGAGATTTAAAGCATTATTGCTTTTGCCGTTAGCTCTAAAAGGAAAGCACATAGGGCATGGAGGCGTTAATGTTTATAGATGTAAATCGGTCTTGATCAATTCAAAGAGAAGATTATCTGTTCATACGGATGGTGAAACATATGATAGACAGAATTACATTAAGATTTCAATTTTGCCAAAAAGAATAAAAATGATAGTATAAAAACTTTATGAGCGAGACTTTGATGGAGAGTAATATGAAAGAACTGATAAAGAAATATGGGCATTGTTGGACAATAAGTTATTTTGTTGTTTATATGATATGGTTTACTTGGCTTGAAAAAAGAAGTATGCCATCTTGTCATATTATGCATTGCTTTGTGGATGATTATATTCCGTTTGTAGATGTATTTATTATTCCGTATTTAATATGGTTTTTATATATACCAGCTGCATGGTTATTCTTATTTTTGAAAGATAAAAAAGAGTTTTATAAATTCTGTTTATATTTATATTTGGGAATGAGTATTTGCTTGTTTATATGTACTATTTATCCAAATGGTCAGGATTTGAGAGTTAATCTTGATTTTGGTGAAAATTTATGGGTTAAGATGCTTGGTTTTATTTATAACTCAGATTCAAATACTAACGTTTTTCCGAGTATTCATGTGTTTAATTCAATAGCAATACATTTGTCGCTTATGAAGAGTAAACATATTCCAAAGGGACATTGGGTTACAATGATAAGTTTATCTGTTATGTTGCTTATATGTTCATCAACAGTATTTTTGAAACAGCATTCTATATTAGATGTTATTGCAGGAACCGCATTAGCTATAGTGTTGTATCAGATTATTTATAATGATATTTTCGGAAAGATAAAGAGTGTATTTGCTAAGAAAAAAGCAGAATAAAAGCCAAATGCTTAAAATATGGTATTTTTTATAAATAATGGTTGACATATAATATAAGTAATGTTATTATATTTAAGGTTAAAACAAAGTAGATTTATTCTCACCACGTCAGAAGAGCTGAACGTTGGTTAATATTTTTAATAAAAGCTTAGGCTTATTTTATTATGATATTTTAGTGAGTGAACTTTGTTTACTCACTTTTTTTATAAGGTATACACTTATAATAGGGTGTTGATAATGATGATTATGGAGGTATAAAACAATTAGCGATTTAATGATTAATGAGCAGATCAGGGACAAAGAAGTAAGACTCATCGGTGAAGATGGAGAGATGATTGGTATAGTTTCGGCTAAGGAAGCTCAGAAACTTGCAAGAGAAGCAGAACTTGATCTTGTAAAAATTTCACCTAACGCTAAGCCACCAGTTTGTAAAATTATTGATTATGGTAAATACAAATATGAGATGGCTAGAAAAGAAAAGGAAGCTAAGAAAAAGCAAAAAGTAATTGAAATCAAAGAGGTTAGACTTTCTCCAAATATTGAAGAGAATGATTTAAAGACTAAGGCTAATAGCGCTAGAAAGTTTATTACTAAGGGCGACAGAGTTAAGGTTACTCTTAGATTTAGAGGTAGAGAGATGGCTCATATTCAGAGTTCTAAACATGTTTTAGATGATTTCGCACAGTTACTTTCTGATATTGCAGTTATCGATAAGGCACCTAAACTAGAAGGAAGAAATATGACTATGTTTTTAACTGAGAAAAAATAACTTAGTTAATCATATATTAAGGAGGATGAAACAATGCCAAAGATGAAAACAAGCAGAGCAGCTGCTAAACGTTTCAAAAAAACAGGAACAGGAAAGCTTAAAAGAATGAAAGCTTATAAGTCACATATCTTAACTAAGAAAACAACTAAGAGAAAGAGAAATCTTAGAAAAGCAGCAATGACAGATGCTACTAATGTAAAGAATATGAAGAAGATTTTACCTTATCTATAGGTTTAAAGTAGGAGGACAAGGAAAATGGCAAGAATCAAAGGCGGTATGAACGCTAGAAAAAGACATAATAGAGTATTAAAACTCGCTAAGGGTTATAGAGGAGCTAGATCTAATCAGTATAGAGTAGCAAAACAGTCTGTTATGAGAGCTCTTACAAGCTCATATGCTGGTAGAAAGCAGAAAAAACGTCAGTTCAGACAGTTATGGATTGCTAGAATTAATGCTGCAGCAAGACTTAATGGTCTTTCATACAGCAAGTTTATGTATGGTTTAAAGCTTGCACAGGTTGAAGTTAACAGAAAGATGTTAGCTGAGATGGCTGTAAATGATGCTGAAGGATTTACAAAACTCGTAGAAGTTGCAAAGGGAAAACTTGCATAACTACTTCTGATTTGAAAAATCAGAAGAGCCATCCGCGGCTTTGAGCGGAGTAAAAGATTCACTGGAAGTGAATCTACATCTTGGATTTGAAAAAAATCAAAAAAAATTATAAAAACCGTTGACATTATCCGACATAAATGGTATTATAGTCATCGCGTCAGGTAATTGAATGACGGTTTTGCGGGAGTGCTGGAATTGGCAGACAGGCTAGACTAAGGATCTAGTTCGGAGTTCCGAGTGAGGGTTCAAGTCCCTTCTCCCGCATACTTAAGACACAACAAGAGTTGTGTCTTAATTTTATTTTTACGACGAGTAAAGAACTAGATGTTTTTTAGTATTTTACAATCGTGATACAATCACCAATATAGACATAGTAGTTTTGATAATCGTATTTAGTTTGGTTTTAGGTTTGCAGTCGTGGCGGAATTGGTATACGCGCATGATTCAGGTTCATGTCCATGCATGTGGGTGTGGGTTCAAGTCCCATCGACTGCATAATTTTATAAAAGTGGGTTATGTCACTTTTATTTTTTTGCATTATTTGTTAAAATACTAATATTGAGAATGTATTATTAAGTGTGCCGTTATGGCAGTTATAGTTTTAATTCAGGAGTGAGAATGGGTATTAGTATTAGAGAACAATGGGAGGACTGGGAAGAGAGTTTCCTAAGTCAGTATGCATCTAAAAGTAAAAATAGTGAAGGCAGGGATGTACCTGAAGAACCTTGTGATCTTAGAACGATTTATCAAAGAGACAGGGATAGAATTATTCATTCTAAGTCGTTTAGAAGACTAAAGCATAAAACACAGGTTTTTCTTGCGCCTAGAGGTGATCATTATAGAACACGACTTACTCATACTTTAGAGGTTTCTCAGATAGCAAGATCAATCTCTAGAGCGTTAAGGCTTAATGAAGATTTAACTGAGGCTATTGCACTTGGTCATGATCTTGGACATACACCATTTGGTCATTGTGGAGAAAGAGCTCTTGATGGGATTTGTGATTTGGGTTTTAAACATAACGAACAAAGTATTAGAGTTGTTGAAGTTCTAGAGAACGAAGGCAAGGGCCTTAACTTGTCAAAAGAAGTAAGAGATGGAATATTAAATCATAAAACTTCTGGTAATCCAAAAACACTAGAAGGCCAGGTGGTTAGATATTCAGATAAGATTGCATATATTAATCATGATATTGATGATGCAATTAGAGCTGGGATTATGAAGGAAGATGATATTCCTGTTTATTATCGCGATATTCTTGGTGATACGACTAAAACAAGACTTGATGCACTTATTCATGATGTTGTAAATAACAGCATTGGTAAGGATAAGGTTTATATGTCTGATGAATACAACGATGCAATGTATAAACTTAGAGTGTTTATGTTTGATAGAGTTTATACTAATAAAGTTGCTAAAGGCGAAGAAGTAAAAGCTAATGCAATGATTGAGAAGTTATATGAGTATTATTTGAATAATGTTGATGAACTTCCAGAAGAATATTTATATCTTAATAGAGAAAAGGGAGAAGATATTAGAAGGGTTGTATGTGATTACATAGCTGGTATGTCGGATCAGTATTCTGTTAAGACATTTCAGAATATATTTGTTCCAAAATCTTGGGAAATGTAGAGGTTATTTATGTTTTACGGCGATGATGTGATAAATGAGGTAATTGAAAAAAATGATATAGTTGACGTTGTATCATCATATGTTAAGCTCAAAAAATCAGGCGCTAATTATTTTGGATTATGTCCATTTCATAATGAAAAATCGCCTTCTTTCTGCGTTTCGCCAGCTAAACAGATGTTTTACTGTTTTGGATGTGGTGAAGGTGGAAGTGTAATAACCTTTGTAATGAAATATGAGAACTATTCATTTGCTGAGGCGTTAAAGTTTCTTGCTGAAAAGGCTGGAATGCAATTACCAGAAGGAGAGGTTTCTGAGGAAAGTAAAAGAAATGCTGATATTAGAAATAAAATCCTTGAGGTTAATGTTTTATCAGCTAGATATTATTATCATATTTTGGTAAATGGAAATGATAAATCCGGACTTGATTATTTTAAGGGTAGAGAGTTATCTGATGATACAATAAAGAAGTTTGGTTTAGGATACACTGGAAAGAAAAGTTCTTTGTATCAGTATGTTAAGAGTAAGGGATATTCAGATGATATTCTTAAGGAAACTGGACTTTTTGTTTTTGATGAAAAAGGCGTTTATGATAAATTCTGGAATAGAGTAATGTTTCCAATTTTTGATGTGAATAATAAAGTGATTGCATTTGGTGGTAGAGTGCTTGGAGATGCTAAGCCTAAGTATGTTAATTCTAATGAAACGAAAGTTTTTAACAAAAGTAATAATATGTATGGTTTAAATCTTGCAAGAACATCTAGAAGTGATTATATGCTTATTTGCGAAGGATATATGGATGTTATATCACTTCATCAGGCTGGTTTTAATATGGCTGTTGCTGCACTTGGTACATCGCTTACAATTGGACATGCTAATCTTGTTAAGAGATATGCTAAGAAAGTCATACTTACTTTTGATAGTGATGAAGCTGGTACAAAAGCTGCACTTCGTGCTATTCCAATATTCTTAAATGCTGGATTATCTGTTAAAGTTCTTAATATGAAACCATATAAAGATCCAGATGAGTTTATTAAAAATCTTGGTAAAGAAGAATTTCAAAAAAGAATTGATGAAGCTGAGAATTATTTTATTTTTAAGATTAAGCAGCTCGAGAAAAACTATGACATAAATACTCCTGATGGTAAGACTGATTTTTATAAAGAAATAGCAAATGAACTTTCAAATTTCGGTGAGGAACTTGAAAGAAATAATTATATTGAGGCAGTAAGTAGAGAGTTTTCTATTGATAGAAAGCAGTTATCAGATCTTGTTACTAAGATGCTTTATAAACCTAAGAAGGCAACTTCGTATGATAAAGAAATTGATAATAGAAATAAAATGGTTGATGAAGAAGATGATGCAATATTAACTTCTCAAAGACTTTTGCTTACATGGTTAATTGAAGAACCAGCTATTTATGATAAGATTATAAAGTATGTAAATTCTACTGATTTTACAGATGAATTTTATAAGGATGTTGCTGATAAAGTTTTTAAACAATTTGCTGAAGGTAAGGTTAATCCTGTATTGATTATTAATTCGTATGAAGATGAGCAGATGCATAAAAAAGTTGCAAGAATTTTTAATAGTGAATTAAACAGTGAACTTAATGACAAGGAAAGAGAAAAAGCTCTTAATGAAATTGTTATTAATATTAAACTTAATAGTATTAGAAATAAACAGAGTACAACAACTGATTTAAATGAATATCAGATGTTGATGAATTTAGAAGAAGAGATTAAGAACATAAATATCAAATTATAATTTTATGAGAATGTGTTTGACATTATATTTTTAAGTGAAATAAAATTTATAGGAAAAGATAGGAATCAATTATGAATATATCAAATAGATTAAAAAGCGTTGCCAATATGGTTGCGTTTAAGACGTGTGTTGACGTGGGAACAGATCATGGTTATGTTCCGATTTATTTGTGCTTAAATAATATATGTGATTATGTTATAGCCATGGATATTAACAGAGGTCCTTTGAGTGTATGCTTTGATAATATTCAAAAGTATAGACTTTCAGATAGAATATATACAAGACTTTGTGATGGACTATCTGATTATGATGCTGGGGAAGCTGAAACAGTTGTTATATCAGGCATGGGTGGATTGCTAATTGAAAAGATTTTATCTAGAGATATTGAACTTGCAAAGAGTTTTAAACAGTTAGTATTATCTCCTCAAGGCGATGAAAAAGTAGTAAGAAAATTTTTGAAAGAAAATGGATTTACTATTGAAAAAGAAGATATGATTTTTGATGAAGGAAAGTATTATTTAATTATAGATGCTAGATATTATCAAAATGATACTAAGTCAGATGAGAAATTGTTGGATGAAGAATTGTCTGATGATGAAATAGATAATAAGAATGATATAGAGATAGATAATTCTAAAGAGGATATTGAGACTATTAATGAAGATGAAAATGATCATGAAGAAGAAAAATTAGTAGAAGAAATTAAGGAATGCTTTGGTGAATATTTAGTTGAAAATAAGAACAAAGTATTTGTTGAATATGTTACTAAAGAACATAGAAATTATAGTTTTATTTTAGAATGCTTAAAAGAAAAAGAAGCAGAAAACAAGGTTGATAGTACAAAGAATCGTATGATAGAGATTGAAAAGTATGTTAACTTATTAGAAAAAACTATGGATATTATGGGGGTTAGTTATGAGCGAGGAAGTAAAAACTAATAAGGTTAAATTAGCTGATTTAGCTAAGGATGCACAGAAGGATTTTGAATATGACATTGTGCTTGCAAAGGTTGATGGAAAACTCATGGAGTTAAATAACTATGTTAAGCAGGATGCAGAGATTGAATTCTTAACTACAGAAACCACATATGGTAATGATGCATATAGAAGAAGCATGACATTACTTTTACTTAAATCATTTCATGATGTATTAGGTAATAAGAATGTTGAAGAAATCAGAGTACAATATTCTGTAAGTAAAGGATATTATTGTACTTACAAAGGTTCTGAAGAATTAAGTGAGAATCTTTTAAAAAGAGTTTCTGATAGAATGAAGGAACTTGTAGATGCTAAAATCGATATAACAAAGAAAACTGTTAAAATTGGATATGCCATGAGTCAGTTTAGAAAACATGGCATGCTTGAGAAGGAAAAGTTATTTAGATATAGACGTTCTTCACAAGTTAATCTTTATGATATAAATGGTTTTGAAGATTATTATTATGGATATATGGTAATGAATACAAGTTACCTTAAGTATTTTGATTTATTTTTGTATGATGAAGGGTTTGTTCTTCAAATGCCAGTTAAAGAAAATCCAACTGTTGTTCCAGAATTTGAGCCACAGGATAAAGTTGCAGCAACTCTTAAGGGAACTGCTTCATGGGGTGAAATGTTTGGAATTAAAGGTGTTGCAGATTTAAATGAATGTATTACTAAAAAACAAATTGCGGATATGATATTAGTTCAGGAAGCTGTATTTGAAAAGAAGATAGCTGAACTTGCAAATGAAATTCATGAAAAAAATTGTAAGTTTGTAATGATAGCTGGTCCATCATCATCTGGTAAAACTACATTCTCACATAGACTAAGTGTTCAACTTATGGCTATAGGAATGAGACCACATCCAATTCCAGTTGATAATTATTTCGTAAATAGAGATAAGACACCTCTTGATGAAAACGGTGAAAAAGATTATGAAAGTCTTTTGGCAATAGATGTTAAACAGCTTAATGAAGACTTAGCGAATCTTCTTGATGGAAAGAAGGTTGAACTTCCAGAGTATAACTTTATTTCTGGTGAAAGAGAATACAAAGGTAATTACTTGCAACTTGATGAAGGTGATGTTCTTGTTTTAGAAGGTATTCATTGTTTGAATGATTTGTTAACATATGCCATACCAAGAGAAAAGAAGTTTAAAATATATTTATCAGCTCTTACAGTATTAAATCTTGATGAGCATACAAGAATACCAACTACAGAAGCAAGAATGCTAAGACGTATGGTTAGAGATGCTAGAACAAGAGGAATTAATGCTACAGAAACCATTAAGAGATGGGCATCTGTTAGAAGAGGTGAAGATAAGCATATATTCCCATATCAGGAAGAAGCGAATGAAGTTTTTAATTCATCACTTATATATGAACTTGGAGTATTAAAACAATATGTTGAACCATTGTTATATAGTGTTGATCCAAATTGCCCAGAATACACTGAGGCTAAAAAACTTTTAAAATTCTTGGATTATTTCTTGGGAATAAATAGTGAACTAGTACCACATAATTCAATTATTAGAGAATTTATCGGTGGTAGCGTATTTAATTGTTAATATGTTTAAACTTGAGTGGAGCAAATGATCGCGTGTACTATTGCCGAAAGGACGTGCACGAGGAAAGTCCGGGCTTCGCAGGGCAGGATGCCGGATAACGTCCGGTGGAGGTGACTCTAAGGAAAGTGCAACAGAAATTAAACCGCCTTTTAAAGGTAAGGGTGAAATGGCAGTGTAAGAGACTACCGCTTTGGTGGTAACATCAAGGGTCAGTGTAAACCCCATCTGAAGCAAGACTGAATAGAAAGTTGGTTGCCCGCCTATATCTTTCGGGTAGGTCGCTTGACTTTATTGGTAACAATAAAGCTAGATAGATGATCATTCTAGACATAACCCGGCTTATCGCTCCACTCATTATATAATTATATAAAATTGAATAAATTTGTTATATTTTGACAGAAATTTCATTTTTTTGGCAGATTTATGAAAGAACAATTAAAATCAAATTGGTAAAATTGCACAAAAATATGGTCAATAATATATTGAATCAAACAATAAAATGTAGTATTTTAACAAAAAATAGTGAAAAAAGCATAAAATTTTACAAAAATTGTATTTAGTGTTATAATTTTATTATAGAAGATAGTGGGTGTACTAATGGAAAAAGGAGGTGCCTGTTATGATGGAAAATGAGAACTACTTACAGCAGTCAGAAGGAATGCATCTTGGTGAGACAAGTGATATTTCTCTCTCAGCATCTGCAGACAATGACACTCATCAGGCTGTTGTTGAAATGAATAATGACCCTGAGGTTGTTGTTATAGCCGAAGGAACAACAGAGATAGCGCCTAATGAGTACAAGGAGAGAGTAAATTTAAAAGAAGTAAGATTACCTAAATCTTTAGAGAAAATCGGTAAAAGAGCTTTTTATGGATGCCAAAACCTTACCGTTGTTGTTTTTGGCGGAAATGAAAAAGTGATTGAAGATGAAGCATTTGCTAATTGTAGAGCACTTAGAAAGATTGAATTACCAGATTCACTTGAAGAGATTGGATATGGTGCTATTGAAAACTTTGAATTAGGTGGAACAATTGCACTTACAAACTTAAAGAAACTTGGTGCTAGAAACTTTAATATTTCTAGTTCACTAAAATTTGAAGTTGGTCCAAATCTTGAAGATATCGGTATGAGTTCATTTAACTGTGTTACAAAGATTAATGTTTCCTCAGATAATAAGAAATTTAAACTCAGAGATGGTTTATTATTAGATAGACTTGGAACTAGACTTCTTTTCTGTGAAAGAGATATGACTGATATGGTACTTGTACCAGCAACAGTTACTAAAATCGATGATTATGCATTCTATAATTGTCGTAAGATTAAAGGAGTTACAATTCCAGACGCAGTTACTGAAATTCCAGGATACGCATTTTCAGGTTGTGAAGCTTTAACTGAAGTTTATCTTCCGGGTAAACTTGAAAAGATTGCAAGATTTGCATTCTATCGTTGTAAAGCTTTAACAGAAATTAATATTCCTGGTACAGTAAAGAAAATTGAAAGTTATGCATTTGGTAGTTGTCAGGGTCTTAAGGAAGTTAAGGTTTCTGATGTATGTGAAACAAGAGGAGCTTTTGAAAGTACAGTTGTAGTTGTACCTGTACCAGCAGATCAGCTTACATTCTCATCACATTCAAGTGCTGCAACATCTATGTCAAGTGGTTCAGCTGCTGTTAGATCTTCATCTACACCATTCAGAACTGAATCAGCTGCCGCTTA
This sequence comes from Eubacterium uniforme, assembly GCF_900167115.1. Lineage (GTDB taxonomy): Bacteria > Bacillota > Clostridia > Lachnospirales > Lachnospiraceae > Eubacterium_S > Eubacterium_S uniforme. Next base: position 154,590 of record NZ_FUXZ01000002.1, read on the forward strand.
CAAAGCTTCTGTTTCATCATATTCATCTGCACTTGGTTCAAATAATAATTTGGCTAATCAGAAGAGAGATGAAATTAATGATAGAAGAATGGAACAGAAGAGACAGGAGCAGATGCGTGTTAAGGAAGAAAGACAGAACGCTCAGGAAGAACTTAATGCTCGTATGAGAGAAGAGTTTATGGAAAAGAAAGATGCTCTTATGCAGAAAGTTGCATTTATTAAAGATGAATTAAGAAGAACAAGTGGTGTTAATGTTCTTAAAAAGAACAAACTTAATAATCAGCTTTATGAATGTACTATTCAGGCTATCGATCTTAATGGTAAATATGGTACATATATTGATGAGTCAGAAAAAATTGAGATTGATGATTAATTAAAAGATTTCAAGGAATCGGCAGAAATGTCGATTCCTTTTTTGTGTTGTATAGAATTAAGTGAATTTATTTGCTGTGAATATAAAGAGAACCTATCATGTTATTATATGTATAAACTAGATTTATAAAATGTTATATGTTATAATTACATAATTATAGTTTATGAAAAATTATTAAGTTACGAGGTTTAATATGAGAATAGGAATGGGATATGATGTCCATAAACTTGTTACGGGACGTAAACTAATTTTAGGTGGTGTTGAAATTGAACATACACATGGTTTATTAGGGCATTCAGATGCAGATGTTTTAACTCATGCCATAATGGATAGTTTACTTGGAGCTGCTACACTTGGAGATATCGGGAAACATTTTCCTGATACTGATGAAAAATATAAAGGTGCAGATAGTATAGAATTATTAAAACATGTTGCAAAATTGTTAGATGATGAAGGATATATAGTTGGTAATATTGATGCTACAATTATTGCTCAGAAACCCAAAATGAGACCTTATATAGATACTATGAGAAAGAATATTGCTGATGCTTTATCGATTGATGTTTCTAAAGTAAATGTTAAAGCTACAACAGAAGAAGGTCTTGGGTTTACTGGAAATCTTGAAGGTATATCTTCTCAGTCTATATGTTTGCTTGAAAAAGTAGATGATTATATTTCAGATAATTATATTATTGCATCGACTGATGAAAATATAAATAATAATACTTTCAGAAACTGTAGCGGTTGTAGTGGCTGCAGTATGAATAAATAATATATAAGTTATAATAATAAGTGATAAAATAATAAACTGAATAATATTTCACGTGGTTAGTATTAAAATGCTACTAAGTGATACTGAAAGGATATAAATATGAAAATCTATAATACTCTTACAAGAAAAAAAGAAGAATTTGTTCCAATTGAAGAAGGAAAAGTTAAAATGTATGTATGTGGTCCTACTGTATATGATTTAATTCATATTGGTAATGCAAGACCAATGATAGTTTTTGATACATTTAGAAGATATCTTGAATATAAAGGTTATGAAGTAAAGTTTGTTTCTAACTTTACTGATGTTGATGATAAAATTATTAAAAAATCTATTGAGATGGGCATAGATTCAAAAGAAGTATCTGAAAAATTTATTGAAGAATGTAAAAAAGATATGGCATCTCTTAATGTTAGAGAAGCATCAGTTCATCCAAAAGCTACAGAAGAAATTGATGGTATGATTGATCTTATTTCTGACTTGATTGAAAAAGGATATGCTTATGAAGCTGATGGTACAGTTTATTATAGTACTAGAAGTTTTAAAGATTATGGAAAATTATCTAAGAAGAATATTGATGATTTAGAAGGTGGACATAGAGATGAAGCTCATGCATTAAAAGTTTCAGGTGAAGAAAGTAAGAGAGATCCACTTGATTTTGTTCTTTGGAAACCAAAAAAAGAGGGTGAACCTTTCTGGAAATCACCATGGTCAGAAGGTAGACCTGGATGGCATACAGAGTGTTCTGTTATGGCTAAGAAATATTTAGGCGCAAGTATTGATATTCATGCAGGTGGTGAGGATTTGATTTTCCCACATCATGAAAATGAAATTGCTCAAAGTGAAGCTTCAAACGGTGTGGAATTTTCAAAATACTGGATGCATAATGGTTTCCTTAAGATTAATAATGAAAAGATGTCCAAGTCTTTAGGTAACTTCTTTACAGTTAGAGATATAGGAAAGCATTATGAACTTGAAGTATTAAGATTCTTTATGTTATCAGCACATTATAGAACACCTATCAACTTTAGCGATGAACTCATGGAATCAGCTAAGACTAGTCTTACAAGAATTAGAACTGCAGTTGATAATTTAAATTATCTTTATGATAATTCTACAACTGAAAATATTACTGATGATGAGAAGAGCATTCTTGAATCTGCAGATGATTTTATTACAAAATTTGAAAATGCAATGGATGATGATTGCAATACAGCAGATGCTATTTCATCATTATTTGAACTTGTAAAATTAGCTAATGTTTCTGTTAACGAAACAAGTAGTAAGGAATTCATTAATGGATTTAAAGATAAAATTAATACAATAGCAAATGTTCTTGGAATTACTGTTGAAGTTAAGAAAGAAATGCTTGATGAAGAAATTGAAAAAATGATTGAAAAGAGAACACAGGCTAGAAAAGACCGTGATTTTGCTTTAGCTGATCAGATTAGAGATGAATTATTAAGTAAAGGAATAATTCTAGAAGATACAAGGGAAGGCGTTAAGTGGAAACGCAGTAATTAATTATGGATAATATGAATTTAGATATTTTTGAAGTTTTAAAAACCGGTTTATCTATAGAAGATGTTGCGATTGATACGTATTCACCGTTGACATTAGCATTTGTTGGGGATAATGTTTATGAATTAATTCTACGTACAAAGGTTGTTACTGATGGAAACACAGCGGTTAATAAGCTTAATAAGATGACATCTGATTTAGCTTGTGCAAAGTTTCAATGTGAACTTGTAAATGTGTTGATGGATGAGTTAAATGAGGAAGAAATTAGAGTTTTTAAGCGTGGAAGAAATGCTAAATCTAATTCAAAGGCTAAAAATGCTAGTTATAATGAATATAAGCATGCAACTGGTTTTGAAACATTAATTGGTTATTTATATTTGACGCATAATTCGGAAAGAATTTTTGAATTATTAAAAATAGGATTTTCTAAGGTGAATGGTGAAAATAGATGAGATATGAAGAATATACAGTAGAGGGCAGAAACGCTGTTATTGAGAGTTTGCGTTCTGGAAGGGACGTAGATAAGGTATTTGTCTTAGATGGATGTATGGACGGTGCTGTAAGAAGTATTGTCAGAGAAGCTAAAAAAGGCGACACTATTGTTGAGTTTGTTTCTAAGGAACGCCTTGATAATATGTCAAAGACCGGTAAACATCAGGGAGTTATAGCTTATGTTGCAGCGTATAATTACGCTAGTGTTGAAGATATATTAGCAAATGCAAAAGAAAAAGGTGAGGATCCATTTGTTATAATTCTTGATGGTATTATGGATCCACACAATCTTGGAGCTATTATTAGAACTGCTAATCAGGCTGGTAGTCATGGAATTATTATTCCTAAAAGAAGAGCTTGCGGACTTACTGCAGTTGTTGCAAGAACGTCTGCAGGTGCCATAAATTATACACCGGTTGCAAAGGTTACTAATATTTCGAATACAATAGAGGATTTAAAGAAGGAAGGTTTATGGTTTGCATGTGCAGATATGGGTGGAAGCGATATGTATGATCTAAATCTTAAAGGACCTATTGGACTTGTTATTGGTAATGAAGGTGAAGGCGTTAGTCGTCTTGTTAAGGAAAAATGCGATATGATAGCATCGATTCCTATGAAGGGTGATATTGATTCTCTTAATGCATCTGTAGCATGTGGTATTCTTGCTTATGAGATAGTAAGACAAAGGAGAATATAAATAATTATAATGTATTTTTAGAAGTATGTTGTGGGGGAGGTGCTTTAAATTGGAACAGAGTTTATTGATTCATAAGGCGATTGTTTATGCGACCAAAGCTCATGCTGGTCAGAAGAGAAAAGCAAGTGATGTTGATTATATTTCACATCCAATGGAAGTTATGGAGATACTTGCGCTTAATAATGCTAGTATTAATTTAAGAATTGCTGGTATATTACATGACACTGTTGAGGATACTCAAGTTACAATTGAAGATATTGAGAAAAATTTTGGAAGTGAAGTAAGAACACTTGTTGCAAGTCATACTGAAGATAAATCAAAAACATGGCATGAAAGAAAACAACATACAGTCGATTTTCTTAAAACAGCAACATTGGAAGAAAAACTATTAGCACTTGCTGATCTTATAGCAAATGCCAGATCCATTTTATATGATATGGATATACTAGGTGATGATGTCTGGAGTAGATTTAAAGCTACAAAAGAGGAAGAAGAATGGTATTATAATGGTATTCTTGATTCCGTTAAAGAGTTTAAAACTGATGAAAAATATGAAAAATTGTACAAAGAAGCAGAAAAATTATGCAGTAAAATTTTTGAATAAATAATGATTTGATATCTTAAGATTATTATGGAAATTTAACAATTCTAATATTATTGTAACATTTTTGTAACATTTTATTGACTTAATGTAACAATTATGTTATAAATATAATGCAGTGATTATGAAAGTCATTGTGTTAGGAGTGTAATTTTATGAAAACTTTAAAAAATTTTGCGGTAGGTATAGCAGTGGTTGCTTTAATCCCAGCCTCAATATTTGCAAAAGCAGACACAGAATCTCTTAAGACTAATAAAATCGTTAAAGAAGAAAAATTAGTTACAGGTGAAAATGAAGTTGAAGTTAAAGAATTAAATCTTCCAATTTTAACAAGTAGAAAGCCTGGGGATATGAATAGTATTTCTTATTCAAGTAAAATCCTTACAAATGCATTTGCTGAAGGCATTAAGGAAAGTAATAATAAGAAATCAGAATTGAAAAAAGATAATAAGACTGATAAATTTAAGGCTAAAAAGAAGTCAAAGAAAAAGTCTAAAAAGAAAAAGCAAAAAAAGCTTATTGGTAATTTCAAGATTACAGCTTATTGTATTCATGGTAGAACAGCATCAGGTACAACAACAACAGCTAATCGTACAATAGCTGCTGATCCATCAGTTCTTCCTTATGGTACTGAAGTTGTTATCAATGGAAAAACATATGTAGTTGAAGATACAGGCGGAGCAATTAAAAATAACAGAATTGATATTTATATGAGTACATATGATGAAGCAATTCAGTGGGGCGTTAAGAATGTTGATGTATATTACGCTAAATAAGAAATTATAAATTGCTCATGCATTTAAAAATTTATAAGTATTTAAATCCCGTGATTTTTGTCACGGGATTTTTAGTTGAAAATAAAGCATTTTTAAGGTATAATTTAACGATGAAATATTCTAGTGAGGTAGTAGTTATGTCAGAAGTAATTGATGTTAATGAAAAAGAAAAAAAAGAATCCAGAAATTTTATTGAAATGGAAATAGATAAGGATTTAGCTGAAGGTAAATATGATTCAGTTATTACAAGATTTCCACCAGAACCTAATGGTTATTTGCATATTGGTCATGCAAAGGCTGTTTTATTAAATTATGGTCTTGCTAAACAATATGGTGGACAATTTAATATGAGATTTGATGATACAAATCCTACTAAGGAGAAGATTGAATTTGTTGATTCAATTATTGAAGACATAAAGTGGTTAGGTGTTAAATGGGAAGGCGACATCCGTTATGCATCTGATTATTTTGATAAAATGTATGAAGCAGCTGTTACATTAATTAAAAAAGGTAAGGCTTATGTATGCGATTTGACAGCTGATGAAATTAGAGAGTATAGAGGAACACTTACTGAACCAGGTAAGAATAGTCCTTATAGAGATAGAAGTGTTGAAGAAAACTTACAGCTTTTTGAAGATATGAAAAACGGTAAGTATGCTGATGGCGAAAAAGTATTAAGAGCTAAAATTGATATGTCATCAAGTAACATTAATATGAGAGATCCTATTATTTATAGAGTTGCTCATATGACCCATCATAGAACAGGCGATAAATGGTGCATCTATCCAATGTATGATTTTGCTCATCCACTTGAAGATGCATTTGAAGGTGTTACACATTCAATTTGTACACTTGAATTTGAAGATCACAGACCTTTGTATGATTGGGTCGTAAATGAAGTTGGTTTTGAAAAGCCACCAAGACAGATTGAATTTGCTAAGTTATATCTTGAAAATGTAGTAACAGGAAAAAGATATATTAAGAAGTTAGTTGAAGATGGAATTGCTTATGGTTGGGATGATCCAAGACTTGTTTCTCTTAGTGGCCTTAGAAGAAGAGGTTACACTCCTGAATCTATTCAAAAGTTTATTGAACTTTGTGGTGTATCTAAGAGTAATAGTGTTTCAGACATCGCAATGCTTGAGTTCTGTATTAGAGATGATTTGAAACTTAGCAGACCAAGATATATGGGTATTCTTGATCCTATTAAACTTGTAATAGATAACTATGAAGATGGTAAAGTTGAAATTCTCGAAGCTGATAATAACCTTGAGAATGAAGAACTTGGTAAGAGAGAATTAAAATTTGGTAAAGAACTCTATATTGAAAGAGATGACTTTATGATTGAACCACCTTCAAAATACAAGAGATTATATCCTGGTAATGAAGTTAGACTTATGAACGCTTACTTTGTAAAGTGTGTTTCATATGAGACAGATGAGAATGGTAATGTTACTGTTGTTCATTGTACATATGACCCTGAAACAAAGAGTGGTTCAGGTTTTACAGGAAGAAAAGTCAAAGGAACAATTCACTGGGTACATGCTGATAGTGCAGTAGATGCTACTGTTAGACTTTTTGAAGAATTAATTGATACAGAAAAGGGTATGTTTGATGAGGAAGGAAATCTTAACTTAAATCCAAATTCTGTAGTAGAAATTAAGAATTGTAAACTAGAAGAAAAATTTGCTGAATTATCAAAAGATGAAAAGTTCCAGTTAGTAAGAAATGGATTTTTCTGTTTTGATTCTAAGGATTCTAAAGAAGGTGATATTGTATTAAATAGAATTGTATCACTTAAGAGTTCTTTTAAATTACCAAAATAAAAAGAAAGAATAGAGATTATATTATGGGAGAAGTTTTATATACCATACCGGTAAAAGATGCATATAAAATCGACTGCGAATGCCCTATTTGTCAAATGTATAATGATATTGAGAAAAATGCTATAGAATTTACCATGGGACCAAGTTACATGGAAGATGATATAAGAGCAGTTACCGATGAAAAAGGTTTTTGTAAAGAGCATACGCAGAAGTTAATGGATGCTAATAACAGACTTGGTATGGGACTTATATTAAGAACTCATTTCGCTAAAACTAATGCTGATATTAAGAAACTAACAGCTACAGGTGGTAAGAGTGGATTATTTAAAAAGAAAGATATATCAGAACTTACTAATTATATTCATAAATTAAATAGTAGCTGTTTTGTATGCGATAAAATTGAGTTTACATTTGAAAGATATTTAAAAACTATTGTTCATCTTTGGAAGAAAGATCCTGAGTTTAGAGAAGATTTTAAAAATAGCAAGGGAATGTGTAATGAACACTATGTTAATTTATTAGAATATGCTTCGAAGAATCTTCATGGCAGTGATTTAGATTCTTTTATTGATGAGACTAATGAACTTTACATTAAAAATATGGAAAGATTATATGAAGACTTAGATTGGTTTGTTAAAAAGTTTGATTATAAGTATAAAGATGAACCATGGAAGAATGCCAGAGATTCAGTTTTTAGGGCGAATAATAAAACAGTTGGTATAATACCACCTGATTCCGAATCACCAGAAAAAAATAATAATTGATAATTTTTAATGCTTATAAAAAGAACATCAAGGTAAATCTTTGGTGTTCTTTTGATTTTTAATAAAAAATGGAAACTAAAATTTGTTAACGGTTTATTCAAAAATTATTAACATTTATATATTTGATTTATTTTAATGAAAATGATACATTTTATCTTGGACTGTTTTATATAAAACAAAAATATTTTAGACGGAGTAAAAATAATGAAAAAAGAAATGAAAAAGAAAATTTTAGCAACTGGAATATCGGTTGCACTCATCGCTTCTTTGATATCTACAAATCGTAATAGAAAAGAAGTAAAAGGTGATACACCTAATAATAATTATGTAAAAGCATTACAGGAATCTTTATATTTCTTCGATGCTAATATGTGTGGCAATGATGTAAAAGATAAGAGTGCTTTTGTATGGAGAGATAATTGTCATACAGGTGAAATCTATGTAAAATACAATGGAAAGACCATAGACTTAAGTGGTGGATATCATGATGCTGGTGACCATGTTAAATTTGGTTTACCTCAAGCTTATTCAGCAACAATACTTGGACTTTCATATCTTGAATTTGGTAATGCATATGAAAAATATGGATTAACAAAACATTATAATATGATTATGAGTAGATTCGTAGATTATTTTGAAAGATGTACAGTTCTTGGTAGTGATGGTAATGTTGAAGCTTTTTGTTATCAAGTAGGTAAGGGACAGAAAGATCACTCATACTGGGGAAAGCCTGAAGAACAAGATTCAAAACAGGGAAATAGAGTGGATCAAATTTATTTTACTTCCTCGACGAATCCAGCTACAGATATTGTTTCAGAAACTGCTGCATCATTAGCAATTTATTCTATTAATCGTAATGATGATAAGGCTTTATTCTATGCTGAAAAACTTTTTGATTACGCAAAAAATAATACTAAAAAAGTTGCAACAGATGGTCCTATAGAGAATGGTGAAGCATTTTATTCATCAGGTAGATATGCTGATGATTATTGCATGGCTGCTGTAATGCTTTATAAAGCAACAGGAAAGAGTGTCTACGCTGATGAATTTAGAAAATATAGCGGAGAATGTAATGAATGGTCATGGTTATCATGGGATGATGTGAGTGGAATTGCATTAAAATATGGAAACAAGGCTGGTTTATATTCAAATCCAAATGGTGATCCTTTGGATAATTGTTTTAATAATATGAAAAATGGATCTAAAGTTGTAAATGGATATTATAGTTTATTAAATTGGGGTAGTACTAGATATAACTGTAATATGGATGCGATGGCATTGATGACAAAAAACAATAATAATATAAATTGGGCATTAGGCCAGTTAGATATTATACTTGGAAATGATAACAGAAGTTATGTATGCGGTCATACAAAGTATACATTATATCCTCATCATAGAGCTGCTAGTGGATATAATGATGTTTCAGCAAATGGTACAACAAAACAAGCACATGTTTTAGTTGGAGGTCTTGTTGGAGGACCAGACCAAGATGGAAATTTTATTAATGATGCCAGCAAATATCAGTATAGTGAAGTAGCATTAGATTATAATGCAGGATATGTATTAGCACTTTCAGGTGCTGTGGCTGAAATGATTAATAGAAATGATGTTAATCAAACAACAGTTGATGATACTACATTATCTAATGAATTTAGAAGTAGTGTTGTTACAACATATAAATCAGAATCGGAATATGGTAGATTTCAGCAATTACAGGAAACTTCAAGTGAAGAACAGTCTTCAGAAACACCAAGTGAAGAACAGTCTTCAGAAATACCAAGTGAAGAACAGTCTTCAGAAATACCAAGTGAAGAACAGTCTTCAGAAATACCAAGTGAAGAACAGTCTTCAGAGACACCAAGTGAAGAACAGTCTTCAGAGACACCAACTGAAAAACAGACTGAAACAAAGCCTGTAACTGAACAGACTGAAACAACTTCTAACAATAATAATACAGCAGGTAACAATACAAATAATAATACAAATAATAATACAAATAATAATACAAATAGTAATACGAATAATAATGGTAATACTGATAATGAATCAAAGACTGTTGTTAAAGATAAAAAAAGAATACTTAAAAAAGGTAAAATCAAGATTAATCTTAAGAATAAAAAGAAATATAAATTATCTAAGAAAATCAAGATTAAATCTAAGTATGCTATTAAGTCTATTACTATAAATAAGAAAAAGATTAAGTTTAAGAAGAATGCTAAAAAGATTTCATTTAAACTTAAGAAATATAAAAAATTCTTAAAGAAACGTAAGTTTAATAAGATTATTATTAAAGATATCTATGGTAAAAAGATTGTTAGAAAAATAAAAATTAAATAATTAGTTTTCTATAGAGATAAAAGGTGTAGATTATTCTACACCTTTTATTTTTCAATAAAAAACATGCCACCAGTTAAAATGATGGCATGTTAGAATTATTTAATTTATATATAATATTAATTGTTAAGTGGATCATCTAATTCATCGGAAAAGAATTCATCATCAGATTCTTTAACGGAATTATCTGTTACTGTTTCACTGAAGTTTGCATTACTTTCTTTAAAAGTATCTGAAGCAGTATTAATATTATCAGATACTTCATTGAAGGATTCATTAACGCTTTCAGTTGTGTCGTTAAATGTTTCAGTAACGTCTTCTTTAATTTCAGAAGTAACATCATTAATATCTGAAGTAACTGTATTAACTTCTTCAGAAACAGTAGTAGAAGCTTCAGATATATTATCATTTAAATCATCAATAACATCTGAAACTGTTTCAGTTACATTATCCTTAACATCAGTAACTTCTGAATCGATAATATCAAACTCAGCTAAGTCTATATCCTCAGGATCATATACTTGATTTTCTTCTGAGTCAGCATTTGATTTATCTTTCATTTTTTCAGAAGCTTTTTCAAATAAATCTTTAGCTTTTGATGAAGCCTGTGAAGCAAATTCTTTAACATTCTCTTTTACTTCATCAAGTTTTCCATCTTCAACAAATTTAGTTGCTTTTTCTTTTGCAACGCTAGCAGCCTTAGTAGCTTTATCTTTTGCATCATTGGCAACTGATTTGATTTTTTCTTTATCAATATTATCAAGATTAAAATACTTTCTCTTAGTTTTTTCACCCTCGAAAAGATCATCGTCGTCATCAAAATCGTCTACGTATTGTTTTAAATCATCCTTCTCTTTTTTCTTTAAAACAGAATAAGTAGCTGCAGCTGCAGCCGAAACTAGTGTTGCTCCAATAATTAGTTTTTTTAGTTTTTTTGCCATATTCGTTCTCTCCGTTCCCCACAACATTAGTGGATATTATATTAAATATTTTATAACGAAACAGATAAAAATAAAAGACTTTACTTAAAGTTTTATGAAGTTTTTTTATTTAAACATTAAATATATGTTAGAATAATAGTATTTGAATAAATATAGATAGGAAAGGCTAATTATGAATATAATAATTAATAATGAATATATAACATTTGAAAATCTATCTGACTTTGATTTAGGGCAAACTCTTGAATGCGGTCAGTGTTTTCATTTTGAAAAAATCGATGAAGATGAGTATGCATTTGTTGCGTATGATAATTTATATGTTGGAAAGCAGAAAGAAGATAAGTTAATTGTTCAAACTTTTAGGCCAGGAGATGTAAGTCAGTTAGTTAATTATCTTGATTTAAATAGAGATTATGCAAAAATAAAGAAAGAATTGCTAAAAAGGGATAATAAACTAAAAGCAGCAATACATGAAAAAGGTGAAGTTCGAATTTTAAATCAGGAATTTAGTGAGACGTTAATGTCATTCATTATTTCGCAAAATAAACAGATTCCACATATTAAGAAAATAGTTGCAGATATTTCAAAGAAATATGGTGCTTATCTTGGCTCAGCAAATGGTTCTGATTTTTATTCATTTCCTGATATAAAAACTCTTTCTAAAATTGAGATTAATGATTATAAAGAGTTAAAAACAGGTTTTAGGGCACCTTATCTTTATGATGCTTCAGTTAAACTAAATTCATATGTTGATGAATTAAATATTGTAAATAAAGAAAGAGCAGAAATTGATAATATTATTAAGAGAGATATATTTGGTCAGTTAAATGTCAATGAAGCAAGAGAAAAGCTTAAGGAAATAAAAGGTGTTGGTGATAAGGTTGCTAATTGTGTAAATTTGTTCTCTTTATCATATAGGAATGCATTTCCAATTGATGTTTGGATTAAAAGGATAATGGAAGATATTTACTTTAAGAATGAAGTAAGTAAGGAAGAAATACAAGAGTATGCCGAAAAATTATATGGTGAATTAGGTGGATATGCCCAGCAGTATTTATTCTTTTATGGAAGGGATAAAGGACTAGGAAAATAGCATAATTATAAATATTTTTAGAATGTTATTGCAAAGTAAAATATATTGTGCTATTATATCAAATGATGAGACTAGCACTCAGAAGTAGAGAGTGCTAACAAATGTATATAAGGAGGAATTCGATATGAAACTTAGACCATTAGGAGACAGAGTTGTTTTAAAGAAGGTTGAAGCTGAGGAAGTTACAAAGTCAGGAATTGTACTTCCAGGCCAATCAAAAGAAAAGCCAGATCAGGCAGAAGTTGTTGCAGTTGGTCCTGGAACAACAGTTGATGGAAAAACTATAGAAATGAATGTAAATGTTGGAGACATTGTTATTTATTCAAAATATGCAGGTAATGAAGTTAAACTTGAAGATGATGAATACATTGTAGTTAGAATTTCAGACATACTTGCTGTTGTTGAAGGTTAAGGAGGATAGAAATGGCTAAAGAAATTTTATATGGAGAGGACGCAAGAGCAGCATTAGAAGAAGGCGTTAATGCACTTGCTGATACAGTAAAAGTTACACTTGGACCTAAAGGAAGAAACGTAGTTTTAGATAAATCATATGGTGCGCCACTTATTACAAATGATGGTGTTACTATTGCAAAAGATATTGAACTTGAAGATAGATTTGCTGACATGGGTGCTAAATTAGTTAAGGAAGTTGCAACTAAGACAAATGATGTTGCAGGTGATGGTACTACAACAGCAACAGTTCTTGCACAGGCTATTATTAATGAAGGTATGAAGAACCTTGCAGCTGGCGCTAATCCAATTATCTTAAGAAAAGGTATGAAGAAAGCTTCAGAAAAGGCCGTAGAAGCCATTACAAACATGAGCTCAGCAATTAATGGTAAAGAGCAGATCGCTAAGGTTGCTGCTATTTCAGCTGGTGATGAAGAAGTTGGTAACATGGTTGCAGATGCTATGGAAAAAGTTAGCAATGACGGTGTTATTACAATTGAAGAATCTAAGACAATGCAGACTGAACTTGATTTAGTTGAAGGTATGCAGTTTGACAGAGGTTATATTTCAGCATATATGGCAACAGACATGGATAAGATGGTTGCAGAACTTGATAATCCATATATCTTAATTACAGATAAGAAGATTTCAAATATTCAGGAGATTCTTCCAATTCTTGAGCAAATCGTTCAGGCTGGTCAGAAATTATTAATTATCGCTGAAGATGTTGAAGGTGAGGCATTAACAACACTTATTGTTAATAAACTTCGTGGTACATTCTCAGTTGTAGCTGTTAAGGCTCCAGGTTATGGTGATAGAAGAAAAGAAATGCTTAAGGATATTGCTATTCTTACAGGTGGTAAGGTTATTTCAGAAGAGGTTGGTTTAAATCTTGCTGAAACAACAATTGATGACCTTGGTAGAGCTAAATCAGTTAAGGTTATGAAAGAGAACACAATCATCGTTGATGGTGAAGGTGATAAGTCAGATATTGAAGCTAGAACAAGTCAGATTAAGATGCAGCTTGAAGAAACAACATCAGAATTTGATAAAGAAAAACTTCAGGAAAGACTTGCTAAACTTGCAGGCGGTGTTGCAGTAATCAGAGTTGGTGCTGCTACAGAAACAGAAATGAAGGAAAACAAGCTTCGTATGGAAGATGCTTTAAATGCTACAAGAGCTGCTGTAGAAGAAGGTATTATCGCAGGTGGTGGTTCAGCTTATATTCATGCAACTAAGGAAGTTGCTAAACTTGTTGATGAACTTGAAGGCGATGAAAAGACAGGTGCAAAGATTTTACTTAAAGCACTTGAAGCTCCACTTTATACAATCGCAGAGAATGCTGGTTTAGAAGGATCAGTTATTGTTAATAAAGTAAAAGAATCAGAAGTTGGTATCGGTTATGATGCTTTACATGATAAATTCGTTAATATGGTAGAGGCTGGTATCCTTGATCCAGTTAAGGTTACAAGATCTGCTCTTCAGAATGCAACATCAGTTGCAAGTACATTACTTACAACAGAATCTGTTGTTGCAGATATTAAAGAAGATGCTCCAGCAATGCCAGCAGGTGGCATGCCTGGTATGATGTAAAAAAAGAAGGCGAAAGCCTTCTTTTTTTACATCATTCTATTAGTATGTTATAATATCCTTTATTGTTGGAGGAATATTATGGATATTTTAGATATTAAAGGAATCGGCCCTAAAAAGGGAGCGTTATTTAATAAATTAGGAATATATGATACTAAAGATTTATTAACTTATTATCCAAGAGCATATGAGGAATTTAAGGCTCCAAAAAGAGTTAAGGATATTAATGTTGGAGAGAATGCCAGTGTTATATTAAAGATAAAAAAAGTATTAGATATAAAGAAAATAAGAAGTTTAGTTATAGTTTCAACTGTTGCAGTTGATGAGATGGATAATCCTATAAAACTAGTTTGGTTTAATTGTGCATTTTTAAGAAGTACATTAAAACCTGGTGAGACATATGTTTTTAAAGGAAAAGTATCCAACGATGGTGCACTTAAAAAGATTGAGCATCCTGCAATATTTGAAATATATGAATACAAAAAATTAATAAATGTTAAACAGCCTGTATATGCACTTACAAAGGGACTTGATTTAAAAACAGTTAGAAAGGCTGTTGAGGAAGCATTTGCTGTGGAAAAACTTGATTTGGAATATATGCCAGAATCTATTAGAAATAAATATGATTTGGTAGATTTAAATACTGCGCTTAAGTTAATTCATTTTCCAGCAAATGATGATGATTTGTCTAAAGGATATAAAAGACTTATATTTGATGAATTCTTTATCTTTATTATGGCTACAAGAAGGCTTAAATCATTAAATGAAGACATAGATTCAGATATGGTTATTGACGAATTTAAAGAAGTTGATAATGTGATTTCTAATCTAGAATTTACTTTAACAAATGCTCAGTTAAAAGCATGGGAAGATATTAAACGAGATTTATCATCTGGAAAAGTTATGAATAGGCTTGTTCAGGGAGATGTCGGTTGCGGTAAAACTGTTATAGCAGAACTTGCATTAATGTCTGTTGTTATGAAAGGTTATCAAGGTGCTTTAATGGCTCCAACTGAAGTTTTAGCAACACAGCATTATGAAGGATTTTCAGAACTTATTAATAAAATAGGGCTTGATATTAAACTTGAACTATTAACAGGTTCTATAACACAAGCACAAAAGAAAAAAATATATGAAAGATTAAAGAATGGTGAAATAGATATTCTTATTGGGACGCATGCTTTGTTCCAGGAAAAGGTAGAATATAAGAATCTTGCTTTGGTTATTACAGATGAACAACATAGATTTGGTGTTAAGCAAAGAGAGGCGCTTGGTAATAAAGGTGGTAAACCTCATGTTTTAGTTATGAGTGCAACACCAATTCCGAGAACACTTGCTATTATTCTTTATGGAGAGCTAAGTGTTTCGAACATTGATGAAATGCCTAGTAATAGAATTCCAATTAAGAATTGTGTTGTTGATACTAGTTACAGACCTAATGCTTATAAATTTATAAATAATCAGATAAAAGAAGGACGACAGGCGTACATTATCTGTCCTATGGTTGAAGAATCTGAAGGATTAGAACTTGAAAACGTTAAGGATTACGCTAAAAAACTAAAAGAGATTTATCCGCCAAGTGTTAACATTGACATTCTTCATGGAAAGATGAAACCAAAACAAAAAGATGAAATCATGAAAGCATTTGTTGAGGGTGAAATAAATATTTTAGTTTCTACAACGGTTGTTGAAGTAGGTGTGAATGTACCAAATGCTTCTGTTATGATGATTGAGAATGCTGAAAGATTTGGTCTTGCATCACTTCATCAGTTAAGAGGAAGAGTTGGAAGAGGAAAGTATCAGTCGTATTGCATTTTTATGAATACATCGGATAGCAAAACTGCGAAAGAAAGACTAGATATATTAAACGGGTCTAATGATGGATTTGTAATTGCAAATAAAGATCTTAAACTTAGAGGTCAGGGAGATATGTTTGGTACAAGACAAAGTGGCGAAATGTATTTTAAATTAGGGGATATAATTGAAAATTCTGATATTTTGTTGATGGCTGTAGAATTAAGCGAAGAATATATGAAAAACATTTCAAAAGTGAATAATGGTCGATTATTTGAAAATGAATTTGAAAAACAGGCATTTATGCAGAAGGTTGAAAAACAAATCAAAACCTGTATTGAAACAATTTGTTTATAATAAATATTTTGTGTCAGGTTTATCGTGCTGTATTGCAAAAAATCAAAAAAATTGTTATATTCAACTTAAACGATTAAGCGTGACAGGGATATAATTAATTTAATGGAGGTAAAGTATGAGGAAAAGTTTAAAAAAGCCACTGAGTATGATTCTTAGTGCAGCTATGGTATTTACAAGCTATAATTATAATCCAATAGATGTAAATGCTGCTGAAATTAATGGTAAGGTTGAAGTAAAAAGTTACGCAGACCTTAAGAATGTGCAAAAGGAACTAGATAGTTTTGTTACAAAGAATGCGAGTAATCTTAAAAATTGTACATTCACAATTGACATTAAAAATGACATTGTAGGTAATGACTTAGATTGGATTGGTATAAAAGTTGGACATAAAAATGCCAAAACACAATATAGTGAAATTAAGACTATGGATATGAAAGTTGTAGTTAATGGAAATGGACACACTATATCAAAATTATCTAATAAAAATCAAGAAAAATTTGAAAGGGATATATATTACTATTCATTATCTGGTACGGACCAGTCAACAGGTGTTGGGTTATTTGGTGATGTATACGCAAGTTTAGAAGCTTCTAATATTACATTTGCAAATCTTGATTTAAAGACAAGAACATCAAATTCATCTGATACTAATATTCATGACCAGGTTCAGACTGATTGGAATGCTGCATCTTTAGCTGGTAGTGTTGTTGGTAATTTCAAAGCAAGTAATATTACTATAAAGGATTCTGCTCTTGAAGGCATTGGTACATCAGGTGCTTTATGTGGTGCATATTATACAGGTAATGATACTTCAAAAACAATTGAATTGAAAAACATTAAAGTTGAAAATACAAAGGTTTCAGCTTCAACTCAGACAGGCGGAATTATAGGAGCGTTAAGTATTAGAGATGAAGGAAAACGAGGAAAGATTGAAAATTGTACAGTTGATAAATATTCAAAGATTGACGGTAGTGCAATTCTTCAGAATAAACTATCTAATGCAAAAAAAATCTTCGTTACTGAGTATAAACATGGAGAAATGTCAGGTAGTGGTGAAGGATTTGCTGGTATGAAAGTAGGAGGTATTGTCGGAGCCGCTAGTAAGGTTGACATTATTAATTGTTTAAATAACGGAGCTGTTGATGCTTTAAAACCAAATTCTGCTTTTACGGGTGGAATAGTTGGATTTGGCACAGATGTAACTATTAAAGGTTGTGCAAATACTGGAAATGTAAATGGAAATATCTGTGTTGGTGGTATTGCAGGTGAATTATTTGGTGATTCTAAAATTCTTGATAGTAAAAATTCAGGAAAAATCAAAGCTACAGAACAAGTTGCTGGTGGAATTATTGGTGAAATCTCTAGGGAAGTTGAGGTTAAAGATGTTGTTAATACAGGAAGTGTAGATGCTAAATCATATGTAGGTGGTATCACTGGTGTAAATTCAGGTACATTAACAAATGCTGATAATTCAGGCAACATTACTGGTGCTGATGTTGTAGGTGGAAATGTAGGTTACAACAGAAAAAATGGTAAATGTGATGGCTTGTCAAATGAAGGTGATGTTGTTGGCAAAGACAATGTTGGCGGTAATATTGGTTTAAATGAAGGTGAAGCTAAGAACTTAGGTAATAATAATGGCAAGGTTACTGGCAATGATAATGTTGGTGGTAATATTGGTCAGAATGATAAAACAGGTGTTGCTGATACACTTTTAAATACTGGTGATGTTACCGGACATGATAATGTAGGTGGCAACGTAGGTGATAATAAAGGAAAAGTTACAAATGTTGTAAATTCAGGTAAAGTTGATGGTAACGAAGGTGTTGGCGGTAACGTAGGTAATAACGAAAGAGAGGCTTCAGTATCTACTGCTGTTAATACTGGTGAAGCTAAAGGTAATAAGGATGTTGATAAGAATATCGGTAAAAATGATGGATATTCACATGATTTAGATAATTATCCATCTACAGATGATGGTGCAGTTATTATTGGACCTAAAGATCCAAATTATCCTGATTTACCAGAATATGATAATACACTTTTGGGTATGAAATTTAGAGTTTCTCCAAAAGGAAAAGGTGCGTTAATCTTTAAGAGTATGCAAAACGGGGAAATAACACTTTTAATCTCTCCAGTTTATGGATATAAGTTTGATAACTGGAAGGCTGATGGTACAACACCAGCCATGTCAAAGAATATTTCAGAAAGTTTTAAGATTAAAAAGGGCGCAGTTGTTGAAGCTCATTTATCAGAAGCTAAGAAAGGTGATACATTAGTTCCAGCTCTTGACGAAAGCGCTAAGACACCTAGTCCTGATTTAAATAAGGTTACATTCTATGAAGGATTAACACTTGCTGTTACTCCAGCTAAGGCAGGTAGAATTGACTTAGTATCAAAGGATAATAATAATCTTTCAATTACAGCTGTTCCACAATTAAATGCTAAATTTGTTGAATGGCAGATTAGTGGAAAAGTAAGTTTAGCAAAGGGTAGTTCAAAAGACTCTCAGACTGCAACATTTGTTTATAAGAAAGGTGATAAGGCTACAATTACTGCTGTATTCAAGTTTGGTACAGCTCCAGCGGTTGGTAAGAAAGTTAAAGATAGAAAGTATTTTTATAGAGTAACAAAGGCTGGTAGTTTTGATGGTTCAATCGTTGGTGAACTTCAGGTTATTGGTCTAAGAAGAAAATCCTTAACTCAGATTAAAATTGCTGCAAAGGGTACAATTGATGGTATTAACTATAGAGTAACATCAATTGGAGCAAATGCATTTAAGGGTAACAAGAAGGTTACATCAGTTTATGTAAGTAGATATGTTACTAAGATTGGCAATAAGGCATTTGCTAATATGAAGAAGTTAAAGAAAGTAACACTTGGATCTGGCTTAAAGAAGATTGGTAGCAATGTATTTGCTAAGGATAAGAAACTTAAAAATGTTGTAATTAAGAGTAAAAAGCTTAAGAAGATTGGAAAGAAAGCATTTGCTACAGGTAAGAAGATTACATTTAAGTTACCAAAATCAAAAAAGAATAAATATAAGAAACTCTTAATCAAAGCAAAAACACGCTCATTTAGAGTTAAATAATTAAACATTAAGGTCATGGACGAATTGTCCATGACCTTTTTTATATACTTGACAAAAATGCTTATAATGATAAGATATATAATGTATGATTAAATCAGAAATTACACAACATATTGTGTAAAAAGGCTGATAAATATTAACATAGTGAGGATAGTTTTATGAAGATAGCAGTTCTTTGCGGGGGCATAAGTACAGAGAGAGAAATATCGATAAGAACAGGTTGCATGGTTTGCAAGGCATTAAGAACAAAGGGACATAATGCAGTTTTAATAGATGTGTTCTTTGGAAATAAGAATGTTAATCTTTTTGATGAAGGAAGCAAAGAGAGTTATGACTGTGATGAAGAAGTTAAAAAGATAAGAGAGAATGATAATTTAGTTGAGGAAACTAAGAAAAATAGAAAAGCATTTTTTGGCGATAATTTAATTGAAATTTGTAAGCAGGCTGATATTGCATTTTTAGCATTACATGGTGAGAATGGTGAGAATGGTAAGGTTCAGGCTAGTTTTGATTTATTAGGAATTAAATATACAGGTTCAGGATATTTAGGAAGTGCACTTGCTATGGATAAGGGCCTTACTAAGAATATGCTTAAGTATAACGATATTCCAACACCTAATGGATACACAGTTAATAAGGCGTATGCAAAATATGAATTAGAAACTGATGAATTTACATATCCATGTGTTGTTAAGCCAACTTGTGGTGGATCAAGTGTAGGTGTATCAATAGCAAATAATGCTGATGAATATAAGAATGCATTAGAAGAAGCATTTAAATATGAAAATGAGGTTGTTGTAGAAGAATTCATTAAAGGAAGAGAATTTTCGGTTGGTATTATGGGAGATGAAGCACTTCCAATTATTGAAATCATTCCTAAAGAAGGTTTTTATGACTATGAAAATAAATATTTAGAAGGAAGAACTTTAGAAGTTTGTCCAGCTGAACTTGATAAAGAGAATACAAAGATTATGCAAGAGTGGGCATTAAAGGTTTCAAAAGTATTAAGACTTAGAGCTTATTGTAGAATTGACTTTATTCTTACAGAAGATGGTAAGCATTATTGCTTAGAAGCTAATACACTTCCAGGTATGACAGCAACAAGTCTTATTCCACAGGAAGCTGCAGCTGTTGGAATTGATTTTCCAACACTTTGTGAGAAGTTGATTGAAATCTCGTTAAATGCTTAATAAGTATTTGTTATTTTAAATAGATGTTTATTAATATATTTAGAAATGTTGTTTATTGATTTGCTTTAAAGATAGGAAGAATATGAAAAATTTAACAGTTGCTAATATAGCAAAAGCTTGTAATGGAAAACTTTATAATTTTGATTTAAGTGAAGATAAGGAAGTATCAGGAGTTGCGATAGACAGTAGAAAAATAAGTGCTGATTATTTATATATTCCATTTGTTGGTGAAAGAGTTGATGGTCATGATTTTATTCCTGATGTGTTTAATAAGGGTGCATTAATTACATTAAGTGAAGTAAATCTTGAAGAGAAATTCCCTTATGATAATTATCCTTATATTCTAGTTGAATCAACAGCACAGGCTATTAAAGACATTGCTGAATATTATAGAAGCAATCTTTCAATTAAGGTTGTTGGTATAACAGGTAGTGTTGGTAAGACAAGTACAAAGGAAATTATTGCATCAGTACTTGAGCAGAAATATAAGGTTTTAAAAACTGATGGTAATTTTAATAATGAAATCGGATTACCACTTACTATATTTAGACTTACAGAAGAAGACGAAATAGCTGTTCTTGAAATGGGTATTAGTGAATTTGAAGAAATGCATAGAATTGCAAAAGTAGCTAAACCTGATGTTTGTGTAATTACTAATATTGGAACTTGTCATCTTGAAAATCTTGGAGATAGAGATGGCGTGTTAAAAGCAAAAACAGAAATATTTGATTACATGAATGAAAAAGGTCTTATAGTATTGAATGGTGATGATGATAAGTTAATTACTATTGAAGATTATAAGGGGATTGTTCCGCTATTATTTGGTAATAACGATGAGTTTAGTGCATATCCAATTGATGTAACAGATTTAGGATTATTAGGAACTAAGGTATTATTTAATATTCTTGGAAGAACAATTGAAGCAACAATTCCTATTCCTGGTAAACATATGGTAGGTAATGCACTTGCGGCTTCATTAATCGGTGATTATTTCGGATTAAATGATGATGAAATTAAGAATGGTATTGAAAGTCTTAAAGCTGTATCAGGAAGAAATAATATTATTAAAACAGATAAATATGTTGTAATTGATGATTGTTATAATGCTAATCCGATGTCTATGAAAGCTTCTTTAGATGTTCTTTCTACTGCCAAAACAAGAAAAGTAGCAATTCTTGGAGATATGTTTGAATTAGGTAAAGATGAAATAGAACTTCATAAAGAAATTGGAAAATATGCAATTTCTAAAAATATAGATGTTATTGTTTGCGTTGGTGATCTTTCGAAAAATATGTGTTTGACTGCAAGATCAGTTAATGAAGATGGTAAATCTGATGTATATTATTTTGAAACACTTGAACAAATAAAGGAAGTATTATTTAATATTCTTGAAGAAGATGATACAGTTTTGGTTAAAGCATCAAATGGTATGCACTTCAAGGAATTAATTGAAATGTTAACTAAATAAATTAAAAAGATTAGAGCTGGAAATATTTCTAGCTCTAATCTTTTTAGTAATTATGTATCTTATCTATATTAAAGTATTTCAATTAATATGATATTATAAACGAACAAAAAGTATTATTTAAAAATATAATTTATAAATGATATTAAAAAGTCTTTCTTATTTAATTCGGATAGACGAATGTAGGAACTATTATTATCGTCTTTAAATATTTTGATTTCTTCGAAAATTGAATCATCATCCGTTGTATATTTCTTTTGTAAAAAAGGTTTGTCTGGTAAAGAAATAAATGTATCAGTTACTTTAGTATAGCAATTATCTTTTGTGGCTTTTATTTTTTTATCTTTATCTATAAATGTCGCCATTGACTTATGAATGGCCATATCTTCGTTAGGAAGATAATAATAGTTTTTATAATCTTTATAGAAGAATTTTAAAGTACATTTTTTAATCTTTCCAAATAATAGTTTATATTCATAATTATCTGTTTTAGTCTTATTATCAGAAAATTGTTCACATGAAATAGGTTTAATATGAAAGTAATAATTACCATTAAAGAATATGGGTAATAAATTTTCCATGTTTAATGTTACAAAAGCACTATCGGAGGTTTCAACAAATTCCAAATTAGTAATTAAATACTTATTATTATACAAATCATCTAGTGAACAAATTGAAGTTAGTGTTGGAAGATTAATAATATCTTCAAAATTATGAAGAAGTAGTTGTTCTTCATTTTCAGTTTTTTTATTTAGCAGGTATTCTTTGTATTTGCTGATTAATTCCTTAGCATTTAATTTATCTTTCCTATTAATTCCATAAGCATATTCAAGAGCTTTTTGTTTAAGCGAATCTAATGATAATGCTTTTTTGTACTTACTAAAGGTCTTATATAAATCAATCTGATTAATATTAGCAAATGAAAAATCAATTCCATAAATTTCACAATGATCATCTATAAATTTACAATCAAAAGTAGTTCCATTAAAATGAATTACATTTTTTAAATTGCTTTTAGTTAAAAAACTAGTAAAGTCTTTAAGCATGTTTTCTTCATCACCAGCATTATCAAGAAACCATTGTTTTAAATGCCATTCTTTATTGAAATATAAAATTCCAATTAAATAAATAAGACTATTTTTGGGAGAAAGTCCGGTAGTTTCTATATCCAAAAAGAAGGTTTCATTATAATTAAAACCATTGTAAATAGTAGTATTAATATTAATAGATTCTATGATTTGGTCATAAATAAGCATAACTCCTCCCAAAATAATAAAATAGTATAAACACTCGTAAAATATATATAATTAACAAAGTAATTATATCAAAGGAATATTAAAATATAAAGAAAGTTATTGATTTGATATATCAAGAAGTGATAAATAAAACGTATAGTTCAAAATGGTTATTTATTAAATAACGATTGCTAAATATTAGACAATGTATTAAAATAGTAATGTTGTTTAATTTTGGAAAAAATATTGAGAGGTAATGTAAATGTCTATTTTAACATTCAAAGGCGGTATACACCCTTTCGAAGGAAAAGAGTTATCTAAGGATTTACCTATTAAACCTTTTTCTCCTAAAGGCGAGCTTGTATTTCCACTTTCACAACACATTGGTGCTCCAGCAACTCCAATAGTAGAGGTTGGAGAAAGAGTTCTTAAAGGACAGAAAATAGCAGAAGCATCAAGTTTTGTTTCAGCAAATATTCATGCATCAGTATCGGGTACAGTTACAAAGATTGAACCTAGATTAACATTACAGGGAACTAAGGTGATGTCGATTGTAATTGAAAGTGATGAGAAAAATGAAGAATTTGTTCCTGAAATTCCAGAAGGCGGAAGTCTTTTAGAGAATTTCACAAAGAAAAACATTATTGAAATGATTAAAGAATGCGGTATCGTTGGTATGGGTGGAGCAGGTTTCCCTACTCATGTTAAATTATCACCTAAAGATCCAGATGCAATTGAGTATGTAATCGTCAATGGTGCAGAGTGTGAACCATATCTTACTTCTGACTATAGAAGACTTATGGAAACACCACAGAAGATTGTTGAAGGTTTAAAAATCATGCTTTTATTATTTGATAATGCAAAAGGTATTATTGCAATAGAAGATAATAAGAAAGATGCAATTGCAAAGATAAGTGAACTTATCAAGGATGAACCAAATATCTGCGTTAAGAAATTATTTACTAAGTATCCACAGGGTGGTGAGCGTGCACTTATTTACGCTACAACTGGTAGATCAATTAATTCTACAATGTTACCTTCAGATGTTGGATGTATTGTAAATAACATAGATACAGTTACAGCTGTATATGAAGCGGTAGCTAATCAAAAACCTCTTACAAGTAGAATTGTAACAGTTACAGGTGATGCTATTAAAACACCTCAGAACTTTGAAGTTCCACTTGGAAGCAATCAGGGTGATTTGATTGAAGCTGCAGGTGGTCTTACAAAGGAATGTGAAAAAATCATATCTGGTGGTCCTATGATGGGAACTGCTATGTTTGATTTAAATGTACCTATTGTTAAAACATCTTCAGCAATTCTTTGTAATAGTGTTGATAAAGTTAAAGAAGCAGAGAAATTACAAACAGCTTGTATTAACTGTGGTAGATGTGTTCAGGTTTGTCCTGGTAGAGTTGTTCCATCAAGACTTGCTGAATTTGCTAATCATGGTAATAAGGAAGCATTTGAAAAATATCATGGTATGGAATGCTGTGAATGTGGATGCTGTTCTTATGTATGTCCTGCTAAAAGAAATCTAACTCAAGCTATTAAGTCAATGAGAAAAGACATATTGGCTGATAGAAGAAAAGGAGGTAAGTAATGGAAAACTATAATGTTTCATCAAATCCTCATGATAGAGATAGAATTACAACAACAGAGATTATGCTTACTGTAATTATTGCCCTTTTACCAGCAACATTTTTCGGTGTTTATAATTTTGGATATAGAGCAGCAATTATAATAGTT
The DNA here is from genome assembly GCF_900167115.1 of Eubacterium uniforme. Taxonomy (GTDB): domain Bacteria; phylum Bacillota; class Clostridia; order Lachnospirales; family Lachnospiraceae; genus Eubacterium_S; species Eubacterium_S uniforme. The sequence continues at coordinate 179,701 of NZ_FUXZ01000002.1, forward strand.
GTTACAGTAGCTAGTTGTGTATTAACAGAATTTTTATATGAAAAAGGCATGAAGAAGAAAATTACAATTGGAGATTGTAGTGCATTCCTTACAGGTTTGCTTCTTGCCTTAAACCTTCCATCAACTATTCCATATTGGATGGCAGCAATGGGTGGTATTTTTGCCATCTTAGTTGTAAAACAGGTATTTGGTGGATTAGGACAGAACTTTATGAATCCAGCACTTGGTGCAAGATGTTTCTTACTTGTTTCATTTGCTAAATATATGACTGATTTTACATATGATGGTGTATCAGGAGCAACTCCTCTTGCAATTATTAAAAAAGGTGGAGATTTTGATCTTTATAAGATGTTCCTTGGAAGCACTGCAGGTACTATTGGTGAAACAAGTGCATTATGTCTTTTGATTGGCGGATTATATCTTGCAGCTAGAAAGTTAATTGATATTAGAATTCCTTTATTCTATATCGGATCATTTGCTGTATTTATTTTGATATTTAATGGTAATGGATTTGATTACATGTATTTAGCTAAACAGATCTGTGGTGGTGGTCTTATGCTTGGTGCTTTCTTTATGGCAACAGACTATGTTACATCACCAATTACAAAGAATGGTAGAATTGTGTTTGGTATAATTTTAGGTTTCCTTACAGCAATCTTACGTAAGTATGGTGCTGGTGCAGAAGGTGTATCTTATGCAATTATTATTTCAAACATTTTAGTACCTCTTATTGAAAAGGTTACACAGCCTACAGCATTCGGATGGGAGGGTAAGAAATAATGAAAGACATGATTAAGAATTCTTTAATATTATTTGTTATTACTCTTGTAGCCGGATTCTCACTTGGTAGTGTTTATGATATTACTAAGGCTCCTAGAGCAAAACAGGAAAAACTTGCTACAGATAGAGCTTATAAGGAAGTATTTGCTGATGCATCAAAGTTTGATGAAAAGAAAGTAAATACTAAGAAGATGAATAAGTTTATCGCAGATGAAGGTGTTAAAACTTCACAGGCAGAAATTGAAACTGTTGTAGAAGCTAAGGACAATAGTGGTAAATTATTAGGATATGTATTCACAGTTGTATCTAAAGAAGGTTACGGCGGTGATATTAAATTTACAATGGGTGTTGATAATGATGGAAAGCTTGGCGGAATTTCAATTCTTTCTATTAATGAAACAGCCGGACTTGGTATGCAGGCTAATACAGATGGCTTTAAAAAGCAGTTTAAGGGTAAGCAGGTTGAAAGCATTACTTACTCAAAAACTGGTGCTACTAAGGATAATGAAATAGATGCTATTAGCGGTGCTACAATTACAACAAGCACAATGACTAATGGTGTTAATGCAGGACTTTACTGCTTTAAATATTTAGCAGGAGGTAAGGCAAATGAGTAAATGTTTAGAAAGACTTTACAATGGTATAGTTAAGGAAAATCCAACATTTGTATTAATGCTTGGTATGTGTCCAACACTTGCTGTAACAACATCACTTATTAACGGTGTTGGTATGGGACTTAGTACAACTGCTGTACTTGTAATGTCAAATATTATAATATCAATGCTTAGAAAGATTATTCCTAACGGAGTAAGAGTTCCAGCATTTATCGTTATTGTAGCAAGTCTTGTTACAATCTTACAGTTTATGTTAGAAGCATATCTACCATCACTTAATGATGCGTTAGGTATTTATATTTCGCTTATTGTAGTTAACTGTATTATTTTAGGTAGAGCTGAAAGTTATGCATCTAAAAATCCAGTTATCCCATCAGCATTTGATGGTCTTGGTATGGGACTTGGATTTACAGTTGGTTTATCATTCCTTGGGACATTTAGAGAAATCCTTGGTAGTGGTGCAGTTGCAGGTTACCAGCTCCTTGGTAAAGATACAGTGGTTAAAGGTGTAGTTGGAAAAGTATTTTCACATTATGAACCAATTACAATTTTTGTAATGGCACCTGGAGCATTCTTCGTACTTGCTTGTCTTGTTGCTATTCAGAACAAGATCAAGATTGAAAGTGGTAAGAAGGTTGCTGAATGTGATGGTAACTGTATGGCTTGTGCAGCTTCATGTGATAGCAAGGTAGAAGCAAAGGTTGAAAAGAAAGAAACAGTTAAGGCTGAAGTAAAAGAAGAAGTTAAAGCTGAAACTCCAGCAAATGCTGACGAAGCTAAATCTGAATCTGATGAAACAAAGAAGGAGGATAAGTAATGGGTAGTATTATTTTAATTGCTCTTGGAGCAGCTCTTGTAAATAATGTTATTTTAAGCCAGTTCCTTGGTATTTGTCCTTTCCTTGGTGTTTCAAAGAAAGTTGATACAGCACTTGGTATGGGTGCTGCCGTAATATTCGTTATTACATTATCATCATTCATTACATCAGCTATTTATATTTTTATATTAGCTAAGTTTGGACTTGAATACTTAGAAACAATCGTATTTATTTTAGTTATTGCAGCTTTAGTTCAGTTTGTAGAAATGGTACTTAAGAAGATGATGCCGGCTCTTTATCAGGCACTTGGTGTATATCTTCCACTTATTACAACAAACTGTGCTGTATTAGGTGTTGCAATTAAAAACGTACAGAATGGATATAACTTAATTGAAAGTACAGTTAATGGATTTGGTGCTGCAGCTGGTTTTACAATTGCAATTGTAATTATGGCTGGTATTCGTGAAAAAATCGAATACAATGATATCGCACCTTCATTTAAGGGGATGCCAATCGTACTTGTTAGCGCAGGTCTTATGGCAATAGCATTTACTGGATTTTCAGGTTTATTATAGGAGGACTTTGGTATGGATATGAGTGCAGTATTTTTAGCTACAGCTCTTATTGCTGGATTAGGTCTTCTTATAGGTATTTTACTTGGACTTGCAGCAATAAAGTTTGAAGTTAAAGTTGATGAAAAAGAAATTGCAATTAGGGAAGAACTTCCTGGAAACAACTGTGGTGGTTGTGGTTATGCTGGTTGTGATGCACTTGCAGCTGCCATTGCTAATGGCGAAGCTAAAGCAAATGCTTGTCCAGTAGGTGGTGCACCTGTTGCGGAGAAAATTTCAGCTATCACAGGTGAAGCAGCTGAGGCTGTTAGAAATGTTGCATTTGTTAAATGTAGCGGAAATTGTGATGTTGCTAAAAAGAAATATAAATATACAGGAAACATGGATTGTAGACAGGCAAATTATGTTACAGGCGGTGGAGATAAAGCTTGTAATTATGGATGCCTTGGCTATGGTTCTTGTGTGAAGGTTTGTGAATTCGACGCAATTCATATTGTTAATGGAGTTGCAGTAGTTAATAAGGAAAACTGTGTAGCATGTGGCAAATGTGTAGATGTTTGTCCAAAGAGTCTTGTTGAATTAGTACCATATGAAGCAGTTGCTAAGGTTTCATGTAGTTCTAAGGATAAAGGTAAAGATGTTAAGGCAGTTTGTCAGGTTGGATGTATTGGTTGTGGTTTATGTGCTAGAAATTGTCCAGTTGGAGCAATTACAGTAGAAGATAATGTGGCACATATTGATCAGGAAGTATGTACTGGCTGTGGCCTTTGTAAGACTAAATGTCCTGTGAAGATTATCAAATAAATGAATAAATAAATAACACACTTACGGATTGTTTCATATTTAAACCAAGTGTGTACAACTTGACAATTGTTATGTACAAGTGTTAAAATTAACATAACTCTTACTAGGAATATGTAAGAAATAGGATATATATGTAAGGAGAGACGATATGAGAGCAAAGAAGATTTTTGCAGTAGCAACAACTGTTGCACTTGCTTTAACAATGAATTTATCAGCATTTGCTAACGAAGGTAGTAAGTGGTCTTACGCAGGACCTAAGACAGAAGATGAAAAATTCTTCAACGAACTTAAGTGGTTTGAAAATGATGCAAACAATTATGTATATAATGTTTGGTCAAAAGAAGGCACAAGTGAAAAGATGGGAATTTCTCAGAAAGTTAAAATCACTGAAGCTGGAAAATATACATTAACAATGAATATCATGGGTGGTTCTGGTGACGGTATCACAGTTGTTCCATTCATTGGTAAGAACAAAGGTGCTGGTACAGCAACAACAGGTTGGAATGACAATCCATCAACTTGGTCAAGCATCAAATTTACAGCTGACCTTAAGGAAGGTGTTTATGATGTTGGATGTACTTGCGATATGAGTAATCCAAATGCTTGGGGATACATTGATAATGTTTCACTTGTTGGTCCAAGTGGTGATGAAGTATTAAACAAAGGTGATTTTGAAATCGCACAGGATGAATGGGATACATATGTAGGTGATGATGCAAGCTTCGAAGAAGATGCAGAACCTGAAACAGAAGAAGAAGTTGAAGAAACAGAAGATACAGGTTCAGATCCAGTTGATGAACCAAGTGATCCTGTAACTTCAGAAGATGGTAATGGTGGAAATGTTGCTCAGACTGGTGACATGGGACCAGCTGCTATGGGTGGTATGATCATCCTCGCTGCAGGTGTTATTATCTTCACAAGAAAAAGAAGCGAAGCTTAATAAATTCATATAAAAAAGAGGACACGAAAGTGTTCTCTTTTTTTGTGTGTTTTTAAATAAAATAGTTAATAATCGTTAATATAAATATTGTACAAGTTAAGTACCAATTCATAAAAACTTGTACAAAAAAAGAATGTATAAACGTCAAGAAATTGAAAATCAAAATCTTATATGGTAGTATTCAAATTAGAAAAGAGAAATATGATTTTTCATTATGTTTTAAAAAAAGAGAAAATAATTTGAAAAGGAAAGAGAGTAATTATGAAAAAGAGAAGTTTACAAAAAGTAATTTCTACAATTTTATGTACTGCCATGGTTGCATCATTAACTTCATGTAGCATTGGTAAGGGTGGCAAATCAGAAAAGCCTAAAGAAACAGGTATATTTGCTGATATTGTTAATCCAGAACTTAGTGATAAGCACAAGGGAGACGCTGTTGAATCTTCTGTATTAGTTAATAAGGTTGAAGGTTTATCAGAAGGCTTTATCAAAGGTATGGATATTTCATCTCTTATTGCTGAAGAACAGAGTGGTGTAAAATATCATGATAAGGATGGTAATGAAGCTGATCTTTTAAAAATATTAAAAGATAGTGGTTATAATTATGTACGTGTTAGAGTTTGGAACGATCCTTATGATGCAAATGGTAACGGATATGGTGGCGGAAACAACGACATTGATAAATGTGTGGAAATTGGTAAAAGAGCAACTGAAAATGGAATTAAGACTTTAGTTGATTTTCATTACTCTGACTTTTGGGCTGATCCAAACAAACAGAGTGCTCCAAAAGCTTGGGCAAATATGGGAATTGAAGAAAAAGAAAAAGCTATTTATGAATATACAAAGGAAAGTCTTAATAAATTAAAGACTGCCGGTGTTGATGTTGGCATGGTTCAGCTTGGTAATGAAACAAATGCTTGGTTATGCGGAGAAATCAACTGGATTAATATTACAACTTTAATGAATAGCGCTGCTAAGGCTATTAGAGAAGTTGATAAGAATATTATTATTGCAGTTCATTTCGCAGATCCATCAAGTCAGGAAAGATATAAGAATTATCTTCAGATTTTACAGAATTTCGAAGTTGATTATGATGTATTTGGTACAAGCTATTATCCATACTGGCATGGAAGTCTTGAAAACTTAACTGAAATATTAAAATTTGCAGCTGAAACATATAATAAAAAAGTTATGGTTATGGAAACATCTTGGGCATATACACCTGATGATTTAGATGGCCATGGAAATACAATTGGCGCAGGTGCTAATGTTGTTAAGAATTATTCATATACATTACAGGGACAGGTTGAAGTTATAAATGATGTTGTTCAGGCTGTTGTAAATGTAGGTGATGCAGGTATTGGCGTATGCTACTGGGAAGGTGGATGGATTCCAGTTCCAGAAGGAGATGCTCCTAGAAGTGAAAAATGGGAAAAATATGGTAGCGGATGGGCTAGTAGCTATTCTGCAGAATATGACCCTGATGATGCCGGAAAGTGGTACGGCGGATGTGCATGGGATAATCAGGCCATGTTTGATGAAAATGGAAATATTTTAGAGTCATTATATACATTTGATTATTGTTACACAGGTACAAAGTGTGATGTAGCTATTGATGAAGTAGCAAATACAGAGTGTACAATTAGAATTGGTGATGAAATAAAATTACCTGAAACTGTAACAGCAATTTATAATGACAGACATACAGAAGAGATATCAGTTAAATGGGAAGAAATTTCTGAATCTGCGAAGTATTCAATGCAGGAATCAGGAGCACAGAAATATGTTATTAAAGGTGTTGCATCTGTTTCAGGTACTGATTATGATGTAACATGCGACGTTAACATGATTGAACCTAACTATGTTGAAAATCAGAGCTTTGAAGATGATTCTGAAGAAGGCATGAAAGTTTGGACAATTGAAGATAGAGCTAAAGATGATGCTGAGCATGAATTGTTTAACATGGATAAGATTACAGATGCTTATACAGGAACACATGCACTTCATTGGTATTCAAAGACAAAATGTGATTTTACAGTTACTCAGAAGATAACAGGTCTTAAACCTGGTAAATATAAGGCAAGTTGTCAGGTTCAGGGTGGCGATACAACAAATGGTGCTTTTAAGCTTACTGTTGAAAGTAATGGAAAAACATATGAAGAACCAACAGAGGTAACTGAATGGGCAGTATTTAGACAGCCTACAATTGAAAATATTGTTGTTGGTAAAGATGGCACTGCAACAATTAGTTTTACGGTTTATGCTGAAGCTAATGGAACAAAGGGTCCATGGGGAACAGTTGATGACTTCTTGTTTAATCCGGTAGAAAAGAATAAATAATGATTATATTATATTTCATAATATAACCCAATATAAATATAACCCCCAAAAAGGCGCGTTAGTTTAAAACCTATCGCGCCTTTTAAGGAGTAAGAATTTATAATTTATAAATATGGTTTGGTTTAGATAATATATAAGGATAAAAAGAGAAAAAGTATGAAAGAAAAATTTGGATATAATAATATTTGTTTAACAAAAAATGAAAAACCTTATTTCCCGATTATGGGTGAGATGCATTATGCAAGGGTTAGTAATTATAAATGGCGAGAAGAATTACTAAAAATGAAAAATTGCGGAATAGATATTGTATCAACATATGTATTTTGGATTTTTCATGAACAGCTAGAAAATGAATATGACTTCTCGGGCGATTTAAATATAAGAGAGTTTATAAAAATAGCTGATGAAGTTGGTCTTAAAGTATGGTTACGATTAGGTCCATTTGTTCATTCAGAACTTAGAAATGGTGGATTCCCAGACTGGCTTATTAATAAATGTCCATCAATTAGATCAGAAGATGAAACATATATTAGTGAAGTTAAAAAATACTTATCAAGAATATATGAAGAAGTAAAAGGTTTATTTAATAAGGACAATGGACCGATAATTGGTATTCAGGTAGAAAATGAACTTGGTCATGTAGGCGGTGTGGATAAAGAATCTGATGAAAAACATATGAAGCATTTGCTGGAAATAATTAAAAAAATAGGATTTGATGTGCCTTACTATACGGCTACTGGCTGGGGTGGTGCAATTGTAGCAGATTGCATTCCAGTTATGGGTGGATACTGTGATGCTCCATGGGAGAGAAGTAGTGAAAAACTTCCGCCAAATACTAATTATGTAATAACAAAAGAACGTGATGATCATATGATAGGACAAGGTCATGAGATTGGAGGCATGGAGAGTTATAAATATGCAGATTTTCCATATCTTACAGCTGAATTAGGCGGTGGTTTGTGTCCAACATATAGAAGAAGACCTGTTGTTAGTGGTAAGGACATAGCTTCAGTTTCACTTGTGAAATTAGCAAATGGTTGTAATCTTTTAGGATATTACATGTTTCATGGCGGTGTTAATCCAAAAGGAATTAATTATCCTTTAAATGAAACTATTGCCACTGGAAGCTGGTGTGATTTACCTGAATTTGATTATGATTTCAATTCGCCAATTGGTTCATATGGAAATATTACGGATAAATATAATGAATTAAAATTATTATTTATGTTTATAAAGGATTTTGGTGAAAAACTTTGCTTAATGGAATCTGATATTAATACAATAATAGATGAAAATGGTAAAGAATACGAAGATGTAAACGTCAAACCAGATAATCTTGAAGGCATTAGATATTCTATAAGACATAATTGTGAATCAGGATTTGTATTTGTAAATAATTATGTTAGAGGATATGAACTTAGCAATCATAAGGATGTAAAATTAGAAGATCTAAAACTAGTTAAAAAGATAAAGGATAATTATTTTATTGATGTAAAAATGCTTGAAAGCATAAGTACTTTCCCTTCATTCGATATTAATAATGGAGATTACTTCTTTTATCCAATTAATTTAAAAGTTGGAGATATGCTTATAAAGAATGCAACTGCAACTCCTTTATGCGTTTTAAAAGATGAGAATGGATTTGAAGATTATGCGATTCTTTATGGAGATGATGCCAAATTAAATATAGAATATGGTGAAAAAACACAAAGAATAGTTCTATCTAAGGAAGAAGCTCTTAAGGCAAATAAAATCACTTTGGATAGAGAGTATGTAATAATAGCAAATGGAACAGTTGTTGTTGATGATGGAAAGATATATTTATATTCTGATAATGATGATGAAATAAAAATTTATCCAGAAAACAGTGATTTACAACTAAATGATGTAAAAATAAAGGATAATGAAGCATCGGCTGAAGTAAATATTATTGAACAAAAAGAATTTGTTGATAATGTGCATTTGCTGAATTCAAAAGATGTAAAAACCATTGAATATAAAATTAAAGTAAATTATAATTTTAATATAAGTGTTGAAAACGCATTAGATAACATTTACCTTAATGTTTTATATGATGGTGATGTCATGAAAACATTGATAAATGGTGAAGTTGTTAATGATAATTTCAATAACGGAAAAGCATGTAAAATCGGATTAAAAGGATATGGATATCCAAGGGAAATTGTCTTTAGGATATATGGACTTGATGAGGATAATGACAAATACTTTGATGAAAATATTGAGTATAAAGATGGTTTTGCATGTGAACTTAAGAACATTGAAACAATATGTAACTATAAAAAGTTAATATATGAAAACAAGTAGAAAAGGAGAGTATATGGTTAGAAAAAGATTGAAAAAAACTGTTTTATCAATTGCAATGAGTATGGCCATGGTTACATCACTAATTCCTGGTGATATTGATTATGCTTATGCAGCTGATAACTTTGATGAATCAGGAAGATACATATCTAATCTTCCGGTAGAAAAAGTAGATGGTTTGTCAGAAGATTTTTATATGGGAGCTGATGTTTCAAGTGCTCAGGCTCTTATTGATGCAGGCGTTAGATATGTTAATGTTGATGGTAAGGAAGAAGACTTATATAAATTAATGGCTGATGCAGGTATTAATTATGTTAGACTTCGTCTTTGGAATGATCCATATTTAGCTGGCGAAACAGAAAAAACAGTAGGTAATAGCTATGGTGCAGGTGTGTGTGATATTAACTATGTTAAGAAGATGGCACTTGCAGCTAAAGAAGCTGGTCTTAATGTTTTATTAGATTTTCATTATTCAGACTTTTGGGCTGATCCAGGAAAACAAACAAGACCTAAGGCATGGAAGAACTTATCTAAAGATGAAGTTATAGATGAAATCTATAATTTTACATATGATAGTCTTACAACATTAAAGGATGCTGGAGCTACAAATATTAAAATGATTCAGGTTGGTAATGAAACAACTTCAGGAATTTGTGGTTTTAGTTGGAGTGATGAATATTTTTATAAAGCATTTGCTAGTGGATGTAATGCTCTTAGACAGTACAATATTGATAATGAAACAGATATTAAGTCAGTAATTCATTATACAAATGAGGCTCATTTTAATTATAAGGATGTTGTTCAGGGAATGATTGATCATAATGTGGATTTTGATGTTTTTGGTTCATCATTCTATCCTGAATGGGGCTCGCATGGTGATATTGATGGTATTTGTGCAAATTTAGAAGGTGCAACTAAAGTTGTTAATCCTAAAACAGGTAAAAACATTCAGGTTATGATTGCTGAAGTTGGTTATAGATACACAGGAAACACATCTGATGAAAATGGTGTATATGCAAAGTATGGTCAGTCTGAAGAAGGTATGTCAATATTCTTACGTGACCTAATTGCTAGGGTTAGTGAAATTGGTGGTATTGGTGTATTCTACTGGGAACCAGCTTGGGTTGATGTAGGACTTGGATATAATGAAACTGGTACTGGATGGGCTAGTGATAACGCTAAGGAATATGATGAAGGTGCAAAGAATGGTGGTGGTAAGTGTGCTACAACTGATTTAGCTTTATTTAAGGCAGCTGGCGGACTTAACATTAAAGCCATGGAAGCACTTAATGTATTTAAGTATGTTTATAAAGGAACTACTTCTGCATTAGATATTAAGAATTTTGCTCCTATCATTTTAGAAGTTGACAAAGATTCAGTATTTAATAAGGATTCAATGCCTGAAGAAGTTGAAATAGAATTAAAATCATTGAACATGCTTAAAAAAGATGTTGAATGGAATGAAGATGAAATTGCTTTAGTAGATACAAGCAAGATTTCAGATTATACAATTGAAGGTACAGTGGATGGATTCGGTACTGTTTATGCTACTGTTGAAGTTGTAGATAAATCAATAGTTTGCGTTGATAATGTTAATGTTGGAATTGGATTTGCTGAAGAGATTAAATTACCTTCAAAGGTTAAAGCTGTAGTTAACGGCGGAAAAACAATTAATGCAGATGTATCTTGGAATGCAGATGAACTTGCAAGTATAAATACGTGTGTTGAAGGTGAATATGTTGTAACAGGTAAAGTTGATGGTTATGACGGTGATGTATATGCATATGTTACTATTGCTCCAGGTATAGTTTCAGACGAACTTGTTAAGAATGGAAGTTTTGAAAATCCTAATATTAATAAGAGTAGAAATATTGATAATTGGGTTACTACATCAACTGTTGGTAATAGTGAAACTAAACCAATATACAGTGAGGCTAGAACTTCTGATGCAAAGGATGCAAATCACAAATTATCAATCTGGACTGATGGATTTAATAATTATGATGTAGATTGCTATCAGGAAATTGATATTTCAAACCAGGGCTCAGGTATGTATTTAGTTTCATGTTATGAGTTTGGTAATGTTAATAATGTAAATCTTTATGTTAAAGATGGTGATAACACAAGTGAAATAAAGAATTCAATTAAACTTGATCCATGCTCTTCATATCAGAAATTTGAATTCTATGTAAATATAACAAATTCTTCAAAACTTACTGTTGGTGTAAATGCAACTAATGTATTAAAGAATGAATGGTCAAATATTGATGTTGTTTCAGTAAAATACTGTGGAAAAGGTCAGAACTTAAGCGGTAAAGATTTATTAGAATATAGAGTTGCTTTGGCTGAATATGATATTGCTAATAATAATGTAACTCAGAATAATGATAGTTTAAGCAATGCAATTGTTAATGCAAAGACTGTTTTGAATAATGATGAAGCATCAACAACAGATGTTAACAACGCAATTACTTTACTTGATAATGCTTGTGATGAAAGTGAGTTTAAAGTTGATGTAATTGAAAGCGTTGGTGGAAATGTTGTAGCAGATAAAGCAAATGCTAAACCTGGCAATAAAGTTAAATTAAATATTTCAACAGATAGTAAATATAGTTTAGTTAAAGTTAATGTAATTGATTCAAATAATAAAATTGTAGAAGTTACAAATAATGAATTTATTATGCCTAAGGCTGCTGTTAAAGTTAAAACTGAATTTAATATGAATGAAGAAAACTATTTATCATCAATTTTTAGAGCATACTATGGTGGCGAAGGTAAAATTGCGTTAGCATTTGCTAAGGATATAGATGGAGTAGAAAAAGACTTAACTATTAATGGTAAGAGCGCTTATTATATGAATGATGACTTATCATATGGTGAAAACTGGTATAAGTTAAGAATTAATGGAACTTATGGAAAGTTTGATATTTATGAAGTTGTTAATGGTGAGACAAACTTATTATATTCAGCAAATGATTCTGATTTCCACGACATAGTTTCAAGCAAAACGCCATATTATCATGATGGAAGTCTTTTCGCTAACTCAGATGAAGTTATGAAGGATGTAAGAAAGATTAAATTTACATTCTATGTATATGGATTAGGCAGAGATGAAATAAGTTTAATGTTTGGTACAACAGTTAAAAATGCTGGTGATTCATTTACAATTAAAGGTTGGGATGGTAAGAAATTCTATGTTATGAAAGATGCATCAGATGATCTTGGAGAAGGCTGGTATAAATTAGAATTCTCAACTATGGATGGTGGATTCCAGATTTATGATACTTCTAAAGGTCATACAGAAGATACAGTTTCATGGTTAGTAAATATCGGTTTAGATGGTGGTACAGAACTTTATGATGAAATCGTAAAGGGTAGTGTATATTATGTATTATCAGATGGTAAGTTATATAGTAATCCTGCTGATACAGGTAAATTTGTATATGGTACACTTGATAAGCCTAATGTAACAATTTCATCATCAACTAAGGAAAATACGTATGTAATTAACTGGAACAAGGTTGAAAATGCAACTGAATACGAAGTTCAAGTTGGTGGTAATACTGTTGCAACAGTTAAAGGTGATGTATTAAGTTATGAAGTTGTAGCAAGTTATGCAGGATCTAATAGAATTAATGTTATTGCTAAAGCAAATGGATATAATAATGGAAAAAGCGCAAGTGTAACAGTACATGTACCAGATAGAATTGTTTCAGCTAGTGCAGAAAGACTTTCAGATACAAAAGCTAAATTATCATGGGTATTCACATCAGGTGGTGAAGGTGATGGCTATGAAATCTATGCTAGAAAAGGTAATGAAGCTTACAATAAGATTGATACAAAACCAATAGCTACAACGTCTGTTGATATTAATGTAGATAATGTTAATACGTATAACTTTAAGGTTGTTCCATACTATGATAATGGATTTGGAAGAGTATATGGTTCATCAAAAGAATGTGTATTAAATCCTGGAAGTTTAAACGCTGAAGTAACTACAGGTCCTAAGGAAAATGAAGTTATTACAGATAAGACATATAAGTATAAAGTTACTAAATCAGCTAAATCTGATGGAACATTTGGTGAAGTAAGCATACTTGGTGCTAAAAAGAAAACTGTTAAATCTGTTAAAATTGCTGCAATTGTTAAGATTAATGGTTATAGTTATAAAGTAACTTCAATTGGTAAAAATGCATTTAAGAAATATAAGAAACTTACAAGTGTTGTTATCGGTGAAAATGTTAAGTCTGTTGGAAGCAAGGCATTTTTTAACTGTAAGAAACTTAAGAAGATTACAATTAAATCTAAAGTTATTACAAAGTTTGGTAAATCTTGCTTCAAGGGAATTAAGAAAAAGGCTAAATTTAAGGTACCAAAGGCTAATAAGAAAGCTTATAAAAAGAAAATTAAAAAGACTGGTGCTAAGAAACCGGTAGTGAAATAATAGTTTCTAAAAAGAGTCGCGCAAGCGGCTCTTTTTTTGTAGCTTTTGCACAAAAAAATAAAAGCAATTTATATATGTATATTGCATTGTTACAGTGACTAAAATATGTTATAATTTTGTTAGGTTGTTTCTTACAAGGCAACAAATACTTATACGAAAGGAGAAAGAAGAGTTTATGAAGAATTATTTAAAGAAACTCTTAGTAGGACTTTTAGTAGCAGCTATGACTGTTACAAACATTGATTATGTTCCTGTTGCGGCAGCTGATTTAGCCGTTGGAGATGATCTTATTACAAGTGATGAAAAGTCAATGGCAAGTGAAAATTATTGGGACTACGGTAATGCGTGGTACGGTAGCGATTCTGGTGCTGGCTTTTCAACAGCTGATTTTGCAAAACAGGGAGATTCCTTTTGGGGAGTAGAGGATGCGGTTTCTACTGTTGTTACAAAAGAAACTAAAACTTTAAATGCAGGTACATATACTGTTAAATTTAAGGGCTTAGGCAGTGAGGTTGATGCTTATCCTTATGTAGGTGGAAAAGTTGAGACTTCATCAGTTTCTCTTACTAACACTTGGGGAAATCCAGATGAATTTACGCTTACATTCAGTGTTTCTGAAACAACTCAGACAAAAATAGGTTTATTCCTTGCTGGTACAGGGACTTCAGATAACTGGTTTAATGTAAGTGATATTTCAGTTACTTATACATCTACAGAAGTGCCAGTAGAAAAAGAATACTGGATTGCAGGTAATTCAGAAGCATTTGGTGCTGATTGGACTGAAGTTAAAATGACTAAGGAAAAGGATGGTACTTATTCCTATGAATTAGGTTATTTAGAACTTAGTACATTTAAAGCAACAGTATATTATGACGAAACATGGGGTACAGTTAAGTATTTTGAAAATATTCCTGTTGCTGCAGCTGGATATGTAAAAGTATTTGCTACAGTTGATGAAGAAGATTATGATAAATCAACAATAGTTGCAAAGGTTTATACAGATGATACATATTCAAAAGAAGTTGCTGTAGTTGATAAGGACTATTATGTTGCAGTTGGAACATTCCAGCCTACATTAACAGCTATGACTAAGGAAAATGACGGTACATGTACATATAAACTTGGTAAAGTTGAAGAAACTACAAATGAATGGGTTACTGTAACAGAAGATACTGATTGGAATGTTAAGTATGAATTTGGTACAAAGGCAATTCCTGCTGGTTACGTTAAACTTGTATTTAATACAGTTAGTCATACTTTAGAAATTAAAGTATATGAAGATGCTGAATATACTAAAGAAATCATTGAAAAAGCATATTATGTTGGCTTTAGTAATGATTTATCAGAAGGCAATAAGATGACTGAAGAATCTGAAGGTGTTTATTCACTTAAGGTTGGTCAGGTTAATAAAGGTAACGCTGAATTTGGCGTTTATAATAGTTTAGATTGGAATGATGTAGCTGTAGATTGGGGAAGTTATATTATCTATGCTGATGGATATGGTAAGGTAGTTTATGATTCTGCAGCTGGTACAGTTACATATGAAGTATATGAAGATTCAGATTATAAAAATTTAATTGAAGATACAACAGAAAAACCTGATTTCTATTTTGGAACAGATGGTTCTTTACAGCCTATGACAAAATTAAGTGATGGTATGTATTCTTATGAATTTGGAAAAGTATTAAATGGCGCTGTATTAGGAAATGGTGTTTATGGTCCAAAAGGCAGCTGGAATGATGTTGTTATCAATTGGTCAGATTATGAAATTCCTGCTACTGGATTCTTAAAAGTATACTTTGATTCAGTAGGTAAAATCGTTTCATATAAGATTTATACAGATGATACATATACAGAATTAGTTAAAATTGAAAATCCAATGGCTACAATTTATGTATATTATCCAGGTGATAAAGATGTAGCAAATGATACTTTAACAATAGCATTTGCTAAAGCTGCTATTGCTTCATCTCAGGATGCTGATAAATTAGGTAATGCTTATAAAGAAACATATTGGAATAGAACATGTTTCCCACTTAAGAAGGTGGCTGGTAAAGATAATTGGTATACATTTGATGTATATAAAGATTTCGGTGGATTCCAAATTGTAGCTAATCCACATAGCGAAGTATATCCTACAAATAGCAATGATAATGAAAATACAACATGGATCATTGATTTTGGATATTACGGTGATGTTAAAACAGCAGATACTAATAATGAAAAATACAATGCATTATTTGAAAAGAAAGTTGCATACGTAATGTACAATACATTATTTGATTCTGTTGAAGAAGCTGAAGCATTTGATAAAGCATTCGGTTGGAATTACTATATTGCAGGATCAACTGGTGCATTTGAACCAGCTTGTGATAAGGGTATCTTTAGTAACTATTGGGCTCAGGATAATTATCGTTTCGTTGAAGCCGAAAACAGATATGTTGGTGATGCTAACTGGCTTGATCAGATGGAAAAATCATCTGACGGCAAGAAGTTAACATGGGTTTCAAAGGAAAAAGCTAAGAAGTTTGAAACATATGCTCTTAATGTATATGCAGACAAGAGCTGGTTCGGTAAGGTTTGGAAGAATAATTATTCATTCCTTGCAGTAGCTGATGCTTATGTTAAGATTACATATGATTTAGTAAACAGCAAGTTTACAGTTGAATATTTTGATGATACTGAATGTAAAGAACCAACAGAATTTGACGAAGTAGCAATTTATTATTTCTATGGTGTTACAGGTTCTAAAGATCTTTACTTAGCATTTAATACAGATATACCAGGAATGAAAGCTACAAAGACATATTGGGGTAGAAATTGTTATCCTATGACTGAAGTTGGTAATGGCTGGTATGTATTTAAGGGTTATAAAGCTATTTATGGTGGTTACCAGGTAGTTGTTAATCCACAGAATGAAGATTATGGTAAGGGCGATAAAGCTGATAAAGAAGGTACAATCTGGCAGACAGATATTGGCGATTATGGTGATATCTCAACATCAGATGCTGACCTTTCAAGATTTAAAGCATTCTTATCAGCTGGAAATAAAGCATATATTAAGTACAATAAGGTATTTAAGACTCAGGAAGAAGCAGATAGCTTCGTAGATTGGACATACTATGTTGCTGGTTCAACAACAGCTTATACAAACACAGATGCTGGTAAGGGTATCTTTAGCAATTACTGGGCTGGTGATTTCGTTAAGGGTGTTGATGATGATGGCAAAGCATACGAAAAGAAAGAAGATACTTGGCCAGATGTACTTGCTAAGGAAGGTAACGATGTTTACTCAATTAAACTTGGTAAGGCTGTAAAGGGCACAACATATGCATTTAATGTATATACAGAGAAGGATTGGAATGCAACTAACCTTACAGGTTCACAGGGTGCTGCTAATCCACAGTTCAAGGCTACATCTAATAACTTTGTTAAACTTTACTTCTACAGAGATTTAAAGAACGGCAAAAATACATGGGCTGTTGAATATTACACAGATAAAGAATGCAAGAACAAAGCTAAATTAAGTGCTCCAACAAAGGTTAAAGTTAAATCAATTAAAGCAACTAAGGGTGCAAAGGTTAAAATTACTTGGAAGGCAGTTGACGGAGCAACAAGCTATGCTATTTATGCAAATGGTAAGAAGGTTGCTGGTACAACTAAGACAAGCAAGATTGTTAAATATGGTAAAGCTGGTAAGACAGTTAAGTTTACAGTAGTTGCAAGAAGCAATGAATATGGTTACTCTGCAGCAAGTAAGGCTGTAAAAGTTAAGACACCAGGTAAAGTTTCTAAGGTTAAAGCAAAAGGTCTTAAGAGCGGAATTAAGATTACATGGAAGAAAGTTAAGAAATCTAACGGATATGTAGTTTATCGTTCAACAAATAAGAAAAAAGGCTTTAAGAAAGTTGCTACACTTAAGAGTGCTAAGAAACATTCATTCTTAGACAAGAAGGCTAGTAAGGGTAAGAAGTATTTCTATAAAGTATTCGCATTCAGAAAGAATGGTAAGAAAGTTAAAGTATATAGCAATGCTTCAAAACTTAAATCAGCTAAAAGAAAATAGTTAATGATATTTCATTGATTATAAAATCTAATATGTAATTTGTTTACCGGTTCATAATGATTGTATACATAATCGTTATGAACCGGTATTTTTAGATACAAGTTAAACTGTACTTGTATAAAAATCGCATAAAATAAGGCAAAAACAGGTACTTATGATGGTTTCAAATTGACGATGAATTAATAACTATGTTACAATTTTTTTAGTGAAAGAGAGAAATATTCACATATGAAAAAAAGAGAAAGGAGATAAAGATGGATAAGTTTATAGTAAATATTATTCATCGTCCTGAAATGGTACCTGAATATGCGGAAAAGGTTACAGGACATGGCAAAGAAGAAGATATAGGTAGAGAGGCTTTGCTTACTGAGTCGCTCGATATTTTTAAAACACAGCAAGCAATTGCTCATAAGAACGGATTGAAAACAACTATTCAAATGACATATGCTTCACTTTTTAATGATGAGGCTGTTGCTTTAGCAAAAGAAGATCATGAGAAATATGGTGATGAAATTGCACTTTCGTTATTAGGTCTTCCTTGTGAAGAGTTTAGAGAAAAATACAAAACAAAAGATTTCTGTATTTGGATGTTTTCAATGGAAGATAAGAAGTCAATTGTTGATGATGTATTTGGTAAGTTTTATGATAAATTTGGTTTTTACCCAGAATCAACAGGTTCATATTACATGGATGCTGACTTAACAAACTATATTAAAGAAAAATATCCATCTGTTAAGTGTGCGGTTGCAACATGTTGGGAAGAAGGACCTAAGGCATACCATACATGTAATAATTCATGGTATACATTATTTGATGGTGGCCCATGGAATCCATGGATTCCTTCAAAACAGAACACACACGCTCCTGCAGCTAATGAATCCGAAGATAGTGGAATTGTAGCAATACCTCATTTATCAAGAGATTTAATTGCTTGTTATGATGGTAATGGTTCTAACTTTGGAACACATCCACAGAATGTACTTCGTGGTATGATTTATGATAGCAAAACTTGGGAGTATCCATATTTATATAATTTGATTGATCAGTATCGTTCTCTTGAAAAATACAATAATGGTTATTCATATAACATGATGTTTGTTGGACCAGGTTGGATGAATAAGATGGGCAGATGGGAAGCACCATACGAATTACTTTTAAAGAGTTATGAAGATGGATGTGCATACTACGGTGAACTTAAAAAAGAAGGCAAATTAGTTGATATGACAATGGCTGAATTTGCTGATTATTATAGAGAAAAGAAGACATATACAGAACCTGAATGTGCTCTTTGGAGAGATATTTTGTATGGTTCAGATAAGCAGTTATTCTGGTATTGCGATCCATACATGAGAGCATGTGTTAACATGGAACAGGGTGGTGCAATTGTAGACCTTCGTCCATATGCTTCTAAATTGTATTGGCCAGTAGGTATTGGTACAAAGCATGTACAGGATGCTTCATATCCATTCCTTATTCAGGAGAAATATAGAGCTGGTTACTTTACACATTACGCTGGTGAAGGTACCATTAGAAGTGCAAAACTTACATATAATGGTGAAGAAGTAGATTTAGCTTTATGTAGAACAACAGCATCATTCTCACAGGAAGGTGACGAAAGAATTGTCACACTTAAACCAGTTGACATTGAATTCTATGACCTTACTGTAAAACTTCAGACAAAAGTTATCTTTAAGGAAGGTGAAGGAACTATTCGTATTGAAAGAGAAATCTTAAGTATGAGTAATCCTAATGCTAAGGTTGAACTTAATGAGTACATGGTAGCTTGTTATGGTACAACAGAATATCCTGAAGATATGAATGGAATTAAACTTACAGCTTCATCTGATGATTTAACAAAAGAAATAATCTATGAATACAAATGTAGAGAAGAAATTGTTGATGGTGGAAAGAATACTGAAGCAGTGATTGATGCCATTGATACAAAAGTATCTTTATACACTGATTCAAATGATGGTGTATCTTATATAAGAGAGGGTTATGCATTCTCACCAATGTTTACACTCGGACTTAAGAAAAATATTAAGGAAGGGGAGGTGTGCAAATCATGGCTCAAGTTGGAAAAGGCAAATTAAATTACAGATGTCCATCATGCTTTATGAGGGATTTAGACATCGATATGTTTTATGACAAAGATAAGGATGAATTTTACTGCATACGTTGCCAGTACAGAGGTGATGAAAAGGATGTTCTTGAAAAGAACGAAATGGTAAGATTCAGATACAAAGCTATGCTTAAAAGATTTACTAATTTTGATTTATAAGATTTACTGTAAGCACAGATTACATGTGCTTACAGTTTTTTGAATAAATAAAAAGAGAATTAAAAAAAGAGAATAAGAAAAAGAAAAGAGGTTGATTATGGTGGAGTTTATAAAAGGTATGGACGTATCCACATTAAAAGAATTAGAAGAATGTGGTGCAAAATATTTCGATGAAAATAAAGAAAAAGAAGTTTTGGAAATTTTAAAGGATTATGGGTGTAATTACGTTAGAATCAGATTATGGAATGATCCATATGATGAGAATAACAATCCATATGGTGCAGGTACAAATGATTTAGATACTCTTATTTACATTGCAAAAAAAGCAAAAGCTTTAGGAATGGGATTTTTATTAGATTTTCACTATAGTGATTTTTGGACAGATCCTGGAAAACAGAATATTCCAAAAGCATGGAGAGGAATGGATATTAATCATCTTAGTAAATCACTTTATAATTTTACATATGAAACTTTAAAGAAATTAGAAAGTGAAAAAGTATTTCCTACAATGATTCAGGTAGGCAATGAATTGACTAATGGTTTACTTTGGCCTGTGGCTAAATATCCAAATTTCAAAGAAATTACAATGCTAATTAATAGTGGTATTGATGCTGTTAGAAGTATTAGTGAAGATGTTCCTATCATGATTCATTTAGATTGTGGTGGAAATAATGAAAAGTGTGTTGAATGGTTTGATAATTATATAAAAAACGATGGTGGTGATTTTCAGATTATTGGACTTTCATATTATCCTTTCTGGCAAGGTGGGCTAGATAAACTAAAAGCAAATGTTGATGATTTAGCTAAACGTTACAATAAGCCTATAAACATCGTTGAACTTGGAATGGGATTTACTACAGAGGATTATGCTGATAAAGAAGGACTTTCGGATAATGAAAGAAAGGGAATGGCAGCTACTAAGGAAAGATCTGCTGATGTTGATTACCCTATGACTAAAGAAGGACAAAGTGATTTTATAGAAAATGTTCTTGAAATCATAAAAGATATACCTAATGGATTAGGTAATGGATTCTTTTATTGGGAACCAGCATGGATTCCGATTAAGGGAAGTGGATGGGCTAATAAAGAATCATTAAAATACATTAATGATCCAGGTCCATGTGGTAATGAATGGGCTAATCAGGCATTATTTGATTATGATGGTAATGCACTTCCAAGTTTAAAAGTAATTAGAGATTTTAGTGTATAATTTAGATTACAGGAAATCTTTTATTAATATTTAATCCTAATAGAGAGGAGAGAGTATGAAGGATAAATTATTAGATATATTTAAGCAAAAATTCGGTGATTTTGGAGATATACGAGCATATTTTGCGCCGGGAAGAGTAAACCTAATCGGAGAGCACACAGATTATAATGGTGGTCATGTATTTCCTTGTGCTTTAACAATTGGAACATATGCTGTTGCAAGAAAAAGAGATGACGATAAATTACGTTTTTATTCTATGAATTTTGAAGAAATAGGTATTATTGAAACTTCTGTTGATAATCTTAAGAATGAAGAGAAGGATAATTGGGCTAATTATTCTAAAGGTGTAATCTGGGCGTTACAAAACGAAGGTTATAAAATTACTAGTGGATTTGATGTTGCTATATGTGGTACAATACCAAATGGCTCGGGACTTTCATCTTCAGCTTCACTTGAAGTGTTAACATGTTTCATATGTCAGGACTTATATGATATTGACATTGATATGATTAAGAATGCACTTATAGGCCAAAAAGCTGAAAATGATTTTATAGGAGTGAATTGCGGCATTATGGATCAGTTTGCCATTGCAATGGGCAAAAAAGATAGTGCAATATTCCTTGATACATCTGATTTAAGTTTTGAATATGCACCAGTAGTATTGAAAGATTCAAATATAGTTATTTTAAATACAAATAAAAAACGAGGACTGGGTGATTCTAAATATAATGAAAGAAGATCTGAGTGTGAAAAGGCACTAGAAAAAATTAAAACTGTAACAGATATAAACTCGTTAGGTGATTTGACTGTTGAAAAATTTAATGAATTAAAATCTGTAATAAATGATGAAATCTTAATCAAGAGAGCTAAACATGCTGTTAGTGAAAATGAAAGAACAGTAGAAGCAGTTGAAGCACTTAATGCAAATGATTTAAAAACATTTGGTGAACTTATGATTAAGAGTCATGAATCGTTAAGAGATGATTATGAGGTTACCGGTATAGAACTTGATACCATTGTTAATGAAGCACTTAAACAGGAAGGCGTTATTGGTGCAAGAATGACAGGTGCAGGATTTGGTGGCTGTGGAGTAGCAATTGTTAAATCAGAAAATACTAATGATTTTATAAATAATGTTGGTAATGCTTATAAAAACATAATAGGATATGACGCTTCATTTTATGTAGTTAACATAGGTGATGGTCCTGTCAAATTTTAATTTTATATTCTGACATAAAAAGGAAAAAAGAGGTTATATAATGATCGATATATATGAGTATATTGCAAAGCTTGTAAAATATGGGGAAGATAATGAAATAATCTCAAAATACGATAGGGTATATGTAATCAATTCATTACTAGAATTATTTGAACTTGAAGATTATTATGAGGATTCATATAAATCAGAGGATGATTTAGAAAAGATTTTAGAAGGCATGCTTGATTATGCCTATGATAAAGGGTTGATAAAAGAGAATACAACGACATATAGGGATTTATTTGATACAAAAATTATGTCAAAATTAACTCCACCACCTTCATCGGTGATAGAGAAGTTTAATGAGATTTATAAAAAAACGACACCTAAGAATGCTACTAGTTATTTGTATAAATTTAATCAGGATATAAATTACATTAGAAGATACAGGATTGCAAAGGATGTTAAGTGGAAAACAGAAACTGAATTTGGTAAATTGGATATCACTATTAATTTATCTAAACCAGAAAAGGATCCAAAAGAAATTGCTGCTGCAAAAAAGAGCAAGAAGAAATCATATCCAAAATGTCAATTATGTATTCAAAATGAAGGCTATGCTGGAAGAGTTAACCATCCAGCAAGAGGCAATCATCGAATAATTCCTCTAGTTATAAATGGACAAGAATGGGGATTTCAGTATTCGCCATATGTTTATTATAACGAACATTGCATCGTATTAAATAGTAAACATGTACCAATGGTAATTGATGAGAAAATTTTTAAAAAGTTATTTGATTTTGTAAAGATTTTTCCACATTATTTTGTTGGTTCAAATGCAGATTTACCTATAGTAGGTGGATCAATTCTTACTCATGAGCATTTTCAGGGTGGCAACTATGATTTTGCTATGGCTAAGGCACCTATTGAAAGAGAGTTTAAAATTAAAGGATTTGAAGATATTAAAGTTGGTATTGTAAAATGGCCTATGTCAGTTATTAGACTAAGAGCTAAGGATACTGACAGATTATCTGAACTTGGTACTAAGATATTTAATACATGGAAAGAGTATAATGATGAGAAAGTATATATATATGCATATACAGAAAAGATACGTCATAATACAATAACGCCAATTGCACGAAAAAGGGGTGCTTATTATGAACTTGATATTGTTCTTAGAAATAATATCACAACGAATGAACATCCTTTAGGCTTATATCATCCACACGCTGAACTACACCATATTAAGAAGGAAAATATTGGTCTTATAGAAGTTATGGGACTTGCTGTTTTACCATCAAGATTAAAAGAAGAAATGAAATTACTTGGCGAAGCTATTATTGATAATAGAGATTTTAAAGATGATGAAAAGATTGGTAAACATTATGATTGGTTCTTAACATTTAAAGATGAATATCAATTTAATAGAAGAAATACAAAAAAGATATTAAAAATTGAGATTGGTAAAGTATTTTTAAGAGTTTTAGAAGATGCAGGTGTTTTTAAAAGAGATGATAAAGGTAAGGAAGCATTTGCTAGATTTATGAGAAAACTCAATAAATAATAAAAGGATTATATTAGTATATTAAATGCTAATATAATCTTTTTTTGCTCAATTGTCACCCTTCGTATTTTTGTACGGTTGACGATATGTAAAAGCAATGCTATAATATCAAGCTGGAAGGAAGTGAAATTATGGAAAGAAGCGATACTATTAATAAAAATATTAATATCAAAGATATGACATTAGTATCTATGTTTAGTGCTCTTATTATGGTTGGAGCATTTATTAAGATACCAATTCCCTTATGCCCATTTACATTACAATTTCTTTTTACAACTCTTGCGGGAACTTTACTAGGAAAGAATAGAGGAGCTATGGCTGTAATAATATATATATTACTTGGACTTATGGGCATACCTGTATTTTCAAATGGTGGAGGTATATCTTATATTTTTCAACCCACATTTGGATATTTAATTGGTTTTATCTTTGGAACTTATATTACTGGATTAATAATTTATAATGGCAAGTTTAATAACATAAATATATTAATTGGATGCTTTGCCGGTTTGATAATAGTTTATTTTTGCGGCATGATATATTGCTATTTAATGCGAAAACTATGGTTAGATGATCCTATAAGTATTACAAGTTTGTTTTTATATTGTTTTGTATTAGCAGTACCAGGAGATGTAGTTCTTTGTATTGTATCTACAATAATAACAAAAAGGATATTACCAATAATTAAAGATAAAGGAATATAGAATATGGATATTAAAAAACTAAAAGAAGAAATAATAAATGGTAGAAGATTAAATAGAGAAGATGATTTAAATTTCTTTAAAACAGTAGACTTAAAAGAATTATGCAAATCAGCAAATGATATAAAAAACTATTTTTGTGGAGATTATGTGGATTTTTGCACGATTATAAATGGTAAAAGTGGTAAGTGCAGTGAAAATTGCAAATTCTGTGCACAATCCATACATCATAATACAAATATTGAAACCTATGATTTCTTAGATAAAGAAAGAATTCTAAAGGAATGTAAACATAACGAATCCAAAGGTGTTGATAGATTTGCCATAGTAACTGCTGGTAAAAAACTTAGTGGAAATGAATTCACTAAAGCAATTGATTGTTATAAAACGTTAAAAGAAGAAACAAATATTAAACTATGTGCTTCTTTTGGGTTGTTAGAAGATAATCAGTTTAAAAGTTTAGTTGAGGCAGGAGTAAAAAGATATCATTCAAATATTGAAACATCTAGAAATAATTTTAAAATTATTTGTAGTACACATACATTTGAAGATAAAATTAACTGCATTAGAAGGGCAAAAGCTGCTGGTTTAGAAGTGTGTTCAGGTGGAATAATTGGTATCGGCGAAAACATGGATGATAGAATAGATATGGCTCTAACACTTGCTGAAGAAGGAATTAATTCAGTTCCTATAAATGCTTTAATTCCAATACCTGGAACTCCATTAGAAAATCTAGAACGAATAACCGAAGATGAAATCTTAAGAACAATAGCTATGTTTAGATTTATTTTACCAGAAGCTGACATAAGATTAGCAGCTGGTAGAAATCTTATGAGTAATTGCGGAGAAACTGCTTTTATATCAGGAGCAAATGCTGCGATTACAGGAGATATGCTTACAACTTCTGGAAATGGAATTAGCGATGATATTAATATGATTAATGAATTGGGATTATCATCAAGGAGGAAAAAGGAGGAAAAAAATGAATAAAGGTTTATTTATAACTGGAACAGGAACAGACGTTGGAAAAACATATGTAACAGCTTTAATAGTTAAAAAATTAAAAGAAGCAGGATTAAATGTTGCATATTTTAAGGCTGCTATGAGTGGCAATGAAAAAGATGAGAATGGAAAACTTATTCCAGGAGATGCATTACATATAAAAGAGGTTTCTAAAATAAAGCAACCACTTGAAAGTATGTGCCCATATGTTTATGAAAAAGCAATATCTCCTCATCTTGCATCACAATTAGAAGGAAATCCTGTATGTTTAGATGTAATCAAAGAAGAATATGATAAATTATGTGATGAATATGATTTTGTTGTATGTGAAGGTAGCGGAGGGATAATTTGTCCGATTAGATATGATGATAAAACTATAATGTTAGAAGATATTATTAAATTATTGGATCTTCCATGTTTAATTGTAGCAGATGCTGGACTTGGTACTATTAATAGTACAGTATTAACATATGAATATATGAAAAATATCAATATAATAATAAAAGGTATTATATTAAATAATTTTCATAAAGGCGATTTGATGGAAGAAGATAATAAAAAAATGTGTGAAATTAAAACAGAAATTCCAGTATTATCAACAGTTAGTAAAAACGACGTCGATATAAATATTGAAATAAATAAATTAATTATGGAGGATTAAAATGATTTGGTATCCATATGTTCAAATGAAAACAATGAGTGAACCTATAAAAATAAAATATGCTAAAGGAGTTCATTTATATACTGAAGATGATCATGATTTAATAGATTCAGTATCATCTTGGTGGAGTGTTATACACGGATATAATCATCCTGAAATTAATGAGGCTATTAATAACCAACTTGAAAAATTTGCTCATGTGATGCTTGGTGGATTAACACATGATAATGTGTTGAAATTATCAGACAAATTAGCAAGTTGGTTACCTGGAGATTTGGATTATTGTTTCTTTTCTGATTCAGGAAGTGTAGCAGTAGAAGTTGCATTAAAGATGGCACTACAATTTAATACAAATCGTGGAAGTGATCGAGAAATGATTTTAGCATTAGAGCATGCTTATCATGGTGATACTTTTAAGGCAATGGAAGTTGGTGATGATGTTGATTATCATTTTGCGTTTGGTGATAATAACGAAAAGAAAAAAGGTGTAATTCATATTCCAACAAAAATTGATGCGTTAGAAAGCGCATTTGCTGAATATGGCGATAAATTAACATGCTTTATAGTTGAGCCCCTATTACAAGGTGCTGGCGGAATGCTTATGTATGATATTAGTTTTTTAGAGAAGGCAAGAATTCTTTGCGATAAGTATGATGTTTTATTAATATTTGATGAAGTTGCTACAGGTTTTGGTAGAACAGGTAATAGATTTGTTGCTGACTTGGTTTTGCCAGATATATTAGTTTTAGGTAAAGCATTAACAGGTGGCTATATAGGACATGCTGTAACTGTAGCAAATAAAAAAGTTTTTGATGGATTTTTAAGTGATGATGATACAAAAGCATTTATGCATGGACCAACATTTATGGGAAATGCATTAGCCTGTGCAGCTGCTTTAAAATCCATAGAATTATTTGAAAGAGATAATTACATCGAAAGAATAAAGAATATTGAAAATATAACAAGGCGAGAAATGAAAGGATTTAATGATCCAAGAATAAAAGAAATTCGAATTATGGGTGGATGCGTATGTATTGAAGTTTATGATGAAAAAACACTTGAAGGATTTAAAAAGTTTGCATATGATAATGGAGTATTTAGTAGAACCTTTTTAAAATATATGTATGCTATGGTTCCGTATGTGATAAAAGAAGAGGAACTAGTTACGATATTAGACACTATGAAAAAATGGTTTGATTATAAGAAGTAGATTTTATAAAAGTAAATATATATTTAGATAAATGTAATGGCTAAAAATATAAAATTTAATAATATTTTTAGCCTTATTTTTTTACTTATGCATTTTATTGTTACATTGAAAAAATATATATTTTACGTTATACTATTGTAGTATTTGTATAAGAAAAATATTGAATTTTAAAAAGATATTTTATCAGTTATATATTTTATTAATTATATATTTTATATGAAAAGAGGATTATATGTTTGCTTTTGTAAAAGGTGAAGTTGCTGACCTTATGGAAGGTATTGTAATAGTTGAAAACAACGGAATTGGATATGAAATTTTAGTTCCATCAGATGTTGTATCTGAAGTTACAATTGGCATGGATGTTAAACTTCATACATATTTTCATGTTAAAGAAGATGCCATGACTTTATTTGGATTTTTAAGTCGTGAAGATTTAAATATATTTAAAAAACTAATTACTGTTAATAGTGTTGGACCTAAGAGTGCTTTATCTATAATGTCCACATTAACAACATCGGATTTAATTACT
Organism: Eubacterium uniforme; assembly: GCF_900167115.1. GTDB lineage: Bacteria > Bacillota > Clostridia > Lachnospirales > Lachnospiraceae > Eubacterium_S > Eubacterium_S uniforme. The sequence continues at coordinate 207,756 of NZ_FUXZ01000002.1, forward strand.
GCAATTATCTCAGGAGATAGTAAAGCAATTTCAAAAGCTCCAGGTGTTGGTAGTAAGTCAGCACAAAAAATAATATTAGAATTAAAAGATAAGTTTGATACAGAAGATATATTAGGAACTGCTGCAGGATTTTCAGATGGAAGCAACCAGAGTTCAGCTGGTAATAGCGCTATTAACGATGCAATTGAAACACTTGTTACTTTAGGCTATGGAAAGTCGCAGGCTCTTAAAGCTGTTTCTTCAGTTGAGATTAAAGATTCATATGAAGCTGGAGATATTGTATCATTAGCATTAAAAATTATAAATTAATACAAGATAATAAATATTTAATTATAAATAATAGATTTATATTATTTATAATCATAAATTTATATATGGTAGGTTAATATGGAACGAAGAACACTTAATACAGATATATCTGGTGAAGATATTAAAATCGAAAAGAGTTTAAGACCTGTATATTTATCAGAATATATTGGTCAGGAAAGACTTAAAGGAAATTTACAAATTTCAATAGATGCTGCTAAAAGAAGAGGTGAAAGCTTGGATCATATTTTATTTTATGGTCCGCCGGGACTTGGTAAAACAACACTTGCTGGAATAATTGCTCATGAGATGGGTGTTAAAATGAAAGCTACATCTGGTCCGGCTATTGAAAAACCTGGTGAAATAGCAGCTATTCTTAATGGCTTATCTGAAGGTGATGTTTTGTTTATAGATGAGATTCATAGACTTAATAGACAGGTAGAAGAAGTTTTATATTCAGCTATGGAAGATTTTTATATTGATGTAGTTATTGGTAAGGATTCTGGTAGTAGATCTGTTAGAATTAATCTTCCAAAATTCACATTAGTTGGTGCAACAACAAGAGCAGGTATGCTTACAGCGCCACTAAGGGATAGATTTGGTATATCTTATAAACTAGATTATTACACTCCTGGTGAACTTAAGGAGATTATTATTCGTTCATCTGAATTGTTAGATGTTGATATCAATGAAGATGCTGCATCAGACCTTTCAAAACGTTCAAGAGGTACACCAAGAATTGCAAATCGACTTTTAAAAAGAGTAAGAGATTATGCACAAATTAGATTTGATGGAGTTATTACAAAGGATGTTGTTTCAAGTACTTTAGATTTAATGGAAATTGATTCCCTTGGTCTTGATAAGGGTGATAAGTCAATATTAGAAACTATTATATATAAATTTGCTGGTGGGCCAGTTGGTATTGATACACTTGCTGCATCTTTAGGAGAGGATGCTGGAACAATAGAAGATGTATATGAACCATTTTTATTACAACAGGGTTTTATCAATAGAACACCACGTGGACGAGTAGTAACTGAAGCTGCATATAAACATCTTGGGGTAAGCATGGGTGAATAAGCACTATATATTGAGTTTTTTATGTCAAAAAACTGTTGCATTTACGCTGAAATAATGTATAATGGAATTAGTTATGTAAATCAAAATTATTCGGAGGGGTAATGTATGTCATCAAAGAATGCAGTTGATGTTATTATAGATGGTAAAATCTTCACGCTTAGTGGATTTGAAAGTGATGCTTATCTACAAAAGATTGCATCTTATCTTAATACAAAAATAACAGAATACAAAAAAGACGACGTTTACAGAAGACAGAATAGAGACTTTCAGCATGCTTTATTAGAAATCAATATTGCAGATGATTATTTTAAGGCAAAAAAGCAGGCAGATATGCTTGAAAATGATGTTGAAGAAAAAGATAAACAAATATATGACCTAAGACATGAACTTATAGCTTTACAGGTTAAACTTGATACTTTAACTAAGGAAAATGCTGATTATAATAAACGAGTTGTTGAATATCAAAAGAGACTTATAAAGATTGAAACTATGATGGAAAATAGTGTTTCAGCACCTGTAAGTGTTGAAACTACTGTTGAAGATGCAGTTGAAGAAAAGCCTAAAAAAACTAGAGTTAGAAAGACTACCGTAAAGAAAGAAACAGTGGAAACACCTTTAGAGATTATGGCTAAAGAAGCTTCTGTAGATGAAGAAGAAAAACCTAAGAAGCGTACACGTAGAACTACAAAAAAGACTGACACTCCGGTTGAGGAATAATTAATTTTATATATTTGCTTTTTAAACGGTCAAACGTGTTATTTGACCGTTTATATTTTTATGAGAATATTTTATTGATTACAGGTGATTTATGAATATTACACGAAAAGTAGAATTACTTGCTCCTGCAGGTGATTTAGAATGTATAAAAGCAGCCATTAATGCAGGGGCTGATGCGGTATATACTGGTGGCAATAAATTTGGTGCAAGAGCATTTGCTAATAACCTAAATAAGGATGAACTTATTGAGGCTATTAATTATGCGCATATTCATGAAGCATTTATATATTTAACTGTAAATACTCTTTTAAAAGATGATGAAATAAAAAAAGATTTATATGACTATATTTTACCTTTATACGAAGCTGGACTTGATGCAGTCATAGTTCAGGATATGGGGGTATTTAAATTTATAAAAGATAACTTTAAAAATCTTGATATTCATATTAGTACACAGAGTACAATTAACGGTAAAAGAACCGCAAAAAAATATAAAGAACTAGGTGCTTCTCGTGTTGTTACTCCTAGAGAATTATCTCTTGAAGGTATAAAAGACATTAGTGAAAATGTTGATATTGAAATTGAAAGTTTTATTCATGGTGCATTATGCTATTGTTACTCAGGTATGTGTTTATTAAGTTCGGTTATTGGTGGTAGAAGTGGAAACAGAGGTCGATGTGCACAGCCTTGTAGAAAGGATTATGTATTTGAAGAACACAAATCCACTTTATTAAGTACTAAGGATATGTGTACAATAAAGATTCTTCCAGAAATTATTAATAGTGGTGTTTATTCACTTAAAATTGAAGGCCGAATGAAAAAACCTACATATGTTGCTGGTGTTGTTAGCATATATAGAAAGTACATAGATTATTATCTATCCAATAAAGATAGTATTGATAGTGGAAAAATGAAATATGAAGTTAAGGATGATGATTATAATAACTTATTAGATCTATTTAATAGAAATGGATTTAATGAAAGTTATTATAAAATTCATTGTGATAAAAGCATGATGTCTTTAACTAAACCAAAATTTAGAGCAGAGAATAAATCCTTAACTGATTATTTAAATAAATCCTTTATTGAAAATAATAAAAGAGAAGATTTAATTATAGATGTTGTGATAAAAAAAGATACTCCAATTAAAGTTAAGGTTACTGCTTTAAGAAAGTATGAAGAATATATTATCACAGAATTTGAAAGTATTACACCAGATTTAGCTATTAATAGAGAATTAGATGCTAATGAAGTAGAAAAGCAATTATCAAAACTTGGTAATACTTTGTATATTGCAAAAGAAATAAATGTTAATTTAGAAAGTGGTTTATTCTTATCTGTTGGTAATCTAAAACAATTAAAAAGAGAATGTGTAGATAGAATAACTGAAATCATTAATCAGAAATATGTTACTAATAGAATAGTTGATTACAAATTTGAAAATGAATTATCTAAAGATATAAATAATTTTAATAAATTAAAAGATTTAAATAATTGCAAAAATAAAGATAAAAGATTAAGAGTTTTAGTTAATGATTTTAATCAACTTGAAAATATAATTGAATTAGATATTGATTTTGATATCTATGTTGAGGATTTTATTTTTGAAAAACCTGAAAAATTTTATAAATTTTTAAAAATGGCTCATAGCAGAAATAAGAAGATATATTATGCATGTATTAGATTTTTACATTTTGAAAAAGAAAAGATGTTTATGGATTCTATCAATGAGCTAATTAATAATGATATTGATGGTTTTTTAATAAGGAGTTATGAAGAATACTTTATTATTAATAATATAATTAAAAACATTAATAAAAATTTAGATTTAATTTTTGATAATACCATTTATACTTTTAATTCGTATAGTTTCAATTGTATTGATGAATTTATAAGCGAAAATAAAGAGCTTTTTAACGATGAAAATATCAATAAATCTTATAACAATTTATGCTTAACATTTCCATTAGAATTAAGATATGAACAGATTAAAAACCTTATTTCAAATTATAATGAAGAATTAGTTGTTTATGGTAAAATGCCAGTTATGGTATCAGCTAATTGTGTTATTAGAAATACCAAGGGTTGTTCGCATAAATGTGAAAAAGGATATATAAAAGACGACTTAAATAATAAGTTTCAAATTGCTACTAACTGTAGATACTGTCAAAATACAATTTATAATAGTGTACCTACATCTTTATATGGTGTATTTGATAAAGTGCTTGATATTAATAATAAGTACTTACGACTAGAATTTACAGATGAAGGTATTGAAGAAATAATTGACATTATTACTAGTTATGCTAGATTGCTATATAGTGGTGAAAAAAGTGATTATATATTCTTTGAAAATAATAATTTTACAAGAGGACATTTCTTAAGAGGTGTGAAATAAAACATGAAAAATTTATATAAGAAATAATATGAGAAAGGAAGAGTTATGGAGAGTTTTTTTCTTGCACTATCTAAGTACTTAATGATTACATATATGGCTATTTATTCCATAATGTGTTTTCAGGCTGCAGGTGCAAAGACTAAAGAGAATATAAAAAACATTTATAATAGTCAGAATATTTTAATATTCTTACTTCATTTTACTGGTTTTTTAGTTATATACATAAATAAACCAGAGCAAAAAATTATTAATTTATATGGCTTGCAATTATTATATTTTATAATTGTTCTTGCTGTATTCCCAATGCTTTATAGCACACTTAACAGATTGTTGTTAAGTAATATGTGTATGCTTATTGCTATTGGTTTCGTTATGATTACAAGACTTAACTATGATAAATGCTTAAAGCAGTTTTACATAGCATGTTTTGCTACAACTCTTACAATCATAGTTCCATTTATGATTAGTAAAATATCATTACTTAAGGATTTAACTTATGTTTACGGTATTATTGGAATTGTAATGCTTGGAATCGTGTTTGTTTTAGGTAGAGCAGTATTTGGTGCGATGATTAACATTAGAATATTGGGTTTTTCATTTCAGCCATCTGAATTCGCTAAGATATTTTTTGTATTTTTTATAGCTGGTATGCTTAGTCAATCAACCAGATTTAAACATATATTTATAACCACGGTATTTGCTGGTATATATGTTATTATTTTAGTTTTATCAAAGGATTTAGGTGGAGCACTTATATTCTTTTTGGTTTATTTATTTATGTTATATGCTGCTACAAGTCAGTTTTTATATTTATTTGCAGGCCTTGCTGGTGGAACAGGAGCTTCAATTATAGCGTATAAGCTTTTTGCTCACGTAAGAGTTAGAGTTGCTGCATTTAAAGATCCTTGGTCAATAATCGATAATGAAGGTTATCAGATTGCCCAATCTTTATTTGCTATTAGCGCTGGCGGATGGCTTGGAACAGGTCTATGTAAGGGTATGCCAGATAAAATTCCTGTAGTTGAAAAGGACTTTATTTTTAGCGCAATTGCCGAAGAATTTGGTGGCATATTTGCTTTATTATTAATACTTGTTTGCATGAGTTGTTTTGTAGCATTTATTAGAACAGCGGTTATTCAAAAGAAGTTCTTTTATAAATTAATTGCATATGGATTTGGTATAGCTTATGTTGTACAGATTTTCCTAACAATTGGCGGAAGTATTAAAATGATACCAAGTACTGGTGTTACTTTACCACTTGTTAGTTATGGTGGTAGTTCTATTCTTGGTACAATTATTGTATTTTCAATAATTCAGGGTATTACTGTTTTAGCAAGAAGCCAGGAAAAGAATGCTGTTAATGAAAGTGATGTTGAAGATGTAACGGTAGGTTACAGTGATTTTACTGATAATAACAAATATAAAACTGCCAAAAAGGCAATGCGTCAGATTAAAAAGAAATAAATTATAAAGAGGAATTTAGTAGAGGAGATTAAAGTGACTAATAAACAGACGAATAACAATAAATCAAATGTTAATAAGTCAAGAAATACAAGATATAATTCTGCTAAAGGCAAAACGGGAAGACCAACAAGTAGAAGAGGCAGAAGAGTTAAAGTTGATAAAAACGGAAACACTGCAAGTGAAATTACTGCTAACAAAAAAACTAATAAAGTTGTAGTTAGTACTATGGTTATATTTTCATTGCTTTTTATAGCCATGGGAATATATTACGCATATTTTGTTTCTGTTGAAAGTAAAAAAATAGTTAAAAATGAATATAATAAAAGATATGATACCTTTTCAAAAACTGTTGTAAGAGGTAGCATTTTAAGTGATTCCGGTGAAATATTAGCTTATACAAAAGAAGAAGATGGTAAAGAAGAAAGAATCTATCCTTTTGGTAAGTTATTTGCTCATGCTGTAGGCTTATATAATTATGGTCAAACAGGTATTGAACTTGCATATAATTATGACTTATTACGTTCTAGTGTGGATGGTTTTAAAGAAATTCGAAATGAATTTTCTGGTAGCAAATTAGATGGTGATAATGTTGTCACGACACTTAATAGAAAATTACAACAGAAATCATATGATGCGTTAGGTGAAAATGATGGTGCCATAATTGCAATTGATCCTGAAACTGGAAAGATTTTGTCAATGGTTTCTAAACCTACTTTTGATCCAAATAAAGTTGGTGAAATGTGGGATGAATTATTATCAAAAGATACAAAATCTACAGTTCTTTTAAATCGTGTAACTCAAGGTTTATATACACCGGGTTCGACTTTTAAAATCTTTACAGCTGCTGAATATCTAAAAGAAAATGGTGATGATAGTGAATTTACTTACAAATGTTCGGGTGCACAGACTTTTAAAGGATATAAGATGAGATGTTATGGCAATCAGGCTCATGGAACCGAAGATTTAAAGGAAAGTTTCGCTAATTCATGTAATGGAGCATTTGCTACAATTGGTACAGAACTAGATATCGATAAGTTTTCATGGAATATGGAAAATAGATTTTTCTTTAATACACAAATACCAATTGATTTAAAAACTACTCAAAGTAAATTTAGTCTTACATCTACAGATTCAGAGTTTGATATTACTCAGACTGCAATTGGACAGGGTAAAACTTTAGTTACACCTATGCATATGGTTACTATTGTTGATGCTATTGCTAATGGAGGATACCTTATCAAGCCTCATATTGTCGATAAGATTCAAAACTGCGAAGGCAAAGTTGTAAAATCTTTTGATATGGAATCATATGGTCGTGTATTTTCAAAAAGCGAATCAGAAACTCTTATGGAATATATGAGGGCTGTTGTTACACAGGGTACAGCTAAAATATTAAATAATAAAAAATATGAAGCTTATGGTAAGACAGGTACTGCCCAGCTTAATAAAGAAACTGATAAAGTTAATTCTTGGTTTGTAGGTGGTGCGGAAAAAGATGGTAAAAAACTATGCATCTGTGTGGTTATTGAAAATGTATCGGAAGGATCAGCTTCAGCAACAGAAGCAGCTGGAAAAGTCTTTGACCAATATTTTAAATAAAGTTAAACTGCATTGATTTATATTTGCTCATAGTTTATAATAATCTTAAGTTTGTAAACACCTCATGACAAGGAGGCATAAGATGATTAATGCGACAAGTTGCGGTGGTGTTGTAATATTTAGAGGTAAAGTATTACTCTTATACAAAAATTTTAAAAACAGATATGAGGGTTGGGTTTTACCAAAAGGAACAGTAGAACCAGGTGAGGATCATAAAGAGACGGCACTTCGAGAAGTATTTGAAGAAGCCGGTGTAAGTGCTACTATCATGAAGTATGTTGATACTAGTAGTTATACTTTTAATGTTCCTGAAGGTGAGGTTAACAAGGAAGTACATTGGTATTTGATGATGGCTGATAGTTATCATTCAAAGCCACAGAAAGAAGAGTATTTCTTTGACTCAGGATATTACAAATATCACGAAGCCTACCACCTACTTAAGTTCGCTAATGAAAGACAGATTCTTGAAAAAGCTTATGATGATTATTTAAAGCTAAAAGAAAGGAATCTATGGGGGATCAAGTAAGTTAAAAGAAGTAGGATTAAAAAGCCAAAAGCGTAGTAATTACACTTTTGGCTTTTTAATATGTGACAATTAATTTTTTGTGATTTTTGGTTGCAATAACATGCTAAATTAGGTATAATTTAATAGGTATACTTTTAGGAAAAACACGCATAGTAATGGAGGTTTAAATATAATGGAAGAACGTAATACATATAAAATATATGAAGGTGGAAATATTGGTGAAGTTCAGATTGCTGATGATGTTGTTGCATCAATAGCTGGACTTGCTGCAACAGAAGTTAAAGGTGTTATTTCTTTAGCCGGTGGTGTTACAGCTGAACTTATTTCTAAACTTGGAATGAAAAAATTATCTAAGGGTGTTAAAGTTGTAGTTGAAGAAAGTAATGTTACTGTTTCTGTGGCTATTAACGTTGAATTCGGTTCAAATATCCCTGAAGTATCAGCTAAGGTACAGGAGAAAGTTAAAACTACTGTTGAAAACATGACAGGTCTTAGCGTTATTGGAGTTAATGTTAAGGTATTAGGTATAGGGGAAGAATAATACCAGAAGGAGACTATCCCATTTATGAGTAGAAGTGAATTACGAGAGAAAACTTTTGTTATGTTATATTGCAAGGAATTTCATGATAAGGATGATATGCCTTCTCAGATTGCAATGTATCTAGAGAATTTTGAAAAAGTATCTGAAGATGAGAAAGATTTCATTGAAAAGAGAGCATTTGCTGTAATGGATGAGATTCCTTCTTTAGATGAAAAAATAAATGAAGTAGCTACTGGTTGGAAGACAGATCGTATGAGTAAAGTTGATTTAGTTATTATTAGACTTGCTTTATATGAGATTTTAAAGGATGATGACGTACCAACTAAAGTTGCAATTAATGAAGCTGTTGAACTTGCTAAAAAGTATGGTGGAAGTAGTTCGACATCTTTCGTTAATGGTATTTTAGCTAAACTAGTTTAAGGAGGCTTTATGGCAAGTGTTTATACTGTAAGCCAGATAAGTCAATATATAAAGAATATGTTCACTCAGGATTATATGTTAAAGAGTGTTTCGATTATTGGTGAGATTAGTAATCTCAAATATCATAGTAGTGGACATATATATTTTTCTGTTAAAGAAGGTGACGCAGTACTTGATGGTATAATGTTTAAATCAAGTACTGCTTCTTTAAAATTTAGACTTAAGGACGGCTTAAGAGTAATTATTACTGGAAGCATAGAACCTTATAAAGGCAATAGTAAGTATCAGATTTATGCAAGAACAATTACTCTTGATGGTCAGGGTGAATTATATCAAAGATATGAGCAATTAAAGAAAGAACTTGAAGAGATGGGCATGTTTGATGACATGTATAAATCTCCAATACCAAAATATGCAATAAACATTGGCATTGTTACATCACCAACTGGTGCTGCAATCCAAGATATTATAAATGTTTCGAAAAGACGTAACCCATATGTAAAACTCGTTTTATATCCAGCACTTGTTCAAGGTGATGGAGCTGCGCCTGACATAGTTAATGGTATAAAAACACTTGATGAATTAAATCTTGATGTTATTATTGTTGGCCGTGGTGGTGGATCCATTGAAGATTTATGGGCATTTAATGAAGAGATAGTTGCTAAAGCAATCTTTGAATGTAATACGCCTATTATTTCGGCTGTTGGTCATCAGACTGATTATACAATTGCTGATTTTGTATCTGACTTAAGAGCACCAACACCATCTGCAGCTGCTGAAATAGCAGTATTTGAATATTCAAAATTCATTGAAGAACTTGAATCTTTTGAATATACATTAAAACAGCATTTATATAATAAAATTGATTTAAATAAACATAAGGTTTTATCATATGAAAAATTAATTAAATCAAAAAGTCCAAGGAATATTATTAATCTTAAAAAGCATAAGCTTATGCAGTACGAAGGTGACTTATCAAAACTTATGCATGATAAGATTATTTATAATAGAAATAGATTAAGTATTATTGCTACTAAACTTGAAGGGAAATCACCACTTAATAAAATTGGTAATGGATTTGCCTATGTTAGCGATAGTAATAATAAAGGTCTTAAGAGTGCAAAAGAAGTTAAAATAGGCGATGAACTTACAATTTCTCTTAAGGACGGTATTATAAAAAGTCAGATTTCAGACATTAAGGAAAGGTGATGAAATGGCGAATAAAAAAGAGTTAAGTATTGAAGATATATATGATAAATTAGATGGTTTAATTGAACAGATGGATAGTGATGATATTTCACTTGAAGACAGTTTTAAATTATACAATGAAGGCTTATTGCTTGTTAAAGAGTGTAATGAAAAAATCGAAAAAGTTGAAAAGGATATAGAGGTATTGGAAAATGAGTAATTTTGAAAACTTATTAAAAGAAAAGGCTGAATTTGCTGATAAAATAATTAAATCTTATGTACCAATTAATATTGGAATCATGAGTAAAATCATAGAAACGATGGACTATAGTGTTATGGCTGGTGGTAAAAGACTTCGTCCTATCTTGATCATGGAAACTGCTAGAAAGTTTGATTTTGATATTGATGAATTAATTCCATTTATGGCTGCAATTGAATATATTCATACATATTCTCTTGTTCATGATGATTTACCAGCCATGGATAATGATAAATACAGAAGAGGTAAACTTACAACTCATGCTAAATACGGTGAAGCTATGGGCGTTTTAGCAGGAGATGCTTTACTTAACTACGCATTTGAAATTGGTATTAGTTCAATTAAGGAGTCAAAGAATAAGGATTTAGCTATTGATGCATTAGAAGTTCTTGCAAGAAATGCTGGATATTCTGGTATGATAGGTGGTCAGGCATCTGATATAGAGAATGAAGGCAAGGATATGGATTTAGATATGCTTGACTATATTTACGAAAATAAAACTGGAGCGTTAATTGAAGCAGCAATGTCAATGGGTGCTATATTAGGTGGTGCCTCAGAAGATGAAATATCAGATATTGAAGATGCAGCAAGTAGCATCGGTATGGCATTCCAAATCATGGATGATGTGTTGGATGTGATTGGTGATGAAAAAGAACTTGGTAAGCCACTTCATAGTGATGAAAAGAATAATAAAACAACTTATGTTACTATTTATGGAGTTGAAGAGGCCAAGAAAAAAGTTGAGTATTATATAAATGATGCAAAAGAAATATTAAGTAATGTTGGTAATCCTAATCCATTCTTAGATGAATTATTAGATTATCTTACTGTTAGAAGTAAATAATTATTTAGGAGTTTATATTATTATCTGAGCAAAGAGGTGAACTGATGTTTCTTGAACAGATTGAAGGGCCTAATGATATTAAAAAAATTAAGCCAAAGGATTATTCAAAATTAGCATTAGAAATCAGAAGATTTCTTGTACATAAAGTAAGTAATACAGGTGGACATCTTGCATCTAATTTAGGAACCGTTGAACTTACCATGGCGCTTCATTTAGCGCTTGATTTACCGAAAGATAAAATTATATGGGATGTAGGACATCAAAGTTACACTCATAAATTATTAACAGGTCGAATGAATGAATTCGATTCACTTAGAAGTTTTGGTGGTCTTAGTGGATTTCCTAAAATGAGTGAGAGTCCATGTGATGTGTTTGATACTGGACATAGTTCTACATCTATTTCAGCAGGTCTTGGTATAGTTATGGGCCAGCAGATAAAAGGTGAAGATGGTACAGTTGTATGCGTTATTGGAGATGGTGCACTTACAGGCGGTATGGCTTTTGAAGCACTTAATAATGCTGCCATGGTAAATAGAAACTTTATTATTATTTTAAATGATAATAAGATGTCTATTTCAGAGAATGTTGGTAGTATGTCAAGTTATCTTGATAATTTAAGACTAGGTGAAGGTTATAATGACTTAAAAGCCGGCGTTCAGAAAACTCTTCATAGAGTACCAGTAATTGGTGATACTCTTGTTGATAAAATTGTTAAAACTAAGAGTAGTATTAAACAATTATTTATACCAGGTATGCTTTTTGAAGATATGGGTATAACATATGTTGGACCATTTGATGGACATGATGTTAAAAAACTTGTAAATATAATTGGCGAAGCTAAAAAGATTGATCATCCTGTTTTAATTCACGTTCTAACGAAGAAAGGAAGAGGCTATAGATATGCCGAAAGCAATCCATCAAAGTTTCATGGAATTGCACCTTTTGTAGTTAAAACTGGTGAGTTAAAAACTAAGAAGAAAGGATTAACATATACGGATGTATTTGCTAATACACTTTCTAATCTTGCTTATGAAGATAAAAAGATTATGGCGATTACTGCCGCGATGCCTGACGGAACAGGACTTTCAAGATTCAAAAAGAAATTTCCTGATAGATGTTTAGATGTTGGTATAGCTGAAGAACATGCGGTAACATTCGCAGCTGGTATGGCAACTACTGGTTTAAAACCGTTTTTCGCTGTTTATTCTTCATTTTTACAAAGATCTTATGACCAGATTATACATGATGTTTGTATTCCAAAACTTCCAGTTAAGTTTATGGTTGATAGAGCCGGATTGGTTGGTAAGGATGGTGAAACACATCAAGGTATATTTGATATTTCCTATCTATTAAGTGTACCTAATATGACTGTTATCGCACCAATTAATGCAAAAGAATTAGAAATGGCTGTTAAATACTCAGCATCTTTTGAAGCACCTATTGCGGTTAGATATAGCCGAGGTTATGCTTGTGATGTTTATTCGGATGAAATTACAGAATTTGAATATGGTAAAAGCATATGCTTAAAGAAGGGTGAAAAGATTGCAATAATAAATGTAGGTAACATGATAGAAGAATCAAAAAAATGTGTTGATAAATTTATAGAAGATGGATATAATCCTGAACTTATAAATGCTAGATTTATTAAACCTCTTGATAAAGACATGATTAAAGATGTTGTTAATAGATTTGATTATGTTATCACGGTTGAAGAAGGTATTATAAGTGGTGGTTACGGTGAATCCATATTAAAATATATTAATGATTTGAAAAATGAAGGACTTACTAATATTCCAAAGGTATTAAATATCGGAATCGAAGATAAATTTGTTAAACAAGGTGATATAAATACTTTAAGAAAAGTTTTAAAAATTGATGGCGAGTCCATTTATGAAAGGATAAAAAAAATACTATGAAAGAAAGACTCGATGTATTGCTTGTAAATAAAGGCTTATGCGAAAGCAGACAGAAGGCTAAAGCGATTATTATGAGTGGAAATGTCTATGTAGAAAATCAAAAAGAAGATAAGGCAGGTTCAATGTTTGATGTTAATGCAAATATTGAAGTAAGAGGCCACGTTCTTCCCTATGTTTCTAGAGGTGGACTCAAACTTGAAAAAGCCATTAATAATTATAATTTAGATTTAAAAGATAAAATTTGTATGGATGTTGGTGCTTCAACAGGCGGATTTACTGATTGTATGCTTCAAAACGGAGCTATTAAAGTTTATTCTGTTGATGTAGGTCATGGACAACTTGCATGGAAACTTCGTAACGATGAAAGAGTTGTATGCATGGAAAAAACTAATATCCGATATGTAACTAATGAGGATATACCTGACTTAATTGATTTTACTTCAATTGATGTATCTTTTATTTCACTTACACTTGTTTTACCAGTTGTAAAGAATCTTCTTAATATAGGTGGCGAAGTTGTTGCATTAATCAAACCACAGTTTGAAGCTGGAAGAGAAAAAGTTGGTAAAAAGGGGGTTGTAAGAGACCCACAGGTACATTTTGAAGTTATAGAGAAAGTTGTAAACTTTTCAAATGAATTAGGTTTTAAACTATTAGATATTGAATTCTCTCCAATTAAGGGACCTGAAGGAAATATCGAATATCTTATACATTTAAAGAAAGAATCAAACGAAGAAGAGTATAGAGCAGATAATGATGTTGAAGCATTCCTTGAAAAATCAAAAGATATTGTAAATAATGCTCATGATACACTTGATAAATAGATGCAATTGTTTTAATTTTCATTTATAAGGAGTTAACATGAAGAATTTTCTAGTTATTACAAATAAATCAAAAGACTCAAAATTGAAAATTGGTACGCAGATTTTAGAATATGCGAAGAAACATGAAGATGTTAAGATTACTCTTGCTGATGTTGACAGATTAGAAGGAAGGTATAAATTTACTAATCCTGATAAAGTATCTAAAGATATTGAATGTGTAATTGCAGTTGGTGGTGATGGAACACTTCTTCAGGCTGCAAGAGATTTGTTTGAAATTAACGTACCTTTTATCGGTGTTAACAGAGGAACATTAGGTTATTTATCAGAAGTTAAACCAGACCAGGTTGAAGAGATGATGGATAAACTTATAAATGATGAATATACAATTGAAAAACGAATGATGATTGAAGGTGAAGTACATAAAAAGGGCGAAAGATTCGTTACTAGTATTTCCCTTAACGATATTGTTATAAGCAGAATTGCAGGTATGCTTAACTTAAGTGTTTTGGTAAAGAATAAATTCCTTACAACTTATCCTGCTGATGGTGTTATTATATCAACACCTACTGGTTCTACAGCTTATAACTTATCAGCCGGAGGTCCAATTGTTGATCCTCAAGCTGAAATTATTGTAATTACACCTATGTATCCACATACATTAAATACTAGGTCTGTAATTCTTTCAACTAATGATGAAATTACTATTAAAATAAATGAAATTAGAGGCAGTAGTGATAAATGCGGTATATCATTTGATGGAGATTTTCGAATTGAACTTGGAACAGGTGATAAGGTAAAAATCAGAAAGTCAAATGATTATACTAAGATTATAAAATTAAGCGATCAAAGTTTTATTGAAGTTCTAAATGAAAAAATGGGGGATAGATAACTTGAAGGATAAAAGACATAGAAAGATAATAGAAATCATTAACAAATATGATATAGAAACCCAGGAAGAACTTGCAAATATACTTATCAAAGAAGGCTTTAATGTTACTCAGGCAACTGTTTCAAGAGATATTAAAGAACTTAATTTGACTAAAGTCGCTACTAGTAATGGATCTAAGTATACAGTAGGTTCAACAACGGATTTCTCTGATAACAACAAGTATATTCGCATCTTAAAAGATGGTTTTATTTCAATGGATCATGGCGAAAATATTATTGTTATTAAAACTGTTTCAGGTATGGCGATGGCAGTAGCCGCTGCACTTGATGCATTAAAATTTGAAGAAATTATGGGTTGTATCGCAGGTGATGATACAATCATGTGTGCGGCAAAGAACGCTCAGCTTGCTGCATTAGTTATTACTAAAATAGAAAAAATCATATCATAATTTTATTTACAAAATACAGATAGGAGTAATATGCTACTAAGTTTACATGTAAAAAATTTAGCATTAATAAAAGACATAGATGTATCCTTTGAAAAAGGACTTAATATATTAACAGGTGAAACCGGAGCCGGTAAATCTTTATTACTTGGCTCTATTAATATTGCCCTTGGAGCTAAGTTTTCAAAAGATATTATAAGAAATGAAGAGGAAAGTGCTTTAGTTGAATTAATATTTGAGAATAATGATTCTTTACGTGAAATTCTTAGCAAATACGATATTGATGCAAGTGATGATATTATAATTGTAAGCAGAAAGATAAATAATAATAAAAGCATTTCTAAAATTAATGGTTTTACAGTTACTGTTAAGGATTTAAAAAACATTATGCTTAATATGCTTGATATATCAGGACAGCATGAGCACCAGAAATTATTAAGTAAAGAAACACACCTAGACATAGTGGATGAATATGCTAAGGATAAAACTAAGCCTATTCTTACAAAATTAAAGGACTTATATGAAGAATATAAGTATTTGCAAAAATTAAAAGATGAATTTAACATTGATGAGAGTAGTAAAAATAGAGAAATAGATATTCTTCAGTTTGAGACTAATGAAATTGATCAAAAGATATTTATGAAGGATGAAGATGATGCTCTTGAAGAAGAATTTAAAAAGCTAAATAGTGGAACTGATATATGCGAAGACTTAAATAAGGCTTATTCCATATTACAAGGTGATAATGGTGGAGTAAGTTCTGCACTTGAGGATGCATTATCATATGTTAATGATGCTTATAAATATGATGATGGTCTATCAGATCTTAAGGATTCTTTATATGAACTTGATTCCTTATGCAAGGATTTAACTAGAGATTTATATCAAAAATTAGAAGATGTAAGTGTAGATGAAGAAAGGCTTTCCGAAGTAAGTGAAAGACTTGATGAGATTAATCACCTTAAGATGAAATATGGTAATACTTATGAAAGTATTATAAACTATCTAAATGAAAAGAAAGAACAACTTGATTTTTATTTAGATTATGATAATAGATTAAAAGAACATGAAGAGAAAATAGAAAAATGCAAATGTGAAATCATTTCATTATGTGATAAATTAACTGATATTAGAATTAAAACAGCTAAGGTTCTTAAAGAAAAAATTACAGATGTATTATTAGAACTTAATTTCCTTGATGTTAAATTTGATATTGTGGTTAATAATAAGGATGATTTTAATGCAAAAGGTAATAATGAAGTTATATTTATGATTTCAACTAATCCTGGTAGCGATATTAGACCAATTAACGAAGTTGCTTCAGGTGGTGAATTATCACGAATTATGCTTGCTATAAAGACAGTACTTGCAAGTGTTGATGATGTAGATACATTGATATTTGATGAGATTGATAGCGGAATTAGCGGAATAACAGCTTCAATGGTTGCTAAAAAACTATGTGATGTATCAAAATATCGACAGGTTATATGTATAACACACCTTGCTCAAATAGCTGCAATGGCCGATTTGCATTTAAGAATTGATAAAAATGTAATTGATAATAACACATATACAACACTTACAAAACTAGATTATGATGAATCAATAGCTGAGCTTATGAGAATAAGTGGTAACGAGAAATTGACGGATACTGATAAGGCTCATGCAGTTTCGTTAAAACAATCTTGTGATGAATATAAAAAAGGACAATAATCTATCACTTATCACTAAATATTGTAGTAATTAACGCTTTATAAATAGACTATATTGCGATATACTATTTTATAGATAAACTTATTAAATGAAAAAAATAAGGAGAGGTATTGCTATATGAAAAATGTATTATTTGTTGCATCTGAATGCGTACCATTTATTAAAACAGGTGGTCTTGCAGATGTAGTGGGTTCTCTTCCAAAATCTCTTAATAAGGATGAATTTGATGTAAGAGTAATCCTTCCAAAATACATGTGTATTTCTAGTGAATGGAAGGATAAAATGGAATATGTCGACAGTTTTTATATGGATTTATGCTGGAGAAGACAGTATGTTGGTATATTAAAAATTGTCCTTGATGGCATTACATTTTATTTTGTTGACAATGAATACTATTTTTCAGGACCGAAACCATATGGGGATATTAGATATGACTTAGAGAAATTTGCATTTTTCTCAAGAGCAGTTTTATCGGCTCTTCCTGTTATTGGTTTTAGACCTGACATTATACATTGTCATGATTGGCAATCAGGTCTTGTTCCTGTATATCTTAATGATAGTTTTAGAGCAGGAGATTTTTATCAAGGCATTAAAACAATTATGACAATCCATAATCTTAAGTTCCAAGGGGTGTGGGACGTTAAAACAATAAAAGACATAGCTGGTCTTTCAGATTATTATTTTACTGATGATAAATTAAAAGATTATGATAATGGTAATTATTTAAAAGGTGGTATTGTATACTCTGATTTCGTAACAACAGTTAGTGATACATACGCTGAGGAGATTAAAACACCATTTTACGGTGAAGGTCTTGATGGTCTTATGAGAGCAAGATCAAATTCATTATTTGGTATTGTAAATGGTATTGATTATACATTATTCGATCCTAAAACCGATAAACTAATTGAAAACAATTATGATATTGATAATTTCAGAAAAGAGAAAATAAAGAATAAGAGAGCTCTTCAGAAGAGATTAGGTCTTAAACAGGATGATAAGGTTATGCTTATTGGTATTGTTTCAAGACTTACAGATCAAAAAGGATTCGATCTTATTGATTGCGTTATGGATGAGATTTGTCAGGATGCAGTTCAGATTGTAGTTCTAGGTACTGGTGATGAAAAATATGAAAACATGTTTAGACATTTCGATTGGAAGTATCAAGACAGTGTGTCGGCTAATATATACTATTCGGAAGAATTATCGCATCAGATTTATGCCGCCTGTGATGCATTCTTAATGCCTTCATTATTTGAACCTTGTGGTCTTAGTCAGCTTATGAGTTTAAAGTACGGTACACTTCCAATTGTACGTGAAACTGGTGGTCTTAAAGATACTGTTATTCCATATAATGAGTATGAAGGAACTGGAACAGGATTCTCATTTGCTAACTATAATGCACATGAGATGATGGCTACAATTAGATTTGCAGAAAGAATCTTCTATGATAAAAAGCGAGAATGGAATAAGATGGTTGATAGAGCTATGGCTTGTGATTATTCTTGGGATAATTCAGCTAAAAAGTATGCTGAACTTTATCATAGATTATTAGGATTTTAGTATAAGAAATATATAAAATTTTTAGTAAAAAATTTTTAATGTAATAAAAGATGTAATATTAAAAGAAGATACATATTTAATCAATTATTATTTGATTAATAAATGTATCTTCTTTTTTACTTAATATAAATTATATTTAATCTAAAATATTATTATCTAAATTTTTGTTATTTCTACTTGATTATATTTGATTTAAGTTTACCTTACTCAACCAAAGTTAAATTAGATATATCAGGATTAGCAACAAGCGAGTAGTTTGTATGATAAATTACAAAACCTGGCTTTGAAGCAGCAACCTTCTTTAAATGTTTACGCTTAGTGTAATCAATTTCTACCGATGACTGTCCTTTAGCTTTTGAATAGAAAGCTGCTATAGCTCCTGCTTCCTCAAAAACTCTGTCAGGCATTTCTTTATTATCGTTTTTTAATTTAACAATCACATGAGAACCTGGCATGTTTTTAGCATGGAACCACCAATCATTTGTATTAGCTATTTTAAAAGTAACTTCTTCATTTTGAAGATTATTCTTTCCAACATAAATGTCATAACCATCACTTGAAATATAGTGGAGTGGTTTAGATTTTATCTTTGCACGCTTATCCTTAACATGCTTATTTATATATCTACTTGTTATAAGCTCTTCTCTAATTGCAGTCAAGTCATCTTCAGATGTTGCAAGATCAATATAAGTTGAAATGTTTTCCAAATAATCAATTGATTCCTTTGTTTCTTTTATAATTTCATCTAAAGCAGCCTTAGTTCTTTTAAGTTTATTATATTTATCAAAATATTTATTTGCATTTTCAATAGCTGATTTGTGTTCATCAAGTGGAATTGTAATTTCATCACCAGTATAGAAATTAGTAGTAGTGAAAGACTTAGCACCATCCTCAACATTAAAAGAGTATGAGGTTAGTAACTCACCATACACTTTGAATTTATCAGCCTTCTCAGTATCCTTTAACTGTCTTAACTGTAAATCATATTTCTTTCTATCTTTATTAAGATTTGTATCAACAATATGACGCAAAGTAGCGCTTTTCTGTCTGATTCTAGAATATTTATCCTTCTCAGCATAGAATTTTAGAATAACCTCATTAATAGTACTTAGTTTCATATTGATACTATCTTCATAAATAGATAGACCAAATGAATTAAATTCAACAGGTTCACTATTCTTATAGTAAATAACAGGATCAAATTTATTACTCTTAATATCTTCCATCATATTAGAATAAATATTATATAAATGAATTAAAAAATCATCTGATATTTCTGATATAGGCATATTTGAATCTATACCTGATAAATTACAAATCTCTTGTGATATAACAGGACTAATACCAGTAAAAGAAGAGTAAATTGCCTTATATAATATACCTTTAGAAGATTTAATTTTCTTTATAAATTCATCCTTACTAACAGTTAATGGATTTAACTTGTCACTTGTCTTTGGAATAAAATATTGTTGATTAGGCATAACAATCCTAACTGAACTCATAACAGGTGTAACATGCTTAATACTATCAACGATGATATCATCATCTGTAGTGAAGATAATATTACTATGTTTACCCATAAGCTCAACAATAAGTTTCTTTACGCATAAATCACCTAGTTCATTTCTATGTTCAATGTAAAATACAACCACACGCTCCATATCAGGTTGTTCAATCTTAAGAATTCTACCGTTATTAATATGTTTTCTTAAAAGCATACAAAACATTGGAGCGTTAATTGGACTTTGTTTATTTACATCTGTTAAATATATAAGTGGAAGAGAAGGATTAACTGAAATTACCAGCCTATAAGTCTCTTTTTCATTCTTGATTGTAAGAAGTAATTCATCTTTTTCAGGCTGTGCAATCTTGGTAATTCTTCCGTCTATTAAATTCTCATTAAATTCATGTACAAGACTATGTACTGTAATTCCATCAAAAGCCATAATTCTTTCCCTTCATAATTATCAATAAAACTTCTATTAGTTTATAATATTTATATAATCAAGTCAAATTTAAGAAAAAAATAAACATTTACCTTTATCAATTGAACGAAATAACTAATTATGCTATAATGTCGGATAGAATTGCGTATGGAAAGGAATTGCATAATAATGAGACGTATTATTGGAAACTTTAAGAATAATAAGAAGTTAGGTATAGGTAAGAGATTTGTAGCTGTACTTTTATCAAGTGCACTTTTATTTACATCTTTTGATTTACAAGTTTTTGCTGATGAATTAAATAATGGCAAAAACTTTTTTTATTGTGGAGAAAAATATGAAACAATTTATGATGTACTTGAAGAAGCCAGAGAAAAAGGTGATAAAAATATCGATATCACAGCATATGATGATATTGTAATTGATAAGGAAATTGTTGTTAATAGTGATGAAAATATTTCAATCATATCAGAGATTGATAACGATAATAATGATAATGAAAATGATGATAAGGATAAATTGAAGATAAGATTTTCTGATGAATATGATTTTTCAAAGAATAATACAGGAAAATCATATCTATTTAACATTAAAAATGGAGCAAAGTTAAGCATTGATGGATATAAATTAGAAGTTAATTGTGAAAACTTAACCATGGAGAAAAACTTTATCGATAATTATGGAGAGTTTGACTTTAGAAACTCTGAAATTAGAGATATTGTTCCAAAAAAACGAAATGGATATAGTTTTATTCGTTCGTATAATGGAGTTTTTGATTTTTATGGTAGTTCAGTATATAATGTTTGGAATTTATATTTTATCTATGTTAATCACGATATGAAAGCAACTATATCTGGTGGTAAATTCGAAAAATTTAATGTAGGTGGTGGATATGGTTCTTTTATAGGTGGTGAATACGGAAAAGTAATAGCAAAAGATATTGAAGTTAAGGATGCACATGCTTTCTTAGGGGGAGCTATATGCGCTAAGTTTTTGTGTATATACAATTCAAAGTTTGTTGATTGTGATGGTTCTCATAGCGGTGGAGCAATTAGAACAAGTAATAATGCAGAAATAATTAATTGTACTTGTGAAGATTGTTATTGTAGTAATAGAAATACTAGAGATATGGCTATAGATAGCATGGGAACCACTGACATCTATGGAATTACAATAAAAGGAGATAATCGTGTAGGTGGCATTTTATTACAAAGTGGTAAACTTACATTACATAAGAGCGGAGAGTATGAGTTTGAAAACTTTGGAAAAGTTAAGACTAATAGAAATGTAATTGAAAATGCAATAGATCGTGGACTCTGTGTTGAGAATAAGCGAGATGATAACACTGGTATTATTGAACAAGCTGATTTTATAAACAATAAATATAAAGTAAATAATGATGGAAAAATTATAAGTGTAGGAGGCGCAATAGAAAATCATCAAACTCTTATATTAGATGATGTTAAATTTGAAGGAAATGAAACCGGAAGAACAACGCTTTATAATGAAATTGAATGCAACGAGGGAGATGATATTTACAATGATAATAAACTTATATTGAAAAGCAATGTAAAGTTTTGTGATGATAATGTGAATATTTTCCTAGCTAAGGATAGGTATGTAACCGTTAAGGATAATTTAAATAATCATTTTGATGAAAATACCAAAATTAATGTTGCAGTAGGAGAAAATGTCGGTGATGACTTTAGAAGAATAGTTAAATATGAATCTAATGATGATACAAATGAAAATGATGATTTGACATCTACTGCTTATGAAATGGCAGTTTCAAAAACTTGGAATATTGTAAATATCGCTGATAAGTATAAGAAAAATATTGGAAGTAATGAAAATAGTATTGGATTATATAGTAATATTTTCGAACAAGAAGTAAAGGTTATTAATGACAAAGGAGAAAGTGTTAGTAATGTATCTTTTGATCTTTATAAGAAACTAAGTGAAGGTGATAATTCAGAAGTAATTGATGTAGATAATAAGTATAAGAATTATTATAAATTAGCCAATACAAAAGCAAGTGATAAAAATGGAAAAATCTTAATTGAAAGATTAACCGAAGGAAAATATTTCATAAAAGTAAAAGATACCGCTGAAGGATATGACGGCGATGCAGAAAGCTTTTTTGAAGTTGGTAAAAGTGAAAATGTAGACACAATTACAGTTAATCTAGGACATTTCAATGAAGCTCCAATCGCAAATATATCTGTGTCTGATGATGATATTAAAGTTTATAAAAAAGTATCATTTAGCGGCGAAGGTTCAACAGATGATGAGGGAATCGCCAAGTATATATGGAGAATAGATGATAAGTTATTAGAGGGAAAAAATGTTACATATAAATTTAGTGAAGAAGGTTTATACATTGTAAGCTTAACAGTAACAGATAATAAGGGAAGAACAGGAAGTGCAACTAAAAAAATAAAAGTTACATCTTCGGGACTAGATAAAATAGATGTAGAAGTAAAGTCAACTGAAACAGATGGCTTTATTAAGAATGCAACAATATATATAACTGATGAAGATAATGAAAAAATAGCTGATAAAATATTACCTTTAGGTATAGGTACATTTTATTCAACACATGGACAGAAGATAAATGTTATTGCCATGGCAGATGGATATGACATGAGAAGTACATCCTTGGTATGCAAAGGTGAAGGAAAAATAACATTATATCTTAGTACCAGAAATACAATTCAAGGCGAGATCAAAGTAAAAGAACTTACTCTTGAAGAAATGAAGGATGCAGGAATTGATGTTGGGGCAGATGAAAATAAACAGATAGTAAAGTATTCTTTAAATTTGTCTTTCGTAAGAATAAGAAAAGGTAAAAAAGAAAAGAAACCATATGATTTCTATGTTGATAAGAAAACAAATAAAGTTGTTGTAGGCGGTTTTAGTGGAACTACTTCAAGTAAAGATGGTGAAGTTGAGATTATTACAAAAAGTGATAAATTTGGTAATGTATACTTGATGGTTATTAATGGAACTAATAAGTGGCTTAAAGACATGTTTGAAGTAGAACTTATAGTAATTAATACATCTAAAGTTGAGATTGCCAAAGACACTAAGGCTACCATTAAGTTACCAGATGGTCTATCTCTTGCAAAAATGGCAACAGGAAGCAATGAAACTGAAGTTGAAATGGGCGATATAGATGTTAATGCTAGTAAAAGCGCAGTTTGGTATGTAAGAGGAGATGTGGATGGAACTTATTATGTATCAGCGGATGTAACAGGTAAGATGCATACGAAAGATACTGAAGAAGAATCTGAAGGTAATATTGCAGTTGATGATCATGAGTTTAGTTATACATTTGTATCAGATAAACCTCTTAATGTAACAATGCAATCTGCATTGGGAGTAATTATATCTTTATCTAAAACAGCAGCAACAGGAGACACATATACAGTAGGATTTAATTACTATAATAAATCAACTAAAAGTATTTATGGTTTAGAGTTTGATATTGAAGGTGATACGCAAGTTTCACCAGGACAAACAACATTCCAGAACGGAATAATGATTGTTGGGAATGCTGGTGATTCATTTGAAGATAGAGACTTAAATCTATTAGAAGGTGAAGAAGTAAATGATAATTATGTAGAAGAATTAAAACCAGGCGAATTTGTTAGAGTATCTTATGCAACTACAATAACATTTCTTGATTCAAATAAAAAAGCAGTAATAACAGAATTGGTAGGATGGGCTTTAAGTATACTCGAGGGAAGCACTGCTTCAATGGATGTTAGTTTTAATGTTACTAGAACTGAGAAAGATGATGCCAATTATGAAAAAGCATATGCAGAAGGCGTTGATATGTTCTCTGGCGATCCTGTAAATATGTTAACAGGTGCTTTTGAAGGTGAATTTGAAGACATCAAAATATCTGGGTACAAAGATTTAAGTTTTAAGAGATTATATAATTCATTATCAGAGGATAATGTTGGATTTGGAAAAGGATGGAGTCATAATTATAATTATCAAGTTGTTAGTACAGGTTCATATAATGATACTTCACTTTCAGCAAATGATTTCATCATAGGCGATAATGAAAAAGTTGATGTAGTATTCGCTGATAATAATCCAACAGATTATATTAGAATCAAATATCCAGATGGAAAAATTTATACCTTTACCAAAGTAACTGATAAATTGAATTCTGAGTTAGAGTACAAAGATTTATCATCTGGTATGTATCAGTGTAATGATGGTAAAACATTAAAAGTTGTTCGACAAAATGGTAAAACAAATAAGGTTATTTTAAATGACAAGGGGGTAGTCTATACTTTTGATGAGAATAAACATCTTGTTAGCATTGAAGATGTAGAAGGATTTGAAACAAAACTAACATATGATGGTGGATTTTTATCACAGATTTCAAATGACTGGTTTGATATTAATTTATCATGGAATTTTGTATCAAACACTATAGAGAGTGTTATATATACAAATGGTGACGAAAAATATGTTAATAAGTATAAATATGAAGATACATATTTAACAGGTTGTATGAATTCCAATGAAAAGTGGGAGGAATATACATATGTAGATGTAAAGAAGGAAAATACAGAAATTGATGGAGAGAATAGTACCCCAAAAGATGACTTCGAATCTACAAAACTACTTAAAACAATAAGCGATTATAAAGGAAATGAAGTCCTTAAAAATACTTACGATAAAAATGGAAGAGTTGTTGTACAAATCACAGCTGGCAAGGGAACATATTCGTATAATTATAATGATGAAGATAGAATTAATACTCAAACTGGATATAAGAGCGGAAAACGTATTGTAAAATACAATGAAGATAACCAGATTATTAGTGATGTAAGAAAAGACGATAAGGGCGTTTCATATGATAAGACAAAGTACGAATATAACGCAAAAGGCCTTCCTATGATCATAACTGAAAATGGTGAAGAAAAGAAAATCATATATAATGAGTTTGGTGATATTTCTTATATTGAGTACGAGGATGATACAACAGAAGAATATCAGTATGATGCTAAAAAAGGATTTCTTTTAACAAAAGTAAAAGACAGAATCGATAATGTAATAGAGTATTCATATTCTGGTAATCTTTTAAAAAAGAAAGTAGATGGAAACAAAAATGAATTCTTCTATTTTTATGATGATAGTAACCGTCTTATAGAAGAAAAACATGGAGATAAAATATACAGTGAAATAAGCTATAATAAGGATGGACGAGTTAAGAATATAAAGGAAGATAAATATGTAACTTCCTTTACTTATGATGCCATCGGTGATGTGAAAACATCAAAATGTGGCGATTATGAATATAAGTATAACTATGATAATTGTAGAAATCTATTAAGTGAGACTGATGAAAAAGGAAATACGTTTTATTATGGTTTGGATGATAATGGTAATGTTGTAAGTACAACAGATAGAAGAAATAATACAGAGGTTAGAAAATTAGAAGATTCTGGCAATGTAGAAGAATTGATTGACAGAATGAAGTATAAAACTAAGTATGTATATGATAATTTTGGATATTTATCAAAGGAAATAAATGATGCTGGTGATAATGTCGTTTATAAGTATGATGCTTATGGAAATATCGTTTCTAAAACAGACGAAAGAGGTAAAACTTGGAGATTTGAGTATGATAATCAGGGAAGATGCATTGCACAAATTAATCCATTAGATGAAAGAACAGAGTATTCATATGATAAAAATGGTAATGTAAAAAGCAAAATTATCTATGATAGCAAGAATCCAGATGAAAAATATAAATATTCATATAATTATGATGCTGTAGGACGACTTGTTGACGAAGTTGATATATACGGTAATAAAAAGCATTATGAATATGATGGAAATGGTAATGTATCTTTATATGTTGATGAAGAAGGTTTTACAACATACAATAAATATGACGAAAATAATAATTTAATTTATTCTCAGACAGCTGACAAAGTTATAACTTATTCTGTAGATTCAAAGGGAAACATAAAAAACTTAACTGTAAAAGGTATTGATGAAAATGACCATGAGGTAGAAGTAGAAAATCATACAAGGAAATATGAGTATGATTTAAGAGGAAATATTTCTAAATGTACAGACGAAAATGGTAATGTAACAAAATATGAGTATGATGAAACTGGAAATCTGAAAAAAACCATATATGCTGATGGCACTGTTGAAGAAAGAGATTATGATAAAAATGGTAATCTCGTTAGCTTAATTAATAGAAATGGTGATGAGATTTCTTATGAATATGATGCTAATGATAGACTTAAAAAGATTACTGATGGTGACAAAATAATTGAATATTCATATGATTTTGCAGGTAGAATAAAAAAGGAAAAATATCCCGAAGGAAAATTCGTCTCTTATGATTATGATAAATCTGGTAATTTGATTACAAAAACAGAGAATGAGATTGTAACAAGATATGAGAGAGATGCATTAGGAAGAGTTACTAAGGAAAGTATAGAAAACAGAGCGGTGGATGATAAAGAAACTGATAAAGAATCCATTGATAGATATAAATATACTTATGATGTCCTTGGTAATATAACCAGTGTTACAGATGGAAGAAATAAAACAGAAAAGTATAAATATTCTAATAAAGCAAGAGTAAAAGAAGTAACTGATAAAAATGGTAATATTATTAAATTTGAGTATGACAAGAAGGGTAATGTAAAATCAGAAAAATACAATAACGGAAAAGTTATAACATACTATTATGATGCATTTAATCAGGTTATAAAAAAAGAATTAAGTAATAATAAAAAAATCACTTTTGAGTATAAGTATGATCTTTATGGAAATCTAAAAGAATATAAAGATGGCGAAGGACATAAAACATATTATTCATATGATGCTTGTGGTAATAATACAAAAATAACAGATGCGCTCGGTAATTATACGGAGTTTACTTATGATGCATTCGGTAATGTAAAGAGTAAAAAATCATCAGGTACAATTGATGAGTCCTATATATATGACTTAAATAATAATCTTAAGGAGTTAAAAGATTCAAATAAAAACACAACAAAATATACATATGATAGATATTCTAATCTTAAAAGTGAAACTAGATATGACGGCAAGGAAAAAAGAACATTTGAATATGAATATGATCTTTTAGATAGATGTAAATCTATTATAAGACCTGATGGAAGTACAGAAAGTTTTGATTATAACTATAATGATAAAGTTACAAAGAAAACTGACGGCAATGGTAATGTAACGAATTATTCATATGATTTCAGGGGAAATCTATTAAATGTAACAGATGCTGAAAACGGCAGTGTATCATATCAATATGACAAAGAAAATAACCTTACAAAAATCATTAAGGACAAAGATATATTCATAGGATATGAGTATGATGCTAATGGAAATAGAAGTAAGGTTACTGATGAACTTGGCAATGAAACAGAATATAGTTACGATGTATTCGGAAATATATTATCGGAAGTAAATCCAAAAGGTAGAATTGATTATTCATACGATCTTAATGACTGTCTTACTAAAAAGATTGTTGAAACAAAAAAATCAAAGAAAACTACTAAGTATACATTTGATTATGATAATAACGGAAATTTAATAGAGTTACACAATGGAGCAAATAAAACAAATATTCAAAGGGACTCTATGGGTAATGTTATTTCTGTTTCAGAAGGAAATACTAAGGTATTATACGAATATGATAAAGATTACAGAAAGACCAAAATAAATAATGGTACACAAGCTAAATATGAATACTACAATAATGGTAATGTAAAATCAGTTAAAACTAGTGAAAATGAATGGTCGTTTGATTACAATGGTTATGATGAACTTATAGAGAAAACTTCTAAAGGTATTAAGGAAAAATTTGAATATGATAAACTGGGAAGATTATTAAAAACATATTCAAATAATAAATTAACCAAAGTCTTATCATATGATAATGAATCTAATATTATTGGTAAGATTGAAGGTACGAATATTAAATCAGATTCAACAACCAATGGTAATAAAACAACAAGCGGTATAGATTCATTAAAGATATTTGATGATTATTCTGGTTATGAAAATATTTACATCTATGATTATGATAAGAGTGGACGATTAAAGTCAGAAAAGAATAGTATAAACGGTAAAAATAATACTATTTTATATGAATATGATGGTCGTGACAACATTATTAGTGAGAAGAACGGCAATACATCAATTGAGTATAATTATGATGACGCTGACAGACTTTTAGAAAGAATTGAAAAGTCCTCTGGAAGTAATATCGTTAATAAAAAAATTGATTATTCATATGATGATAATGGTAATTTAATAAGTGAGTCTTTAGGTAAGACTAAAGTGACTGGCAATAAATATGTGTCTTATGAGAAAAAGTTTGATGTTAATGCTGAGGATAAGATAGTTAATTCATCGGTTACATCAATATTTGAAAACTCTTCAGGAAGTTTGATAAAAACTAAAAATACTGTAGAAGAAAGCATTAATGCAGAATATATCTATAATGGGCTTGGCCTATTAGAAGAAAAAAGTATTACCAAAAACAATAAAAATAGTGAAAGCATAAATGCAATTATATCTTCAAGTGTTTCTGAAAATATAACAGAGTACAATAAAAAAGAGAATTACATTTATGATTATACATCTGAAAATCCATGTGTATTAGGTTCATATTCATCTGTTAACAAGAATGTAAGTAAAATAGATAGTAAACTTGGATTGTTAGGTATTACTTATAGTGAGAATGATAGTAATACTGAAAAAACTTATAGTATAGATAATAAATATGTCTATGCAAATGATAAAAAGATTGCCTCAATTTTAGATGTTAGTAGCAATGTGAAACTAACTAAAAATACATATGGTGGAACAAAAAATAATAAAAAATTAAAATCATCATCAAGTGATGAAAAATCAGATGCAAAAGCATTTGAACTTGATATTGTATGTGACGAACGTGGCAGTGTAACAGATGCATATGATGTAAATGGTAAAAACATATCAAAAATAGATTATGATTCATATGGTAATATATCAAATATAAATGTAAAAAATGTACTTGCAGATGAATCATCCATAGATGATGAACTTACAATAGGAAATATAATTGATGATGAGTTAAATAATTCTGATATTTTACCATCATATACTACATATCTGTATTCAGATGAATTAAAATCATCTACAAACGAAGTTAATAAATATACAACATGGTATGCATATGAAAGATTCTATAGTACAATAGATAAGAGATTCATAAATAAGGATCCGGTTGTAAGTCTTTATGAAAAAGAAAGAGTAAATAGTTACATATACGCAGGAGATAATCCTTTAAAGAACATAGATCCAGACGGAAGAAGCTTTATATGTAAGGTTGTAAATAGTACGGTCTTTAAAAAAGCAATGGATTTATGTGAAGGAATATATGATGTTACAAGTTTTGCATTAAATAGAGCATATAAGGATGTTGTAAAACCACTTACAGATATCTATAATAAAGCAAGTGACATTATGGATAAGATTCCAACACCAGTTAAAATTGTCGCTGGATTAGTAGGTGGAGCAATAGCCATAGGAACAGGAATTGCACCAGCGATAGTTGCAGGAACGATGATAAAAGCTGCTGTGTCAGGAGCAGTAATATCAGGAGCAATGTATGGAGTATCATCATTGTTTACAGGAAACTTCGATAAGAAAGAGTTTGTAAACAGTATGTTACATGGTGCGACTGATATGTTCATGATTTCAGGTGTAACACTTGGAGTTAAAGGTGTTGTTGATAGTGTTGCTAGAAATAGTGGAAGAATAAAGAATTTCCTTGTAAATGAAAGTGGAGAGATTTCGATAAGTAAAGGGGAAAGTAAAGCTGACGTATTAGCTCAAAATAGAGCAAAAGGAAGAGCATTCGAGCAACAAGAATTTGCTAAATTTAAATCCCAAAATAAAAAAGCAGTTGAGCAGATTACTGTAAAAACATCTTCTAGTGTTAGAACAAGAGTTGATGCAATTGGTTTAGATGCAAATGGAAATGTTGTAATAAATGAATATAAATCGTCATTGACAGCGCCATTAACAGATAATCAAAAAATTGCATTTCCTGAGATTTTCGAAAGTGGTGCAACAGTTGTTGGAAACGGCAAAGGTATATTTTCTGGTGGATACCAAATTCCGCCAGGTACAAAAGTAACGATAATTCGACCAGAGTAGGAGGCATTATGTCTGTAGTAGATAATAAAACGGTAGACGGCATTGCATTAACTTATGATAAGAATGGGATAGTTCTATTGATAACTGATCATTTAGATTGGAGTGATGAATATCAGCATCTAATGATGTTGCAAGAAAAGATTAATGTATATATTACCTTTCTTGAGCAGAAACAATATGAGAAAATCTACAAAGGGGAAGAAATAGCATATGGAGTTATAGAGATTCATTTCTTACATAATTTAACCGTTAATGCGAAAAAATTTTTACAATCAGTTCAAAATCAAGTTGCTGAATTGGGTATAAAGATTCAATATAGTGTTTCACAGGAGGAAACAGATGAAACTAGATAAAAATCAGCAAAAGAAATTAATTAATGCAATATACATCTCTTCAAATGGCAGAGAATACAAAACAAAGAAAAACACCATTTATAAGGTAATAGATAAGGCTTTTATTCATTGCGATTTCCTTATTGTAAATTCGCAGAAATTAGTTTATCGAATTTATATTAAAAATTATGATTATGATGATATTTTTTGGGAGATTATGCAAATGTCATCTAATAGCAAAAAAAACGATTCGCTAAGGGCAATAGGTGCTTTTAAGGCTCCTTCGGTTTTGTTGAAAAAGGGAGAAGTTGAGCTTACAGAGAAATATGAAGAACAAGCAAAATATCTTGTTGGATTAGTAGATGAATGTAGTCATAATTTCATGGAAAAGTATGATATTGATGAGTATGTTACCGTATATGAAGACGGTATGGATAAGAAAGTGTTAAAATGTTTAGCTTATATTCATATGAATAATATTGAGCAAGCTATAAAAATAGCAGTAAATTCGATTAATGATGGTAATAGGGGGAATTATGTGAATGGTGGCAAAGCCTTTTTTGAGTGGATACAGATGCTTTAATGGAACATTCTCAATTTTTCTGATAAACGACAATTTCGATAAAATTGTCTCAAGCATCACAAATTTCTAAAAGCAGGAAAAGTTATGCCATACTATATTTCTTCCAATGGCTCTGCCGGTAGGCATTTTATGGGTTATGTCGCTTTTGAACGGCATAACCCCTTTAATGATTGATGATTGTCAATATTTTAGCACCACCCCTCCCTCAACCCTAACCCCAACTAAAGTAAATTCAACCACCATTCCGAACCCGAATCACCTCTCAACTACTCTAATGTCAGTCGATGAAGGTGAGGGTAGCGAGTTACGGTAGTAACAAGCAAAATATAGCGTTTTAGCCCCAGTTGTGAATACTTAAGTAAAACTGAATAATGAATCTTCAGTTTATTACCATTATGCTGATATCAAAGCACTCTTAACAAAATTATTATGGGGTACCTCATATATTGTTAAGAGTGTTTTTTATAGTATTTGCTGAAATAAAAATATGCATATGAAAGATTCTATAGTACAATAGATAAGAGATTCATAAATAAGGATCCAGTTGTAAGTCTTTATGAAAAAGAAAGAGTAAATAGTTACATATACGCAGGAGATAATCCTTTAAAGAACATAGATCCGGACGGAAGAAGCTTTATATGTAAAGTTGTAAATAGTACGGTCTTTAAGAAAGCAATGGATTTATGTGAAGGAATATATGATGTTACAAGTTTTGCGTTAAATAGAGCATATAAGGATGTTATAAAACCACTTGCAGATATCTATAATAAAGCAAGTGACATTATGGATAAGATTCCAACACCAGTAAAAATTGCCGCTGGATTAGTAGGTGGAGCAATAGCCATTGGAACAGGAATTGCACCAGCGATAGTTGCGGGAACGATGATAAAAGCTGCTGTGTCAGGAGCAGTAATATCAGGAGCAATGTATGGAGTATCATCATTGTTTACAGGAAACTTCGATAAGAAAGAGTTTGTAAATAGTATGCTTCATGGTGCGACTGATATGTTCATGATTTCAGGTGTAACACTTGGAGTTAAAGGTGCTGTTGATTGTGTTACTAGAAATAGTGGTAGAATAAAGAGTTTCCTTGCAAATGAAAGTGGAGAGATTTCGGTAAGTAGGGGTGGAAGTGATGTGGTTTCATGGTCAAACCATGGATATAAGCATTTTCCTAATAAAAATACATTGTGGAAAGATATTGTGAAATCAACTAAAACTGGACCAGCGAAATACTCATTTGATATTCAAGATGTTGAAGTTTTTGAAAGAGCAGCTTGGGAATCGGGTACTCCAGTAACGAATGGGAAAAACTGGAGAGTAAATAAATATGATACAACAATTGGTGCTGTAAATGGAAAGGAAACAGTTTATGTAAGGATAGAGAATAGTTCTAATACAATACATGGTCATCCTATATCTGAGTCTGAATATAATAAACTGTTGAAAGAACATTAGAAATTAGAGGGCGTGATTTATGTTAATAAGTAATAATATTTTTTATCCAGGTAAGGTGAATTATAATACATTTAATATTGATTTTGATAAACTATTCGTAGCACAAGAGGATGAGTTAAATGAAGATTTGGTGCAGGTTGAATATAAGGGAAACTATATTCTTGATATTGGTTGGTATCCTGAAGGTGATGTTAATGGAAGAATCATAATTCAATTAATACGTAATAGTGAATGGGATAATCCTATAGTTAAGGAGAAATGCTTAGATAAAGAATCTTTTTTCGAAAGCATTAATCGTATAATGTCAATTATTGAAAGTATTACAGAGAGTGAAGATGAATGTCATCAAGAATAAGAGAATATTTAAGTATCTGCTGATGATGGTCGTCAGTCTGCTTCTAGTACTGGGAGTTTCAATAGGGGTATCGGCAAGCACTAATTATGATAGGTAAAAAGCGGATGCTCGTATAACCATAAGTGAAAGACTCTCTGTCAAGGGTGGAAGAAAAGTTGGAACGTATGGCGAATTAACAGCCGAAGGATATAAAGATGCTCATCATATAATACAAGACGCGGCTGTAAGAGATATTGATGGATATGATATGATGTAAGCTCCTGCTATTCAATTAGTAGGACCATCCAACAAAAATTATCATATATTGTATCAGATTATAGAAAAGCAGGTTTTTCTGATAATACTATTAATAGCGTTTTGGAACAACAATATCATATGTTGGATAAATTAGGTGTATCATACGAAAGAATAAAATATTAATGAATATTTTAGAACAACTTAATGAAGATATTAATGTAGTGGTTGCTAATATTTCTTCTACAAAATCAGAAATTGAAGAGATGTTAAAAAAATCTCCAATTATTATTCCTAATGAATATATAGAAATAATAAGTCAAAAAAGTGAACTAGAAATAAGCATAAAAAATGAAAAAATTCTAAGAATCTGGGGAGCTACAGGGTGTGTTGAAATGAATGAAGCATATAATATACAAACATATTTACCCGACTCGTGGGCGATTGGCGATGATGAGGGCGGATATGCTATTGTATATTCAAAAAACAATGACAAAATAGGGGTGTACGCTATTTCGTTTGGGGATCTTGATGAAAATGAGAAAATTTTTATTGCTTCTTCCTTGTTTGAATTATTGGTAAAAGGGGTAGGGAGTGATACTTTTTTAAGTTTCTGATTTAATGATTGTCAATACTTTAGCACCACCAACCACTCCCAATCAAAGCCAACCAAAGTGAATCCAACCACCATCCCTCACCTGAATCGCCTCTCTCAGCTACGCTGATGTCAGTCGATGAAGGTGAGGGACAGCGAGTTACGGAGTAACGAGCAAGATTATAGCGGTTTTAGCTCCTGTTGGGAATACTTTAGAAAATCGTTAAAAGACAATTTAAAGATTAGTTCTAATAAGCGGATATGAATGCACTCTTAACAAAATTATTATGGGTCACCACATATATTGTTAAGAGTGTTTTTTATAGCATTTGCTGAAATAGTGTTATGCATACAAAAAATTCTATAGTACAATAGATAAGAGATTCATAAATAAGGATCCTGTAGTAAGTCTTTATGAAAAAGAAAGAGTAAATAGTTACATATACGCAGGAGATAATCCTTTAAAGAACATAGATCCGGACGGAAGAAGCTTTATATGTAAAGTCGTAAATAGTACGGTCTTTAAGAAAGCAATGGATTTATGTGAAGGAATATATGATGTTACAAGTTTTGCGTTAAATAGAGCATATAAGGATGTTGTAAAACCACTTGCAGATATCTATAATAAAGCAAGTGACATTATGGATAAGATTCCAACACCAGTAAAGATTGCTGCAGGATTAGTAGGTGGAGCAATAGCCATTGGAACAGGAATTGCACCAGCGATAGTTGCAGGAGCGATGATAAAAGCTGCTGCGTCAGGAGCAGTAATATCAGGAGCAATGTATGGAGTATCATCATTGTTTACAGGAAACTTCGATAAGAAAGAGTTTGTAAATAGTATGCTTCATGGTGCGACTGATATGTTCATGATTTCAGGTGTAACACTTGGAGTTAAAGGTGTTGTTGATTGTGTTACTAGAAATAGTGGTAGAATTAGAGAAGCAATGCTCGCTAATGAAGAAGGTAGCACAAATGCTGTAGATAAACTTGATGATTTTTACGAGAGTAGAGTTAGCGGTAAGACCAACTATGGAAAGTCAAGTGAAAATGTTGTAAAGGTGGAAAGTGGTTATCATCAGGATGCTAATGGTCGTTGGCATAGACCGAATGGACAGTTTGCCTCCAATGGAGAAGTTGGACTATCTAGTGCATCTGAACATTATTTACATAGACCTTATATAAGGCAATCTACCATTGATGGTGTTAATACTAATACTAAAGTGAATTATAAAACGGGGCAGATATATGACAGTATAAGTAAAAAATGGGTTAATCCTGAAAATGTAGAATTAGGTCATGTAACTGACAACGAGTATTGGTATTTAAGAGACATGGCAGAATCTCAAGGAATGACACAAGCTCAATTTAACGATTTTATGAATAATTCTGATTTTTACGCATGGCAAGAAATATATAGTAACAGAAGTCACATGTTCGAAAAACCACATTGAATGATAGAAAGGAGTTATTATGATAGATAAAATGGGACGAGACAAAATGCATTATAGAATTGCTCATATAAATAATTCTATAATGGAAAACAAGGAGGAAGTATTAAAAGATATGAAAAATATTGATAATCCTGATTTTCAGGATTATCAAGGGGTATCGTATTTGCATATGGCGTGTCAAGCACATTCGTTAGAAGCAATTAAACTATTGTTGGATTTAGGAGCTAACCCCAATATTAATGACAAAAAGGGATTTTCACCTATAACATCTTCGCTTGGTACTATAAATAAGAATAATGGTGCGATTTTAAAATTAATGTTGCAATATGGATTGGATTTAAAGAAAATGGAGGGCAATCAAACATTAAAAGAATGGATAGAAATGTTTGATGATGAAGAATTAAACGAAATAATAAGAAACAATCAGTAATCATTTATGATTGTCAATACTTTAGCACCAACCAATCCCTCCCCATCAAAACCAACCAACTAAATCCAACCACTATCCCGAACCCGAATCGCCTCTCAGCTACGCTGATGTCAGTCGATGAAGGTGAGGGTAGCGAGTTACGGTAGCAACGAGTAATATATAGTGGTTTTTACCCCAGTTGGGAATACTTTATAAAAACAGAACAATGAATTTTCAGTTTAGTTCGAATAAGCTGATATCAAAACACTCTTAACAAAATTATTATGGGGTACCTCATATATTGTTTAGAGTGTTTTTTATAGCGTTTGCTGAAATAAAAATGTGCATATGAAAGATTCTATAGTACAATAGTTAAGAAAGCAATGGATTTATGTGAAAGAATAGTAGGCGGAGAAATAGCTATAGGTACAGGATTTACACCATCATTTACACCATCTCTTCCCAAATGATTATTGACTACAATCTATAAATATAATATAATTTATCTTGTATGCAGATTTATATTATTCACAAGAAATCTCATACAGTAAGTAATAAAAGAGGTATATTTATGATTTGCAGTATGACAGGATTTGGCAGATGTGAACTGTCAAAAGGACTTAAGAAGGTTTCAGTTGAAATCAAGTCCGTTAACCATAGATACTTAGATGTATCAATAAAGATGCCTAAGAAGTTCAATGTTTTTGAAAACAAGATAAGAGATGAACTTAAAAACTACGCAAGCCGTGGTAAGATTGATATTTTCATTTCTTATGTGGACTTATCAAAAGGCGATGTTAATGTAAGATTTAATGAAGGTGTTGCAGAAGAGTATTATGAAATTTTCAAAAGTGCTTCTGACAAATTCAATTTAGAGAATGATCTTACAACTTCAACACTTTTAAGACTTCCTGAAGTATTAACAATGGAAGAAGAGTGTATTAACGAAGATGAAATTTGGGAATTCTTATTAGAAGCTTTAACGAAAGCATTTTCTGATTTTAGAGATGCAAGAGTTACAGAGGGTGAAAAACTTAAGGTTGATTTATTAAGCAAACTTGAGGATATGAAAAAGGATGTTAACTTCATCGCTGAAAGATCACCTCAAATCATTGCTGAATATAAACAGAAGCTTCTTGATAAGATTAATGAAGCAGTATTTAATGTTCAAATTGATGAAAGCAGAATTGCAACTGAAGTTACAATTTATGCTGATAAAGTTTGCGTTGATGAAGAATTAGTTAGACTTAATTCACATATCGATGCTGTAGCAGAAGCGCTATCAAGTGATGAATCAGTTGGTAGAAGACTTGATTTCCTTGCACAGGAGATGAACAGAGAAGCTAACACAACACTTTCTAAATCAAATGATGTTGAAGTTAGTAATGCAGCAATTGAACTTAAAACATGTATAGAAAAAATCAGAGAACAGATTCAAAATATTGAATAGGAGTATTATGAAAAAAGGTAAATTAATTGTTCTTTCAGGATTTTCAGGTTCTGGTAAAGGAACAGTAGTTAATGGATTACTTAATAAATATGATGACTATGCTATCTCAATTTCCGCTACGACAAGAAAACCTAGAGAGGGTGAAGTTGAAGGTGTTCATTACTATTTTAAAACTCCTGAAGAATTTCAGACCATGGTAGATAACGATGAATTCATTGAACATGCAACATTTGTTGAGAATTCATATGGTACACCTAAAGCATTTGTTGAGAATAAACTTAACGAAGGTATTAATGTAATTCTTGAAATTGAAGTTCAGGGTGCTCTTAAAGTTAAGGAAAAGATGCCTGAAACAGAAATGGTATTTATTATCCCACCTACAGCTAAAATTCTTAAAGATAGATTAGTTGGTCGTGGTACAGAAAGTCTTGATGTTGTTTTAGGAAGACTACGTAGAGCTATAGATGAATCAGACTTTATAAAACATTATGATTATGTTATAATTAATGATGATATAAATGAATGTATTATTAATGTTAATGATACAATTCATGGAAATATAAAAGAAGCTGAAAATATTATTACTGATAAAAAAGTAATTGATGAATTTGCTGATAATTTTAAAAATGAGCTTAGTGGCTTATTGGAAGGAGAATAAAATATGTTACATCCATCATATTCAGATTTAATGGCAGTTGTTAACAGTGAAGTTGAACCAGGTGAACAGCCAGTTGTTCAGAGTAGATATTCAATCGTTATTGCTACTTCAAAGAGAGCAAGACAGATTGTTGATGGTGAAGAACCTTTAGTTAATAACGCTGATGGTAAAAAGCCATTATCACTTGCAATTGAAGAATTATATAGTGGTAAGGTTAAAATTGTTGGAGACGATGAATAAAGATATTTAGGCACGTTAAAACGTGCCTATAATTATGTTTTAAAGGTATTTATGGAAAAGATATTATGCGTATCACTTGGTTGTGATAAAAATTTAGTTGATACTGAGAACATGCTTGGTGTCTTAAAAACAAAGGGCTATGAATTTACTGATGATAATGATGAGGCAGATATTGTTATAATTAATACATGTTGCTTCATTCATGATGCTAAGGAAGAAAGTATTAATTCAATTATTGAATATGGTCAGTTAAAAGAAAACGGAAAATTAAAAGGACTTATTGTTACAGGTTGTTTAGCTCAAAGATATAAAGATGAAATTGAAAAGGAACTTCCAGAGGTTGATGCCTTGATTGGAATATCCTCAATCGATAAAATAGTAGAAGCTGTTGATGCTTGTATTGAAAAGCATAATTCCAGCAAATGCGACGAAAATCATGTTGTTTATTCATCTTATGAAGATATTTCAAACCCAATAGATACATTTGAAAACAGAGTTTCAACACTAGGTGGATATACTTCTTATCTTAAGATTGCTGAAGGATGCGATAAGAACTGTACTTATTGTATCATTCCAAAAATCAGAGGTAAGTTTAGAAGTATCGAGATGGAGCATTTGCTGAAGGAAGCTAATAGATTAGTTGAAAACGGCACTAAAGAATTAATTTTAGTTGCCCAGGAGACAACTCTTTACGGTGTTGATTTATATGGTGAAAAATCACTTCATAAACTTTTGCATGAATTAGGTAAGATTGAAGGTTTAGTTTGGATTAGACTTTTATATGCTTATCCTGAAGAGATTTATGATGAGTTGATTGAAGAAATGGCTACTAACAAGAAACTTTGCCATTACATTGATATGCCAATTCAGCATGCAAGTGATAATGTATTAAAGAGAATGGGTAGAAGAACTAACAATACTGATTTAGTTAACATTATTACAAAACTTCGTGAGCGTATTCCTGATATTGTTATCAGAACAACACTTATATCAGGTTTTCCTGGCGAAACAGAAGAAGATCATAAAGATTTATATAATTTCGTTGATGAAATGGAATTTGATAGATTAGGTGTATTTACTTATTCTATGGAAGAAGATACACCGGCAGCTTTATTACCTGATCAAATTGACGAGGAAGTTAAGGAAGATAGACGTGATGAAATTATGGAACTTCAGCAAGAGATTGTATTCGAAAAGAATGAAAATCTCATTGGCAAGGAAGTTTTAGTTTTAATCGAAGGTCATATTCCAAATGAAAATGCATACATTGGAAGAACTTATATGGATGCACCATCAGTCGACGGTAATATCTTTATTACAACTGATGAAAACCTTATGAGCGGAGATTTCGTCAGAGCT
Organism: Eubacterium uniforme; assembly: GCF_900167115.1. Lineage (GTDB taxonomy): Bacteria > Bacillota > Clostridia > Lachnospirales > Lachnospiraceae > Eubacterium_S > Eubacterium_S uniforme. Next base: position 247,733 of record NZ_FUXZ01000002.1, read on the forward strand.
AAAATCACTGGTTCATATGAATATGATTTAATCGGTGAAATAATATAATTTGGGAGGTCTTATATGAATTTACCAAATAAAATTACTATGTTTCGAGTAGTATTAATACCATTTTTTATACTATTCATGTTATGTCCAGTATTAGGTGATGCAGATAAATATGTAGCTGCAGCGATTTTTATAACTGCCAGCATTACAGACTTTATTGACGGGCAGCTTGCAAGAAGAATGAATCTTGTAACTAACTTCGGAAAGTTTATGGATCCACTTGCAGATAAGTTGCTTGTTTGTTCAGCCCTTATATGTTTATGTGGCAAGAAAATTCCTGTTGTAGTTGTAATTATCATTATCAGCAGAGAGTTTATTATTAGTGGTTTTAGACTTATTGCATCAGATAAAGGTGTTGTAATCGCCGCAGGATGGTGGGGCAAGGTTAAAACAGCTGTATCAATGGTTATGATTATTGTTGTAATTATAGATTTACAAAATAAGCCATATCAGATGCTTGAAAATGTTTTGATTTATGCTTCATTAGTACTAACAGTTATTTCTCTTGTTGATTACCTTGTAAAAAATAAGGAGGTTTTAAAAGATGAGAAATAATGACTTAACAGAAGCATTTGTTAAGAAATTAATTGAAAAAAACTTGCATGTATGTTGTGCAGAATCTTGTACAGGTGGCTTGGTAGCAGCTCATATTATCAATATATCAGGTGCATCTGCAGTTATTAATGAAAGTTATATTACATACTCAAATGAAGCTAAAAATAGAATTCTTGGTGTAAATAAAAATGACCTTGATACCTTGGGAGCAGTCAGCGATAAAGTATGTGAGCAAATGGCTTTAGGCTGTAGAACGAAGTCTGATAGTGATATTGGTATTTCAACAACTGGTATAGCAGGACCGGATGGTGGTACTGATGAAAAACCTGTAGGTACAGTTTATATTGGTATTAGTACAAAGAATTCTACTAAGGCTTATGAATGTCATTTTGAAGGAAACAGAGATGAAGTCAGAATGCAAAGCGTTTTAAAAGCCATTGAATTGGCATATTTTACTATTGAAAAAATTTAATTTTTGTTTTATATTATCATTTGGAATTAATTTAATCTAGGAGGAAAGTTATGGCAGCGTTTCAAACATTAAACAGAGACGAATTACTCAAAATTAAAGATGAACTTGAAAAGGAATATGAAAAAATTAAAGGACTTGGCATTAAACTTGATATGTCAAGAGGTAAGCCTGGCAAAGATCAGCTTGATTTATCAATGGGGATGGTTGATGCTTTAGCTTCTGATCATTCATTTGTTGGAGAACAGGGCATAGACTGCAGAAACTATGGTGTACTTGACGGTATTGTAGAAGCTAAAAGATTACTTAGTGAAATGATTGAATGCCCAATTGATAACATTATTATATATGGTAATTCATCACTTAATGTTATGTATGATACAGTTGCTCGTTCAATGACACACGGTGTTATGGGTTCAACACCATGGTGTAAATTAGATAAAGTAAAATTCTTATGTCCAGTACCTGGATATGACAGACATTTTGCAATTACTGAGTTCTTTGGAATTGAAATGATTAATATTCCTATGAACGAAGATGGCCCAGATATGAATATGGTTGAAAAACTTGTTAGCGAAGATGATTCAATTAAGGGTATTTGGTGTATCCCAAAATATGGTAATCCAACAGGTATTACATATTCAGATGCAGTTGTAAAGAGATTTGCTAGACTTAAACCAGCGGCTAAAGACTTTAGAATCTACTGGGATAACGCTTATACAATCCATCATTTATACGATGAAGAAGATAAGCAGGATCACTTAATTGAAATCCTTGCTGAATGTGAAAAAGCAGGTAATCCAGACATGGTATTTAAGTTCTGTTCAACTTCAAAGGTTACATTCCCAGGTTCAGGTATTGCTGCAATTTCAGCTTCAAAGGCAAACCTTGAATTCATAAAGAAGCAGTTAACAGTTCAGACTATCGGTCATGACAAGTTAAATCAGTTAAGACATTACCGTTTCTTCGGTAATTTCGATGGTATGAAAGAACATATGAAAAAGCATGCTGCATTACTTAGACCTAAGTTCGCAGCTGTTCTTACAACACTTGATAGAGAACTTAAGGATGCTGACATTGCATCATGGACAAATCCGGTAGGTGGTTATTTCATTTCACTTAACGTTCATAACGGATGTGCAAAAGACGTAGTACAGATGTGTAAAGATGCTGGATTAGTATTAACAAATGCTGGTGCAACTTATCCATACGGTAAGGATCCATATGATTCAAATATCAGAATCGCTCCTTCATTCCCAACTCCAGAAGAGTTAAAGGATGCAGCTCACGTATTATGTGTATGCGTTAAACTTGCAACAGTTAATAAAATGTTAACAGGCGAGAAATAAAATTTGAAATACATTGTAAAAGCAGGAATGATTTGTTCCTGCTTTTATACTTTTAAAACAATAATTTATATTTAGTAATCATTTAGTTTAACAAATCATTGAATGATTATTATGATTGTGGTAAAATTATTCTTGTCATAAATATTTTAAAAAATGTGTTGACAAAAGCAAACATATGTTTTATTATATATTCAAACATAAGTTCGAAAAGGAGAATGCTATGAACAACGAAGATAAGAAGAAAGCCCTAGAGGCAGCTCTTTCACAAATTGAGAAACAACACGGTAAGGGATCTGTTATGAAACTAGGAGATTCCAATGTAAATATGAACATTGAAGTAATTCCTACTGGTTCATTAAGCCTAGATATCGCTCTTGGTCTTGGTGGTATTCCTAAGGGAAGAATTATAGAAATATATGGTCCAGAATCAAGTGGTAAGACAACAGTAGCTCTTCACATGATTGCTGAAGTACAGAAGCGTGGTGGTATTGCAGGATTTATCGATGCAGAGCATGCACTTGATCCAATCTATGCACAGGCTATTGGTGTTGATATTGATAATTTATATATTTCACAGCCTGATTACGGTGAACAGGCTCTTGAAATTACAGATACTATGGTTAGATCTGGTGCTATGGATATTATCATTATCGACTCAGTTGCAGCACTTGTTCCTAAGGCTGAAATTGATGGTGAGATGGGGGATTCACATGTAGGTTTACATGCAAGACTTATGTCACAGGCATTAAGAAAACTTACAGCTGTTATTAGTAAGACAAATTGTACAGTAGTATTTATTAACCAGTTACGTGAAAAAGTTGGTGTTATGTTTGGTAACCCTGAAGTTACAACTGGCGGTCGTGCTCTTAAGTTCTACGCATCAGTAAGACTTGATGTTAGAAGAATTGAAACTCTTAAGACTAACGGAGAGATGATTGGTAACAGAGCTAGAGTTAAAGTAGTTAAAAACAAGATTTCCCCACCATTTAAAGAAGCTGAATTTGATATTATGTTTGGTGAAGGTATCTCAAGAGAAGGTGATATCTTAGATCTTGCTGCTGAACAGTCAGTTATTAATAAGAGTGGTGCATGGTACGCATATAAAGGTGAAAAGATTGGTCAGGGTAGAGAGAACGCTAAGATCTTCCTAAGACAGAATCCAGACATCTTAGAAGAAGTTGAACATCAGGTTAGAGTTAAATATGGCTTAATTCCATCTGAAGATGGTGATGAAGCTGCAGCTGATGAGGAATAATTGATTATTTATTGTGAGGAATATATATGTGTATTATTACAGACATAAAACCACATAAGAAAAATTCCTTTATGATATATATTGATGAAGAATATAAATTCTGCTTATATAAAGGTGAAATCAGAAGATTTAAACTTGAAATAGGTAGCCATATCTCATCTAATACAATGAATATAATATTGGATGAAGTTATTTATAAAAGAGCCCGCGAGCGGGCTCTTTATATCATAGAGAGAAGTTTAAAAACTGAATATGAAATCAGGCAAAAATTAAAAGAAGCAAAGTATCCTAATGAAATAATTGAACGTGTAATTGAAATGCTTAATAAGTATGATTTTATTAATGATTATAATTATGCTAAAATGTATGTTGAGTATAAGATGAATTCCAAAAGTATTACAGCTATAAAGAATGACCTTTATAAAAAACATATTTCAAAGGAGATTATTTCATCCATACTTGAAGAAAGTCCAATTGATGAATCAGAATTAATTATTAATCTTTTAAAAAAGAAATATTATAAGTTTGATTTAGAAGAATTAGAAGATAAAAGAAAAGTAATTAATAAATTAATGTATAAAGGTTTTAAGTATGCACAAATTGATGATGCAATTAATAAATATATAAAAGAATTATAGTTAATTTATTATTTTAAAATATGGGGTAGGATATGAGTAAGAAGATTTTAATTGTTGATGATGATAAGGATTTCACAGGCATAATATCAGATTTTTTAACTGATTATGGATATGATGTTAGTCTTGCGTATGATGAGACTAGTGCATATTCGTTATTACAGGATAATAAATTCCATTTAATCATTTTAGATATAAATTTACCAGAAACAACAGGTTTTGAAATCTGTAAGGAACTTAGACGAATTTCTGATATTCCAATTATATTTGCCTCTGCTAGAACTAGTGAAACAGATAAAATCACTGGTCTAAATTTAGGTGGGGATGATTATTTATCTAAGCCATATTCCATACAAGAATTACTTGCAAGAGTTAACGCGTTAATTAGAAGGACATATGGATTTACTGAAGAAGAGATTATAAATTTTGGTGATATAAGTGTTAATATTTCATCTAGAAGCGTTACTAAGAATGGTGAATTAATAAATCTTTCTTTACGTGAATTTGATTTATTAGCTTATTTGTGCGCAAACAAAAATAAAGCTATTCCAAAGGAAAAAATTCTTAATGAGGTATGGGGAGGATTTTCTGATACTGATGCATCTTCATTAACAGTTCATATAAGATGGTTACGTACAAAATTAGAAGATGATCCAAGTAATCCAAAGTATTTAAAAACTGTTTATAAAGTTGGTTACATATTAGAATGTAGTGATAATTAAAATTGGGGATTGAATATGAAGTCTAATTTATTAAAAATATCTTTTGTTTTCATAGTTATAATCATAATTGCTTCTGGCTTTTTTATTTATAAATCTGATAGTGCCTATAAAGATAATCGATCATATATTGCAGATGTAAATGAAATTGAGCAATTACACGAACAAGGCAAACACACAGAAGCTAATCAAAAAGCAATCGCATTAGAAAGTAAATTAAAAGAAAATAATAAAGATGCAAATATAAAGACATATATTGTTATTAATGGTTTAATATGCATATTAGTAATAGTAGGTGTATTTATATATGTTTATATAAAAATATTAAAACCTTTTGATGTATTGAGCGCATTTGCTGCGAATATTTCAAAAGGCGATTTTGATATACCTCTTGATTATGAAAGAACTAACTATTTTGGTGAATTCACATGGGCTTTTGACCATATGAGAAATGAACTTAATAAGGCAAAATTAAGAGAAGAAGAAGCTATTGAAAATAATAAAACAGTTATTGCAACATTATCCCATGATATAAAAACACCTCTAGCTTCAATAGTTGCTTGTGCTGAAGGATTTAAGGCTAATATTGACAATACCCCTGAGCGTAAAGAAAGATATTTGAATGTATTAATAAATAAATCTGAAGAAGTAAAAAAATTAACTGATGATTTATTATTACATTCAATTTCGGACATGGAAAGACTCAATTTTGAAATAGAAAAGTTTGAAGTATGTTGTTTCTTAGAAAAAGGAATAAAAGAACTTACAACTAGTGAAGATGATGTTAATATTATTTCTCCTGAATTTGATGCCTATATAAATGCAGATAAAAAAAGAGTACTTCAAATTGCTGAAAATCTCATTAATAATGCAAAGAAATATGCCAAAACCAAAGTTGATATCTATTTTTCAAAAGACGACTCAAATATTAGCATCCATTTTAAAGACTATGGCAAAGGTATAAATGATGAAGACATGCCATTTATATTTGATAAGTTTTATAGAGGAAAGAATTCTAAAGATGAAGTTGGATCAGGCCTTGGATTATATATTGTTAAGTATTTATGCATCCAGATGGATGGAGATGTTAACTTAAATAATAGTAGCTATGGGTTAGAAGTAATCGTTAGTTTTCCATTTGTATAAAAAATAATAATTATATTAATAAAATATATTTAAATAATTTTTTATATTAAAAGATTTAAGAACTTCTTAATAAGATAATTTATATAATCAACATATAAATTTATAAGAGGTGTTTATATGAAAATATTTAAAGTGATTAAGGCTAATATAAAAACAAGAAAAATATCAGGAATTGCATTGATTTTATTAATGACAATAATATCAGCTTCTATATCCATAATTGTTACATGCAAAAATAACATTAATGATAGTATTGATGAAGCTTATAAGCATGCTAAAGTTTCAGACTTAAGCTTAAATATCGCTACTAAGTGGTATACAGATGAACTTAAAACAAAACTTGAGAATATAGAAGAAGTTGATAGAGTTCAAAGTGTTGATGCAGTTACTTCAACATATTTTAAATTTAAGGATAAAAAAGATAGCACAAGTATTGTTGCTACAAGATTAAATAAATATATTGATAAATTATATAATAAAAATCTTGATGGATATGATAGCGTTCCACCATTAAAAAAAGGTGAAGTATATTTATCTTTAGGTTTAAAAACAAATTATAAATTAAATGTTGGTGATATAGTTACTTATTATACTCATGCAGGGGCTTATGATTTAAAGATAAAAGGATTTGTTTTAGAACCAGTTTCTGGTTCATCCATGATGGGATTTAAATGTATTTACATTAGTGATGAAGACTTTGATTTAATAAAAAATGATGGTGAACTTTTTGAGAAAAATAATGATAGCTATGTAAATATAAAAATATGTTACATATACAAAAAAAATAAGGAATTATCAGATTTAAAGTTTTCAAAAATTGTATTTGACAAATCCCAAATCGGATCATATTCATTTGGCTCATTAACTAAAGAACAAGCAAAATATTATACAGGATTAACTCCATCAATTGTATGTTCCATGTTACTAGTATTTGTTGGTATTTTGCTAACTATATTTTTGATTGTTTTAGGACATGTTTTATCTTCATCAATTGAAATGGATTATACAAATATTGGAATATTAAAATCCTGTGGCTTTTCAAGTTTGGATATTAAAAATATATACAGTATTCAATTTTTAATTTATGAAATAATTGGTTGCATATTAGGCATTATTATTTCAATTCCATTAACCAAAAAGATAATAAAACTTTTCCAACCTATAACTGCAATTTTATCTTATGATGATATATATATAAGCAGAGTATTAGTAATCATATTATTAATTATAGCCTTTTCATATTTTTATATTTTATTCATATGTAAAATATCTGAGAAGATATCAATTGTAAATATGCTTAATGGAAATCTAAATGACGTTTATTTTGACAATAGATTCAATGTACCAATAAGCAAAAAATTTTTGTACTTAAAACTTTCTTTTAGACAAATAACATCAGCATTAAAAAAGTATATGGTTACTATTTTTATTGTAATTTGTTTAGTGTTTACAATGATGACTATTACAATTCATTGTAATACCTTAGATTCTGGTAGTTTATTAGAGAGCATGGGAGTGATTCATTCAGATCTATCTCTCACAACAGAAGATATAATTGCAAAATCTGATGTAAACTTTATGAAGGATGTTGAAGATACAATTGAAAGTATTTCTAAAATTACTAATAAAAATAAGAGCACATCCATATACACCATTGTAAATAACGAAAGTATATATACAAGGGTAAAAGAACATGATGATAATAAATACAATAAAGGAAGAATGCCTAAATATGAAAATGAAATGTCTGTATCGGATATGTTCTTAGAAAGAAATGAATTAGATTTAGGAGATAGTATTCATATTTCATATCGTGGTAAAGAGATGGATTATATAATTACTGGAACATTTGTTAGTACATCTGATGCTGGAATTAATGTTTATTTAAATACGGATGGCGCTGCAAAAATTGGTATTAAAAATTTCCATACCTTTACATATGACATAGAAAATTCTGATAAAAAAGATGAAATATATGATTTAATAAATAAAAAGTATCCAAATGTATTTATATTCCAAAAAAATACTAGTATAACAAAACAGCTACAAAGTATAGGTAATCTTATAAAATATATTATATATACATTTTCTTTAATCTTTGCATTTATTGTTGTATTTATGATTTGCTCTAAATTCTTAATAGAAGAGCGTACGGATATTGGTATATATAAGGCATTTGGATTTACAACAAAAAGATTAAGATTACTTTTTGCTACAAGATTTGCAATAATTTCTATTATTGGATCATTAATAGGAATCATTCTATCTACATTGTTTTCAAGAAAAATGTTAATTATGTTATTGAAGACAATAGGAGTGACTAATTATCCAGATGGATTGTATATCTCAAGCGATATTTTAATTCTATGTATGCTTTCAATTTCATTTTTCTTATTTGCTTATTGCGCAACCTATAAGATAAAAAGAGTATCTACAACTGAATTAATAAAAGAATAATAAAATATAATTAAATAATAATAAACAGAATTATATATAATACTATATAAACAATATAGTTAAAATTTTATATTGACAAATATAAATAAAATAATTAAAATAATACATAGTTTAATATTTTAATAAACCGATGACCAAGGGTAAGTAGTTATTATTTGGGTATTCAGAGAGTCGTGTATGGTGTGATGCGATATATTCCGGTATTAATGAATGGACTTGGGAGGGCAGATTGAAAGGCAACGAGTAGATTCTGACGGAGACTTGACCGTTATCAGCGAGAGACATATGATGGTATGTTTAAGAGTGGATGTAGTACATCAATTTGGGTGGTACCGCAGAAGTTAGTTTATACAGCTTTTGTCCCTATACAGGGACAAAAGCTTTTTTTATATAAAAATTTACTTTTGATCAACAATCAGAAGCATGAATCTGAGGATTCACTTACAGTGAATCTTTGACTCCGCTCTAAGCCGCGGAGGGCTCTTCTGATTGAAAATCAGAAGTATGAAAGGAGTATCTATGGAAACCATAACTTATGAAAAAGCAATGGAGCTTGGTAAAGATTACAAAATTATTCCAATAGCTAAAGAAATTTATGCTGACATTATTACACCGATTTCATTGCTTAGAAAAATCGAAACTAAATGTAACAAATTCTTTTTATTAGAATCTGTGGAGGGTTCTGAGAAATGGGCTAGATACTCATTTCTAGGATTAAATCCAGTAATGCAAATTTCATTAAAAGATGGCGTTTGCACAGTTGATGATGAAGGAAAATTAACTAAAACAGAAGTAGGACATGACGCTTATAAAGTATTAAGAGAAATACTTGATGAATATAAATCATGTAGAATTAAAGGTCTTCCTTCATTTACAGGTGGATTCGTTGGATATTTCTCATACGAGATGATTGGTTATGCAGAACCTAAACTTGAACTAAAGAAAAATGATTGTGATGACTTTAATCTATATTTATTTGATGATGTTATATGCTACGATCACTTTAGACAAAAGATTATTGTAATATCAAATATGAAAGCTAAAGAAGGTAAATTTGGATACGATAAAGCACTTAAAGATATTGATGCTATTATTGATATGATAAAAGAAGATGTTGAACTTCCTGTTCATACAAATACAGAACCTGTTGAATTTATTTGTAATGAAACAAAAGAAGAGTATTGTAACATCGTTACAAAGACAAAAAAATATATTTATGAAGGTGATATCTTCCAAGGAGTATTATCAAGAAAGTTTAAAGCTAAATACGAAGGATCATTATTAAATGCATACAGATATTTAAGAACAACTAATCCTTCACCTTATATGTATTTCCTTCAGATGGATGACATGCAGATCGCTGGTGCTTCACCAGAAACACTTGTTAAACTTGAAGATGGAAAACTTACAACATTCCCTGTTGCAGGTAGTAGACCTAGAGGTAAAACAGATGAAGAGGATATTGCACTTGAGAAAGAATTATTACAGGATGCGAAAGAATTATCTGAACATAATATGTTAGTTGATTTGGGAAGAAATGACATTGGTAAAATCTCAAAATTTGGAACAGTTAAAGTTAAAGATTATATGAGTATTCATCGTTTCTCAAAAATCATGCATATTGCATCAACAGTTGAAGGTGAAATTAGGGATGAATATGATGCACTTGATGCAATTAGCGCATTACTTCCTGCAGGAACACTTTCAGGAGCTCCAAAGTTTAGAGCTTGTCAGATTATTAATGAACTTGAAAAAGAGGCAAGAGGTGTATATGCCGGTGCAATTGGATACATTGATTTAAATGGTAACCTTGATGTTTGTATAGGTATTAGAACAGCAGTAAAAAAAGGTAATGAAGTTGTTGTTCAGGCTGGTGCTGGTTTGGTATATGATTCAGTTGAAGAAACAGAATATATTGAAACAGCTAACAAGGCTGGTGCAATAATTGAAGCAATTACAAGAGCAGGGGAGGTTATGTAAGATGATTTTATTAATTGATAACTATGATAGTTTTTCTTATAACCTCTATCAGTTAATTGGTTCTTGTACCGATGAAGATATAAAGGTTATAAGAAATGATGAATTAACCGTTGAAGAAATAGATGCATTAGATAGTAGTCATATAATACTATCTCCTGGTCCAGGTAGACCAAGTGAAAGTGGTGTGTGTGAAGAAGTAGCACATAAACTAAAATCTAAAGTTCCAATCCTTGGAATATGTTTAGGTCATCAAGGAATATGTGAAGTACATGGTGCGAAAGTAACTTATGCAAAAGAGTTAATGCATGGTAAACAAAGTATTATCACTTTTGATGAAAACGAGAAAATATTTAAGGGATTAGGAAAATCATATAGCGAAGAACAAAGTGATAAGAATATTAGTAATAATCAAAATGCTACTAACAAAATTAAGATTGCTAGATATCATTCACTTGCAGCTAGTGAAGAAAATTTTCCTAAAGAACTTAAAATCATTGCTAAATCTGATGATGGCGAAATAATGGCTGTTAAGCATAAAGATTACGATTTATATGGATTTCAATTCCATCCGGAATCAGTTCTTACTGAAGATGGTGATATAATGATGAAAAACTTTTTAAATATAAAAAAATAATTTTAACGGAAATAAATGATAAGGAGGATATAATTCATTAATTTGAATTATTAAAATAAAATGATTAAAGAAGCAATTATAAAATTAGTAAACAAAGAAGATTTAACATATGATGAAGCATATACAGTAATGAACGAAATTATGAGTGGTGAAACAACACCAACTCAGAATTCAGCTTTCCTTGCAGCTCTTTCAACTAAAAGCGCAAAGGCTGAAACTAAGGATGAAATTGCTGGATGTGCTGCTGCTATGAGAGATCATGCAATTCCAGTTGATACTGGTATGGATATTTTTGAAATCGTTGGTACTGGTGGAGATAACGCAGGTAGTTTTAACATTTCAACAACATCAGCTATTATTGCTGCTGCAGGTGGCATGAAGGTTGCTAAGCATGGTAATAGAGCTGCATCTTCAAAGTGTGGTACAGCTGACTGTTTAGAAGCACTTGGCGTTAACATTAATCAGGAACCTGAAAAATGTATTGAATTATTAAAAGAAGCTGGTATGTGTTTCTTCTTTGCACAGAAATATCATACATCTATGAAATATGTTGGTCCAATCAGAAAGGAACTTGGTTTTAGAACTGTATTTAATATTTTAGGACCTCTTACAAATCCTGGTAAGCCAAAGCAGATGTTACTTGGTGTATATGATGAATATTTAGTCGAGCCATTAGCTCAAGTTCTTACAAGTTTAGGTGTAACAAGAGGTATGGTTGTATATGGCCAGGATAAACTTGATGAAATTTCATTATCATCACCAACAACAGTTTGTGAAATCAAAGATGGATGGTACAGAACATTTGTTATTAATCCAGAAGATTATGGTTTTGAAAAATGTGATAAAGCTGATCTTGCTGGTGGTACACCAGAAGAGAATGCACAGATTACAAGAGATATTTTAAATGGTACACTTAAAGGACCTAAGAGAAATGCAACTTTACTTAATGCAGGTGCTGCACTTTATATTGGCGGTAAAGCTGATTCATATAAAGATGGTATTAAACTTGCTGCTGAATTAATTGATTCAGGTAAAGCTTCACAGACTCTTGAAAAGATAATTGATGTAAGCATTAAACAGGTAATCACAAACGCATAAAAATATTTAAATAAAAAGAGGTTATTATGATTCTTGAAACCATAGCAAATAACAATATTAAAATTGTTAATGAAAAGAAAAATGTTATTAGCATTGATGAAATAAAAAACAAAGCTAATTCATATGTTAATAAACTTAAGGAATATTCTTTTGAAGAAAACCTAAAAAAATCTAACATGGGATTTATCTGCGAATGTAAAAAAGCATCTCCATCTAAAGGTATTATTGCAGATGATTTTCCTTATGTAGATATAGCTAAAGAATATGAAAAAGCCGGAGCAGACTGCATATCAGTTTTAACAGAACCAAAGTGGTTCTTAGGTAAAGATGAATACTTGACTGAGATTAAAAGTGAAGTTAATATTCCGCTTTTAAGAAAAGACTTTGTCGTAGATGAGTATATGATATACGAAGCTAAAGCAATTGGTGCTGATGCAGTTTTACTTATTTGTTCAATTCTTGATGATTATAGACTAAGTGAATATTTTAAAATCGCTGATAGTTTAGGTTTATCAGTATTAGTTGAAACTCATGATGAAAAAGAAATTGAAATGGCTAATAAGATTGGTGCAAGAATCATTGGAATAAATAATAGAAACTTAAAAACATTTGATGTTAATATTAATAATGCAAATAATTTAAGAAAATATGTTTCAAATGATACTATTTTCGTTGCTGAAAGTGGTATTAAAGATGCAAATGACATTAAAAAGTTATACGATATTAATGTTAACGCTGTATTAATTGGTGAAACATTAATGAGAGCAGGAGATAAAAAGCAGATGCTTTCAGAATTAAAATCATTAATATAACATTTAAATTTATAAATACATAGTAGCATATCGATACTATGTTATGAATGAGGTAAATATGTCAAAGATTAAAATATGTGGTCTTAAAAGAGAAGAAGACATACTTTATGCTAATGATTTAATGCCTGACTATATTGGATTTGTATTTGCTGGAGAAAAAAGAAAAATTAGTTTTGATCAAGCAAGGTTATTAAAAAAGAAACTCAACAAAAGAATTGGCGCAATTGGAGTTTTTGTAAATGAAGATATAGATAATATTATTTCATTAGCTAATGATAATATAATAGATATTATTCAACTTCATGGTGATGAAGATAATGACTATATTGATAAATTAAGAAGTAAAACAGACAAGAAAATCATTAAAGCTGTTAGAGTTAAAGACAAGCAGGATATTATTAATTCTAAAAATATTAATTCAGACTACTTGCTTTTTGATTCATTTACGGATAAAATGTATGGCGGTAGTGGTGTTAGTTTTGACCATAATTTATTACCTGACAATAAGAGAGATTTTTTCCTGGCAGGTGGTATTAAAGAAGAGGACATCAAAGATATTGTTGAAAATATGAATCCATATTGTATTGATGTTAGTTCTTCTGTTGAAACTGACGGCTTTAAAGACTATGAAAAAATGAAAAAAATTGTTAAAAAAGTAAAAATGTACTCGGAAGGAGAAATATATGAGTAAGGGAAGATTTGGTATTCATGGTGGACAGTATGTACCAGAAACACTTATGACTGCAATTAACGAACTTGAAAGTGCATATGAATACTACAAAAACGATGAAGAATTCAATAAAGAATTATCTGATTTATTTAATGATTATATCGGCAGACCATCAAGGCTTTACTACGCAGAAAAAATGACAAAAGATTTAGGTGGTGCTAAGGTATATCTTAAGAGAGAAGATTTAAATCATACTGGATCTCATAAACTTAACAATGCTCTTGGTCAGTGTTTACTTGCTAAGAAGATGGGTAAAACAAGAGTTATCGCTGAAACAGGTGCAGGTCAGCATGGTGTTGCAACTGCAACAGCTGCTTCATTACTTGATTTAGAGTGCGAAGTATTTATGGGTAAGGAAGACTGTGAAAGACAGGCTTTAAATGTTTATAGAATGGAACTTTTAGGTGCCAAAGTTCATCCAGTAACAAGTGGAACTATGACACTTAAAGATGCTATCAACGATGCTATGAAAGAATGGTCTACAAGAATCGATGATACATTATATGTAATTGGTTCTGTTATGGGACCTCATCCATATCCAACTATGGTTAGAGATTTCCAGAGTATCATAAGTAAAGAAATCAAAGAACAGTTAAATGAAAAAGAAGGAAGACTTCCAGATGCAGTTATAGCATGCGTAGGTGGTGGTTCTAACGCAATTGGTGCTTTCTATAATTTTATAAATGATAGAAATGTAGAACTTATAGGTTGTGAAGCTGCCGGTCTTGGTGTAGATAATCCTAAGAATGCTGCTACAGTAGCTAATGGTTCAGAAGGAATCTTCCATGGTATGAAGACATTATTCTGCCAGAATGAATATGGTCAGATTGCACCAGTATATTCAATTTCAGCTGGACTTGATTATCCAGGTGTTGGACCAGAGCATGCATATTTAAATGATATTGGAAGAGCAAGATATGAAGCAATTACAGATGAAGAAGCAGTTAAAGCTTTTGAATATCTTTCAAGAGTTGAAGGTATTATTCCTGCTGTTGAGTCATCACATGCGATTGCATATGCTTTAAAATATGTTCCAACTCTAAGTAAAGATAAAATTGTTGTAATTAACGTTTCAGGCCGAGGCGATAAAGACGTTGCAGCTATAGCAAGATATAGGGGGGTTGAAATCTATGAGTAAGATAAAAGACGCAATTAAAAATAGTGGAAAAGCATTTGTTCCTTTTATTACAGGTGGTGATCCTGATTTAGATACTACACTTAAACTTATACTTGCAATGCAAGAAGCAGGAGCTGATGTTATTGAAGTAGGTATTCCATTTTCAGATCCTATCGCAGAAGGCTCTGTAATACAAGAAGCAGACCTTAGAGCATTAGAAGGAGGTACAACAACAGATAAACTATTCGATGCTCTTAAAACCATTAAAAACGATGTTAAAATACCTCTCGTATTCATGACTTATGCTAATGTTATATTTAAATATGGTAGTGCTAAGTTTATGGAAAGATGTGTGGAAAGTGGAATAAGTGGAATTATTGTTCCTGATTGTCCATACGAAGAAAGAGAAGAGTTCTGTCATTACTGCGAAAAGAATAATATTGACTATATTCCTCTTATCGCACCAACATCAAAAGAAAGAATTAAGGATATTGCAAAATCAGCAAATGGCTTCGTATATGTTGTTTCATCACTTGGTGTTACGGGTGTAAGAGAAAACATTACAACTGATCTTAAATCAATGATTGATCTTGTAAAAGAAGTTACTGATGTACCAGCTGTAGTTGGTTTTGGTATTTCAACTCCAGATAAAGCTGCTGAGATTTGCAAAGTTGCAGATGGAGCAATTGTAGGATCTGCGATTGTTAAAATAATTGCTGAGTATGGAAAAGAGAGCATTACACCAATATATGATTTTGTTAAAAGTATGAAAACAGCAATTATGAATGTTAAATAGTAAGTAATTAAAACAATAATAAAAGCCGAAGCTATTATATTAGTTTCGGCTTTAAATATTTAATGTTCTCTTTTGTATATTTAATAATATAAAAAATATCTATTTTATCTTATAAATTTTTCTTAAAGTTATTTATTGCATCCATTGGAGTCATGTTATCAATATTAACATTACTATAATCAACATCACCTAAGAAAGAAGGATTAATCTTTGACTCGATATCAAATGAATATGTATACGCTGGATTTAAAGCATAAAGTAAATTCTCTGAATCATTATGAGCAAACATCAAAAGCAATGGACTACCAGTAGTAATATTTCCAAACTTTTCAATTGGAAGAACAATCATCTTTCCAAATTTATTTGTTAATAAATACTTACGTTTATCAGCATCTTTAAGATGCATTTCTGATACATCTTTTACAACAACTGCAGGAACAATATAATAAGTTCCATTCAAGAAATTATTCTTTGCTTCTTTAGCCTTCTTAAAATTACTCATAACAGCAAAAATACATAAGAATCCAAATCCACCTAAGCAAATTCCGGGTAAAATCTGGAATTTAATAATGAAAGCCATTCCCACAACAACAAGTACTGCACCAACTATACTAAAAAGTGCAAGTCCATTTGTATAATACTTTGAAATATCTTTTAAAACTTCACCTTCAGATACTGAATTATTTATACCTGGATATTTATTATCTAAATCTACATATTTTTTCTTAACCTTACTATCATAATTTGAGAGTTCATTAACATCAATGATTTTACTCTGTACATCATAGTCCAAGCTATAATATTTCTGATTAAATACATAACTATCTTTTGTCTTTGGAATATATACAACATAACATTTGTCATTTACATTTGTATTCCTATATGTTTCCATTGAGACATGAATTCTCTTTTTATAAAGCATATAATATTTTTTTAAATATAAATAATAATATGATCTATTATTGGCATGACGAACATCTTTATCGCCAACTTCATCATCAAAAATATAAAATTCACCTCTAGAAAGAGCAGTTCTAATTCTTATCTTATTAATCAATCCGTAGAATATAACAACATAGAAGATTCCAAAGAATACAACTGAAAAGATCATTAATCCATTCTTTGATTCTTCATCAACCTGTCCAGTTTTAAAAGCCATAACCATAACTGATGTTATTATCAATACAAAGGCAAGTGCAATACAGAGCCCTAATATATCCAATATGGTATCAGCTCTTTTTAACACAAAATCTTTACTAACCTTAATGGTTGAACCATTTAGCTTTTTAATGTCATTCCTTCGTTTAATATGCAATGCAAAACAAACAATTGCAAAAGCAATAAATACATAGGCTACATATTTAACATTTCCTATGTATTCCTGTAATTCAGGACTTAGTTCCTGTGCTGCAAGTTTTAATTGTTCCATAAAAAATTCCCTCCATTTGTAAATCTAGCAAATGCTAAATTTTATTTTATATATTTTATTTTATAAAATATTCAATATAATATTCAATATAATATTCATCACCAATCTCTGTTCTATAATATATCTCCTATTGAAATGAATTAAACATTATATCCATAATTGAAATTTTAGCTAACATTCGTTCTTCCTTCCCATAATGATAAAATTTTTTCTTCAATAAATTTCTAATATATACTTAATTTGCTTTGTATGCTACTAGATAAATGGTGCTTATTTGGATTAAGCACAGCAAATGGTTTACCTGTATCAATAAATATTCCTTGATGGAAGTAGAACAAGTAAATCTCATCGCCAATATTAACCTTACTGAAATCTTTAGCTAAACATTTTATTTCTCGATTATCATCTTTAACTTTAAAGTATAAATAATTATCGGCTTCTTTTATATGATTGTTCGTTACATCCTCAGTAACGATAGCTGATTTAATAATATATTTTCCTTCGTTAATAGCTTTTTTTGCTTTAGAATTATTATTATAATTTTCCTTTAAACAAATAAACATTACAACAACAAAAATTGCCATAAATGCTGCCGCACCATATGAACGCGCTATAATAAAACCAGTAAAAATAATCGTTACTAGCAAGAAAATTGGTGCTATTACAAAACTACCATTTGTTGAATTATATACCTTATATGTATCTAACAAGGCCTTTTCATCAATAGGAATATTATATTCATTTTCATAATTATTCAAATTATTTCCATTTGAAGATTTATCCTGAATATAATCCTCAAGATTAGTAGTTTCAATCAATTTACTTCTAATATCATAATCTAATTGGTATTTGCTAACTTTAAAAGAAATAGCCTTTTTAGTAGGAAGAACATAAACAATATAAAATTCATCACCAATATTTGCCTTATTATATTCACCACTAGTAGTAGATATTCTCTTCTTAAAATATCTAAATAAGTGATTAAAATAAAAATAATATTCAGTAGAACTATGTCCATCAGAATCAGTTGATGTATGTATATCTTTATCTCCTAAAACATCAACAAAAACTATAAATTCATTATTTTTAATAGCAAGTTTTGTTTTAATCATACTTCTCACAGAAAAAATCAATGCTATAAATATAAGTATCGAAACAATCGTGAATGAAATATTTAAAATATTAAATACCTTTATATCTTCGCCATCCATACTTTCTGGTTTTTCTGCAATATTCATAACAACAACTGCACATGCAAACATAATAAACACTACGAATAGTACACTAGCAGCAATATTATCTGCTGTTTTTTTACTTATAATTTTTTTAGTTAATGTTACATTTGTTTGATTCTTATTAGTTTTACTTGCACTTATAAAAATCAAAAGCGGTATACCAATAAATAATATTGGTACAATTTTAAAAATCAAATCTGTCATTTTTTTCCTCGAAATTATTGTAATTTACTTAAAATACTTTGTGATATCTGATGCTTCATTGGATTAAGCACAGCAAATACTTCTAATGTATTTTCTTTTTTATACATAATACATACATAAATAGTATTGCCAATTTGAGTATTATAAAAATCCTCACGTAAACATTTTATATCAAAAGATAATTCATTAACTCTAAAATAAACAAAATTATCAGAGTTTATTACATTTCTATACGTTACATCTTCCGCAACAACACATGCATTAATAAAATAATTACCTGTGTTTATGTTATTTCGAACACGATTATCATTATTGTAAATAGGAATGTATATTCCAGCCATTCCAATTACAGCTATAAAACCAAACAATAATGTTAATATTGGTTCAACAAATAAAAGTATTAAACCAAACAAAAAGAAAAATATAAAAATACCAGTAAGAATATTCAATCCCTTACGATTATTGTCATATTTTTTATACAATTCAAATAATCCATTTTCATCAATATTTGTAATGCTATTAGATGCTTTTGTATAAACTTTTGCTTGCTTCTTTTGATATCTATTACTAAAATTTGAAAGGATAGAAGTATCTACATAAGCATACATTAAACTATTATCCAATATATATTTCTTTTTTGGAAGAATGGCGAATCTTTTAGTTGGTATAATATAAACCACGAAAAATTCATCACCCATATCTGTACTATCAAACTGAACTTTAGAAACATCAAATGGCACACTAAAATATTTATAAGTATTGTATAAATATAAAAAATCAACTCTAGTTAAACCAGTAGGTTCTAAGATTGTATCATCCAATGGTCTGCCATGATGTCTTATTTTAATTTCATTTTTATCTCCAATAATATCTGTATAGATAACAAATTGATTATTTCTTAGTGCAGCTTTTGTTTTCGATGTTGCATTTCTTTTAATATTTAAGAAGAAAAAAAACATAATCAGAAAAACCATAGTGCCTGTAAATGTTAAAAATCCTTCTAAAGCACTACCTCCCGTATCTAAATACACTAAAAAGAGCAGTAGCGTCAAAAAAAATCCTATGGAAGATGATATAATACCAACTTTTATAGAAAAATTTAAATATCTTTTACTTTCTTTATAAATTATGTCTTTTGTGATAATATACTGTGTGGGGTTTTGATTTTGATAATAATTTTGATTAGAATATGGAATATTTTCCATTCTACAACCTCCTCTTTATAAATCTTTATAAATTATTCATACTCCATATAAATATATCATAAGTATAGAATAATATAAATAATAATAAAGAAAAAACTAAAATAAATATAGAAAAAATTGATTGACATAAAACATATGCTGTGTTATTATAATTTAGTGTGCCGCACAATGAGGTTTAAGTTGTTTAATACACACCGAAGTTGGCGAGTAAATGTAATAGGAGGTGCCATATGTACGCAATTATAGCAACAGGTGGTAAACAGTACAAAGTATCAGAAGGCGACAAAATCAGAGTTGAAAAGCTTGGTTCTGACGTTGGAGAAAAGGTTGTATTTGACCAGGTACTTTTAGTTGGTGGTAGCGATGTTAAGGTTGGAGCTCCAACTGTTAACGGTGCTTCAGTTGAAGCAGAAGTAGTAGCTAACGCTAAAGCTAAAAAGGTAATTGTTTATAAGTATAAGAGAAAAACAGGTTACCACAATAAGAATGGTCATAGACAGCAGTACACAGAAGTTGAAATTAAGAAGATTAACGCATAATTATGATTAATGCAATTTTTGTAAAGAAATCCGATAATATCATAGGTTTTGAAGTATCCGGACATTCTGATTACTCAGAAAGAGGAACAGATATTTATTGTGCAAGTGTTTCGGCACTCGTTATAAATACTATCAATTCAATTGAAGAATTTACTGACGATGAATTTGAATCATTTGCTGATGAGGAAGATGGTATTCTTGGATTGAATTTTAAGTCTAATCCGAGTGAAAACTCGAGATTGCTTGTTAATTCACTTGAACTTGGATTGAAATACATATCCGATTCATGTGATGGGAAATACCTAAAGATAAAATATAAGGAGGTTTAATGCTATGTTAAATATGAATCTTCAGTTTTTTGCTCATAAAAAAGGTATGGGTTCTACAAAGAACGGCCGTGATTCAGAGAGCAAGAGATTAGGTGCTAAAAGAGCAGATGGTCAGTTTGTAAAAGCTGGTAATATTTTATATAGACAGCGTGGAACTAAGATCCATCCTGGTAACAACGTAGGCCGTGGTGGAGACGACACATTATTCGCTTTAGTTGATGGTGTTGTTAAGTTCGAAAGAAAGGGTAGAGATAAGAAACAGGTTTCTGTTTACCCAAAGGCTGAATAATAAATAAATGCTCAAAGCATTAATTTAAGGCTTCGAATCAATTCTGGTTTGAAGCCTTTTATTTTAATAAAGTTTCTTTTTGATAATTGTTTTAAATTAAGGAAGGAGATAATCCTAATTTAGGATTATATGTGATATATGTTTGCAGATCGCGCTAAAATCTTTATAAAATCTGGAAAAGGTGGCGATGGACATGTTTCTTTTAGAAGAGAATTGTTCGTTCCCGATGGTGGCCCTGATGGTGGCGACGGCGGAAAGGGTGGAGACATCATTTTTGTTGTTGATAAGGGTATGAACACTCTTTATAACTTTAGACATGTTCGTAAATACGTTGCCGAAAGTGGTGAAGAAGGTGGTAAGAAAAATCAACATGGTAAAAGTGGTGAAGATCTTATCATTAAAGTTCCAGAAGGCACAGTAATTAAAGAGTTTGAATCAGGTAAAGTTATAGCTGATATGTCAGGCGATAACACTCGTCAGGTTGTATTAAAAGGCGGTAGAGGTGGAAAAGGTAACCAGCATTATGCAACAGCAACTATGCAGGCTCCAAAGTATGCTCAGCCTGGTAAGGAAGCTCAGGAATTATACGTTACTCTTGAACTTAAAGTTATAGCTGATGTCGGATTAGTTGGATTTCCTAATGTTGGTAAATCAACATTCCTTTCACGTGTAACTAACGCTAAACCTAAGATTGCTAATTATCATTTCACAACTTTAAATCCAAATCTTGGTGTTGTTGATTTAGAGGGAACTCCAGGTTTTGTTATCGCAGACATTCCAGGTCTTATTGAAGGCGCTGCAGATGGTGTAGGTTTAGGTCATGACTTCCTTAGACATATTGAAAGAACAAAGGTTATTATTCATATGGTTGATGCTGCAGGTGTTGAAGGTAGAGACCCTGTTGGGGACATTAACGCTATAAATAAGGAACTTGAAAAATATAATCCAAATCTATTAGAAAAGCCACAAATCATCGCTGCTAACAAAATCGATGCTATTTATGGTGAAACTAATGAAGTAATTGATAAGATTAAGGAAGCATTTGCTGATAAAGGAATTGATGTATTTCCGATTTCTGCAGTTAGTGGTAAGGGTGTAAAGGAATTACTTTACAAAGTGTCTTCCATTCTTGATACAATCGATGATGAACCTATCACTTTTGAGCAGGAATACTTTATCGAGGATTACAACGATATTGTTGATGAGCCATATACTGTTGAAAAGGTTAAGGATCACTTATATAGTATTGAAGGTCCTAGAATCGAGCGTATGCTTGGATATACAAATCTTGATAGTGAAAAAGGTTTTGTATTTTTCCAGCGTTTTATGAAACAGAATGGTATCTTAGATGAACTTGAAGAACTTGGTATCGAAGACGGAGATACTGTTAAAATATACGGTCATGAATTTGATTATTACAAGGAGTAATTAGAATGAATAGTAAACAAAGAGCGCACCTTAGAAAACTTGCGCAAACTATGGATCCTATATTTCATATTGGTAAGAGCAGTATAACTCCAGAATTTACTGAAGCTATCAATGATGCTCTAGAAGCAAGAGAACTAATTAAAATTAATGTTTTAAAGAATTGTTTTGATGACCCTAAGAGTCTTTCACTCATTCTTGCAGATAGAACTAATTCTGAAGTTGTTCATGTTATGGGAAGAAAGATTGTGTTATATAGAGCTTCTAAAGACAAGCCAAAAATCATGCTCCCATAAGTTTTATAGTTATTAAATTATTTACTACAATTTGGAGATATACATGAGTAAAAACATTGCCATATTAGGTGGTACATTTGACCCGATTCATTTAGGTCATATAAAAATGGCAGAAGCAGTACTAAGTCAAATTGATGTTGATGAGGTTTACTTTATGCCTTCTAAAATTCCACCTCATAAATTAAACAAAAATGTTACTAGCGAAGAACATCGTTGTAATATGGTTAAAATTGCAATTAAAAATAATAATAAATTAAAATTTTCTGACTTTGATTTAATTAGAGATAATATTAGTTATACGGCTGATACATTAACTCTTTTAAAGAAAGATAATAAAGATTTAAATATTTTCTTTATTATAGGCGGCGATTCTCTTAAAAATATTAAAACCTGGTATCGACCAGATATAGTTTTATCAAATTGTACACTTCTAACAATCATGAGAGATGATGTAGATTTTGTTAAAATGAAGGAAATCATTGATGATTTAATTAAGGAATTTAATGCAAAAATAATTCCTATCAATATGGATAAAATCGATATTTCTTCAACTGAAATCAGAAATGATTTAGTAACTAATAGAGATTATGGTGCATTTGCTGATGTTTTAGATAAGAACGTTTTTGATTATATTATCAAAAATGATTTATATAAAACATATGATTGTGAAATTGTAATGGCTACAGAAGAAGACAGGAATGATATTTTAAAGCTTTATAAGCTTCAGTTAGGTAGAGAATTCTGTCCTTGGACTGATGATTATCCTAGCAATGAAACTATTGATTTTGATTTAAGAAGAGATGCTTTATTTATTATGAAATCAAAGGATAAAATCATTGCTGCAATTTCAATAGAAGAAGATGAAAATGTTGATAAACTTGATTGTTGGAGCGATTCCATAACTCCTTCAGGTGAACTTGCTCGTCTTGCTGTTTTACCAGAATGGCAGAATAAGGGTATTGCGAAGCAAATGCTTTTATACGGCATGAAACAGCTTAAACTTCGTGGTTTTAACGGCATTCATTTTCTTGTAAATAAGATGAATATCAAGGCCATAAAAGCGTATTCTTCATTTAATTTTAATGTTGTTGGTGAATGTTTTATGTACGATGAGAATTTCCTATGTTACGAAAAGGAATTATAAATAATCAAATAAATATGGATTAAATTATGGATATTAAAGATATAAAGAAAGAATTAAAAAAAGTTTTAGATAAAGATAGATATGAACATACAATTGGAGTTGCATATACAGCAACATCTCTAGCCATGAGATATGGCTATAATGTTAACAAAGCTTTAATTGCTGGTTTACTTCATGATTGTGCCAAGTGCGTTCCTGATGATTTAAAGATATCCGAATGCCAAAAGTATAATATCGAATTATCAGAAGTTGAATTAAATAACAAAGCATTAATTCATCCAAAACTTGGCATGGTTTATGCAAATGTGTTTTACGGAGTTGATGATGAGGATATATTAAATTCTATTTTTTATCATACAACTGGAAGAGAAAACATGAGTACTCTTGAAAAAATAATATATATTGCAGATTTCATTGAGCCTGGCAGATGCGAGGCTCAAAACCTTGATATTATTAGAAAGACTGCATTTGCTGACTTAGATGAATGCATGTACTTAATTTCAAGAGATACTTTAGAATATTTAAAAAGTAAAAACAAACCAATTGATGGTATGACTGAGCGTGTATATAATTTCTATAAGAATATACACGATAACAAGTAATTAAATACTTGTACATTTTTTGACATTTTTAATTGAAACTAAATTTATTTACTATATAATTAAGATAAGGAGTTGGGTTTACCCGGATAATTATGAAAGAAATACTAAAAACTGTTTATAATGCTCTCGATGACAAAAAGGCTAATAATATTGTTATTTTAGATATCTCTGAATTATCAGAAATATCAGAATACTTTATTATATGCAGTGGTTCTAATCAGAATCAGGTTCAGGCTATTGCTGATAATGTAGAAGAAGAGCTTTGTAAAATCGATGTTAAAGGAAAGAAAATCGAAGGATTTAAGAATGCAGAATGGATTCTAATGGATTATTCGGATTTTGTTATACATATTTTTTCTGATGAACAAAGAGAGTTCTATGGTCTCGAAAAAATTTGGAGCGATGCAAAAAGAGTGGAGGTTTAACACCTTTATATTTTTTGATTCATTTTTGAATCGTGTGTAGATTTAAGGAGAGAAATATGAGAAAAACAAAATTTATGAAAAAAGTTAGTGCTGTTATTCTTTTAAGTAGTTTATCATTACTTACATTTGGTTGTAGTAATCCTAAATCAAATAAGGATACAAAGAAAGATAATAAAAAGAGTACAGAAGTAACTACAGAAGCTAATATTAATGCTAACAATTCATTAACTAATGGTGACTTTGAAGCTAAAGATTTTAGTGGATGGGAAACAACAGGTGACATTATAAAAGTTCAAACAGATGACTGGGCAACCGTTAATAAAACATATTTTGTAAAAATGTCAGCTGATGCAGCTGATGCTTCTTTTGAAGTTAAACAGTCTTTTAAATCTAGCGTATCTGGTGATTGTGCAGCTGGTATCGATTATGAAGGAGCCGCTTCATTTGCTGGAAGTTGTAAATTAACTGTAGAAGCTAATGGCAAATCTGCTTCTGTTGATTTTAAACCTTCTAAAGATTGGGATTTTTGGGAAAAGACAAGTACTTCTGAAAATCCAATTAAGGTAGAAGAGAGTGACGTAGTTACAATCACAATTACTGGTGATCTTAAGAAAGGTGACTGGGGCGATTTCGATAATATAGTATTTGATAAAGCTGATAGTTTAAAGGGTGATTCTTCTAATGAAAAGAAATCATTTGATAACATCACATACGGTGGTGCTAAGGGTAGTGGTAGCATAGACTACAAAGGAATCACATATAACGGTATGTTAATTAATAATGGTAATTATATTAAAGGTGTAGATATTTCATCTGTTCTTTCAGTAGAAAAGAGCGGATTTGTATATAAGAATGCTGATGGTAGCAAGGGTGATTTATTTAAAATCTTAGCAGATAATGGAATTAACTGTGTTCGTGTTCGTATTTGGAACGATCCATATAAACAGGGTCCTCCAAAATCAGCAATTAATAGTTACGGTGGCGGTGTTTGCGATCTTGACTATGCTGTAGAAATTGCTAAGAGATGTAAAAAAGCTGGTATTAGTTTCTTCCCAGACTTCCATTACAGTGATTGGTGGTCTGACCCAGGTCGTTCTATTTGTCCTAAAGCATGGGAAGGCATGAGTGTTGATGAGAAAGCTAAAGCAGCTGCTGAATTTACAACAGAAGCATTAAAGAAAATCGGTGATACTGGTGTTAATATTCTTATAGCTTCAGTTGGTAATGAAACTAATAACTTTATGGCTGGTGAATCTGGAATTGAAAATATTGCAATCATTATGAAAGATGCAGCTGAAGCAATCAGAGCATATGATAAAAATATTTTAATTGCTGTTCATTTCACAAACCCAGAGAAAACTAATTACTTAGCTTCATACGCTAAACCACTTGATGAAGCAGGCGTTGACTATGATATATTTGCTAGTTCATATTATCCATTCTGGCACGGTACTCTTGATAACTTAAAATCAAAGCTTGATTTAGTTGCTGATAATTATGGCAAACTTACAATGATAGCTGAATATTCATATAGTTATATGGGAAGTCAGGATGCTACAGCAACTCAGAAAGAATATAAAAAAGCATCTCCTGAAAATCAGTACGATGCAATTAAGCTTATAAATGAATTCTCTGCAAGTATTAACAACTGTATTGGAACATTCTATTGGGAACCAGCTTGGCCACTTACAGATGAATCTACATGGGATGAATATGGTTCAGGTTGGACTTCATCAATAGCTAAAGAATATGACCCAAATACAGCTCCAGAGAAAGCTCAGGGTAGCGCTTGCTATGAACAATCTTGGTTTGATCAGGAAGGCAATCAAAATCCTGTATTATCAAAGGGATTGTTTAAGAAACTTTGGAAAGATAAATAAAATTTCTTTATATGTTATTTATAGAATAATCTTAAATATTTTATTATTTAAGATAAAACAAAAAGATATATAGCAAATTTATGTTTGTTATATATCTTTTTTATTTACTTTAAATCTATTATGATATTAACTCTAGATTAATCTAATTATTTACATAAATAAAAGAAGTTTACTAGATAATATTCATTCTAATAAGTCCGATTACTTTACCTAAAATAGCACAATCCTTAACAATGATAGGATCCATATTATCATTTTCAGGTTGTAATCTTATATGTCCATCTTCTTTATAAAAACGCTTAACTGTAGCACTATCCTCAACTAATGCAACAATAACATCGCCGTTTTTAGCAGTATTCTGTTTCTGAACTAATAAGTTATCTCCATCAAATATTCCCATATTAATCATACTATCACCTTTAACAGTAAGCATGAATGTTTCCTTATTAGGAAGGGATTCTACTGGAAATGGGAAATAATCAACAACATTCTCAGTTGCAAGAATAGGGGAGCCTGCAGCCACCTTACCTACTAAAGGAACATTAGTAATTTCACGTCTTGCAAGTGCATTAAAATCATCATCTAATACTTCAATAGCTCTGTTCTTACTTGATACGGATCTTATATATCCTTTCTTTTCAAGAGTTTTAATATGAGCATGAACAGAAGAAGTAGAACTAAGTCCAACTTCATCACATATCTCTCTAACTGAAGGTGGATAACCCTTAGATGAAATTTCTGATTTAATAAAATTAAAAATCTGCTCCTGTTTAGCAGTTAATGGTTCTCTATCTGTCATAAGTAATTCTCCTTTTTTAATAGATAATATATATTTTTACGACTTAAATATCCTTTTAATAATATAATTATATCGAACAAAATGAAAAATGTCAAACAAATGTTCAGAAAAATTGTTCGATTTTTTTATTCGAAACTATTGACAAACATGTGTTCGGGTGTTATATTATATTCAAACAGTTGTTCGGAACATATTTTCGAACATAAAGAATATAATAGAACATATGGAGGTATAGATATGAACTACAAAAGTGAATTAAAAAACGACCATATTAAGTATATATATAGAAGAAATGAAATCAGAGAGAACATAAGAACAAAGATTAATAGAAAGTATGACCCAGCATACATTATGATGCAGAAATTAAAGAAAGCAGTAGTAACTTTTGCTGTATTTGCTATTATCACAATGACATTTGCATTATCATCAAGTTTTGTTACTAATGCAAAATCAAATCATACTACACCTAAGAAAAAGTATTATACAACTGTAGAAATTAAGAACGGTGATACATTAACAAGCATTGCAAAGAAATATTACTACAAAAAAGAGTACAAGAATCTAGATGAATATATGAATGAAATTATGGAATTAAATAGACTTGAGTCTACAACAATTCATTCTGGTTGTTATTTGAAGATAGCTTATTTTAAATAAAACGAGCATTCTCATGGTGCATACCCACACCGAATTGAAAAGAGACGAGTAGAGAACCTACTCGTCTTTTTCATTAGTATCATTATTTATTTTTTTCATCATGTAAATTCTCACGTAGTTTAACAGCATTACGTGCAGATCTTCGTCTATCATCTTCAATAGCTGCGTAATGTCTCTTAGTAGTATTTACGTCCTTATGTCCTAATACATCAGCTACAAGATAAATATCACCTGTTTCCTTATAAAGATTAGTACCATACGTACTTCTAAGTTTATGCGGAGTAATCTTCTTAAGTGAAGTAACTAAAGAAGAATACTTTTTAACAAGATTTTCAACACTTCTTACATTTAATCTTTTATTCTGCATTGAGAGGAAGAATGCATCTTCAGAACCTTCTGAAGCTATAATATTCTTTCTTTCATTCATATAATTTGTAAGAGCATCATAAACTTCATCTCCAAAGTAAACAACAGTTTCATAACCACCTTTACGTCTAATCTTTATACCAGCATTCTTAAAATCAACGTCCTTTATATCTAATCCAACACACTCAGATACTCGAATACCTGTACCAAGAAGCAGTGTAAGTAGTGCTAAATCTCTTACCTTTGTCTTTTCATGATAAGCTTTTTGTCTCTTGGTTAAACTATCTCCACTTTCTACTTCATCTAAAAGTCTACTTACTTCATCAATATCAAGTCTAATAATCTCTTTTTGATGATATTTAGGTGTCCTTACTATTGATGGAGGATTCGTTTTAATCTTCTCAGAGCGGAAGTAGTAGTTATAAAAAGTTCTTAAACTAGCTAGTTTACGCATAATTCCTCGCTCATTATTAATATGTTCCTTACCATCCATCTCATAATATTTTAAATACTGTAAATATTCTTCAATATCAGTCGGTGTAATATTATCAAGTATATCAATTGGAATATCCCTTATTTCAACATCCTTATACATAGGATTATTATCTTTTATATAATTGAAAAAAACGTGTAAATCATATGCATAGGCAATTCGAGTTCTAGACGCACTTGTAGGTTCAATTCCAATAAAAAACTGACTACAAAAGCGTGGGAGAGCAGAAGTAAGTTCTCTTAACTTAACCTCATTATCTATATTTAATTGATCATGATAATTTCTATTTGCCATGATAAACTCCTTTAATACAAATATTCAAAAATGATTTACTTATAAATGAAATCCAGAAATATTGCCAGAAAGAATAGCAGTGAACATTCTATCTTTACAGCCTGGATTATCATGATTCATCTTAGATAACAATTCCTTAACATACTGCCTTTTTGTATATCCATCAGCAGGGCAAGGATTCTTAGCAACTGGAAGTTCATACTTATTAGCAAATCCAATTACATCACGTTCATTAACATACATTAATGGTCTAATAAGAGTTAATTGCATTCTATCTAAATATGTTACAGGGGAAAATGTATGTATCCTGCTTTCAAAAATTAATGAGAGCATAAGAGTTTCAATAATATCATCCTTATGATGCGCATAGGCAATTTTATTGCAGCCTAGTTCCTTAGCTTTTTCATTAAGAGCACCTTTTCTCATTTTAGCACATAATGAACAGGGACTTTTTTCCTTACGGTCTTTAAATACAATATCTCCAATTTCTGTTTTAACAATATATAATGGTATTTCCATTTCATTACAATAATCTGTAATCTTATCAAAGTTCTGAATACCAAATCCAAGATCAACAGAAATAGCACATAATTCATATTTCTTTGGATAGAATCTTTTGATACCATGAAGTGATTTAAGTAAAGCTAAACTATCTTTACCACCAGATACACCAACACAAATTTTATCTCCATCTTCAATCATTTCATATTCCTGTAAGGCTTTTCTTGTCAAACTCATTAATCTCTGTAACTTCATATATCCCTCAATCTAATTATATTAATATAATCTAAATAACTATTATTCAAATTAAAATCAATATAATTATTACAAAAAAAGTAATAGTAGCAAACACCATAAAACCCTTGAAAAATAAAGGCTTTCTCCATATTTACAAGTTCATTATAACACAGAACTATTCGCAAAACAACAGTTTAACGAATAGTTCTGTATATTTTATATTTAATTTTAATAACTATGCGTATATACCATAAATTACGGCTTTATACGTCAATATCAATCTTTCCAATAGTTTTTAAATAGTTTAATATAATTTCAACTGTTTTTTCAATTCCATAACGACTACTACAAACACATAAATCATAACTTGAAGCTTCGCCCCATTTTTTTTCTGTGTAAAAATTGTAATAACTTGATCGTTTTTTATCTGTCTTTTTTATAAAAGCTTTAGCTTTTTCAACAGTTAAATTATTCTCAGTTGATATACGTCTGGTTCT
The DNA here is from genome assembly GCF_900167115.1 of Eubacterium uniforme. Classification (GTDB taxonomy): domain Bacteria; phylum Bacillota; class Clostridia; order Lachnospirales; family Lachnospiraceae; genus Eubacterium_S; species Eubacterium_S uniforme. The sequence continues at coordinate 278,379 of NZ_FUXZ01000002.1, forward strand.
AAATTTCATATCTGCAGTTATAAATATGCTAACGCAATCTTCATTACCTGCAAGCGCATAATCTGCACAACGACCAACTATAACGCATGGACCTTTAGCTGCAATTGTTTTAATTGCATTAAATTGTGCTAAAAACACCTTATTATTAATAGGCATATCCATTGTTGATGATGTTGCATATCCAAATGAATATGTATCCATAACTATTGAATATAATAAACTGTTTGTAGGTCGTTCATCATTAGTCTCTAAAATATCTTCTGATAAACCACTTTGTCTTGCAGCCTCTGTAAGCAATTCTTTATTATAATAAGAAATTCCAAGCTTATCAGCGAGCATTTTCCCAATTTCTCGTCCACCTGATCCAGTTTCTCGTCCAATTGTGATTATTAAATTTCCATTCATAAAAAAACCTCCAATCCCACTCTTGTTTGTGCCACTTCCTCCTTCTAGTTCTTGACACTTTTAAGTTTTTCATAAAAAAATATAAAAACTAATTATTCGTTTTATTCCTTAATATTTTAATTAATTTTTCAAAATATTCAGGCAAATCAGCCTTAAATTCAACATATTCGCCTGTTCTTGGATGAATAAAACCTAACACTCCCGCATGTAATGTTTGGCCCTCCAATTTAAACGGTGATTTATGTGCCCCATACACACTATCCCCTAGCAATGGATGACCTATAAGTTTCATATGAACTCTAATCTGATGCGTACGCCCTGTTTCAAGTTCACATTCAACATATGTATAGTTTCCAAACCTTTCAAGTACTTTAAAATGAGTAACTGCATGTCTGCCATTCTTAACATTAGCTTGCATTTTCTTTCTATCATTTGGATTTCTTCCAATAGGTGCATCAACAGTACCTTCATCTTCCTTAATATTGCCGCAAACTATAGCATAATACCTTCTTTTTATGCTATGTTCCTTAAGTTGTGCCGCTATATTGTTATGAGCCATATCGTTCTTGCATATAACAAGTATACCGGATGTATCACGGTCAATTCTATGTACTATACCAGGTCTAAGTTCACCGTTAATACCAGATAGATTATCTTTACAATGATGCATAATTGCATTTACAAGTGTATCATCGTAATGACCTGGTGCTGGATGAACAACCATACCTTTTTCCTTGTTAACAATGAGAATATCCTCATCCTCATATATAATATCCAGAGGGTAATCTAATGGATTAATTTCTAGTTCCTTAGGCTCTGGAATTATAATCTTAACCTTATCACCAATATTTAATTTATAACTAGGTTTAACAGTTTTTCCATTCACTGTAACCTGTTCATCATCAATAAGTTTTTTTATATGCGATCTGGTGACTTCCTTATTAACATCAGATAAAAACACATCAATTCTGACATTTTTATTTTCATCACCAATAATATATTCATTTATATTTTCCATAAATCCATCAACATACTAAATATGCAATTATTCATTATCAGAATCAACTGCAACTTCATCATTTACGTCATCATTTTTTTCAGCAAACGCCTTGCCATCAGTTTTATTTTTTGGATTAATCATTGCTAATATATCATCATCAATAAATAAAACAATTATAGCAAGTAAAATGGTTGAAACAACCACATAACAATCTGCCACATTAAATATAGGAAAATCAATAAGTTTGAAATAAATAAAATCAATTACATACTTTCTAAAAACTCTATCAATAGCATTTCCCATAGCACCTGCAGCAAAAAATATTAGTAAAACCTTTACTAAATTTAGTTTAAGAATGATTTTTCTTTCTAAATCAACAACATGAATAATATATTCAATTCTAGCAATTAAAAATACAGCTATAATCGTAATAATAATCGATAAAATCGCAAGGAAACCTATATGTCCCTTTAATATTCCCCATGCTGCGCCTTTATTACCGCCTTCAAGGTAATTAAATTCCAAAACGTTCTTTATAATAACAAATGGCTTTCTATTAGACAAACCACTTTTTGCAATTCTTTTTGTAATCTGATCAAACACCAGTAATGAAAAGAATAATTCAAAACAAATTAAATAACCAAATTTCAAAGTAGTCTTAGTGTTTTTAATCATAGTAACTCCTGTCGTAACTAAAGTATTTAATCAGCTGCACCAAATATAGGTTCAAATTCTGTAGCTTCTAATATTGCATTACGCATATCATCATCTGTTATTGAACTATCAATAATTGCTTCACCAATATCCTTAATTACAATAAATTTAATCTTTTTAGAATCCATTTTCTTATCATTCTTTGAAACTTCAATTATAGAATCAGCTTTTAAACCCGTGATACTATTTGGCAATTCAAAAATAGAAACTATTCTCTTAATACTTTCAGCTTCACTTTCCGAAATGAAACCTTTGTTTTTTGAAATATATGCAGCAACAACCATTCCAATTGCTACACATTCACCATGATATTTTTCAAAATTATATAATTTTTCAACTGAATGTCCAATTGTATGACCAAAATTTAATAAAGCTCTTTCACCTTTTTCCTTTGGATCATTTTCAACTACACATTTTTTAATGTAACATGAATTCTTAATCATCTGAATTAAAATCTCTGGGTCTCTATCAATAATTTTCTCATTATTACTTCTAAGCCAATTCAAATAATCTTTATCCTTAATGATTCCATGCTTAATAATTTCACCCATACCCGATAGGAAAATTCGCCTATTAAGCGACTTTAATGTTGATACATTAATATATACTAGTTTAGGCTGATAAAAAGCACCAATCATATTTTTATATCCATCTAAATCCACGCCAGTTTTACCACCAATGCTAGAATCAACCTGTGATAAAAGTGTAGTTGGAATCTGAATAAAACTAATTCCTCTTAAATATGTTGCAGCAACGTAACCTGTCATGTCACCTACAACACCACCACCAAGCGCGATTACATAATCATTTCTATCAAATTTAGTTTCAATAAGATGTTTATAAATTCCTTCAACCGTTCTTAATGTTTTATATTCTTCCCCTGCATTAATAACGTATTCAGTTACAAATCCTGCAACTTCAGCAAATACTTTCTTAACCTCATCAAGATATAAAGGAGCAATAGTATCATCAGTAATAATACAAACTTTCTTTTCTCTTAATAAAAACTTTGAAAGCAATCTGTTTAATTGATCAAATGAATCACTAAACACTATATCATAGCAAGGCTTTCCTTCATAATTAACAGTTAATACATTAAGTTCATCCCCTGTAGTATTCAACTCTTTAATATCTAGCATTTTGACTCCTCCACTTTTTAAAATAGCAGACCCATATATAAATGGCTCTGCTATATATTAATATCTCTTATATGGATTTAATTCATATCCGTCCGGGAATAAATCCTGGAAATCACCTGATAATTCAACGTTTCTAGGTGTGATAGCATATATATAACCTGATGAAACTCTTTCGAGATTACCCTGAACTGAATATGTAGCACCAGAGATGAAATCAATGATTCTCTGAGCTAATTCCATATGAATACCGTCCAAATTAAGAAATACGATTCTGCCTGAAAGAATTGTATCAACAACCTCTCTAGCTTCATCATATGATGTTGGTTTAATTACAACAACTTCACCAGAAGAATTCTTCTTCATAGGAACAACCTTTCTAGGCTGTGACTGTTTTTTAGCAGAAGCCTTTGACATTGTTACGTCAGCAGCTGGTTCTCTTCTAGATTTCTTTTCCTTTACTGGTTCTTCAAAATCATCATAATCATCATAGTAATCATCATCATAGTCATCATCATAATTTACTTTAAATAGATTTGTAAATTTCTCTGTAAAGTTTGACATTTTCCTATCTCCTCGTTATTAAAATTATTTATTAATTATTAAAAACCAATGCATTATACATTATAGTTTCTATTTCCAAATATTCCAGTACCAACTCTAACTAATGTGGCACCTTCTTCAATGGCAATCATATAATCACCGGTCATCCCCATGGATAATTCATCCATAGAAATATTATTATATTTTTTAGATTCAATGTCAACTGAAAGTTCCTTTAATTTTCTAAAATATTTACGATTATCTTCAGGATTATCAGTATATGGTGCAACTGTCATAAGACCTACAACTTTAACATGTTTCAATGTTTCAATAAAAGGTAAATCTTCAATAACAGATTCGCATGTATAACCAAATTTTGAATCTTCTAAAGCAACATTTATCTCAAGAAGAACATGAGCTTCTTTACCAGCTTTTTCATATTCTTTTTCAATCTGCTCAAGTAGTCTCTTTGAATCAACTGAATGAATTAAATAAGCACTATCAGTTAAATATTTAACTTTGTTTCTCTGTAAATGTCCAATCATGTGCCATCTGATATCATCATTTAAATCATCATGCTTTTCACACATCTCCTGAACTTTATTCTCACCAAAGTTTCTCTCACCAACATTATATGCTTCAATAATATCACTTTCTGGCTTTGTCTTTGAAACACATATTAATGTTACTTCCTTTGAATCTCTACCAACCTTTTTACAAGTTTCTTCAATGTTCTCTCTAACTTTTTTTATATTTTCAGCAATCATTTTAACCTACCATACTTATTGAAATACAACTTCATTTTCCTTTGTTTTAGATCCATCTAAAACAATATGATCATAAACCTCAAGACCATATCTGCTTTGAGATTCCACAATATAATACTCATTAGTCTCAGATAAAATCTTAACTTGAACAAATGTTGTATATCCATTATTAATATTATAAACACCACTAAGCGAAACTTTTTTGCCTAGCTGATATGTATTATCCGAATCATCTTTTTGAAGAATTTCCTTACCTTCAAATTCATCAGGATTCAAATAATAGTATTCATCATCCTTATAGAATATAGTCGGCGTAATCGGTGTTAACGTAGGTTTATTAGTATCCTCATCCACCTTCATGGTCCAGAATGTAATTACATTACTCTTATCAAGACCATATGAACCATACTCAATAGGAACTACATAAAAATCCTTATTAACAATACTTGTCTTCGGAATCTTAAGTCCACTAATCTGACCGCCTAAAATCTGAAAATCTATATATCTATCAGATGAATATCTAATCATATATTTATACAAAGTAAATTTTCCGTATTTATTACCATCTGCACCTTTAATAATTTCAAAGTTAGTATTCGCTGTAATATCATCCTTTAAAAATTTAATATATAAAGACGTCTTTTCAGCAAATGCCTTAGCTTCATCATCCGATAATTCAATATACATATTCCATTCTTCATCAGAAATAATCGAATAAATTGGTGCACCGGATTCGATCAAATCACCAGAGGAAAAAATAGCCTTTGGATGATTCTTTTGTTCAAAACAAGTTTCAGATATTTTCGATTCATCAAATTCTTGAAAATCATCAATATAATAAGTTACAATTCCTGCCTTTTCAGGTTTATAGATTTTAAAAAACGAATCGCCTTTATCTTTCTTAATCTTTTCAAGAGTATTATTATTCAATAATTGTAATACCGTACCTTCAAGAGTGCTCTTAAAATTATAAACCTCTTCATAATTACTCTCAGAAAATGTTGATGAAAAACCTGATACCATTTCTTTAATCGAATTCAAATTATCATCACTCAAATCTGACTCTTCATTAGCAGCCGCTTCAGAAAGTGCCTTTGTAACCGTACCAGTTTCATCTAAACTATATAATACTGTATTTCTAGAAACTCTTGAATTATCTCTAGCAAAATAATCTATATAACCAGAATTATCAGCAAAAAAAACATGTTCATCTCTTATAGCAAGACCTGTATATGTTTTATTAGTAGCCTGCGCGCTTTCCCCTGTAACTACTTCATAATAAGTAATCTTATCTCTAGTTGCATATATATATAAATTTACAAATAAATATAATGTTATAATAGCAAATATGATTACACTAATATCAATATGAATCGGCTTTTCATAATTAATAACACGCTTATTTTTCTTAGCCATTAATTATATACCTCTCATAAAACTAATTATTATAATTATAATAAAAAACACTAGAAATATCAAGAAAAAATGCGATTTTATGTAAATAAAAAGCCGTAACAAATACAATATTATGTGAATATAACACTTATTAATACACAACATATTGTAAACCAAACAAAAAGGAAGATTCCAAATAGAACCTTCCTTTAATCTCTAATTCAAAATTAACATGCTACAGTTATTTTATCTAATACATCATCAGGTAATTCTGATTTATCTAGACATATGCAAACAGTAAATTTCACGTCCGAACCGCCTACCTTGTCTAATACACTAATAAAATCTGAAATCTTAGATGTATCATCCTCTACACCTGCAACTTTGAGGAAATTATCGAAAAATACGTTATCAATATCATGGTTTCCAGAAAGAAGACCGGATATGAAACCAACAACTCCATCATAACTATCAATTGGATATTCCTTCATGTTAATAAGACGAATCTTATTATTCAGTTCAAACATATGCTTTGAACTCTTATCCAGATAAACTACTGATCCATTAGATTTCTCTGCGGCTTCGTTAGCCTGCTCGAGTAAAAATTTTGTTTTACCCTTCCCTTTCTGTCCACAAATGATTCCGACCATAATATTATCCTCCTTATTTGTACATTTCCCTCCAATCGAGATCTCCACGATCGAGAGATTTAATTAACAATTCTGCCGTAGCAAGGTTTGACGCAAGAGGAATATTATGCACATCACATAACTGAATAACCTTATGAGCATCCGGTTCATGTGATTTTGGTGCAAGCGGATCTCTTAAAAAAATAACCATGTCAATATCGTTTTGCTCAATCATAATACCCATTTGCTGTTCCCCACCAAGATGACCTGCATGTAACTTATGAACACTAAGATTAGCTGCTTCTTCTATTAACCTTCCCGTCGTACCAGTAGCATAAATATCATGATTCACCAAAATGCCTCTATAAGCTATACAAAAGTTCTGCATAAGCTTCTTTTTAGAATCATGCGCAATTAATCCTATATTCACATTCGTACCTCCTCATATATATTCTTTGATCTTTGCATTCCAATATTTAATACAATTCCTATTCCAGAGTATAAACTAACTAAAGAACTTAGTCCATAACTTACGAAAGGCAACGTAAGTCCTGTGTTAGGTATAAGTTTAGTAACAACTGATACATTTACAACTGTCTGAACTGCTATCAAGCATCCAAATCCATATGCAAACAATTTCCCTTGAAGATCGGATGCATGCCCCCCAATAATAACACATTCAAAGACAATCAACAATATCAATACCAATATTGATACGCATCCTATAAATCCAAGTTCTTCACCAACGATGGTAAAAATAAAGTCAGTATGTGGTTCTGATAAGAAATTACCATTTTTAACACTGGTAATTGTGTTATTATTTAGGCCCTTTCCGTTTAGGCCTCCAGAACCAATAGCTAGGACTGAATTCTCCTGCTGGTACATTAGTCGTTCTTTTTCTGGATCTCTTTCTTCACCTTCATTATCTTGCTTATAAAAACCAACAATTCTATCATACTGATATTTCTTTATGATATTTTTATCAGGTGGTAAAGTGAAAATAAGATACACCAAAACCGCGACTACTGGAATACACACTGTTATAATACCAATTATAATTTTATAACTCAAGCCAGACAAGAAAATAATCGCAACAAATGCTGTGAAAATAACAATTGTTGTTGAAAGATCTGGTTGCTTGTATATTAAAAGCAATGGGAATGCACATAAAATGGCAATTGATATTAAAAATCTAAGTGTATTTAGATTATCAACATTCTTTTGAATATACGCAGCTAAGAATATAACCATCAATACCTTAGTAGCCTCTGATGGCTGAATTGCAAAACCACCTAAATCAATCCATCTTTTTGCACCCATGTGATTATCACCAAAAAATGTTACACTAAGTAACAGCACAGCGTTAACCATAAATATTATCCAATAAAATCTAAATATTAATTTATAGCTAAAAATCACTGCAGCACACATCATAATTAATCCAAGAATAAGACCAATTACCTGCTTTTTTTGGTAACCATCAGCTGGATCTGATGCACTTCCGATTACTAATATACCTAAAGTAGTTAGTACTATAACATATAATAATAATCTAAAATCTAAATGTTTTAATTGATAATTTTTAAATATACCAAATAACTTTTTCACTAGTTCCGTCCTTATAATTATACCAAATTGTTATGAATAATCAAAGATAAATTTACCTCTTTCCAAATAATTTAAATTTTTTCTTCTTTTCAACTGGTAATATGATTTTTCCACCGCATATATCTTCACAAATCTTGCATATTTTCTTAGCAGAATCAGTATTATACTTAACTAGTGATTCACCTTTACTTAATGCAAGTTGGAAATCAATATCATACATAAACTCTTCTATTATCTCTAAACCTAGCAAATCGTCTATGTCTCTATTATTTAAATATGCGTTTTTCTTTTTAATTTCACTATCAATTTTATTAACAATAAGAGCAATATTTCTAATACCCTTATCTAATAGAATACTTTTTATTTTATCAGCATTCCTAATTGATAAAATATCAGGGCTACTAATAATAATTGATTTATCAATACCTGAAATCGAGCTAATGAACCCATTTGAAACACCGCTTGGTGTATCTATTATAATATAATCAAACTTTTGCTTTAATTCATCGTATTTTTCCCTAACTTTATCTGCATTAAGAATGTTTTCATTACAAATCTGTGCAGCAGGAATAATATACAATTTTTCAAAGCGATTATCTTTGATTACCACTTCCTTTAACTCGTTCTTATTATTCATATAATCTATGAAATTATAAAACGCGAAATCAGAAAGTCCCATTGCTATTTCAAGATTTCTTAAACCATTATTCTCGTCGATAATCAAAACCTTTTTATTCATCAAAGCAAGGCCGCTACCAATATTAATAGCAAATGTTGTTTTACCAACACCACCTTTACCAGATGTTATGGCTATAACTTCACCCATCTTATCTCCAAATTAATCGTGTGAACTTCCAACTTCAGGTTTATTAGCTTTACCTTTTAATATATCTTCAAGTTTAAGTTCACCATATTTATATCTAATAACATCTCTTGCAACTTCAGAAGCATTTGATGAAGCATCACCATAAGGGATAACTGTAGATAAAGCAATCTCTGGATTTTTATATGGAGCATAACATACAAAAACAGAATGTGTATTTCTCTTCTTGTTTTCTTCTGCTGTACCAGTTTTACCAGCTACTTCTATCTTCATCTTAGAATAAATACTTCTAACTGTACCATCACTACAAACAAGTCTCATACCCTTATGTATTGCATCCCAGGTAGATTGTTTAGCTTCAACTGTATTTTCAAGTTTTTTCTTGTTCTTTGTAACTTCTTCTCCATCTTCTGTAACTTCTTTAAGGAAAAGAGTTAATGAATAATTCTTTCCACCATTTGCTAAAGTCGAAACATATCTTGCAAGATTTGAACATGTATAACCATGACTACCCTGACCAATTGCAGAACGAACTGAACTTTCTGTAGAGAACTTAGGTTCTTTTTCAGTAATTTCAAGACCTGCTTTTTCATTTAAGCCAAGGGATGTTGCATATTTTTCCAGCTTTTTAAGACCAATTGCACTATCATAAGTTTCACCATCAGACGCAAAACTCATATCATAAGCAAGATTATAAAAGAAATAGTTACAAGAATCCTTTATAGCTTCAACAACATTTTCACTACCATGAGCATTTGGATAAATCCAGCATTTAGCATGTGGTGTAATCTCAGTAAATTCACCCTTACAAACATATGTTGAGTCTGTTGAAATATAACCATCTTCAAGTCCAGTCATAGCTGAAACCATCTTAAATGCTGAACCAGGTGCTGTTGTAGTTTGAGTAGCTCTGTTATAAATCGGAGCCGATTCATCATCTACAAGTTTCTGCCAATATTTATTATCAATTGAACCTGATAACTTATTATTATCATAACTTGGATATGTCACCAAAGCTAAGACTTCACCTGTGTTTGGATTTGTAACAACCGTTGAGCCCGAACAAGGATCAAGCGCAACCATAGCTGGTGTTATTACCAAGTTATCAATCTGATGTTTCATAAACTTATAAGCAACACTCTTATCATATGACTGTAAATTGTTATACCATTTATCATTCTCGTCTTTCTTAATGACACCCTGATCATATAAAGCGATACAAATATCAGTACCTGAAACACTTCCATCATATAAACAATAACAATAAATTAGTTTAGCAAAATCATCAGATTTCTTTGCCATTTTCTTTGTATAGTCAATTATTGCTTTATAAGTTTCATCAGCAGTAACATAATCACTCTCAAGTTCAAGATTAGCAACATTAATCCAGTTCATGGATACACAGTACATAATCATTTCCTTAAGTGAATTCTTACCATCAAGCCATTTAGAATATGTTTCATCTGAAGAATCAAGCATTGACTTCATAATAATATTATCATCAACTAATCCATTAAATACGAAATCACAGTACTCCTGATATTCATTATCTAACTTATCATAGTTTTCAGGACTATCAGTCATCAAACTTTCAATCTTCTGTAAAATATTTTCTGTTTTATTTTTATAGGCCTTATACATCTTCTTTTCAACACTAGATGCATTCTTCTTTCCAAAATGACGTAAATCCAAAACATTGTTATTAATCATTTGGAAATAAACCTGTCTTATTGAAACAACTATTTTTTCATCTTTTTTCTTTTTGCTTGCCTTATATGGTTCTTTTGCTTTCTTCTTAAAATCAATATCATATGCAACAAGCTGATTTGAAAGAATACCAGCAATCTTTTGCTCAAGCAATTTATATGTTGCCTTAGTAAGATCTGTATCAAGAGTTAAATAAATACTATTTCCAGTATTTGATTCCTCCTTCTTAATTACATCTACAACCTTACCTACACTATCAACAAATACTGTCTGAGACCCTCTATCTCCAGATAATTGATATTCAAAAGATTCCTCAATGCCACTCTTCCCTACAACATCATTAGGCATATAATCCTGATCATCCTGTGTAAATTTTTCTAACTGGTCAGGACTAATTGTACCAGTATAACCTATAACAGGAGCAAAATACTCTGCCTCATTATACTTTCTAATAGATTGCTGAGTAACATTTACACCTCTAATATCTGCTTTAGATTCTGAAATAGCAGCAACTGTTTTATCAGAAACATTCAATGCAAGAACTGTTGCCATGTATTTCTGATAATTATTCAAAGATAATTTATATCTAATCATTGCCACTTTAATATCATATTCAGCACCTAATCCAGTATCAATTTCATACTTATCTCTAACTAAATAATCAAATACCTCTTTAGCAGATGCATTTGAAATATCTCTACCCTTAGTATCTTTTAATTCCTTGCTACCATAAACATTAATCAGAAATGTTTTAATGGCACTTGGTGACTCCATGGTATATTCAATCTTACCATCTTTTTTAACACCAATACCAAAATCATAAACTATACTATCACCATTCTTTTCAATGATTTTAATTGCATTAAGAATTATATTATTAAGTTTTTCACTTCTCTTACCATTATTTTCAAGAGTATCTTCAATAGTAACAGCATATGCAAGTTCATTATATGCAAGCAAATTACCATTTCTATCAAAAATCTTTCCACGTGTTGCCTGATTATATATTGTCTTCTCAGCTTTTTTGATATATGTACTCATATAATAATCTTCATTGTAAATTTGAAGATTAAAAAGTCTAACAACCAATGAAGCAAATAATGCCACAATAATTATCATTACATATAAAATTCTGGATTTAAATATATTTGCAACAACATCTAAAAAATCTCTAATCAAAAGTCAACTCACTCCTCGATTCTTTTGTAAACATCTTATCATTAAATTTATATAATAAATAATATATAAGTACAGTTACAATTAAACTAGCAATTATCTCTGGAATAAACACCTTTTTAAAATAACTTCCAAAATGAATATGCTTTCTAAGAAGCATTCTAAAAACATAATAATAGAAATTATATAAAAAATCACAAACTGTCATCAATCCAATCGGAAATAATATTTGATCCTTATAAAACACTCGTCCCATTAAAGAACTAAAGAATCCTAATACAATAAATACAAGCATATTAAATCCAATCAAAGGTCCAAAATATAAATCAATTAATAAACCTGATAACAATCCAACAAACATTCCGTCATAATCACCATATATAAACCCAATCAAACATGTTGCAATTAGCAGCAAATTCGGTTTATACATAAAGTTTCTCATAACTGTAGTTTGTATCAAATAGCAACTAAGTACCAGAACAACATAAAAAATTATTCTTAATACTGCACGCTCAAACTTTTTATGCATAATTATACCTACTTATTATTCCTCGTTATAATCATCTTCATAGTTTTCTTTAGTCTGCTTAATAACTAAAACCTCATCCAAATGTTCAAAATCAACAACTGGAATAATATAACCTGACTGAGCAAGGTCATTTGAATCTAGTGATATTTCACTTACATATCCAATTAAAATTCCTGGAAGAAAACTTGTACTAACATGACTTGTTAAAACCATGTCACCCTCTTTTACTTCAACTTCCTTTTTAACATTAGTTAATCTAAGCTGACCAGAACTATATTCTTCTAAGTCTCCACTAACAATACCTAAATCAGATGAACTTGCAAACTTAACACTTACTGCACTTTCATCATCAATTATTGCTCTAACTGTTGCATGATTATCATAAGTTTCTGAAACAATACCTACAAGTCCGCTTCCACTTATAACATTCATGCCAGCTTCAATACCATCCTTTTTACCTTTATTTATTGTAAATAAATTAAACCAGTTACCTGAATCCTTACCTACTACTCTGCAGGCAATTTTTTCATACTCAGAATAAGTATTATCAAGTTCATATAACTCTCTAAGTCTTTCAAGTTCATATTTATTCTGTGATAATAAAGAATTCTCCTGGGTCAATTCATCTATTTGCTGTTTTAATTGCTTATTCGTTTTCTCTAATTTTTTAACTTTAGCAAATACTTTTCTTCTATGTGTTAAATTCTTTCCTATATCATTGATACCTTCCTGAAGTGGAATAACAATCTTTGAAACATTATTTCTAATTGGATTAAAAATCTTTGGTTTAATAGCTGATAAAAGCAAGGAAGCTATACAAATAAATATAAGAATAAATAATACATATGTAGTTGGTATTTTATTAATTTTCTTCTTATTCATGTTAATTCCTTTAATTCTAGAATAATATTATAAATACTGTGGTATCTTAGGCTCATACATTAAATTTTTATATGATGAGTCTGAGATAATTTTCGTTACACCTCTAATAACAGATTCACCTGGCTCATTAACTGTATTAACCTTAAAACCTGTTTCATTAGAAATCAAAATATCTAAATTTCTAATTGAAGATGTACCACCAGTTAAATAAATTCCATTCTTTTTTATATCTACTATCAATTCAGGTGGTGTTCTATCTAAAAGTGTTTTAATATTATAAATTATTTCATTTAAATTATGAGTAATTGCCTTATTAACAACATCAGCACCAATCTGTCGACTTGATGGCAAACCAGTAATCATATTGCGACCATATACATCAACTTCAAGCAATTCATCATCTTCGTCACTAACTAAAACATCTGCAATTTGGTTTTTAATTCTTTCTGCTGTTTTAACTCCAATCAAAAGATTATATTTTTTCTTAACAGCTGATGCGATAGCATCATCTAAAATATTACCACCCATCTTAATAATCTTACTAAGTACAAGACCACCTTGTGATAATATTGATATTTCAGTAGTTGAACCACCAATGTTAATAATCATATTACCATTTGGTTTATTGATATCTATACCAAGTCCAACAGCTTCAGCAATAGGTCTCTCAACAACATATAATTCCTTAACTTTAATATTAGAGTCAGAAACCACTTCAGAAAATCCATGTTTTTCAATTTCAGTAATATCAGTTGGAACTGCAACTAAAAACTTTCCCCCACTAACCATCTTTGGTTTATTCGCCATGATAAAGTACTGTTCAAATGAAGAAATCATATTTGTCATATCTGTAATTACTCCATCTGTAACAGGGAATACACATTTAATGTTAGTTGGTGTTTTTTCATACATTTCGTAAGCACCATTTCCATAATCAAACATAGCTCCATCTTTAATTGCAACAATATTCTTGAAATTTGAAATTTCTTTAGTATTGCTATTATATATTTTTATATTATTTGATCCTATGTCAACTCCATAAAATCCTATTGCCATTTTTCACCTCAAATTAAAGTAATTTATCTTTCTTAAAACTTGTAAACACATTATCACCATATATAATATGATCAAGTAATTCTATTCCTAAAATTCTTCCAGCCTTAGCAAATCTCTCCGTTATAGCAACATCATCACCGCTCGGTGTCGGGTCTCCTGTTGGATGATTATGCATTATAATTACAAAATGTGCATTACATTTTAATGCAATGGAAAATACATCCTTAGGAACAGCAATTGTATGATTATTAGTACCAATGGATATAATTGAATCCTTAATCAGATTACATTTAACATCTAAAAATACAGCCTTAAAGATTTCAACATTACTATGCCTCATCTCTTCCATGTAATAATCAGCAATTGTTTCAACTTCAGAAAAACATAGTTTTTCTTTTGCCTTGGTTTTTGAAATTCTTTTTGATAATTGCGCAACACAAAGAATCTGTATTGCTTTAACTTTACCAACACCATCTATCTTTAATAATTCTTCATAAGATAAATTCATTATTGATAAAAGTCCATCTTTGGAACCGCTTACATTCAATATGGTTTGAGCAAGATTAATTGCATTCTTACCCTTAATTCCACTCCTTAAGATAACAGCTAAAAGCTCTGCATCAGATAAACTCTGTGGACCATACATTAAACACTTTTCATATGGCCTATCGCTAGCTGGTAGTTCCTTTATAAATTTAATATCATTCATATATTATCCTTTCCGGTTAGCACGTAGGATTATATATAATCATGATATGCCCGATTTAATATTTTATCATAAATGCAGGTATGTTTAAACAATATACTCAAATTTAAGAAAATCTTAAACTTTTATTTTCCTAGCAAATACTATCTAAATATTTACTATTTTTGCATCTACGAGGCTCTGTAAACTCTTTAAAATACCAAACTTACCATGTTGCCATGTAAGTCCACCCTGGAAATATACTGCATATGGTTCCTTAATCGGACCATCAGCGCTAAGTTCAATTGAAGCACCTGAAATAAATGTACCAGCAGCCATAATAACCTGACTATCATAACCTGGCATATCCCAAGGTTCAGGTGTTGCAAAACTATCAACTGGTGCAGCAGCCTGAATACCTTCGCAGAATTTAATTAATGCATCTGCTCTTCCAAATTCAACAGCTTGGATAATATCATATCTTTCTTCTGACTTGTTTGGAACAACCTTAAATCCAAGTTCTTCATAGATATTTGCTGCAAATATAGCGCTCTTAAGTGCGCTTGCAACAACTGTAGGTGCTAAGAATAATCCCTGGTAAAAACTTAAATTAGTACCAATCGTTGCACCAACTTCAGCACCAAGTCCAGGAGATGTTAATCTGTATGCGCAACGCTCGATGCAAGCCTTAGTACCGGCAATGTAACCACCAATTGGAGCAAGTCCGCCACCTGGATTTTTAATCAATGAACCTACCACCATGTCAGCACCGAAATCAGATGGTTCATTCACCTGAACGAATTCGCCATAACAGTTATCAATCATAATAATTAAATCCTTGTTGATTGACTTGATGAATGAAATAACTTCACCAATAGATTCAACACTAAGAGTCTTTCTGGTCTGATAACCTTTTGAACGCTGAATACCAATAAGTTTTGTATTTTCATTAATGGCTTCCTTGATTCCATCAAAGTCAAAAGAACCATCTTCCTTTAAATCAACCTGATTATATGAAACATTCCATTCCTTTAATGAATTAATTGAATCTCTGATACCAATAACTTCTTCTAAAGTATCGTAAGGTTTGCCTGATACATATAAAATTTCATCACCTGGGCGGACATTAGCTGCAAGTGCAATTGCAAGTGCATGAGTCCCACAAGTGATTTGAGGTCTTACAAGTGCAGCCTCTGTATTAAATACATCGGCATAAACCTTTTCAAGTGTATCTCTTCCAATGTCATTGTAACCATATCCACTACTACCATTGAAATGAACATCTGCGACCTTATTCTTTTGAAAAGCATTTATAACTTTTAACTGATTATACTCAGCAACTTTATCAATCTTTTTAAACCTCTCTTCAAGTGATTCGAGAATCTTTTCGCCAAAATCATATACCTTCTTTTCAATTCCCATCGAAAGGTACATATTGTTTATATCATTATTTAACATTATTATGTTCAATCTCCTTTATCATTACTTCAAGGATTTTATCTTCATCATAATCAAATTCATTTTTATTAATCATGATTACTTCTTTTTCTCTTCTAAACCATGTAAGCTGTCTCTTTGCAAAATGTCTGGTGTTTTTCTTGATTAGTTCAATAGCCTCTTCCTTACTTATTTCACCATCAAGATACATATAAACCTCTTTATATCCAATCCCCTGCATTGAAACTAGATCTCTTCCATACCCTTTTTCCTTTAATGATTTAACCTCAGCAAATAATCCTTGCTCAACCATAATATCTACACGCTTGTTTATTCTATCATATAGATTTTTTCTATCATCATTTAGAACAAAATAAGCAAAATTATATGGTGAAGTTTTTTGCATTTCATTACTATTATGTTCGCTTAACTTAGTATTAGTTTGTCTGAAAAATTCAATTGCACGAATAACTCTTTTTACGTTATTCTTATGAACAATTTCAGCATATTCAGGATCAACTTCTTTTAATAAATCATATAAATAATCTTCACCTTTTTTTTTATAAAGATTCTCTAATTCTTTTCGAATTAATCCATCATCATTACTTTCACTAAAATCAATATCATATAAAACTGACTGAATATAAAAACCAGTTCCACCTGTAAGGATTGGAATATGCCCTCTACTTATAATCTCATCAATATACTTAGTAGCATATTGCTTAAAAGTAAACACACTGAAATCTTCATCAGGGTCTAGTTCATCAATAAGAAAATGAGGAACACCCTGCATCTCTTTTTTTTCAATTTTAGCAGAACCTATATCCATTCCCTTATAAACTGCAATTGAATCACAGCTTATAATTTCGCCATCAATTTTCTTTGCAAGATTAATTGAAAGTTCTGTTTTCCCAACAGCAGTTGGACCAGTCAAAATTACAATTGATTTATCCTTAATATCCAATTTAAAGATTCACCTTTCTAAACAAATAGAATTAAACTATTCTCTTAAACTTTCTTTCCATGTCTTTCTTTGAAATCTCAATCATAGTAGGTCTTCCATGCGGACAGTTAAATGGATCATCAAGAGTTAATAATGTACTAACAAGTTCATTCGCTTCTCTTTCTGAAATTGCCATATTACCTTTAATTGCAGCCTTACAGGACATTGTTGCAATTCTATCGTTAATAGTATCATTAGTTAATGAACCCATATTACTATCTAACTTTCCAATAAATTCCTGTAATACATCTGCATAATCAAGATTTAATAGATTATAAGGAACTGATCTAATGATATATTCCTTATCTCCAAAGTTTTCTATCTCATATCCAAATTTATCAAGATTATCCTTGTACTCATTTACAACAGCTTCAGCCTGACCATTAAGAGAAATAACAACTGGAGGATTTAAGTACTGTTTATCAACACCATTCTCCTTAAACTGTTTTAAGTATTTCTCATAATTAACCTTTTCATGCGCTGCATGCTGGTCAATGATGTACATAGAATTCTTATATTCAATAATCCAGTATGTATCAAAAACCTGTCCAACAATTCTAAAATCAGGTTTATCATCTGCTCTTACATTAGGTGAAATTAAAGATTCCTGAACAGCATCTTTAATAACATTTTCCTTAAACTCTTCTCTTAATTTATTTGATAAATCTTCGTCTTCCTTTTTACGATTAGCTTCAAAAGGTTCTGAAGCCTTATTAAAGAGTTCATCATAAGAAGATGATTTCTTAATACCATAGTCAGACTTAGTTTCATTTTGATACTTAGTAACTTCTTCATCCTTTTTAGGTGATGGAGAGTTTACAACATTATCTAAACTGATAGTTTTATTATTTTCAATTTTAGAATTATTATCTAATTTTGTATTATCTATGTTATTTGCTATATTTGTATCTGTAACATTTGATTTATTACTAACTCCAAAATCATTTACTTTAGATTTATACTCTGTCTTATCCTCAGCAACATTATTAACACTTTGAGGTTTAATAATATCATTCCTTAATACATTAGGATTTTCAGATTTAATCGAATCAACACTCTTTACTGTTCCAGCACTTTCACTCAAGCCATCAGCTTTAGGAGCAACCTTATCTTCTTCTCTAGCAGCAATCTGACTTTCTTTTCTGATTGCTTCCTTCTTTTCAGCTTCAGTTAAAAGTTCACCATCTCTGATTAAGTCGTTCTGTCTTAATGCCTTTCTAACTATATCAACAATAAAATCAAAGATTTCATTGCCACGTTTAAATCTAAGTTCCATCTTTGAAGGATGAACATTTACATCAATCAAATTGCTATCTATTTCGATAAATAAATTAGTGAATGGATACATATGCTGCATAATAAATGTTTTATAACCTTCTTCAATGGCTTTTGAAATAATACTACTCTTTATGTATCTTTTATTTATATAATAATTTTCATACCCTCTATTACCTCTTGTAACGACAGGCTTACCGATAAAGCCATGAATCTTAAGAAAGTCATTACTTTCATCAATCTCAACAAGATTTTTCGTAATGTCTCTTCCGTAAATGCTATAAATAACATCTCTTAAGTTACCATTACCAGGTGTATGAATTTTTGTATTTCCATTAACCTTTAAAACAAATGAAATATCTGGATTTGAAAGAGCAATCTTTTGAACAATATCAGTAATATATCCACCTTCAGTAGAACCACTCTTTAAAAACTTACGTCTTGCAGGTGTGTTAAAGAAAATATTCCTAACAACAAATGTTGTTCCATCAGGAAGTCCAACTTCTTCAAACTTCTTCTCTTCTCCACCTTCAATTGCATATCTATAGCCATAGATTTCATCTGCCTGTTTTGTTAATAACTCAACCTGACAAACAGCTGCAATACTTGATAAAGCTTCACCTCTAAAACCAAGTGAACCTACTGATACAAGATCCTCAGCTGTTTTAATCTTACTGGTTGTATGTCTTAAAAATGCAACCTTAATATCGTCCTTATCAAAACCAATTCCATTATCTGAAATTCGAATCATGTCAAGTCCGCCATTTTTAATTTCAACACTAATATTAGTTGCCTTAGCATCGATTGCATTTTCTAATAATTCTTTTACGATAGAACTTGGTCTGTCGATTACTTCGCCAGCAGCGATTCTGTTAATTGTATTTTGATCTAATACATTAATTTTTCCCATATTATTTATCCTTTAATTTATCCTGTAAATCATATAGTAAACCAATCGCTTCAAATGGCGTAATACTATTAATATCAAGTGATAATAATTTCTCTTTTACTTCCTCTAAATTTGAATCAGAAGAAGCTGTTTCATGCTTAATATCATTTTCTATTTTTTCAAAACTATCAATAGCTTCAATCTTTTTAGCTGTATTAACAATATCAGCATTAGTAAGCTGAGCAAGTATTTCCTTTGCTCTCTGAATAACTCCGTCAGGAACTCCAGCTAACTTAGCTACCTGAATACCATAACTCTTATCAGCGCCACCTTTAATAATCTTACGAAGGAATACGATGTCATCACCCTGTTCCTTAACGCTAATACAATAGTTATTAACACTATCAAGTTTACCTTCAAGTTCAGTAAGTTCATGATAATGTGTAGCGAACAGTGTCTTTGCACCAATGATATTTACATCATTAATATACTCAACAACTGACCATGCAATACTAAGTCCATCAAATGTACTTGTACCACGACCAATCTCATCCAAGATTATCAAACTATCTTTAGTTGCATTTCTAAGAATGTTTGAAACCTCAGTCATTTCAACCATAAATGTACTCTGACCGCTTGATAAATCATCACTTGCACCAACTCTTGTAAAGATTTTATCGCAGATTGAAATGTTTGCGCTTTTAGCAGGAACGAAACTACCAATCTGAGCCATAAGAGTAATAAGTGCAACCTGTCTCATATATGTTGACTTACCAGCCATGTTAGGACCAGTAATAATTGAAATTCTGTGTAAATCTCTATCAAGATATGTATCATTATTAACAAATGAATTATTAGGCATCATCTTTTCAACAACCGGATGTCTACCATCCTTGATATCAATAACGCCCTCTGTATTAATGTTAGGTCTTACAAAGTTATTTCTTTCAGCAACATATGCAAGTGAAGCATATGCATCAATCTTTGCAATAGCCTTTGCAGTCTTTTGAACTCTTACAATCTGGCTTGCGATTTTCTCTCTAATATCAGAGAATATATTATATTCCAAAGCATAGAGTTTATCTTCAGCACCAAGTATTGTATCTTCAAGTTGCTTTAATTCATCAGTTGTAAATCTTTCAGCATTAGTTAATGTCTGCTTTCTAATGTAATAATCAGGTACCATATCGATATTCGATTTAGTTACTTCAAAATAATAACCAAATACCTTATTGTACTTAACCTTCATATTCTTAATGCCTGTTTTTTCTCTTTCACGCATTTCAAGTTCTGAAAGCCAGCCTTTACCATCAGTTTTAGCTTTTCTTAGTTTTTCAATCTCCTCACTAAAACTATCCTTTATAACGCCACCATCTCTTGCAGAAATAGGTGGTTCTTCAACAATGCTTTCCTCAATCAATTCATAGATATCTCTTAATGTATCAAGTTCCTCACAGATATGTTTAATCTCTCTTGTATCAAAATCTGAAAGAATAGTTTTTATTGGTGAAAGCATTTCAATCGAGCTCTTAAATGCAATTAAATCTCGTGGATTTGCTGTTCTATATGCAATCCTTGTAATAAGTCTTTCAAGGTCATAAACAGGATTTAAATACTCTCTGATTTCATCCCTTGTTATAAGTTCATTATTTAAACTTTCGATAACATCAAATCTATCATTTATCTCGTCCTTAAGAATAAGTGGCTGTTCAATAAATGATCTAAGCATTCTCGCACCCATTGCGGTTTTTGTTTTATCTAAAACCCAAAGAAGTGATCCAGCTTTCTGCTTTTCTCTTAATGTTTCTGTAAGTTCAAGATTTCTTCTAGTTGAAGTATCTAAAATCATAAACTTACCAGTTCTATATGGTGTTATCTTTGTTAAATGATCAAGTGAATTTTTCTGTGTTTCCAAAAGATAATTAAGTAATGCACCACCTGCAATACTTCCAAGTGGGTAATCGGATAATCCAAGACCTGAAATATCCATAACTTTAAAATGATCTTTTAATACAGAAATAGCTTTATCATCATCAAAATACCAGTCCTCTAGTGTATATACATATGCACCAAGTCTATTCTTTAAATCATCAATATTAATTCCAGACATTAAAAAGACTTCGTTACTTACAATTTCTGATGGAGTAAATTTATAAATCTCGTCAATAAGAAGTCTTTTATCATTCACCTCTGTTACATAGTAATCGCCAGTACCAACATCAACAACACTAATACCATAAGCACCATCCGTGCATAAAATACACATTAAGTAATTATTCTTACTATCATCAAGGCTTGTTATATTTAAATTTGTTCCTGGTGTAACAATTCTTGTAACTTCTCTTTGTACTAAAGTTTTTGTATCAGCTGCATCTTCCATTTGTTCAACAATAGCTACTTTATGGCCATATGCTACTAACCTATTTAAATAAGAATCAACTGAATGATGTGGTACACCACACATAGGAACTCGTTTTTCCAAGCCACAGGATTTACCTGTTAATGTAATTTCAAGTTCTTTTGATGCAATAAGTGCGTCTTCAAAAAACATCTCATAGAAATCACCAAGTCTATAAAAAATAATACAATCACTATGTGCTCTTTTTGTCTCTATGTACTTTTGCATCATTGGAGTTACGCTGTCTATATCAACATTCGCACTCGTTACCTGTTCTAATAGTTCCATAATAATAGAATCCTTTTGCTTCATCTAAATGAACATCAACGATTTTTCCAATAAGTGATTCATCACCTTTAAGATGAACAACACTATTATTATCAAGTCTACCTGTTACAAGACTATCGTCATGTTCATTAACACCTTCAACTAAAACTTTTTTAGTCTGTCCTACAAGTTGCTTTGTCTTCATATCAGAGCCCTTCTGGATTTTATCAAGGAGTCTATCAAATCGATCCTTAATAACATCTTCTGGAATCTGATTTTCCATTTTAGCGGCAGGCGTGCCAGTTCTCTTCGAATATATAAAAGTAAATGCACTATCGTAATTTACTTTTTCAACAACATCCATTGTCTCCATGAAGTCTTCCTCAGTTTCACCAGGGAAACCAACAATAATATCTGTTGTAATTGAGATATCAGGCATTGCTTCACGTAATTTATCTACTAAAGATAAATATTTTTCCTTTGTATAATGTCTATTCATAAGTTTAAGTAATCTATCACTACCAGACTGAAGTGGTAAATGGAACTGATGACAAACCTTCTTAGCATTAGCCATAACTTCAATAAGTTCATCCGATAAATCCTTAGGATGTGAAGTCATAAATCTAATACGTTCAAGCCCTTCAATATCATCAACCATCTTTAATAGTTCAGCAAATGATACCTCATCCTCTTCCTTATTTCCATATGAATTAACATTCTGTCCAAGAAGCATTACCTCAACGACGCCCTCGCTAACAAGTTTCTCAATTTCTCTGATAATATCTCTTGAACTTCTACTTCTTTCTCTACCTCTAACATAAGGTACAATACAATACGTACAGAAATTATCGCAGCCAAACATAATATTTACACCAGCCTTAAAAGGATACTTTCTAATCTGTGGAAGATCTTCAACTATTTCTGTTGTACCCTCCCACACATTAACAGTAGGCTTCTTACTTTTATTTGTAAATCTATCATACAAAAGTTCAGCAAGCTGGAATATATTATGTGTACCAAAGATGATATCAACGAATGAAAAACTCTTTCTAATTTTTTCAACAACATCGCTCTCCTGCATCATGCAACCACATAATGCTATAATCATATTTGGATTTTTTTCTTTTAGTTTCTTTAAATAACCAAGTCTTCCATAAACTTTTAAATTAGCATTCTCTCTAACAGTACATGTATTGTATAATACAAAATCTGCTTTCTCATCTTCGCTTTCAACGAATCCGATTTCTTCAAGAATACCTAAAAGTTTTTCAGAATCCTTAGCATTCATCTGACAACCAAAAGTATTAATATGACATGTTAACTTTCTGCCGTATTCATTTTCTTTATTTAAAACAATACTTTTACATAAATCCATGAAGTAGTACTGTCTTTCTGGTTCATGCACTGGTGCAACACTTAAATTATCAATCATCTATTTATCCTTTTTAATTACTTCTTCAATTGTTCCATCAGCATTCTGAACTGAAACATTACTTAAATCATTTAAAAGACTCTGTTTAATTGCTGCTCTATACTCCTTATAAAGCATTTGCTGTTCAGCTTTTTCATCAGCTGTGAGTTCTCTCATCTTTTTGATTTTAGCCAACTCATTAATTCTTTGAATTTTTTTACTATCCATTTTTTACTCTTTTCATATATGAATTTTTATATAAATAAATTAGTATAAACTTATGTTAAATTAGTATCAATTCGCTACTAACTATTATGATACGAAAATATATAATGTACCATCATCTGCATAAATGCAATCCTTATAATTTGCTTTTTCAGTATGAAGAACACTCATAGCTGGATATCTGAATATATTCATAATGTTCTTATTACCAATAAGTGATTTTTTAGGTTCAGAAACAATAATAATATCCTCTGTGATTGCTTCAATCTTCTTACTACTTTCAAATTCAATATCTATTTTATTTTTATTAAGATTTAAGAACTGTGTAGCATTCTTTCTAGCAATCTTTATGTATGGAACACCACCGATAACTGATGGCTGAGTTAAATCGTTATATCCTCTAACATTTCTATTAATACATGTTCTAGCCTTCTTAGTTCTTAAATTATAAAATGTTACAGTCTCATCACTTGTTTCATTATTTATTTTTGAATAAATAAGATATCCTGCATTTACTAATGCATAAGGTATTGTCTTTGTAAAATATGTCTGATCAATAGTGTTAAGAACAATATTTGTTTTCTTAAGCATAATCTCAGAAATAAGCTGTGATACATTAACAATACTTACACCTTCAATTGATACTTCTGATCTATCTAACTTTTGGAAACTAGGATTAGCAAATAATGTAAAACCTGTTTTTAACACACACATGTTTTCATCATAAGAAATCATAGTATCAATACCATTACTTATAAGATTTTCATCAACAACTTCAATCTGTGTTCGCTCTTTGTAATTATATAAATATAATTTATATTCATGTAATCCAATAAACTCACCTGATAATGTTCTCTTAGGGAGACCAATCTGAACAAGAATATTATCCTCATTAAGAGCAAATATCTTAATCTGCTTTCTTCCATTAACATAGTTTTTAATGGAATCTTTAAATCCATATATTCTTTTTGAATTATTAGTCATGAAATTGTATTTTACTAAATAAAAATTTGAAAATTTTTCATCAACTTTTTCATATTCAATAAAATACACAGAATCGGATCTATAAACGCAGTTTACAACTGTAAACAATTCAATCTTATTACTTAGAGGCATAATTTCATCTCTTTCATTTGTCTCTAATCTATATATATAATATTTAGCGTTATCTACATTTTCAAAATCGCTCTCATAATATTCTTTTTCAAGGACAATATCATCCTTTAAATGAAAACCATTAAACTGTGATGTCTTAACCATAAATCTAATATTCATAACGCCCTCCCATATTAATCAATATAGTTTTTAATGTTAAAGTTTTCTACTTTATTTTCTAAGAAATATGTTCCTACTTCTTCACCATCTATTATTGCTTTAATATTTTCAATATTATTACCGTTAGTTATTACAAGTGGTATTCCACCCTCTGTTGCAATCTTAGCAGCATTAATTTTAGCAGCCATTCCACCTGTTCCAACATTTGAAGAACTACTATCCTTTGCAAGTGCATATATGTCTTCATTTAATTCTTCAACATATGGGATAAACTTTGCATCTGGATTGCTATTAGGATCATCTGTATAGAATCCATCTTTATCTGTTAACATGATTACAAGATCCGCATTAACAATATTAGCTACTAATGCTGCAAGTGAATCATTATCACCAAATTCAATTTCATAAGTTGAAACTGTATCATTTTCATTAACAATTGGAATTACTCCAAGTTCTAATAATTTATTAAATGTATTTGTTGCATTCTTTAAACTAATATCATTTTCAACAGTAAACTTTGTCATCAAAACCTGACTTGTAATGTGATTATATTCAGAAAATAACTTCTGATACATCATCATAAGTCTTGACTGACCAATAGATGCGCAAGCCTGCTTATATGCAAGTGAATCATCCTTATGTCCTAAAAGTGCTCTTTTTCCAACAGCAATAGCTCCTGATGAAACAAGTATCACTTCTTTACCCTGATTGTTAAGGTCTGTTAAAACTCTTACAAGTTTTTCAAGTTTTTCGTAATTAAGATTACCTGTTTCTTTATATGTTAAAGAAGATGAACCAATCTTAACTACAATTCTCTTTTTTTCTTTTAATGCTTCTCTGTTAACCATCATATCTCAAATCCTCATTTGTAAATTTATTAACTATAGCTTCAGCTATTTTTATTCCATCTGCCGCAGCAGACATTATGCCGCCGGCGTATCCACAGCCTTCACCTGCGGGGTAAATACCCTTAACTTCACTTTCAAAATTCTCATTTCTAAGAATTCTAATCGGTGATGAAGTTCTGCTTTCAATCGCAAGTAAAACTGCATTATCCATATTGAAACCTGATAATTTATTTCCAAAATATTCAACTGCTTCAATAATGTTTTTATTTATGTAATCAGGTAAAATAGACCTTATATTAGCTGGTTCATATTCACCTTTCACTTTTAGTTCATATCCTATATCAGCAAATGACTCCGTCTTTACATCATTCTTAAAATCAATATACTTTTGCGCCGGTATTTTTCCATCACATAAATTATATGTTTTTTCTTCAAGACCCCTTTGATATTCGATATTAGCTAGAACATCACTACCTTTAGCAACATCTGTTTCTATATGTGAAACTAATGCACTATTAGCACAGCCACTGTTTCTATCTTTATAACTCATACCGTTAATTGCAAGCCTATTATCCTCGGAGGAAGCATTTACAACGTATCCTCCCGGACACATACAGAATGAAAAGACCGGTATATCATCTTCTGATTTATATGTTAATTTGTACGGAGCACTTTCAAGTCTTTCATCATCCGTACCATACTGTCCCATGTTAATTACACTTTGCGGGTGTATGATTCGAAGACCGACTGCATAAGTTTTACGCTCCATCTTTAAATAATCATTAAGCATGTAAAAAGTATCTCTAGCACTATGTCCCAAAGCAAGTACTAAGAGATTGGTATCAATAAACTCTTTATCATTATCCTTGTTATGAGTAACAATACCGATAACTTTTCCATCCTCAATCTTTATATCATCAAGTCTTGTATTAAATCTAATTTCACCACCAAGACTTTTGATTTCTTCTCTCATATTTTTAATACATTCTTTTAAAACATCTGTACCAATATGAGGTTTAGAATCATATGTTATATTTTCATCAGCACCATACTCATGAAATGTTTCAAGTATGTACTGCAATCTTCCAAATTTATCAGAAACACCAGTATTAAGTTTTCCATCAGAGAATGTTCCAGCTCCGCCTTCACCAAATTGTACATTTGATTCAGGATTAAGCTTATCCCCATTCCAGAAACTTTCTACTGTCTTGCTTCTATTATCAATATCTTCCCCCCTTTCAATAATAAGAGGTTTATACCCGCACTTAGCTAAAATGTACGCGCAGAACAAACCGCACGGTCCAAATCCAACAATTACAGGTCTTTTACTAAGGCTTTCGCTTCCTACTTTAGGAAGTTTATATATCTTAAGTTTTTTATCATAAATAATATCTTTATGTTTAATTTTTTTTACTTTGTTTTTAGTATTAATAAAGATCTGATACACATAGAAAACATCTGGTTTATGTCTTGCATCAATTGATTTTTTTAATATCTTAAAACTATCTATGTCAGATTTCTTAATTTTACACTTCTTACAAACTTTTAATAGTAGCATTTCGATACTATCTACCTTATAATCAATTTTAATATTACTAATAGTTATACTACTCATTTATAATATCCTATTTCTATAAATCATTTTAAACAGCCTGCAATAAAGCCACTAGAAAAAGCAAACTGTAAATTATAACCGCCACACTTTCCAACAACATCTAAAACTTCACCAGCAAAATAAACATTATCATTTATCTTTGATTTCATTGTTTTAGAATCTACTTCTAAAAGTGAAACACCACCTGATGTAGCCTGTGCATTATCTGAGTTAATCAACTCACTAACCTTAAATGTAAAATGCTTAATCTTATCAGATAATATTTTTATATCTTTATCAGTTAACTCAGAACTATCTTTATATGGATTAACATTTGCATTCTTACAAATATATGTTGCTAGTTTATAATTAATATAACCATTTATAACATCTGCCACTGGCATGCCTAAATTTTTTGAAGTTCTAAGAAGATATTCTAAATTCTCTTTATTAATCTCTGGACATAACTCTAAATCAATAACTATGTTTTTATATTCTGCTTTTTCAATTAGTTTTTTAATCTTAATTGAAAGATTGAAAATACATATTCCAGAAAGCCCTTTATCAGTAAACTGACATTCACCACTTTCTGAATCAATTAGCTTTCCATCATACAAAAGATTTGCAACAACCTTACTTCTAACACCCGAAATATCCTTATGTCTTTTATTTGAACAAACAACTCCAGTTAAAACCGGAACAGGATTACTAACTGTATGTCCAAGCTTTTTAATTAAATCATAACTACTACCATCAGAACCTGACTTTTTAGCAGTTACCCCACCTGTTGCAATTATTAATTTATCAAAATTTATTTCTCTGTCTTCACAGATTATAGTGTTTCCTTTTATGTCTTTAACAATACACTCATTAACTACATTAACACCAAGTCTTTCGGCTTCTAAAAGCATGTGATTTAGAACTGTTGATGCCTGGTTAGATAGTGGATAAACATAACCATCCTTATCATATGTATGCACACCAATCCCTTCAAAAAACTTTAATGTATCTTTCTCAGAGAATAATTCCAAAACATCTTTAACATATGCCTTACAATCATCATCATAAAAAGTCTCATTCATTAAAAGATTAGTAATATTACACTTACCATTTCCTGTCATTAAAATCTTCTTACCAGGTTTATTAGCATTATTTATTATTGTAACATCTTCATTATTTCTACGAGCTGTAATTGCAGCCATAAGACCACTTGCTCCAGCACCTAAAACACATACTTTCATATATTAATTCATTAAATGTACTTTCTTAAATATTCTATAAATCTTATTACCTTTTGGCATATTAAGTAATTCTTCTTTTGTAATTGCCTTAAATAAAACCAAGGTAATTGCATATGTAACTACTGCAACAAACATAGCAATAATACATGCGTATCGGAACGGAATAATACTCTTTAATCCTTTATATGAACCATAAGAAAGTAATCCCATAACCAATGAACACATAAATGGTCTAATAAATGAACTTAACCATTCAAATCTATAAATGGTATATCTCCTTATTGCTATTGCATTTAATATGCATAAAACAATTGAATATAATAAATCAAAAATAACAACTATATATATTGCCATTTCAAAATTACTCTTCTTTACAAAATTTAAAGAAATAGGTAATAAAACAATATGAATAGCAAATGATATTGCCGAATGTTTAAGAGGAACATTCAACTTATCAACACCTTGCAATATACCATTTGTAATAGTTGATAATGAATAAAATACAACTGTTAAAAAAGAGAATAACATCAATTTATATGCAATTCTTAAAATTGTAGTTCTAAATAACATTGCGATTATAGGTTTTCCTAAAACCATAAGCCCAACACCACTAGGTAATGCAATAATTAATGTAAACTTGAGAAGTATTGAAATTTTATCTGCTACCTCTCTTCTATCACCCTTTGTATATGATGATATAAGACTTGGAACAAGCGACGTTGAAAGTGCTGCAGCTATCGCAACCGGAATATTAGTTATAAGTACATAATTTCCAGAATAGACACCCCAAACGGCTTTATAATCATCTTCTGTAAGTCCCTTTGATCTTAAAATATTTCCAAAAATCATTCCATCTAGTACATTACTTAACTGATATAATGTAGTACTTAATAATACTGGAATAACTGTAACGAAAAATAATTTTAATATTTCTCTATAGTCATCATCATAAAAGTCATCTTGAATAATTCTATCTTCAAATGTTATATCTCTTTTATTTACATAATAATAGATTAATAAAATAATCAATGCTGTTACTGCACCAAGACATGTACCTAAAGTACCGCCAGCAGCACCATAAGCATCTTTCATATTTCCTTTGCCGTACTTACTAGCAATGTGAATACCTATTTCGCTAAGTTTCTTAGCAGCAATAATTGAAATAATTGCATTAATTATTTGCTCAAAAATCTGAGAAACAGCAGTAGGAATCATAGTATTAAGGCCTTGGAAATAACCTCTAATTACACCAGCAATACAAACTACTAAAACAGTAGGTGCTAAAACTCTTAATGCTGGTGCACAAGATGGATATCCTGCAATGTCAGCAATAAAATCAGCAAATATAAATGTAATTATTGCTATAGATCCACCAACTATAAGAGCAAATGCAAAAGAAACCTTAAGAACCTTTACACAATCCTCATACTTTCTAGCAGTAACCTTAGCTGAAACTATTTTTGAAATAGCCAAAGGTAAACTTACTGATGAAATCAATAACAAAATATTATAAATACTATATGCATTACTATATAAACCATTTCCACCACTACCAAGTATATTATTAAGTGGAATTCTATATATTAGACCAATAAGTCTAACCATTATTCCTGCAGCAGCAAGAATTGTTCCATTTATAATAAACGAATTTCTGGTTTTTTGTTTACTAGACATAATTATCTTATCCTTATGTTTTTACTATTTCGTTGTTTCTGCAGTGTTCTCTTTCTCTGATTTCTTTTGATTAGCTTTTTCGAATGCTTCTTTATCCTGAACTGTAACATTCATGTTTTTGCCTAAATAAGCAACATATGTCTTACCAACATTAAGCTTAATTTCTCTACCCTTTGGATTGTAATACTTAGTAACATCACTCATCTGTTCTTTTTTCCAAGTAATCTTTTGGCATACACCATTAGTGATATAATAGCCTTCACCGCTACCAGTTACTGTCATATCGATACTCTTTCCATCTGGATAAATACCATAATCAACATACTGACAAATAATATTATTAAAAGCTAACTGTTCATTATTATTTTCATCAATATGCTTTCCACCATACTGGAATCTCTTATAAAGGCCAGTATTTTCATCATATTCAAACCAAGGTGCATTAATAGGATATCCAAGACTTACCTTATATGCACTCTGTCCTTTTATTTCTACTTTATCGCCATCAACTTCAGCAAATTTATATTTACCCTTATAATCCTTATCATATTTACGTTCATAACCAAGAGTCTTAATTGCTGCCTCTAACTTGTCATGATCTGTATAAACATCATGTGGGCTATATTTATCACTTGCTCTATAAAATGTTGTATTACCAACAGCAGATAAACCACTGATATTATCAATCGCATCAGTATTTAAATAATCTTTTGCATACTTACTCTGACCAAAGTGAGTATAAATAGCATCATATTCATTTGAAATATAGCAGTAATAAATTCTACAACTTCTAATTGAACCTATTCTCTTAATGTCCTTTGTATCTTCAAATAAAGCCATAAGTCTTGTCATTCCACCTTCAACAGGACATTCATGAATAATTGAAGCCTTACTAATTCCAGACTGTGGAATTGCATCACCAATGTTATTAATCATAACTGCTATAGGTCTTTTATTTCCTAATTTTTTAGGAATCCAATCACCAGTTAATTTTGAAATTGTATCATTATCATGATTAACTTCTGTTGTAGGTTCTACTGTTGTTTGTTCTACTGTAGTAGGCTGTGCTGTTATATCAGTTACTTTTGCAGTTGTAGTTGAATCCTTACTCTTATCACCTAATCCAAAAACTGCTAAACATACTGCAACTGCAATAAGAGCAACAGTACCAATTCCAATTGCAATACTCTGTTTCTTGTGTTCTGAAATAAATTTTTTAAACTTATTATCTTCTTTCTTACTATTAATTTCCTTTTCTTCTACATTTTCACTGTTAGTAATATTTTCTTTGTTATCCATAATCTCCTATTAAGCTACCTTGATATACCTAATTCATCAAGTATTTCTTTCTGCCTATCCTCCATTAATATTCTCTCATCATCCTCCATATGATCATAACCACATAGATGAAGCATACTATGCGCTGTTAAAAACGCAAGTTCCCTTAACTCACTATGACCATATTCAAATGCCTGAGTTTTAATTCTTTCAATGTTTAATACAATATCCCCTAGTATTAACTCTCCATTCTCCAAGTTGAACAATGAATCATCATCTTCAACACTTGAAAAATCTGAAGGTTCGTCATATTCAATCATAGGAAATGACAAAACATCAGTAGGTTTATCAATCTCTCTTTGTTCTTTATTAATTTCCCTAATCATCTCTCCATCAACCATTAATACGTTGACTTCACACTCATAAGGACATTTCTCATAGTCAAGAGCCTTATTAATAACGTCTTTAATCACCTTTTTATAATCAAAGTCAAAATCAACAGAAACCTCTTCATCAATATTAATTGTCATTACTTTCTATCCTCTTTTTTAGGCTTTTTAGTATTTTGCTTATTTTCATACTTATCATAAGCCATAACAATCTTCTGAACCAATGGATGTCTAACTACATCCTGACTTGTTAGTGTAACAAATGCAATTTCATCAATTCCTGATAAAACCTTAGTCGCTACTTCAAGACCTGAAATATTACCATGCGGTAAATCCTTCTGTGTTAAGTCTCCAGTAATAACTACCTTTGAACCAAAACCAATTCTTGTTAAAAACATCTTCATCTGAGCTGGTGTTGTGTTCTGTGCTTCATCCAAAATAATAAATGCATTATCTAAAGTTCTACCTCTCATATATGCAAGAGGCGCAACTTCAATAAGACCTTTTTCTACATTAGCTAAATAACTTTCAGCTCCCATAATCTGATAAAGTGCATCGTAAAGTGGTCTTAAATACGGATCAACCTTACTCTGTAAATCACCTGGTAAGAAACCTAAATTTTCACCAGCTTCAATTGCAGGTCTAGTCAAAATGATTCGACTAACTTCATCTGATTTAAATGCATTAATTGCTTCAGCCATTGCAAGATAAGTTTTACCTGTACCAGCAGGACCAATTCCAAAAGTAATCATTTTACGCTTTATCTCATCAATGTACTTCTTCTGTCCTAATGTTTTTGGTTTAATAGGCTTACCTGTAATGGTTCTACATATAATATCTTCATCCAAATTAGTTAATTCAGATGTATTATCATCAAACGCTAGAGAAATGGCATATGTAACATTCTGA
This sequence comes from Eubacterium uniforme, assembly GCF_900167115.1. GTDB lineage: Bacteria > Bacillota > Clostridia > Lachnospirales > Lachnospiraceae > Eubacterium_S > Eubacterium_S uniforme. The sequence continues at coordinate 311,547 of NZ_FUXZ01000002.1, forward strand.
GTTGTTATGTCATTACCACGTTCTGATAATTTCAATAATTCTTCAAGTACTTTTCTAGCCCTGCTTGCAGAAACTTCATTACCAATAATTTTTATATTTGAATCCCTATTTATAATAGTAACATGTAGGTTTCTTTCAATGATTTTTACATTTTCATCAAGTTCACCAAACACGTTTCTTATATGATCTGCAGGCATGCTAAATATATTCTCAATAGCTGCCAAAAATATATATCCTCCTTACAATATACATATAAGGCCATAAAAACCCATACTGAAACAGTATACCACAAAATACCGCACAAAAAAAGGAGATAATATAATTATCTCCTTTTTTATTAACTAAATAAGTTATATCTTAGTTATATTTACGTTTTCTAGCAGCTTCAGATTTCTTCTTACGCTTTACGCTAGGCTTTTCATAATGTTCTCTTTTACGAATCTCCTGCTGAATACCTGCTTTCGCACAGTTTCTCTTGAATCTGCGGATAGCACTATCAAGTGATTCGTTTTCTTTAACGATTACATTTGACATAAGACAACTCCAACCTCCCTCCAGTTATAAATTGCGCATACAACTGTTTTGGGTAATTTTTTGCACTAGTGATATTATAAACATCAAAACCCAATTCGTCAACTACTTTTTTATACTTTTAATATTAGAAAATGCCTTATTTTATTTAATCTGTCCTTCTAATACTTCTTTAGCCTTATTAAGAGCATCAGCAATACCAGCTACATTCTTTCCGCCGGCCTGTGCCATGTTTGGACGACCACCGCCGCCGCCGCCAACAAGTGATGCAATTTCCTTAATAATGTTACCTGCATGAGCACCCTTAGCAATAGCATCATCAGTAGCAGTAACAATTAAGTTAACCTTACTTCCTCCTACATTTGAAGCTAAAACAATAACACCTTCGCCAAGCTTATCTTTAAGATTATCACCAAGATTACGTAAATCATTCATTTCTACATCATTTACTTCAAGTGGCAATAACTTAACACCCTTAACTTCAACAACAGAAGCTAGAGCATCTCCTGCTGACTCATTAGCAATCTTGCTCTTTAAGCTTTCATTCTCTGATGATAATGCTTTAATTTCAGCAAGCATGCTTTCAATTCTATTAAGAAGTTTTGAAGGATCTGTCTTAGCCACCTTACAAACTTCATTAAGTGTATTTTCAAGATTATTATAATAATTTACAACGCCATCACTTGTAATTGCTTCAATTCTACGAACACCAGCAGCTACACCACTTTCAGAAACAATCTTGAATAAACCAATATTACCTGTTTCCTTAACATGTGTACCACCACAAAGTTCTTTTGAGAACTCACCCATTGAAACAACTCTTACACTATCGCCATACTTTTCACCAAAAAGTGCCATAGCGCCTGTTTTCTTAGCATCATCAAGACTCATAATATCTGTGTTAACCTTAAGATTCTTTGAAATCTCTTCATTAACGATAGCTTCAACCTTAGCAACTTCATCAGCTGACATTGCACTATTATGTGTAAAGTCAAAACGTAATCTTCCATCAGAAACAAATGAACCTGCCTGTTCAACATGATTTCCAAGTACAAGTTTTAATGCTTTCTGAAGAAGATGTGTTGCACTGTGGTTCTTACAGATAAGACTTCTCTTCTTTTCATCAACTAAAAGAGTTACCTTATCAGTTGCACTAATACTTCCTGATTCAACAAAACCAATATGAGCAATCTTACCGCCTGATACATGAATTGTATCCTGAACAACGAATGTACCATTACCAGTCTTAATCACACCAGTATCACCACTCTGACCACCCATTGTGCCATAGAATGGAGTAACCTTAGTAATAATCGAACCATTATCACCTTCATTTAATGTATCTACAACACTTGATCTAACTTCCTTACCTTCTTTCTTGGCAACAGTTAAAGCAATAATTTCACTATCAAGTGTCAATTTATCATATCCAGCAAATTCTGATGTAACATTTACATCAAGCTGTTCATAAACAGTAGCATCTGCACCCATATAGTTAGAAACTTTACGAGCTTTTCTTGCTGTCTCTCTCTGGATATCCATGCACTTCTTAAAGCCTTTTTCATCAACACCAATTCCATCCTCAGCAAGAATTTCAATTGTTAAGTCAATCGGGAATCCATATGTATCATATAACTTAAATGCATGTTCACCTGATAAAGTCTTACTATTATTCTTTACAAGTTCTTCTTTATATTCATTTAAAATAACAAGCCCCTGATCGATTGTTCTATTAAAGTTTTCTTCTTCCTTGTTAATTACAGAGAAAATATGATCCATTTTTTCTGTAAGTTCTGGATAAGCATCCTTTGAATTTTCAATAACTGTCTCAGCTACCTTTGCAAGGAATAAACCATCAATACCAAGTAATCTACCATGTCTAGCAGCTCTTCTAAGAAGTCTTCTCATAACATAACCACGGCCTTCATTAGAAGGTAAAATACCATCACTCGCCATAAATGTAACTGATCTAATATGATCTGTAATTACACGGATTGAAACATCATCCTTATAGTTTTCTTCATACTTCTTATTTGAAAGTTCACATACTTTATCTCTAATTGCCTTAATTGTATCAACATCAAAGATAGAATCAACATCCTGAACAACTACAGCTAATCTTTCAAGACCCATACCTGTATCAATATTCTTATTCTTTAATGTTTCATAATTGCCTTTACCGTCGTTTTCAAATTGTGTAAATACATTATTCCAAACTTCCATGTATCTATCACAATCACAACCTACTGTACAACCTTCTTTACCACAACCATATTTTTCTCCACGGTCATAGTATATTTCTGAACTTGGACCACAAGGACCTGCGCCATGTTCCCAAAAATTATCTTCTTTACCAAATCTAAAAATTCTATCTTTAGCAATTCCTATCTTTTTATTCCAAATATCAAATGCTTCATCATCATCTTTATATACTGAAGGATAAAGTCTGTCAGGATCAATACCTACTACTTCTGTCAAAAATTCCCATGACCATTCAATAGCCTCATCCTTAAAGTAATCACCAAATGAAAAGTTACCAAGCATTTCAAAGAATGTACCATGTCTTGCTGTCTTACCAACATTCTCAATATCACCTGTTCTAATACACTTCTGACAAGTTGTTACTCTCTTTCTTGGTGGAACCTCCTGACCTGTAAAATATGGCTTAAGTGGAGCCATACCAGCATTAATCAAAAGCAAACTATTATCATTCTGTGGAACAAGTGAAAAACTGTTCATTCTTAAATGATCCTTACTTTCAAAAAATTTTAAATACATGTCTCTTAATTCATTAACTGAATACTTATGCATTGTTATTATCCTCCGATTTTGCTAATTTATCATTATGTCTTTTTCTTAAATAAATTCCAAGTTTTATTCCCGCATATGCTACCGCTACTAAGAACAAACCCTTAACTGTAAACCATAAAATACCTTGCCATAAATTCATAATTATACCTCAATTGTTTAATTTAAACATCTTTAAAATACTATCACAATTTTATAAAAATGTATATTATTTTTTATAACCACTATTTTTTCTTGATAATCTTACATTCAGCTTTTGTAGCTACATTTTCATAATTATTGCTTTTTTCGAAATAGTTAGTTTCTTCATCACCACTACCTTTAACAAATGTTGGATATGTTCTAGGTATACTACTATTTCCAAGCTCGTAATCTACGACTTTAATTCCAAATCCTTTTTCACTTCCAGAATTAACGATGTTTTTAAATGTATTACCAGTACAATCTAATCTCTGTGAACCTCTTCCCATAATACCACATACATCGCCTTTGCCTCCTGATACTTTATCAAAAGTACAATTTGAAACTTTACAATTTGCCCAGTTAAGAGCATGAACTCCAAACTTCTTCATATTGTTAAAAGTACAATTTTCAACTGTAACATTATTATGATAAATCTGAGAATTTGCACTATTATTGTAGCTATAATAATGAGAGCCAACGCCAACATATAAGTTTTTAAACTTACAATTCTTAATTACTATTCCATCATTATTAGTCTTATCACATGCTGACCATGTCTTATCAAATTTTTCAGGTATATCTAAATTAATAGCCTCTCTTGAAAGATTAGATCCTTTCTGACCAGAGAATTTACAATTTAAAATATTAATATCTTTACCAGCATCAAGTTCAATAGAATGTGCTTCATTAATATTTTTAAATGAAATACCTGAAATTGAAATATTAGTACTATGAAAAATAGTTACGGCAACACCCTGATGATAATAATTCATGTTAATCTCATTTTTGCCTTCACCAATAATTTTAACATTTTTAACACCATTATATTTTTTTGCCCAATTCTTTTTATTATATTTTGAAACAGGAACTAATTCAAATAATGTCTTACTAGCCTTAAACTTACTAGTATGTGTATTACTTGTTTTATTTATTTTAGCACCTTTTTTAAATATAATATTAACATTTGATGGTATACAAAGTACTGAAGTAATATTATATGTACCTTTCTTTACTATAAGTGTACCACCACCTAATTTTTCAAGCTTTTCAAGATGACTTCTAAATAAATACCAATCACGTGTATATTTATTTACATAAGCTGATGAATATTTTGAATATTTATTCTTTCCAACATCCATAAGCTTACTCTTCTTTGAGATTGTATAGCAAGCTCTAACCTTAACTTTACAACTTAATGTTTCACTTCCATTAATAACCGCTTTAATTACTGCCTTACCTCTTTTCTTCGGAGTAACTAAACCAGTTCCATCAACGTCACATACTTTTTTATTGCTAGTTTTCCATTCAATACTTCCTGATGCCCCATCAACATGTAATCTAAGAGTATCACCAACATTAATTGTTGCTTTTGTCTGATTTAAACTAGCTGCACTAACTTCTTCTAATTTAAGAAAAATACTATTATTACTAAATCCACCTAAAATTAAAGTAATAATAAGAATTAAACTTATTATTTTTTTCTTAATCATCTTCATATTAATACCTCCCATATAGTAATAAAAATAGTTATTTTGTATTGTTTTAAATGATTACTATTTTATAAAAAAATGTACTTAAGAATAAACAAAACTGATAATACATACATAAGCGGTTTGACAGCTTTAGCCTTACCACCTACGATATGTACAAAGCAATATGATATAATTCCTAATGCAATACCATCTGAAATACTATAAAAGAGCGGCATAGCAATTATGCATAAGTAAGCTGGAATTGCTTCTAAAAGATTACCATCTGAAAAATCAAGTTTTGTTACTGAACCAAACATCATAAATCCAACAAATATCAACGCTGGAGCAGTTGCACACGATGGTATTGTTGTAAATAATGGTGCAAAAAACATTGATAATAAGAATAAAAATCCAGTAATAACCGATGTAAGTCCTGTTCTACCTCCTGCAGCAACACCTGCGGATGATTCAACAAATGTTGTTGTTGTTGATGTACCAAGAACAGCACCTGATGCAGTTGCAACAGCATCTGCTAAAAGTGCTGGTCTAATTCTAGGAAGTTTTCCATCTTTATCAAGATAACCAGCTTTTGAACTTACACCAATTAAAGTTCCAAGTGTATCAAATACATCAACAAATAAAAATGCACAAATAACAACTAAAAAGTTAACAAAACTCTTACCTGACATATCCGCCTTAAAGCACTGACCAAAAGTCTTTCCAAGAGGCGAAAAATCAAATGAAACAATTTTTGATGGAATAACTGAATAAAAACCACTCTCTGGATTTGGAACATATAGATTTAAACCTTCACAAACCATTGCCAAAATCCAAGTTGAAATAATTCCAATAAGAATTGATCCGCTAACCTTCTTAATATATAATGTTATGATTATTAATAATCCAATAAGTGCAAGTAATGCTGTTATACCTGATGTCTTAAAATTTTCAGTAAAATCAGTCATTGTAACTAATGTTGCTGAATCTACTACAATACCTGAATTTTGTAAACCAATAAATGCAATAAACAATCCAATACCTACAGATACTGCAGATTTAAGCGTTGTTGGAATTGCATTAAATATTGCTTCTCTAGCATTTGTTATTGATAATGCTATAAAAATTAATCCCTCACAAAATACTGCAAGTAAAGCAATTTGCCATGAATATCCCATCTCACCACAAACTGTATAAGCAAAATAAGCATTAAGTCCTAATCCAGCTGATAACGCGAATGGATAATTTGCTAAAAGAGCCATACAAATTGTACCAATAAATGAAGCTATACAAGTTGCTAATAATATCGCTGTTTTATCCATACCTGATGCACTTAAAATATCAGGATTAACGGCTAAAATATATGCCATTGTCATAAATGTTGTGATTCCAGCCATAACTTCAACTGAAACAGTAGTATTATTCTCTTTTAATTTAAACAATTTTTCTAACATAATTACTCCAATCCGTTACATAAGTGGTGCTAATAATTTTAAAAACGCACCAAGTATTTTATAATATAATTTTCTATTTTTACATTCTTCTTTAGTAACTAAATGTGACTTTTCAATCGAATATTCAAAATCATCTTTACACTTAAATATCTCATCACTTCCATAAACAAGAGCTGCACATTCGAAGCTTAAATATAAACTACGATAATCAAAATTAATAGAACCGACAATGAATTCTTTATCATCACATATAATCATTTTTGAATGTACAAATCCAGGAGTATATTCATATATTTTAACTCCTGCATTAATAAGTTTAGGATAATACGTTCTTGCCAAACAATAAGCATATTTTTTATCCGGTGTACCCGGCATTAAAATAACTACTTTTACACCTCTTTGAGCAGCGTTTCTAATTGCTCTTTCCATTACATAATCAAGAACAAGGTACGGAGTCATAATATAAATATAATTTGTTGCACTATTTATCAAATTTATATAGACATTAGCTCCAACATATTCTTTATCTAAAGGACTATCCGTATATCCACAAACGTAAGAATTGTTTACTTGTAACTCATTACTATGTTTTTTGCAATAATAATCAAAATTATCAATCTCTTTTTCATCTAGATTCCATAACTGCAAAAACATATGAGTAAAGCTTGAAACAGCATCACCCTTTATTCTTATACCATTATCTTTCCAGTATCCAAATCGCTTTTTTCTGTTGATATATTCATCTGCCATGTTAATACCACCTGTATAAGCAACCTTACCATCAATAACAATTATCTTCCTATGATCTCTATTATTCTGTTGCGTAGTAAGAAGTGGTTTTAATGGAGCAAATATCTTTGTTTTAATTCCTAGTTCTCTTAAAAATTTTGGGTATCCGTAAGGTAAATAAAACAATGAACATAATCCATCATACATAACCCTTACTTCAACACCTTCTTCAACTTTTTTTGTTAATATTTCAAGCATCTGATCCCACATAAATCCTTCAGAAACAATGAAATACTCTAAAAAAATAAATTCTTTAGCTTTTTTTAGATCCTCCAATAAATCAGGTAATAATTCTTCTCCACATCTAAAATATGTTACTACAGAATTATCATATATTGGATATTTAGCATGTTTAGATAAATAATATACATTAGTAGCAAATAACTTATCTCTTTCTTCTATTTCCTTAAACAATTCTGGATTTTGTACTAATTTATCTTCTGTCTTTTTTACAATATAATTAATTTTTCTATTAATGACTCTAGACCCTGATTGTGTCTTCATAAATAAATATAATAACACACCAAAAATTGGCAATACCATCATTGGATAAATCCATGCCATTTTAAAATCTGGTAGTTCATCTAAATTATATATGTATATAACAAGAAATACTGAAAATATATTAGTAATTCCATATACAGTGAGAATAGAAGTATTGATAAAACTTGAAAAAACTAATATTAAAAATATTTGTAAAAAAAGCATTGCTATAAGAGTAACAGATCTACTAAAAATTACTCTAAAAAAGCCTTCTTTACCTCTTTTCATTCGCATAAAAACTGTCCCACCTAAAATACAATATATTAACCCCTAAATAAAAATTATTTATTCCATACAAGTTCTGGATGTTCTGCAATATTCTGTCTTAGCATAAGATCCTGAACAGCATTCTCAACTGGTAAATCCTCAAATAAAATCTTATTAACTTCCTCTATGATTGGCATTTCAATTTTATATTTATTCGCTAGTTCTAAAGCGGCCTTAGCTGAAACAGCACCTTCAACAACCATGTTTACTTCTCTAACCGCTTCATCTAATGTATATCCCTGTCCAATTAAAATACCAGCTCTTCTATTTCTAGAATGCATACTTGCACATGTAACAATCAAATCACCAATACCAGATAATCCAGCAAATGTACTTACATTCGCCCCCATAGCTAAACCTAGTCGAGTAATTTCTTTAATACCTCTTGTAATAAGAGCAGCTTTAGTATTATCACCATATCCAAGTCCATCAGCCATACCCGCTGCAAGTGCAATTACATTTTTAAGAGCACCACAAAGTTCAATTCCAACCATATCTGGACTTACATAAGTTCTAAAGTACTGTGAAGCAAATACATCCTGAATGTATTTCGCTGTTTTTTCACTTTTTGCACCAACAACACATGTTGTAGGCATAAGTTTTCCAACTTCTTCAGCATGAGTTGGACCAGATAAAACGCATACATCACTACCTGGTACTTCTTCCTCAATTACATCAGTTAAAAACATTAATGTACCATCTTCAATGCCCTTTGCAACATTAAGAATAATCTGTCCATCTTTAACTTTCCCATTAAGTAATTTAGAAGTACTTCTAATAAATTTAGATGCAACTGCTAATACAATAATATCTGGATCATTCTGCAAACTTTCATCCAAGTCACCAGTTACTTTTATTTTTTCAGAAATCACAATACCTGGTAAACTAATTTTATTCTCTCTATGTCTTTTTAATGATTTAACTTCAGTGCTTACAGCGGACCACATAGTAACATCATGTCCATTGTTATCAAGTAAAACTGCTATACCAATAGCCCATCCACCTGCACCAAGGATTGTAACCTTAGCCATTCTTATGCCTCCTTAACTCCAAGCTTACGCTCAGTACCATTTAATAATCTTTTTATATTTTCTCTATGTCTAATTAAAACAAATATAATGAAAATCATTATTAAAATATATGCTTCAATTTGATTTTCCTTATGTGTTGGCCAATGATTAACCGGATGATTTGTCTGATTAAAAACAAATGTTGAAATAATTAACGATGTAACTGCAACAATTGATCCTAATGATACATATCTAGTAATTAATGACAAACAGAAAAACAAAACAAATCCAATTAATGTAACTCTAGCATCACCAAGAGCTATAATAACGCCTCCTGTAGCTGCAACACCCTTTCCACCTTTAAAATTCATGTAGAATGGGAAATTATGTCCAAGTACAACACCAAGACCTGCATATAAAACATATATATACAACATCTTACTATCTGAATGGAATAATAATTTAATAAACGCACTACATACAACAGCCTTAAAAACATCACCTATAAATGTTATAAGTCCAGCTTTTTTACCTAATACTCTTAAAGCATTTGTTGTACCAGAATTACCACTACCATGCTTTCTAATATCTATGCCATGCATTTTTCCATAGATAAATGCTGTCTGAAATAATCCAAAACCATATCCTATTATCACGCAAACTATTCTAGCAAATATTCTATACATAATTTAAGATTCCTTTCTTTCTCTAATGATAAATTTAAGTGGAGTACCCTTAAATCCAAAAGTATCCCTAATCTTATTTTCAATATATCTTGTATATGAAAAATGCATAAGCTGTTTATCATTAACAAAAATAACAAATGTAGGTGGCTTAATAGCAACCTGTGTAATATAGAATAATTTAAGTCTCTTACCCTTATCAGTAGGCGGCTGCTGTAATGCAACTGCCTCTGACATGATTTCATTAAGAACACCAGTACCAACACGCATAGACTGTGTTTCAATAACCATGTCGATAACATCAAAGAGTTTATTGATTCTCTGGCCAGTTTTCGCTGAAATAAATATAATTTCAGCATAAGGCATAAATGATAATACATCTCTAATATCTCTTGTGTGCTCATAGATTGTTTTATCATTCTTTTCAATGGCATCCCACTTGTTTACACAAATAACAATACCCTTGCCTCTGTCATGTGCTATACCAGCAATTTTAGCATCCTGTTCAGTAACACCCTCTGTTGCATCAATAACAATAACAACAATATCGGCTCTTTCAACCGCACTAACAGCTCTAATGATACTAAATCTTTCAATTTCTTCCTTAATCTTCGACTTTCTACGAAGACCAGCTGTATCTATGAAAATATATTCCTTTTCATCATGAGTAACTAAAGTATCAATTGCATCTCTAGTGGTACCTGCAATATCAGATACAATAACTCTGTTTTCGCCAAGTAATTTGTTTACAAGTGATGACTTACCAACATTAGGTTTACCAACAATTGCAATCTTTGGAGTTTCATCATCTTCTTCCTCACCATCAGATTCAGGGAAGTATTCACAAACCACATCAAGCAAATCACCTATGCCTAATCTACTTGCAGCAGAAATTGGATGTGGATCACCAATTCCAAGATTATAAAACTCATACATATCCAAAATATCTTTTTGAAAATTATCAACCTTATTTACAGCTAAAACTATAGGCTTCTTGCTCTTTCTAAGCATATCACAAACCTTACTATCACTATCAACAAGGCCTTGTTTAACATCAGTAATAAAAATAATTACATCAGCTGTATCTATGGCTATCTGAGCCTGATCTCTCATCTGTGAAAGAATAACATCATTAGATTCTGGCTCAATACCACCTGTATCAATAAGAGTAAATGATTTATCAAGCCAAGTTGCATCGGCATAAATCCTATCTCTTGTAACACCTGGTGTGTCCTTAACTATTGAAATTTTTTCTCCTGCTAAAACGTTAAAAAGTGTTGATTTACCTACATTAGGTCTACCAACAATTGCAACTACCTGCTTTCTCATCTTAACTCCAATCTATTCTTTATTTTCTCGCGAAATATCCCATTTAATTTTACTACATTTATGTGTTTTTGTAAATCTCATAACTATATATGGTATAACGTAAATATGTTTTTCTTATATATTCTGTTATGAATTAATCTTTAATGGTTAGGAAAGCTGCAAGATTACCTCTTTTACCCATACTTGCCCTATGAGAATATAGAAAATCCGGATTATGACAGGTACAAATATCCGTAACACTTATGTTTGATTCTTTTATTCCAGCATCAAGTAAAACCCTTTTATTAGCTTCCCATAAATTCAATTGATACTTACCGTTTCCTTTATCAATAAGAATTTTATCTCCATTAAAAATTCTATTATTTAAATTACTATCATTCTTTATTACATTTAACTTATCATCACTGATAACAGGAATATCTCTCAAATCAAATTCTTTTATAAATTCATCAGCAACATCCTTACTAACCTCATAACACTCCATACATATGGACGGACCGATGGCACATATTACATCACTAGGATTTGTTCCAAATTCTTCAGCCATCTTTAAAAGCGTAGCCTTCCCCATTCTATTAACTGTTCCACGCCAGCCAGAATGTGAAAGTCCAATTGCTTTATTCACCGGATCAATAAAATAAAGCGGAACGCAGTCTGCATAGAAAGTTGCAAGTACCAAGCCTTTTTCGTTAGTTACTAAACCATCAATGTCTTCAAACCTTTCCTTACCATGCATTCCTCTTCCCGCATCATCTAGATAAACTCTTTTAACATTAGTAGTATGTGTTTGATTTGACATTATTATTTTTCCCATGTCAAATCCAACAGCATCACTTATAAGCTCATAATTTTTATATACGTTCTCATCTTCATCACCACGAGTGAAACTTAAATTCATGCTATATAAATGTTCCTTGCTAACACCACCAAGCCTTGTTGTGAAAGCATTTGCTATAAAATCTATCTCATCAAGATTCTTAAATGTTATATAAGGAACATCACCTTTTTGCCTTATTTCTGTCGTATTCTTACCTGTTTTAAATATATTTAACATATTACATCCCACCAAATGCATTCTTAATCAATTTAACGTCATCACCCATAATTGCAATTGCATCAAACCTAATAGGAATATTTTCTGAATAACCCTTATGTTTTAAATAAGTTCTCGCAACATTAATTATGGTTTTAACCTTACTTTTAGTAATTGCTTCAAGAGGATTTCCATGAATTCCATTAGTCCTATACTTAACCTCAATAAAGCATAAATACTTTCCATCTTTAGCAATAATATCAATCTCGCCTATGCGACACCTGTAATTAAACTCAATGATTTTATAACCATTTTTAGTTAAGATATCAGCAGCAATTTTTTCATAAACCGTCCCAATAAACCTTTTATTCATATATACTCCAAAAATTATATTCAGGAGAGCCCTCTGCGGCTTTGAGCGTAGTCAAAGATTATCTTTAGATAATCTTCCTCTCTTCTCCTGAATTTATACATAACTATGTGTAAAGCTTCTTCTATGAATCTCACATAATCCATACTTCTTAATCGCCTCAATATGAGCCGCTGTACCATACCCCTTATTCTTAGCAAATTCGTACTGAGGATACTTTTCATCATATTCTTCCATTAAGTGATCCCTATAAACCTTGGCAACAATACTTGCTGCCGCAATTGATTTGCACTTAGCATCACCTTTTATAATCGAAACCTGTTTAATATCAACTTCAGGTATTTTTACAGCATCATTAAGTAAAAGACTTGGCTTAACCTTAAGCTTTTCAATTGCAATTCTCATAGCCTCATAAGTAGCTCTTAATATATCTGTTTCATCAATTCTCCACGCACTAACAACGCCAACCTGAGCATCAATTGCATTCTCAAGAATAATTTTATTTAGTTCCTCTCTCTTTGCTTCAGAAAGTTTCTTTGAATCGTTAATATACATAATATCAAAGCCTTTAGGTAGTATAACCGCGCCTGCTACAACTGGTCCAGCAAATGGCCCTCTACCAACCTCATCAATACCACATATATATTCAAAATTATCATAAGTATTTTCAAAATAATTCATGATTTCAAGGCGCTTTAATTCCTTGTTGTAATCATCAATTCTTTTATTAGCTCTTTTTATGATATTTACAACACCACTTCTTTCATCATCCTTGAAATTCTGAATCAATTCACCTAAATTATTAACATCTGTTTCATCAAATATTTTCTTTATTTCACTAATTGGTAACTTTTCACTCATATTTAACCTTACCTTAAATATATTACTCTACATACTCTAATGTAATTTTGCCTATTCTTCCATTTCGATAATCATCAAATAAAAGCTTAGCTGCTTTTTCAATATCAGGTTCACCACCCTTGGCAATACAACCTCTATTAACTGCTATATCAGAAAGAATCTTAATTTCATTATCTTCTTCATTAATGCTATATTTCTCTGCAAGAAGACCGCCATAATTCTCTTTTAATCTTTCAATAAGCTCATAAGATAAATCATCAAGATTTAAGATTTCATCGTTAATTGAACCTATTAAAGCAAGATTTAAACCAACTTCATTACTTTCAAACTTAGGCCAAAGAATACCCGGAGTATCTAAAAGCTCAATGTTTTTATTAAGTCTAATCCACTGTTTACCCTTTGTAACGCCTGGTTTATTACCAGTTTTAGCTGCAGCCTTTCCAACTAATGAATTAATAAATGTAGACTTACCAACATTAGGAATACCACAAACCATGGCTCTAATTGGCCTATTCTTAATTCCACGCTTTCTATCTCTTTCAATCTTTTCCTTACAAACATCAAGAATAATATTATTAATATTCTTAACGCCAGCACCTGATTTTGAATTAATCATGGTAACGAAAAATCCTTTGGACTTAAAATATTCCATCCATTTTTCGTTATGTGTCTTATCGGATAAATCTGATTTATTTAAACAAATAAGTCTATATTTGTTATTTGCTAATTTATCAATATCAGGATTTCTACTACTAAGGGGAATTCTCGCATCAACTATTTCAATAACCAAATCAATAAGTTTGATGTTTTCTTCCATCATACGCTTAGCTTTTGTCATATGTCCTGGATACCAGTTAATGTTTATTTTATTATCACTCATATTTTCACTTCCTTAAATAAATATCAACAACATTATAACACACAATATAAAAAGCTACCACTAATGTGGTAGCTTATAAACTTTGTTTTTAATTATCTAACAACTTCTTTAACCTTAGCAGCCTTACCTACTCTGTCACGGAGATAGTAAAGTTTAGATCTTCTAACCTTACCACGTCTGATAACTTCAATCTTTTCGATTGTAGGTGAGTGAAGTGGCCATGTCTTTTCTACGCCAACACCGTTTGATAATTTTCTTACTGTGAAAGTAGCTCTTGTGCTTCCACCCTGTTTCTTAATTACAACACCTTCGAAAGCCTGTGTTCTTTCACGGTTACCTTCCTTAATCTTAGCGAATACTTTAATTGTATCACCAGTATTAAATTCTGTGATGTTCTCTTTAATCTGAGCATTTTCGATTTCTTTAATAATGTTATTCATCTTCATTTCTCCTTATATCTTGATTCGACGTTCTTAATACTAAAGTAACAGAGGAACATCTCTTTTTAATACAACTCAAATATATTAACATATTATTTACATAAAATCAAGCAATTTTTATTTATTCTTCAATTTATTAAGATACTCGATCTCTTTCTTGGATAAATTAGCTTCATCTAAAAGATCTGGTCTACGTTCTAATGTACGCTCAATTGATTTTTCTCTTCTCCACTTTTCTATGTTTGCATGATGACCTGATAAAAGTACTTCAGGTACTTCCATGCCTTCATATACTGGAGGTCTTGTATACTGTGGATATTCTAGCAAATTATCACAGAAAGATTCAAATTCAGTTGATGCTTTGTTATTTAATACTCCATCTATGTTTCTTGCTATGGCATCAATCATTACCATACTTGGTAATTCTCCACCTGTAAGAACATAATCACCAATTGAATAGTAATCCGTAACTATCAACTCTAATGCACGTTCATCTATACCTTCATAATGTCCACATAAAAATATAAGGTTCTCTTCCTTAGCTAGTTCAATTGCATCTTCCTGTTTAAAAACCTTACCCTGTGGAGTTAAATATATAACTCTAGGTTTCTTATCCATATCTTTTGTTATGTCTCTAAAACACTCGACAACTGGATGTGGCTGAATAACCATACCAGCTCCACCACCATATGGATAATCATCAACATGCATATATTTATTATCAGCATACTGTCTAAAATCAATTGTATTAACCGATATTAATCCATCATTAATTGCGCGCCCTATAATGCTTGTATTCTTAAAAGAATCAAACATATCCGGGAAAAGCGTCATTATATTAAAATTCATTATATGAGTCCTTCCATCAAATGAATTGTTATTTTCTCATTCTCTAAATCTACTTCCTTAACACAATCATCAATAACTGGTACTAAGACTTCACCATGCTCCTTTGTGTTAATTACATAGACATCATTTGCTCCTGTTTCCATTACATCCTTAAGTCTTCCAAAAAGACTACCGTCTTCAAGATAAACAGAAAGGCCTAAAAGATCAGCAATATAATATTCGCCTTCTTCAAGTTCTACTGCATCTTCTCTTTTTACATACACATCAATGTTTTTTAGTTTAAGAGCCATATCCATATCTGTAATATCTTCAAATTGAAGAATTGCAAACTGTTTAAAATATTTAACAGAAACTATTTTATGAGCTTCATACTTTCCTTTAATATCAAAGAATACATCTTTTTCAATTAAATCTTCAAATCTCTTCATATCATCTGTTGTAGGAAAAACTTTCATTTCTCCTCTAACACCATGTGGTTTTACTAATACACCAACTCTTAAGTAATCCTGCATAATTCTCCTTTTCTCCTATATAGGAGTTTTATTCTATAAAAGGCAACCAGAATATGCCCGGTTGCCTTTTTATATTAAATAATTACTGTATAATATCTACAATAACCTTCTTATCTCCTTTAGATGCAGCTGCTTTTACAACGCTACGAATAGCTTTTGCAATTCTACCCTGCTTACCGATAACTTTACCCATATCATCATCTGCAACTTTAAGTTCGACTTTGATAGTGTCACCTTCAACAGTTTCAGTAACTACAACCTGGTCTGGAGAATCTACCAATGACTTGGCAATTACTTCAACTAGTTCTTTCATGAATTCACCTCTATATTACTGAATACCTGCAATCTTTAAAAGTTTTCCAACTGTTTCTGTAGGCTGTGCACCCTGAGATAACCACTTCTTAGCAGCTTCTTCATTAAAATCAAATACACTTGGATCTCTATTTGGATCATATGTACCGATTTCTTCGATAAATCTACCATCTCTAGGTGATCTTGAATCAGCTACAACTATTCTGTAGAAAGGTGCCTTCTTTTTACCCATTCTTTTTAATCTCATTTTTACTGCCATTTTTAATTCCTCCTAATTACAAATCCGACTAGATTTGTTTCTAAAAATATATTATTTATTTTAATTTAGTTTAATTAACTAAATATGAACTATTTAAAATCCGAAAGGAAGTTTAAAACCTCTTCTCTTTTTCTTTCCGCCACCCATAAGGCCCGGCATCTGTTTCATCATCTTTCTAGCCTGTTCAAACTGCTTAACAAGTCTGTTAACTTCTGCAATGTCAACACCTGCTCCTTTTGCAATTCTATTCTTTCTAGATGGATTAAGTAATGCTGGCTTACTTCTTTCTTCAGGTGTCATTGAATAAATAATAGCTTCAACTCTCTTTAGCTTCTTTTCATCCGGAAGCTGATCTTCACTAATATTCATATTACCTGGCATAAGTTTAAGCATTTCTGCAATACCACCCATGTTATTAATCTGTTGCATATACTCTAGATAATCATCAAAACCGAAATCAGCTTTTTTCATTTTAGCTTCAAGGTCTTTTGATTTCTCTAAATCAAATGAAGCTTCAGCTTTTTCAATGAGTGTAAGTACATCACCCATTCCAAGAATTCTTGATGCCATTCTATCTGGATAAAACTGTTCAAGATCTGATAATTTTTCACCCATACCAACATAAAGAATAGGCTTATCAGTTACTGCCTTAATTGAAAGTGCTGCACCGCCTCTTGTATCACCATCAAGCTTAGTAAGAATAACACCATCAATTCCTACTTTATCATTGAAGTTAGATGCTACATTAACAGCATCCTGACCTGTCATAGCATCAACAACCAAAATAGTCTGATCAACTTCAACTGCTTCCTTGATACCGATTAACTCATCCATCATCTCTTCATCAATATGAAGACGACCGGCTGTATCAATGATAACAACATTATTATCATTTTTAGCCGCATGTGACATAGCAGCTTTTGCAATATCCTTAGGCTTATTATCAGTACCCATAGAAAATACAGGAACATCCTGTTTTTCAGCATTAATTGTTAACTGATCAATAGCCGCTGGTCTATATATATCGCAGGCTACTAAAAGTGGTTTATAACCTTTTTGTTTAAACTTGCCTGCTAACTTTGCAACAGTTGTTGTTTTACCTGCACCCTGAAGACCTGCCATCATAATTACTGTAATTTCATTAGAAGGCTTAAGCTTAATCTCCGTTGTTTCAGATCCCATAAGGTTTGTCATCTCTTCATTAACAATCTTAATAACCATCTGACCAGGTGTAAGTGAATTCATAACATCACTACCAACTGCTCTTTCAGTTACAGCATTAATAAATTTCTTAACAACCTTAAAACTAACATCTGCTTCAAGGAGAGCCATCTTAACTTCCTTAAGTGCAACCTTTACATCTTCTTCAGTAAGTCTACCCTTGCTTCGAAGATTCTTAAATATATTTTGAAATTTATCTGATAAACTCTCGAATGCCAAATTTCTTCTCCTTTGGTTTATAAATCTTCCATAATTTCACTGGCAAGTTTCTTTATGTCTTCAAGTTTCTTTTTATCATCACCTGAAAGACGTTCCCCTAAACTTCCCTTTTCAATACTATTAACATTTTCAATTATATGTTTAGCCTTATCACTTGCATCAATAAACTTTTCAACAAGTTTTAGCTTATCTTCATAACCTTTAAGAGCATTATTACATCTCTTAATTAAATCATGTACGCCCTGTCTTGAGATACCATATGAATCTGCAACTTCACTAAGTGAGTAATCATTAAATACAACATCACTATATACTTCTTTTTGATGATCACTAAGTAATTCACCATAAAAGTCAAATAATAATGATTTCTCTAATATCTCGTTCATACAATCCTCCTAACGTACCTTACATATATTACACTATAAAGAACTGTCTGTCAAGTATTTTTACTTTACATATAAATTATTAAAAATATAGTGGAATCAACTTATCGGATTCCACTTATATTTTAAAGACTTGGTCTAACTTCTCTTGGCTTAAATCCATCTACTTCAAGTCTATTTAAAATTTCTTTCTTATGATCATGACCAAATGTTTCAATTGTAACACGAAGTTCAACTGCAGCATTTCTGTTAATGTTAACGAACTGGTTATGTTCAAGTTTAACGATATTACCCTGCATATCAGCGATTGACTGAGCAACTCTAACAAGTTCACCTGGCTTATCTGGTAACAATACTGAAACAGTAAAGATACGTCCTCTCTGGATAAGACCATGCTGAAGTGTACTTGACATTGTGATAATATCCATATTACCACCACTAATGATTGATACAACTTTCTTGCCTTTTTCCTTAAGATGCTTAAGAGCAGCTATTGTAAGAAGACCAGAATTTTCCGCAACCATCTTGTGATTTTCAACCATGTCGAGGAAAGCATCAATTAATTCATCATCCTCAACAGTAATAATATCATCTAAATTCTTCTGAATATATGGGAAAATCTTGCTACCTGGAGTCTTAACAGCTGTACCATCAGCAATTGTTGAAGCAGATGGTAATGTAACAACCTCTCCCTTAGCAAATGATGCCTTCATACAAGCAGCACCTGCTGGTTCAACACCAATAACCTTAATATTTGGATTAAGCATTTTTGCAAGTGTACTAACACCTGTTGCAAGTCCACCACCACCAATTGGTACTAAAATAACATCAACCGTTGGTAATTCCTTAATTATTTCCATTGCAATAGTACCCTGACCAGTTGCAACATCTAAATCATCAAATGGATGAATGAAAGTACTTCCATTTTCTTTTGCTAATTTAAGAGCATATTCACAAGCATCATCATATACATCTCCGTAAAGAATAACTTCTGCGCCATAACTCTTTGTTCTATTAACCTTCATAAGAGGTGTAACTGTTGGCATTACGATTGTAGCCTTAACACCATAAAGCTTAGCAGCATACGCAACGCCCTGTGCATGGTTACCAGCTGATGCAGTGATAAAGCCCTTGCTTCGTTCTTTTTCACTAAGAGTACTAATCTTGTAATATGCACCTCTAATCTTATATGCGCCCGTAAACTGTAAATTTTCAGGCTTAATGTAAACCTTATTTCCACACTGTTCACTTAAGTAATCACTAAAAACAAGATTTGTATTAAGAGTAACCTTGTTTACAACATCTGCAGCATTTTCAAATTTCTCGATAGTCATCTTATCTTTATCCATTTTCATACCTCCAAACTGTTTACTAAAAACAGAATAACTATTTATTCATCTTTTGTAAAAAGGGCTTGTATAAATTTTTCTGAATCAAATTTCTGCAAGTCTTCAATACTTTCACCAACACCAATAAATTTAACTGGAATTCCCAACTCTGACTGAATTGCTATTGCAATACCACCTTTAGCTGTACCATCCATCTTAGTTAAAATTACACCTGTAATTTCAGCAACTTCTTTAAACTGTTTAGCCTGCTCTAAAGCATTCTGTCCAGTTGTTGCATCAAGTACAATAAAGTTTTCACGATGTGCATCGCCATATTCCTTTGATATAATACGATCTAACTTCTTTAATTCTTCCATAAGATTTTTCTTATTATGAAGTCTTCCCGCTGTATCACATATGATAAGATCAGCATCCTTACTCTTACCAGAAGCAATCGCATCAAATATAACTGAACCCGGATCAGCACCTTCATTAGAAGCAACAATATCTACACCAGCTCTATTAGCCCATGTAACTAACTGTTCACTTGCTGCAGCTCTAAATGTATCAGCAGCCGCAAGAACAACTTTCTTGCCCTGCGATTTATACTGACCTGCCAATTTACCAATTGTAGTAGTTTTACCAACACCATTAACTCCAATAACAAGAATGATTGATTTCTTATTTTCAAAATCATATTCATTCTCACCAATGTTCATGGCATTAGTTAAGTTCTGAATTAATAATTCTCTTAATTCGCTTGGTTCCTTAATGTGTTTTTCCTTAACTTCATCCCTTAAATTATCGAGGATTTCCATTGTAGTCTTAACACCTATATCACTTGTAATAAGAATTTCTTCTAGTTCCTCATATAAATCTTCATCAATTGATGAAAAAGCTGAGAAAACTGAATCAATACTATTTACAATACTATTTCTAGTCTTAGATAAACCAGCAACTAATCTTTTAAAGAAACCTTTATTTTCCTTAGTTGTATCATTATTATCGTCTGAAACTGAATCTTCTGCATTAGTTAAAGATATTTCTTCTGATTCTTCAGCAAATGCTGTTTTTTTTGAATCTTCATTATCACTAACTTCTTCAGATAAATTACTTTCGACTTCTACAGAATCATCATTATCTATAGTTTCAGAAGTTTTCACTGAATCATTCGTAACTTCTACGCTTTCTTCATTAACAACTTCTTCAGTTTTATCTTTCTTAAAAAACTTAAACATTCTAATTCCTCTCGATATATTTATTCATTTTCATTCTGACTTTCCTGCTCTTCCTTAGCAAGTTCACCTTCAATAAGATCAACAGAAACAAGTGTTGATACACCTTTTTCCTGCATTGTAATACCATAGAGTCTATCAACACTTTCCATTGTACCTCTTCTATGTGTAATTACAATAAATTGAGTATGTTCAGTAAGCTTATGTAAGTACTGAGCGAACTTAACAACGTTGCTACCATCAAGAGCAGCCTCAATTTCATCAAGAAGACAGAATGGCGAAGGTTTTAAGTTCTGAATTGCAAATAATAATGCAATCGCAGTAAATGCCTTCTCACCACCGGATAACTGCATCATATTCTTAAGTTGCTTTCCAGGTGGTTGTGATATAATCTGAACACCTGCTTCTAAGATGTCTTCAGATTCATCAAGTTCAATGGTACCTTTACCACCACCGAACAATTCTTTATATACCTTATCAAATTCATTCTTAATATCATTGAATTTTTCAGTAAACTGTTTCTTCATGCCCTTATCGAGCTCATCAATAATAGAAAGAAGATTATCCTTAGCTTTCATTAAGTCTTCATGCTGTGCATTCATGAATTCATAACGTTCGCCAACTTCTTTATATTCTTCAATAGCATTAACATTAACTGGACCTAAGTCTTTAATTTCCTTCTTAAGAGATGAAATTCTACTACCTAAATCGCTTCTGCTAACACTCATGTCAACAACAGTCTTTTTAGCTTCACCATATGTAAGTTCATATTCAGTCCACATATAGTCAACTTTATTATCACTCTTTTCACATAATTTTTCTTTTTGAGCTGATAATCTAAATAATTCTCTATCAAGAACTGATAACTTCTCAGAATACTCTTCACGCTTATCAAAGAAATCTTTATGTTCCTTCATCTGTTCTTCCTTAGAATTCTGAAGTTCATCAATTTCTTTTTCTGTATCATCCTTAACCTTAACTAATTTATCTATTTCAGCTTTAATAGTATCAATAGTTAAGAGACGTTCTTCAATTTCACCTGAGTTTTCTTCATTACTTCTGCTAATTTCAGTTTTCTTTTCTTCGTTAACTTTAATGTCTTCTTCAATTCTAGAAATATCAGAACATACAAACTCATGTTTCTGTGAAAGAGATGCAATTTCAATTTTTACATTTTCAATGTTCTTATCATTTTCAGATTTAGAATCATTCTTATCTTTAAGTTTTGCTGTTAAATCATTAACTGATTTTTCAAGTTCCTTAATTCTATCTTCGCTATTAAGAAGTTCATCAGAAAGTTTTTCACTATCCTTCTTAATATCACTAATTCTATTTTCAATATTCTCCGATTCACCAGAATGTTCTTCAAATTCAGAAACAATATTCTTCTTCTTTTCATCAGCCTGATTTAAGTTTACCTTAACAGTGTTCTGTAAGATGAACTGCTCCTGAATAGCCTTGTTAATCTTTTCAAGCTCTTCAGAAATAACTGAAATCTCACTTCTATTTTTAACAAGATCTGCATCAAGAGAATCTGCATAACTCTTAAGTTTTTTAATATTACCTTCAAGTTCTTCAATTTCTCTTCTTCTACCTAAAAGATTACTTGTATTCTTATATGCACCACCAGAAATTGAACCACCTGCATTAAGTAATTCACCTTCAAGAGTTACAATTCTAAGTGAATATTTAAATCTTCTTGCAAGAGCAATGGCATTATCAATATTATCAACAACAACTACTCTTCCAAGTAAGAACTTAGCAACACCACTGTACTTTTCATCAATTTCAACAAGAGAACTAGCAAGTCCTAAAACACCTTCCATCTCAAGTGCTTCCATGTTATTGAAATTAATTCTATTAGTACTCATTGAACTAAGCGGTAAGAAAGTAGCTCTACCAAACTTGTTCTTCTTAAGATATTCGATAATCTCCTTAGCAGTTGTTTCTGTATCAGTAACAATGTTCTGGATATTACCACCAAGTGCTGTTTCAATAGCAATTTCATACTTCTTTTCAGTCTTAATAATATCAGCAACAACACCAACAATACCCTTTTTAGAAGTCTTAAGTTCCATTACCTTCTTAATGCTATTACCATAACCTTCATACTTTTCAGTAATGTTCTTAAGAGACTCAAGTCTTGAACTATTTCTTAAAAGTTCATTCTTATTTCCATCAATGTTTCTTAAAATATTAGCCTGATTATTCTTAGCTTCCTTAATCTTACTTTCACATTTTTCCTGCTCAGCATTAAGCTCATTAATAGAATCATTGATTTTAATAAGTTCATTATTTAAATCATTAATAATCTCATCCTGCTTAGTAGATGCTTCCTTAAACTTAGCGATTTTATCTTCAAGTTCATTCTTTCTGATATTAATCTGCTCAATTAAAGTATCACATCTTTCAAGAGAAGATTTAATCTGTGTCTTAGCATTTAAAAGACTAATAATTTCTGCCTTGGCATCTTCAATTTTTTCTTCAATTTCAGATACTTCCTCAGCAAATACACTATTCTTATCAATATATTCTTCTTGTCTTTTTACAACAAGTTTCATATTAGCTTCAATATCTGCCTTATCTTCCCTTTTATTCTCAAGTTCAGACTTTCCAGTAGATATAGCTTTATTAAGTTCATCTAATTGATTCTTTATGTGCTCATCACTTGCCTTAGCAGAATTAATCTGCTCATTAATCAAAAGAATCTGGCTTTCCATCTTTTCCTTACTAAGAATTGATTCATTAACAAAATCTTTCTTTTCTTCTATCTTGTCATTTATCTCTTCGAGTAAGGCATCTAACTTACTATATTCTAACTTTGTTTTTTCAAGAAGACTTTCTGTCTCGTTATAATCAGTTTGAGTAATCTGAGTATTCTTATCAATCTCTTCAATGTCAGCCTTAAGCTTATCCATATCAATAACAAAAAGAGATGTTTCACAACTCTTAAGTTCATCCCTGTATGTTAAATATTTCTTAGCTTTATCAGACTGAATAGCAAGAGGCTTAACCTGACGTTCAAGCTCTGATAAAATATCTTCAACTCTGACTAAGTTCTGTTCTTCATCATTAAGTTTCTTTAAAGTTTCATTCTTTCTACGTTTGAATTTAACGATACCTGCAGCTTCATCGAAAAGTTCACGTCTTTCCTCTGGTTTACCAGAAAGAATCTTATCAATCTGACCCTGTCCAATGATAGAATATCCTTCCTTACCAATACCTGTATCATAGAAAAGTTCATGAACATCCTTTAATCTACAAACAGTACCATTAATCATATATTCGCTTTCACCAGATCTAAATAATCTTCTTGAAACTGTAACTTCATCATAATCAATTGGTAGTTTCTTATCTGAATTATCAAGAGTAATTGCAACAAATGCAAATCCAAGCGGCTTTCTCATCTCTGTTCCAGAGAATATAACATCTTCCATCTTAGAACCACGAAGCTGTTTAATCTTCTGTTCACCAAGAACCCATCTTACCGCATCAGCAACATTACTTTTACCACTTCCATTTGGTCCTACAATACCTGTTATTCCGTCATGAAATTCAAATTTTATCTTATTAGCAAATGATTTGAAACCCTGTATTTCAATACTTTTTAAGTACATAATTAACCTCAATTATATTTTTTCTTCACTTCAATAAGTGCATAATATGCAGCCATCTGTTCAGCTGCCTTTTTGGACTTTCCCTTACCTCGTGATAAAACTTCACCATTAATACTTGCCTTGTATTCAAATGTTTTATCATGATCAGGGCCTTCCTCTGATATTAGTTCATACTCTGGGACATCACCAAAGAGTTCCTGACAAATCTCTTGTAAAAGAGTTTTACTATCAGTAAATAACTGCTTATGTTCAATATCGTTTAATATAAACT
Organism: Eubacterium uniforme; assembly: GCF_900167115.1. GTDB lineage: Bacteria > Bacillota > Clostridia > Lachnospirales > Lachnospiraceae > Eubacterium_S > Eubacterium_S uniforme. Next base: position 336,403 of record NZ_FUXZ01000002.1, read on the forward strand.
TAAGTATAAACTTTCTAGCTTCATCAATGCCACTATCTAAATAAATAGCACCAATAACTGACTCTAGAACATCAGAAATAATGGAGTCACGATTACGTCCTCCATTTTTTTCCTCGCCATTACCAAGACGAATATAATCATTCAAAGAGAAATCCTTAGCACATAAAGCAAGAGTTGGTTCACACACAAGACTTGCTCTTAATCTTGTAAGTTTTCCCTCCGGAAGATCTGGATATTCAAAAAAGAGAAAATCACTGGATACTAATTCTAAAACAGCATCACCTAAAAATTCTATTCTCTCATAAAAGGAAGTACCTTCCTTTTGATGTTCATATGCATATGAACTATGAGTTATAGCTGTAAGTAAAAGATTCTTATCCTTAAATGAATATCCTATTTTATCTTCTAATTCTTTTATATCTACATTCATGATAACTTCCTTCTATCCATGAATAATCTTATAAAGCATTTTTAATCTGTTCTAACGCATCTCCAACTGTAACAATACCAGCTGCAGCTTCTTCAGGAATTTCAATATTAAATTCCTCTTCAAGACTCATAATGATTTCAACTACATCAAGTGAATCAGCACCCAAGTCATTAACAAATTCTGTTTCTTCAGTAATATCATTTTCATCTACGCCTAAAACTTCTGCAATCGCTTTTTTAATCTTCTCAAATTCCATTTTATTCCTCCTAAAAGCCCCTATTCTAAGGACATATGTTCTTTAATTTTTCCGTTAATATCCTGCTTTTTAAATGTATTACACTGCAAGATACTATGACAAACTTCAACAGACTTTGAACTACCGTGAGTCTTTACAACCAAGCCATTAAGACCAAGAAGTGGTGCTCCACCGTAATCCTTAACATCAAATCCTTTTAAAGTTTCTTTTAGCGTTCCCTTTATAAGTAACGCTCCAATCTTTGTTTTCAAATTAGATAACAAAGCGCCTTTTATCTTTTTAAGTAAAAGTGAACCAACACCTTCATATGTTTTAAGTAAAACATTACCAACAAATGCTTCTGTAACAACTACATCACATACACCTGCAGGAATGTCTCTAGCTTCAACACTACCAATAAAATTAATATCCTTACACTCTTTAAGAAGTGGAAATGTCTCTTTAACTAATGCATTACCTTTCTCTTCTTCAGCTCCAATGTTAAGAATACCTACCTTTGGATTCTTAATACCAACGATGTTCTCCATGTAAATAGAACCCATCTTTGCAAACTGAACGAGATGTGATGATCTAGCATCAACATTAGCACCACAATCTATAAGAAGTGAAACACCTTTATCTGTTGGGATAAGCGGAGCTAAAGGTGGTCTTTCAATACCTTTAAGTCTTCCGACTAAAAGCTGACCGCCAACTAAAACTGCACCAGTACTACCAGCCGAAACAAATGCATCAGCATCACCTGACTTAACCATCTTCATACCTACAACCATAGAAGAATCCTTCTTGCTTCTGATTGCCTTAACAGGTGGTTCGGCCATCTCAATTACTTCTGTAGTATGAACAATCTCAGTTCTATTCTTATCGTAAGTATACTTTGAAAGTTCAGCTTCAATTTGTTCTTTATCACCAACGAGTAATAATTTTATTTCATCACTGGCATTAAGTGCTTCAACACCACCTTTAACAATTTCAAAAGGTGCGTTATCACCACCCATGCAGTCAAGAACTACTCTTGTTAATTCACTCATATAAACTCCTTAATAATTAGTCTTTATCAACTTTATAATTATATCAAAAAGAAACCTTTATTTCTATAACTTTATCAAAAATAATTAGTGCATTAATTCCCGCAGCATATTCATACATTCTATATTCAATCAACTTAATATTAAACAAAATAAAAATCGGCAAAGCATTAGCTTTACCGATTTTTATTTTAATATTCAGTATAATCTAACCAAAGTTAGAATCCGACTAATTAGTCAACTGAAATAATTTCTTTCTTGTTGTATGAACCACAAGCTTTGCAAACTCTATGAGGCATCATTAAAGCACCACACTTGCTACACTTTACAAGATTTGGAGCACTCATCTTCCAGTTTGCTCTACGCTTATCTCTTCTTCCTTTTGAAGATTTGTTCTTAGGACAAATAGACATGGTTTACACCTCCTTAAACTGATTAAATACATCTTGAAACTTAGACATTCTCGGATCAATTTCTGCTCTTTCACAGTTACATGAACCATCATTAAGATTTTTACCACACTTAGGACATAATCCCTTGCAATCTTCCTTACAAAGTACCTTCATAGGAAGTCTAGTCAAAATCTCATTATAAACGAACTGTTCAGTGCAAAACTGTTTATCCTCAATAAAAGGATATTCCTCATCAGCGCCGGTCTGTAATCCAGTTTCGTTCATGTCAATTTCATTATTGTAAGCAATATCAAATTGCTTTTTAACATCACTTAGACACCTGTCACATAACATTATGATAGTTGCTTTTATCTGACCTATAATCTTAAGTTTTCCATCTTCGCACTTAAATAAAATATTAACTTTACCGTCCTCATATGGATACTTAAAACCATTAATATCAAAAGTCTTAGCTTCTATCTCGGTATCAACGGTGCATGTCTTACTATTATCTGAAATCAATGTTGATAAATCAATTAACATAATCTCTCTCCTTAAAAATGCACCTTTCCTATTATACATACTAAATATATGTTTGTCAAATACATTTTTACTAAATTTTGTATTTATCAGTAATACTTAATTATTTAACTAATGCTAATGTCTCTCTAGCGATTGAAAGTTCTTCATTAGTTGGAATTGCTACAACCTTAACCTTTGAGTTAGGTGTAGAAATGAGAACTCTTTCACCTCTGTGGCTGTTAGCCTCATCGTCAATTTCAACTCCTAAGAATGTAAGATATTCGCAGATAAGTTTTCTGTATTCAGCATTGTTTTCACCAACACCTGCAGTAAATGCGATTGCATCTACACCATTCATAGCTGCTGTATAAGCACCAATGTACTTAGCAACTCTGTAAATGAATGCGTCTCTAGCCGCAATTGCTCTTTCATTACCTTCAGCACATGCCTTATCAATATCTCTAAAGTCACTTGATACACCTGAAATACCAAGCACACCTGATTTCTTATTAAGGATGTTTAATACTTCATCAACGCTCTTGCCTTCTTTGTTAGCAATGAACTGAACAACCGTAGGATCGATATCACCACTTCTTGTACCCATGATAAGACCTTCAAGTGGTGTAAGACCCATTGATGTATCTACGCACTTGCCACCAATTGATGCAGAAATTGAAGCACCATTACCAAGGTGACAAACGATAACCTTGCATTTTTCTGGATCAAGGTTAGCAAATTTAATTGTTTCCTTTGAAACGAAGCTGTGGCTTGTACCGTGGAAGCCATATCTTCTTAAGCTATACTTATCAAGATATTCATATGGAATAGCATAAAGATAAGCTTTCTGTGGCATAGCCATACCAAATGCTGTATCAAATACTGCAACCTGAGCTGTACCTGGCATAGCAGCTTCACAAGCTTCAATACCAATTAAGTTAGCTGGGTTATGAAGAGGTCCTAAATCGAAACACTCTCTAACAACCTTCTTAACATCATCATTAACGATGATTGAATCACTATACTTTGTACCGGCATGAAGAACTCTGTGTCCTACAGCACCGATTTCATCTGTAGATGCGATTACACCATGATCTTTGTCTACTAATGCAGCAAGAACAAGTTCAATTGCATCCTTGTGGCTTTCCATAACTTTAGCTTCTTTATATTCTTCTTTACCTGTTGGTTTGTGTACAAGGTTTGAACCTTCAATACCAATTCTTTCAACTAAACCTTTAGCTAATACACTTTCATCATTCATATCAATAAGCTGATATTTAAGTGATGAACTACCGCAGTTAATTACTAAAATTTTCATCTGTAATTTCTCCTTAAAATGTTTCTTTTTGCATTACCATGCTTTTATCTATTTCATCTGAGCCTGAACAGCTGTGATTGCAATAACGCCTTCGATATCAGCTGCTGAACATCCTCTTGATAAATCATTAACTGGAGCAGCAATACCCTGACACATTGGTCCGTATGCTTCAGCCTTTGCAAGTCGCTGAACTAATTTGTATCCAATGTTACCAGCATCTAAATCTGGGAAGATTAATACATTAGCGCTACCTGCAACCTTGCTATTAGGAGCCTTTGACTTACCAATACTTGGAACGATTGCAGCATCAAGCTGAAGTTCACCATCAAGTGCTACGTCTGGAGCCATCTCCTTAGCAATCTTTGTAGCTTCTACTACTTTATCAACATCTGCATGCTTAGCACTACCCATTGAAGAATGTGAAAGCATAGCAACCTTTGGTTCAGCACCAACTAAAGCCTTAAAACTTTCTGCTGATGAAACAGCAATTGCAGCAAGTTCTTCTGAATTTGGATTCTGATTTAATCCACAATCACCAAATACGAATGTACCATTTTCACCGAATTCACAATTAGGAACGTCCATAACAAAGAATGCTGAAACAAGCTTTGTACCTGGAGCTGTCTTTATGATCTGAAGTGATGGACGAAGTGTGTTAGCTGTTGAGTGACAAGCACCTGAAACAACACCATCAGCATCACCATTTTTAACCATCATACATGCAAAATACATATAATCTGTTGTAAGTAATTCTTTAGCCTGCTCAGGAGTCATCCCCTTAGCCTTTCTAAGTTCAACTAAGCCATCAATATATGACTGTAATTTTTCTGATGTTTTAGGATTAATAATTGTAGCCTTTGATACATCAAAACCACCATTATTAGCAGCAAATTCTTCATCATCAGCAAGAATGATTAAGTTAGCTGTTCCTTCCTTTAATGCATTTGCTGCAGCTTCGTATGTTCTAACGTCCATACCTTCTGGCAAACAAATTGTTTTAACATTAGCTTTTGCTCTTTCCTTAATACTATCAATAAATGCCATTTTTAATTCTCCTTTCAGCATTTCTTATTATATAAATTATGTTTAAAATTATACTACTTTAAAAATCTTTCTGCCATAACAATTAAAACTTCTTGTATACAGCTTTCTTTGATGTTCCAGATTTTTTAATTTTCTTTTTATAACTCTTAAATTTTGATTTCTTAATCATAAATTTAATATTTTTATGTGTATTCTTAAAAGCAGATTTACCAACCTTCTTTAAAACTACACTCTTTATTTTTACATTCTTAAGTTTTTTACAATTATAAAAAGCCTTCTTACCAATAACAGAAACCTTAGCACCTATTACTACTTTTTTAAGTTTCTTTCTGTTTTTAAAAGCTCCTGCTTTTATTTCAGTAATTTCATAAGTTCTTCCACCGACAGTTACAGTATCAGCAATCTTAACAGACTTAGCGTTCTTTTTACTTGCACATACAACGGCTGTTGTTTTAGATGTAATCTGATAAGTAACCTTTGATTTTGTAATCTTCTTACCAACGCCAAACTGTTCAACTTCATATGAATTGATTTGATTCATCAGTGATTCATACTCATTAATTGTATTAACAATTGGATTGTAATAATCTAAAAATCTCTGTTCATATTTATCAAAATCCATTATTCCTCTATCAAGGACTCCGGTATAAACCTGTGAATAAGCAATTCCATTACCATACTTTGTTCCTTTAACCAAGGCAAAGCCTGTATATTTATACGTTTTACTAATTACATTAAAATAGTGTCCAATCTTAGCAAAAAACGCAGGATATGTTTTATATATTTCATACATATCCATATTTTCAATACCTGGATATGTTCCTGCTTTAATTGCATCATTTAACCACTTATGCTCATCATGATACCAACCTTGAAATGGATCAGAGTATCCCCAAGATAAATTCTCAGCTGTATCAAAATCCTTCGCATGATCTGTTTCTTTAGCAGCATAATTAACATTAGTCTGTGCCTGCGCCATAAGTTCATCACTTACTTTAAAAGCATCTAACCCAAGTTTACCTCTAATGTCATTACATTCTTTTATATAGGCAATTGATTTCTTCATGTTTTCAAGAGATGTTGAATCCTTAAGTGCAGCACTTACTGAATCGCCTTTATCAACTGCTTTTAAATAACTTTTAGATTTTAATGTTTTGTTATTTTTATAAATATTGATTCCTTTCTTTAATAATTTAATAGCATTATCAGAATTTACACTATCAAAGAAACCAATACTTCCTCTATTGTACTTTTTAACAGCACTATTATACGAAGATTTCATCGACTGAGCTTTAGAAACTAACGCATTATACTCGTCTTCAGAAATTGTTGCAGCAAATACATCTTTATTTACTATATCAAATGTACCATCAAATCCACACACACTAATTGATACTGCACACAGTACACAAACCAATTTTTTAAACATTAATAATCTCCTTTTTGCTCTTTTAAACTTGTTTTTCTCCCCGAATAATGATACCATATTTTTAAAGATTTTCAAATATATTCTTATATCTTTGTAAATTTTTTTGATATAATATACTTATAATTTTACAAGAATTATAAAAGGAGAGAAAAATGAAAACTGTAGCCATTGTAGCAGAATTTAATCCATTTCATACTGGACATAAATATATCATAAAAAAAGCTAAAGAATTGACTTCGGCTGATCATGTTGTTGTAATCATGAGTGGTAACTATGTTCAGCGCGGAGAACCTGCAATAATTAATAAGTATTTAAGAACAAGTGCTGCGTTAAAATGCGGAGCTGATTTAGTAATTGAACTGCCAATAAGATATGCTACTGCTAGCGCAGAATACTTTGCAACTGGTGCAATTAAAATCTTAAATTCACTTAATTTCATTGATTATCTTGTATTCGGAAGCGAAAACGATAACCTTGATGCACTTAATGAAATAGCCGATATATTTACAGATGAACCAAGTGATTTTAAAACCATATTAAAAGCGAATCTTAAGAAAGGTAATTCATATCCGCTTTCAAGATCTCTTGCACTTAGCGAGTATAAACCTGAATTAGTTGATGTTTTAAATCATCCTAATAACATACTATCTATAGAATATTTAAAAGCTTTGAAGAAAACCAATTCTCAAATCAAACCATTTTCAATAAAAAGAACTAATGATAATTATAATAGCACAATTTTAGATGAAGACTTTTCTTCTGCTACTGCAATCAGAAAAGCTATTAAAAACGGCGATCTTGAATCAATTAAAGAATATATTCCTGATTGTTTATATGATGATTTAAATTCAAATTACAATCATACATTCCCTGTATATGCAGATGATTTTTCACTATTACTTGCTGCTAATCTTACAAAGCAGAATTTTGATTATCATACATATGATACTGCTGATGTATTTAATTTTGAATGGGAATTAAGTTTAAAGGACATTAATACAGATCTTGATAACAGAATCAAGAATCTTTCTAAAGAATTTACGACTTTCTCAGAATTTGCTGATGAAATCAAATCCAAGAATGAAACAATGTCTGCAATTTATAGAAAGCTTTTATCAATCACATTAGGACTTAATGATACTGATAAGAATCTATGTAAAACAGAAATTACAGAATACGTTCGTGTCCTTGGTTTTAAAGAAGAATCAAAGATTATGAAAGAGCTTAGCAATAACTGTCTTGCTCCAGTAATCATGAAAAATAGCGACGGATTGATGCTCAAGGGCGATATGCTTAAATGCTATAAGACTTCTCTTTATTGTGATGCAATCTATAAACAGGTTTGCGTTAACAAATTCCACGATACTAACAAAGCTCGTGAACATATCGATTTACAGCTTGATAATTATGTAGTAATTTATAAACAATAATTATACAAATAAAAAGGCGGCTACCTGAGGGTGTAGCCGCTTTTTTACAACCTTATTAAATTTTTATACTCACATAAGGAGATTCACATATCACAAAGTGAATCGCAGAATAATCTCTGCTCTCTAAATTATAAAGTAACGTGCGTTAACCGTCAAGTATTTTATCAAAAAAAGACTAAATCAATTTTTGATTTAGTCTTTTTTATATATAAATAATTATTACATTTTAGTTCTTAAAGCTATGAATTGGTGCAGGAATTCTACCAGCTCTATTAACAAATGCTGAACAATTAAACTGATTAACTGGCATAATTGGTGCATATCCTAAAAGTCCACCAAATTCAACAATTTCTCCAACACCCTTTCCAATTACAGGAATAACTCTTACAGCAGTTGTCTTCTGGTTAATCATACCAATTGCTGTTTCATCTGCAATAATTCCTGAAATTGTTTCAGGAGTTGTATCACCAGGAATTGCAATCATGTCAAGACCAACTGAACATACACATGTCATTGCTTCAAGTTTTTCAAGTGTAAGTGCACCTGCATTTACTGCATCAATCATGCCCTGATCTTCGCTTACAGGAATAAATGCACCACTAAGTCCACCTACATATGATGATGCCATTACACCACCCTTTTTAACCTGATCATTAAGAATAGCAAGTGCAGCTGTTGTACCAGGAGCTCCTGGATGTTCAAGTCCAATTTCCTTTAAGATGTCTGCAACACTATCACCTACTGCTGGTGTAGGTGCGAGTGATAAATCTATAATACCAAATGGTACGTTAAGTCTCTTTGATGCTTCCTTAGCTACAAGCTGACCAACACGTGTAATCTTAAACGCTGTCTTCTTAATAGTTTCACAAAGCACTTCAAAACTTTCGCCTCTAACTGATTCAAGAGCTCTCTTAACAACACCAGGTCCAGAAACACCAACGTTAATAATACAATCTGCTTCTGTTACACCATGGAACGCACCAGCCATAAATGGATTATCATCTGGAGCATTACAGAATACAACTAACTTAGCACAACCAAGTGAATCATCTTCCTTAGTTGCTTCAGCTGTCTGTTTAACAACCTGACCCATAAGTTTAACTGCATCCATGTTAATACCAGTCTTTGTTGAACCTACGTTGATTGAACTACAAACTCTTTCTGTTTCCTTTAATGCCTGTGGAATTGATCTAATTAATAATTCATCAGCTGCTGTCATACCTTTAGATACCAAAGCTGAATATCCACCAATAAAGTTTACACCAACTTCAAGTGCAATCTTATCAAGTGTCTTTGCAATAGAAACAAAATCCTCAGATGTCTTACAAGCTGCACCACCAACTATAGCAATTGGTGTAACTGAAATTCTCTTATTAACAATTGGAATACCATATTCTCTTCCAATGCTATCACCTGTTTTTACAAGATTCTTTGCAAGTCTTGTGATTTTTTCATATATTTTCTCATTTACTTTATCTAAATCACTATCAATACAATCAAGAAGACTAATACCAAGTGTAATTGTTCTTACATCAAAATTATCTTCTTCAATCATCTTATTAGTTTCATTAACTTCGTATATATTAATCATTATTCTAAACCTTTCAAAGTATTATATATCTATAAATTACTTTATACCTTAGATACGGTGCATTAAGTTAAAAATGTCTTCATGCTGCATTGTAATCTTAACGCCGATTTCTTCGCCAACCTTTTCAATTTCAGTTGCTAACACTTCAAATTCCTTGCTTGACTTGTTACAATCACAAATCATCATCATGTTAAAATAATCATCAACGATAGTCTGTGAAATATCTAAAATATTAACGTTATTATCTGCAAGATATGTACATACCTTTGCCATAATACCAACTGTATCTTTTCCAAGAACTGTAATAATTGTTTTTTTCATCATATCCTCCTAAAATTAGATTTCCATAAATCGCATAGGCTCATCCCTTTTTGCGACTCTAATATTGAAATCCTTGGTATTATATGGACTCTCACTTAAATTAATCTCATTCTTAACAGATTCAAAAGCAAGCTCTTCCATATTATTCTCCTTACTAAGATGTCCTAGTAAGATATATTCTAAATCATCATGTAAAATACTATCAATTAACTTACCCGATGATTCATTTGACAAATGACCTTTTGTCCCCAATATTCTTCTCTTAAGTTCATAAGGATAAGAACCAACCATTAACATATTAACGTCATGATTAGCTTCAATAATTCCTGCATTAATACCTTTAAGATTATCTATAATATATTCATCATAACAACCCATGTCCGTTGCTACAGCAACTGATGAAGACTCATGCATAACTCTGTAACCAACCGGATCAGCAGCATCATGTGATATAGCAAATGCTCTCACTGTTAAATCACCAATCTCAAACTCTTCATCCTTATTAATTGCAATAAAAGACTCTGGTTCAACTTTACCAATCTTATTACTATTTAAGATTGCATCAATTGTTTTCTTTGTGGAATAAACCTTAGCATCCTTATACTTTCTTAAGAAAACACCAAGACCACTAATATGATCAATATGTTCATGAGTAATTAATATACCATTAATTTCAGAGGCAGAAATATCATTCATAGAAAGACCTTCTTCAATCCTCTTTTTACTAATACCAGTATCGATTAAAAGATTTGTATTTCCACTTGAAGCAAATGCACAATTTCCACTGCTTCCACTTGCGATACTACCAAAAATCATAGATAATCACATCCTTAAAAATTTCAACAACAAAATTGTTATTTAATTAACTTATATCATTCTATTTGAAAATGCATTTATTTTCAAGTGATTTTTTTATTTTCACAAGAATATATTTATAAAACCAAAACAATCAACATATATTTTTAATATCTAATAAATACATTAACGATTACTTAATCTTCTTTAAAACTTCAGTTAAATATTTAAATGTTTTCTCCGTAGAAGAAATACTTAGTCTTTCTTTAGATGTATGAATATCTCTCATATTTGGTCCTATTGAAACAATATCAAAATCTGGACGCATATCAGCAAAATATCCACATTCAAGACCAGCATGAATTACAACAGCTTCAGGTTTTACCTTAAATATATCTTCATAAACTTCTATCATAGTTTTTCTAAGTTTAGAATCCTTTTTATATGCCCATGCAGGATAATCACCTGATACATCAATCTTACCATTCATCATTTCACAAAGCATAATAATTTTATTTGCAATCATTATCTTCTTTGAATAAATAGAGCTACGTACAGAAGCTTCCATGTGAAGATTTCCACCCTCTAATGAAAAAATACCAAGATTTGAAGATGTTTCAACTAATCCCTTAATATCATTTGACATTGCAGCAACTCCATTTGGTAAAAGATTAAGCAAAAATAAAACTTTCTGTAAATCCTTAGGATTAATAACATCCCTAACAACACTCATTTCAACTTCAAATTTTAATTTCAAGTTTGAATCTTCTTCACAAGCTTCATTTCTTAATAACTTTTCATAATCCTCTAAAAACTTAGTAATGTCATCTATATCATCTATATTACAGATTATGGTTGCATTTGCTAAAAGCGGAATAACATTATCCTTATTACCACCTTTAAGAGATGCAATCTTAACATCAAATTCATAAGATAAATCGTTAAGTACACGAGCAAGCGTAATGGTTGCATTCATACGTCCCTTATCAATTTCAGCACCAGAATGCCCGCCACATAAACCGCTTAAAGTAATTGTAGCTTCGATTCCTTCAACTGAAACCATATCAACATCCATATCATTAGATATGGTCATACCGCCTGCACAACCTACCCAAATTTTGCCATCTTCCTCACTATCAAGATTTATAAGATATTTCCCCTTAAGATTAGATACATCTAATCCCTTAGCACCAAGTAATCCAATTTCTTCATCAACTGTAAATATACATTCAAGATTAGGTGCATCATAATCACCTTCTAAAATTGCAAGCATATAAGCAACAGCAATGCCATCATCACCACCAAGTGTAGTTTTATTTGCATATAACCAGTCACCATCTATCTGTAAGTCCAAGCCATCCTTTGTAAAATCATGATTTGAATCAGCATCTTTTTCGCAAACCATATCAACATGGCCTTGTAAAATAACGCCTTCATCACTCTCTCTGCCACTAGTAGCTTTCTTTGAAATGATTACATTTCCAAGTTCGTCAACGCTATACTCTAAACCATTTTCTTTTGCAAATTCAACCAAAAAGTCTGTCATACCTTTTGTGTTACCAGACCCTCTTGGAATATCACTTATCTTTTCAAAATAATAAAATACTCTTTGCTCATCAAAATTTTTATATAAATCTTTCATTTCTACCATCCTCATTTAAACATAATAAAAAGCTGTTGTGATCAACAGCTTTTTATTATTTATTTAGAATTCATCTTCTTCATCTTCCTCAAGGTCTAGATCAACTGTGTAATCACGATATTCACTTGAAGGCACGCCTCTAAGTTCTTTTCTATTAACATCAACTGTTCTATATGAACTCTTCAATGAATCTAATACTCTTTCTCTTGAACCAGCTAAAGTATCAACTGCATCCTCTGTAGTCTGAGTAACTGCCTTAATTGCATTCTCTCTGGCAGCTGATAAAGCATTAAGCGCATTACCTGACTTCGCTTCAAAATCTGAAATACTAGCCTGTAAGTACTTCTGAACATTTACTAATAATTCATCAGTATAAGCAACTGCGCTTTCCTTGATACCATTAGCTTCAGCCTGTGCATCATTAAGAATCTTCTTAGCTTCCTCACGAGCCTGGATAACATACTGATCAGCTTCTTCCTGAGCTCTCTGCATAATTTCATGTTCGCTAACAAGTTCAGTAATATGAGCTGTTGCTTCAGCAATCATAGCCTCTGATTTTTCTTTTGCATCAGAAAGAATAGCCTCTTTATTAGCAATAATCTTCTGATATTTTTTTATTTCATCAGGCATCTTAAGACGAAGTTCTGTTAATAATTCCTCCATCTCATCCTTATTTACAATAAGCTTAGTCTGTGATAGTGGCTGAAATTTACAACTATCCATATAATCTTCTATTTCAGTAATAATCTGTTCAATCTGACTCATAATAAAACTACCTCTCTATATCTATTTGTATTTTTCATAAACTTTAGAAATTATACTCTCTGGAACAAATTTATCTATATTCCCACCGAATTTAGCAATTTCCCTAACACTACTTGAACTAAGATATGAATATTCAACATCAGTTGTAAAGAATACAGTATCAATATTATGCGATAACGCTTTATTAGTCTGCGCCATCTGTAATTCATATTCAAAATCAGTAATGGCTCTAAGGCCTCTAACTATTGTATTAACACCACATTCATTAGCAAAATCAACTAAAAGTCCTTCAAAATACAATATTTTAACATTCTCAATATGAGATGTTACTTCTTCTAACATACTTACTCTTTCTGAAACAGAAAATAAAGGTTTCTTACTGTCATTCTTTAAAACAGCAACTATTACTTCATCAAATGTTTCAGCTGCTCTCTCGATAATACTTAGATGTCCAAGTGTAACCGGATCAAAACTACCCGGATAAATTGCTTTTGTCATATCATCCTCAAATCCATACTAATTATCCTTACAGATAAAAGTATGTTTATTAGTTTTATATACTTTTTCTTTATAGATGTGCATACCCAAATTTCCAATATATGAAAGGTCTGTTTCATTAGAAGATTCAACAATTATTATGGAATCATTATTAATCAGACTACTACTAGATAAAACTTCTAAGACACTTTTCTCTAATTCCTTATTATAAGGCGGGTCCATAAAAACAATATCGAAAACTTCACCATTACTCTCAAGTGATTTTATTGCTGCTATAACATCCATAGGCAAAATAACAGCATTATCACCAAGCTTAGTAAAATCCAAATTATCTTTAATACAAGATAAGGCATTTCTGCTTTTTTCAACAAATACACACTTATCTGCACCCCTGCTTAATGCTTCTATGCCAATTGCACCACTACCGCTGAAAAGATCTAAAAACTTTGAATATGGTACATCAGCATTTAAAACATTAAAGAGCGTTTCCTTTGTTTTATCCGTCGTTGGTCTTACATCCATACCCGGAACCGTTTTTAAATTAAGATGTCTTGCGCTTCCGGCTATAACTCTCATAACTGTCTCCACATCTATTAGCAAAAAGCAAGCCTATAAAAGCTTGCTTTTACTATTATATTTTAATTATTATTTATACAATTCTTATGCTTCTGTATCTTCAGTAACTTCCTCAGCTACTTCTGTAACTTCTTCAGCTGCTTCTTCTGTTTTTTCAGGAGCTGGAAGTAAAGCCTTAATTGAAAGAGAAATCTTTTCTTCTTCAACGTTAAGATCTACAACCTGTGCTTCAATCTCCTGACCAACTTTTAATACATCAGCTGGTTTATTTACATGTTCATATGAAATCTGTGAAACATGAAGTAATGCATCAACACCTGGTTCAAGTTCAATAAATGCACCAAAATCTGTCATTCTAGCAACTTTACCTTTAACTACATTACCAACTGCATACTTTTCATCAGCATTAAGCCATGGATTTGAATCCTCAAACTTAAGTGAAAGTGCAATCTTTTCACCATTGATTTCTTTAATAAATGTCTTAATCTTATCTCCAGCCTTGAAGACTTTCTTAGGGTTACCAATTCTTCCCCAAGACATTTCTGAAATATGAAGTAATCCATCAGCTCCTCCGATATCAACAAATGCACCAAAATCAGTAACATTCTTAATTGTACCTTCGATAGTCTGACCTTCCTTAATAGTCTCAAATAATTTCTTCTTAGCTTCTTCTTTAGCAGCACTTACCAACTGCTTTCTATCACCAATAATTCTTCTCTTCTTAGGATTGAATTCTGTAATAACAAATTCTACTTCCTGTCCATCGTATACTGATAAATCTTTTTCATATACATCTGAAACAAGGCTTGCTGGAATGAATACTCTAGCTTCACCAACAACTACGTTAAGTCCGCCACTTACTACCTGAGCAACTTTACCCTTTAAAACTTCCTTATTTTCGAAAGCTTCTTCTAATACCTTGTTGCCTTTTTCAGCAGCTAATCTCTTATATGTTAATAAAACCTGACCTTCGCCATCATTAACCTTTAAGATCTTAACTTCAAGCTTATCTCCTTCTTTGAGGACTGTTGTAAGATCTACAGGCTCATTAGAATACTCACCGCGTGTGAGGATACCATCAGCCTTATAGCCGATATTAAGAGCAGCCTCTTCAGGATTTACTGTAATAACAGTACCTTCTACAACCTCTCCTCTACTAATTGTTTTTAATGATTCCTCTAACATTTGTTCAAAACTTACTTCTGACATGGGTTTGAACCTCCTCGATAATATTATTTGGGGTAGACGCCCCTGCAGTGATACCTACGCTACCAATTGATTTAAGGTCATTCAAATCCAAATCAACAAGTTCCTGTATGTAGTACGTATTTTCACATTGGCTTTTGCATATTTCAAATAATTTTTGAGTATTTGAACTGTGCTTTCCACCGATTACGATCATTGCGTCCACGTTTTTAGCGATTTGCATAGCTTCTTCCTGTCTAACATGAGTAGCATTACAAATCGTATTTAAACAACTTATATCATATCGCTTTTTGGAAATTTTTTCAACTAAATATTCAAATTTCTTGTAATTAAATGTAGTTTGGGCAACGATAAATATTTTTTCACCTTCAGCCGCTTCAAAATTATCAGCCTCATCTTCTGTTTTAATGATGGAAACGGGACCATTTGACCATCCCTTAATGCCACAAACTTCTGGGTGATTTTTATCTCCAATTATAACAATATGCTTTCCTTCGTCACTTGCAGTACTAACTGCATTATGAATCTTCTTAACAAATGGACATGTTGCATCAATCACTTCGTGACCACATGCCTTGATTGTCTCATACTCATCTCTCGAAACACCATGGGATCTAATTACTACTGTACCTTTATCTACATTCTTAGCATCATCAAGATTTTCAATAATCTTAACTCCCTTGCTTTCTAAATCAGAAACCACGTTTTCATTATGAATAATTGGTCCATATGTATAAATGTTTTCAACGCCCTTATTAATTAAATCATAAACTGTATCAACTGCTTTTTTAACACCAAAGCAGAAACCAGCACTCTTAGCTACATAAACTTCCATATTTTTCCTACCAATAATTATTTCTTAAGCTTTGATATTACTAATGCAATACCTGCAACAACCATAAATATAAATGTTGTGCTCTCAGCTCCTGAACTTGCTGCATCCTCAGCACTTTCAGCTAACAAAAATAACAAATCCACCGTTTTATCTCCTTATCTCTACTTTTTTGTATAATCAATAATAGTAGTTACAACTTCTTCAATAGTCATATTTGAAGAATCTACTAAAATTGCATCTTCAGCCTGGGTAAGTGGTGAAATTTCTCTATGAGAATCATTATAATCTCTAGCAACAATATCTTCCTCAATAACCTTAATGTCTGGATTTTCACCTTTTGCTACTAATTCATCATATCTTCTCTTTGCTCTAGTTTCCACTGAAGCTGTAAGGTAAATTTTTAGATCAGCATTTGGTAATACTGAAGTACCAATATCTCTACCATCCATAACAACATCATTAGTAGCTGCAAGTTCTTTCTGAAGAACTGTAAGCTTTTCTCTAACCTTTCCATAAACAGCAATCTTAGATGTATTCTTTCCAACTTCTTCCTTTCTGATTTCAGTTGAAACATCCTCGCCATTAAGGAGTACTATCTGACTACCATCCTTATATGCAATTTTAACATCTGCCTTATCTGTAGTCGCTGTTACTGCAGCTTCATCTGTTACATCAACGCCTGCACGTAAACAAGATAAAGCCATTGCTCTATACATTGCTCCTGTATCAACATAAATAAAACCTAATCTCTTAGATACTTCCTTCGCTATAGTACTTTTTCCTGCGCCTGCAGGTCCATCAATTGCAATATTATACATATTATGCCTCCTATATATTTCTTTATATTTTCATCATTTATAAATGCTATTAAATATCTAAATAATAATAACAAATAACTCTGAACCCAGAGTCAATCTACTACCAGGCTTTCAAATTTATACCACATGCATATCCGCTTGACCAGGCAATTTGTAAATTATATCCACCTGTTGTAGCATCAACATCTAAAACTTCACCTATAAAATAAAGTCCCTTAACTTTCTTTGATTCAAAAGTTTTTGGATTAACTTCTTTTACATTGATTCCACCCTTCGTAATAATGGCTTCATCAAAACTTCTGAGTCCTACAACTGTAAATTCAAGATTCTTAATAACATTTACAAGGTTTTGTCTTTCTTCAGCCGTAATAACATTAACCTTTTTATATGGATCAATGCCACTTCTTTTAACAATTACCGGGATCATCTTCTTAGGCAGCAAATCATCTAAGGAATTATTAAAATTCTTATTAGTATATTTTTCAAAATCCTTCAGAATTCTTTTATCCAATGTATCAAAATCAAGTGCTGGCTTTAAATCAATGTATAACTTTGTATTATCCTTGATTCTACCAGAAATCAAACTACTTGCAGATAGTATTATCGGACCACTAACACCAAAATGAGTAAAAAGCATCTCTCCAGTTTCACTAGAAACTTCCTTACCATCAATCGTAAACTTAGCATTTACATTCTTTAGAGAAAGTCCCTGCATTGCCCTTGCATCCTCTTCCCTAAGAATAACAGGAACAAGTGCTGGCCTTGGTTTAACAACATCAACGCCAAATTCCTCAGCCCATTTATAACCATCGCCATCCGAACCTGTAACCGGATAAGAAAGACCACCTGTTGCAATAATAAGAGCATCACCTTTTAGCGTCGATTTATCTGACAAACTAACCTCAGCAAATGCACTCTCATAACAACTCTTTTTATCTGTCACATCTTCATCAGAAATCTTTCTGGTCTTTATATCAACAACCTTAGTATTAAGTAAAACCTCAATTCCAAGTTCTCGAATCTTTTTAGTTAAAGCTTTTATAATGTCAGATGATTTATCGCTTTCAGGAAAAACTCTGTTACCTCTTTCAACCTTAGTCTTAACTCCTTCACTTTCGAAAAATTCAATGACATCAAAGTTATTATATTCATAAAAGGCGCTATACATAAACTTAGGATTAGATAAAATATGTGCTCTAATATCATCCATATCACCAGCATTAGTCACATTACATCTACCCTTACCGGTTATAAATAGCTTCTTACCTAATTTTTCATTTTTCTCAATAATGGTTACCTCATTGCCATTAAGCGCAGCTGCAATCGCAGCCATCATTCCAGCAGGTCCACCACCCACAACTAAAACTTTCACTCTCGTTTTCCTCTATATCATTTTCTATAACAAAACAACATCTATATTTTACCACATTCAATGGTTTTTGTCATAAGATATATTAATAAAAAAGCCATGTAGTTTAACTACATGGCTTTTGTTATCTAAACTGGATATGCTCCGTTTTCTTTGTCTGCTACTGTGTTATCAACACCTGTCTGCTGAGCTTTTCTATATTCGAAGAACTCTTTAGCAACCTGTGGGAATAACGCATATGTAAGTACATCTTCATCCTGCTGTTTGTACTGAGCAACTTCCTTTTCAAATTTTGGAAGTGATGGCTCGATTAAATCAGCTGGTCTGCATGTGATAGCCTTTGTATCACCAATGCACTTCTTCTGTACTTCTTTATCAAATGGCTTAACTGTCTGACCATACTTACCTGAAAGTAAGTCCTTAGCCTGCTGGTTAACCATCTTATATCTTTCACCCATAACAACATTAAGAACTGCCTGAGTACCAACAATCTGACTTGAAGGTGTAACAAGAGGTGGTTCACCGAAGTCTTTTCTTACTCTTGGAACTTCCTCTAACACTTCATCAAATTTATCTTCAGCGCCCATTTCACTAAGCTGTGAAACAAGGTTTGATAACATACCACCAGGTACCTGGTATAAAAGTGTATTGATATTAACACCCATAACCTTTGGATTAAGCAATCCGCTAGCAAGGCATTCTTCTCTATATGGCTTGAAATAATCTGCGATTTCCTTAAGAAGCTTCTGATCAAGGCCTGTATCATAAGGTGTACCCTTAAATGTCTCAACTAAAACTTCTGTTGCAGGCTGTGATGTTCCCATTGAGAATGGTGAAATTGCTGTATCAATAATATCACAACCAGCTTCAACAGCCTTAAGATATGTCATAGCGCCAACACCTGATGTGTAATGTGTATGAAGATCAATTGGAAGGTCTGTTCCTTCTTTAAGAGCACTAACAAGTTCTGTTGCCTTGTATGGTGTAAGAAGACCTGCCATATCCTTAATACAAAGTGATGAAGCACCCATCTCTTCGATTCTCTTAGCTGTATCTTTCCAATAATCTAATGTATAAGCATCACCAAGTGTATATGATAATGCAATCTGAGCATGACCCTTTTCTTTATTAGCAGCCTTAACAGCTGTTTCTAAGTTTCTAAGGTCATTTAAGCAGTCGAAAATTCTGATGATGTCGATACCATTTGCTAATGATTTCTGAACGAAATATTCAACTACATCATCTGAGTAATGACTATATCCTAAGATGTTCTGTCCTCTGAATAACATCTGTAGTTTTGTATTCTTGAAACCATCACGAAGTTTTCTAAGTCTTTCCCATGGATCTTCCTTAAGAAAACGAAGTGATGCATCGAATGTAGCACCGCCCCAGCACTCTACTGCATGATAACCAACTTTATCCATTGTATCGATAATTGGAAGCATTTCTTCTGTTGGCATTCTTGTAGCAATAAGAGACTGATGAGCATCTCTAAGAATTGTTTCTGTTATCTTTACAGGTCTCTTAACCTGAGTATTCTCATTTGCCATTTCTTTCTCCTTTATCTATTAACCAAATTAAACTACTTTTCATGCAAGCATGAAAGTATTTTGATTTATTACATTTTTATATCATTTTATACTATTCCAAAGATAGCCATGAATGTACCAGCTGCTACAGCTGTACCAATAACTCCGGCTACGTTAGGACCCATAGCGTGCATAAGTAAGAAGTTTGTAGGATCTGCTTCAGAACCAACCTGCTGTGATACTCTTGCTGCCATTGGTACGGCAGAAACACCTGCTGAACCAATAAGTGGGTTAATCTTACCACCTGTTACAGCACACATAATCTTACCAAATATAACACCTGCAGCTGTACCAACCGCAAAGGCAACAAGACCTAATATAACGATCTTAATTGTACTAATGTTAAGGAATGATTCAGCCGAAGTTGTAGCACCTACTGATGTACCAAGAATAATAACTACGATGTACATAAGTGCATTACTTGCTGTTTCAGTAAGCTGTTTAACAACACCTGATTCTCTGAATAAGTTACCAAGCATAAGCATACCAACAAGTGGTGCTGTAGTTGGGAGAATCATAACTACTACGATTGTAACAACGATTGGGAATAAGATTCTTTCAAGTTTTGAAACAGGACGAAGCTGTTCCATCTTGATTTTTCTTTCCTTCTCAGTTGTAAGTAACTTCATAATAGGTGGCTGAATAATTGGAACTAATGCCATATATGAATAAGCTGCTACGGCAATAGGACCCATCAAGTCAGTCTGACCTAATTTACCTGCAAGGAAGATTGATGTAGGACCATCTGCACCACCGATAATTGAAATAGCAGCTGCTGCCTTACCACCAAATCCCATGAAAATTGCTAAGAAATATGCTCCATAAATACCAAACTGAGCTGCAGCACCTAAAAGAAAACTCTTAGGGTTTGCAATAAGTGGACCAAAGTCTGTCATCGCACCAACTCCAAGGAAAATAAGAGAAGGTAAGATACTCCATTCATCTAATAAATAGAAGTAATGAAGAAGACCTGTATCTGACATGATATCTGGATACATATTTACTAAAAGCATACCAAATGAAATTGGAACCAAAAGTAATGGTTCATATTCTTTTTTAATCGCTAAATATAAGAAGATACATGCAACTGCAATCATAATGAAGTTGCCGACAGTCAAGTTAAAGAACGCTGTCTGGTGTATCAAATTACTTAGTGTATCTTTAATGTAATCCATTTTATCCTCCGTTATTAATACGAGTATTAATTATTATTAATTAAGTGTTGCAAGTACACTACCTGCTTCTACAGAATCACCTGTATTAGCATTGATTGATGCGATTGTACCATCTTCTGGAGCAACAATATCGTTTTCCATCTTCATAGCTTCAAGAACCATGATTACATCACCCTTGCTAACTGACTGACCAACTGAAGCCTTAACTGATAAAATTTTACCTGGCATTGGTGAGTTAACTTTTACACTACCTTCGCTTCCTGAAGCTGCAGCCTTAGGAGCTGCCTTAGGAGCTACTACTGGTGCGCTCTTTACAGGAGCTGTTGGCATTGCTACGCCAGCACCTTCTTCTACTGTTACATCATAAACATTACCATTAACTGTAATTGTATAATTTTTCATTTATGTATCCTCCAATTATCTAATCTTTCTGATAGATCTTACAACGAAGCTGCCAGGATCTGCACTACCCTCACTAGCAGCAATTGCTGCAGCAATTACAGCTATAAGTTCGTTATCATCTGTCTGTGTTTCAACAACAGCAGGTGCACTATCAATTTTTTCGATTTCTTTTGCATTTTCTGTTTTGATTTTATTTGCTTCTTTCTCTTTAGCCATTGTTTCAATCTTATTAATAATCTTAAACAATGAAATAATGAAAGCAATAAGGATAAGTACTGCGAAAACTGTACCCATACCAAGTAAAGTATTCATACCAGCCTTATTAATTGTCTCTTTAAATGAGTATTCAGGTTCAAATGTAATACTCTTTATTTCAGTTTCTTTATCTTCATCAACTGAGAGCTGTACTTTAACTTTACAATCTCTTTTAGCATATTTTACTTTTAATGTAGCTAAATATAAGTTCTTTCTATCTTCAGTATATACAATCTTTCCACTTGCTTTTTTTAATGTACCAAGTTCTTTTGAAGAACCTTCATATGACTTCATTGCATCAACAAAAGGTTTATAAGACTTATCTTTTTCAGCATTCTTTTCTGCAGACTTGATATTTTTCTTTAAATCTGAATATTCCAAGTTTGAAAGGTTTTCTACATATGAACGTATAAATGATTCAAAATTTTCTTTGTAAAGAATTTCACCAGCCTGAACTTCTTCAGCAGTTAAATCATCTGCTCTTAATCCTGGGAAACTTACTTCCTTAGGCTGACCGATTTTCTTAATATCTTTTACACTACAACTTGTTAAAGAAAGAACACAAATAAGCATAACAACACAGCTTAATACTTTTCTCATAATGTTCCTCCTAAATTAAATTGTTCCGTGTTTTCTACTTGGAGTAGTATCTAATTTTGAACTAAGCATTTCAAATGCTCCGATTAAATATTTTCTTGTTTCAGCTGGATCGATAATTGTATCAACATATCCTCTAGCTGCAGCTGATTCAACATTAAGCTGTAACTTAGCATAATCTGCTTCAACTGTTGCAGCATCACAATCCTTAGCAATAATCTCTGAAGCACTCTTAGCATCCATACAGCCAATCTGTGCATCCGGATAAGCGTAAACCATATCAGCGCCTAATCCCTTGCTATTCATTACAACATAGGCACTTCCAAGAGCCTTACCTGTAATAAGATTTACTTTAGGAACTGTTGCACCAGCAAATGCAAATGCAAGTTTTGAAGAAGCTTTAGCAATCTTCTTTTCACTACATTCACAAGCCATAAATCCATCTGTATTTGTTATTGATAAAACAGGAATATTGAAAGCATCACAGAAATTAATAAAATCAGCAGCTTTTACACAACCCTTGCTTGATAATTTACCACCGCAGTTGCATACTACTTCACCGTTTTCATCATATTTTTTGTTTCTATTTGCTACAACACCGATTGTTGCACCATTAAGTTTGATAAATGCTGTAGCCATGTTACCAGCATATTCACTCTTAAGTTCACAAACAACACCATTATCAGCAATCTGAGCAAGGAAAAGAGCTGGATCATCAATAGAACCCTCAATTCCTGATACTAATCTGTTAAGATCATCGTTACATGCATCAACAGCTTCATCATCATTGTTAACTGGAAGTATTGATACAAGATTTCTAAGATTAGCAATTACTTCAGCTTCACTACCAACAAAATCAACATTGTCAGTATTCTTAGCCTGATATTTTGCACTAGCTGTATCACACTTTTCTGTGTAATTTCCAGGAAGTGCGTTAGGTGAATTAACAAATAGCTTTGCATCTTCATCAACATATGTGAAATCTGACATAGAAGCTAAAATAGCAAGGCTACCTCCACAATTACCGAAAACTCCTGTTACCATAGGAACAACACCTGAAGCATCAGACATTGTCTTATAGATTTCTCCAAGAGCATTAAGTGCATCTGAAGATTCCTGTAATCTAACACCATTGCTATCAATAAGACCTACAATAGGTGCACCCATTAAAATAGCTTTGTCAATTAGATTAACAATCTTCTTTGCATGCATCTCGCCGATTGTTCCACCAAGTACACTAACGTCCTGGCTGTAGACATATACTAATCTACCATCAACAAGACCAAATCCGGTAATAACTCCATCACTAGGAGCGTCGATACCTTGCATGTTAAAATCAGTTGTTCTAGCTTTTACCATACCACCGATTTCTACAAAACTGTTGTCATCGAGGAAAGATTCAATTCTTTCTCGTGCTGACATTTTCTGTGTAGTACTCATCATTAGTCCTCCATAAATTTACTTAATATAGTATAGGCAAAACCCGCCTTACATTTATATTTTTTAATTGGTAAATTTTTGTCAATATAAACCTGACAAAAATCCCAATTTCTTCCAAATATATAATATAACTAAATAATGCAAATATCAAGAGAAATATAATATTTGTCATAATGTATATTATCAGTTAGTTTAAAGTTTAAGCGTTATACGAATTTATCTTTTCTATCTTGGACTCAGCTCTCGCACGGTGCGGGCTACCCCTAGCCACACTAAGTTCGAAAGATATATTTTTGACGTTAATAATTTTATTTACTTTGATAAGACAAGTCTTATCTTATAAAAAAGTAGAAGGCATTACTTAGAATGTAAACATTCACGCAATTCTTCTACTTTTTTATAACATAACGCTTCGCGTTATGAAGATAAATAAAATTCTTAACAAAATATAACTTTCTCACTAAGTGTAGAGACCCGCAACGGTCCCAGATAGAAAAATAAAATTCTCCTAATGCTTAAACTTTAAACTAACTGATAATATTCTATTAAAAATTATAAATAATACATTATTTTATAAATTGATAACAAGATACGTATTTATATACGTGAGAAAACAATTTGAGTTTTCCGTTAAAAATTTAGTTTAAGGTTTGGCATATTTTTCAAACGCGTAGAACGTGTTTGAGCAGCGATAGCTGCGAGTTTTCGGAGCGTTTAGAAAAATGCCAAGGACGAAAACTAAATTTAGGAAACACTCAACCGTTTTCGATGTATATAAAACGTATCTTGTTATCGTCATTATACCAGCAACGTATAATATACATTATGACTAACAAAAGAACCAGCATAGGCTGGTTCTTTTGTTATGGGTCGTGACCCTGTTGAGCTCGCGAAGCGTGCGAAATATAAACCACCCGCTATGCGGGTGAGCGATATATGTTATACAAAAAATCACCTTCCCTTTATAATATAGATGTTCAAGCTATCTTATAAAGAAAGGAAGGTGAT
>NZ_FUXZ01000011.1 GCF_900167115.1 Eubacterium uniforme
GCTGGTTCTTTTGTTATGGGTCGTGACCCTGTTGAGCTCGCGAAGCGTGCGAAATATAAACCACCCGCTATGCGGGTGAGCGATATATGTTATACAAAAAATCACCTTCCCTTTATAATATAGATGTTCAAGCTATCTTATAAAGAAAGGAAGGTGATCAATATGGCCAATAAGGCTCATAATTTGGCTCACACAAAATGGGTATGCAAATACCACATTGTGTTCACTCCAAAGTATAGACGAAAAGTAATATATAATCAATATAAAACGAGCATAAGAGAAATATTAATAACTCTCTGTAAATTCAAGGGAGTGGAAATAATTGAAGGACATTTAATGCCGGATCATGTTCATATGCTGGTAAGCATACCGCCCAAAATAAGCGTTTCAAGTTTTATGGGATATTTAAAAGGAAAGAGTGCGTTGATGATATTTGATAAACACGCAAATCTGAAATATAAATTTGGAAATAGACATTTTTGGGCAGAAGGTTATTACGTAAGTACGGTAGGATTAAATGAGGCAACAATAAAGAAATACATTCAAGAACAAGAAAAGCATGATATTGCGTTAGATAAGTTGAGTGTAAGAGAATACGAAGACCCTTTTAAGGGTAGCCAGTAATACAAAAACCCCTTCTAAGGGGTGGCAAAAGCGGCAAAGGCAAGATGGCTTGAACGAAGTGAAAGCCAGCGTCTTTAGGCGCTGGCCGGTAACAAGGGCTTATAGCCCTAGAGCAAACCACCCTTTGGAAGGGTGGTTATGATTAGTCATTTAATGTCATTGTTATTTCTTTATCTGCTTCTTCTTTAAATTCGTTTACTTTATCCATGTCGATTTGTGGAAGGTTGTCGATTCCTTCTACGCCAAATCTTCTCATAAACTCTTCTGTTGTACCGAAGAGTAATGGACGGCCTGGTGTATCAAGTCTTCCAACTTCACCAACAAGTTCATATTCAACTAACTTGTTAACGGCATGATCGCTTTTTACGCCTCTGATTCGTTCAATTTCGCTCTTTGTAACTGGCTGTTTATAAGCGATGATTGAAAGAGTTTCCATTAAAACATCAGTCATAACCTGTCTCTTAGGCTGTTTTGCTATTTTAATTAATACGTCATACATCTCAGGCTTTGTACAAAGCTGAATACTTCCATCAAGTTCAATAAGTTTAATTCCTCTATCTTCTGCTTCATACTTTTCTTTTAATGATTTAAAAGCATCCTTGAATTGTTTATTTGTAATTTCTAAAGCATTTGTTATTTTGCTAATTTCTACTGAATCACCCATTGTGAAAAGTATAGCTTCAATAGCTGCCTCTATATTTAAATTATCCATATCTAATAATCAGACCTTTCTGTTTTTTAGTCTAAATCAAATTAGGTATATTGTTTCATACACCACATAATACTATATCAAATAATTAAATAATGTCAATTCAAATTAAAACTTAATATGCTTTGGCAAATATCCTTCAACATAGATACCATCATCCCTGTAATCTTCAGTAATAAGTGTTCCATGTTCTCTTATAATATTAACCTTACCAGCATCCTTATAATCAAGCACAGTACTAATAAACTGCTTTGATTCTTTTAAAATATGTGAAAGAATAGAATCAAGTTCATCAAGTCCAATACCCTGCTTAATTGAAGTTTTAATAATATGATTAGCTCTTAAGTCAACCATCTTAACTTCACTAGTTAATTTATCAATCTTATTAAAAATTGTAATGATTGGCTTATCCTTAACACCTAAATCATCCAATGTATCATATACAGCTTCAATATGCTTTTCAAAAACAGGATTAGCAACATCAACCACATGAATAATAATATCTGAATAAAGAGCTTCTTCAAGAGTACTCCTAAAAGCATCAATAAGATGATGTGGTAACTTTCTAATAAAACCAACTGTGTCAGTTAAAAGTAACTGCTGTCCATCAGCTAGTTTATGAACTCTTGTAGTAGGATCAAGTGTAGCAAAAAGCTTATCTTCCTCTAATACTTCAGCATCAGTAATGGTATTTAAAAGAGTTGACTTACCTGCATTTGTGTAACCTACAATTGCACCAACAACCATCCCCTGCTTTTCTCTATTCTTTCTGGTAACTTCACGATGTTCCTTAATCTCATCAACTTCCTTTTTAAGCTGACTAATTCTATCCCTGATAATACGTCTATCAATTTCAAGTTTCTTTTCACCAGGACCTCTTGAGCCTATACCAACTCCACCGCCAACACCGGCTGCAGAACCACCTTGTCTTGATAGATTTCTCATACCTACAAGTCTGGATGAACGATACTTAAGCTGAGCAAGTTCAACCTGAATCTTACCTTCCTTAGTTCTAGCTCTTCCAGCAAATATATCAAGAATAATTAAGGTTCTATCCATAACCTTACAATCAAGAGCATCCTCAAGATTCTTATATTGAGCTGGACTTAATTCATCATCTGCGATAATTCCATCAGCATCATACATAACAAGAAGCTCTTTTAACTCTTCAATCTTACCCTTGCCAATGTATGTTCCAGGATGAATTGACTCTCTAGGCTGGATAACTCGACATATAACCTCACCACCACAGGTGTTAGTTAATTCTTCAAGTTCATCTAAACTATCATCAACATCTTCCTTGCCTAAATCAACAGCAACTAATATGAACTTTTCCTTGTATTCTTCATTTTCATATAACATATAACTAGTCCTTTAATAACGTTTAAAACATATACTTAGTTCCAAAATACTACTAACTACGCATTTACAATCTTACCAGTATATAACTGATAATACTTACCCTTCTTACCGATAAGTTCATCATGTGTACCCTGTTCAATAATATGACCATTATCTAAAACCATAATCACATCACTATTACGTACTGTAGAAAGTCTATGAGCAATAACAAATGTTGTTCTGCCCTTCATAAGTGAATCCATACCCTTCTGAATAAGTTTTTCTGTTCTAGTATCAATTGAACTTGTTGCTTCATCTAAAATCAAAACAGGTGGATCAGCAATTGCTGCTCTTGCAATAGCAAGTAACTGTCTCTGTCCCTGTGATAGACTTGCCCCCTGTCCTGAAAGAACAGTATCATATCCTTGAGGAAGTCTTCTGATGAAGCCGTGAGCATTTGCTAATTTTGCAGCTGCAATAACTTCCTCATCAGTTGCATCTAACTTACCATACTTAATGTTATCTCTAACTGTACCAGTAAAAAGATGTGTATCCTGTAAAACAATACCAAGGGTGCTTCTCAAATCGTTCTTTTTAATCTTGTTAATATTAATTCCGTCGTATCTAATCTTACCATCACTAATATCATAGAATCTATTAATAAGATTTGTGATAGTTGTTTTACCTGCACCAGTTGCACCAACAAATGCAATCTTCTGACCTGGTTTAGCATCTATCTTAATATTGTGTAGAACTGTCTTTCCTTCAACATATCCAAAATCAACATCATCGAAAACAACTGCACCATTCATAGGCTTATATTCAATACTTCCATCAGCCTGATGAGTATGCTTCCAAGCCCATAAACCTGTACGTTCTTCACACTCAACTAACTTACCATCAACTTCCTTTGCATTACAGATTTCAACATAACCATTATCAACTTCAGGTTCAGTATCAAGTAAATCAAAGATACGTTCTGCACCAGCAAGACCCATGATAATCGCATTAAACTGCTGTGAAATCTGACTTACAGGATGACTAAATGACTTATTAAATGTAAGGAATGTAATAAGTTTACCTGTATCAAGTCCCCAGAAGTGATTAATAGCCATAATACCACCAAATACTGCACATAATACATAACTTAAGTTTCCAAGCTGTGCATTAATAGGCATGATGATATTAGCAAATTTATTTGCATTATTTGCACTTTCATATAACTCATCATTTAACTTAGTGAATTCTTCAATAGCCTCATCTTCATGACAGAAAACCTTAACAACCTTCTGTCCACTAATCATTTCTTCAATATAACCATTTACTTTACCAAGATTTTGCTGCTGAGCAATAAAGTTACTTCCACTTTTCATAGCTAAAAACTTAGTAACATTAAATGTTAAAAAGATAATACCAAGTGTAATTGCTGTAAGAGGCAAACTTAAATAAATCATACATCCAAGTGTAGCTACTACAGTTAAAACAGCTGATATAAGCTGTGTAAAACTTTGACTAATAAGCTGACGAAGTGTATCAATGTCGTTAGTGTACATAGACATCACATCACCATGTTCCTTACCATCAAAGTAACTTATTGGAAGTTTTTCCATATGTTCAAACATCTCTATACGAAGTCGCATTAATGTACCCTGTGTAACATAAATCATAATCTTCGACTGAGCATAAGTTGCCAAAACACCAATTCCATAGAATATGGCAATTGTTCTAATTGCAGCAATTAATCCTGAAAGGTCAGTACTATGTGCCTTTAACACTGGCTCAATATAATCATTAAAAAGAGTTTCCATAAACATGGTACCTCTTACACTTGCTGCCGTACTAACAAGCAAACATATTCCAACAATAATCATGTGGAATTTGTAATACTTCAAAACATATTTAATAATTCTAGAAAAAGTACCCTTTTTAACGGTTTTCATAGAGGCTTTTCCCATAGCTAAAGAGTTTCTATTACCTGCCATAACTATCTACCTCCCTCATCAAAATCGCCACTTCCAGCTGTCTGAGATTCAAATACATCCTTGTAAATCTCATTACCTGCTAGCAATTCATCATGTGTTCCAAAACCATTAACCTTACCTTCATCCATAATTATTATCCTATCGCAGTTCATAATACTTGAAACTCTCTGCGCAATAATAATCTTAGTTGTTCCAGGTATACTTTCAGCAAATGCTTTTCTAATCTTTTCATCAGTATTAGTATCAACAGCACTTGTTGAATCATCAAGAATTAACACCTTAGGATTTTTAAGTAAGGCTCTAGCAATACAAAGTCTCTGTCTCTGACCACCTGAAACATTACTACCACCTTGCTCTAGTAAAGTTTCATAGCCATCTTCCATCTTCTCGATAAATTCATCAGCACATGCCATTTTACATGCTTCCTTACATTCATCAAGAGTAGCATCCTTTTTACCCCATCTTAAATTATCAAGAATAGTACCCTTAAATAATACATTCTTCTGTAAAACAACAGATACTTCATTTCTTAAAACTTCTAAATCATAATTTCTAACATCAACTCCACCTAAAGAAACTGAGCCTTCTGTTACATCATATAATCTACTAATAAGGTTAACTAAACTTGTTTTAGCACTACCTGTACTACCTAAAATACCAATAACTTCACCACTATTAATCTTAAGATTAATATCTTCTAATACGTTATCAGTTGCATCTTTATTATATTTAAAACAAACATCTTTAAATTCAATAGAACCATCTTTAACTTCCATAACAGGATTCTCTGGATTAACAATATCAGGTTCTTCATTAAGTATCTCAGCAATTCTTTCAGCACTTGCAAGACTGATTGAAATCATAACAAATACCATTGAAAGAATCATAAGACTAACTAATATATTCATACAATAAGCTAAAAGATTTGCAAGATCACCTTCCGATAAATCCTTAACCACAATCATCTTTGCACCAAAGAATGAAATAAGTAAAATACAAACATATGTAGTTAACTGCATAAGCGGCATATTAAATACAACTATACTTTCTGCCTTTACAAACATCTTATAAACATTCTCTGAAGCCTTAATGAATTTTGATTTTTCATAATCTTCACGTACATATGCCTTAACAACTCTAATTGCAGTAACATTCTCCTGAACTGAATTATTAAGTTCATCATACTTCTTAAAAACCTGTTCAAAATACTTCATTGCTAACTTAGCAATAATAAATAAAATCACCGATAAGAAAATAACTGCAACTAAATAAATACTTGCAAGTTTTGGAGAGATTGTAAAAGAAAATACCATGGCAACAATTAAAACCATAGGTCCTCTCGTACACATTCTAAGAATCATCTGATATGAGTTCTGAATGTTAGTTACATCAGTGGTCATACGTGTAACAATACCTGCTGTTGAGAACTTATCAATATTAGAAAAACTAAATGTCTGAACTTTCCCATACATTGCCTTTCTAACATTTTTAGCAAGACCAGCTGATGCCTTTGCACCAAATACACCACCTAAGCTTCCTCCTGCCAAACTTATTAATGCAAGTATTACCATTAATACTCCCATCATATATATATGTGTCATGTCATCTTTTTTAATTCCATTATCAATTATTGATCCCATACATCTAGGAATAAGCATTTCGGCTATAACTTCAACAATAATTGATACCGGCGTTAATATAGATGCCATCTTATATTCTTTAATTTGTGCCCCTATTGTTTTTAGCATAATCCCTCCTTATTTTTACTATATTAACCCTTCATCTTTTACAACAAGAAATAAAACTCGGAAATTCCGAGTTTTGTTTCTTTAGCCATCAATTCGCGAAATTACATAGTTTTCAACATCCTTCTTTTCAATGTGAAGTGCTATTGCTAATTCACCATATAACTTCTCGCTTGCCATTTTAAAATACTTATCATCGCTGTTTGTAACTTTCTTACCATGTGCCTTTCGATCAAGTTTCACATTATAAAGAGTCTTAATCGTACGCACAATTTCTTTCAAATCGCAACTGTTTAAAGATTTCTTATACTTTTCCTCACAAACCTTATCACTTCGCTCGTTATAAGGCTCAATGTCCTTGATTTCATTAATCAATTCCTCAGCCTCTATGTTCGTGATAATAGGCCTAATAACAACCTTATCATTATCTATTGGTGTATAAATCTTACTACTCATATAAACTGGTGATAATGTGTAGTAGTCTACGTTATTAGGTATTCCAGGAATATCAAGCTTTCCCACAGCTTCCACCTTACATACTCCACTGTTTCCGTAAATAATATAATCTCCAATTTCGAACATACAAAACCTTCTTTCATATCATAAACAGCGATAAAGTTATTATAACATATTAAATTTTAAAATGTCATACCTAAATTTTATTTTTTTAAATAAGGTCTACTTAAAAGACTTACAAGCAATGGATAATCAGTATGAATAGGAACAACTTTTTTAGGTCTTAAACTCTTAAGCATAATTCTAAGTTCCTTTCTTGAAGCATGTCCTGAGGTATGCATAAAATAAGATTTTTTACATACCTTCATAGCTTTATTATAAAAATCAGCTATGTTGCTTTTATAATTTCCCATAAATGGAATTAGATAATCCTGTCTCTCTGAAAAAATAAATACAGGTTTAAACTTCTTAAATTTATAGATTTCATTTAAACAATTATCATTAATTGAAATTAAATAAACAAAACCTTTTCTTAAAACATCCTCAGATAACTTAATGTCATCTTCGCATATTATATCTTCGTAGTTATATCTTTCATCTATTTCCTTACCAAATGGTACATACATAGATACCGGTTCAAAAATCTTTTTATCTACAAAGAAATTCATACCGTACTTTTTAGCTGCATTATAAAAAGCTGATATTGATTCTGGATCTATCTCAGTTACATAAAAAAAAGCAAATTTATTCTTTTTAAAAATCTTTTCAGCCTTAAGTTGCATACCATGTGTTGTAATATCCGGATGTGGATAATCAATAATTCTTGTTCCTTCAGTAATAACCGTGTCAACATTCCCATCACATGCCATTAATATGTCATGTTTCAAATTCTTATATAAAGTTTTAGCCATATATCCGTGAAGTCTGAAATCTCCTGTATGAACAATATTCATATCTGGAGTCTTTACAACATACATAAAACTTCCTAAGGCTGAATGATCAGATAAAAATGGGATAACCTCAATATCCCCAATCTTTATTTTATCCCCCTGATTAATTGTAGTTATAAACTCGTCATACTTTGCTGCTCCATCTGGATTTTTATACTGAATATGACGCTTTGTAACAGGAGCCATGTACATAGGAATTCCCTTAGGTATCAAATGAAATCTTCCTACATGGTCATAATGAAAATGTGTAAAGAAAACAGCATCAATATGATTTCTCTTAAAATCATAATCAACCGAACCTATCTTACTTGAAGAAAAAGCATAACCATAATCAAACATTATACTAGTATTTTCATACGTAATAACTGTTACATTTCCACCAACCTGTTTACATTTATATCTATTAATTATAGTCTTGCTTGCCATATCATCCTCCTGATTTAAAAGGAATTATATTTTACAATATAATTCCTTTCTATAATCATAATTATATATTCTTTAAAAATGGCCACCGCCACCACCGTGGCTAGTACCTGATGACCCCATATGAATTGACGAACCACCACCGCCACCTCTAGAGTCACTATCACGTTCAATTCTCGTTCTTGTAACAGTCTTATTAATAAACTCATCGTTCTTTAAATTTAGATTCAAGCTTCCATCAACAACATATGATGCAGCATTATCAACACTTCTTACAGACTTGTTACCTGAAGCAAATACAAGTAATGTAATTGCGCCTATAATTAAACCTGTTACAAGTGAAACAAGACCAGCCATAGCAACCATACCTTTAGTTACTGGCATATGCCCTGTATCATATGGTTTACCTTTTTCAGCCTGTTTTAAGAACATGTCGCAATTATCTTTAAATTTTACAAAAGCTTTATAATAATCACCGTTCTTTAAACATGGAACAATCTGTTTTTCGCCAATATAATCAATACCAGCATCAGTAAATGCGTCGATACAAGTACCTGTAGTTGAAATCCACCAGCCTCTTGTTTCCATGTCTATTAATAAAAGTACACCATCTTTTTCATAAATATTATAATCATAGAAATCGTCTGCATACTGTGTAATTGTTTTATCATATGTTGAATTAGTAGTTACAACAACTATGTCGCAACCCCATTTATCAGATAATATACTTAAATCTTCTCTTAGAGTTGCAACTTCTTTTGAAGATAAAAGATGTGCATCATCAGTAACATATATTTTTGATTCTTTCCTATTTGCATAAATCTTATTAGTATAAGTTCCTAAAAGCATAAGCGTTAGAAAGAATAAAAATAATCTTTTCATCTTATTCATACTTTCCTCCTATGCTCCTAGCACTATATAATATGCAATTAAAAATACAATCAATGTAGTAAGAATAGAAACGATAGCAAATAACCTAATCGCCTTACCCTTATCTATCGGTAAATCACCAACAAACTTTCCAGTCTGACCATTCATGGCAAATAGAAAATCCTGTCCATTCCATGATGTGTTTAAAATCCAAACTGGAAGCATGGCATACTTAGATTCCTCACTTGCAAATGAAATATTACTACTCTCACAAGTAAGTGATGTATATCCTAAAATAGTATTTCTAAAATAATCCTCTGTACTTTGCTTAATTCTTGTATTTGCAATTGGTACACAAGTCTCTGAATCTTCATCAAATTTATTTGCTAAAAAACCAGATAAGTACGCTGTTTGGAAATCCACCGCATCCTTATAATCGTATGGCTCTATCGACTCCATAAGATCATTAGGCATTTTAGAAGAACCATCAACAGGAACCTTGTCAAATGCTAAGGAACCTGATCTATCAATTCTATAAAAACTTGTTTCTGTTATTCTATAATCACCTGATTCATAGGTGAATACTTTTGTTCCCTTAAATGAAAGATTCGCATCCACTTTAGCATTATATAACCAAAACGGAACATACAAAGCTTTAATTTCATCAATATGATTTTTTTCTTTAAATACATTAGGGAGCAAATACTTTCCCTTATAGTGATTTACAAGCCTTCTTTTAGCTTCTTCCTTATCAAGTTTAAAAGGAATAACTAAATTTGGTTTTAACTCACCTTTAAATGCATCCATGATAACTACTGGGTTTCCACAATATGGGCACTCTGAAGCACCCATTGTTTTATCACCAATAATCTCACCACCGCAGGATTTACAATAGTATACAACCATACCATCGCTCTCATCCCACTGTTCATCAGTATTTGTTTCGTTACTAAAATTGTCATCATCCGTATTAGATTCAACCTGAGTCTGTTCTTCTTTATTAGTTTCTTCCTTAGGTTTTTCATCTAATTCAGTATCATATTCTTTTAAAGCTTCAACATCAAATTCCGAGTCGCAATATGGACACTTCATCTTCTGCAACTTATTATCAAATATCAGACCACCATTACAATTGGGGCATTTATATTCAAATGTATCAGCCATTCATCCTCTCCATTACCCTATAAATTATTTATAAATTATTTATACCTTATAAACTCTGACCGCAGTTTGGACAGAACTTAGCAGGAGTTGCTGTATCAAGCTTAGTTCCACAATTTGGACAGAATGCTACAGCTGCTACCTCTGGTTTCTTACTTCCGCAATTAGTACAGAAGTTACCACTATTTGCTGTTCCACATGAACATGTCCAAGTTGCTCCACCTGCTGCTGCCTGTGGCGCTGCTGGCTGTGCAGGCTGTGCTTGCTGCTGAGCTGCACCCTGAGCGTATAATCCCTGAGCCTGGTTCATCATACCAGCTGTACCTGCTGCCATGCCCATACCCATAAATCCTGTCATAGCACCTGATTCGTTATTAGCAGCTCCAACCATAGCTTCTGCCTGTGCATCAACAAGCTTAGCTGCTGCCATAGTAGGATTCTTATACATACCAGTTCTCTGTGCTTCTCTAAGAAGTTTTTCATCCTCTTCTGATAACTGAATTGGATTAAGACTAACATTCTCTACCCAAAGACCTCTTGTCTCAAGCCATCTATCCTTAAGTTCTACATTAATGCTATCCTTTAATTCATCTAAATGTGCAAGAACTTCATTAGGTCTAATACCCATTGCTGAAAGCTTTGCAACAGCTGGCTGCAATGCATCAGAAAACTCTGTCTTACACTGATGTTCAATTTCTTCAAATTTATATTCATCAGGAACATTACCAGCTAAATTTGTGAATAAAACAATAGGGTCTTTTACTCTAAATGAATAAACACCATTAATTCTTAATTTCATGTCGATATCAAGACCTATGTTATTATCAACAACTCTAAATGAAATTGGTCCATTAGTACCAAATTTATTACCTGTAAGTTCCTTTGTATTTACAAAATAAACTCTCTGATCATTACCTGTGTCCCCACCAAAAGTAAGTCTCTTTCCGAGTTTTTTAAATGTTTCCTTTAATCCTTCACCAAGACCACCTGTAAAAATACTAGGTTCTGATGAAGCATCCCATGTAAATGCACCTGGTTCAGCACAAACTTCAACAACCTTACCCTGATCAGTAATAAGCATACACTGACCTACAGCTACCGAAATAACAGATCCATTAGTAATGATATTATCACTACCTTTTTTATTAGATGATTTAGAAGATGTTTTTTTCTCACCTTTTACTATCAATGTATCATCTGGAATAGATTCACATATGAAATACTCTTTCCATTGATCTGCTAACACTGTTGATGTTGCTGCAAGTGCAGCCTTAATTAATCCCATAATTATTTCTCCTTGTAAACTTAACTTATTATCGGTAACCAACGGTAACCCCCGACTTTATAATTTTATCATTTTACGGTTCTAATTTCAACTTTAATCTACCCTTTCCACTCTTAGATGAAAATTCTCCAATCGCACCATTAATAATTGTAAATTGAGGCCCCTTATGTCCTATGTCCGCATCATAAATTATAGGCTTACCAAGGTCTCCTAATGCATCAAGAATTGCTCTTTTAAAATCAAGCCCAGTAAAACTTTCAAAAAAACATGGTCTTCCAAATACAAATCCATTAGTATATTTAAAAAATCCCATCTGTTTATAACGTAATAAATTAATATATAAATCTTCAGCAGTTAAAGAGAACGTTTCTAAATACCATATATTTCCATCCTTTTTATACTTTTCAAGGAAATTAAGAGTATTATCATAAGGCATTCCAATTATAAAATTTAATACATCCATGCAACCACCAATTAATCTACCTGATATTTTAATTTCATCCTCACCTGTTGCATTCTTCCAACATACCTTTTCATCATTAAAATATCCTTCAAAATTTGGTTTATCATGAACTTTACTTTCAAAGTAATCATAACTTTTTTGCTCTTTAATGTTACCCTTTAATATATCAAAATCGTTATTTACAGACTTTCCCCATCCGGACATACCATAATCACTATAATTTGCTCCATACATGCTTGCAACATCACATAAAGTTGGAAGTATGTATGTAAGGAATGTATTATCAGAATATCCCTTAAACCACTTAGGTTTCTTTTTAACCTCTTCAAAGTCAACATATTCAAGCATTTCAATTAAGTAATCTCCACCTGCTGCTGAAACAATAACTGAAACCTTATCATCTTTAAGTAATTTCATAAACTCATCAGCTCTATTTTTACCAGTAGAACTCGCGCCTCTGTCATCACTTGTAAAAACATGATCAGTAAATACTGTATTAACTCCGCGCTTTTCTAAATTCTTCTGACCATTCTTAAATCTTTTTATCTTTTCTTCATCTGTTATTCCACATGATGGAGCAAATACTCCTATCGTCCCACCAGCCTGAAGAAACTTTGGATATATCATTATGCTTCCTCCTCTTATGCAAAAACTATTATCCGTTTTCATATTTTAAATTTCTATACTATCACCGAGATAAGTTGAATATATGAAACTTTCAACATTATCATTCTGTAAAATTTGCGCAACTGCACGCTTATATATCTGTAACTGAACCTCATATTTTTTCTTAAGTTCTTTCATATCTGAAACATTATCTGATTTATAATCAATGATAGTTACTTTACCATCCTTTTCATAAAAGGCATCTATAATACCCTGAATAAGTATTGGATCATCATCCTTATATTCTTTTGATATAGAACTAGCCTTAGTCGTAAATATAAACTTCTGCTCACGTCTAAGAGTTTTATTTATATGAGCCTCCCTTAATTTTTCATACATAGGACTTAATATGAATCTAGCATATACCGTCAAAGGAATCTCCTCATACTCATCGCCATTAATAAGTCCTCTATCAGCAAATGCATCAATCATGTTCTTAATCTGACTATAATCACCACTCTTAATTAATTTCTCATCAAATTCAATGTCATAATCAAACAATTCAAATATTCTATGATACATTGTACCAATTCTTGCACCACTTTTTTCTTCTTCATTTGAAATGAATTTTGGTTTTACAGGATAGACCTTTTCCGTAAAGACAACTTCATCTTCACTTTCTTTTTTAAGTTCTTCATAATACGCTCTTTTAATTTCTGAAATACTAACCTTAGTACGTCTCTTAGTCTGATAATCATATGGATAAACATATGAGAAATTATCTTTTATCTTCTTGACTTTTTCTTCAAATCCAGAAACATCTACTGAATCTAGATTATCAAACGTAACGACATCCTCTTGTAAATCCTTATCAGAACTTTCAGGAGCATCAAGTCTTTCTAGTAAACCATCAGTAGTATGTGCATTTATGGTACCATCTTCATCTGTTTCATAAATCACACAATCAAAAGAAACATCCACATCTCTACTTTGCATATATAAATCATTCGTTGTTTTAAATTCATATCCCTCTATCTTACCTAAAAGACATCTATGTCTACTTAATGCAAGTCCAATAATATCAAGATATGACTTCGCTCCTTCAATTAACGATGTAGGCATGTTTTCAAATGTATTGTCACTTCCATTAGAAAATATATTATCTATCTTTTCTTCTTTTTGCACACTACCCGTTATAATTAGTTTTTCCTCAGCTCTTGTAAGAGCAACATATAATAATCTTAACTCTTCACCCTTCATGTCTGAGTTTAATTTTTTCTTAATACGTTTTTTATTTAAAGTATCAGCCTTAATCCTTAATTCCTTATCATTAAATGTTAAACCTATACCAAGCTGTCTATCTAAAACAACATTATTATTTTCATCACGAGTATTATATTCCTTACCCGTAGCAAATAAAAATACAATAGGGAACTGTAAACCCTTACTTTTATGTATAGTCATAATTCTTACTGCATCGTCATTCTCATTAACATCAATAGAACCCGATACGTCAATCTCATAATCCTTTTGTTTATTAATGAATCTGATAAAGTTGAATAATCCCTTATATGATGATTGTTCAAAGGTTAGAGCCATCTCTTTCAACATTTCAATGTTCTTAACCCTTACTCTACCTGCAGGCATGGATTTAACCAAATACATAAAACCTGTTTTATCTAAAATCAAATCAATAAGTTCATAGATTCCCATATAATTTGTTTGTTCTCTAAAGTAATTCATTTGATTTACAAAGAATTCTGTTTTCTTTTTTAAAATATCATCATTTCCTTTATCAATGTATGCTAAAAGGTTATTATAGAAATTTCTCTTATTAGCATTTATCTTCATAAGTGATAAATCCGAATCCGTAAAATCATATAATTTAGATTTCATAACAGTTAAAAGCTTTACATCATTATATGGATTATCAATTATATCTAGTATAGAAAGCAAAAGTGTAATTTCCTCTGAAGAAAAATACCCAGTTGATTTCTGACTATAACTTTCAATACCATATTCAGATAATACATTCATAATTTTATTATCATACATACCTGTTCTACAAAGAATAGCTATATCAGATAATCTTGCATTTCTATAATCTCCCAATCCTCTATCATAAACTTTATATGGATGTTCTGGATTTATAAGATTTAAAATCCTTTGAGCAACAACAGTAGCCTCTGCAATTATTCTAGTTTCAGAATCTTCTTTATCAGAAATCATAATAATTTCTGTTGCATTTGCTCCATCAGTAAAGCTTTCTGGAAAATCTGCTCCAAAAACAAGATGATTTTTCTTATCATAAGTAACATCACCTATATCTTTAACCATAACCTGTTTAAAGACATAATTTACAAAATCAAGAATTTCTTTTCGACTTCTAAAATTCTGATCAAGAAAAATTCTTCTTTCTTTTGCATCTTTATCATCACTATAGCTTTCATATTTTTGCATAAAGATTTTAGGATTAGAATTTCTAAAGCCATAAATACTCTGCTTTACATCACCAACCATAAATCTATTAGGTTCACCTTTTCGATGAGATACAGCATTGAGTATAGTTTCTTGAACCTCATTACTATCCTGATATTCATCAATAAATGTGTACTTAAATTCATTACTAATGTCAATTGCAACATCAGTCTTTTCATATTCACCAGTTTTCTCATTAAACTTTACAAGAATGTCTAATGCTCTATGACTTATATCATCAAAGTCCGCAATATTATTACGTCTCTTATACTCAGAGTATCTCTTATCTAACTCCCTACATAAATAAATGATAACTTCAGCGTCCTTACTAGCCTTACAAATATCATCAAAATAATCAGACAATGATTGTTCAAAATAATTGCCTCTTATCATTTCAATGACATCATATGCATT
Source organism: Eubacterium uniforme (assembly GCF_900167115.1). Classification (GTDB taxonomy): domain Bacteria; phylum Bacillota; class Clostridia; order Lachnospirales; family Lachnospiraceae; genus Eubacterium_S; species Eubacterium_S uniforme. The sequence goes on from NZ_FUXZ01000011.1 coordinate 15,508, forward strand.
ATCCCTTATTGATTTAACAACATTCCAAGCTTCTTCTGTACCCTTAGGAGCTCTTTTGTTATCCTTAAATTTTAATGTTTTAATAATTTCGTAAATTTCTTCATACGAATCCGAATTAATTATGGATTCAACAGAATTTAAATAACCCTTATAAATATCTCCATATCTTTCATTAATGAGTGATTCACTTTCGATAACTTCCACTCCATTAAGCATATTATCGTATTCAATTTTAAGTAAATCTTTTGTTATCTTTATAATATCCTTAATAAGTTTTGATTTTTTAAATTCTTCGAACGAATCATACTTATAACTATTAACACATTCATCAAACCACTTATCAGGTTCAACATATGCCTTTGAATATCCTAAAAGCTTTATAACTACTTTCTCAAGTTCATCACTTTTCTTCGCAGATGTATAATAATTTAAAACATTATATAAATCATCTTCATTTATATCTCCTGGATTTTCAACAATATCCCTTATAAGTTCAGCAAATGCATCCGATAACAATAACTTTGATTCAGTCTCATCTGCAACTCTAAACATAGGATCTAAGTCTGTTAAATTATAATACCTTTTAACAACCCAAGCACAAAAACTATCTATGGTCGTAATCTTACTGTTTTGTACATAGCATATTTGTTTATAGATATATTCATCATCTGGATTTTCTTCGAGGATTTCGCCTAATTTCTTTGTAAGTCGTTCTTTCATTTCAGCAGCAGCAGCCTTGGTAAATGTAACAGCTAGTATATTATCAATATCTGTTCTTCTTTCTTTAACAAGGCGCAATACTTTTTCAACCATAACGGCTGTTTTACCTGAACCAGCTGCAGCAGCAACTAAAACATCCTGATCTATAGCTTCAAGTACTTCTTTTTGTTTTGGGGTCCAATCCATAGCATTAATCCTCCTTTCTTAATATATCTAAAACATCATTCTTATTCATTTTAATCTCGTTGTACTGATCATTCTTATTAAATGTTGGATTAAAATTACATATTGAAGTATATGCACAGTATTTACAACTTGTAGAACCACTATAGCAATATGGATGTCTTTCATTCTTACCTGATAACATATCATTCTTCATCTCATCCATACTATCTTCAATATAATCTCTTAATTTCTTAAATTCACCATCAGAAAGAACTTCACTATTAGTCGTAAGAGTACAATCTTTTTTATATGTTATATTAACAACTTTTGAAGACCTATCCTTATAGTCAAGCGAATCATCCATTAAAGCTTCATCAGTAATTAAAAAGCAGTTTTCATCATTAACCGTATTACCCGAAAGTTTATTACCTACAAGCCTTATGTTAAATGCCAAGTCATCATCATACTTACCATCCGGACAAGCTTCATTCTTAGTTAAATACTTATCCTCATCAACATGATAATAATATCCCCCAACTGGAATTATTTCCTTTTCTCTATATACATCTGAAATCTTCTTATAAGTATCATTAATATATGCAAGCAACTGAAGCTGTAACTTGTTATAAACCTTTACAATATCAAATACATTACTACCAGATTTATAATCAACAACACGAAAGTAAACTCTTCCGTCTTCCTCATACACATCTACTCTGTCAACTCTTCCTCTATTTACCTTATATTCAAAATATTTAGGCGTAAACTTCGAAACTTCTATCTGTTTTCTAATCATTCTAATGACATTAACTGTTGCATCAATAATACGAGCTAATCTAAACTTAGAATATGAATCTTCAGCAAATACCTGCATGCTTTCATTCTTCTTGCTTACAATCTCAGCTGAACTATCCACGAATTCAGTTATCTGCTCATCAGTTAACTCTTTCCAGCTAACATTCTTTTCATTCATAATTAAGCAGAACTGTTCCAGGCAATCATGATACATATTACCAATATCCATACTCGAAATCTGATATACTTCTCTTTCTCTTATTCCAAGTGCAATCTCTAAGAACTGACTATATGGACACTTAGCATATTTTTCATAACCTGTAATTCCAATCATGCTTCTAAGCGCATATAATTCTTCTGCAATTTCCTTAGTAAGAGTATTATCATGTTCATAAAATCTCTTACCATTTTCAATCATTCTAAAACTCTTTTTATCATTACTATCCTTAAGAGATAAACGAATGACATCAAATAAGATTTTAGTTTCATCATCCAAATTCTTATTTTTCATTCCACTTAATGAAGCTAAAATATCAAATGCTATTTTTTCATTAACAATATAATCTAAATCATTAATGTCTACTATCTTTTCCTTACTTAGTCGCGCAATGCTACTAACTCTTATATTTGGAAAAATCTTTCTAATATCTGCAACCACTGATGAAGGTAAAATTCCATCACCTGTTGTTGTTACATTGCTCCATGATATAGATAAATTATCCGATGGTAATGCTAATAATGTATAAAGATAGAATCTATTAATAAAGCATCTGCTTCTATCATCAGGTGCCAATGTAAAATCTTTTTCTTTTAAGAATCTTCTATCAGTTTCACTAATAATTGAATTATCACTACTTGATGCTAAAACTTTACCATCATTAAATCCGCAAACATATAAACTCTTAATATCACTAACTCTGCTTCGCTCTATATCACCAACCATAACCTGGTCATGTACATTTGGAATAAGACCAACCTTAATTGTAGATAAACCTTCACTAAAAATCTCATTAAACTTTCTAGCTCCGCATTTTTCATCTCCTAAAAGGCCAACCATACTATCAAAAAGATCCATTACAATCTTATAAACCTGCTCATATTCTTTTGATAACATGGCATCAGTTTTATCAAACTCAACTTTCTTTTTATATAATTTTCCCTGAAAATCCATATATACACAATATTTATATAAAGCCTTTGTAATATCTTTAATAGTTGAAGACTTATCAGTAACAACATCATATACTTCCATAACAGGTTTAATAAACCTTCTTCTAATATCATTTAACTTTCTAAGTTCATCATCAAAGTCGCCTTTTTTCTTATAAAATTCATTAGTCCATGCTTTCTTACCCTTAATTCCATTAGCAATGCAATAGTTTTCAAGAAGGAAAACTTCCTCAACTTTAATGTCTGTCATATTTCTCTTTAAATAATGAAAAACACTATCAAAAGAAAAACCTGTTTCAATAATATCTAAAAGGGCACTTATGGTATCAACAAAAGGATTATCTAAAATTTCTTTTTTATTATCAATGAATGCAGGTATGTCATACTTATAAAAATATTCTGTTAAATATCTGCTATAACCTTCTAAGTCTGAACAAACTACCGCAATATCCTTATATCTTAAATTATTATTTCTAACCTGCTTGACTATATCTCTTGCAATAAATTCACACTCTTCCTTAGGATTATCACATTCAAAAAGTTTAATGTCTTCTCCCTCTTTCTCATATTCCTTAGGTTTTCCTCTAAAAAATATGTTTTCTTCTAAGTATGAAATCATGCTGTTATCCTTATATCTTTTTTTATCATCAAGAATAACACTATTAATTAATTCATCCTCACTTAAACCTTCTGTATTGATTTCTCTAGCAATTTTTGAAAGCATAATAATAGTTTCCTTACTAAGCGAGAATAAATCATTAGAATTATATGAATTTACAGGATAATCATCCTCTTTTAATGTAACAGCATATGTACAACTTTTAGCCACTTTCATAATGCTTTCTATTAACTCATACTGAATTGGAGTAAAACCAGTAAATCCGTCAAAATAAAAATGTGAATTTTTAATTATTTCAGAATCTGCAATAACTTCTGATAACTTATGAATAATATCATCATTAGTTATGTACTTTCCATCTATCTCCTTTTTATAAGCATTTACAATCATTGCTATATCAGCAAGTTTCGAATTAAGCAAAGGTGTACTAGATGTTTCATTTAACATAGAATCAAATTTTTCACCATCAATATTATATTGTGAAAATTCAGAAATAATAGACTTGATTTGATTAGCAAATCCAATCATATCTGCCTTTTCTTTATAAACCATTAAATTATTCTTATTTTCATAAACAACTTTTCTAAGAACAATGCTTTTACCTGTTTCATCAAGTTTCGTTCCAATCTCTATTCCTAGTTCCATAAAAACAGAGTATGCAAGTCTATCAAAACTTAAAACATCAATATTAAAACTACCATGTCCGCCACTAAACTCACACACTTTATGCTGTGCACTAAGAGTGTACTGCTCTGGTACAATTAAAATATGATTTTCATTAAAATCCTTAGCACTCTCTATAATTTTATCGTATATATATTTTGATTTACCGCTCCCCGGTCTACCTATAACAAAAGTTAATTTCATATTTTACCTCTTCAATTCAATAAAAAAAGCGATAGTTTTCCTCAGGGATAAATCCCTGAGGCGTCACGACTAAAATTCGTTCTTTCGTGACAAAACCATCGCAATTCCGGCGCCAACAACATAAGCTATTATAAGCTTAACATCAAAGCGATCTCCTATGACTGCCTTCAAATGAGGAATCTTATGTAATTTGGCCTTGTAGAATAAATCGAAAAATTTCAAAACTTCTAAACAAATAGCCATAATACATATGATTGCAGGAAAGATATTAAGACCTTCTGGAATCAAAATTCTAAATAGCATGCATGCAAACAATACTACAATTGCAGCAAATACATACTTATTTACAAATTCATCTCTGCTGATCTTACGTGAATAGTATCCTACCCCCACTAGCACCACTGATGCAATCAAATACTTTACTCTGTCCATCCTAGATCCTTCCTCGTAAAAATATAATTTAGTTTCCGATTTGTATCTAGTTAAGATTTTATCACAAATATTTTTTTATTTAAAGTACTTTTTTCGTTATTATATTATCAATATGTTGTAGTTTAAAAACATCTCCTACAATACATTTAGTATTTAATCATCAAAATCACCATCATAATAATCAACTCCATCGAGTTTTACACCCTGTTCTAATCTTTCAAGTTCATCAAGGTGAGATTTTGCCGTATCATCAATGGCTTCTTCATGACCTGTAAGTGCCGCAAATGGAGCGAACTGCGCAGCTCTGTTTTTAATATCCATATGAGGATGTTTCTTTGAGACATGATGCTCTAAATTAATGATATCATCATATTTTTTTGTTTTCTTTAACTTCATATCCATATCTCCCTAAAAGCATGACTAACTACGCCTTATGACCACCTATCTGTTTATTTCTATCTCTTGCTGTAGCCCCCTCTCTAAAGTTCGTTCCTCTAAGTATTGCATTCTTTCCATACTTTTCTTTTATTGAAAGCATAGCTTCCTGAATTCTTTCTTCATCTTCCTTAGTTTTTACAAATCCATTATAATCATCACCATGTACATTTTTTTGTACATCATCATTCTCACTTAAAGGAAAATTTGGAACACTACTGCTAATATTTATATCTTTATTATTATCTTCACTTAATTGATCAAATAAACTTAACTGCTCATACTCACGCTTTTTAGCATCAATCTCTTTTGCCTTACTGTCGGTTACAACTCTATTTACGCAAACATTCATACGTCTAATAAATAAATTTTCATCAACTTCTCTATCGAATACTGATAATACCCCTTTTATAATATCTGACGTTACTCTAGTATAATTATCAAAATTATAAGTACCATGTGCATGCTTTGGAATTAATCTTCCATATACATCCTTCTTAACTTCACCACCATAAGCCTTACTTGTACTATAACCATTTAAATTATTAATATCATAACCAACAGTAATTGTAAGTTGATTTGATTTTAATTTTTTAGATGTTAAATCAAGAGCCATGTGTTCTGCCATCTCGCTTATTACTACACGTGCCTCTTCAAAACTATAAGGTCTGGTTAAAACCTGTCCAACAGATAAACTATTAGTTTCTGGTTTATAATCTTTTACATCTTTTATGTTTACAGGTTCCCATCCCCAAGCATGATCAATTAATAATTCTGCATTAACACCAAATGCCTTATAAAGCATGTCTTCATTATAAAAATCATTTTCACTTCCTAATGAACATCTTGCAATATCCCCCATAGTATAAAGGCCCATACTATGAAGTTTTTTTACATATCCTCTACCAACTCTCCAAAAATCAGAGAGTGGTTTGTGGTCCCATAATAGTTCCCTATATGTTCGTTCATTAAGTTCAGCAATTCTAACACCATTCTTATCAGCCTTCATGTGTTTTGCAACAATGTCCATCGCTATCTTACAAAGATACATGTTAGTTCCTATACCTGCTGTGGCAGTAATTCCTGTTTCTTTTAAAACCTCTCTTATTATCTTAATAGTTAAATCATGAGCATTCATCTTATAAGTACTAAGATAATGAGTAACATCCATAAATACTTCATCGACAGAATATATATGCATATCTTCAGGTGAAACATATCTAAGATAAATATCAAAAATTCTTGTTGAATAATCCATATATAAAGCCATTCGAGGTGGAGCAACAATGTAATCAACTGCTAACTCTTTATTAATTTCTAATTCTTCATCTTTATATGATGTTCCCTTAAATTCTTTAATATTATTTTCAGTTCTTCTTAAGGCATTAATCTGCTTAACCTTATCAACAACTTCAAATAACCTAACTCTTCCAGGAATACCATACTTTTTTAAAGAAGGAGAAACCGCTAGACAGATTGTTTTTTCAGTTCTACTTTTATCAGCCACAACTAAATTCGTCTTTAATGGATCAAGATCTCTTTCAACACATTCAACTGATGCATAAAATGACTTTAAATCAATAGCAATAAATGTTCTATTATCTTCCATAATCTCCTCCTTTCAATCATTTTTCCATATAAACATATTTTTAATAATCGCGCATAATTCGAACAACCGTTCGTATTATAATAATACCATATTTTATTTATAACTTCAATAATTAATTAAGCCTCTAAAAATACTCAGAATACCTTGAATTTTTCATATATTCTGTTATAATTCAAAGCGAAGTTTATATTTTTTGGAGGAACAATTATGTATATTACATGTTTAGATTTAGAAGGTGTATTAGTACCTGAAATTTGGATTGCATTTGCTGAAGCAACAGGTATTCCTGAGCTTAAGAAGACTACAAGAGATGAGCCAGATTACGATAAGCTTATGAACTATCGTTTAAATATTTTAAAAGAGCACGGCTTAGGACTTAAGGAAATTCAGGATGTTATCGCTACTATCGATCCACTTCCAGGTGCAAAAGAATTCTTAGATGATCTTCGTTCATTTACACAGGTAATTATCATTAGTGATACATTTACACAGTTTGCTATGCCACTTATGAAAAAGCTTGGCTATCCAACTCTTTTCTGTAATGAACTTATTGTTGCTGATAACGGTGAGGTTACAGGATTTAAGATGAGAGTTGAAAAATCAAAATATGCTACAGTTAAAGCTCTTCAGTCAGTTGGTTTTGAAACAATCGCAAGCGGTGATAGTTTCAACGACCTTGGTATGATTGAAGCTAGTAAAGCTGGTTTCTTATTTAGAAGTACTGAGGCTATCAAAAAAGATTACCCACAGTACCCAGCATTTGAAGAATATGATGATTTAAAAGCTGCAATTAAAAATGTTATTAATAACTAATATAAATACAAAAAGGGACTGAAAAGTCCCTTTTTTGTATATCTATCTATTTTTTTAGGCAATTCTTTACTTTAAAATCATCATAAACTTCTTTTTCAATTATTGACACTTGACACTCTTTTAATGTTATTATAATATAGACATACGGGTGCTACCCTAAACGGTAGGCGATTAGTTCCTTCTTTACTAAAGGATGTTCTCCCTTAGGTTATTTAGATTCAATTAGTTATTACTGATGAAAATACAATAACGAAAGGAGGAATGCGTATGATTACTATCAATGATTTAATTGGTATCTTAAGTTTTACGCTTACATGCATAAGCTTTGGTATCATCATAGCCGAAAAAAGCGCAAAAAAATAATCGCCCCCGTTCCAACAGCGCGATTATTTTTATCAAACAATAGGAACTAACCGTCTATCGGTAGCACCTCTATAAAAGTATAATATCAAATGCAACACTTAGTGTCAACCTGATATTATACAACTAGAGTAAGCAGTTTACTTGCTTACTCTAGTCGTGAAAATATCTATTCTTACATAATCATCTATTATATCCACATCTTCTACTTCATTCTAATTTTCTTCTTAACCCATTTGCTCTTAGTTTTACCACTAATAGCTCTAACTCTCACATAATAAACTTTATTACGCTTCAACTTCTTAATAGTCTTCGTAGGCTTCATAACCGTATACTTCAAAGCCTTCTTAAACTTCTTATTCGTTGCGACCTGAATCTGATATTTAGTAGCATTTGGCATTGCAGCAAATACCACCTTAATCTTTACCTTCTTCGCAACAAGTTTCATATTAGAAACCTTCTTACCAGCAACAGAAACATTTACCACATCCTTATTATCTGTATTAGTTGTTGTATTTGTTTTACTTGTAGTAGTACTATTATTACTTGACTTTGCTGGTGTAACATTAAGCTTCTGCTCTGTATATTTATCATATGCAGTCTTATCAACCTTAACATTAACAGTCATGGCCTGCATAAATGGATTCTCAAGTTCGTCATTAAGAAGTTCAAGACATTTGATGAAATCGTCTAGACGTTCTGATTTGGTTGTGTATCTATAGACATTTTCATTTATTGTATACTGGTTAATGCATTCACCTGTATTATTATATAATGTACTCCAAATATATGTTGCACTTGCCTGTTTATATAAATTAGTGTTTTGAAATCTGCGATTCAATAAAAAATTAACTTCCCAAAGCCACATATAATTATCTAATGTATTATAATTATCAGATAGTGTTTTTCCTCTTTGTATAATATCATTAAGAGAATAATTAGTTTTTCCCTGAATATATTCTTCTAAAAACATCAGTTGTGAATATAGTCTGTTATAACTATTATTTGAATAATATCTCTCTTCATAATCATCTATTTTATCATAATAGTTTAATATACTCTGACCACCTATGAATTCACCTAAATCATTACAAAATTCATACATAGATTTGCTATTAATAAATATATTCTTCTTCGCATTTTCAAGTCTCTTAGCCCACAAATACGAATCACTCAACTCTTTACCAATAACCTCATCATTAAAACTCTCATCCCCCAACTCTTCCATTTCTTGGATAAACCCATCAATAATAGCAATCGCCTTCTCATTATCGGTAGGCTCATCTTCAGCTCTAGCAAAGCTAACATTACCAAAGCACAAAATAATCACTAACAAACCACTTAATAGTTTTTTCATGATACACACCTCCATATATTATTTATAATGAATATGCTTCACTCAAGAAATCCCAAATATAATCTCCGAAATTTTCATGTGGAAAATAATAATCCTCATCATATCTTGGCATTTCATCCTCTATACATGATTGTAATATATTCATTTCAACATATATTTTGCCCCATACTTTCTTAACTCTTTTATATTTTTTCCCTTGAAGTCTTTTCATAAAAGTATTATACTTTTTCTTTTGTTTTAAAGCCTTTTTCACGTTTTTAACTGTTTTTCTAATATTCATCCTACCGCCTACTGAATTGGTTCCTGATTCAACATAATGATAAATATCACAAAATCCATCATTCCATATATCTCCACATGTCCATGAATATATATCAATAACCTTGTATGATATATCATCTTTCGACATTACTTCAACCTTACACTTATATGTCTTTTTAGCAATTAAAGCTTGAACAGTAGCTTTACCAATATTTACTGCTTGAACAGTTCCATTATCACTTACAGTTACAACCTTTGTATTACTACTACTCCATGAAGCTTTTTTATTCGTTCCTTTTACCTTTAATTTATACTTACTACCTTTAGCTAAAAGAATACTTTTATTACTTAACTTTACATTAGATGAAGCATATGATGTTACCGATATGCCCATAATAAAAACAAACAACAAACATGCTAATAATATAATTTTCTTTTTCATCTTTCTATCTCCTTACTTCCTACAACTTAACACAATTTCCTCATTAAGGATTCTTCTTTCTGCCACAACCTTACCAAGTAACATAAACAAGGCCTTAAGCTTATTCTTTCTATCATCCTCATTATAATAAAAAATATTCACCTTATTTGCCTTTTCAATAATTTGAAGCAAAACATCTCTATCACTTATATGCAAAGAATGTCCATAAAAATATACAACTGTCTCATCCGTTATCTCATCAAGCACCTGCCCAATGCGATCTGTCCCATTATTTAAACGCTGAAGGTACTTCTCAAACCCTAAATCAAGTCCAATATCATCATGCCAATCCGAGCAATACCCAAGCACAATATTTTTATCCTTAAGCCGTCCATGAACATAATATATCTCTTTTCTGTCAATCGGATAAAGTTCCTCATATGTATCCGTATAATTAAAACAAATTACCTTATCTGCACCTAGTTTTTCAAAGCAGTCCTTCTTCTCAATTGAATCACTTCTCCTTGAAGGTTCAATTTCTCTAAAGTAATAAGCCACCAGCTTCTTTAATTCATCAAGTTCCTTCTCAAATTTATTCATAACCCTCTCGATGTCAAGTACACCCCAAGGATTAATAAACTTATCCTTAATATTAAAATAACTGTACCCATCTGTCTCAAAAACAGACTTCGCCGTCCTCAAAATTACACGCTCATTCTCAGCAAATACATTCGGATTTCCAGTATAAATCTTTCCATTTCTTTCAGCATCCTGCTTTTGGTTATTAATAGCCATAACCGTATCCACAGTCTGTCTAACATAATTACTAATTTCAATCTCCATATCAGTCCAATTCTTCTTAATCTTATTATTTGTATTATAAAACTTCAAATAATTAATAAGCGAAGATTCCTTGTAGCTAATACGCTTCTCTTTAAGATCATCATAAACATTCTCCTCAAGTCTCTCCTCAAATAAATCCTCCAAGAAACCTAAAAAGTCACTATACCTAGTGCACTTACCATGTGCTAAATCAAAACCATTCCCAATAACTAAAAGTTTATTCATAACTCCACCTCTCAATCTCCCAAAGATATGTTAGTATCGTTTTGATACTAACTGTCAATCACCTCATCCACACCTCATACCCCTGCCTTCTTGCAAAATCGTACACTGGTTGCATATTCTTACTTAATATATTTATAAACTCCTCTTTTGAATTACCCTTGCGATATAATTGTGATTTATATGTTTTAAGTTCTGACTCATGTTCTTTGATAGCGTTCTTAATTTCTACTTTTGATGCATTTGCTGCCAAATTACTTATTTCCGATAGTTTAAGTATCGCTCTTTCTAGTCCATCACGAACTTCTCCATCTGCCTGCATACCACTTAGATGTATATGAAACTCTCGTACCGAATACCAAGCATTCGCTATCATCTCATCTATTACATCATTAAATGTTGTTTCACTTACACCTTCATCAATTTTGTGTACTATCGCTTCTAGCCAATAGAACTTATAACAATACGAAGGATCCTTTAACATATGCGAAAAACCTTCTATGTCTAATGTGTTGTAATAATCCCCTGTTATGGTTAAATCATAATCTTCACCAACAAAAATTTGACTATTCACTTTATCACTCCAATAATCTAAAAACTAATAATCTACCTTCTGTTTTCGTCCCAAAATCATATAAATATTATACCACTTCCCCCCTATATTTTCACTCCTCCACACAAAAAATCCACTATAATTTGGCACTTAAATTATAGTGGATTTTATCTTTTTTATTTCTTGTGTATGTACACTAATTATTCTTATAAAAGTTTACTTTTATATCATATATTTGGCTCTTTGTAAAACTATTCATCGTAGAATAAAAAAGATACTCTAAAGGACAATTAGCCGATTTATTATTTTTAATAATAACATCGTATTTGTATTTATCATAAAAAAGTCTTATTTCATAATTACCATTTCTATCTGTAGTTACTTTGTTATAGCCATTATGTTCAATTATATTATGTTCAATTTGAAACATCACTGGAATATTCGAAAATGCTCTTCCTAATGGATCTGTTACCCTACCTTTAATAGTAATGCCTTCAACAAGCGTAAGCTTATATGACATAGTAATTTTCTTATCCTTAGGTGTTAATGCACTAACGGTAATATTATACACTCCCGGTTTAACATCTTTTGTTTTATCAACAACCGTAATTCCACCATGTGAATTTATTTGAGTATTATCAGGAAGACCAACTGCTTTATAATCCTTCAAATCAAAATAATAAAGTTTTCTATCTCCACCAGCTATTATAACAGAAGGACTGTAATCATCTGTATTATTCATATTAACACCATCATTTCTCTCATCATATTTATAAGCTAGAGTTTTAAAATCAAATGTTTTTTCAACAATTGTGTCCTTATCTCCTACTAGCATATGAATATTTATATAAACCTTTCTTCCCTTAGCATCTTCAACAGAAACCTTTACAATATGGTCATTTAATATGCTCTCGCATCTTCCTTTCAAGTTGTAATCATCTACCATAATTCCTTTTGGTAAATTTGAATAATTAATTTTTATTGGATAAGTTAATGGAAAACAATTCACATAATCTCTTATATCGACATAAAAACTATGTCCTACCATATTAGTCAAATATTCATCTATCGAATCATCTTCAAAAAAGGACTGATTGTAATGTGTATCAATATATATTTCTTTATTATTTAATCCCTTAATTTTACATATTTCAATCTTCACATATGAATTAAATTTAACCAAGTCTTTTATAACAACTTCATAATGAATATTATCGTTTGTATTAACACCAAGAATTTCATTACTAACTACAGTTTTGCTATTGGGTAAGAATTTATAAGTAACTATAAAATCTTTGTAATCAAGCGCACACTTATCACTTAATTCTACGTTAAATGCATTTAAACTACGCACACTTATTTTTTTAATTGAAACTTTAGGTTCATTAACTGAAACCATACATTTAGCTTGTTTATTACTTCCATCTGTTGACTCAACTGTAATAATAGTACTACCAGTTCCACATGCTTTTATCTTTCCATTTTCGCTTACAGTAGCCACACTTTTATCACTTGATGTATATTTAAGTACTTTACTAACATTTTTAGAAGGCTTAATGCTTGCTTTTAATAAAAATCGTTTTCCTTTTTTTAGACTAACTTTATTTCTATTTAATTTGATTTTATTAACGGCCTTTTTATAAACAACAACATTTATCGTAGTCTTAATCTTCGGATTGCTTTTTAAAGATACTGTAATTTTTGTCTTACCACTCTTTATTCCTTTAACCGTAGCATTTGCTGATACTTTTGCAATCTTCGGATTATTAGATTTAAATTTAACCTTTTTATTTTTATGTTTCCTAACAACTGTTTTTAATTTAACTTTCTTGCCTTTAGCCACCCTAACTATCCTACCAGATGGTGCACTTATCTTTATATCATTAACCTTAGCCTCCGCTTTTATGGACATTGCACATGTTATGATAAGAGTTGCAACGCATACACCACATACTTGTACTAATTTCTTATTAATCTTCATGCTATACTCCTTAAAACCTATGAGTCTTTTCTATAAAATCTATTTTTTAAATTACATATTTGATCCTTTTCAAATACATTTTGATATGATACATACGAATGCTCAAATGAACTTTCATATATATCATAATTACCTGGTTTTAATCTAACCATATACTCGCCGTTACTATTAGTATATATACCCACATTTGCATATGAAGAATTATTATACTCATAATTCTTATTAAAATATATTTCGCTATCAGCGCATGGACTTCCATCAGCGTAGGTATACTTACCCTTAACTATAATACCATCTGTTAATGTTAATCTATATGGTATCTCAAGCTTTTTATTATTTTTCGTTGTAAAGCTAATTGTTATATTATAAACGCCTGCTTTAACTTCCTTATCATAATCTTCAACTATTATTTCTCCATCGTCAGTCATAATAACATTTTCTGGAAGTCCCGTTGCTTTATAGTCTGAAGCTTCTAAATAATTATAAGATAAAATGCTATATGAATATACTCTTCCACTTACAATAACAATTGGTGTATAATTCACTTCACCATTTAATCCATGTTCAAAACTATCTTTATGCGGTTTATATGTAAGACATGTTTTATTTATCGCTTTACCATAATCATTAGATGAATCTGAAATATAAAAATATACATTTATCTGCAAAGTTCTTCCAATAGCATCCTTTCCAGTAATAACCATCTTATGACCATTAAGTCCTTTTATACATTTACCTTTAATAACTACAAATGGAGCATCAGCACCATATGATCTATCTTCTGAATTTAATAAAGAATTAACCACTCTAACACTTAATCCTTCAGGAACATTATATGTTGATATTTCTAATGGAGCCGAGTATGAAAGTGGGATAAAATAACCCTTTGAGTCATCACCAAATGCTATCGATTTATCAATCTCCGATCCTACTTCTCCCATAATATATCTATCAACCATTGTATCATTAATACAAGAATTAAACGCATAATCAGAATCGATTCTAATCACCTTTTCCTTAACTCCAGAAAGTCCATTAATTTTAACCTTAACCATTGAATTATAATCAAGGAAATTATATGCATCAAACTTAAAGTACGAATTGTATTCCATATTAGCTAGAGCAATCTCATAATGTATATTATCAACTGTATTAATACTCTCAATATACAATCTTTGTGTAATCTTTCCATCTTCTATATAATATTTAAAAACTTCGAAATCATCATAATCAAGTTTTTTTGCACAAGTAAGTTCAACATCTAGAGCATATTTACATCTCACTTTTACATTCTTAATTCCAATAAGTTTATTAGAATTCTCTATGTTTTTCTTTGTAACTGTAACCTTACAGACAGCCTTCTTGTTGCTTCCATCCGTTGTCTTAACTGTTATCTTTGCACTTCCAGCAGCAACTGCCTTAATAACACCTTTCTTTGTTACTATAGCAACATTTTTATTACTTGATGTATATTTTAAAACCTTACTAACATTTTTATTTGGCGTAATCTTAGCCTTTAATTTACACTGTCCACCTGCACTTAGATTTATTTTTTTCTTATTAAGTTTAATATTCTTAACTGCATTTTTATATACAACAACTTTAATTGTATTTTTTATCTTAGGATTATTCTTTGATTTTACAGTGATTTTTGTCTTTCCATTCTTAATCCCACTCACAACACCTTTTACATTAACCTTTGCAATCTTAGGATTACCAGACTTAAATGAAACCTTTTTATTCTTTAACTTTTTAACAATTGTTTTTAGCTTAACCTTCTTACCCTTAGCAACCTTAACTGTTTTACCAGAAGGCGCCATAAGCTTTATATTGTTAAGTGACTTAGCCTCAGCCTTCATAGATATGACACCCGTTATTGCAAGTGCCATCGCAAGTGTAGTAATTACTCTCCCTAAATTCTTTTTTCTTTTCATAATTCCTCCAATTTCTTTTAAACAATGATTATATATTTCTTATTTTCCTTATGAAATTATAACATATATACCTATATATTACAAAAAACGCCAGCCCTAAAAGGCTGGCGTTAAAATTAATATTATTTTATCTTAGTTATATAAATCTTTTCTCTTAGAGAAATAAACAAAATTAAGAGCAACCATAATAATACCAATAATAATTGTTGTAGTATACTGTGATTTTAATGGTGATAAATCAACAAGAGATGAAACTTTTTCAGTAGCTTTTGTAACAGCACTTAAATAATACATAGCTGAAATAGCATTAACAGCATAAAGTGCAATAACTCCAATTGGTCCAAGCTTCTTGAACTTAATTAAGGATACTGCAGCAATAATAGCTATAACTGCCATAACTAAGCATAATACTGCATATGTTCCATCAGCTGTTTTCATAGATGGAAACATATCATATACATCATCCTTAACATTACCATACTGCGCTCCTGACTTTAACATTGCATAAGAACCAAAATTCAAGATTGCTGATAACCATAGCATAAAGTAAGCTAAAAACTTATGCCATTTCATTTTTCCTTCAAAATTTCCCATTATTTTACGACATATCTTTCAGATATGCTCTCCTTTCTTATTGTGAGTATTTTTAAACTCCACAAAAGATAATATCATATAAGAAACGAATTTACAATATGAAAATTTTTATCAAATAATTACAATAAGGGTATATCAAAAGATATACCCTTATAAACATATATAACTAAATATCTATTTTTTCAAGTCTATCAAGCCATTCCTTAGCAACAGCATCACTAGGCATTCTTAAATCTCCTCTTGGAGAAACTGCTACCGAACCAACCTTAGGTCCATCTGGAAGACAACTTCTCTTAAACTGCTGTGCAAAGAATCTCCTGTAAAATACTTTAAGCCATTTTAGAATAACTTCTTTATCATAAGCCTCAGAACCTTTTACTTCATTAGGTTTAGCAAATGCATGACATGCAAGGAAGTAAACTTTTTCAGGACTAAATCCAAATCTTAATGCATAATACAAGAAGAAATCATGAAGTTCATATGGTCCAACTAAATCTTCTGTTTTCTGTGAAATCTTACCATCTTCTGGTGGTAATAATTCTGGACTAACCGGAGTATCTAAAACATCTTTTAATACATCTGATAAACCTTTATCGTCGCATGTATCTGCATAGAATCTAACAAGATGTCTAATTAAAGTTTTAGGAATTCCACCATTAACACCATACATTGACATATGATCTCCATTATAAGTTGCCCATCCAAGAGCAAGTTCAGATAAATCGCCTGTACCAATAACTAAACCATTATACTTATTAGCAAGATCCATTAAAAGTAATGTTCTGTATCTAGCCTGACCATTTTCATATGTAACATCATGGTTATCTAAATCATGATTAATATCCTTAAAATGCTGTGTAACACCATCTACAATACTGATTTCCTTGAATGTTGCACCAATACTATTAATAAGTGAAACTGCATTTGTATAAGTTCTATCAGTAGTTCCAAATCCCGGCATTGTAACAGCTATAATGTTCTTTCTATCAAGACCAAGTCTGTCAAATGCGTTAGCTGTTGCTAAAAGTGCAAGAGTTGAATCAAGACCTCCTGATATACCAACAACAGCACACTTACAATTTGTATGCTCCATTCTCTTTTTTAATCCCATGGCCTGAATTGTGATAATCTCTTCGCATCTATCATCTCTATCCTTACCACTCTTAGGAACAAATGGCATACTATCAATCTTTCTGTCAAATCCAGTAATGTTACTTACATCAATATCAAATTCAATAGTTGTATATTTGTCTTGATCCTTTGTAGCAAACGACTTAATTCTACGTCTCTCATTAGCTATCTTTTGTAAATCAAGATACGAAACAATCATTCCTTTTTCAAATCTCTTAGACTCAGCAATAATTCGACCATTTTCTGCAATCAAATTATGTCCTGGGAAAACAACATCCGTTGTTGATTCACCTTCACCTGCATTTGCGTATATGTATCCACATAAACACTTAGCTGACTGCATTGATACTAGTTTTTTTCTATAATCCATCTTTCCAGTAGTTTCATTACTTGCTGAAAGATTTGCAATTACAGTTGCACCAGCAAGAGCAAGTCTTATACTTGGTGACATAGGTGCCCATAAATCCTCACAGATTTCAACACCAAAAACAAACTCAGGCATGCTTGTACATTTAAATAACATATTAGTACTAAACCAAGCCTCCTGTTCATCACCAGGATCACCAGGATCAACATATCCATAAATATCTACACCTGATGTAAAATGTCTGCTTTCATAAAATTCAGAATAATTTGGAATGATACTCTTTGGTACAAAACCAAGAATCTCTCCCTTACAAACAACAGCAGCAACATTATATAATACGCCATTAAATACAAGAGGAAGACCAACTATACTAACCATTTCCATGTCTTCTGTTTCTTTTACGATTTTAAGAAGAGCCTTCTTAGCCATATCCAATAATGAATCCTGCAAGAATAAATCTTCACAAGTATATCCTGTAATACTTAATTCAGGAAAAACAATCATGGAAACTTTCTGATCATTAGCCTCTTTAATTAGTTTAATAATCTCATCTGCATTATACATGCAGTTACCAACCTGAATCTTAGGTGTAGCTGCTGCTACTTTTAAAAAGCCATAATTCATAAAATAACTCCTTCCCCCATTTTAATCTAAATCGAGGACGTCACTCATATCATACATACCCGGCTTTTGATCCTTAAGGAAATGAGCTGCTGCAATACTCCCCTTAGCAAATACAGCCTTTGAATAAGCAGTATGCTTAATTTCAATCACTTCATCAGTACCAGCATAGAAAATCTCATGTTCTCCAACTATAGTACCGCCTCTCATTGCACTAATACCGAGTTCTTTCTTATCACGTTTTTGTCTTCTATCATGTCTGTCATAAATATAGTCATATCTATTATCAGCAGCATCATTGATACAATCTGCAAGTGCAAGAGCTGTACCACTTGGTGCATCAAGTTTTAAGTTATGATGTTTTTCAATAATTTCAATATCATAACCTTCATCAGCTAAAAGCTTAGTTGCAAGATTTAAAATCTTCATTAAAGCATTAATACCAATTGACATATTAGCAGATCTAAGAATTGGTATTTGCTTTGATGCTTCATTAACTTTAGCTAACTGTTCATCTGAAAGACCTGTTGTACAAAGTACTACTGGAAGTTTTTTCTCAACAGCAGCTTCAATCATACCATCAACTGCAGAAGCATTTGAAAAATCAATAATAACATCTGCATCAACATTACAATCTTTCATAGTTTTATATACTGTATAACTATTAGCCTTATTATTAAAAACATCGACACCTGCAACTATTGTTGCGTTCTCATCTTTTTCTACTAAGTCGGATATTACTCTGCCCATATGACCATTACAGCCATGCATAATAATCCTTGTCATCTAACGCACCTCTTTTCTCAAATTTCTATAAAATACCATAATCTTTCATTGCTTTTGTAAGTCTTTCCTTGTTAGCATCCTCCATCTCTGTAAGAGGTCTTCTAACAGGACCTGACTCCCAACCTAAAATATTCATAGCAGCTTTAACTGGAATTGGATTAACTTCACAGAAAAGTGCATTAATTAATTCTATTGATTCAAGCTGCATATCACATGCTTTTTTAACATCACCATCAAGATATGCTCTAACCATATCATGTGTCTGTGTTGGAGCAACATTAGATAATACAGAAATAACACCCTTTCCACCAAGTGAAAGTAATGGGATAATCTGATCATCATTACCTGAATAAATATCAATGCAACCATCAGCAATTGAAGCAAGTTTTGCAACCTGTGAAATGTTACCTGATGCTTCTTTTATTGCAACTACATTTTTAACTTCTTTTGCAATTCTTACAGCTGTTTCTGGTAAGATATTACAACCTGTTCTACTTGGAACATTATACATAATAATTGGAATATTAACTGCATCAGAAATATCTTTGTAGTACTGATATAAACCGTTCTGTGTGCATTTGTTGTAATAAGGTGTAACACATAAAAGTCCGTCAGCACCTGCTTCTTCTGCAGCTTTACTAATATGAATAGCTTCAGCTGTACTATTTGAACCTGAACCAGCTACTACAGGAACTCTACCCTTTGTTACTTCAACTGCATATTTGATACATTCAATATGCTCTTCATGAGACATAGTTGATGACTCACCTGTTGTACCACAGATAATAATAGCATCTGTTCCTTTTTCAATCTGATCATTAATAATTGCACCTAATTTTTCAAAGTTAATTGAAAAATCGTCGTTCATTGGTGTAATAATAGCTACACCTGCTCCTTCAAAAATTGCCATAATAAATGGACCTCCTAATATTATATTATTTAGTACATTTATAGAGGATTTCATATCTTTATTAGGAGATTAGAAACTTCCGACCATGTCGGTATTCTAATCAACAAAAGGCTTACCGCATAATGGGTAAGCCTTGTAATAACATCATAATTAAAGATACTACTGTAGCGCCCCATCAATTGCTTGATGACAGTCATAAGATTATTCACCTTATGCCCAAGAAAATGCTTCCGGTACATTCCTTTCGGCGTTGTTTCCTTTCACTTATCTTCACCTGCGTCCGGCGCATCTAATAAGTTACTAATAAATAACGCAACCTCTACTTAATACTGTATAAAACTATAACACTCTAAAAGCCATATGTCAATAGACTTTACGACTCAAATAATATGTTTTTCTATTTTATTAAATTATTTCTATTCACCAAATAATGGTGTTGAAAAATATCTTTCTGCTGTATCTGGAAGAACTGTTACAACTGTCTTTCCTTTTCCAAGTTTTTCCGCAAGTTTAAGTGCTGCTGCTACATTAGTTCCACTAGAAATACCAACCATAAGACCTTCTTCACGAGCAAGTCTTTTTGCAACATCAAGTGCTTCTTCATCTGTTACAACATATATGTCATCATAAATATTTCTATTTAATATTTCAGGAATAATTCCATCGCCAATTCCCATCTGAATATGTGTACCAATTGTACCACCAGCTAAGATAGCAGCATTCTCCGGTTCAACAGCCCAAATCTCAATGTTCGGATTCTTTTCCTTTAATACTTCACCAATACCTGTTATGGTTCCACCAGTTCCAATACCTGAGCAGAAACCATCAATAGGCTTTTCAACCTGATCTATAATTTCAAGTGCCGTACCATTAATGTGAGCCTTTGTATTATTTTCATTTTCAAACTGCTGTGGAACAAATACCTTTGGATTTTTTTCCTTCAACCTAAGGGCCATTTGAACACACTCCTCAATACATGCTCCAATATCACCAGCATCATGAATAAGTTTAACCTCTGCACCATAATGTCTTACAAGTTTTCTACGCTCTTCACTAACAGAGTCAGGCATAATAATTATTGTTCTAAATCCCATAACTGCACCAACAAGTGCTAGACCTATCCCTTGATTACCACTTGTAGGTTCAACAATAATACTATCCTTATCTATGTCACCACTAGCTAATGCCTGCTTTATCATATTATAAGCTGTTCTTGTCTTTATGGAACCCCCTACATTCAGCCCTTCCATTTTTACATAAACATCTGCACTACCTTCTTTAGGTAATTTATTAAGTCTAATCATCGGCGTATTGCCAATAGCCTCAAGTATATTATCGTATATCATAATTTCTCCATTCAGGCTTTAAATATTCATATCTTAACAGCCTTTACTATTATACATTTATTAAAATGAATTGACAACATAAAACGTAACTTTACTAACATTGATAAAACCTTTATTTTATGCTAAAATGTAGAAATGTGAGCGCATTTTTACGTTCATATTAAGAAATGCTAAATTACAAGGAGTCTAACATATAATGAAACGAGTTAAAAGTGTAGATATATTCAAAGCTATAGGAATTATTTTCATGCTTTTTTCACACACTGCGTTGTGTGATCAAATACTGGTCAGATACTTTAATTGCTTTTATATGCCAATGTTTTTCTGTATATCAGGCTATTTTTACCATGATAATTCTTTCTTGAAAGTTACAATAAAGAAAGCTAAAGCTCTATTAATACCATATTTAGGAATTGGTTTATTAGGAATCTTCATTGATTGTGTTGTGGTAAATCCTGGCGGTATCAAGATTTCATATGCTTTAGATGCGTTATTTATACATTCATATAACATACCAGTTGTTGGCGCTATTTGGTTTTTAATTGCTCTCTTTTGGGCAGAAGAAATATTTACAATATTAAAAAGAACGAATAACAAAATTATTTTCCATGTTGGATGTATTGCCATAGCCATGACAGGTTGTTCTTTAAGAAGAATCTTTTTTGCAATGCATACTGATTATGTAAGACCTATTTGGAATATTGACTCTGCAATGACAGCAGTTGGATTTATGTACATAGGTTATTTAGCATTTATGTTCAAGGATACAAAAATTGTAAAATGTGCTTTAAACCTTCCAAAGTATATTATTTTACCAATGCTCATAGTTAACATTTATTTAGCTTCTATTACTTATATTACTATGTGGGCAAATGATTATAAGAATATTCCATTGTTATGGATAAACGGTATTATGGGTTCAATCATTTGGTACAGTATCTCCAAATTGATTGACAATTCTAAGATTCTTGAAATTCAATCCTTAGGAAATCTGTTAGCGTATATTGGAAAAAACTCCATAATATTTTTATGTTGGAATCAATTAGTTTTATATGTATTCAAAAAAATACTAAGAAACAACGCAATGTGGCCTAAAACAGAAACTGAAACAAGAATATGGTTTGTTGTATTCTTTGTATTCACACTTCTTGCCTTACTTGCAATATCACATATAAACATTAGAAGAAAAGAACTTACAAAAAGATTTAAACAATACATAACAAAAAAATACGCGAGGGAAAACTAATGAAAAAAGTTGAAAATCTATTAAATTACATTGTATTTGCTGTATTAAATGTATTTTTATTCTGTATTTTATTTTCATTATTGTTTATTGATAAGAAAATAGAATACGCATGTAAAAATGATATCATAATCAGTAATATCACTCTCCTTTCATTTGGCATAGTGATTATATGGCTGATGTATTGTATATATAAAACATACATTAGAAAGCTTTTATATAAAATAAGTGATAAGAATTTTAAGATTATTACTTATGTAGCATTTGCTATTTTATTCTTAGTTCAGCTAGTAGTTGCATATTACATTTATTTCCCAACAAGATGGGATGTTGAAATATTAAGAAATTCCTCTGATATTCTTGCTACTGGCGCTAAGATGGACAGTAAATTCCCATATCAATATTATTATCTTTCATATAATAATAATGTATTTTTAGTTGTTGTTTTTACAATTATAAAATCTATATTTAATAACATAAGTTTTCTTTCTGGTGACAAGATGGTTATTTTCTTTAGCGTACTAAGTGTTAATGTTTCAGGCATTTTAACAATAAATACGGTAAACAGACTATTCAAGAAACGCGGATTAACAGTTACAGCATTTATGACATACGCTATGCTAGTTGGTTTATCACCTTGGATTATAGTAGCCTACTCTGATACATATGTTATTTTATTTACTACAGCTATCATTCATCTATATTGTGTTATTAAAACATCTAAAAGTACTGAAATTAAAAACTTGCTTCGCTGGACATTGATTTTCTTCTTAAGCGGAATTGGTTATTACATTAAACCTACTTGCTTAATTGTTTTAATGGCAATATGTATTAAAGAAATTTGGACTTTCTTATTTGCTTCATTAGAAAGTAAGAAAAAGTGCTTAAAAGTTATACCTCTTGCAATAATATCAATTCTTGCTGCAGTTTTAATTAACAAAGTAGCATGCAAATATATCGGATTCGAAAAGATTGATGATCGTACAGTTCCTTTCACACATTATGCCATGATGGGACTTAATGATGTTACTTATGGAACTTACTATAGAGATGATGTTACTTATACTACAAGTTTTAAAACTCATAATGAAAAAGTTCAGGGCAATATCAAACGTATTAAGGAAAGACTTAAAGATTTTGGTGCTATAGGTTATGCAAAACAACTTGATAGAAAGCTTTTAACAAACTATAATGACGGAACTTTTGCCTGGGGTATCGGTGGTAGTTTCTTTGAGAAGAAAGGTACTCCAAAGAATAAATTTGCTGAAAGACTTCGTTCGCTTTATTACAATGGCGAAAGAAACTTTATGAAATTCGCTTGTACTGAACATACAATTTGGCTTACAATTTTATTCTTTATCATTTTTGTAAACCTTATAAAATGGACCAAGATAAGCGATACAGAACTTGTATGTTTAATGGCTATCATCGGTATCACAATGTTCACACTTCTCTTTGAAGCTAGAGCAAGATACTTATTCCTATATAGCCCATACTATATTATTATGGCGTTAGCAGGAATGAAAGCTTTACAAGAAAAAACTAACAAATCAAAATAAATATTTTATATAACAAAACTGGCTATGATCATAATTGACCATAGCCAGTTTTATTATATCTTTAGTATATATTATTCTGTTCTAAGTGCTGTAACTGGATCTTTCTTAGCTGCCTTCTTAGCAGGAATGAATCCACCAAGTAATGTTAAAATTACACTTAAGATAATAAGTATAATTGCCCCTGATACTGGAAGGATTGCATTAACTCTAGTATTATCAGCTACTGCATGTATAATCTTATTAATTGGAATCAACAACAATAATGTAATTCCTATACCAATAAGACCTGAGCCTAAACCTATGATAAAGGTTTCTGCGTTAAATACCTGTGAGATATTCTTCTTTGAAGCACCGATAGCTCTTAAAATACCAATTTCCTTTGTTCTTTCAAGTACTGAAATGTATGTAATAATACCAATCATAATTGATGATACTACAAGTGATACTGCAACAAATGCAATAAGTACATATGAAATAACATTAATAATTGTTGTAATTGAGCTTAATAATAAACCAATAAAGTCTGTGTAAACAATCTTATCATCTTCTTTTGCTTTATCATTATAATGTTCAATTGCTTTTGAAACACCATCTTTATCTTCAAAACTATCAACATAAATATCAATCTGTGATGGAGCATCAAGACTAATTACACCAAGTTTCTTTAAGTTTTTATCAAATGAACCTGATGAAATATTATTATCATATACCCATAAGAAGAACTCATCTTCTGCTTGTTTGATATATTTATCCATAGCCTTAGCCATGTCTTTTTCATCTGTCACATCCATCTTATCCATACCCTGTGGCATCTGTGATGCATCAACACCTTCTGGAAGTTTTGAAGCATCAACACCTTCTGGTAACTTCATATCAGTTGCTTCTGGAGTTTGTGCTGCATTTGCTGAAGTTTTACCCTGCTTTGCATCTTTAGCATCTCCACCCATATTCTGATACTGTGATAAATCTACACCAAGACTTGTCATATATCTTGTAAGAAGATCTGACTTTTCTGTGATACCAAGATTATTAATATACTTCTTAGCATCTTCAATCTTAATCTTGTTATCATCTGGTTCAAATGTCATACCATTAAGAATGTTAACACCTTCTGATGCTCTCTGTTCTTTAACTACTTCTGAAGCATCTGTATATTCAATAATTTTATTTGTAAGCGCCTGTGTATATGCAATTGGTTTAGAAAGAACCTGATTATCATCACTATCCTTTTCTTTAATTACACCACTTACTTTAACTTTAATTGCTTTATCAAGAACTTTTTTAATCTGATCAACATCTTTTCTAATGTTATCGTAAGTTCCCTTATCGTTCTTCTGATAATAATCACAGAATGGAACAATATAGAATTCTCTACCAATAATCTGATCGTATTCAATCTTTTGGCTCTTAAGTTCTAACTTTTCACCAGCATCAAGTTTCTTTGTAAGTTCTTTATACTCACTTGATGGTAAGATACCAAGTCTATATAAAACAGAAAGTGCGATCTCATTATTATCATTTATAACAACTACAACATCTTCTGCTGACTGTGGTAAGTTACCACTTACTACTTTATAATTATCTTCAATAACTTTTGAATATAATTTACCTTTTTTACCAGGAAGCATCATGCCAAAGTAGTTTTCTCCTGGAGCATCTTCATCCATACCACCAAATGATACGCTCATTCCACTTTTACCAGTTAAGGCATTACCCATACTTCCTTCTTCATTAATAGTACTACCATCTGCATTTACAAGATTACCATCTTTATCATATGAGAATACATCAAATCTTGTGTCGTAACTATAAACTACACCGTTATCACCAATGTATTTATTAATTTCACTCTTCTTATCATCAATGTATTTCTTAAATGCAGTAAGGTTATTCTGTGAAATACTACTACTTACTGATGATAAATGATTAAACTCAGTTGGATTTCCATAAACAGCATCTGATTTATGTTTAACAGCATCCCTTTCAGCATCATCTGAGTTTTCCTTAATCATAGATGTTAAGTCAAACGCAGTTTCTGAAATACTTATAGGATAAGATGTCATTGTATCTCTCTGAATATCATTAATATATGTGTTAACACCATTCGATAATGAAAGAATAAGTGCAATACCTATAATACCGATTGATCCAGCAAATGATGTAAGAATTGTTCTACCTTTCTTAGTTCTTAAGTTATTAAAACTTAAACCAAGAGCAGTTCTTCTAGTCATCTTTGTTCTAGACATCTTCTTATGCTCTGCTTCCTTAGCATCTTTTACTTCAAATGG
Organism: Eubacterium uniforme; assembly: GCF_900167115.1. Taxonomy (GTDB): domain Bacteria; phylum Bacillota; class Clostridia; order Lachnospirales; family Lachnospiraceae; genus Eubacterium_S; species Eubacterium_S uniforme. The sequence continues at coordinate 41,910 of NZ_FUXZ01000011.1, forward strand.
ATTTGTATCACCTGTAATCTTTCCATCTTTAAGTTTTACAATTCTAGTAGCATATTCTTCTGCAAGTTCAGGGTTATGTGTAACCATAATAACAAGTCTGTCTTTAGCTACTTCATTAAGAAGATTCATAACCTGAATACTTGTTTCTGAATCAAGAGCACCTGTAGGTTCATCTGCAAGCAAGATATCAGGATCATTAACTAACGCTCTTGCAATTGCAACTCGCTGCATCTGACCACCTGATAACTGATTTGGTCTCTTATGAATATGTTCCTTAAGACCTACCTTTTCAAGTGCATCTTTTGCTCTCTGTTTACGTTCCTTTCCTGATACACCAGAAATAGTAAGAGCTAACTCAACATTTGCTAATACTGACTGATGTGGAATAAGATTATAACTTTGGAATACAAAACCAATTGTATGGTTTCTATATGCATCCCAATCCTTATCTTTGTATTTCTTTGTAGAAATTCCATTGATTACGAGATCACCACTATCGTATCTGTCAAGACCACCAACAACATTAAGAAGTGTTGTCTTACCTGAACCAGATGGACCTAAGATTGCAACAAATTCATTATCTCTGAAATTAACAGAAACATTATCAAGTGCAACCTGGGTAAGCTCGCCTGTTACATACTTTTTACAAATATTCTTTACTTGTAACATACTTCCCTCCATATTTTTTGTTCAAAAATGTCCCATTGGACTATTACATAAATAATTTCCTTAAATGTATATTAATTGTTAAAAAATATACATTCTCAAGTTAGGATTATACTATACCCTTTATTCCTTTGCAATATATTTAATCTTACATTTGTGTAAGATTAAGAAAAGCATACCATAAACGGTATGCTTTATACTTATATTTTATTTGTCTTTATTGTGATTTTAAACATAAAAAAGCTGCATTGCATTGCAATACAGCTTTCTATTACTTATTTAACTTTTACTTCTTTTACCATGAAATCATATGAATAAGTTTTTAACTGATTTCCATCAATATCTTTAACATATGTGTAAACCTTAACATATAATTTCTTTTTATTTTTAAATTTCTTTAAGTTTACTTTAACCAATGGTTTTTTTGATTTAAAAGTAACAGGTTTAATATCATTTAAAGCATTTATCTCAGTTGAATAAACTTTCACTGCATAACCTTTTACTTTCTTAACTTTCTTTAATGTAATATTTAATGTGTTTCCATTTTTCTTTGTTTTCTTAATCTTTGTTGCCTTTGGATAATCTTTCCATAAACGTATTTTCTTTACTAATTTTGTAGCCTTTACTTCTGGGAAAGACTTTAACAATCCAATGCATAACTTATTATTCTTAGTGAATGAAAAATAACCATTTCCTAAATATTCTCTTACCTTAATTTCATCATTATTTTTAAATACATTATTTCCATCTAAATCGTAAAATCCGGCAACTTCATATTCATATTCACCCGAATCTGCATAACTGAAAGTAACACTAAACACATTTAAATCTTCATAAAATCTAATATCTCTACTATTAAACTTACTATTTTTGCTCTTAATATTCATTTCCTTTGTTTTGCCTGATTCTAAATCAACAATATAAATAGTACCACTACCATATTCACTACTAATCAACGCACGTTTTCCATCTGTATCTGAAAAAACAATACAAGATTCTTCTCCCATATCAAAATTCCAGTCAAAAGATTTAATCATTGTTCCAGTTGCATTATACAATTCAAATTTATTAGATGCACTATTTACAGCATAACAATTATTATAAAAATGAATATTATCTTTACTAGTAGCTATTTCTTTTCCATCTTTGTTACTTATTGTTCCATTTGCTGCATTTTGAACCAAATTAAATTTCACTAAATTATTTTTAAAATTTTCTTCTTTAAAATCTGTTTCATCTATTCCTTCATCGAAATAATAATTAAATAATTTATATTCCTTAATTACAGAAATTAAATCAGATCTATTTTTAATCTTTTTTACTACCTTACCTTTACTATCAAAAATACGATAATCATATTTCTTTTTTAATCTAGCTAAAATATAATTATCATCTATATTATATACCCTTGTTACCTTTGTATTTGCTAGTTTCATACTATTTGAATATAAGTAATTTCTAGCAAATACACATCCATTACTTAAAACTTCTATATCTTCACTTGTATAATCTACAATCTTTTTTCCATCAATTCTAAATAATGCCTGTTTTTCATGACCTGTAACGTTTTTATCTTTTCTTCTTTCAACAGTATACTTATCGTTTTTCAAAACAATATTTGCATATTTATCATTAAAATTAAAAACTTTTATTATCTTAAATCCATCAAGTATTCCTTTCCCATTTTCTGTAACATTTGCTGTTTGAATAGTCTGTGCAGCCTGTGTATCTGCATTTACACTAACATAATTATCACATCCGCATCCAAGACCTGCCAACATAGCTGTTGATAAAACTAATGCTGCCGCTTTATTCATTTTTTTCATTTCTTTACCTCCTAGTTTATATGAAAATTTTTCCTTTCATACTAAACACAATCCAAAACAAAAAAAAGTCACAGTTCGCAAAATTATTTTTTACATTCTGTCTATCAATATGGTATTTAGAACTATATTATTATAGCCGCTTACACGCCGTCAACACATAAAAAGGCTCTGAATACCATAAAGGTAGACAGAGCCCTGAAATGAAATGTATAAAAATATATTTTTGATTGATATACGGATTGCTACATTGCTATCGCAATTTTCGCAATCCTAGAACCATTCGAAATCCGCTATTTTACTGCGTAAAATGCTACTTTCTCATGGTTCGGCGTGTCATAAAGTCAAAATGCTTCTTATGCAAGCATAAATGCATTTTGACCTTTGACACTTATATCATTTTATTCGTATTCTACTACGTTAACCCATTTATGTAAGAAATCTCTTTCTTCCTGACGACCCTTAACTGACTGTGAAGCAGCTACGATTGGAAGCCATTTCTGAACATACTGTTTAGCTGTATCGCTCTTCTTACAGAAGATATCAAGATACTTATTAGCCATTTCTTCACTATGATTTAATGAGAATAATAAGTATGATCTAGCAACATCAGCTGATGCATTACCCTGAGTAGCATGTGCCCAGTCGATAACATAAGCTGTACCATCTTTTGTGATGATTACGTTACTTGGTCTAAAGTCACCGTGACAAACCTTGTTGTGCTTTGGCATACCTTCAAGTCTTGTATGAAGGTCATAACGTGTTGTAGCATCAAAGTCTGTCTCGCTAATCTTTCTATACATCTTATCCTTAAGTTTTCCTAAAAGAGGAGACTTCTTGCTGTGAATTTCAAGCTGAATATCTACGAATAAGTTAAGATATTCGTCAATCTTATCTGGATTTTCATCCATGAGCTGACTAAGTGTCTTACCTTCGATAAAGTCAGTAACGATAGCCCACTTGCCATCAATTGATGTTACCTGTCTAATCTTAGGAATGTTAAGACCTGTTTCTTCAACTCTTGCTGTATTCAATGCTTCATTTAAAATGTCAGCTTTTGAATAACTTTCATCAAATACTTTAATTGCAGCATCGCCATCGCGATATACTTTTTTCTGTGCTCTAACAGCAACTACATTACTTAAATCCATAACTTACCCCCTTCTACTTGCCGTAATAAGCCTTAAGATACATATCCTTGATTTCCTTCATAAGTGGATATCTTGGGTTTGCACCAGTACACTGGTCATCAAATGCATCTTCTACCATCTGATCAAGAGTAGCAAGGAATTCCTTCTCATCTACGCCATAATCCTTGATTGTCTTCTTGATACCAATCTGCTTCTTAAGTTTTTCGATGCCCTTAATGAAGTTTTCAAATACTTCCTTGTCATCCTTACCTGTAAATCCGCAGAATCTACCACATTCAGCATATCTAGCTAATGTGTGTGGATACTGATACTGTGAGAATGTACCCATCTTTGTAGGTGTTTCTGATGCATTAAATCTCATAACATCTGTAATTAAAAGTGCGTTAGCTATACCATGTGGAAGGTGATGATATGCACCAAGTTTATGTGCCATAGAGTGACATACACCTAAGAATGCATTAGCAAATGCCATACCAGCAAGTGTAGATGCATCTGCCATCTTGCTACGAGCTTCAACGTTAGTTCCGTCTTCATATGCTGTAGGAAGATATTCAAAGATATTCTTCATACTCTTAAGTGCAAGACCATCTGTGTAGTCTGTTGCCATAATTGAAGCGTATGCTTCAAGGTCATGTGTTAATGCATCAATACCTGATGCAGATGTTAAGCCCTTAGGCTGAGTCATCATGTTATCAGTATCAATAATTGCCATATTTGGCATAAGTTCGTAATCAGCGAGTGGGTATTTGCTGCCAGTCTTTTCATCTGTAATAACAGCAAATGGTGTAACTTCTGAACCTGTACCTGAAGATGTTGGAATAGCTACAAAGTAAGCCTTCTCACCCATCTTAGGGAATGTATAGATTCTCTTTCTAATATCACAGAATCTCATAGCCATATCCATGAAGTCTGCTTCTGGATGTTCATATAATACCCACATAATCTTAGCAGCATCCATTGCTGAACCACCACCAAGTGCGATGATTGTATCTGGTTCAAAGCTTCTCATCTGTTCAACACCTTCTAAAGCATTTGCTAAAGTTGGATCTGGCTGAACATTGTAGAATGTTGTATGAACGATACCCATTTCATCAAGTTTATCTGTAATAGCTTTTGAATTTCCATTCTTATATAAGAAAGTATCTGTAACAATAAATGCTCTCTTCTTACCCATAACGTTTTTAAGTTCATCAAGGGCAACTGGCATACATCCTTTTTTGAAGTATACCTTTTCAGGTGTTCTGAACCATAACATATTCTCTCTCCTTTCAGCAACTGTCTTAATATTAAGTAAGTGCTTAACTCCAACATTCTCTGATATTGAGTTACCACCCCATGAACCACAACCAAGTGTAAGTGATGGTGTAAGATCAAAGTTGTAAAGATCACCGATACCACCGTGTGATGTAGGAGTATTTACGAGAATACGACATGTCTTCATTGCTGCCGCATGCTTAGCAAGTTTTTCAGTTTCATTTACGTTTGCGTAAATAGCACCTGTATGTCCGTAACCGCCATCTGCTACAAGCTGTTTAGCTTTTGCAAGTGCGTCATCGAAATCTTTTGCCTTGTACATAGCAAGAACAGGTGATAATTTTTCATGAGCAAATTCCTCAGAAATATCAACTGATTCAACCTCACCGATAAGAATCTTTGTTTCTTCTGGAACCTTAACTCCTGCAAGTTTTGCAATTGTAAATGCGCTCTGACCAACGATTTTAGCATTAAGCGCACCATTTATAATAATTGTCTTTCTAACTTTATCTAGTTCAGCTGGTTTAAGGAAATAACATCCTCTATTCTTAAACTCATCTTTAATTTCTTTATAAATTTTTGAAAGAACGATTACTGACTGTTCTGAAGCACAAATCATACCATTATCAAATGTCTTTGAATGAATGATTGAGTTAACAGCGAGTAATACATCTGCTGAATCATCAATAACAACTGGAGTGTTACCTGCACCAACGCCGAGTGCTGGCTTACCTGATGAATAAGCAGCCTTAACCATACCAGGACCACCTGTAGCAAGGATTGTATCTGCTTCTTTCATAATAAGGTTTGTCAATTCAAGCGATGGCACATCAATCCAATCGATGATTCCTTCTGGAGCTCCTGCCTCAACAGCAGCTTCTAATACAACCTTTGCAGCAGCAATTGTAGATTCCTTAGCTCTTGGATGTGGGCTAATGATAATACCATTTCTTGTTTTAAGAGAAATAAGTGTTTTAAAAATTGCTGTTGATGTTGGGTTAGTTGTTGGAATAACAGCTGCGATAAGACCAATAGGTTCAGCTATTCTCTTTGTACCATATGCCTTATTCTCTTCAATAACCCCGCAAGTCTTTGTATCTCTATATTTATTGTAAATGTACTCGGATGCAAAATGGTTTTTAATAACCTTATCTTCCACGATACCCATGCCTGTTTCTTCTACAGCCATCTTTGCAAGTGGAATTCTCTGTTTGTTAGCTGCTATAGCAGCTGCGAGGAAAATCTTATCAACCTGCTCCTGTGTATATGTAGCAAATTCTTCCTGTGCTTTCTTTACACGGGCAATGGCTGCTTCAAGTTTCTCTACGCTATCAACGATTTCATACTCTTTCTTTTTCGCCATTCCTACGGCCTCCTTATTATTTTTTATTTTCTTCTCTGAATTAAATCAGCGAATCATCTTAAATACATTAAATAAAACCAATAAATAGAATTGTTATTTTTCTTTTATGTTTTTATTTGTTAAAAGTTTAACATTCTTATTCTTCCTTGTCAACCCTTTTTTAGAAATTTTGTTAAGAAATTATCAATTTCATTTATATATATCAAATATAGTTTCTATTATATCTCTTTATTGTAATAATTTATATATAATTATGAGAATTTTTATAATTAAAGTTTTGGCTTTATATTTTTATCGCTTTTTTTGTGATATCAAATCATAAAAAAGAAGAGTATCCTCTTCTTTAAGATTGAGAATACTCTTCTTATAAATTTATAATTTTATATACCTTAACTCTTTCTAAATCCAGCTCTCTTACGAAGTGTAGGATCAAGAATCTTCTTTCTAATTCTTAAATTCTCTGGTGTTACTTCAAGTAACTCATCTGTATCGATAAACTCAAGGCACTGTTCAAGACTTAATATTCTCTTTGGTACAAGTTTAAGCGCATCATCAGCACCTGAAGATCTTGTATTTGTAAGATGCTTTGTCTTACATACATTTACTTCGATGTCATCTGTCTTACCATTCTGACCGATAACCATACCTGAATATACTTTTTCACCAGGTCCGATAAATAATGTACCACGTTCCTGAGCATTGAATAAACCGTATGTTACAGCTTCACCTGCTTCAAATGCAATAAGTGAACCCTGCTTTCTATATTCAATGTCACCCTTGTATGGACCATATCCATCGAAAACTGTATTAATGATACCATTACCCTTTGTATCTGTCATAAACTCGCCACGGTATCCAATAAGACCACGTGATGGAATATTAAATTCAAGTCTTGTATATCCGCCATTACCCTGAGACATATTCTGAAGTTCGCCCTTTCTCTGACTTAACTTCTCAATTACTGATCCAGCAAATTCTTCTGGAACATCAATAACGGCAATCTCCATAGGCTCAAGCTTCTTACCATTCTCATCTTCTTTATATAAAACTTCTGCCTTACTTACAGCAAATTCATATCCTTCACGTCTCATGTTTTCAATTAAAACAGATAAATGAAGTTCACCACGTCCTGACACCTTAAAGCTATCCATATTATCTGTTTCTTCAACACGAAGTGATACGTCTGTATTAAGTTCTCTAAATAATCTTTCTCTAATATGTCTAGAAGTTACAAACTTACCTTCCTGACCTGCAAGCGGACTATCATTTACCATGAACTGCATAGCAATTGTAGGTTCTGAAATCTTCTGGAATGGAATTGCAACTGGATTTTCAGGTGAGCAAATAGTATCACCAATATGAATATCTGCGATACCAGAAATTGCTACGATTGAACCAATCTTAGCTTCATTAACTTCTACCTTATCAAGACCATCAAATTCGTATAACTTACTAATCTTAACTTTCATAAATTTATCAGGTTCATGTGCATTAACAACAACTGCATCCTGATTAACTTTTATAACACCATTATCTACCTTACCAACACCGATACGACCAACATATTCATTGTAATCAATTGTACTAATAAGTACCTGTGTATCAGCATCAGGATCACCTTCTGGTGCAGGTATGTAATTTACGATTGTTTCAAAAAGTGGAATCATATTTTCTGGTGAATCATCTAGTTCTAAAACTGCATGACCCGCTTTAGCTGATGCATATACGAACGGACAATCAAGCTGTTCATCATTAGCATCAAGTTCAATAAAGAGTTCTAATACTTCATCAATAACCTCTGTAGGTCTAGCTTCTGGTCTGTCAATCTTATTGATACATACAATAACTGGAAGTTCAAGTTCTAAAGCTTTTCTTAAAACGAACTTTGTCTGTGGCATTGCTCCCTCATAAGCATCAACTACAAGTACAACACCGTCTACCATCTTAAGTACACGCTCAACTTCTCCACCAAAATCAGCATGACCTGGAGTGTCGATAATGTTAATCTTAATTCCGTTGTAATATACAGCTGTATTCTTTGAAAGAATAGTAATTCCTCTTTCTCTTTCAATATCATTAGAGTCCATTACTCTTTCTACAACTTCCTGATTTTCTCTAAATACACCACTCTGTTTTAATAATTCATCAACAAGTGTTGTTTTACCATGATCTACATGGGCAATAATTGCGATGTTTCTCACATCTTCTCTTTTAGTTTTCATACGATTCCTTTCAATTCTCCGCTAAAATATTTTTTCAGCAAATATCTTCTTCGGATTTTCTTAATCCTTCTTATATATAAACCCAAACGACTATGATTTTATCATATCTGTATTATTTTTCAAGTATTTGTTATGGATATTTTCAAATATAAGCGGATATATATATGTAGCAAATAATATTACAATAAAATATCTAATAACATCTATTAATAATGTTTCTCCAAAAATATGTTTAATTCCAGATTTAATTAATAACATTATTACCAAACCAACTATTAATATGATAGCTTTTTCTTTTATGCTTTTGTTATCAGTTTTAAAATCAAGTTTTGTACTTTCTAAATACCAACCAATTGAAAGTCCATATGAAATCCCAATCATTTTAAAGAAATCATATGCATTTTCTGTATCAATATAATTTGTTTGTACGCATATAACACCAAATGCTGTTAAACATAAACTCACAAATAAGAGTAAAAATAACAATGCTTCTTGTCTTGCTTTATATATAATTCCTCTATCTAACAAATCGTTAAATGCATAGGTTGCAACTATTGAAATCAAAAATCCCATACTAACATCAAGTGGTGTATGCACACCTAAGTACATTCTTGAAAATGCCACACCTATAATAAGTAAAATCAATAATATCTTAGTTATATTTTTCCTAGCCACATAAGCAAATGTTCCATAAAATGAAGATGCACTTTGTGTATGTCCACTTGGGAATGAATATCCTGTTGCATCACTAAGCGCTGATTTTACTGGCTTAATATTCTTGCTTCTAACCCAAGGTCTAGGTACTCTACAAATTATTTTTATACTCCATACCAATATCGCCGATATATAAAATCCAAATATCAATCTATATCCTAATTTTTTATCAACGCACCATACAAGTACACAAACTGCAACTATAACAATTATTTCAGATGCAGCATATGATAAAAGTCTAAACAAAAATGTTAAAAAAGGATTTCTAATATCCTGAAAGAATTCTAATACTTCCATTTATAATTCTCCGTTTCATTTATTTCCTATTAAAAATCATATTTTTAAGTTTTCCAATAATAATATTTATACTTATAATTCCCATATATATTCATCTCCACATATACCATAAGTAATATCTTCCTTGCTAATAAATCTAGCCTGTGCAGATGTTATTTCCGTAACTTTGTCTTCTAATGCCTTTTCATCAGTTTTATCTACAATCAAGTCGATTATAACATTCTCTCCATAAGTTGTTTCAACTTCATGACCACCATTTTGTCTAAGATAATATGAAATCTTACCTGCAGATGTATAATCTACTTCTATATTAAATCTTACTCCATCGCTAACTTCACATATCTTTGCATTCTTAACGGCTTCTACTGATGCTTCTGTATAAGCTCTAACCAGACCACCAGTTCCAAGAAGCACTCCACCAAAATATCTGGTGACAACTATTACAGCATTCTTAATATTTTGTCTTTCTAAAACATCAAGTATAGGCTTTCCTGCTGTGCCCTGTGGTTCACCATCATCACTAAACCTTTTAATCTCCTGGTCTCCTTCGATGACATATGCCATACAGTTATGTCTTGCATCCCAGTATTTTTTCTTCATGGCATTTATAAACTCAATGGCTTCATCTTCAGTTTTTACTTTCTTTATAAACCCAAGGAATCGAGATTTAGTTATTACAACTTCACTCTCGCCATCCTCGATTACATATTTTACTTTATCCATATTTATCCTTACATTTAATAATATAATTATTTTCCATAATATTAATAATAAATCATTTCATATATCTATATAAAAATATATTATATATATTACATAAACATATGTATGAATCAACATCATCGCATATTATACTATATTAAGATTAAAACTTCTAGGATTTTGTATTTATTAAGGAAATGTTAAATATTTGGTACTTTTATTTATATATCATATTTGATATAATATGAAAGTTAGGAGGAAGAGAATCTATGAACTTTACGTATAAGAAGACGGTTGAAAAGCAACGTGAATTAGTTTCACTACAAAGCAAGTTTTCAACCAAATCGTTGATTACAATATTAAAATTAGGTTTATTTTGCTCATTATTTATAGTAGCATTTTTAACATCATTTGGTATAGGAACAATTAAGGGCATTATTGATAATGCGCCTGATCTTAAATCAGTAAATATTGCTCCTAATTCATATCAGTCAAAAGCATATAACACAGATGGTAAAGAGATTGTTACTCTTATCACTGCTGGTTCAAACCGTATTTATGCTAAAATTGATGAAATACCAGATAACTTAAAGAATGCATTTGTTGATATCGAAGATGAACGTTTCTACGAGCATAATGGTATAGATATTCAAGGTATCGGTCGTGCCGCTGTTCAAGTTTTTAAAACAAAGAGTTTATCACAGGGTGCTTCTACTATTACACAGCAGGTTATAAAGAACAATGTATTTGCTGGTCTTTGGGAAGGCAACCAGACATACGGCTCTTTGATTAGGCGTAAGATTCAGGAACAGTATTTGGCTGTTAAACTTGAAAAAGAACTAAAAAAAGAAGAAATTCTTGAAAGTTATTTAAATACAATAAACTTAGGTTCTAATACACTTGGTGTACAGGCTGCCGCTCATCGTTACTTTAACAAGGATGTTAAGGATTTAAATTTAGCTGAATGTACAGTTATTGCTGCTATCACTCAGAATCCGGCTTACTTAGAACCTATTCATCATAGTGATGAAAACAATGTTAGAAGAACTACTATTTTACAGTACATGCTTAAAAATGGTCATATAACTCAAGAAGAATACGACGAAGCTATAAACTTTGATTATTCAAAGAATATCTTAGAAGAAGATCCTAACAGAAAGTCATATTCAGAATATACATACTTTGTCGACCAGTTAATTTCAGATATTCTTAATGATTTACAGGTTCAAAAAGGATATACATATACTCAGGCATATCAGTTGCTTTATAGTGGCGGATTAAAAATCTATTCAACTCAAGATTCGAAAATTCAGGAGATTTGTGATAAAGAGCTTTCTAATGATGCTAATTATCCAGCCACAATTAAATATTCATTTAACTGGGCTTTCTCAGTTAAAAATTTAAAAGATGGTACTATTGAGAATTATTCAGAGAATTCAATTAAGTATTATCACAGAGTTACTCTTGAAGAACAAAACTTCAAACTAATCTTCTCTTCTAAGAAAGAATGCAGAGATTGTGTTAAGAAATATAAAAAATATTTATTTCCAAAAGGAATCCCTACGGATTCTAAAGACTATAGAGTTCTTGGTGAAACAATTAGTTACACTAAACAGCCACAGGCTTCATTCACAGTAATTGACCAATCCACAGGTTATGTAAAAGCCATTGTGGGTGGACGTGGTAAAAAATCTGGTAACATGACACTTAACCGTGCCACTCAAAGTAAACGTCAGCCAGGCTCTACTTTCAAGGTTGTTGGTGTTTATGCACCAGCCATTGATGAAATGGGATATACTTTAAAAACTAAGATGGACAATAGTCGTTATAGTTATGCTAACGGACGAGCTGTTTCTAACTGGGATGGTCACTATGGTGGTTCATACTCAATTAAACAAGCCATTGCTCAGTCTATGAATATCATCGCCGTTAGAACACTTACAGACATTGGTGTTGAAAAAGGTTTTGATAAATTAAAAGAATTTGGTATTACTACTCTTGTTGAAGACAGAGTATTGCAGGATGGTACAGTTCTTTCTGATAAGAACCAGGCTCTTGCCCTTGGTGGTATTACAGACGGTGTTACAAATTTAGAGCTTACTGCTGCTTATGCTGCAATTGCTAATAACGGTGTTTATAATAAACCAGTTTTATATACTCAGGTTGTTGATAGTTCAGGACTTATTATCCTCGATAATACAACACCTAAATCACATAAGGTTATAAAGGCCGGTACTGCTGCTCAGCTTACAGAAGCTATGGAAGAAGTTGTTAATGGACATGGTACTGCTGGTAATCATATTCATGCAAAAGATTTACATGTAGCTGGTAAGACAGGTACAACATCAAGTCAGTACGACTTATGGTTTGTTGGTTTCACTCCATATCTAACAGCTGGTGTTTGGTTTGGATATGATGAAAACTCCGATTTAGGTAATGGAACAATATTCTACCACGAAGACTTGTGGAGCAAGATAATGGACCAGGTTACTGATGAATTTAAATATAAAGATAAACCATTTGAATTTGACTTATCAGGTGATGATGATGTAGTTGGAATTGAGGTATGTAAGGAATCTGGACTTCTTCCAAATGGAGATGCTTGTAAAGAAACAGAGATTAAATACTTCCCTAATGACGATGTTCCAACTAAGAAGTGTAATAAACATGGCGTACAACGCAGGTCATATAGTTCAGAGAATAATTTCTCTAATAGCACTACTGATGAATCTAGAAATAATAATAACAATGGTAATAACAGTAACAACAGCAATAATAGTAATCAGAGAAATAACAATTCAAATGATGAATAATTAAAGATAATAAGAAAGTCGCTAGTATAAACTAGCGACTTTCCCTTTTTTGAATAAATTTAAGGAATGATCAAAATCTAGATTAAATACCTTTAATCTTATAAATGAACTTAACCTGTGATTTTTGATTATCTGTTTTACCTGCAAAACTCTGATAGTTTTGTCCAGCCTTAACTGTTTCTACTAATCTTTCGTATGCACCATCAGAACCTTTTAATGCATCAGTTAATTTCTGTATTCCTTCCTCATCAAATTTAATCATACCATTATCTAAGCTTGTTGTTCCTTCATGTAATTGTGATACTGCATCCTTAATCTTCTCTGCTGCGTTATCAATCTGTCTTGCTCCACTATTTAATTTCTTGTTATTATCACTAATAGTTCCAAGTCCTTCATCAACTGCTTCAATTCCTGAAACGAATTTTCCAAGACCATTATTAAAACTATATGTTCCTTTATAAAGATCCTGTGTTCCACTATAAAGTGTACCTACACCACTATCTACTTGTGCTGTTCCTGATTCAAGTTCAACCAATCCATCATATAATGATTTTGTTCCGTTTTTAAGTGTTTTCGAACCTGTATATGCACCAGTAACCCCCTTATCTAGTTCATCGATACCATCAACAATCTTTGTCATACCATCATTAAGTTCTAATGCACCTTTACTTAAACTTTCTACTCCGCCAACATAATTTTTCAAACTACTATCAAATCCTACATTTATGTATTCACCTTTTTCGTTTTTCATGAAGTTGCCTTCTGCATCCTTAACACCGTTATATCCCATTTCTACCTTTGATGCCACATTATCAAGTCCATCAACAACATTTGTAAGACCTGGGTTAGTTTCAGTTCCATCGCCATATAATGCTCCATACAAATTAAGAATTGAAGCTGCCTGTTCAGTCATTCCTGCCTGACTAAGTTGCGAATAGAGACTAAGTAAACTTTCCTTATTCTGCTTTATTGCATCACTATATTTTTTAGCTCCATCAGCATACTGTTTAATTCCTGATATTCCCTGACTAATAGATGCACTTCCATCTATTAAATTCTTATCATTTGCTGTTAGTGTAGCAAATCCTCCATCTAATTTATCAATACCTGCATCAATCAATCCGATACCACTCTTTAATGCACCTGATCCTGTACTTAGTTTCTTAAGTCCATCTCTTAAATCCTTAGCTCCATCATCTAATTTCTTAGAACCATTTTTAGCTGATTTAGCTCCTGTATTTAAATCAGATGTTCCCTTCTTTAAAGTTTTAACACCGTTCTTTAACTTCTTTGATCCTTTATTAATCTTCTTAGATGCTTTTGATAACGTCTTTCCACCTTTAACAATTTTATTGGCTCCTTTTTTTGCTTTTTTAACACCACCAGTATAATCTTTTATACCCTTCTTTAAATCAGATGTTCCATCAGCAAATTCTTCCATCTTTCCATCAAGTTCACTAACACCATCATCAAGTTTTCCAGTTCCTTCAACAAGTTTTTCACTTGATTCTGAAAGTTTACCTGATGCTTCATCAAGATCATTTATAAGATCTTTAACATCCCCATTTTCAAGATTTATATCATCAAAAAGCGATGTTGTAATTAAAGACATTGAATCACCTAATTCAAAATCCTTTACATTTGCTTTAATCTCAATATAATCTGGAATGTCCAATTCAACCTTTTTATCCTTAATATTTTCAAGCTTTAAATTATCACTTAAATTAGGAATAGCATAACCAATAACAATATTATGTGTTCCATCAGATACTAATTTGCCATTTGTCACTTCAATATCACTGAATTTATCGGTATCAACTAATAGTCCTGTAAGTACAACAAATGGAGTATATATTTCCTCTTTCTTACCTTCGATTTCAACTTCATTCTTTAGATTATTTGTATAATCATATCTTATTACAACTTCACCACTCTTACCTTTTAAATCTTTTGCAGAAATTTCCTTTCCATCTAATGTATACTTTGGTGTAATTGTAACTGGAACTTCTTTCTTAGCATTACCTCTATAATAAATATCTTTTCCATTGCTTTTCCAGGTTATGTTGCCGTCATCTCCCACTTTTACGTTTTCATCCCCCTTAACATTTTCCAAATCATCAAGGTTTGCCACATCTTTAATGTCGCCAACATAACCATTGGTCTTTAACCATTCACTAACGACGGTTTCATCTATCTTTCCATTACTATCTGCAATTACATAAACTGTCTCTTCTTTATCTGTATCCTTATCTTCAGTATTAGCCTGTGCTGTAACTGCACTAAGCAAAACACCATTCTCCTCTATGGACGCTTTAGAATTTGTATTATTAACGCTCACATTTTTATTACTACATCCACAAAGAAGTGATGCTATAAGTGATAATGAAACTAAAGCTGTACTTACTTTATATACATATTTTTTCCTCATTGTTGTATCCTCCTTAAATTTATTCTATTTTTTTTTCAAATTCATTTTTCACCCTGAATTTATGCTTATCTAATCAATATACATTCTACTTAAATCCAATACTTGTTTTTCTTATCAATCCATCAAATATCATAAACATGGCTGGTAAGAATAATAGTACACAGAACATACTAATAATCGCACCTCTTGAAATCATTAAACAAAGTGAACTAATCATGTCAATCTTTGAGTAAATTGCAACCCCAATCGTTGCTGCACAGAAACTAAGACCGCTTACCACTATTGATTTTGCACTACTTGATGAAGCTATTCTTACTGCTTCTTTTTTACTCATTCCATTATTTCGTTCCTTCTTATATCTTGTCGTCATAAGGATTGCATAATCAACTGTAGCACCAAGCTGAATAGTTCCAATTACAACTGAAGATATAAACGGAATTGTTGTTCCTGTATAATATGAGATTGCCATATTAATAAAGATTGCAAGTTCAATTACTGCAACTAAAATAACTGGAAGTGAAATTGACTTAAATGTAATTAAGATAATTAAGAATATAGCTCCAATTGAAACCACATTAACTGTCTTAAAATCCTTATCCGTAATATCGATCAAATCCTTTGTACAAGGAGCTTCACCAATCAGCATTGCCTTTTCATCATACTTATCAATTATTTTATTTAACTCATCCACCTGTCTGTTAACTTCATCAGATGCTACCTTATAATCAGAAAATACAAATGCTAATTTCCATTTATCATCTGCAAGTTCATCCTTAATCTTATCCGGAACAAATTCATCAGGTATTGATGGATCAACAAAACTATCATATGATAAAACTGTTTCAACACCTTTTACCTTTTCAAGTTCCTTAGCCATCTCGGCTGACTTTGATGCACTTAAATTTGAATCCATCAATATCATATGTGTTGAATTTGTATCGAATAATTCATTTAATTTGACATTTGCTGCACGACTCTTATAACTTACTGGTATTGTTTCATCCAAGTTATAATAAACATCAACATTATTATTTCCATGTAATGCTGGTATCAATATTACTATGTATAGCACCAATAGCAGCAAATGCTTTCTTGTTACGAACTTCGCTATTCCTTTAAATTCAGGTAATAATGGTTTATGTCTTCTTTTATCTATTGTTTTTTCAAATAATAATAGTATTGCTGGTAAAAGAGTTACACATTCAATAACACCAATTACTACACCTTTTATCATTACGATTCCTATATCAAGTCCCAAAGTAAAACTCATAAAACAGAGCGCTAAAAATCCAGCAACTGTTGTTATTGAACTAGCTGTTACTGAAACAATGGTGTTTGATATTGCATGAGACATTGCTCTTTTTGAATCATCCGGGAATTTTTCCTTATATTCCTTAAAGGAGTTATATAAGAATATGGAATAATCCATAGTGACACCAAGTTGTAATACTGCAGCAAGCGCCTTTGTAATATATGAGATTTCTCCCATAAAAATATTACTTCCTAAGTTATATACAATTGACATTCCTATACTTACCAAAAATAATACCGGTACTATGAACGAATCCATGGCAACGCCTAAAACTATAAGTGTTAAAATTCCAGCAATAACAACATAAACTGGTGTCTCAGTATTTGCTATAATTTTTGTATCCGTAACTACCGCTGACATACCACTTAAGAAACATTGTTCATTAGAGATTTCTCTAATATCTTCTATTGCCTTCATGGTTAAATCATCAGATGTTGTCTTATCATACATAATAAGCATCATTGTTGCATTTCCATTATTAAATGCATTAACGATTTTATCTGGTAATAATTCCATTGGAACTGTAATGTCCATTAATGAGTCATACCAAATAACCTTATGAACGCCTTCTACTTTTTCGATCTTTCCCTTTAGTTTTTCTACGTCCTTTTCTTTCATATCGTCAACTATGAAGAATGAAAATCCACCGGAGCCAAATTCATTAACTAGTATGTTCTGTCCTTTCATCGTTTCAATGTCACTTGGCAAATACGATAAAATATCATAATTAATTCTTGTATTTGCATAACCTATTATAGATGGAATTAGCAACAGAACATAAAGTACTATTATTAAGCCTCGATGTTTTACAATTGTTTTTCCTAATTTCCTAGCCATAATAACTCTCCTTAAATTAATTCAAACTTCTTTTTCATTTATGAAAAAGCTTTACAATTGATAATATTTTTCAAAACTGACTATCAGTCATTTTTGATTTCAACTGAATTATAACTCAAAACTGACTAGTAGTCAATATTTGTTTCTAAAATATTGATAAATTTATTTTTTTCATTTATACTATTCTAAGAAATCATTGTTTTTTGCTTGAATACTTGCATGTTTTTTAATTACATTTCAAAGCATATTCTAAAAATCAGGAGTTTATTTATGAGTAAAATTGATAAGAAAAAGAAAGAAAAAAAAGAATCACTTCTTGCTACAGCATTTGAATTATTTACCACTACTGGTTTTAATAAAACCTCTATTTCTGATATTTCAAAAAATGCAGGTGTTGGTAAAGGTACATTTTACCTTTATTTTAGAGATAAATATGATATTAGAAATAAATTAATAGCTCATAAGTCTAATGAGCTTTTTAATAAAGCTCATAATGAACTATTAAAACATTCTGATATTATAGATATTGAAGATAAGATTATCTTCATAGTTGACTATACTATTGATGAGTTAAAAGAAAATCAAAGATTACTTAATTTTATTTCTAAAAACCTTGGATGGGGGATTTTTAAAAATGCCCTTACTAACTACTCTCCTAGTGATGAGAATGAAGTTTCTTTCTTAGATTACTACATGAATATGATTAATGATGATAAATATAAATTCAAAGCTCCAGAAGTTATGCTTTTCTTAATTATTGAACTGGTTAGTTCAACATGTTATAGTGCAATTCTTTATAATGAACCACTTTCAATCGATGATTTAAAACCATATTTATATTCAACAATTAGAAATATAATTAAGGATAATATTATAGACTAATCCATAAAAATGATATATAATTATTAAGAATAAATTTTCAAATTTAGGAGTATATTTTGGATACCGCGAACATAATTAAACTAGTAATTTTAATAATATTGCTTATTCTCTCAGGCTTTTTTTCATCTGCAGAGACTGCTTTGACGACCTTAAATCGCATTAAGTTAAACTTAGCAGCATCAAGTGGTGATAAAAAAGCTATTCTTTTAGTTAAAATTACTAGCAATTCTTCAAAGATGCTTAGCGCAATTCTTATTGGTAACAATATTGTTAACCTTTCAGCATCAGCTCTTGCAACTATTCTCGCTCAAAACATATGGGGTAATAAATACGTATCATTTGCTACAGGTATTCTTACCTTCCTTGTGTTAATTTTTGGTGAGATTATACCTAAAACTGTTGCAAGTCTTTATCCTGAAAAGATCGCATACTTATACACATATATAATAAATATTTTAATGATTATATTAACACCATTTATATTTATTGTAGATAAAATTTCATATGTTCTATTAATGTGTCTTGGTATTGATACTAATAAAAAAAGAGACATTATAACTGAAGCTGAACTTCGTGGTATTGTAAGTGCTTCTACTAAGCATGGTATCATTGAAGATTCTGAAGAAGACATCATTAATAATGTATTTGATTTATCTGACGCTCTTGCTAAGGACATTATGGTTCCTAGAATAGACATTTGTAGTACTAGTGTTGACACTCCAATGAGCGACTTTTATGAGCTTGTTAGAGATAACAAGTATACTCGAATTCCAATTTATGAAAATACAATCGATAATATTATCGGTTTTGTTAATATAAAAGACGTATTTTTTGATATAATAAGCAAGGAGAATAAAAAGAAACGTAAAAAAGAGAATTTAAGAGATTACATTAGAGCTACTATTTATACTTTTGAGCAGAAAAACTTATACGAACTTCTCGATGAAATGATGGAGCAATCCATTCCTCTCGCTGTCGTTCTTGATAGTCACTCTGCTGTAGCTGGTATTATTTCTCTTGAAGATATATTAGAAGAACTTGTTGGTGAAATCAGAGATGAATTTGATAGTGATGAAGTTGATACAATTAGAAAGGCTGACAAAAGCCATTACATAGTATCTGGAATCACAAGAATTGAAGATTTCAACGACTTCTTCAACACAAAAATCACATCCGATGATTATGACTCAATTAGTGGTATTATTTTGGAAAAACTTGATAGAATTCCATCTATTGGTGATACCATTGAAATTGAAGATTTAACTATTAAAGTTACTAAACTCGATAAACAAAGAATTGACACATTAATTGTATATAAAACAAAATCAAAACAAAAGGAGGATTGATATGAGACATTTAATTAGCCCAATGGATTTATCAGTAAAAGAACTTGATGATCTTTTAGACCTTGCCTGTGATATCGAAAAGAATATAGATAAGTACAGCCATGCTTGCAGTGGTAAAAAGATTGCTACTCTTTTCTATGAACCATCCACAAGAACAAGACTTAGTTTTGAGGCTGCCATGATTAATTTAGGTGGACAGGTTTTAGGATTTTCTTCAGCCGATTCAAGTTCAGCTGCTAAGGGTGAAAGCTTATCAGACACTATAAGAGTTGTATCTTGTTACGCTGACATTGCAGCTATTAGACATCCAAAAGAAGGTGCAGCACTTGTAGCATCAGCTAAATCAAACATACCAGTTATAAATGCAGGTGACGGTGGTCATCAGCACCCTACACAGACGCTAACGGATTTGCTAACAATCAAATCTCTTAAAGGACGTCTTGATAATATTACCATTGGTCTATGTGGTGATCTAAAATTTGGTAGAACTGTTCACTCATTAATTAATGCTCTTGCAAGATATTCAAATATTAAGTTCATTCTTATCTCACCTAAAGAGTTAAGAGTTCCAGACTATATTAGAGATAATGTCCTTAAAGCAAATAATATTCCATATGTTGAAGCTGACAAATTAGAGGATGTTATGCCTGAATTGGATATCTTATATATGACTCGTGTTCAAAGAGAACGTTTCTTTAACGAAGAAGATTACATCCGCATGAAGGATTACTATATTTTAGATAAACCTAAAATGGAACTAGGAAAGGAAGATTTACTTGTATTACATCCACTTCCACGAGTTAATGAAATAGCTCCAGAAGTTGATGATGATCCAAGAGCAGTATATTTTAAACAAGCTCAATATGGTGTATATGTAAGAATGGCTCTTATACTTACACTTCTTGGAATTAAAGTAGATTAATTAATAGTTAGTATCAAAATAATACTAACTATTAAAATAAATAATTAGGAGGTATGCTATGCTTAACGTTGGACAGTTAAATAACGGTTTTGTACTTGATCATATTAAAGCTGGTAAAGCCATGCATATATATAACTACCTTGGTCTTGATAAACTTGATTGCCAGGTAGCAATAATAAAAAATGCTAGAAGCCAAAAGCTAGGAAAAAAAGACATTATTAAAATTGAAGGTCCACTTGATATTGTGGATTTTGATATACTTGGTTTTATAGATTGTAACATCACTGTTAACATTATTGAAAACGGTGAACTTACTGGTAAGAAACAACTCACACTTCCAAAAGTTGTAACTAATGTATTAAAGTGTAAGAATCCAAGATGTATTACTACTGTTGAACAGGGATTAGATCAGGTATTTATATTATCAGATCCTGCTATTCCGCTCTACAGATGTAAATATTGTGAAGAGAAATACGCAAGTTTATAATATTTATATAAATACCCCCCTTTAGGTTTAATATGCAACCATAATATTTGGTCATATCAAATCTAAAGGGGTTTTATTTATTCATAAACTACTTCTCTTGTTTCGTGATTACATAACGATTATCAAATGCATAAATTCACGCTTTCAAAGCTTTCCTCATCGAGTAAACAAATAAAAAAGACATCATATAAATGATGTCCTTTTAGTAGCGAGAGGGGGATTTGAACCCTCGACACCACGGGTATGAACCGTGTGCTCTAGCCAACTGAGCTATCTCGCCATATATAATTAAATTTATTTAATTTGCAATTTTGTTATGTTATATGGGACCTACAGGGCTCGAACCTGTGACCCCCTGCTTGTAAGGCAGGTGCTCTCCCAGCTGAGCTAAGATCCCTCAGCAGTTTTGACTGCCTTAATAGTATACTAATTATGTTCAATATTGTCAACTCTTTTTTCACTTTTTTTGAATATTTTTTTATAAATTTTTAATCCTCTTCTATTCAAATAATTTTAAGATTTTTTATTACACTTTTTTCACTATTTTTCCTATTGTGATATAATTATTATATAAATAAAAAACATAATTATTCTAATATGAAAGGATGTGTGTTTATGAGCGAAATAGATATGAAAATTATGACTGATACAAAAAGAATAGCTATGAGACCTCGTGTAGAAAGATATTTAGAAATCTACGAAGATGCTGTTTCAGATGTCGAAAACGAAGAAAAAACTGATCGTGTATTTTCTAACATGTTAACACAAATTCAATTTTTCCAACACGAAAGATTAATCCACCTTATAGTTACCGCAACTGTTGTACTTATTTACTTCATTGTAACAGGCCTTATGATGTTTTCTACATCAGTTGGTAGTTTATTGGTACTAACTCTTCTATTCACTTTATTAGCAATCTTGCTTTTCTTCTACATAAACCATTACTTCTTTCTAGAAAGAAGCATACAACGAATGTATAACCAGTATGACATATTATACGACAGACTATATAAAAAGAATAGTCCATTGGTAAAGAATTAGATAGTATTTATATTCAAAAAAAGGAAAACCCGTTAAAAAGGCTTTCCTTTTTTATTACTATTAAATATAAAAACTATTCTACTGAATCAATAAGTTCAAGTGTACGTTCTTCTGCCTGCTTTACACATAAAGCAACGAAGTCTTCGAGTTTTAAGCCATTCATCTGCTTATTACCTCTTACGTTAACTGATACTGTTCCTTCTTCTGCTTCCTTATCACCGATGATAACAATATATGGCTCTTTATACTTTTTAAAGCCTTTAATCTTTGTTTTCATATTCTCATCAGAATAATCAGCCTCCACTCTGATATGAGCCTTTCTAAGTGCTTTTTCAACCTTCTTAGCGTACTCATTATGCTCTGCTCTAATTGGAACAATACCAACCTGGTATGGTGACATCCAGAATGGAAATACCCCCTTGAAGTTTTCAATTAATATACCAATAAATCTTTCAAATGAACCAAAGATAGCTCTATGAATCATAACTGGCTGTTTCTGTGATCCGTCTGCAGCAACATACTTAAGATCAAAGTTAAGTGGCAACTGGAAGTCTAACTGAATTGTACCCATCTGCCATTCACGACCGATGCAGTCCTTCATCTTAAGATCAATCTTAGGACCATAGAACGCACCATCGCCTTCATTGATTTCATATCCACCTTCACCATACTTCTTATCTAAAATCTTCTTTAAAGCTGCTTCTGCGCTATCCCAGAGTTCTGGAGCGCCCATAAAGTCATCAGGTCTTGTTGAAAGTTCAGCTTCATATGTAAGACCAAATGTCTCATAGATGAATTTTGCAATATCCATGATATCACTAATTTCATCTTCAATCATGTCTTCTGTAAGGAATGTATGATCATCGTCCTGATGGAACATCTGAACTCTGAATAAACCATTTAATTCGCCTGATTTTTCTTTTCTATGAATAACCTGTGTCTCACTATATCTAAGTGGTAATTCCTTATAACTGTGAAGACCATTCTTATATACATTAATAGCATTAGGACAGTTCATAGGCTTAAGAGCAAATTCAACATCAGTTTCAATGTTTTCTTCACCAGATTCTTCATCTACATAAGCATTTGTTACAAGAAACATGTTTTCCTTATAATGTCCCCAATGTCCTGATGTTTCCCAAAGTTTTTTATGGTTAGCTACAGGTGATAAAATCTCCTGATAACCATATTCGTCATGAAGTTCTCTCCAGAAGTTGAGGATTGCATTATACATCTTAAAACCTCTTGGAAGCCAGTATGGCATACCTGGAGCTGATTCATCAAACATAAATAACTCCTGTTCTGGTCCAATCTTCTTATGATCTCTTTCCATAGCTTCTTTAACGAAATCAAGATGCTCCTTTAATTCCTGTTTAGAAGGGAAGGCATACATGTAAATACGCTGTAACTGATCATTCTTTTCATTACCTCTCCAGTATGAACCTGAAGCTGATTTAACTTTATATGCGCAATTAAGTAATTCCTGTGAATTAGCAACGTGAGGTCCTCTACAAAGATCGACAAAATCCTCACCTGTGTAGTAAATAGTAATCTTCTCACCTTCAGGAAGGTCTTTAATTAATTCTTCTTTATATTTCTGGCCTTTAAAAATTTCAAGAGCTTCAGCTGGGCTAACTTCTTTACATACCCAATCTTCTTTTCTTCTTAAAATTTCACGCATCTTATCTTCAATTGCCTTGTAATCCTCTGTCTGAATTGGACGTGGAAGCATAAAATCATAATAAAAACCATCATCTATCTGTGGTCCAATTGCAATTTGTACGTTTTCCTTACCAAAAATTTCCATAACAGCCTTAGCCATTACGTGTGCAAGTGAGTGTCTGTACACACTTAAGAAATACTCTCTGTTATCACTCATTATTCTACCTCCTAAAATATAAATCTCCGAAACCGCTACGCTTGTTTCGGGATTGAAATCAGTCGTCAAATACATTCAAGCAAGCTTGATGTGCTTGACTCGTTGCAAACAAATAAGTCCCTTGTACTAAGTACAAGGGACGTTAATAAACGCGGTTCCACCCAAGTTGCCATATTTAGTAAATACAGCCTCTCTTATGATTATAACGGAATCACCGTATTCATTTCATTAATCAATAATTAACTACTAAGAATCCCTCCAAGGTAGTTTTCAGATAAAACTTAATCTAGATTGCTCTCAGCTTATAACAATCTTCTCTGTCGATAAGACTTTTATCCTACTGTCCTTTTCAACGGTTTAAAATATGTGTATCATTATACGACTATTTTTAGTTATTGTAAAGTAATTTATTTAGATTCAGATTCACCTTCTTCTGAACTTATTTCTTCAGTATCGCCTTCTTCTGGGACAAGTCCAACTGGTTCATCCGTATCTTCTTCATCTTCTTCATAGTATTCATCATCTAGTTCTTCATCTTCTTCTGTACTAGGCTCTACCATTTTAACTGTAGCATTCTCTGCTAAGAAATCATATACAAGGTCATAAACCATAGACTCTTTAATCTCATCCTTAGTATAATCTTTTTCAAAACTTTCTACAGAATCGTATTCATAATCAGCTACATATTCATCAATATATTTTTTATATATATCATCAGTAACTTCTAAGTTCTCTGCTTTACAGATAGCCTTTAAAACTAATTCATTCTTAATCTGTTCTTCATAATAATTTTTAAGGAAATCATCTAATTTCTGATCTTCCTTCATATCATAAAACTGTTTTAAGAAATCTTCTAGTTCCATATCCCACTGTGAAGCTTCTTCCTGTAATGAAGAATATGCATCTTCTGATACTTCATCATATAAATCTTCTGGATAGCTTTTCATCTTGGAATCTTCAACAACCTTATTGAATAAATCCTCTTTCATGGCATATGCATTATCTTTTTCGCTATCTTTTTCTAATTTTTCCTTAACTGATTTTTTGTATTCATCTACTGAATTTGCATCAAATTTCTCTTTAACATACTCATCAGTTAATTCATGTTCAATATAATTATACGCTGAATTAATAGTTGCATATACTTCAGCTTCCTTGCCATTATACTTATCTCCTTCATAATTCGAAGAAGTGATATTCGCTGCATCAGCCACTTTAAAAGTATATGCATCACCTTTCTTTTTACCAAGAAGAGATGAATCTAACTCACTACAATAATCTTCGTCACCTATACAAAAATCGTAATCACTTTCACCAAGTTCAGCTACTTCCTGTCCATCAATCTTAACTGTAAGATTAAGATTAACAAAATCGCCCTTCTTTAAAGCTTCTGTAACTTCTACTTCTTCTGAAAGTTCATTTTCAATTTCTGAATCAACGTCTTCATCTGTAATGTAAACTTTTTCTTGAGTTCCTTCTAATCCCTTATACTTTCCAAGTTCAATATAATCATCAACATTATATCCATTTTTATTATCAAATTTTTCTTTTGACTTTGGATGTTTATGTCTTGAATATACTATCGCTCCAACTAATAATGCTGCTATTATTAATATTATAATTGGATAAATTAAACCCTTAAATTTTTTCATCGATACTCTCCATATAATTAATCTGTTTCTACGCTATAGTTTGGTGCTTCTTTTGTAATATGAATATCATGTGGATGACTTTCCTTAAGCGAAGCAGCTGAAATCTTAACGAATTTAGCTGTTTCCATAAGTGTTGGAACATCTTTAGCACCACAGTAACCCATACCGGCTCTAAGACCACCGATTAACTGGAATACTGTATCTTCAACAGAACCTTTATAAGCAACTCTTCCTTCAACACCTTCTGGAACAAGTTTCTTAGCATCTGTCTGGAAATATCTATCCTTGCTACCGTTTTCCATAGCCGCAATACTTCCCATACCTCTATATACTTTATACTTTCTACCCTGGAATAATTCAAATGTTCCTGGACTTTCATCACATCCAGCAAATATACTTCCCATCATACAAACGCTACCGCCTGCTGCGATTGCTTTTGTCATATCACCTGAGAACTTAATACCACCATCAGCGATAATTGGAATACCATATTCCTTAGCAACTTCATATGAATTCATGATTGCACTTACCTGTGGTACACCGATACCTGCAACAACTCTTGTTGTACAAATAGAACCAGGGCCAATACCAACCTTAACTGCATCTGCACCAGCTTCGATTAATGCCTTTGTAGCTTCACCTGTTGCAACGTTACCAGCAATAACCTGAAGATCTGGATATTCTTTCTTTATAGTTTTAACTGCATTAATGATATTAGCTGAATGACCATGTGCTGAATCAAGAACAATAACATCAGCTTTAGCTTCTACTAATGCCTTAACTCTGTCCATCATGTTACCTGTAATACCAACTGCAGCGCCACAAAGAAGTCTACCCTGTGAGTCTTTAGCTGATAATGGGTATTTAATCTGCTTTTCAATATCCTTAATTGTAATAAGACCCTTTAAGTTAAAATTATCATCTACAATTGGAAGTTTTTCTTTTCTAGCATTTGCTAAAATCTGCTTAGCTTCTTCAAGAGTAATTCCTTCTTTAGCTGTAACTAAATTTTCAGTTGTCATTGATTCTTTTATTTTCTTTGTGAAGTCTGTTTCGAATTTAAGATCTCTGTTTGTGATAATACCAACAAGCTTTCTGCCTTCAGTAATTGGAACACCTGAAATTCTAAACTTAGCCATAAGCTCATTTGCATCTGCTAATGTATTTTCAGGAGATAAATAGAATGGGTCTGTGATAACACCATTTTCTGAACGTTTTACCTTGTCTACCTCTTCTGCCTGTGCTTCGATTGACATGTTTTTGTGAATAATACCAATTCCACCCTGTCTGGCCATAGCGATTGCCATTCTGTGTTCAGTAACAGTATCCATGCCTGCACTCATCATCGGAATATTTAGTTTAATTGTCTTTGTAAGATTTGTTGATAAATCAACAAGATTAGGAGTTACCTCTGAATACTGTGGTACTAACAATACGTCATCAAATGTGATAGCGTCACCTATAATCATACCCATTATTATTTCCTCACTTTCTTTTTAATACTATATTTTTATATGCAAAAAATCCACGTGCTATAATTCCTTATAACTAATGGATTTTTGCTATATTAACAGTTTTAATAAATATTGTCAATTACTTTTTTTATTTTTTTTAAATTATTCTTCTGTATCTGCTTCATTATATTCTACAATCATAGGTTTTACATTTCTGATTGCATTTATAATTCGATTATTTTTCTTTAACAATATTACTTCTGCCCCCATATTACCTTTTAAAACGATACCTGTTTTTTGTTCATCTGATTCAAAACCTGATGAATAATCTAGAACCTTCTTACCATACAAATGTCTTTTAATTGAATCACTACCAGCTGGAGCAACAAGCTCTGCTGATGTCAAATCGTAAACCACCCATTTTTTTCTTTTACGCTTGTCAAATATCTTATCAATGGAAAGTTCTCCATTTAAATAAGAATACTCATACTCAAGTTTTGTTCTTGGAATAATCGTAAACCATAACACCGCAGCTATTAGCAAGAATACTCCTCCTAGCGGAGTAAACACAAGTAAAGCAAGCGATGCTGGCCATAGCGCAATAAGTATTGACTTTACTAGCACGGTTTTAAAACTCATTTTCACTTCAAATATATCTTCAATTAAAATATCACGTAGCATAAAATCTCCTAGTTTAACCTATCTGGTATGTTTATTTATTCAACTGATACAATGTAGTAATATATAGGCTGATCACCCTTATTTACTTCAATTTCTAAATCAGGATACTTTTCTTCAAGTGTCTTTGCACATTTTGCTGCATCTTCTTCTGATACTTCAGCACCATAGTAAATACTAATAAGCTCACTATCTTCATCAACCATAGTACCTATCATTTCTACTGTTGTATCTTCAACTGATTCACCAACTGCTGCAATACCCTTATCTGCAATCCCCATGATATTACCTTCCTTAATAGCAATACCATCGATAGATGTATCTCTAACTGCATATGTAACCTGACCAGTTTTTACATTACCAATTTCTTCGGTCATAATTGCAAGTGCTTCTTCACTTGAAACCTCACTATTAAAATTAATAACTGCTGCAATACCCTGTGGTATTGTCTTAGTAGGTACAACTACAATCTTTTTATCCTTTGAAAGTTTTTCAGCCTGTTCTGCTGCAAGAATAATGTTCTTATTATTAGGAAGAACATAAATTACATCAGCATTAACTTTATCAGCTGCATCTAAAATATCTGCAGTACTTGGATTCATAGTCTGACCACCTTCAATAACATAGTCAACTCCAAGACTTGTAAATATTTCATTAATACCACTACCAACTGAAACTGAAATAAAACCATAAGGCTTTCTAGGTTCATTGCTAGCAACTTCTTTAGTTTCCTCTGTAGTAGTTTCAGATACTAAAACATCTGCATCTTTTAAGTTACTTACCTTAATATTAGTAAGAACACCAAACTTGATACCCTTATGCATAGCAAGACCAGGATCATCTGTCTTCATACTTACAACAATTGTATCATTATTTACAGCAAATGAATCTATATCACCAAGAGAATCTAAATATCCTCTTAAATCACCATCAATATCAGCAGGGTTCTTCTCTGGTTTAAGTACGAAAGATGTTTCATATGTATACTTAACACCTTCATCAACCTTTTCTTCACCTGCAAGTGATGCATAATCAATCTCCTTACCAAGGAATGCATCAAATGCCCCCTGTAAGAATTCCATAAGGCCCTGTCCACCTGAGTCAACAACGCCAGCTTCCTTAAGAACTGGAAGCATATCTGGAGTTTTATCTAAAACTTCATATCCATACTTAATGGCTGAATCAATAATTTCTTCTAAATCATCAGTCTTTTTTGCCATCTCAGATACTTTAACACCTACACCTTTAGCAACTGTAAGGATAGTACCTTCCTTAGGCTTCATAACAGCTTTATAAGCTGTTTCAACAGCTCTTTCACAAGCTCTAGCAATTATAATACTATCAATTGCTTCTTCCTTTTTTACTTCCTTCGTAAAACCTCTAAGAAGCTGTGATAAAATAACGCCCGAGTTACCTCTTGCTCCTCTAAGTGATCCAGAAGATATAGCTTTAGCTAAGTTTTCCATGTTTGGAACATCTATAGCTGATACTTCTTTAGCAGCTGACATAATTGTCATAGTCATATTTGTACCTGTATCACCGTCTGGTACAGGGAATACATTAAGTTCATTAATCCATTCCTTTTTAGCCTCTAAATTAGCAGCACCTGCTAAAAACATCTTCTGAAGTAAAAATCCATCTATTGTCTGTATACTCACAACAAATTTCCTCCTTAAATAACCATTGCAATTAGTCGATAACTCTTACGTCTTCAACAAATATATTGATTTTTTTAATTTCCATACCTGTGTGCTCTTCCACTTTATACTTAACATTAGTAATTAAGTTATCAGCAACAGCGTGGATACCAACGCCATAAGCAACTATCACATGAAAATCAATAGTTATTTTATTATCTTCATCTATTTCTATATTTATACCCTTTGCCAAACTATCTCTCTTTAATAGTTGAACAAATCCATCTTTTACATTAACAGCTGCCATACCAACAATACCAAAGCACTCTACTGCTGTAGTACCTGCATACTTAGCTATTACTTTTGTATCAATAGTTATTTCACCATATGCGGTATTCATTTTACCATTCATATTTTATACCTCCATAAGTAATTGTATTAACTATATTCTATAGATAACCTTCATTTTTGTGAAAAATCCACGTCTATTTATTATACCCTTTATTTGCAAAAATATCAAGGCATATAAAAATATCAGGTCATAAAAAAAGGTATAAAAAAATACTTGCATTATATTTGCTAATTTGATACAATAGCAGTTGTGTCGGGCTGATATATAGGTTTAGCCTAATCTTTATTAAGGAGGTGTTGGACATGGCTAAATGTGCAATTTGTGACAAGGGTGCTCATTTTGGTATCGCTGTGAGCCATTCACATAGAAGATCAAACAAAATGTGGAAATCTAATGTTAAGTCAGTAAGAGTAAAAGTTAACGGAGCTACAAAGAGAATGTATGTATGTACACATTGCTTAAGATCAGGCAAAGTTGAACGTGCATAATTTGTAAGTTAGTTATAAATAAAAAAGCTGTTGTAAAACTTAAGTTTTATAACAGCTTTTTTATTTATACTCCTGAAATTTATTTCAGGAGAGCCATCCGCGGCTTAGAGCGGAGTCAAAGATTCTCTTTTAGAGAATCTTCCTTTCCTGAAATTTAATTTCCATAAACAATCTTAGCTACATCTACGCTTTCCTTTGCATCTTTAGCATAGTAGTCTGCGCCAATCTTTTCAGCATACTCTGGAGTAAGCACTGCTCCACCTACTACAACCTTACAATTAAGTCCTGCTTCTCTAATGAGCTTAATTGTTTTTTCCATAGAAGGAAGTGTTGTAGTCATAAGCGCTGATAATCCAACAAGACGTACATCGTGTTCTCTTGCAGCATCTACAACTAATGATGGTTCAACATCCTTACCAAGATCTATTATTTCATATCCATAGTTTTCAAGAATAACTTTAACTATATTCTTTCCAATATCGTGAATATCGCCTTTAACTGTTGCAAGAACAATCTTTCCATTACTAACCGAAGAATCATCCTTAACCATGCCATCCTTTATAACATCAAATGCTACCTTTGCAACATCCGCTGATAATATAAGCTGTGGTAAGAAAGTCTTTCCTTTTTCAAAATTCTCACCAACAACATCAAGTGCTGGTATAAGAATGTTATTTACAATATCAAGTGAGTCCATCTTTTCTAGTAATCTAGCAGTTGCATTTTTACCTTCACCTTTAAGTCCCTTAAAGATGGCATTATTAAGTGCATCCACGTCTACATCACCCGAACCACCTGCACTGTCAGATGCATCACTACCGCTAGCACCCTTTCTCATCTTCTTATCCGTAACAGGTGCATTTGAAAGGACTTCACTCTTCTTAACTAATTTATCTGTTTTAACAAATCCATTAAAGAATTCAATAAATTCCATTGAATTTTCATCATGGCACTTAAGAACTCTTGATGCAAGTACAGTACCAGTCATTGAAACATTATTTGGATTCATGATTGGTAAATCAAGTCCGTTCTCTATTGCCATTGCAAGAAATGTTGTATTAATCATTTCTCTATTTGGAAGGCCGAATGAAATATTAGATACACCAAGAACAGTTTTAAGTCCAAGCTGTTCCTTAACCATTCTAACTGCCTTAAGTGTTTCAACTGCTCCATCCTGTTCAGCTGAAACTGTAAGAACAAGACAGTCAATTATAATATCTTCCTTTGGGATTCCAATTTCAAGTGCTCTATCTAATATCTTCTTAGCTATTTCCACTCTCTGCTCTGCCTTCTTTGGGATACCGCCTTCATCAAGTGTTAGGCAAACAAGGTTTGCACCATATTTTTTTGCAAGAGGTAAAACAGCCTTTAGTGATTTTTCTTCACCATTTGCTGAGTTAATGATTGGCTTTCCGGCATATACACGAAGGGCTGCTTCTAAGACATCAGGTTTTGTTGAATCAATCTGAAGCGGAGTATCTGTAATACCCTGAAGCGCCTTTATAACCTTAACCATCATTTCTTTTTCATCAATTTCAGGATGGCCAACATTAACATCTAAAAGATCAGCACCACCATCAATCTGTTCAACTGCCTGTCCTAGGATATAATCAATATCACCTTCTACTAATGCTTCTTTAAATCTCTTCTTACCAGTTGGGTTAATTCTCTCACCAATAATCGTTGGTCTATTTACGATAACGTGCTTACTAGCCGATGTAACAACTGTTCTTTTAATCTTCTTTATTACATTAAAGTCCTTTCTATCAGCAAATGCCACCTCAAGTTTATCCCTTGTTGCCTTAATATAATCTGGATTAGTTCCACAGCATCCGCCAAAAACTTTAACACCCATCTGAGCCATTTTAACCATAAGATCTGAAAACTCATCTGGTAAAACATCATATGTATTATCAACTGGATCTGGCAAACCTGCATTAGGTTTAACCACAACTGGAAGATTAGTATTCTCTAAAATAATCTTAACTGTATCGAAAAGGTCAGCTGGGCCAACGGAACAATTAACACCAATTGCATCTACTCCAAGTCCTTCAAGAGTAACTGCCATTGCAACTGGTTCAACACCAGTAAATGTACGACCATCTTTTTCAAAACTCATAGTACAAAGTATTGGTAAATCACTATTTTCCTTAGCCGCTAGTACCGCTGCCTTAATTTCTAAAAGATCGGACATTGTCTCAATACAAATAATGTCTGCCTTATATTCACCTGTAGTAGCAGCAACTATTTCTTCCTTATATGCTTCATATGCATCATCAAACTTAAGATCACCTGTAGGCTCCATGAGTTTGCCAAGTGGTCCTATATCAAGTGCAACTAGTGCATTCGTACCCTCTGCTGCTTTTTTACCGTTTTTAATACCAGCCTGAATAAGTTCAGTTACACTGTATCCACTGCCAGCCGCTTTATACTTACTTGCACCAAATGTATTTGCATATACAATGTCAGTTCCAGCATTAATGTACTTTCTATGAATATCTACAATAACTTCTGGTTTTTCTATATTAAGTGTTTCAGGCATCTTACCAAGTTCAAGTATACCTGCCTGAAGCATGGTTCCCATACCGCCATCCAACATTATAAATTCATTCTCTTTAAGATTTCTTATATCCATGTATCCTCCGATGATACTTTCAGCAAATGCTTTCTAATATCATTCTACTTATTATATTTACTATATGCGCATACATCCTTCATATTACATATTGAACACTTATGCGAATACGAATCCATTATATCACGATTACCATCTAGTTTTCCATCAGAAACTCCAATAATACAAGTAACTGATTTAGTTGGAGTTAATAGTCCTCCATCACTTAAGTTAAGTCCAATGAGCTTTCTTGCATTTGCTAAGTCAAGGAATGTACTTTGAAATTCTAACGGGAAGTCTCCGTATCCCACGCCAAATCTCCAAGTTAAGTGCTTATCCTTAAATCTATTTATAAGCTCAAGGTCTATTAATTTAAGTGCATCCTCTATTGCTGCTGAAGCCAAGGCATCTGCACAAACCATGTCAAAGCTACCACTTACCTGACGCTTTCTAATAAACTCATCAACTGATGAAGATAAAGTTGCAGCAAGAAAAATCACCTTGTTACAATCTTTAAGGTGATTTTTTATGGACTGACCTTCTAACTTAATGTTAGGACCAATCATCATTGTTTCGTTGTCTATATCAAATACTTTATAAACGTATCTAACGTTTATGTTTTCTAGAAGAAGCTTTTCGTTTTCTTTTAGAATTTTTAATTCCTCTTCATTAATGGATGAATAATCTCCACCCATATATCTAAAAGCATCTTCCTTACTAATCTCTTTTAATTTAATCATATTTTTAAAGTATGTTTTTCACACTCTCCGTAATTTTTCTTGCAACATATGGATTATTCATAGTATAAAGATGAATTCCATCAACGCCATTTGCTACTAAATCAACTATCTGATTAACCGCATATGCAATACCTGCATCTACTAACGCTTCTGGCTTATCCTCATACTTTTGTAAAACCTTAACGAACTTAGCTGGAAGTGATGCACCACAAAGCGTAACCATACGCTCAATCTGCTTTTTATTTGTAACTGGCATAATGCCCGCTTCAATAGGAACATTAATGTCAGCTGCTCTTGCTCTATCCTTAAACGCATAGAATACTTCATTATCAAAGAAAAGCTGACTAATAAGATGTGAAACGCCACAATCAACTTTCTTTTTTAGATTCTTAATATCAGCTATGCTATCCTCAGCCTCTACATGAACCTCTGGATAACATGCACCTGAAACATAGAATCCACCACGTTTTATTATATAAGTAGCAAGTTCACTTGCATATTTAAATTCTTTCTTAGGTTTAATATCTGGATTAATATCACCTCTAAGTGCAAGGATGTTTTCAATCCCCTTACTTTCAAGATCGTTTAAAATATAATCTAATTCTTCCTTACCTGTATTGATACAAGTTAAATGAGCAACACTCTCAATATTATATTTATCCTTGATAAGTTGTGCAATATCCGCTGTTTTACTATCTGCTATATTACCACATGCTCCATATGTAACAGATATAAAATCTGGATTTAAATCACTTAATTTTTCTATCGTATCATAAATCTTATCAATACTATCATTTCTTTTAGGTGGAAAAATCTCGTATGATAAGACTGTCTTATCACCATCAAATAATTTAGATATCTGCATATAAACCTCCATGTAAAACAAACAAGTCATCATTCTATATATAAATCTTACATTTAAGCGATATATCGCCTTAATTATAACAACTATGTTATTTTACAATAAAATAAAAGTTATAACAAATATTCGTTTTAAATAACTTGTTATAACTTTTATTTATATCAAACTCTTATTCAGTAATATCTACTTCATCTGATGATCCACCATTATTTGAGAACTTCTCAACAAAATCAGGAACCATATCCAATACCTTTGTAAGACCATCCTGCTGCTTAATGTTAACAAGCTTAGCCTGACCATCTTTAATTACTAATACTGAACTTGGAACAAGTTTAAGTCCCATACCACCAGCAACATTAGTGGATGAAGATGTTGAACCTGTACCAACACCAACCGAAACGTCAACAAGTGGTAATATCGTTGTATCTCCTACTTTGATAGCTTCACCAACTACCGACTTAGTAGAAATGAAATTCTCCATACTTTTTAATAAATCATCAATTGTAGTTTTCTCAGCCATAATAACCTCCATATCTCTTTTAGCTTATCGCATCTAAATCGTCGTCGAAATCATAAAAACCTTCGTCCATTTCCATGCTTTTATACTTGCTATTTATTTTATCAAATTTCTTTTTAATTATCCATACATTTCTATTAAGTAAAATCTTAATAGCAACAATCAATGCATGAATAAGTCTAATATGACCCTTAATGTCAACCTTTCCTTCTAAAATCTTATGTTCAAAATCCGGGATAACATCAAACTTTTTTAGTCTCTTACCAAATATACCATAAAGAATGGCAATGTAACCATAAGTTTTTCCAGTTTTATCTGGATGCTCAAATCCAAACTTTATAAAACCTTTGCACTTTCTTGGGAATATTTGTTTTAATAAATACTTTACTTCCTTTTTCAAAAAAGCAAATGTCTTTTTAAATCTCTTAGTCTTACTTAACTCTCTATATTCCTTAATCCTATTCTTTGTAAGATTAGCTTTATACTTAGCTCTTTCTATCTTCCTAATTATACTCTTGATCTTAAATTTTAGACCATGTATCTTTCCTTTTATTGAAGATAACTTAAAACTAAATCCTTTTATCTTATCACTAATAACTTTAATTCTATCTGCTGATTCATTATAATGCTCTCTCTTAGTCTCAATTCGTTCACTAAGCTTATTTGCCTTTTCATCTAGGAATGAAAAAATATTATCCTCTTTTGAAACTAATAAATCAATACCCTTAAAAATCAAAAGCGCCACAGCAAATACTGCCGAAATAATTAAATCAAATATCTTAAAAAATCCAAACAAAACAAAATTAAATAATTTAAAATATCCGTTTAAAATATAATCAAAATACCCATTTAGGAGCTTATCAAATAAGTTATTATCTTCATTAACTTCTTTATCATCAAAATCTAAATTAATAATCTGACCATCCGATGCATTATCAATCTTCTCACCAGAAACATTCAAGTCTATCGAAGAATCCTTAATGCCTTTATCAACATCAATATATTGATTTTCATCCTCATCAGAAGTAAAACTCTTGTCATGAATATCACTCCTATCTACGGAATCAAAATCATCACCTTTATTTCTTTCAGATTCATTATTGATTTTCGATTCATAAGCTTTATTAGAATATTCCTCTTTTTCTTCTTCACGATAAGATTCTTTCGATTCTTTGTTCAAATCAAGAAAATCTTTTTTTAAAACAGGAATTCCAAAAAATTTAATAATCATATTCAATTTTTTATTTTCGAATAATACTTTTGCACTTATTATATGCAAAAGGAAAGAAATGTTTACCTTACCTTCCTTAACCTTATCATCATACCTTCCATTAAGTCTATACCTTATCGGAACAAACATCAATAAAAGGAATATAAATAAAATTATTCCTAAGATGGCAAGTAAAACAATCCCAACTATTTTTAAAACATTAAGAACAGCTAACAACATACTTCCACCATGTAATCAATTACATTTTACTAATAAAGAAATCTCTAAGTTTATAATCACCAGTCTCATCATAGCAATCCTTAATGATTTTAGCTAAAAGTTCTCTACTTTCACCCTTTCCCTTAGCAACTCCTATTACCAGCAAATCCTTATTTTCAAAATGTTTTTGTATAAATGTATTAGCTTGATATATATCAAGATTATCTAAGGGATTATCAGCAGTTGTAATCAAATATACATCATAAACAATCTTTTTATCCTTAATTGCTTTTAGTATCTTATTAATCTTTCCTGCCGCTTTGTCCCCCACATACAAATTATCATAAAAGCGCATATTTACACCTATTTATCTTCTCCACTATAATCAAAATCATCCATAATTGTTATAGCTAATAATTTACTTGCTTTCTTAACATGTTCATCTGTACATGTTTCAAGTGAATTCTTAATATATGCTTTGATTTCATCAAGATTATTAAAGAAAACTGGTAAACTTCCAAGAACATTTGCCATAATGGCTCTCTTAACCATTCTATCCTTACCACTTAATCCATTAATAATCTCATCAATTACTTCATTTTTCTTAGATTCAAAATATTCAGGATCAACTTTTTCACCTAATGATTCTTCTTCTTTCTCCAACGAAGCAAATTCACTGTTAGATAAAAGTAAAATAAGCTTTCTTGTATACTCAAGAGTACTTTCTGAATTCTTAATTTCTCCAACTTCATCATTAAGAGTAACCCTAGAATATGCTTCCTTAATAACTCCATCATCAAAAAGAGCAACTAAGTTTGAAACTTCATCATAATACTCTTCTTGTAAACCTTCTGATTTTTCAAGAATTGGATTAAGTTCATCATCAGTAAGATTTCTACAATCCATCTTAATATATGAATCAATCTTATCCATATCTATCTTATTACTAAAATATTTTTCTTTTATATTTTCATTACATAATTTTTCAGCAATAAGACATACATATAAATCATTAATTGCTTCTTGTAAAACAACATGAACTGATGAAGCTTCTTCAAATTTATCAGCAATACTATATAAATCTTCTTCATACTTAAAGAATGAATCTTCATCTATTTCCTTAAACTTAATCTTTGAATATTCATCAAGAATTCTCTTATATTCTTTAAATGAATCCTTATCAGATAACTCATCTACAACAGAATTATATCTAAGCATATCCAGGAAATTATCAAAACTAAACTTTGTACTATCCTTATAAATTGAAATACCAGCATCTAAATAATCTCTAAATTTTTCACGAGTAAGCATAACTGGCAACTCACAAACAAGCTTGCTAATTAACACATTAGCCATTTTCTCTTCATTAGCCTTAGCAATACTTCTTGAAACCATATCAAGGAAAACTTCATCATTGTACATCTTATCAAGTTTAACTTCTCTAAATCTTCCTTCAATACGATTAAATACCATCTGATAAATTGAATAATTTTCAATATATCTCGTTGTATTTGTTACAAAATCAAGATTATCATTTCTAAGTTCATCTAACTTTACAATAGCTTCATCAACATCCATATCACCGAAAGACTCACATAAATCTAATAATCTATCATAAATCTTCTTAAATTCAGCTTCCCTATCGTCTTCAATACACTCCATAAGATTTACCTTATTAAGTAAAAGGTGAACTCCAGCAAATGCCTTCGCATACATACAAAATCTTGCCACAAAACAAGGTAAATTATCCTCTAAATTCTTATAGCTTCTAATATCACTTATAAGTTTACTCATAAAAAATCTGTCTCCTAATAGTAGTTTTACATAAATTTCATTAGGAAATATATAATCATATACCCCCTAATGAAATCATAATCAATAATCTATATCAAATTTTATTTAATATCATCAAATATTCCAGTAAAATCAAATGTTGCAAAATAATCCTTAGGCGTTTCGGCTCTTCTAATCATTGAAACTGAACCATCTTCTTTAAGTAAAAGTTCTGCAGAACGAAGTCTTCCATTATAGTTATATCCCATAGAAAAACCATGAGCACCAGTATCATGAATTACCAAGAAATCACCCATATCAATTTTTGGTAACATTCTATCAATTGCGAACTTATCACAGTTCTCACATAAAGAACCTACAACATCATATTTATGATCACAAGGAGCATCTTCTTTACCTGCAACAGTAATATGATGGTAAGCGCCGTAAATAGCTGGTCTCATGAGATTAGCCGCACAAGCATCAACACCAATATACTCTTTATGAGTATGCTTTTCATGAATTGCTTTAGTTACAAGATGACCATATGGCGCAAGCATAAATCTACCTAGTTCAGTAAAGATTGATACTTCACCAAGTCCTGCTGGAACTAAAACTTCATCATATACTTCTTTTACTTTCTTACCAATAATCTTAATATCATTAGGTTCCTTATCAGGTGTATATGGTATACCTACACCACCCGAAAGATTAATGAAACTAATTTCAACGCCTGCTTTTTCCTTAATTTCAACAGCAAGTTCAAATAAAGTCTTTGCAAGAGTTGGATAATATTCATTAGTAACTGTATTACTTGCAAGAAATGAATGCATACCAAACTTTTTAGCACCAAGTTCCTTTAACTTCTTATAACCTTCTATAATCTGATCATGTGTAAGACCGTACTTAGCATCACCAGGATTATCCATAATGTTATTACTAATTTTAAATACTCCACCCGGATTATATCTAAGAGAAATTGTTTCTGGAATTCCAGCACAATCCTTTAAAAAGTCAATATGTGTAAAATCATCAAGATTAATTGTTGCATTTATCTTTCTAGCATAAACAAATTCCTCAGCTGGTGTATCATTAGATGAGAACATAATATCAGTTCCATCATAATTTAGTTTATCTGCCATCATAAGTTCTGTTAAGGATGAGCAGTCTACACCACATCCTTCTTCTTTTAAAATATTTAAAATATATGGATTTGGAGTTGCTTTTACAGCAAAATATTCTTTAAATCCTTTATTCCAACTAAATGCTTCATTTAATCTTCTAGCATTCTCTCTAATCCCCTTCTCATCATAAATATGATAAGGTGTAGGATATGTCTTATCAATTTCCTTAAGTTTCTCAAGTGTAATAAATGGTTTTTTTTCCATTATTATGTCCTCCATTTTTTTAGTATTATTCCCCCATTTTTACCAACTATATTTTATTATAAGCCTTATTAAAGGTCTTTTAAGCTTCCCTATGAGCTTTTTGTTTCATCTCATACATCGCTTCATCAGCCATACGGAAATATTCTTCATTTCCAACTTTATCTTCAATATCAACAATAACATAGCCAACGCTAACGCTTAATTTAAACGGAAGTGCAAGTTCTTTAGCCATGTTTTTAGCTTTATTTATTATTTCATTCTTTACGACTTCCACATCTTTTTCATTATCACACTCGCCTATCATAACATATTCATCGCCACCATATCGAACTGTTTTCCAGTTAGCTGGAACGGTACTTTTTAGAACGTAAGCAATAATTCTTATAGCAGCATCTCCTTGAAGATGACCAAACTCATCATTTATCACCTTCATTCTATTTATATCAGCAACCATAATAATTGATTTTTTCTTTGAAGAACGAAGATCATTCAAATATGGAATAACTATTTTTTCATATCCCATTCTATTATAAAGACCTGTAAGTTCATCTCTAACTGACATATCTTCCAATATTTTATTCAAATTCTCTAATTGAATATTCTGACGTGCTCTTTCTAGCCCTGATGAAATATGTCTTGTAAGAGAATTTAAATAAAAATCTTTAATGGTAGATATATGATTCTTACAAACATAATATCCTAAACACTCTGCTCCCGAATGTAGCGGAATAAAAAGATACATTTCACTCTCTGAGGAATCTGGATTATGATTAGGTACTAATTCTTTTAATGATATACTAGTTCTATCTATAGTTTGTCCATCTTTCATACCATAAATAACATCTAAACTATCACTATATCCTTCTGATTTAGAATCAACATCCTTAACCATAGAATCAACAAAATTCTGATCAAGACAAATATAAAATTCATTACCTTCATAATTATGACTAGATTCCCAAAGTTTACTAAAACCTTTATGTATATCATCTACTGTTTTTACTTTAGATACCGCATCATCTATACCAATCAAATGCCAATCAAAAATAGTTCTTTCAACTGGTATTGAAAAGGCTCGCATTCTTGCTTTTTTCTGAATCTTCTTGCCTTCATCTCCCATAGAGCAACCGCAGCTTTCTCCTAAATCAAACTTTGAATCATATAATTTATCACCAAAATCAGGAGAACCATTAATAAGATTTATCAAACTATCCATAGCTTGATAACTTCTTTCATTCCATCCTCTATCTACAGAAGTAAGCATAGGTGAAAAATAATTTCCACTCATAAGATTATCAAATCCTGTAACTCTAACATCTTGTGGTACACTAATTCCAATCTTTTCAAGAGCTATACAAGTTGCAAGTGCCATGGAATCATTAGCGCAAATAAAGGCATCCGGAAGTTTATCAAGACTTTTGACAATTTTCGGAATATTCTCCTCTACAATAGCATAACTCCAACATCCATCAAATACATTATCAGGATTCATCTTAAGGCCATACTTTTTCATCGTATCAACAACAGCCTGATACCTTTCATTGCTTTCAGCGTTATCACTTGGACCACTGATATAAAATACATCTTTAACATTATGTAGATTAATCATATGTTCCATAAGTTCTTTCATTCCATTATAGTTCTCAGTTCTTATACAATTAATATCTTCTAATTGATACTCAAGACACAAAGACGGAACCTTCGTTTGAAGAATCTTTTCGCGCAAAATAGCATTCTCATTTGCAGTATTAAGAGTATTACCAAGCAAAAGAACACCATCAAAATCTTTCAAATCAGGAAGATTTAATATATTTAACTCTCCAATTTTATCCTTCTCATTATTATCATAAGAAGTATATTCCATAAAAATAAAAATATCTATCTTATCTTCATTCGCACGTCTTCTAATTCCTTCTAATGCAAATTCCAAATAGTCATCATTCCAACCATTAGTAAATACTGCAATTTTCCTTTTCATGTAAAACCTCCATAATACAATCAACCTACTCCACAAAACAATACATTCATACTATAAGTATAGTTTATTTTGGCATATTTTTCAACGTAAAAGGAACTTTCATAAATAAAAAGGCAAAAAAAGACGGATCTTGTAGCTGTTAACTATAAAATCCGTCCATAGAGAAGAGAGTGCGACTTTCGTCGCAGAAAAAGGGAGACAAAAATATGTTATGATTCCCCTAAGTATTTAATCACTTTTTTGACATAGTCCAGATGAGCTGTACCAGCCGCAACAGTGAAATATAACTTAGAGTCATCATTTGTGCTTATATAATTTTTTCCAAATTTGGTATTAGTAATATCAATCGCATCTATATATGTTTCCTTGCCATCAATATCTTTATTTCTAACACCGTATTTATCTAATATTTCTTTTAATTCTTCATCATCTTTAAACACCTCTTCCAAATTTAAAAAAGGTTTTGAAAAAGCTAGTGAAGTATATCCTATCTCATCAGCTAATAAAATATCCGGATTACCAACTAGCAACTTAGATGATAATGCATAAGCATTACTCGCATCTTCCATATATTTTATCTGTCCACCGTAACTTACAGCAACTTTATTTTTTTTATTGATTTTTGAATAAGTTCTAAAATCATCCTTTAAATAAGTTAACCCTTCAGGTGAAATCTCCATATTAACAAATGAAATATTCAATATAGTCTTTTTATTATTATATATATCCTTACCAAGTGATAATGCAAATACAATAAAAGCAATTATAGCAATGCATTTAAGTAAGTAATAATCTTTAAAATACTGTAATCTTTGACCTTTCTCAATACTTTTAAGCTTCGCTATCATACTTATCCTCGTTTATACGCTCTCTGTAATATCCATTCTTTTCTTCGATTTTAGTAAACTCTTTGTCATAAAAATATGCAACATAGCATGTTAATGCAATATTTGAGAATAACCAAATCAACCATCCCCATTTAATACCGAAATTATTCCAAGCAACAATTAAAATAAACGGAAATAACATAATGAATACGATAAGCATTAGCTGACCAAAATATCTAACTGACATAGCCAACCCCGAACTTACAGCTTCTTTTGTTTTTATTTCAAATCTAGAAATCAATAAAAAAATATTGATTAGTGACATGAAATAAATCAATGTAACAACTACTAATAACAATTCAATAAGGAATGTAAATTCACCCTTAATTGAAAGTGTTAAAGCCCAGTCAAAATATAATATCACTCCAACAATAATAGCGATAATATTTATAAATGTACACTGTTTAAAATTCTGTTTAAAAGCTTTAAAAAATGCTTTTGTAACCGGTGTATCCTCTCCTCTGGTATACTTCATTGCTACATAATATTTTGCAGTTACAGACGCACCAATAGTAAAGATTGGAAGTGAACAGATAAGACATAAAACTGTCATCCATACATAGTCCGTAATCTTATTAATGGCCATCATAACTGGTCCATCATATCTTAGCATTTTTAATTCTCCTCATTCTATAATCTATATCTAAACAACTGCTATTCTCCCTTAATCTAGCAGTATAGTAATTATCGTATTTAAATAATATATATAATTAAAATATTTTTTTGAAATAAAATATCATACAAAACAAATCAATCTAAAATACAAACTCTTAAATCAAATAAAACCCATGGCAAGAGAAAATCAAAGGCCATAGGTAAATAATACATAATTTTATATACCACCTAATATTTAAT
Source organism: Eubacterium uniforme (assembly GCF_900167115.1). Lineage (GTDB taxonomy): Bacteria > Bacillota > Clostridia > Lachnospirales > Lachnospiraceae > Eubacterium_S > Eubacterium_S uniforme. The sequence goes on from NZ_FUXZ01000011.1 coordinate 85,353, forward strand.
CACCACTATTTAGATACATATGTATTATATACATACAATTATCCAATAGCAAGTGATTAAATATTAAGTTGTGATATATATATTTCTTCTTTTTTCTTCTTGTTCTTTTTCTAATTATAAATAATAAAGTAATTAAATTCCGTCAATATAAACTTTTTTTGTATTAAACAAATTATTCTTTTACACCACCAATCATAACACCAGTTACAAAGTATCTCTGTAAGAATGGGTATAAGCAAACGATTGGAGCCATAGTAACAACTGTTGCAGCAGATCTTACTGTAACTGATGTAACAGCACTACCCTTTGCACCTGCTTCAGCATGAGATGAAGCTGAACCACCTGCCTGGTTTGAAACTGTAGCAAGGAGTTTCTGTAACTCATACATAAGTGTTGTGTTCTCAGGTTTCATCATGTTATAAAGCATTGTATCAAACCATGAGTTCCACTGATATACAGCTACGAAAAGAGCAACTGTAGCATAAACCGGTTTACAAAGTGGTGAAACTACCTTAACAAAAATTGTCCAATATGTAGCACCATCAATCATAGCTGCTTCTTCCAAAGCATCTGGTAAACCATTCATATATGTTCTCATAACGAGCATGTTAAATGCACTAATCATACCTGGGATAACATATACCCAGAATGTACCTGTTAAACCTAATGTCTGCATTAACAAAAGGTTAGGAATAAGACCACCGTTTACATACATTGTAATAACCCAGAATAAAGATAACTGATTTTTGAAAATAAATCTCTTTCTACTTACAATGAATGAAAGTAATGCATTAAAGAATAATGCTAATACTGTACCAAGTACTGTTCTCATTACTGTAACTTTAGCACCAGTAATGATACCTTCCTTATGGAAAACTACACTATATGATTTGGTTGAGAAAGATCTAGGTAACAAATGAATACCGCCCTTAATAGCATCAACACCATCATTAAATGAATATGCAATAGTGTTAAGTACAGGATAAATTGTTACGATAGAAAAGATAATCAAAAATATAGCATTACAAACTGTAAATGTTCTATCTGCTTTTGAAGTTTTATGAACTTTTCTTCTCTTTCCACCGAATGTTTTAACTGAAGTAATATCTCTTCCTGCCATCATAAACCTCCCTAGAATATTCTTTCTTCGCCCATTTTCTTGGCGATTGTATTAGCTGCAAAGATAAGCACAATAGCTACGGCACTCTTGAATACACCAGCAGCTACACCTCGTGAGTAAGCAAAGTTCTTCATACAGTCAACGAATACATAAACGTCGATTGTATCTGAAACCTGTGCAACAAGACCATTTCTAAGTAAGTACTGTTCTTCGAAACCAGCATTGATAATATTACCAATATTTAAAATAAGCAAGATAATAATTGTAGGTCTGATTGAAGGAATAGTAATATGCTTAATTTTACCCCATCTACCAGCACCATCAATTGAAGCTGCTTCATAAAGGTTAGGATCAATAGATGTAATTGCAGCAAGATAAATAATAGCATTCCAACCTGTTTCTTTCCATACATTTAAGAAAACAATTAATCCCCAGAAGAATTTTGGAGCACCCCAAAATGCAAATGGTGATTTTAAAATATGTGTATTTATAAGAATTTCATTAACAATACCTTTAGATGCAAATGCATCATGGAATATACAACATACAATAACCATTGAAAGGAAATGTGGAAGATAAGATATTGTCTGAACTACCTTTTTCGCTTTTATATTTTTAACTTCATTTAATAAAATAGCAAAACCAATTGCAAAAACAGTTGTAAAAATAAGTTTTAAACTACCCATTGCAAATGTGTTTTTAATTGCTTTTAAGAATCTCTCATCTTTAAACAAATAATCAAAATGTTTCCATCCAACATATTTACCCTGAAGTACAATCTTTAATAAGTTTGTCTTCATCTGAGGTTTGTAATCCTGGAAACCAATAGCCCATCCAGCTAATGGAATGTAATAAAAAATCACACCATAAATTACAAATACAGCAGACCAAAATAAAAGGAATTTTTGTCTCTTAACTTCTTTCATAAAGTTCTTCTTCTCATTTTTTTTAACGTTCTCTCTGTCCATACTCGCCACCTTTACTTCTACTTTCATATAGCTGCGCCATGAGGCTTGTGGCGCAGCTATATAAATATTTTACTTTATTCCTCATCCTTTCAAACCATACGGTTTGTCCGGTTTATTTTATTTTTCTTTTGCAAGAACATCTAAGTACTTCTGATATCTGTTATTAACTTCTTCCTGCATTTCTGCAATGAAGTCTTCTGGCTTACAAGCTTTATACTTAGCCTGATATTTATCCCATTCACTATCAAAGTCTTTAGCAACAACAACTTTTGGAAGCCACTCATGTTTAACTGAGCCCATCTTGCCCCAAGCATCTCCACCTGGAGTATCAGCTGTCATATTGTTTGAATGTGAGTACATTGGGAACCAATATGCCATTTCTTCAACCTGATCCTCTGTATATCCAGCAGCTTTACATCCAACTGAACCGATCATGTCTGGATATCCGTTAGCACCGTATGCATCGAAACACTTAAGAAGTGGTTCTGCAAGACTTGCTCTAAATTCTCCAACCTGTTCACTAGGAAGACAAGCGTTGATACCATCATCACTTGTACCACCCCACTGAGGGAAGTAACCATATGGGCACATATGCTTAGCCTGATATTCTGTATCAGCTAACTGCATTCTCATGTCTTCAGTTCTATAGAACTCACCTTTTTTATGCGAACCATCTTCTGCATCATCTTCATACACCTTGTAATCTACATCCTTAACACCCCAGTTTCTAAGGTCTAAGATTTCCTGATCAAGTAAGTCGTTCATCCACTTGAAAGCAGCATCTTTATCCTTACATGCTGTTGTTACAGCAATACCACTTGACTGGTTAACTGTATCACCATATGTATGCCATCTCTGTTCTTCGCCTTCTTTCATTGTAAGGCCAAGTGGAACGTAGTTATAACCCTTAAGGTCACCACCTGATGTCTTTAAAGCATTGTTAACATCGTTAGCGAAATCCCACCACTGATCACACATACCTAAAACATAACCATTTGAAAGTTTCTGTTTGTATTCATCGTATGTCTGTGTACCAAATTCAGGATCGATGATACCTTTTTTGTATTCTTCGTTAAGCTTCTTGAAGTAAGCTTTAGCTGTATCTGTTGTATTATAGTCTCTGATTGTTGGATTAGCTTCGCCACTATCTAACTTAGATCTATCAAAGTCTACTAAAACAGAACCATCATTTGGATAACCATCTAAGAATTCAGGAGCATTTTCAATACAGAAATATCTCCAGTCTTCACAAAGCATTGTATAAGGAATGATGTCTGTTCCATCATCGTTCTTCTTATTCTTTTTATAATAGTTTTCAAGAAGATCGAAGTACTGATCAAGAGTCTTGATTTTTGGATAACCAGCATCCTCTAATACTCTAACCTGTACCCAGAAAGCTTCATCGTTATGAATAACGTCTGTTGAAGCATTCTTATGATTCTGGAATACGTTAGCCCAGTAGATTTTTCCATCTTTCTGTCTAAATTTATCCCATTCAGCATCTGAATACATTGCTTTAAGATTTGGATACTTGCCACTGTCAAGATATTCATCCCAAGCAACAAGCGCACCAGCATCAACAAGGAGTCCCATTGAATCACCACCGTTTACGAAGTCAGTGTATGTTCCACTTGAGATCATTGCATTAACTGCATCTGCATCTGACTGACCAGCAAGCCATGTTTCCTTACAATCACAGCCTGTCTTTTCAGCGATAATCTTCTTAATTTCATTATCGTCATTAATTTCTGTTCCTGTCATAGCTGTAAACATTGTAAAATGTTTAATTCCGCCCTTTTTCTCAGATTTCTTTCCACCAGCACAAGCTGTTGCTGAAGAAAGAGCCATAACTGAAACTAAGCCGAGTGCTACGCACTTACCAGCTAAATTTTTCTTTTGCATGTAACTACCTCCATATAATTTGTTATTTTGCCTCACGTGTATCATGCTTTGTAATACCATTATATAGCATTTTCACTAAAAAAATACCGGACAAACAATACTAAAAAGGGGGACAAACTATACTTTTTCCATTTTTATCCGTAGCATTAATTTAATAACACCTAACTTTTTAGTTTTTATATACATAAAAATAACAATATCTTGTGCAAAAGCATACATTTCACACAAGATATCGTTATAAAGTTTCCTTTTAGTAAATATGTACAAATAAATCTACATATTTAAACATATATAATTTGTCAGGTATAATTTATCAGGTATTACTACTGTGCATGTGACTTTCTATACTTTGCAGGAGTACATCCCTTCTTTTCAATAAACTTCTTAATAAAGTAATCTCTATCTTTATATCCTACTGCTTCACCTATATCTGCCACCCTCATGTCTGTTGTAAGTAAAAGATTACATGCAACATTCACTCTATGCACTGTCAAATAATCCTTAAATGTAATCCCATATTTTTTATAAAAGATTCTTCCAAAGTAAGAATTATTAATATAGAATCTTTTACTTATCTCTACAAGGTTTAAGTTTTCAGCATAATGCTCCTTTACCAATTCCTCAACCTGAGTAAATACATCTCCAACAGTTGTTTTTCGTAACTGTTGTAAATATATCGCATAGTTTTTCGAGAATTCCAATAAATGCTCCGAAGAACCTCGCGAAAAACTATTATCAAAAGACTGTTCGGAAATATATGTTAAAATCTCTTCTTGGTTAACATTATTATCCTGTTTTGTAGCAATATGAATAAGTTGGAATAATAAGTAATTGATATTTAAGTTAATCGCATCATTACTTCTGCCTGATTTCTTGATTTCCTCATAGAAAGCATCTACAGAATTCTTCATAGCTTTTTCATCATTCTGTTCAATTGCTAAAATCAATTTATCCAAACTATTCTTGCAAAGCATTTCACCACTTTGATTCTTGTTAAACTCTATATCATAAATATAGATTTCCTTCTTATCATGAAATGCAAGCTGTGATTTTAAAATGTTAACCGAACCATATGACTGGCACAAATTTTCTGTACCATTAACATTCTTTCCAACAACCATCATAACTTTCTTTTGTAATAAACCTTCAAGATGCTTTCTTACATATTCTAAGAATAAATCAAATTTACTATTATATCCGTTACTCATATAATCACAATATATAAATCCAATTGCATATGAGTTTTCATCAGCGTTATCAAATATAATATTATTTGAATAATCCTTTAAAACATCAAGACAAGCATTATATAATTTCTTCTGTCTCTCTCTTAAGTCCTTATCCTCTATTTCAGCATTTTCATCATCAATAAAAATACTAACATATCTTAAATTCCAGGATAAGTCCATCTGAGATTCTACATATTCAATATCATTCTTATCAAATTTACCTAAAACTACAGATGTTAAATATCTTTCAAGATATGCCTTTTCTGTTTTATTAGTATGAAGTTTCTTAAGTTTTTCCTGTTCGCTCGACTCAGAAACCTTCTTTAAAACAGTAATTAAATCAGATTTATTAACTGGTTTTAAAACATAATCCATACAGTTATACCATATAGCTTTTTGAGTATATGAAAAATCACTATATCCAGAAAGAATAACAAAATAAGCATCTGATAATTTTTCTTCTCTAACTTTTTCCAATAACTCAATACCAGTCATACCAGGCATTTTTATATCTGAAATAATAAGATCCAAATCATTCTCTTTCAAGTATTCATATGCCTCTTCACCATCATTTGCTATTTTTACAATCTCAAATCCTTCTTTTTCCCAATCAATCAGAACCTTTAAACCCTGGGTTATAAAAGGTTCGTCATCAACAAGCATAACCTTTAACATTTATGACTCCTTTTTTACTTAATAAATATCTGTATAATTGTACCTTCATCCTCTTCACTTTCAATGAAAAATCTAATCCTATCTGGATTTCTCATTTTAAGTCTTAAACTAGCATTAATTATACCAACTCTCTCCCCCGATTTGAGTCTATCTATGTCAGCATTTTCCATCTTATCAAGAATATCCTTAATAGCTTGTTCATCCATGCCACAACCTGTATCCTCGATTTCGATAACCTTCTCATCGCCTTCCATATAAATTCTAACAAATATCCAGCTTGTTCCCTTTTTGTTTTCAACACCATGTACACAAGCATTTTCTACAAAAGTTACAATTGTAAGTCTAGGGATAAGCATATCCTTAAGCTCATCTTCAACCTCAATTTCGTAATTTAGTCTGTCGCCAAACCTATATTTTTGAAGGCCTAAATACGCTTCTACAAATGCAATCTCATTCTCAACAGAAACTTCATCACTATTCCAATCCACATTATTACGTTCCATTATTGCTAGTCGTTCAACCATCTGTGCTGTTTCTTCTTCACCCTTTAAAATACTATGCATTCTAATACTTTCAAGTGCGTTAAAAAGGAAATGTGGATTAATCTGACTATGAAGAGCAAGAAGTTCAGCATTTTGTCTAGCAATATCCATCTCCTGCTCTTTTAGCCTATCCTTATATACCGTCTGAATAAGTTCATTAATACGACGTGCCATATGATTATAGTTAATTGAAAGGTTTGCAATTTCATCCTCACCTTCAATTCTATCAAGCATTTTAAGCTTTTCTTCATTTACACTAGCAAATGCTTTCTCCAGTTTCTTAACTCTACTTGTAATACTACTTTCTATCTGCTGCATCATGAAAAGAGGCAATACAATATTAAGAAGTAAGAGAGCAATTATAAGTGGAATACTTCTAACCATCTGTTTCCATGGAGTATAATCCGAACTAACAACATTAATTGTTAACGCCTCTCCATGAAGAACCAAAGGCTTACTATAATTTACTTTCTTTTTTAGTTTAAAACTACCATAATCATCAATTACGTTATTACCACCTGTATTAGAAATAAGTAATTTATTTCCTTTACAAAGATAAATATCACAGTCAAGCCCAAGTTTATTAATACCTTCAACAAAAGAATTATATTCCATTTCAATCTTTAATACTTTATCGCACCCGCTCCAACTGTACATATTAAGGCTTGATAAGAATAAAACCTTTCGCTTACTAATCTTTCTCTTAGTCTCATCACGATCGTAGTAAAACAATAGTCTGGTTGAATAATTATATTTGTTTGCATCGTCAACTCCAGCCTCTTTGTCAGTATTATAGTATTCGTTTGATGTTCCATTTTTACTGCCAATATACTTATACCATTCTTCGTTTTTAACTGAAGATAATTTTGAGAATTCACCACCATTGATAATAGTATCATTATCAGCATAAATAGTAAGTGTAGCTTTATCAATTCCCATATTTGAACCAAAAATAGTATTCTTTTTAAATTCCTGAATACTATTATAATAATCTGTTGTTGAATCATACTTGGTATTTAACAAATTATTAATTACATCATTATGAGATAAAACTCTTGCTGCTGAAATAGGATATTCAAGCCTGTTTTTTATATAATATTCAACAGCTTCTGCATATTCACTTAATTCGTGCTTCTGCTTTGTGGTATTAATTGTACTAAAGTTATAAATAATAAATCCATCGGTTACTATCAAAGGTAAGAGCACGCATAATAGGAATAAATATAATAATTTATCCCTAAGCATTAACATATTCATCCATCTTCTAAAACGTCTCTTAAATTTTTTCATATGCTAACTCTATACTCCTTACAACTAGTAGCAAAAAATATCATTTACTTTATCTTTTTCTTAAATGGCACTGCCGGCATAATACCTTCATATAAATTAACTTCCATAGGAGCGTTAATAAACATATATGAAATTTCATCGATATTATCCTTATTAATATCAGCAAATGCACTAGTGTTTATTGTAACACAATTATCCGAAGTTATCACTCCATTTATTCTAAAAATCTTACCATCAACTAACTTAATAGCAAATCCATGAACATCACTATCTCCGCTTTCAAAGTGATCAACCTCTGGATTATAATTTAAATTTTTCTTATATTCTAACTTACTTTCACATTTAAAATATACATTAATTTTATCATTAGAAATATCAATTTTATCAAGTGTTGGACCATAAATATAATTTATTTCCCCATAAACTAAATCTTTTATAGCCACATACATTCTATCAGCAAGTTCCTTCTTTTTATATGGATGTAAATCATAATATTCACCTAAATCATAACTCTGAACCAATGCTGAATTATCAACACAAAGAGCATCTTTCTGAATCTCTCTAAAGATAGCCCAATCAGTATTAAAATCCACATATCCATCAGAAAAAGCTGAAAGCTGTGTCTGAATAATAGGAAGTTTATCATTAGCAAATAACTTCCTTACATCCTCACACATTCTTACATATTGACGTTTATAATCATTTGAACGCTCAACATTACTTTCGCCCTGATAGAATAAATATGCTAACGGATTCACATCACGAAGTGGTGCTAAATGAGCATTAAAAAGTGCTGTTGGATAATATTCAAAGAAAGTCATATCAGGTAAAATGTTAGGATTACCTTCTTCATCAAGCATTTCTTTTGCTTTATAAATATTCCAAGCACCAGTTAAATCAATCTTCTTTCCATTTGCTAAAAGAAGATAATAACGCATGCCACCTACAAATTTACCATTTTTTCTAAATACAAGCATATTAATTCTAACTGTATTTTCTCCAACATTTAAGATTCCATCTTCAACTCTGTAAATTCTAGGTGGATATCTATACTCTGTATTTCCAACGAAATGATCATTAATAAATGTATCATCAGCATCTACGATAGCACCAAGATAAAGTTTTGCATCCTTAAGGTAATCCTTATCTTCTTCATCAATTACAAACTTCTTTTCAAGCATGAGACTACCAACAAAATCTTTGTACTCTTCCATATCTCCAGGAACTTCCACGATTCCCTTAGAACCATTATTTCTTATAGCCTCTAAATCCTTAAAAACTTCCTTAGCTGTTAATATCCATTCAGTATCTCTTTTTACTTCTGCTTCATTAATTTCTCTTATATAACCAGGAACCTTTGCTTTTTCAAGCAAATCAACATTAATATTAAGTTCTCTAATTGACTCTTCACTTAAATAAGTTTCAATTGGAACGCCACCAACAGCTGTATGATAAAGTCCAACGTAAACATCCTTTTCTTTAGCTAGCTTATCGGCGACGAAAAATGCCAATATACTTACAGAATCTAAACTATATTCATCACATACAATCCAGTTACCATAATCTATAATATCATTAGGTTTATTAAACTCAGTATTTCTACCAAGTATAAAGCTTCTAATCATAGGATTAGCAATCTTTTTATACTCAGATTTAAACATATCAGGAAGAAGTGCAAACATAAGCTCCATGTTTGACTGACCAGCAAGCATAAAAACATCGCCAAAATAAACATCTATAATCTTTACATCTTCTATTTTTACATTTTCATCATTAGCTATTACACTGACTGTCACCTCAAAAGGTCCTCCCTTACTCATTGAAGGAATAGAAACTCTAAATTCATTATCATTAATAACTTCTCTTACAGCAAATGCTTCATTTCCATTCTCATCAGTTGCAACAACCTTAATCTCTATATTATTACAATTAATACTTGCATTATTATCATTATTTAATTCTTCTTCAGTATATAAAATACCCTTAATTACATTTTTATCACAATCTCTTTGGAAAACCATACCATTTCCATATACATTTGATAATCTCATATTTCTTCTCCAAAAACTATAATTATACTACAATATTTTTCCATTTATTATGGGACTGCAAAAAGCAGCCCCATAACTAATCTAATTTATAAATAAAATCATATTTAATTTTACTGGAATAAATCCTTTGTATGTGGATATAACTTCTTATAGAAGTCATAAGCCTTATCATACTTAGCAGCAATTTCTGCATCTGGTTCGATAGAACTATCATATTCTACAATCTTCTTAGCAGCTTCAATAACATCTGGATATACGCCATCACCAACAGCTGCAAGAATAGCACCACCTAAAGCTGGACCTTCATCATTCTTTAATGTATTAACCTTGATATTAAGTACATTAGCCATGATTTTTCTCCAAAGTGGACTCTTTGCGCCACCACCACAGATACATGTTTCTGTAATGTTAATGCCCATTTCCTTAGCAACTTCTAAACAATCTCTCATACCGAAAGCCACACCTTCAAGTACAGCCTGAGACATCTGAGCTCTTGTTGTATCCATACTCATACCAATGAACATTGAACGAGCCTTTGGATTATTATGAGGAGATCTCTCACCCATTAAGTATGGTAAGAAGAATACATTATTCTCACCTAAGTTGCCCATTTCTTCCTGTGCTTTAGCATAATCCTTATCTCTAAGAATTTCATCCATCCACCACTTATTACATGAAGCAGCTGAAAGCATACAACCCATAATGTGGAATCCCTTATCTGAATGAGCAAATGAATGAAGTGCATTATTATCAAGATCAACGAATTTGCTATCTGTAATAAAGATTGTACCAGATGTACCAAGTGAGATATTACATCTACCAGCACCAACTGTACCTGTACCAATTGCAGCTGCTGCATTATCGCCAGCACCAGCAACCACCTTAACTTCACCATTAATTCCAAGGTCGGCTAAAACATCACTCTTAACTGTTCCTACAACATCGCTACTTTCGTAAAGCTTTGGAAGCATGTCTTCAGAAACATGACAAATATCAAGCATTTCCTTTGACCAGCACTTATTCTTTACATCTAAAAGTAACATACCTGATGCATCTGAATAATCACAGCTAAATGCACCAGTAAGTCTATATACAAGATAATCCTTAGGAAGCATTATCTTTTTAATCTTCTTAAAGTTATCAGGTTCATTATTATAAACCCAAAGAATCTTTGGAGCTGTAAAACCAGCAAATGCAATATTACCAGTATACTTAGCAAGCTTATCTGTACCGATTTCATTATTAAGATAATCAGTTTCAGCTGTTGTTCTACCATCGTTCCAAAGAATTGCAGGTCTAATAACTTCATCATTTTCATCTAAAATAACAAGACCGTGCATCTGTCCACCAACACCAAATCCCTTAACGTCTGATGGGTTGATTTCACTAATTAATTCCTTAATACCTAAAATAGTATAATCATACCAGTCATATGGATTCTGTTCTGACCATCCTGGCTGTGGAAAACTTAAGCCATACTCTTTTGTAACTTTCTTTAAGATTTTACCATCTTTGTCCATTAAGAGTAACTTAACACCACTAGTACCTAAATCTACACCAATATACATATTCGTTCCTCTTTTCTTTAATTACTTATAAAACATCTTCAAATATATTTTCAAGCATAAACATATCTATCTTCTGTTGATTTACTTAACCATATATCATAATAAACTATAATGCTATGCTTAAAACTAAACATAGCATTATAAATATCTCTAATTTATATCAGAGAAGCCTCCGAAGCTTTGAGCGGAGTCAAAGATTCTCTATTAAGAGAATCTTCAACTTCTATCTCTGATTTAATTAAGCAAATGGGTTCTCTGTCTTATAAAGAACACCCTTTGGCTGATTGTAATCAATTTCATCTACATCTACGCCGAGCATTTTGAATACTTCATAGATGCACTTTCCATGATGACCAAATGCGATAGCTGCATGATGTGGATAATTCTTTTCTACTAATACATGTCTGTAGAATCTACCCATTTCTGGAATAGCGAAGATACCGATAGCACCGAATGATCTTGTTCTAACTGGTAAAACTTCACCCTGAGCAATGTAAGCACGAAGCTTAGCATCTGATGTAGACTGAAGTCTGTAAACTGTAGCCTGACCTGGAGCAATATCACCTTCAAGAGTACCATTTGTAACTTCTTCTGGAAGTGATCTAGCCATAATCTTCTGGTTCTTCATTTCACAGAATGCAAGCTTTGTTGAAGCTGTATTACCACAATGGAATCCCATGAATGTATCTGTAAGTTTATAATCATAATCAAATTTACCTTTGATTTCTTCGTTGTACATATCCTTAGGTACTGAGTTGTTGATATCAAGAAGTGTAACAACATCGTTACTTACTACGCTACCAATGTACTCACTAAGTGCACCATAAATATCAACTTCACATGATACAGGAATGCCTCTCTTTGTAAGACGGCTGTTTACGTAACAAGGTACGAATCCAAACTGAGTCTGGAATGCAGGCCAGCACTTACCAGCGATTGCAACATACTTTCTGCTGCCCTTATGAGCTTCAATCCAGTCAAGAAGTGTAAGTTCATACTGAGCAAGTTTTGAAAGAATTTCAGGTTTCTTATTACCATTTCCAAGTTCAGCTGCCATATCATCAACAACTGCAGGAATTCTTGAATCACCTTCATGCTTCTTGAAAGCTTCGAAAAGGTCAAGTTCTGAGTTTTCTTCAATTTCAACACCTACATTGTAAAGCTGCTTAATTGGAGCGTTACAAGCAAGGAAGTCCTGAGGTCTTGGACCGAAACCAATAATCTTAAGATTCTTAACAGCGTTAACTGTCTTTGAGATTGTCTGGAATTCAGCAATCATATCTGCACATTCATCAGCATCACCAACTGGATACTCTGGAATGTAAGCCTTAAGGTTTCTAAGCTTTAAGTTGTAGCTTGCATTAAGCATACCACAGTAAGCATCTCCTCTGTCATCAAGAAGTTTATCACCAGCTTCTTCAGCTGCAGCGATAACCATTGATGGACCATCAAAATATTTAACTAATAAAGTCTCAGGTGTTTCTGGACCGAAGTTACCAAGATAAACAACTAATGCTTCAACACCAGCAGCCTTAACATCTTCTAATGCCTTCATCATATCTACTTCGTTTTCAACTGTAACTTTACTTTCATAAATTTCACCATATTTAGCCTGATAGCTAGCTACCACAGCAGCTCTTCTGCTTTCTGATAAGCTCATTGGGAAACAGTCTCTACTAACTGCGATAATACCCAATTTAATCTCAGGCATGTTGTCTGAAAATACTTTTGCAATACTCATTTTAAATTCCTCCTATAAATAGCGTATTATATTTTAGATTGTGCGAACAATCAATTTTCATATTATAAATAACCAAATAAATTTAGTTATATTAATATCTTTCTTTTAATTCTTTTTTCTTTAACTAATTTCTACTTCAACTTCAAGTGGCTTCTTACCAGTAAGTTTAACACTTCTTTCATCTGGCTGTGATGTACCAACGTATAACTTATACTTACCTTTAAGTAAGACTCTTTCACCATTTTCAAGAACTGTAGTAAATGCCTTCTTACTAAGCTTAAGTTCTACATTTTTACTTTCACCAGCATCAATACTTACTCTCTTAAATCCACAAAGTGAATACTTAGGCTGATTATCAACATCTATGTTAGAAGTATAATCATCATTCTTACCGTTATATACCTTTTCATCAATGTTATTATTAATGTAAACCTCAACTATTTCATCAGCATCATAGTCTCCATCATTAGCGACATTAACACTAACGGATATATCCACAGATAAATCGTCCCTCTCAATAACATCACTAACCTTAAGATTATCATACTTAAAATCAGCATATGAAAGACCATATCCAAATGGATAAAGAGCTTCGCCTTTTAAGTAACGATATGTTCTACCCTTCATTGAATAATTAGTAAATTCAGGAAGTGTACCATCGTAACTAACTGTAACCGGTAATTTACCCGAAGGTGAAACATTACCAAATATAACATCAGCAAGTGCAAGCCCACCAAACGCACCACTATACCAACTTTGAATTATGGCATTAGCACTCTTAGCTTCATTTGAAACATCCATTGCAGAACCTGTATTGATAACAAGAACAATAGGCTTTCCAACCTCTGCAACTTTCTCATAAAGTTCTCTTTGACATTCAGGTAAGTAAAGATTTAACTTATCACCTGCAGCAAATGCATTACCAGTATCTCCTTCTTCACCTTCAATACTAGCATCAAGTCCTAAGCACATGATAACAACATCACTTTTCTTAGCAACTGCAACTGCTTCGCTTAGTCTGTCCCCAGGCTGACCTAAGAACTGAACTCTGTCTCTATATAGATGTGAGCCTTCAGAATAAAGTATTCTGGCTTCACCATCAACCACTCTTCTAATACCTTCAATATTAGTAACAGTTTCCGATGCCGTTCCATTGTAATTTCCATATAAAACATCCACTGAAGAAGCAGTTGGACCTATCACTCCTATTGTATCATATTTTTCTAAATTAAGTGGTAAAATTCCATCATTTTTTAATAAAACTTGACTATTAACTGAAGCAAGATATGAAAGGTCCTTACTGTCCTCTGTTTCCACATCAAATAAGCCTAATTCATCATACTCAGTTTTCTTATCAAACATACCTAACTTAGCTCTTGTTGTGAATAACCTAATCGCAGATTCTCTTAACTGTTCTTCTGTTATTAATCCTTCTTCTAAAGCATTTAACAACTGTAAATATACACAACCACAGTTAAGATCACATCCATTGTTAAGTGCAAGTGCAGCTGACTCAGTAGCTGTCTTTGTAACCATGTGATTTTCATGGAAATCCCTTATTGCCCAGCAATCAGAAACAACATGTCCATCAAAGCCCCACTTACCTCTTAATGTCTTAGCTAGTAAATATTCACTACCACAGCACGGTTCGCCATTCATACGGTTATAGGCTCCCATAACTGTTTCAACATTACCTTCTTTAACTGCCACTTCAAATGCAGGAAGATAAGTTTCTTCTAAATCCTTAGGTGTAGCGATAGCATCGAATTCATGTCTACCTTGTTCAGGTCCTGAATGTACAGCAAAATGCTTTGCACAAGCTGCAACCTTCATATGCTCTCCATCGCCCTGTAAACCATTAATAAAAGCAAGTCCAAGTTCACTGGTAAGATAAGGATCTTCACCATATGTTTCCTGTCCTCTTCCCCATCTTGGATCTCTAAATATATTAATGTTAGGGCTCCAAAGGGTTATACCTTTATATATGTCATGGTCACCTAAACGTGTGCTTTCATTATATTTCGCTCTTGCCTCAGTTGAAATAACTTCAGCAATATCAAAAAGCATCTTTTCATCAAACATTGAAGCAAGACCTATAGCCTGAGGGAATACCGTTGCAGTACCACCTCTTGCAAGTCCATGAAGTCCTTCATTCCACCAGTTATAATAATCAACACCTAGTCTTTCAATTGAAGGAGCATCATATTTTAACTGACTAGCAACTTCTTCTATAGTCATCTTACTAACTAATTCTTCAGCTTGCTTCCTATATTTATCTTTTAATTCTATAAACTTTGTCATATCTTTCTCTTTTTCTAATCCTTTCAGCAAATATTATTCCTTCATCAAAATAAATTAGCATTTGCTGAATTTAATCATATTCCAAGATTTAGATGATAATACAACTTTATCGCTAATATTCTTTTCTTTAGCAACAACTTCTTCTGGATTATCAATAGTATTAATCGCCTTAAGATCATCATGTGTAAGCTCAACATGTGATGAAATCTTATATCCATCAAAACCTTCAAGCTCAAGTTCAACTTCTTCATCAAGTGATCTATTAACTAAGAATACTGAAATAGTTTCTTTATCTTCGCTCATAGTAACTGATGAATCAATATATGGAATATGTCCAAAGTTATTCTTCTTATACTCTTCACTTTCCGGATCACCTGCTGCATATGTATCACATTCACATGTTGCATTAAGTGCAAATCCTCTACCAAATGTTGATGCATAGTAGAATGGATAATAAATAGTCTGTAACCACATACCTCCACCTGTCTTAGTCATAATTGGAGCAATTACATTAACTAACTGCGCAAGCGCTGCAATCTTAACTCTATCACTATGCTTAATAAGTGTATTAATAAGAGAACCTACTACTAAAGCATCCTCTAAATTATATACATCCTCTAAAAGCGGTGGCGCAATCTGCCACTTTTCCTGTTCCTTATCAGCTTCATTACTATGGAACCAAACATTCCATTCATCAAATGATAAGTTAACAGTTTTATCAGAATTCTTTTCTTTCTTTACTTCATCACAAATATCAACAACTTCCTTAATGAAATTATCCATTATAAGCGAGCTGGCTAAATATTTCTTTGCATCGTTATCTGGATTTCCATAATAACAATGAAGTGACATATAATCTATATTCTCATAAGCCCCTCTAAGAACTTCTCTTTCCCATGTACCGAAAGTTTCCATAGTAGGACTAGAGCTACCGCATGCAACTAACTCAATTGATGGGTCAGTCCACTTCATAACCTTAGCTGTTTCAGTCGCTATTCTGGCATATTCCTGTGGAGTTTTTGCACCTATCTGCCATGGCCCATCCATCTCGTTACCAAGACACCATACCTTAATACCATAAGGTTCTTCATGTCCATTAGCCTTTCTCATATTTGCATAATACGTATCTGTATTTAAGTTACAATACTCTACAAGATTTCTAGCATCCATAGGTCCTCTTGTACCTAAGTTTACAGCCATCATAACTTCTGAGTTAACTCTCTTTGCCCATTCCTGAAATTCATCAATACCAATTTCATTAGTTTCTATTGTGCCCCATGCTAAATCCATCTTATGTGGTCTTTTAGCTCTATCACCAACTGAATCTTCCCAATAAAAACCTGAAACAAAGTTTCCACCTGGATATCTTACGATTGGAACATTAAGTTCTTTAACTGCGTTTAAAACATCCTGTCTAAATCCACAGTCATCTGCAGTTTCGTGGTCTTTTTCATAAATTCCACCATAAACAGCACGTCCTAAGTGTTCAATGAAAGAACCAAAAAGCCTGTTATCAATCTTACTAATAACATCTTCTTTGTTAATCTTGATTTTGGCTTTCATGCCTACCTCCCATTCTCTTTTTAAATTGATTTCCGTTTTTCTTCTTGTGTTTTATAAATATTTTATATGTATTTTGCGAGTGAATTATATGTATTTTACATACTTTCCCACCATCGCAACATACAAAAATATTCTAACATAATAACAAAACAAAAAATACCGGACAAACGATACTAAAAGAGGGGACAAATTATACTTTAATCCACTATTAAAAGTTTTCATTTTTAGCCATACAATTATAATACAACTACACTTGTTTCGAGATTATATCAAACAAAAAGACATAATCATCGAACACATCAACAATCATGTCTTTTCATTACACAAATATATGTTATTTTATTAATATCCAATTAGAAGTTAATTACTTCTGGAGCCTTTGTAAATGAAGCAAATGTAGCTGTTACATCTGTCATGTAAAATACTTCTGTATTATCATCCTCTGCTGAATACATAGCTTTTAAATCTGGATATGCATCAAGCATAGCAACCTTAGCTTCAACTCTAGGATCTTCTACCAACTTTCCACTAACTCTAATCCAATCACCATTTAAGAATGCTGAAATTTCAAAATTTGGATTTGCATGAATCTGTTTTGAAACATTTTTTACTTTTCCAGTCTGAATATATAGTTTTCCTTCAAACTCATTAATTGTACCAAATGGTCTAACTCTTGGCTTATCGCCATCAATTGTTGCTAAATAATATGTTCCTGCCTGTTTTAAAAATTCTAATACTTTTTCCATTTTTCTTCCGTCCTTTCTTTAATTTGTATATGAAAATATTTTATTACATATATTCTGATAGCATTTATTATACAATAAAGGAACTTGCATGCGCAAGTTCCTAAAATATAAAACCACATTAATTATTATAACTATTATTTATCACAAGTCTACCAGCCTTCATCTTCCCAATCTTCATATGCATCATCCCAATCATCATAATCATCACCCCATGCATCATCTGCAAAATCTTCTCCATTATCATAATCATCAGGCTCTACATTTCTCTGTTTTCTCGTAGTACTTTCGCTAGTTTCCTTTACTTTCTTTCTAGTAGTCTTTTCTTCAACTTTATCTTTCTTTTTACCTTTTTTTGATATTTCAGTCTGTTCTTCCTTACTCTTTAATTCTTTATATTTTGTAACTATCCTCTGAGTCTTATCTTTGTCTAATAACATCTCCTTAGAATCATTTTTTAACAAATCATATAAATTTGCTATATTCTCAGCCTTTTTTACGTATTCATTATCCGCCATACTTTCATCAAAAATCTCAACTATAGCATTCAACGAATCTATATAAGCCTGTTGCAATCTCACAGTTGATAGTTTAATCCCCAACATATTATGAATCGACATTAACAAATTATATTTATCACCATCAATCTCTGCTTTTTGTTCAGCTGTAAGTTTGTCATGCATATTAATAACTTCTTTAATTTTATTATCATAATCATATATATCCATGGTCGTTTTATAGTCATTCTGTTTTTCTATTAATTCAACCACACTACGATTAAATCCATCAATTGTCTCTATATCAGAATCTGAGAGAACCACACCGGATTTATCTTCATTCTTTTCACCAAATAAAACTGTAAATGATACAACAATAATAATTGATATCACAATCAAACCGATACCAACTAAAATACTCTTCTTATCTTCGCTCATAACATCACCCTTTTTCAATAAAAGAGCATTACAACTGTAATACTCTTTCATAAAAACAATTACTCTTCATCAGCACTAATTTCAGTTGCTTCCTCCGTTTGGCTTGGAAGTTCCTGCAAAGTATATACCTGATCATATAATTTATCCATCGCCTCATATCCAACACAACTTATGTTAGGATCAACATAATCACTTGGATTAGTAGAATCTGCTCTGGTAAAAGCCTTTGATGATACTTTTACAGACAACTTTGAATTTTTAAGTGTATGTGATACTGCTTCACCATAACGATTTGCTGGGTTACCAGGTCTTTCGCCTATTAATGTGCCAATTTTGTTATCAAGGATATATTCAGAGAACAACATTGCTGCTCCTCTAGTTTCAATATCCATTAAAACATAAATCTCGCCATCAAAATCAAATCCTTTATATTTTTCATTAGTAACAATGTTTTCATTCGATTCAATATTTACGATACCAAGTCTTAATACATTAGTTTCTGTTTTCCATGTATCAATGTACAAATACTTCATAAATTCATCAATAACAGATAAATCGCCACCACTATTACTTCTTAAATCAATTGCAAGATTAAAGAGCTTCTCCTCCTTAATCTTTGTGAACATTTCATTTAACACCTGTTTATATTCTTCATCATCCTTACAAGACTTAAGAGTAAGAATTGCAAGGCTCTTTTCTTTATCAATAGTATATAAACTGTTTATTTTATCTTCCTTTGTAGGCTTATTATACATCTTATATGCATCACTAGTTATATAATCACTAATCTTATATGTATAATCCTTTGTACTTCCATCATTTGCTTTAAATGTATACTTATAGATATTTTCAGATTTTTTCTTATTAACCATCGGATATATCTTATTATATTTTAATCCTTCTAACGTATATAAATCTCTTGTTAATAAGACCTTGTGCCAACCATCTAATTCAAAACTATATAACTGCGCCGAACTCTTAAGGATATCTTTAATATCTACATCATTTACCTTAACTAATTCTCCAGCTTTTTCCTTTAGTTTTTTCATCTGTTTTAGATAATGAATATCTTCACTTGAAAATCTAACACTTGTATTAGAATCAGCTAAAGTTGAATATATATTTTCAATCTTTCTATCCAAATCAGCTAGTGAAACTGTCTTACTATTCTTAATAAAACTTTTAGCATTCTTATACTTTACTTCTGTCTTTTCAGGCAATCCATTCTCACATAACGGATGGACACTCTTAAGATACGATATAGCTTCTTCTAAATCTGCCATAGCTTTCTTACTGCTTATCTTATTATCCAAAGCTATTTCTATTTCCTTAGGATTCTTTTTAAAATTCCAACTATTCCAATATGGATTAAAGAAACTACCATATATCGAAAACCCAATAGTTAACACAAAAAAGATACTAACTACTATTCTTCCTTTTTTCTTTTTAGCTACAGAAAATATCATTCTAAAATAAGCTGATAACAAAATTATACAAGCAATAATTGTAACCCATTTAGGCATTTGAAAAACAAACATGTTAACAGGTACAATTGAAATTACCAGCGATGATAATACTATATATTCAATGATCGTTAAAACTTTTCGTTTACTCATATCATTCTCCTAATCATTGTTAAAATTCAAGTCTCTATCTTAGTTTCTAATTATATAACTTTTATAATTTAATGTCAAAAATGGTCTATACATTTTTCAATGTATAGACCATCTGTAAAATACGTTTTTTCTCATTCCTTAACTGCTGCACCAGCAAGTGATGTTATCATCATACGCTGTGTCATCATGAAGAATATCATGAACGGAATTGCTACTATAAGCGATCCCGCAGCGAATAGAGTAAACTGATCTTTCTTATCCGAAATCATATTATAGAGACCAATTGCAACTGTCATCTTATCCGGTGTTCTAAGCAAAAACTTAGGGAATATAAAATCCATCCATGGAGCTGTAAAACTTGTAATACCAAGAAAGATTACCATTGGTTTTGCAAGTGGAAATACAACCTGTCTGAATATTCTTATATTACTAGCACCATCAATTTTAGCCGCTTCATCGAGACTTAAAGGAACTGTATCGATATAACTCTTAATCATCCATGTGTTGTATGGAATATTTGCTGCTACATATATAAGGATAAGTCCCCAAAGTTCATTATATCCACCCATCTTAAGAACGATAACATATAAAGCAATCATACCTAAGAATGAAGGAAATGTTTCTAATACCATAAATGACATAAGAAGAGGTTTTTTAGCAGCAAACCTAAATCTTGAAAACACATAAGCTGAAAGTGTTGTTGTAACAACAGTGAATATAGAGGTACAAGCTGCTATAATAAAACTATTTTTAAACCATAATCCATATTCAGTATTCTTAAATAACTCTCTAAAATGATCAAGCGTAAATCCCTTTTTAAAAGGAATTACAGTTATGCTTCCTATATCTTCACCTGGCGAAAAAGCGCCAGCAACTGTATATATAAGTGGATATATAACCGCAATTGAAATCAATATAAGTACAACGTAAATTATAAAATTACTAAAAGATCTCCAAAAATTTCTTTTTCTTCTAATCTGTTTAACTTCAATACCAATCTTAGCCATTTCGGACTGGTGTTCACGCATGAAGTCTGTTTTATTTACTCCCATTATAACTCACCCTCCTTAAATGACTTCGTTCTTCTGAAGTTCCATACTGCAACAGGACATAAAACCATAAATACCATAATTGCAAGAACTGATGCATATCTATACTGTCCCTGATCTACTGTTAACTTATAAATCCATGTGACAACAATATCAGTACCCTGAGCGAATGTCGATGTAGACATCTTTGTATTAGGTGCACCGCCTGTTAAATAATATATAGCTCCAAAGTTATTAATATTATGAACAAATGACATAATTATAAGTGGTGCTGTTTGATATAAAACTAAAGGCAATGTGATTGATTTAAAAATCTGGAATTTAGAAGCTCCATCAATTTTAGCTGCCTCTAACACATCCCCAGATATAGATGTCATGGTTCCCATCGACAAAAGCATAAAATATGGGAAGCCTGCCCATAGATTAATTAATATACATAAAAATCTAGCCATTGCCACACTACTAAAGAATGAAACCGGCTTAGATATTAAATGCAAATCCATAAGTGTTCTATTTACAATACCACCTGATGTTCCATTTAAAAGAGAAAACCAAACTCTCATACTGACAATTGCTGGAATTGCATATGGAAGAATAAATATAGTTCTAAAGTAAGGAGCCATTTTAATTTTATTATCAGATAATAAAACAGCAACAATAAGACCACCAAAATAACAAGTAAATGTTGCCAAAATAGCCCAAACCAAAGTCCATGCAACAACACTACCAAGTGCTGATGACCAAACTGCATTTCCTCCAAAGATATATTTGAAGTTTTCAAATCCAACCCATTTAAAATTTTGATTAACCGTTGTGTAATCTGTAAATGCAACAACGGCAGCAAATACCAATGGAATAATAACAAAAAACAATACCAAAACAACTGCTGGTGCTAATGCAAAAATAGGGAATGATTCATCGATTGTTCTTGAAGCAGTCTTATTCCCCTCAAATTTCTTGGAAATACAATACTTCTTATATGTATTAAGAGCATCTCTAACTGAGAATCCATATACAACTAAGAATAAAAATGTAATAACCATGGCCATAACACCTTCAATCAAGATAAAATTATGAGCCTGAGCATTATAGACCACTCCATCAGCTCCAACACCATAATTTGTCATATCCATAATTGCATAGTAAATGGATGGTCCACTACCAACTAATGTTGTCACAACGGTAAACATCAAAAACATTATTTCAATGAATGCAAGTGCAAGTCCCTTACCCCTTCTTTTTAATAAACAAAGATGAGCAAGTCCCATAAACAAAAGTGAAAAAATTAAAACTTTGGTTTTATCTTTACCATTTGTTTTTAACAAACCCTTCACCTTCCTCTCTTTCTCTTTTTTAGAAGTATTATAAACTCATAATAACATTCTAAATATTCCCTTATATGATATATGGTACGGCAAGCCGTACCATATAATTAATTCTTTACTTTTTTATAGCTGCTTCAAGCGCCTCAAATTCTTCTTCTGGTTTTTTACCATCCCAGATATTAGAAACAGCTGAATTATATGATGCCCAATAAGCATCAGCATCAACATTTTTAAACATAGGATACGAATATTCTAACTGATTCTTAAATGCACTTACATAATCACCATCTACTTCGATGTTTGTAGCTGGTAAAGTACCAGTTATTTCATAACGAAGTTTCTGCATTTCATCTGAAAGTAAGAATTCAGCGAATTTCTTAGCCTCTTCCTGATGTTTAGAATATGCTGAAACAAACATAGCTCTTGTACCATTAAATGATACTGCAGGAGTTGTCTCATCTAAAACACTTGGAAGTGTTGTAGCTCCAACTTCAAGTCCTGCATCCTTAAATGCATTAGCATCCCAAAGACCTGATATGAACATTGCAGCGTCACCATTTGTAAATAATGATTTTACTGTTGATGTTGCAAGATCTGCAGCAGGAACATTTAAGATTTCTTTCTTAACATCCTGTAACTGCGCAATGCCTTTAAGTCCGTTCTCTGTAGTTAAATCAGTACCATCTGTTTTAAGTCCGTCCGCACCAAATGGTCTGTTTCCACCATATGTTGAAAACATTACATCATAATAACCAGTACCTGCTGGAAATACTATTGGATATTTACCTTTGTTTTCAGCTTTCTTAGAAAATTCTTTACCGTACTTAATCAAATCATTCCATGATTTTGGAACCTCTTCATCCTTAATCATGTTTTTATTATAGAATAAAGCATACGTTTCTACCGACACTGGATAACCATATAGTTTATCATCATATGTAAGTCCATCTATACATGTCTGTAAAATTTTACCCTTAGCTTCATCACTAAGTGTAACTTCCTTAACATGTCCAGCTGTTGCTAAAACACCTACTTTATCATGAGGTGCTGCAAATAAGTCTGGTCCCACACCGGCTGGTCCATCAAGCGCAATCTGCGTTGTAGCATCACCAAGTTCAACGTTAACAAATTCAACCTGAATATTTGGATTCGCCTTTGTAAATTCCTCTCCGGCTTTTTTGATAAATTCATCAGGGCCCTCTGCTGACTCCCAAATTGTCAATTTACAATTGCCTGTATCTCCACCTTCAGTACTGATAGCCTGTTTTGCAGATCCTCTTCCACCACAACCTGTCAAACTGCCGGCAAGTACAAATGCCATTGTCAAACCTAAAAACTTTTTCTTCATTGAATTACCTCTTTCTCTTACATCCACTTTTTACTTATTTATCTTGTTAAAACAAGTCTAACAAAAGCCTAAAAACTTGTCAATTGAATACCCTTTCAATGCACAAAAAGAACCCCTATTTATCCATTTTTAATACAAGTTTAAATACAACTTGTATAGTTTGTACAAGTTATATTTAAATTCCAAATCAGACTCCATACTCATTAAACAATTTAAAAGACCTCCATAATAGTGGAGGTCTTTTATATGAATTATTCACAATCAATGAATCTGTATCTTTATTCTGTACCATAATCAGGTTTTTCAATATCAAACATATCTGTAAAACCTGTAATGTGGAAAATATCATATACATCTTTTGAAGAGTTAATAATCTTAAGACTAACGCCACCCTTCTTGATACGAATCAAAAGACGAAGACCTGCACTTGAAATATATTCCATATTCTTAACATCAAGAGTAAGATTATCTTTCTGATGCTCATCTACGATTGCAATAATCTCTTCTCCAATTCTATCAACACTGCTTGTATCGATATTTTCATTAACTTCAACCACCAATTCATCATTAATTATTTTTGCATTGCAGCTCATAATACTTCCCCATGAAAATACTTCCTACAAAAGGAACTACCTTCATATTCCTTTCTTAAAATTTTTCAATTCACCCAATAAACCTTGCTATTTAAGCAAATATTTTATTAGTTAAATTATAACATATTTTTTTCACTTTTAACAACCTTTTTGTGTATTTTTTTATAATAATTTATGATTCTGAAACTATCTATTTTTATGTAATTATTTATTATTTTTTAATCATAGAAATAAATGTTCATTATCATAATTATCATTCTTTTATATTCTTCTTCATAACGAATATATTGTTACCACCTTTATGTTCATAAGAAACTGAATCCATAATCTTTTTAACCATAAAGATTCCAAGTCCGCCAATTCGTCTCTGCTTAGCAGTTAAATCAGTATTAGGATCTTCTTTCTTTAATGGATTATACTTAATTCCCGAATCAACAAATCTAATTGAAAACTCTTTTGTTTCTTCATCATAATCCGTAATTATTACAGCCATTCCATCCCTATCTGGGTATGCATAACTTGCAATATTAACATAGATTTCTTCAGCAGCAATGTATATCTGATTAGCTATTCCCTTAGGGCAATCATAAAATGTAAGTCTGTCCTTAATTAAATTCATAACTAATTCCCAATTTTCTCTTGTTGCTTCTATTTTCAAAGAAGTAACATTATCTGCTTCGAATTTATTAATACTAAAACTACCATTATATTGAAGTATTAACATTGTAATATCATCATGCTGAATAGCATTATTAATAAAGCCATTTATCTGAACTAACACGTTTTCAACTACTTTATTAACCGCAATATTCGTTTCTCTATTCAATGCTTCTAATAATCTTTTCTCTCCAAATAATACACCATTTTCATTTCTTGAATCAGTAACGCCATCTGTATAAAGGTAAATCTTATCGCCTTTATTAAGTCTAATGCTTTCATTGTAGAACATTGTATCCTTATCAACAGCAAGTGGCAATGAGTGCTTTTCCTTTTTTAAATTATAACTTGCACCCTTTCTACAAATAGCTGGATGTTCATGACCAGCATTTGCATATTGCAATTCACCTGAAGATATTGTTAAAATTCCGAACCATACAGTTATAAAGAACGATTCCGCATTACCATCACATAACTGTCTATTAACCGTTTCAAGAATTTGTGCAGGTGTATCTCTTCTAATTCTGCAAACACTCTTAATAAGATTTTTAGCAGCCATCATAAAAAGTGCAGCTGGCATGCCTTTTCCAGATACATCAGCAATTACAAGAGCTAATCTATCATCATCAATCATAAAAAAATCATAAAAATCTCCACCAATATCTCTGGCTGGAATCATACAAGCAAATAAATCAAATTCATTTCTATTTGGAAATGCCGGAAACTCCTTAGGTAATGCATCACTTTGAATTTTCGCTGCTAAATGCAAATCATATTCTGCCCTTGCCGTTGCCTTACTTCTTGAAACATTAAGCATGCAATACATTACTAATGTTGCAAGCATAACAGATGCATACAAAACCGAAAATTCATAAAGGAATATCATTATTATACTAACTACAAATGGCAATATTACATACACCATCATAGCAACAAGCTGGTGAAAATCTAATAAACTTTTATTTCTAATTATTACCAAAAAGCTAATAAACAAAACTATATGTGCATACATATATGCTATAAAGTTAAACGATTCTCTGTGATAAAAACCATATTCATTGACAGAAAAATAATATCCAAATTTAGCATTCAAGATTATAGATAATACCTCAATAGCAAATGCAACGTTTAAAATCTTTGATATTATTAATAACCTTGGTCTTTGCCCTCCAACAACACTTATAACGTAATTCCAAAAAATCAAAGCCAAGAACTGCCCCAATGCATAGTAACACGTATTTATTACAATGCCACATGTTCTATAATTTTCAACTCCGTCAACCAGCCATGCTGCCTCATCCAAAAATAATAAAACAAATGTAACAACCAAAATCGATGTAAAAAACACCAAATCTTCATGTGTATGTTTTGCATCATCAATAATACTACAAATTAAGATTACCTCGCCTACAAGCATACCAGCTATATCAAAAGCAATACTAAAAATTCTAGAAGTATTTAATCTATCCCTATCAGTAGAACCGAGAAATATAAAACTTAAAATTATAACTAATTGCATTAAGATAACAATAATTATTCTCTTATCGTTTATTTGCTTCAACCTTTTAGCGACCCTTCTAACCATATACCTACCCCACAATTTTTAACTACTTATGCTCATGTGTAAAAAGATGATCTTCACAATACTCCTTACTACCAGTACACTTACTGCAATATCTAAATGTCAAATTTGGATTATCAAGTTCCGTTCTTCCACAAATTGCACATTTATGTCTTGCCCCACCTTCATATACACTTTTTGCACTATATACCTTCTTCTGATAATCACGTTTTCTCCTTGCATTAGCAGGTGTTTTACCCTTCGCCTGCAAAATTAATACAAAGAATATTAAAAAGTTTAGCAATGATGCAAAAACAATTACACCACATACGAAACCATATTGATAAATTTCATAAGCCATTAAGGCTAAATCAAGATAAGCTAACCACTTAATCTTAATTGGAATAATAAAATAAAGCATAACTTGCATATCAGGATATAAAGCAGCAAATAATAAGAAAATAGATAAATTAATATAATATGTACTAACAAATGCAGATATTATATATCCCTTAACAAAATTAAATACTTCACCTGTAAAAGCAGCCGGTATTTTATACACTTCATAAACACTTGATGGTAATATAAAATAAGCAACCATAGCACTTACTACAGTAAAAATAATACCGCTTATTATAAATATATTATATTTAAATTTACCCCATGTCTGTTCTAACGTTCTTCCAATTGAATAATAAAAGAACAACATAATAATTGTAAAAAAACCAAGTTCCGAAGGTGGAACTAAAACCCATGAAACAATTCTCCAAATCTGCCCCTTCATAATGTAATATGGATTTAATGTAAGCATATAAAACATATCAATATTAATCTTTTGAATAACATATCCAATTACATATCCTAATATCAATAATAAAGTAATATTATCAATAGCATACTTCCCGTACTTTCTTTCTAGCTTGTTTAAAAATTTCATCTCTACCTCCATAAATCTTTCCAATTATATTTTAACACCAATTCCCCATATCATCAACAAATATAATATTTTTTTAGTAACAAAACAAGGTCATATTTTAACAAAAAATCAGGGAACATAATAATTTTTATTCCTTAGAAACACTCACGTAAATAGCAATTGAATTATATATTATTTTGTACTATAATATAGTGGATTGTGTTTAGAAAAATTATTAAAGAAATTTAATTAATTATTATAATTTTAGATTATAGTTATTAGCTTTAAAGAAAGGTGATAAAAATGGCTTTAAATAATAACGAATATGTTTATCCTTTAGGAATTGATATCGGATCAACAACAGTTAAAATTGCAATTCTTAACGAGCAGAACGAAATTGTATTTTCTGACTATAAAAGACATTTTGCTGATATCCAGGGAACTCTTGCTATTTTAATTGAAGAAGCAAAACAAGAATTAGGAGACATCAAACTTTCTCCTATGATTACTGGTTCTGGTGGATTATCGCTTTCAAAACATCTAAAAATCCCATTTATCCAAGAGGTTGTAGCTGTTGCTACTGCACTAGAAGATTATGCTCCACACTGTGATGTAGCAATCGAACTTGGTGGTGAAGATGCTAAAATCATTTACTTTAATAATGGTATTGAACAGCGTATGAATGGTATCTGTGCTGGTGGTACAGGTTCATTTATTGATCAGATGGCATCTCTTTTACAAACAGATGCATCAGGTCTTAATGAATATGCAAAAAACTATAATGAAATATATCCTATCGCTGCAAGATGCGGTGTATTTGCTAAAACTGACATTCAACCTTTAATCAACGAAGGTGCTACTAAGGAAGATTTAGCTGCATCAATATTCCAGGCTGTTGTAAATCAGACTATTAGCGGTCTTGCATGTGGTAAACCAATCAGAGGTAATGTTGCATTCTTAGGAGGACCACTTCACTTTCTTCCTGAACTTAGAAATGCATTTATTAGAACATTACACTTAACAGATGAGCATATTATCGCCCCTACACATTCACATTTATTTGCTGCAAGTGGTGCTGCCCTTAATAGAAACGAAGAATGTGTATTTGAAATTGATAAATTATTAAACACACTTAAAAATGGTGTTCAACTTGAAGTTGAAATCAAGAGAATGGAGCCTTTATTCGAAGATGAAAAGGCTTATGAAGAATTTACAAAAAGACATGAAAGACACTCTGTTAAAAAGGGTGATTTAAAAACATATAAAGGAAACTGTTTCTTAGGAATTGATGCTGGTTCAACAACAACTAAAGTTGCTCTTGTTGGCGAAGATGGTTCACTACTCTATTCATTCTACAGCAATAATAACGGTAGTCCACTTACAACATCAATTAAGTCCATCAAAGAAATATATTCTCTTCTTCCTAAGGAAGCTAAAATTGTATATTCTTGTTCAACAGGTTATGGTGAAGCTTTAATTAAAGCTGCTCTTATGCTTGATGAAGGTGAAGTTGAAACAGTTTCACATTACTATGCAGCTGCATTCTTTGATCCTGAAGTTGATTGTATCTTAGATATTGGTGGACAGGATATGAAGTGCATCCGCATTAAGGATCAAACCGTTGACAGCGTTCAGCTTAACGAAGCTTGTTCTTCAGGTTGTGGTTCATTTATTGAAACATTTGCTAAGTCGCTTAATTATTCTGTTGCAGATTTTGCTAAAGAAGCTTTATATGCAAAGAATCCTATTGACTTAGGTACAAGATGTACAGTATTTATGAATTCAAATGTTAAGCAGGCTCAGAAGGAAGGCGCTACTGTTGCTGATATTTCTTCAGGTCTTGCTTACTCAGTTATAAAAAATGCTCTTTATAAGGTTATTAAGCTTACAGATCCTAAAACTTTAGGTAAACGTATCGTTGTTCAGGGTGGTACATTCTACAATGATGCCGTTCTTAGAAGTTTTGAAAAAATTTCTGGACGTGAAGCTGTAAGACCTGATATTGCTGGTATCATGGGAGCATTTGGTGCAGCGTTAGTTGCACGTGAAAAGTATGAAGAAGGCATGACTTCTACTATGCTTACAATTGAGCAGATTGAAAACCTTAAATACACTACTTCAATGACTCATTGTAAAGGCTGTACAAATAGTTGTCTTCTTACAATTAATCGTTTTACAGGCGGTAGAAGTTTTATTTCTGGTAACCGTTGCGAAAAGGGACTTGGAAAGGAAAAGAATAAAAAGAACATTCCTAACCTTTTCGAATTCAAGAATAAACTATTATTTGGTTTCGAGCCACTTTCACTTGATGAAGCACCACGTGGTGTTGTTGGCATTCCTCGTGTTCTTAATATGTATGAGGATATTCCATTCTGGGCTGAATTCTTTAAAACTTTAGGATATAGAGTTATAGTTTCACCAGAATCAAGTAGAAAGATATATGAACTTGGTATTGAATCAATCCCAAGTGAATCAGAGTGTTATCCAGCTAAGATTGCACATGGACATGTTAACTGGCTTATTAAACAGGGTATAAAGTTTATTTTCTATCCATGTATTCCATATGAAAGAAATGAAACTCCTGATGCTAATAACCACTACAACTGCCCTATCGTTACTTCTTACGCTGAAAACATTAAGAACAATATGGAGGAACTTGAAGATGATTCAATCAACTTTATGAATCCATTTATGTCTCTTACTAATGAAAAGATTGCAACACAAAGACTTGTTAAAATATTCAAAAAAGAGTTAGGCATTCCTGCATCAGAAGTAAAAGCAGCTGCAAAAGCAGGTTGGGCTAACCTTATGGCATCAAGAAAAGCCATGATGGATGAAGGTGAAAAAACTCTTGCATATATGGAAAAAGAAAAGGTTCGTGGTATTGTAATTGCTGGTCGTCCATATCACTGCGACCCTGAAATTAATCACGGCATTCCAGAACTTGTTAATTCTTACGGTGTTGCCGTTTTAACTGAAGATAGTATTTCACATCTTGGTAAAGTTGAAAGACCCCTTATCGTTATGGATCAGTGGATGTATCATTCAAGACTATACAAAGCAGCTAACTATGTTAAAACAAGAAATGATCTTGATTTAATTCAGCTTAACTCATTTGGATGTGGTCTTGATGCTGTTACTACAGACTGTGTAAGTGATATTTTATCAAACTCAGGTAAAATTTATACAGTTCTTAAAATTGATGAAGTTAATAACTTAGGTGCTGCAAGAATAAGAGTTCGTTCTCTTCTCTCAGCATTAAAGGTACGTGAAAAACGTAAGAAAGATTTAAATAGAACAATCGTACCATCAAGTATTGAAAAGGTTGAATTTACAAAGGCCATGAAGGATGAAGGTTATACTATTCTCTGTCCTCAAATGAGTCCAATTCACTTTGATATTTTACAACCTGCTGTTATTATGTCAGGTTACAACATGGAAATACTAGGAAATGGTGATGCAAAGGCTGCAGTTGATTCTGGACTTAAATATGTTAATAACGATGCATGCTACCCTTCTCTTATCGTTGTAGGTCAGATTATGGAAGCACTACAATCTGGTAAATATGACTTAAACAAAACTGCTGTAGTAATAACCCAGACTGGTGGTGGATGTAGAGCATCTAACTATATTGGTTTTATACGTCGTGCACTTGCAAATGCTAACATGGGACACATTCCTGTTATTTCACTTTCAGCTAGTGGCATTGAAAAAAATGAAGGATTTACATTTAATCCAACCATGCTTATGAAGTGTATGCAAGCACTCGTATACGGTGATGTATTTATGAGAGTTTTATATCGTATGCGTCCATACGAATTAGAAAAAGGCTCTGCTAATGCACTCCACGAAAAATGGAAAAAGATATGTATTGAATCAATTCAAAAGAAAGGATTCAATCAAGCTGAATTTAAACGTAATATACGTAACATCATAAAAGAATTTGATGAATTACCAATTACAGATGAAGTTAAACCAAGAGTTGGTATAGTAGGAGAAATCTTAGTTAAATTCTCACCAGATGCTAATAACAACTTAGTTGATCTTCTTGAAAAAGAAGGTGCCGAAGCAGTTATGCCTGACCTTTCAGACTTCTTCTTATACTGCTTCTACAATTCACATTTCAAAGCTGATTTCTTAGGATTTAAGCGTTCAACAGCTATGAAGTGCGATGTAGCAATTAATTTCATTGAGCATATGAGAAAGGTTGCAAGACGTGAATTTAAGAAGAGTAAACACTTTACTCCTCCATCATACATTAACGAACTTGCAGATGCTGCTTCACCAATTGTTTCAGTTGGTAATCAAACTGGTGAAGGTTGGTTCTTAACAGGTGAAATGTTAGAACTTCTTGAAGAAGGTGTTCCAAACATCGTTTGTACACAGCCATTTGGTTGTCTTCCAAACCACATCGTTGGTAAGGGTGTAATCAAAAAACTTCGTGCAAACAGACCAGATGCAAACATCATAGCAGTCGACTATGACCCAGGTGCATCAGAAGTTAACCAGTTAAACCGTATCAAGCTTATGCTTACAACAGCTAACAAAAACTTACAGAAACAAACTCAGAAAAAAGCACAGTAAAATATAAATTAAAAGGGACTGTAAAAAAAGTCTCTAAATAGCAGAACTGCATTGGCAATGGCCAATGCAGTTCTGTTTCTCTATGTATAATTATTATAATTGTTGATTTTAGAGGCACTTTAATAAGCCCTATGTTAATAAGAGCTTTTTAAATCTATTCAGTTACCTGATATCATGCAATCATCTTCAATCTATTTCGTTTATTGTGATATTTATAAAGGTTAAAAGCACAAGCAATCAGGGTTAACTCTAAATTTACGTTTTCTAAGCCTCTTCTGAACAGTCTTTTGTATGACCTGTCCCACTTGATAATGCCAAATGTTCCTTCAGATTGTATGCTTCTGTTCATACGAAG
>NZ_FUXZ01000040.1 GCF_900167115.1 Eubacterium uniforme
TTTCTCATGGCACGTTCTTTAAAGTAAACCATTCCACTGGTTATACCTTTTTCATCACACTTATCATCAAGCGCTTTCTTTACTGTCATTTCTTCACCAGCTACAGAAATAATATTATTCTTAATACTATTCCATTCACTATAAGAATTAATAACATTTCCATCTACAACACCATAATAATAAGTTGGTGAAGTATATTCATACGCGAAAGTAAGATCTACCTCTCCATTACCATCAGTCATAACAAAAACAACTGTATTGCCATTACTCTTTTGATAAAACTGTTCCATGTTATCTGTAGACATTTGAAATTTAGTAGTCTTACCACTAATCGCTAAAGAATTAACACTACTATTACCGTTATCAGCTATTTTAACCTTATTTTGTTCATCACCGTTTGCTGAAACTATAGCATACCAAGGCTGTGTAGCTTTTGTTCCTTCAATGTCTTCAGGAGTTACAAAAACACCTTTGTTAATTTTAATAGCAGATAGATTTTTAGTTTCAAGCCTAATGCCAAAAACCTTATCCTTAAGAGTCTTACCAGTATTATCTGTCTTCTTGAATGTCAGTTTCTGACGATAATTAATATCTTTGGTATAACTTCTTAAATCCACGTCT
This sequence comes from Eubacterium uniforme, assembly GCF_900167115.1. Lineage (GTDB taxonomy): Bacteria > Bacillota > Clostridia > Lachnospirales > Lachnospiraceae > Eubacterium_S > Eubacterium_S uniforme. Next base: position 622 of record NZ_FUXZ01000040.1, read on the forward strand.
TTTGTCGGTATTTCTTTTCCATCCAGTACAGCCATTTTTTGTCCTGAAGAACCTTTATAAATAGTATAAGTAGCATCAATGTCGCCATTTTTTTTAAAAATAGTATTATAAAGTGTGCTATTATAGCTATTGCATAAAGACTTGACATTTTCTCCACTTCTAAGCCCCCATAAAAGAGCCTGAGTAATCATACGTGCATCTTTATCAGAATATCCACTATGATTTTTCCAGAAATATGCAAGTTTAGCATACTTAGCACCAGTGCTTAAATCACTAGAGCCATCGCTTGAATATGATTTTGTTGAATCCTCATTTAAACTACCTGTAGGTAGTCCATAACCATAATCCATACAAAATCCAATTTGACCATCTACTGTATAAGCATAGATTTCATATCCCATACAATTACCCAGATAGCCACCAAATGCAAAAGTCGCAGCATCAACATTTGTTGGAACTACTGCGACCAAGGTCATTAGCACTGCCATTAAAAAAGACAGTATTCTTTGTTTGTTTTTCTTCATTTTAGATTTCTCCTATCTTAATAATTTTTAGTATTTTAATTCGCTTCCGAATGTGACCTCAAAAAGAAAACAATAATCACCCTCTTTCTTATATTTTTGTATATAAAAAGAGAGCTACAATTGATATGTAACTCTCTTATACACTCCTTTTTAATAAACTGTTATTCCATTTTCTTCTCTATATTTCTTTATTGCTTCAAAATCAATTTCCGAAGTATTACCTCTCATATTATCAACTTTTTCAGTAAAAACAGCATATGATTCACCACTTCCCATAGCTAT
>NZ_FUXZ01000012.1:0-1130 GCF_900167115.1 Eubacterium uniforme
ACAGTAAAAGAAACACAGGCAAACATCGAAGGTTATGAACTTGAATACGTTAAGATGAATGGCAGCGAAGTTTCAGAAGGAACAGACAAGGCTTACACATCTAATACAGTTCTTACAAAAGATGGAAAGACTGTAACAATCGAAGATAAGTATAAAGAAATCATTGAAACTGGCGACTTAACAATTAAGAAGACAATCGACGGTGAAAACATCACAGAAGATGATCTTAAGAATCTTAAGTTTACAGTTCAGAACGAAGATGGAAAATACTTATATAAAGAAGACGGAAAAGTAAAGACATCAAAAGACAAAGTGGAAATTGCTTTAGGTGAATTCGACAAGAATAATGACGGAACATATACACTTACATTTGAAGACATCGAAGTAGGCAAGTACACAGTTAAGGAAACACAGGCCAACATCGAAGGTTACGACATTGAATACGTTAAGATGAATGGTAGCGAAGTATCAGAAGGTACAGACAAAGCTTATACATCTAACACAGTTCTTACAAAGGACGGCAAGACAGTAACAATCGAGGACGCTTACAAAGTACAGACTGGTGACTTAGAAATCAGGAAGACAATTGATGGTGAAAATATCACAGAAGATGACCTTGAAAACCTTAAGTTCACAGTCCAGAATGAAGCAGGAGAATACTTATACAAAGAAGACGGAAAAGTTAAGACAAGCAAGGATAAGCATGAAATTGCATTAGGTGAATTCGATAAGAATAATGATGGTACATATAGCCTTAAATTCGAAGACATCGAAGTAGGTAAGTACACAGTTAAGGAAACACAGGCTAACATTGAAGGTTATGAACTTGAGTATGTTAGGATGAATGGCAGCGAAGTTTCAGAAGGAACTGACAAAGCTTATACAACAAACACAGTATTAACAAAAGATGGAAAGACTGTAACAATTGAAGATAAGTATAAAGAAATCATCGAAACTGGTGACTTAGAAATCAAGAAGACAATTGACGGTGAAAATATCACAGAAGACGACCTTGAAAACCTTAAGTTCACAGTTCAGAACGAAGCTGGAGAATACTTATACAAAGAAGACGGAAAAGTAAAGACAAGCAAGGACAAAGTTGAAATTAAACTTGGAGACTTTGATAAGAA
>NZ_FUXZ01000012.1:1994-104717 GCF_900167115.1 Eubacterium uniforme
GAAGGTTATGAACTTGAGTATGTTAAGATGAATGGCAGCGAAGTTTCAGAAGGAACTGACAAAGCTTATACAACAAACACAGTAGTAACAAAAGATGGAAAGACTGTAACAATTGAAGATAAGTATAAAGAAATCGTAGAAACTGGAGACTTAGAAATCAAGAAGACAATCGATGGTGAAAACATCACTGAGGATGATCTTAAAAACCTTAAGTTCACAGTTCAGAACGAAGCAGGTGAATACTTGTACAAAGAAGACGGAAAAGTAAAGACAAGCAAGGATAAGCATGAAATTGCTTTAGGTGAATTCGATAAGAATAATGACGGTACATATAGTCTTAAGTTCGAGGATATCGAAGTAGGTAAGTACACAGTAAAAGAAACACAGGCAAATATCGAAGGTTACGAACTTGAATATGTTAAGATGAACGGCAGCGAAGTTTCAGAAGGAACTGATAAAGCTTATACAACAAACACAGTAGTAACAAAAGATGGAAAGACTGTAACAATCGAAGATAAGTATAAGGAAATCATCGAAACTGGTGACTTAGAAATTAAGAAGACAATCGACGGTGAAAACATCACAGAAGATGATCTTGAAAACCTTAAGTTCACAGTCCAGAATGAAGCAGGTGAATACTTATACAAAGAAGACGGAAAAGTAAAGACAAGCAAGGATAAGCATGAAATCGCTTTAGGTGAATTCGATAAGAACAATGATGGAACTTACTCACTCAAGTTTGAGGATATCGAAGTAGGTAAGTACACAGTAAAAGAAACACAGGCAAATATCGAAGGTTATGATATTGAATATGTTGAAATGGATGGAAAGAAGGTTAATGCTTCAAATGATGATTCATTCACAACAAATGCAGTTGTAACTAAAGATGGTAAGGTTCTTGAAATCGTAGATGCATATAAAGTTCAGACAGGTGATTTAGAAATCAAGAAGACACTCGACGGTGATAATATCGTAGAAGATGATTTCGAAAACCTTAAGTTTACAGTACAGAATGAAGCTGGTGAATATTTATTCAAGGATGCTAATGGAAATGTTAAGACATCAAGAGATAAACATGAAATTAAACTTGGCGACTTTGATAAGAATAGTAACGGTACATATACACTTAAGTTCGAGAATATCGAAATTGGTGAATATACAGTAAAAGAAACACAGGCTAACGTTGAAGGTTATGAACTTGAATATGTTAAGATGAACGGCCAGAAAGTTTCAGAAGGTAATGACGATTCTTATACAGCAAATACAGTTCTTACAAAAGATGGAAAGACTGTAGAAATTGAAGACAAGTATAAGAAGGTTAAAGAAGATGTAACTGAGGAAACAGAATCTACTACAGAGGAAACAGAATCAACTGTCGACATTGAAACAGAGTCTACTAAAGAGACTGAAACTACTACAAAAGAGACAATTAAAGAAACTCAGGATGTAGTAGCAGAAGAATCAAGAGAATCTGAAAAGAAGACAGATAAGGAAAGCAACAAGAAAGACAAGAAGAAAGATAAGAAGGATAATAAGAAAAACAAGAAGAATAAGGACAAAAAAGAAATTGTTAGAGGTGAAGAAAGAGAATCATCCTCAACAGAAAGAATTACAGAGACATTAACAGGTGAGACTGAAGGTGGAAGTGGTTCATCAACTCCTCAGACAGGTGATTTTAATCACATTAAAGAGTTATTCATGTTATTCTTATCATCACTTGTTGGATTAGTTGCAATGGTTAAAATTAAAAAGAAAAACCAGTATTAAAATAAATCAATGAAAATTGATATAAAAAAAGGCTATACCTAAGGGTATGGCCTTTTTTTTATGGATAGTATAAAATTTAACAGAAAAAATGACATTAAAATAAAACAAAAACGAAAACGATAAACCTAGTTTTTGGCTTGAAATAAAGCGTTTGAGCGGTTTTTATTTGCTTGACATTGTGCCAAAAAACTATTAAAATTGAACATATAGATGATACGTATATGATATAAAAATATACATATTGGCTTGAATTTTATATAGGTATTGGGTGTTAAAAATGAAATATAATGAACTAAGAAAATTAAACAAGTTAGAATTGCTTGAGTTAGTTTATAATATGCGTACAGAGTTGGATAAAGTAGAAGGGGAAAACAGAAGGCTTAAAAGAAATCTTGAAGATCGTGAAAAAGACTATAATGAACTTCTATATAATACAAGAACAGTATTAAGGCAAGTTTCTAAACTTGCAGGAGAAGAATATCTCCCATTTGAGCGAGAAGATGGGGAGGTAGAAGTTTTATGATAAAAGAAAAAAACGATAAGATTGAAATAGAGTCTAAGATAATTAAAAATGTAAAAGAACAAGATGAAATAATACTTCCAACAGCTCTACAGATCGAAGATGAGATTAGTAGATTAAAGAACAGACGTGATTATATTCATATTTTATTTAACACGATAGCATCTTTGATTGTAGTTGCGGCTATAGCAGTATTGATTTCATCTTTTTTATTACCCGTTCTTAGAGTTACAGGAACGAGTATGACACCTACTTTAACTAACGGAACAGTTGTCGTATGTAAAAGAACAACTAGTTTAAAAAGAGGAGATATAGTAGCATTTTACTATAATAATAAAGTCCTATTGAAGAGAGTAATAGGATTACCGGGAGATTACATTGAAGTTAGAACTGATGGGACAGTTCTAGTTAATAATGAAGCCATTGATGAGCCATATATTGATGGTCCTTCATATGGTGAGAATGATTTAACTTATCCATATCAAGTACCTGAAGATAGGTACTTTGTTATGGGTGATCATAGATCTACAAGTGTTGATAGTAGATCAAAAACTATTGGATGTGTCTCCGAAGAAGAGGTACTGGGGAAGGTAAAAATGGCCATATGGCCAATCGACAAATTTAAAATTCTAAAATAAACAATCTTTAGTACATATTGTAACCATAAACGTTTTAGCAGATGTTACGGAGGTATTGAGTATGAAGAAGATAGATAGATTTACTCATAACCTAATTAAAGAGAATAATCGAAAACGTGATGTAAGGCATACAGTATCGTTAATGTCTGTTATTGTTATGCTTATGGTTACTGTTGTGCTTATTATTCCAGCAATAAGTATTACTAAGACTGAACTAGATAATGGTAACATACCATCAGTTCCTTCAGTTAATACTTTATCAAGTCTTGCAAAATATGATCTTCCAGATAGTCAGGTAAGTAATGTAAGTTTTTCACAAGTGATGGCGAAAGACGAGGGTAATATTCAAAGTGTAGAATTTACTCTTGAATATTACTTAAATAAGAATGATGTAACAGTGGAAAGACCGTATTTGCTATATCCAATTACAAGTAATAATATAGCCGTTACAGCGGAACTCCCAGGAGATGGCGAGTGGGGGAATGTAATGGACGGTGCTACACAATCAGGTATTTATCATGTATATACGGATACTAATGGGGTATCCTATGTTTTGATACAGTTTTTGGATAATTATCTTGAAATGTATGCAAATCAGGAGATTACAGGTACAGTTAAATTTGTGGCTGACGTTGTTAGGGATGATAATAATAATACTGCTAGTCAGCAGATTTCAATTGGTGGTGAAATATTTGAAGTTACGGGATATCCTGAAAGAGTAATGGATATTGATAAAGCAGGAACATTTAACGGTGATGATGGCACGATAACATGGTCGATAAAGGTTTATAATCCTGATGCAGAGGATATGGGTGGAGCAATTATCACAGATAGTAAGATTACTTCAACTAGTGTTATTACAAGTAATCCAGCAAATGCATATACTATGAGTGGAGATACAGTAGTACTTAATAACGGAATTACTGATAAGGTTATTACACTTACTTATACAGAGACGGTTCCACAGTCTATTCTTGCAAGTGGACAGGGCCAAAATATAGAGAATACGGTTACGATGAATCATGGTGGAGACGAGTATACTGATAGTGCTCTTGCATATGTTCCAGCGGGTTATTCAGTAACTAAGGGGGCAAGTACAGATTACTCAACAGGAGAGTATGAGTGGACGGTCATTATTAATAACGCATACGGAAATAATCTTAACGGATTTAAATTAGAGGACGTTATGATTAATGATATGGTTAGTGGAAGTTTAACAGTTACTGGAGATGGTAATGCTAATAGATTAGGTGCTACTTCATATTCAGGTGGAGTATTAACGTTTGGTAATATATCGGATAATCAAATATCTGTTACATATAGAACTTTAATCGATAAAACAGCAGAAGCAAATCAATATGGTCAAGTATTTGCTAAAAATACTGCGATATTAAAATCGCCTTCAAATACTGAATTAAGTAAGACAAATGCAACGGCAGTTTATATGAAACCGATTGCTCATAAAGAGCATCAATATGAGAGTAGTACAGGGCTTATCACATACACAGCTCAGTTTAAGCGAAATTCAGGTGATGTGATTTCTGCTGGTGATTATATAGAAGATCCTTATTTAGAATATGCAACGAGCATAGTGGTTCATAAGGGATATTATGGTCCATTAACAGAGGGCGTTAATTATACAATAAGTGGTAATAAAGTTACGATTATTGGAGATTCATTAGATCAGGTTCTTACAAATAGAGAGAATCCAGAAATATTCTCCATTAAGTATACTGTTGACCCAAGAAATCCAGATTTACCTAATAAAACAGTTAGTGGAAATAAAACAACAATTATAAATCCAGTTGAGATTGGTGATGAAACTGGACCTATAGGAACAACTAGTGATAAATATGAATGGGAGCCTACAAATGCAATTAATAAACAAGTAAACGGAACAGCTACTACAGTTGATAATGGAGATGGAACTAAGACTTATACTATTCCATGGCTAGTCTCATTAGAACAAGAAGTTGGTGGATTTTTAGGTAAGACACTTACGGATACAACAAGTATAACTAAAGGTTCAGAAAGTGTTATACAAACAGACTCGGCTTCAACATATAAGAATTATTATAATTCAGGAAGTATGCAAATAAGATATACATATAGAAGTGGAGGAAATCCAGTAGAAGCAGTACTTGACCCTTCACACTATACTTTGACAGATGACGGTAATGGAGGATTTAGTGTTTACTTTAAAGATACAGAAGAGTCAAGTAGTACACCTCTAGCTAATGCATATCTTGTGAAATTATATTATACAACTACAGCAATTTCTTCCACAGAGGAAGCACTTAAAGCTAAGAATACTGCTAATTTTGATACAAAAGAGAATTCAGATGAGTATGTATTAGAATATTTTAATCCTAATGATGTACCATATGATAAAACAGGAGAAACAAGTATTAATGTTAAGGATCTTGAGGTAAAAACAGTTGATTCTGTTATGTATTATAAGATTCCATATGTAATTCACATGGATCTTACAAAGAGAGATTCTGTTCCTGATAAGAAGTTTAAGATGGTAGATACAATGCCAGCAGGTGCATTGTTAGATACGGATACAGGTATTTATTTTAAATATAGTGAGTACTATAAAGAAAAGATGAATCCTGGTTCTGGAGATTACTCATATTACTATGAATATACATCAGGCTCTAATGTATTTAATATATTCTTTAAAGCAGAGAATGATAATAGTAAGAAGGTATTTGATATAGAGTACACAATATTACTTCCAAAGAACGTTACAGATACTCAAATTAATGATGATGGAACAAAAACTATAGCAAATACTGTTATAGATGAATTACAAACATATATACCAGATAGTGTTGAAACTACATTAGGTAATGATACATCAATTCCTAATACAGATAATATTTCAAAGACTGGAGGACAGGGAGCTACAGATGGATATGTTAATTATTCATTGGATGTAAATCCATCGGCAACCGATTTATCAACGGGAGGAACGATAGATATTAACGATGTTTTATCATTATCAAATCTTACTTCTGCAGAAGCCTTAGGTTTATATAACATAGGTGATATAAATAGGATAGATACTAATGTCGATATAAGTAAAGTTAAAGTAGTTTTAGATAAACTTAAGATATATGAAATTCGAGAAGGTCAAGCACCAAGAGAACTTAATAGTAGTGAGTATGTATATGAGTACTCTGGTGTAAGGACAGAACATTCTGTTGTTGATGAAGAGTATGATTTAACTCTTGATAGTAATGATGAAAGAATGTTGAAATATGAAAATAAAGGTTTACAAATAAATGCAGCAAATGCAGGGGATACCTTTGATGTGCTTATAACAGGAGATACTCCAGGAGCTTGGGTAAGCCATGATAGTTGGCAGATTCAAGGAACAGGTATTAATAGTTTGAATGGCGATTCAACAGGTCTAGGAGATTTAGTATTTGATAGTGAAGGAAAATGGAGTGCAACAGATATACCAATTACTCAAAGTGTTGATTTAGGTTATGTACAATTTGGTGCATGGTATACACATGGTGGTGGAAAACTAGTTTCAGGAAAAATTATATTCCATAAAAACGTTGAAACAGTTAAGGAACCATCGCTTGGACTTACATTACCAGATGGTAAGCATTTAAGAGTTGATTATACATATAAAATTACATATGAAACAGCAAAAGATAAAGTTGGACTTAAGTTATCTAATAGCGCCACACTTGATAGAAATGGTGGATCAGATACCGATGATTGTGTAAATAATATTTCAATTAAGGATTCAACATCTGCTACATCATCAACATCAGTACCTATTAAATTAAATAAGCTTAATCTAAATAACATGAACATACAGGTTCAGGCAGGATTTAACATATATAGATATAACGTAGATGATAATGTATGGCAGGTAGCAACAGAGATTAGAGAAAAAGATGTGAGTGTTGGTCCAAATTCATATCATACACATATTGTATCAAGTAGTGAACCGTCAGATACGTGGTCTGGTTGGACAAATGCTACAACCCAAAACATTATAGATTCGGCAGTTAAAATTACAACAGATGATTATTATATTAGTTTGGAAAAGGGCGTTATATATATGCTAGTTGAAATAGAAGCTCCAAATCCATTTATAACACTTAATGAACCGAAGTTTTTCACTTATGGAAATGAAGTTACATCAGAAGTTGCTCAGGCAGCGAAAAGTGCACTTGCTTCGGTGCCAGGATCTTTCGATTTGGATGTTTCGAGTATTGATAATATTACGAATAATGGAGAAGGACAGGCTGTATATGATATTACAAATAGAAATTACATTAATATAAGCGTTGATAAAAATTGGACTGTTCCAAGTGGATTTGATACATCAGAGTATAAAGTGGTTGTTGCAGTTTATAGAACAGGCAGAGCAGGAAGGGTTAATTCAATCCCAACTGATCATGCAGAAGTAGAACAACTTATACAGAATAACGGATGGGAATTCATAGATAGAAAAGAGTTAAGTGATGTAAACAATTGGAAATATACATGGTATGGAGATCCTACAATAACTGATAATAATGCCCCTAATAAGTTTAATGGAGTAGAACTTGTTAGTGGTAGTGATGATGAAACACCTTATTATTACTATGTGGTTGAAGAAAGCGTTAAGAGAAGTACAGATGGAGGAAATACATGGACGGATGTTACTAATAACTTCTCATCTTCATCATCAGCTAGATGGTTAATAGTAGGAACGGATGCAGCAATTTCTGAAGGACTTGATCATTCATTAGGAATTGTTGATATTTATAATACTCCGGGATTATCTATTAAAAAGATTTGGCAGAATGAACACAGAGTAGAAATGACAGCTGCAGAACTTAATTCGTTAGGAATTAATCAGATAGAAGTTGATCTTTATAGGTCAACAACAGCTCCAGGTGATAGTAGTGCAACATATGATGAACAAGGAGTTCCAACGGATGCAGTTAAGTTAACAGCAACAGATTTATCCTCGGTTAATGGAGTAACTTTAAATGGTGATAATATCATATTAAAGAAATCAGAAGGTTGGGAAGTTATTCCAGAAGGATTACCAACAAATGATGGTGTAGATCCATATTATTATTATGTGAAGGAAGTTACACAGATACCAAATAGTCAAACCGTATATCAAAACAACGGACAATCTGGAGGAACTATATTCGTATACAACGTAGTAAATGTTGAGGATGAAGGTGGAGTTGTTCTACCAAATACAGGTGGTAAGGGAATTAAACTTTTAAGAATGATTTCCCTATTAATGATTCTAATATCTTTAATTACTCTTGTTTATAGAAAGAGGATTAAGGAAGTAAATAATAAATATATATCAAAACGTAGAAGAAAAGGAGGAGAGCTATGAAAAAAATGAGAACAATTAAGAGAGTATTGGCGATTTTTCTTACTCTCGCATTAGTAATTACACTTTCAGGTATAACTAAAAATGTTACTTATGCAATAAGTGAATACAATATTACAATTAATAACAGTGCTAATGATGATGGAGAACATACATATGAAGCATATGAAGTATTTAAGGTTTCGCTTAATGCTTCAGATGAACCTGTAGTTGATGGATGGGGCGATGGTGTTAATGGTACAGCACTTTTAGCAGCATTAAAGGCAGATACAACAATTGGTACATATTTTGCTTCAGCTAATACAGCGGCAGATGTAGCAGCAGCACTTACAGATAATATCAGTGTATTTGCTAGTGATACTGCAGCTAACAAGGATTTTGATACACAGACAAAGGCATTTGTTAAGATAGTATCAGCTAACCTTTCAAACACAGTGGCTGGAACATCTGTAAATAATGTTATTTCTCCACTACAAGTAGGTTATTACTTCGTTCAGGATGCAGCAGCTCCTGGACCAGCTAATCCAACTGTAGGAGATAACAATGGTGCATATACAAGGTTTATTCTTCAACTTGTTAAAGATGAAAATATTACTATTGCATCTAAATCAGATGCTCCAAAGTTAGTAGTAAAGATTAAAGAAGATTCTTATAGTACTGATGATGGATTTGGTACAGGTTATAATGATGTTGCAGATTATGAAGTTGGAGAAAAAGTTCCTTATGAACTTATAGCTACATTACCAACTAATACATCAGCATATGATACATATAAGGTCGTATTTAATGATGTACTTGATACTGTATTAGAGAATCCAAAAGATTTTGTAGTTACTATTAATGGACAAGAAATTGATTCTTCAAAATATACAATTAGTGATACATCAACAGGTACATTTACTATTACAATAGATGATATATTTGATGCAGTTGGAGCTACAACTCCTGCACAGAAGGAAGCTCTTGATGGAAAAGATATAGTAGTTACATATACAGCTACATTAACAGATGATGCAGTTCCTGGAACAGGATATGAAAACACAGTAACTCTTACATATTCAAATGATCCTAACGATTCAGGTAGTACAAGTACAAAGACTGGATTAACACCTCCAGATGAAGTTATAGTATTTACAAATGCACAGGACTTTACTAAAGTTGATAGTGTTAATCAGGCTATAAAACTTTCAGATGCAAAATTTGTAGTTTATAAGGGAACAGGTGCAAATAAACAATATGCAACATTAGATGCTAATGGCAAGGTTACAGGATGGGTAGCTAGTGAAGCAAATGCAACTAAGATTACATCTAAGGCTGATGGAACATTTAGAGTAAGTGGTCTTGATTCAAAAGATACATATTATTTACATGAAACAGATGCTCCTTCAGGTTATGCATTAGCAACTAATGACGTATCTTTTGTAATACCAAGTGCAATCATTACACAGCAGAACTGGGACGGAACACAGGCAGGTGCTTATACAGCAAATACTAATGATGCAAATAGAGAATTTGTTGGTGATAATAAAAATATTACTAATACAAAACTTACAGCAACACTTCCAACAACAGGTGGAATTGGTACAACAGTATTTTATGTAGTAGGTATTATATTAGTGCTTGGCGCAGGCGTACTTCTTATTACAAGAAAACGCTCAAGAAATTAATAAGATTTAGGGAGATTATTACACGTTTTGATTCGATATAGATATTTTTATATTTATTATTATACCTCGAAGTGTAAATATTGGCTGGATGCATAGAAATATGCATCCGGCGGATATTACAATTGAAAATTTGCGTTAGTATTAAAATGCTACTAAGTAAAATAACAGTAAAGATGATATGGCAGTATGAAAGAATTAAATAATCAGACAGAAGTAAAAAAAGAAGAGAATAGTGATAAGAAAAAGAAGACTAGCGACAAGAAAAAAGATCGATTAATTACAGGATTTCTTGTTTTGTTAATTATTCTTGGATTAGGTATTTTCTTATACCCTAAGATTAGTGATTATTGGAATACAATGGTTCAAATGAGGGCAATCAATACATATCAGGAAAAGGTATCAAAACTTGAAGATAGTGAAATTGAATCGTTGTTAAAACAGGCTAGGGAATATAATGAGAAATTATATGGATTGGAAAACCCGTTAAGGAATTATGAAAAAATAAAGAATTATTATGAAGTATTAGATATAACAGGAACAGGCATTATGGGATATGTAAATATACCAGCAATTGATGTTGAACTACCTGTATATCATGGAACAAATAGTGAAGTTTTAAATGTAGCAATAGGACATTTACAAGGTTCATCTCTTCCGGTTGGTGGAGAGAACACACATACAGTTTTATCTGCGCACAGAGGATTACCTTCAGCTAAATTGTTTAGTGATTTAGATGAACTTAGGGAAGGCGATACATTCACTATTACAATATTAAATTACACAGTAACATATGAAGTTGATGAGATAAACATAGTTTTACCATCGGATGTCGAAAAATTAAAGATTAGTGAAGGTAAAGACTATGCAACACTCCTTACATGTACTCCTTATGGTGTTAATACACATAGATTATTTGTGAGAGGCCATAGAGTAGAGAATGCAAAAGGAGAGAAAAATGTGAAAGTGACTGCGGATGCAGTTTTGATAGATAAGAATTCAGTTATACCTTTTATTGCATTACCGCTTTTTATCTTATTAGTTGTATATTGGATTTTAGAATCCAAACGAGAAAAAGAGCGCAAACAAAGGAGGCGTATTATAGATGAAGGGAAGAAATAATTCATTGTTAATTATTTTAAAAACAGTAGATTATTATCGCAGTATAGTGATTAAGAGTATGCTATGCTTTACTTTAAGTGCCCTTTTGATTACATGCCTCTCTTTAGAAAGAAAAGTATATGCTGCAGATGATTCGATTACTATCAGCAATGAAATAAATGGAAATATAGTTAGTGATGTTACTTGGAAAGCGTATAAGATAGCAGATTATGGAGCAGGAGGACAACTAATTATTGATTCGGATTTTGGTTCATCTAATGTAGATTTTTCATCGCTTACAACAAGAGAAGATGTAGCAAATGCAGCAACGACATTTGCTAATATAGTGCTAAGTGATGGTGTTTCTATAGATGGACAAGCAAATGCCATCAGTGGAATTGCAAAAATAACAGGATTAGATCAGGGCGTATACTTAATAGTTGGAAGTAATGTTAAAATAGGTTCTAAGGTTTATGGACCAGCACCTATGATAGTTGAAGTGATAACTGATTCGAGTGGAGTAAATGTTGATGTTGCGGCAAAGTTTGTGTATAACAATATCGCATACAAGGTTGAAAAGTTATGGAAAGGTGATGATGCTAGTACCCATGACGAAGTTATTGTTGAATTATATAAGGATGGTGTACTGGATGACACAGTTAGATTGAATGAAAGTAATAACTGGAAGTACACATGGGAAAGTAGTGATGAAACAGCGGTTTGGTCGGTAAAAGAAAAGACAGTCATTAAAAACTATAAAGTTTCATATAGAAATGAAGGAAGTGATTATGTAGTTGTTAATACATATAATCCACCTGAAGAAGAGTCTACAATGACTGTTGTTATTGAAACGACGACAAATAAAGAAACTGAAAATGATTCTGAAGACGAATCGGAAATTGACGAGACGGATGAGGATGAAACAGATGAAGATGAAACTGAAGAAATAACAACTAAGAAAGGTAAGGAGGATGATGAACAAGGCGATGGAGGTTCTGCAGCGGACGATAGTGATCTTCCTCAAACAGGATTATTATGGTGGCCAGTAATACCACTTTTTGTAATCGGAATTATTTTAGTATTTGTTGGAATTAAGATTAAGAATAATGGGGAAGATTCTGAAGAGTAGAACTTCAGAAAATACATGTTTACATATATGGCCGGTTTATGGTGGTGCATTTGCATAGCTGTAGGCCGGCTTTTTGTGTTGTTTGAGCGTTTGATGTATTGTATAATAATGACATGTTGTAACGTATGGGGGATATATATGAATAAGCGAAAAGTATATGGACGAATTATAATTTTATTAGGTGTGATTTTTATTCTTGTGGCTGTTGGTATTGTTGGTTTTAACATATATACACAGATGGAAGGTGAAAAGCAGCGAGTACAGGTTATGGAACAACTTGAAACGAAGATTACAGAGAATAAGGATAATCCAAAACCTAATGAGACAATTGTTGATGAAAAAGAACGTACAGTTAATGACTGTGTGATAATAGATGGTGTTGCTTACATAGGTTATATTTCAATTCCTTCACTTGATATTAAACTACCTGTTTCAAAGGATTGGAATGATGGACTTTTAAATGTAGGAGCTTGTAGGTATAAGGGAAGTTCATATCAGGATGATTTAGTTATTTGTGCACATAATTATTTCTCTTATTTTGCAAAGATTTACAAGCTTGCATCAGGTGATGAAGTTGTATTTACAGATGTTTATGATGAGAGTATAACTTATGAAGTTTCCAATCAGGAAGTAATTGATGGGAATGATAAAGATGAGATGGTAAAAAATGTAAATGATTGGGATTTGACTATGTTTACTTGTACATTTTCAGGGCGAACAAGACAGACTGTAAGGTGTGTTAGAAAAATAAATAAAAGTGAGTAAAAATAAGGGCGAAAGCCCTTATTTCTATTGACTATTAGTATCAAATGTGGTTAGATATAAAAGGTTGCATTCATTATAATGTAAATAAATAATTTAATAGGAGGAATGCATAATGAATACATTAAAAAATATTATGCGAAAAGTACTTGTTGCGGTGCTTAGTTTAGCTATGACATTTACAGTTGCACCTAATGCAGGACTTGAAGTATATGCTGAAGAAGGTTATGGCGCATGGGCTGGTATTTATTTTGGTGGAAGTAATGCATATTATCAGTCAGAGCATCCAGAAGCAGTAGAAATGAAAGTAGCTTTATATGCAGATGGCGTAAAGCAGCAGGAATATGATTTCGTTGCTAGTGCTACAGATGGAACACTTAATGTGGACAATTTAAAAGAAAAGAATGAAGCAGGTGAAGATATTGTCTACACATGGAAAATCGTTAGTAAATCAGATATTCCTGAAGGTTTCGTAGTAAGAATTGAACCAACTAGTGATGGTAATAATGTTGTTAAGTTTTACTTAGAAGGTGAAATTGAAACAGAAGTTAATGAAGCTGGTGAAGTAGTTCCAGTTAAGGATCCAGTAACTGGTGAAGATAAAGTTATAACATTTAATCCAGATGATTTTGAAGATTTTGGAAATAATGAAGGTCAGAATGGCGAAGGTCAGAATGGCGAAAATCAGAATGGCGAAGGTCAGAATGGCGAAAACCAGAATGGCGAAGGTCAGAATGGCGAAAACCAGAACGGCGAAGGTCAGAATGGCGAAAACCAGAACGGTGAAGGTCAGAATGGTGAAAACAACCAGAACGGTCAGAATGTAGAAGATAATAAAGAAAACAAAGATAATACAGATAATAAAGACAGTAAGGATTCAAAAGATAACAAAGATTCAAAAGAATCAAAAGATAATAAAGACAGCAAGACATCAGATGATGGTAAGACAGCTGTAGCTGGTGCATCTGTTGCACAGAATGCTGGTCCTGAAGTAGGAACTAAAGTAAAAGATAGAAAGTATTTTTATGAAGTAACTAAAGTTGGTAGCAAGGATGGAAAAGTCGTTGGGGAACTTGCAGTTACAGGTATTAGAAAGAAATCAATAACACAGATTAAACTTGCTAAGACAGGCGTGTTTGATGGTGTAAAATATAAGATTACATCAGTTAAGGCTAATGCATTTAAGGGTAATAAGAAAGTTACAAAAGCTATTATTAGTAAGAATGTAACTAAAGTTGGTAAGAATGCATTTGCTAATATGAAGAATCTTAAAGCTGTTACATTTACTTCAAAGAAATTAAAAACAATTGGAGCAAATGCTTTTAAGGGCGATAAGAAGTTAAAACTTATTAAGATTAAATCAAAGAAACTCAAGAGCGTTGGAAAGAAATCATTTGTTGGTGTTAAGAATTGTACTGTTAAGGTATTAAAAGCAAAGAAAAATGCTTATACAAAGATTCTTAAAAAAGCTGGTTTCAAAGGAAAGCTTAAATAATTATTTATAATAGATAGGGTTGCACTAACAAAAGTTAGTGCAACATCTTTTTGAGTTATAAAACTTTTAAAGATAAAGTTGACAGTTAACGGTCGTTATGCTATTATAAAACAGATGTTAACAATGTTAATGTTAGAAAGAAGGAGAGAGAAATGGCAAGAGTTTCAACAAAAGAACGATTAATGGAAACAGCATTAACTCTTTTTTCACAGAAGGGTTATGCTGCAACAAGCGTAGATGAAATTGCAGAATCAATAGGTATTAAGGGACCAAATTTATATAAATATTTTAAAGGTAAGGAAGATCTATTTGAACAACTTACAAAAATGAGGGATGTGTCTTATAAAAACAATATGGGATTTGACCCTAAATTTCTTGAAAACATTCATGATGGTAAGACATTAAAAGAATTTAGTATGAAACAGATTAGATATACTATTAGTGATGATACTGTAATAAAACTACGTAAAATGTTAAGTATTGAACAGTTTAGAAATGAAGAATTGGGTGATGAGGCAACATTACATCAGCTTACTAATCCAGTGAATTTATATATTAAGCTTTTTAGTCGTATGATGGAAGCAGGAGAAATTAGAAAGTGTGATCCAGAAGTACTTGCGTTAGAGTATGTTTCACCTGTTACAGTTCTTATTCAGGTATGCGATAGAAGACCTGAGAAGAAGGACGAATTATTAAAGCAGATCGAAGAGTTTATTGATTTATTTATTGAACAGAATTTTGAATAATATGTATTCCAACCCAAATCTTTGTTTTTAGATAATTTATGAAAAAATTTATAATGGACATAGTGTAAAATGATAGTCATATGGGGAAAGTGACTTTTACGAAGTGTCTTATGTATGAAAAGAACTTATGATGAATTTGGGTACAGGGAATAACAAACTAATATAAAAAGGCTCAACTGTATATGTTGAGCCTTTTATGTTTATACATGAAAAAATGCGATAATAAGCGCACCCACTTTATTTTAAGTAGGTGCGCTTTAAATATTTATAAGGAGGTTTACTAGTATGGTAAAGACAGAAAACAAATTGCTAAAGAAGGTTTGCATTTTAGGCTTAAGTGCAACAATGTTAGCAGGTATGGTATTGCCAATGAGTGATTCTTTTAGAAAAGACACTGTTATCACTCAAGCAGACACATCTTATGATGGTGAATTTAGTTACGGAGGGAAGACTTATAAGTATAAGAATGATGGAACAGATAAGATTATGCTTATGTCTGTAACAGCCGGAGGAGAACTAAAAATTCCATCAACAGTAACTATTGGCGGAAAGAAGAAAACAGTAAGTAAGTTAGGCGAATGGTTCGGTGCATATCAGACATTTACAAAGGTTGTTGTTCCAGATACTGTTACAATAATTGAAAGACGTGTTTTTTATGCTGCAACAATGGATAGTTTGAAATTATCAGTTAATCTTGAGTCTACTGGAGAATGGTTTGCTTCAAGTTCTAATGTAAGTAGTGTTGAGTGTAAATCAACAAAACTTAATAATTTAGGAGATTATTGCTTTTATTTAAATAAGGGTGCAAAGAAAATTATTTTAGGAAAATACTTAGTTAAGTTAGAAGCAAATGGAAATGTATTAGATTTATCAACATCGGATTTAACTAATGTAAAGGAAATATATCGAGGCATAAGATTTGATATGACTAATGTGGATACAATTAAGTTTGGAAAAACAACTTTTGAAATACCTTCAGCTTATTATGTGTTGAATAATAGTAAGCTTAAAAACGTATATGTGAATGGAACAAAAGTTGTATGTAAGAGTGCAAAAGATATATTACCTGATATTGTTAGAAAGTATTATTTATTGATTGAAAAATCTGATTTCGAATATAATTATTCAGCTGACAAGGCTAAATATGTTATTACAGGGTTGGGACATCAGTATTATGGATTAAACAATAAAAAGAAAGGAACTTTGCCGGTAGAGGAAGAGTTTGATATAGCTTTAGATCTTCATGATTATATAGTTAAAAATTATGTTTATGATACTAAAAAAACAGTAGGACCATATACGAGAGTATTTATTTGTCATGAATATTCTAAGTGTGCATATGATGGTCAAATGTATGCATTTTTATTAGAATGTGCAGGTGTTGAAGCAGAAACAATTTCATCTGCAGAGTTGATTCCAGTTTCTGAAGCACAGAAGAAACAGTATGCAGCTGAAGGCAAAAAATATAGTTATACTTTAAATGGTAAATATAGAATTGGAAAAAATGGTAATCATTTATGGACTCTTATTAAAATTGGCGGTAAATGGACACATGTTGATGTAACAACAGACAGACAAATAAATGGTTATGGTTGTTCCTTGGTATCAAATATGTTTGATAGTGAAGGCATTCATTGTTTTCCACATTTTTCAGAGTATGCTAATGATGAATATACAAAGAAATTTTATGCTTTCCAAAATTATTCAACTATGTTAACAACACCAAAAGAAACACAATATAAAGGTGATTTAGATAAGAGTGGGAAATGGTATCGTGATACAAAAGATTTGCAGCTTCTTACAAGTTTTATTGTGCAGTCAGATGAAGATCGTGAAATGATTAGAAAAGCAAAAAATGGAGCATTATCAATCACAGATAAAAAAGCACAATCACTAAATTCTGGTTATACTTCTGGTGGTGTACATATTGATGTAAAATTAGTTGAAAAGCGAAATGGAAAATGGTATTCACTTATTGATGCAGATGCAGCAGACATTAATTTTGATAATAAATATGATGTTCGAGATATTATGTTTATGCAAAGATTATTTTCAAAAGTTGATAAAAATAAATAATGTATTAAATTTATGGGGTATGGGGAATATAATTTAAACTAGATATATGGAGACTCTATTCATTTCCGAGTAGAGTCTCTTTTTTGAAATACAATGAAAAAAGAATTCTTATACCTGCTTGGATAGTTGAGTGGGTATTTTTTTATGGAGGTAAAAAGAAAATGAAAAACAAAAAACTAGGTAAAAGAAACCTAAAACGAATTGCAACATTGTCTTTGAGTATGATGATGCTTACAGGAATGGTTATGCCAATGAGTGATAGTATTTATAAGAAGTCTATTGTTACTGAGGCAGAAGTAAAGTATGATGGAGAATTTACTAATAGTGGAAGGACATATAGATATAAGATTTCTGGCAGCGAAATGACTCTTGTATCGGTATCTGGAGGAAGTGGTAATATGTCTATTCCTTCAAGTGTAAGTGTAAACGGGAAAACATATACGGTTACAGCTTTAGGTGATTGGTTTGGTTCATCCCAAACATTTTCAAGCGTTAATGTTCCAAATACTGTAAAGAGTATGGGAAATAGTGTATTTAATAGTGCTAATATTTCTGATTTGACAGTATCATCAAAAATAAATAGTATAGGTGATTGGTTTGGTGCACATGGTAAAATAGATAAAGTAAAATGTGATGCAAAGAATATAAGTAAAATAGGAGAATATATTTTCTACCATAATACTGGTGCTGAAAAAATTGTTATGGGAAATTGGCTAGTTAAATATAAACCAAGTGGTAATGTATTAGATTTATCAACAAGTGATCTTAGTACTGTTAACAAAATTAAAAATTATTGTGTAATATTAAGTTCTAAAGTTGATACATTAAAGATTGGAAAAAATGAATTTTTGGCTGGAGAAATAATAAAACGCGATGAGTTAGTTAACGGAGACATTCGAGATATAATAAATATTTATGTGAATGGTAAAAAGGTAGAATGTAAGAGTGCTAATGATACTGTTCCGGATATTTTAAAGAAAAATTTTGGTAGACTTGATATGAGCATGTTTGCTTTAAACTATGCTAAGAGTAAAGCAAAATATGTTCTTGAAAGTTTGGGTCTTAAGTATTATGGTGATGAAGCTTATAAAGTAAAAGGTAAGCTTTCAGCAAATGAAGAATTAAGAATTGCATTGGAAGTATATGAGTATATTGTAAAGAATTATACATATGATGCTCCTAATGCTAAAGGTACTTATTTAAAAGTATTTGATTGTCATACGGTTACAAAATGTCAAGAAGATTCTCAATTGTATGCATTTCTATTGGAAAGTGCGGGTGTAGAGGCTGAAACAGTATTTTCTGGAATAATAACACCGGTTACACCTCAGACACAGGCAAAAGAATTAAAAGCCCATCCAGAAGCTAAGGTATGGATAGATGGTAAGTATTTAATTTCTTATGCTGGAGCTCATGCTTGGAATGCTATAAAAGTAGGCGGAAAATTCTATTATGTTGATTCTACAGAAGGAAGACAGTATCATACAGGAAAAAATAAGAATGATGCTCATAAAACATTTATGTTTTCAAATAAAGCAATAGAAGTTGGTGCTGCTAGATTTGGTTTGGATGCTGCTCATGGTTATATGGGAACTCATGGATATCCAAATTATAGTTTATATGGTGATGATAAGTATGAGAAAGCATTGTATGCATTCCAAAATCGAAGCACTATGCTAAAAACTCCTGATTGTAATGATATACTTGGTGATATAGATATGAGTAATTATTATCCGGATGAAGCAGATAAAGATAAGTTGATGGCTTTTAACTTATTAAGTACTGATTTACAGAACAAGTTATTGAAGATGAAACCAAATAAACCTATAGAGGGAATTACCCTTAAGGAATTACAGTCATTGACAGTAACTTATACAATAGGTGGAGTGCAGAAGACTGTTAAGTTATCGGATAATAGAAATTGTCTTACTTTTGATCCGGCTAAATTAGATGTGACTTTAGATGGAAAAGTTAATGTAGCAGATTTGGTTATGATGAGTAATTTATTATCTGGAATTGATTAATTAAATATAATAGGCGTCATAAAGAAGCAGGTAAAGAAAAGATAGTATCAATTTGATACTATCTTTTTGCTTATATTCAGATTAGCATATTTTGAACTATTTTATATAAGAATTTCTAAGTGACATTGTGTTGAAATAATAGTCTAAATAAAATATCAAAATATTTCAGAAAATAACACTTGATTTTTCACAAATTGTTTGTTAGTATGTAATTATGATGGAATTGATTCCACGAGATATTTAATAAGCTTATAAATATAAAAATGGAGTGTGTGATTATGATTACAATCAAAGAGATTGCAAAAGAATCAGGCTACGGGGTTGGCACAGTTTCAAGGGTTCTTAATAATAGTGAACATGTTAGTGAAAAAGCTAAGAAGGCTATTATGGATGTGGTTAAAAAATATAATTTTGAACCTAATCCTAATGCAAAAAACTTAAAATCCCAGACAAAGTATGGAATTGTTTTAATAGTAAAGGGTACTCAGAATATGCTATTTGAATCAATTGTCGAACTCATGCAGACTGAGATAGTTAAAAATGGACATGCCTGTGTGGTTGATTATATTGATCAGGATGAAAACGAAGTAGAGGAAGCTAGAAAGGTTTGTAATAACCAGAAGCCATATGGTATAGCATTTCTTGGTTCTAATTTAGAATACTTTGAGAAGAATTTTGAGAACCTTGATTTGCCATGCGTTATTGTAACTAATGGGGCTTCTGAACTTAATATTTCCAATCTTTCATCAGTAGCTGTTGATGATGTTTCTGCATCTTCAAGAATTGTAAATTATCTATATGATAAAGGACATAGAAATATTGGAGTTATTGGTGGTGATCCTAATGTATCACATCCAAGTAGTCTACGTCTTTTAGGATTTGAGAGTGCTATGAGAAAGAAGCATCTTGAGTTTGATATGACAAAGCAGTATTCATATGCCAGATTCTCACTTGAAGGTGGTTATCAGGCTACTAAGGATCTTTTAAAGAAGAATAGTGATATTACTGCAATATTTGCTATGAGTGATATGATGGCTATGGGTGCTCTTCGTGCACTTAAGGATATGGATATTAAGGTTCCACAGGATATGTCAGTTATAGGTTATGATGGAACTGACATTGCAAATTTCTGCATTCCAAGAATTACAACAGTTTGGCAAAATACTGAAAAGCTAGCTAAAAGAAGTGTTGAAATTCTTTTAGGTGGAATTAAGGCAGAAGAAAAGGGAGAAAACTATGCTGTTCATGAGATTGTCCCTTATGTTATTAAAGAGGGCAGCAGTGTAGGAGAAGTGAAATCAAAGAAAAAATAGATAAGAGATTTCTATAAAGAGATTAAGAGATTTAAAAAGAGAAACTAATAGGCATCAATTAAAAAAGAGAGATAAAAGATGAAGGAGGATAGGTATGAGAGCTGGCGGAGTTTTAATGCACATAACAAGTCTTGCTTCTCCATATGGTGTTGGAACCATGGGTAAGGAAGCGTATGAATTTGTTGATTTTCTAGTTGCTGCTAGGCAGACGTATTGGCAGGTTTTACCAATTGGCCCAACAGGGTATGGAGATAGTCCGTATTCATCATATTCGACATATGCTGGAAATCCATATTTAATTGATTTTGATAAAATCAAAGAAGAAGGATATTTAAGAAAAGCGGACTATAATAAAATCAATTGGGGGGATAACGAAGAACACGTTGATTTTAACATACTTCTTGAAAACAAATTTAAGGTTTTAAGAAAGGCTGCAGATAGATTTTTAAAAAAGCCAGCTGATGATTACGAGAAGTTTTTAAAGAAGAATAAATCTTGGCTTGATGATTATTCACTTTTCATGGCTATTAAAAGTAAACAGGGTGGAAAAACTTGGCAGGAATGGAAGAAAGAGTATAAGTTAAGAGAGAAAACAGCCATCAATTTGGCAAAAGAGAAATATAAGAAAGAGATTGATTTTTGGAAGATTACACAGTATTTTTTCTATAAACAGTGGAATGAACTTAAAAAGTATGCTAATAAAAACGGAATTCTTATAATAGGCGATATCCCTATTTATGTAGCAAATGATAGTTGTGATGTGTGGTCTAATCCAAAAGAGTTTAAACTTGATGAAAACCTTGAGCCTATATGGGTTGCAGGATGTCCACCGGATGGATTCTCTGAGGATGGTCAGTTATGGGGAAATCCAACTTATGATTGGGATTACATGAAGAAGAACAATTATAAATGGTGGGTTAAACGTATTAAGTATGCTAAGTCTCTTTATGATGTTGTAAGAATTGATCATTTCAGAGGATTTGCTGGATATTATGCAATTCCATATGGTGATAAGAATGCAAGAGGCGGACACTGGGAGAAGGGCCCTGGTTTTAATTTATTCAAAGCCGTTTTTGAAAAGTGTGGTAAGGATGGAATCATTGCAGAGGATTTAGGATTCCTTGATAAGGATGTTATTACACTTTTAAAGAAAACGAATTTTCCTGGTATGAAGCTTTTACAGTTTGCATTTGATACAAGGGATGGTGGTGCGTATAGACCACATAGTTACATTAAGAATAGTGTTGCTTATACAGGTACCCATGATAATGAACCTACTATGGGCTGGTTTAAGAATGCTAAAAAAGAAGATGTAAAAAGAACAGTTACATATTTTAACCTTACTAAGAAGGAAGGTTATAACTGGGGTATGATGAGAGGGGTTTGGAGTTCGGTTTCAGATTACGCTATTGTTCAAGCACAGGACCTTCTAGGGCTTGGTAATGAAGCTAGAATGAATCTTCCATCTACAGTTGGTACACATAACTGGAGTTGGAGAGCAAAACCTGGTGTGTTTACAGAAGAACTTTCAGAAAAGTTAGCATACCTTATGGAAATATATGGTAGATGTGAAATAATAGATTGATATTAATTCGTCTGTGAGGAGAGTAAGTGCCTTTAAGGTGCTTGGAAATACTTAGTATCAAAATGATGCTAAGAAATAAAAGAGAGATATTTAGTTAGGAGAAAAAGATGTTTAAAGATGAAGTAAAGGGTTTAATTAAAGGTAAGTCAAAAGAGGAGATTTATATCGAATTATTAAGACTTACAAAAAGAATGGCAGAAGAAAAAGGAAATATAGAAAGTAAGAAGAAATTATACTATATTTCAGCAGAGTTTTTAATTGGAAAACTCTTATCAAATAATCTTATTAATTTGGGAATTTATGATGATGTAAAAGAAGCGCTTTTAGAAGAAGGAATTAATATAAGTGAGATTGAAGAAATTGAAAATGAACCTTCACTTGGTAATGGTGGTCTTGGAAGATTAGCAGCATGCTTCCTTGATTCGATTGCAACATTGGGGCTTTGTGGTGATGGCGTAGGTCTTAATTATCATGATGGTTTATTTAAACAGGAATTTAGGGATAATCTTCAGAAAGAGTTACCTAATCCATGGATTGAGAATGAATCAATTCTTAAGAAAACTGATATTTCATATGATATTAACTTCGGTAATTGTAGTGTTAAGTCTGTTCTTTATGAGATTGATGTAATAGGTTATGATAACAAGAAGAATACTCTTAAGTTATTTGATGTTGAAAGCGTTGATGAATCTATTATTCATGATGATAGCATTGATTTTAACAAAGAGGATATTAAGAAGAATTTAACTTTATTTTTATATCCTGATGATTCAGATGATGCAGGAAGACTTCTTAGAATTTATCAGCAGTACTTTATGGTAAGTAATGCGGCTCATATTATTATTGATGAAGCTAAGGCTAAGGGAAGTAACTTGCATGATTTTTATGAATATGCTGTAGTTCAGATTAATGATACACATCCAACTATGGTTATTCCAGAACTTATTAGATTATTAGGTGAACAAGGCATTGACTTTGATGAAGCTACTGATATTGTTTCAAAGATGTGTGCGTATACAAATCATACTATTTTGGCAGAAGCTTTAGAAAAATGGCCTATTGCTTATCTTGAACAGGTTGTTCCAATGCTTATGCCTATTATCAGAAAGCTTGATGAAAAGATTAAGGCAAAGTATGATGATAAGAGACTTTCAATAATTGATGATGAAGGAAGAGTTCATATGGCTCATATCGACATCCATTATTGCTATAGCGTAAATGGTGTTGCAGCACTTCATACTGATATTTTGAAAAAATCAGAACTTAAGGTATTTGCTGATATTTATCCTGATAAGTTTAATAATAAGACAAATGGTATTACATTTAGAAGATGGCTTTTACATTGTAACCATGAACTTACTGATTTTATTACAGAGAAAATCGGCGACGGATTCAAGAAGGATGCTGATGAATTAAAGAAACTTGAAAGTTTCCTTGGTGATGATGAAGTCCTTTCACGAATTGATGATATTAAGAAAAATAAGAAGAATGAATTCGTTGCTTATATAAAAAATAAAGAGGGTGTTGATATTAATCCTGATTCTATTTTTGATGTTCAGGTTAAGCGTCTTCATGAATATAAGCGTCAGCAGATGAATCTTTTATATGCAATATATAAGTATAAGCAAATCAAAGCTGGTAATATTCCCAAACGCCCAATTACTATGATTTTTGGCGCTAAGGCAGCTCCTGCATATACAATTGCAAAAGACATTATTCATGCGATTATCTGTCTTTCAAAGGTGATAGAGAACGACCCACAGGTAAGAGATCATCTTAAGGTTGTTATGCTTGAAAACTATAATGTTACATACGCTGAAAAGGTTATTCCAGCAGCTGATATTTCAGAGCAGATTTCACTTGCAAGTAAGGAAGCATCTGGAACAGGTAATATGAAGTTTATGCTTAATGGTGCTATTACACTTGGAACACTTGATGGTGCTAATGTTGAAATAAATGATTTCGTTGGTAATGATAATATATACATTTTCGGTAAGAAGAGTGATGAAATCATCGAGCATTATGCAAAGGCTGATTATTGCTCAGAGAAGATTTATGATGATAACCCAGAGATTGCAACTTTAGTTGATTTTCTTGTAAATAAGGAGATGCTTAAGGTTGGTAAGTGGGATAATCTTTCAAGATTGTATATGGAAATAGTTAACAAGGACTGGTTTATGGCTCTTATAGATATTAAAGAGTATATTGAAACTAAGGAAAAAGTTTATGCTGACTATGAAGATAGAAAGTCATGGGAGAAGAAGATGCTTGTTAATATAGCAAATGCTGGATTTTTCTCATCTGATAGAACTATCGCTCAATATAACGATGATATATGGCATTTATAGAAACGAAAATAATAAATAATTTACGTATGCATTTGCTGTGAGATATATACGTAAATATAGGTTTTTACATAGGAAAACTACTTTTGTTATTTTGCATACAAAAGTAGTTTTTTTTTGTGCAAATTGCAAGTTAACAGATTTGACAAATATTGATATAATTGAGGAAGCGACACTTTATTTATAAGTGAGAGAACGAAAAAAGAAAAAGGAGGTTTTTTATGGCGGGCGAGTATTACGATGTTTTATTTAATAAGTTGTATTCAGATTTGCAGAATGTTGCGGACGTTATGGGTGTAAAAGATTTGAAAGCTTATTTCAAACCTCATGGAGGAGTAAGATCTCACGAAATCTTCAGAAGTTTTGCAATAGCGCTTCAAGGAAGTACCACCATGCAAAGTAAAATAAAGATGAATGATGAGGAGGGTGAAAACTACAAAATCGTTCGAGATGTTTTATTTGACTTTGACGTTTATAAGTCAGCGGACACATATAGTACTTGGGAGGATATCTATAAGGCTATATTAGATGCTGGTATTAAAGATGAAAAACCTAAAGAGGATAAGGACACAGCATGGCAGAAATATAGTAAAGGATTATTTGATGGCATCACATTGTTTTATAAGAAAGTGGACGGACGACACGGTGTTGATAGAATTAGATCCTTGGTATATGTTGATGTATGCGAATTAGATGATGATGAGATGGGCATGATTATTGATACAATAAAGGCTATCTCAAAGAAAATCAGAGGAATGGGATTCGCTCTTACTTGTGAATGGCTTAAAGAGTGCGGTTGTACATATATCGCAAAACCTGAAGCTTTCTTAAAGAAGACTATAGAGTATATTGTAGATCCTGAATGTGAAAGAACAGTTAAGGATGAGGAAGTTCTTAAGGAAGTATTCAAATGGGTTAAGACAACTAATGCCAAGAGAAAGAAAGATAAAGTTACAGCTTATCAGATTGATAGAATAATTTATCTATTATGTACAGGTGATTTCTATCTAGATAGTTGTAAATTTGGTAGAGAAATAGTTAACCGTGAAATCGATAGTCTTAGACAGGATAAGGAAGATGATAAGACAGAGAAAGTTGACGATACGGAAGAAGCAGAAGGCAAGGATAAATAGCATGTTTTTAAACGTGAAATTTGTCATAATTTGAAATTCGGTGTTGACGGATTTAAAAATAATATGTTATAGTTAGCATAACGAAAGTTAAATAAACCTTTGCAAAAGGGAGTAGTTAGCAAGCATTTGCTTGTATTCGAAATCGTCAGTACGGTTGTAATCATTCGATAGAACAACCCGGTTAGAATTGAAATAACGAGACTTTTGCCAGTTAGAAATAACTGGCAGGAGTCTCTTTTTATTTACCTATTTTCAAAATGGGTAAGCCTATTAGAACATGGTTAATGTGGAAGGAATTAGCATAGGCTAACTTATTGATAAATAGTTTCAATAAATTCGCTTGACGAATAAAATTAATATGATTATAATAACAATGAAACATATGAACAATCATTCATATGTAAAATGTTTTTCAAATTGCATGATAATCAACACATGATTTATGAAGAGGGAATAGATTATGGTTGATGGTTAAATAAAAATAGGGGCTTCCCGAAGGAGGATAATATGTGTGATGAGAAGAAATTCTTAGAGGTGGTAGACCTTAAGAAAAGTTTTGGAGAGGGAGAAACAAAACAAGAAGTATTAAGAGGGATGAATTTTTCGATTGCAAAAGGTGAGTTTTGTGTTTTGCTTGGCCCTTCAGGTTCAGGTAAATCAACACTATTAAATATTATTGGGGGAATTGATAATCCGGATAGTGGATACATTTCAATTGATGGTGATAAGCTTGATGAAATGAATGAAAAGGCATTAACACAGTATAGAAGAAAGCATCTTGGATATGTATTCCAGTTATACAATTTAATTCCAAATTTAAATGTAAAAGAAAATATTGAAGTTGGTGCATACCTTTCAGATAATCCACTTGATATTGATGATCTTTTAAAAACACTTGGACTATTTGAACACAGATATAAATTACCTAATCAGTTATCAGGTGGTCAGCAGCAGAGAGTTTCAATTGGACGTGCAATTGTAAAGAATCCAAATATCTTACTTTGTGATGAACCTACAGGAGCACTAGATTATACAACTTCAAAAGAAATCTTAAAACTTATTGAAGATGTAAATCAGAAATATGGAAATACAATCATAATGGTTACTCATAATGAGGCAGTTAAAAATATGGCTGATCACGTAATAAAACTTCGTGATGGTATTATAAGACACAATGATATTAACGAGAATAAGGTTTCTGCAACAGACCTTGACTGGTAGAAAGGAAATGAACTATGAGAAATCCATTAGTGAAAAGATTACCTAAAGAGCTTTTAGGTGATTTTAAGAAATATATGATAATGTTTTTGTTTTTGATACTTATGATTGCTATGGGAGCAGGTGATTTGGTTGCTTCATTCAGTATGAATAAGTCATTTGATGAAACAAAAGAAAAGTATAATCTTGAAGATGGAAATTTTAGATTATACGATAAAGCAAGTGATAAATTTGTTGAGAATATTAACAAAAAAGGTGTTAAAGTTTATGAGAATTTTTATAAAGAATTAGAAGAGTTTGATGATGAAGATGGTAAGGCAGATGCTACAGTAAGAATCTTCAAAAATAGAACTGAAATTAACAAAGTTTGTATTATGGAGGGAAGACTTCCTAAAGCAGATGATGAGATTTGTATAGATAGATTACATGCTGATTATAAGGATATTAAAGTTGGAGATACAATAGGAGTTGATGGTAAGAAGTTTAAAGTTGTAGGCTTTGTTTCATTATCAGATTACAACTGCTTATTCCAAAATAATGAAGACATGATGTTTGATGCAGATAAGTTTAATGTTGCCATTGTTAATGATAGTTTCTTTGATAATGATACACACAAAGTTTACTATAATTACTCATGGATTTATGATAATGCTCCAGAGAATAAGAAAGAAGAAAAGAAAGTATCAGATAAGTTATTAGAAGACATTATTGCTGAAGCTACGGCAACAGAAAATAGAGTCGATGGATTTATTCCGGAATATCAGAATCAGGCTACTAATTTCGCTAAGGATGATGTTGGTAAGGATTCAGTATTTGTTAAATATATTTTATATGTACTTATTGCAGTAGTCGCATTTATATTTGCTATTACAATTAATAATACAATCGAGAAAGAATCTGCTGTAATTGGCACACTTAGAGCATCAGGATATACAAGAACAGAGCTGTTAGTTCATTATATGTCGATTCCTGTTTTTGTAACTTTACTAGGAGCTGCCATAGGTAATATACTTGGTTATACATGTATGAAAAATGTTATAGCAAATATGTACTATAATTCATATTCATTACCTACATTTGAGACACTTTGGAATCAGGATGCTTTTATTTTAACAACTGTTGTTCCAGTTGTACTTACTATCATTATTAACTTTATTATGATTTCAAAGAAGTTAAGATTATCACCTCTTAGATTTTTAAGACATGATTTATCAACAAGTAAGAAAAAGAAAGCAATGAGACTTCCAAGAATTAGTTTCTTTGGAAGATTCAGACTTAGAATTATTTTACAGAATATAATTAGTTATTTTGTTTTGATATTTGGTATTTTCCTTGCAGGTGTTATGATGTTCTTCTGTAAGGCTGCACCAATAACAATTAATCATTATCAGGATACAGTTGAGGAGCAGTTAGTAGCACCATATCAGTATATATTGAAGCAGAATGTTGATATGGAAGGTAATGTAATTACAACAAGTAATAAAACGGCTAAAAAAGTTTGTATGGAAACACTTATTACTTCAAATAAATACAAGGAAGAAATTATTGTTTATGGAATAGACGATGAGGAATTTAAAGATTTAAAAGATAACGAAGTGTTAGTATCAAATTACTACCAAGATAAGTTTGATCTTAAAGATGGTGAGATACTTAAACTTGAAGAAGAATATGAAGATGGTAAGTATACATTTAAAAACACTGGTATTTATGAAAAAGGTACTGGTATTTCAATATACATGAATCTTGAACAGTTTAGAAAAATCTTTGAAAAGGATGAGAATTTCTTTAATGGATTCCTGTCAGAAACAAAGATTACAGATATTGATGAAAACTATATTTATAGAACAATTACAGTTGATGACATTTTGAAAACATCAAGACAGCTTAACCATTCAATGGGTGACTTTATGGATATATTTGCTGGATTTAGTTTTGGATTTGCAATGCTTTTAATGTATTTATTAACTAAGATTGTTATTGAAAAGAATGAAACATCGATTTCAATGGTCAAAGTATTAGGTTATTCAAATGGTGAGATTAACAGATTATACATGCTGTCAACGACAATGGTTGTTGCTTTTGGAGTAATACTATCAGTTGTTTTAAGCCATGTTTTAATGGCAGTAATTTGGAAGGCATATCTTCTTAATATGCCTGGATGGTTACCATACTATATGCCAGTTAAAAATATTATTGAGGTGGCAGTAGTATTGTTTATAGCTTATGTAATTATCGCAGCATTCGATATGAGAAGAATTAAGAAGATTCCTCTTTCCGCAGCTTTAAAGAATGTTGAATAGGAAAAGAACAGGGACTTTCCACCAAATGGGTGGGAAGTTCTTTGTTTGTGCGGCTATTTGCTGTGATATGACAGAAAATGTGCACTTTTGCTTGAAAATGAAAGGTAATGATAGTAAAATATAGAAGGGTGTTAAGTGATTAGAATAGTGTCTTAAAGAAGTTTCTAATCTGAAAAACGAGGAGGTAGCTTATGCTCGCAACTAACAGACGAGAAAAAATACTTCAGGCGATTAATAATAGTCAGGGTATGACACATGCTCAACTTGTGGAATTACTTGGTATTTCTGAATCAACAATTAGAAGAGATATTAAGTTTTTACATAAAGAAGGTAAGGTCCTTAGAGTGTATGGTGGTGCAATTCCAGTTAGTAATGATGTTACTGTTACTAATTCTGAAATTTCTGTTAAGGAAAAGATGAAACTTAACAAGGAAGAGAAGATTAGAATTGCAAAGTATGCGGCAACGTTAATTAATCCTGGAGATTTTGTATTTATAGATTCTGGTACAACAACTGGTTACATGCTTGGTTTTATTGAAGAGAAGAATGCAACTTATGTTACAAATAGCATAGGTCATGCACGTACTCTTATGAAGAAGGGTATGAAGGTTGTTTTACTAGGTGGAGAAATTAAAGAAAAAACAGAATGTCTTATTGGGGCTGATGCCATTGTGAATTTGCAAAAATATCATTTTACAATTGGATTTTTTGGTGCGAATGGCATTGGTGTTAATTCAGGATTTACAACACCTGATAGTGCTGAAGCAGCAGTTAAGCGTACAGCTATGGAAAAAACTAAGACTGGCAGAAGATACTTACTTGTTGATAATGATAAGTTTGGTAAAATTTGTAATGTTACGTTTTGGGATGGCGCTGGCGTAATTGTTCTTACTGAAAAAGATTTGGATCAGGCTTATAAGAAAGCATTTAAGATTCAGGTTGTGGAAGAAGAATCAGAAGAAGAAAAATAGAAGTACAATACTTAGTATCAAAATGATACTAAGATAAAATATAAAGATAATTAATTGAAAGGAAACGCTATGGAAAAACTTTGGGGCGGTCGTTTCTGTGAAGAAACAGACACATTAGTATACAATTTTAATGCATCAATTACATTTGATAGCAGATTCTATGAACAGGATATCAGAGGTAGCATTGCTCATGTTACAATGCTTGCAAAACAGGGTATTCTTACAGATGAAGAGAAAGAACAGATAGTTAAAGGACTTGAAGGAATCTTAAGTGATATCAATGAAGGAAAACTTGAAATTGATACTACTGCAGAAGACATCCATAGTTTTATAGAAGGAACACTTACAGAAAGAATTGGTAGTGTTGGTAAGAAACTTCATACAGGCAGAAGTCGTAATGATCAGGTTGCACTTGATATGAAACTTTATACAAGAGATGAGATAGTAGCAACTAAGAATTTAGTTCGTGATTTACTTAATACAATTCATGGACTTATGAAAGAACATGTTGAAACATATATGCCAGGTTTTACACATTTACAGAAGGCGCAGCCTTTAACACTTGCACATCATCTTGGTGCATATATGGAAATGTTTAAGAGAGACTATGATAGACTTAGTGATATTTATAAGAGAATGAATGTGTGTCCTCTTGGAAGTGGCGCACTTGCAGGTACTACTTATCCATTAGATAGAGATTATACAGCTTCATTACTTGGATTTGACGGACCAACACTTAACAGTATGGATGGTGTTTCTGATAGAGATTATTTAATTGAATACTTAGATGCAATGGCAATTATCATGATGCATTTAAGTAGATTCTGTGAAGAAATAATTATTTGGAATACAAATGAATATAAATTTGTTGAGATTAGTGATACATATTCAACAGGTTCATCAATTATGCCACAGAAGAAGAACCCTGATATTGCAGAACTTATCAGAGGTAAGGTTGGTAGAGTATATGGTGCACTTAACAGTATGCTTGTAACAATGAAGGGAATTCCTCTTGCATATAATAAGGATATGCAGGAAGATAAGGAACTTACATTTGATGCAATTGATACAACTAAAGGGTGTATTAAACTCTTTGATGGTATGCTTAAATCAATTACATTTAATAAAGAGCGTATGTATAATTCAGCAACTGGTGGTTATACAAATGCAACTGATGCAGCTGATTACCTCGTAAATAAGGGTATGCCATTTAGAGATGCTCATAGAGTAATTGGAGAAATTACAGTTTATTGTATTAATAAAAATTGTGCAATTGATGATATGTCAATTGATGAATTTAAGAAGTTCTCAGAACTCTTTGATGAAGATATTTATGAAGCAATTTCACTTGATACATGCGTTAGAAAGAGACTTACAATTGGAGCACCAGGTCCTGATGCCATGAAGAAAGTAATTGATATTAACGAAAAAATATTAGGTGAGTTAAAATAATTATAGTTAGTATTAAAATGATACTAACTATCGTAAGTGAATAAATCTTAATTTAGCCTCTCCTGGTGGAGAGGCTAAAATTTGGTAGATGGATAATAAAATTAAAAAGATTATAAGATGAGTGATAAAAAAGTGAATAATAAAGTAAAGTATAATAAAGAGAGCAGTAAAACTTTAATATCTAAAAAGTCAAAGAAGTTTACTGGTAATAAAAATGTATCAGAAATACTTGAACTTCTTGATAAAAACTATGGTACGGATGTTATATGTTATCTTAAGTATAATACAGACTGGCAATTGCTTTTTTCTGTTATTTTAAGTGCGCAGTGTACTGATGACAGAGTTAATCAGGTGGCAGTACCGCTTTATGAAAAGTATGATAAGTTAAGTGATTGGGCAAACTTTATGCCTGAGGAACTTGAAAGAAAAATATATTCAATTGGCTTTTACAGAAACAAAGCAAAGAACATTATAAGCTGTGCGAATGATTTGCTCAATAGGTTTGATGGGAAAGTTCCTTCTACAATTGAAGAGTTAACATCACTTGCAGGTGTTGGCAGAAAGACTGCGAATGTTATTCGTGGAAATCTTTATGATGATCCAAGCATAGTTGTGGATACTCACGTAAAACGAATTTCAAACAAACTTGGGTTTACAAAGGAAAGTGATCCTGTGAAGATAGAATATGACTTAATGAAAGTTTTACCAAAGGACCATTGGATTTTATACAATATGCAAATTATAACCTTGGGTAGACAGATTTGTATCGCAAGAAGACCTAAGTGTAGTGAATGTTTTTTGAGAGAGTATTGTCCGTCTTGTGAAGTTTAAAATCTGTTTCTAGAATTGGCTCGAGGGCAGTGCAAACGTAGGTTTTGGCCGAACACACTGGCATTATAGTGATATGAGATAATCTAGTACCACAAAGTATTTAAAATATTTGAAAGGCAAAAAGAAAAATGAAAGTATGTGATTTTGTCGCAGTTGACATAGAAACAACGGGAGTTGCCGTAACAAGGGATAAAATAATTGAAATTGGTGCGGTTAAGATAGTTGATGGAAAAGTGGTTGAGGAGTTTAGTGAACTTATAGATCCGGGAGTTTTGATTCCGCCACTTATTACAAATCTGACTGGAATTACACAGAAAGATGTCGATGGAAAGAGAAATATTAATGATGTAATGGTTGATTTTGTTGAATTTATTGAAGATTATCCACTTTTGGGACATAATATTACATTTGATTATTCATTCCTAAAGCAAAATGCAGCAAATGCATCATTAATCATTGATAACTTAGTTATAGATACTGTTAAGATTTCAAGAAAGAGATATCCTTTCCTTGAAAGTAGAAGATTAAATCATTTATCTAAATACTTAGGTGTGGAACTTGAAAATCATCATAGAGCGTTTGATGATGCGAAGGCGGCTGGTATGATTTACCTTAAAATGGCTGATGAGCAGAATGGATTATGTGATTATCAGAGCGCTAGTAGTGATGAGAAAGTATTTGCTCCATATGTGTATGCGTATAAGCCTAAGAAGCAGTCGCCTATAACAAATGCTCAGAAGAAGTATTTAATTGACCTTTGTAATATTCATGAATTGGAGATGGATTTTGATGTTGAAACCCTTAGTAAGAGCGAAGCATCGAGAAAAATCGACAAAATTTTAAGTCAATACGGCCGAAAATGGTAATATTTTAATATTTTATATGGGAATTAATTGTGTTATAATATAATTTACTGAAAAAATAGATTTACATAAATGTGATGAATAAAATACATTTAGGAAATGAGGGATAGTATGATTAATTTTAACAATCCAAAAACAAGACAAAGATTTTCAGCTATTATAGTTATTATTTTAGTACTTGCTATGGTAGTTACTTTAGCGTTACCAGGACTTTATTAGGAGAAAGAAAATGAAATTTAATAGAAAGCACATTGCATGTCTTTTTGCAATGGCTTCTGTTTTTTGTGTGTTTTCAAGTAAGACATATGCCAATGAAAGCCAGAAGGCTTTAAAGGGCGTATATATTGAAAACATTGATATTGCAAACATGACGGAGGCTGATGCAAAGCGTGCAGTTAAAAGTTATGTTGAAAGTATTTCAGATCAGAAAGTTACATTAGCCATAGGTTCTGAAAAAGTTTCTGTTCAAGCGTCTGAACTTGGATATAAGTGGGCTAACAAGGAAGTTGTTGATGATGCGGTTTCTTATGGTCAGTCTGGTAACATTGTTGCTAGATATAAGGCGAATAAGGATCTTGAACATGGAAACAAGGTATATTCTGTTGAAATGGAAGTTAAGAAGAATATGCTTGAGAGTGGACTTGAAAAGGTAATTGAAGAATTTGGTTCAACAGCGAAGAATGCTTCGCTTGAACTTACAGATAACGGCTTTAAGGTTATTCCTGAAAAGAATGGTTATGTAATTGATAAGGATGAAGCTTCAAAAGTTCTTTATGATTACATGAAGGAAGACTGGGCAACTGATAGTGTTGGACTTGTTAAGCTTCCTACTACTGAGGAGAAAGCACAGGTTACATCTGAAGATTGTGAAAAAGTTTCAGATGAACCGTTAGGTAGTTATACAACAACTTTCTCTGTTTCCACAACAACAGAAAACAGAAATAAAAATATAGAAAATGGATGTAAGAAGCTTGATGGCTTAGTATTATATCCAGGTGATGAGATATCATGTAATGAGATGTTTTTGCCATTTACGGCGGAGAACGGATATTATGAAGCTGGTGCGTTTATTAATGGTGAAGTTTCAACAGATATTGGTGGTGGTATTTGCCAGGTATCAACTACACTTTATAATGCGCTTCTTCGTGCAGAGGTAGAAATAACAGAAAGACTTAATCACTCTATGACTGTTAATTATGTTCCGCTTGCGGCTGATGCAGCAATTACTGGTGATTATAAGGATTTGAAGTTTAAGAATGATACAGATGCTCCGTTATACATAGAAGGTATCTTTAGTTGGGGTGGAAGTATTAAGTTTAATGTATATGGTCATGAAACAAGACCAGCAAATCGTACATTGGAATTTGAATCTGAAACAGTTAGTAAGAAGGAACCTGAGGTTAAAATTACTAAGGATAGTACAAAACCAGAAGGGTACGAAGAGATAGTTACTGCAGGTTATACAGGATATGTTGCTAAACTTTGGAAGTATGTATTTATTGATGGACAGCTTGAAGATAAGATTTTAATAAATACTAGTACATATAAGGCAACTCCGACTGAAAAGATTGTTGGTACTGCTAAGAAGGAAAAGACTACTAAGAAGAAGGATGAGACTAAGAAGGACGGAGAATCTTCTGATGGTTCTGAGGAATCTTCAAGTACAAAGGCTAATGGAGAGTCTACAACACCTGCACAGTCAGAATCAACTACACCTAGACAGTCAGAATCAACTACTTCAAGACGGGAACAAGAAGGTCCAGGTGTAATAGAATAACGTTTATTTTAGTATACGTTGGAAAGATTATTTTATGAATATAAATTCTTTAGGAAAAGTCAAAGAAAGCATAATAAATAGAAGCATATTAAAGAATATGGATGTAATAGGCACATCTGCTACTAAGATAGCTGAAGGTGTTGATGAAATCGAGTATGCATATGCTAAAGCGGTTAACAGTGCGTGGGTTAGTTTATGTAGAAAGCCAAATAAGGTTTCTGTTGCCATTACTCTACCTAGGGAATATGATGAAGAAAAGTTAAAGGATATAGCGAGACTTTGTGATAGGCTTGCTAAGGAGAATGATTTACAGATAAGCGGAGGAAGTACAATTGTATCTAATAAAGTAACAGATGTAATTGTAAGTTTTACGGTATTTTATGATGAAGCCCTAAAAAATCAGAGTGATGATTTTGCAGATAATGTAGATGCAGGTCGAGCGAATGACTTGAAGACTATATTGTTAAAGAAGAAGAAAGAAGTCAAATCAAGAATTGATAGCGAAGATATTTATATATTAATGACTGCATATACTGGCATTGAAGGTACTGCTTATTTGTATGATAATTACAAAGCAAAGATTCATGAAGTTCTTGGAAATTCTTTAGATACTTCCTATGAGAAATTTAAATCCTGGATGAATGTTAGGGATCATGTGGAGACTATCGTAGAAGTTTTAAAAAGTGAAATAAAAGCTAAAAATGATATAAAAAATGAGAATTTTAATGATAATAGGATAAATAATAGGATAAACTTATTCTACATTGATAATTTGGGTACTGGTGGTATCTATGAAGGACTTTCAAATCTTGCATCTTCTTTAAATTGCGGATTTGAAGTTGACCTTAAGAAAATTCCAATAAGACAGGAGACAGTGGAAGCTTGTAATATAATGGATGTAAATCCATATATGATGAGATCGGCGGGTAGCGTGGTATTTGCTACAAGTAATCCTGATGAATATATTAGTAGATTGGAAGATAAAGGAATTCCAGTTAGTATTATTGGAAAGCTTAGTAAGAATAACGATAAAATCATTATGATAGATGATGAGAAAAAATATGTTGAACCTTTTAAAGGTGACGTTTTAAAGAATATACACTGAAAGGGGCTTTTATATGAGAGAGAAGATATTAAATCTTATTGAAAAGAATAGCCGTATTGATTTAGCGGAACTTGCCGTTTTACTTGGAATAAGTGAAGAAGAAGCGGCGAATGAAATAGCTCAGATGGAAAAAGAGAATATCATATGCGGATATTATACAATGATTAATTGGGATAATACTAGCAAGGAAAAAGTTATTGCGCTTATAGAGGTAAAAGTTACTCCACAGCGTGGACTTGGTTTTGACAAAATCGCTGAGAGAATTATCAATTATGATGAAGTTAGTTCATTATACCTTATGTCAGGTGGTTTTGATTTTACAGTTATCATCGAAGGAAAGACTATGAAGCAAGTCGCCTCATTTGTCGCGCATAAGTTAGCGCCACTTGATACTGTACTTAGTACAGCCACACACTTCGTATTAAAGAAGTACAAAGAAAGCGGAACAGTGCTTCCGGACAAAGGAAAAGATGAAAGGATACATGTTACACCATGAGAAATCCACTATCAACAAAAATAGTAGATATTAAGCCATCAGGTATTAGAAAGTTTTTTGATATAGTTAATGAAATGGACGATGCAATTTCACTTGGCGTAGGTGAGCCAGATTTTGATACTCCATGGCATATAAGAGAGGAGGGTATCTTCTCATTAGAATCAGGTAAGACATTTTATACATCTAATACTGGACTTAAAGAATTAAGAAAAGAAATAAGTCATTATCTTTTAAGAAGAATAGGGGTTAAATATGATCCTAATCATCAGGTTATTGTAACTGTTGGTGGTAGTGAGGCAATTGATATTGCTCTTAGAAGTATGTTAGATCCAGGTGATGAGGTTTTAATTCCACAGCCTAGTTATGTTTCATACGAACCATGTACAGTTTTAGCTGATGGTGTTCCGGTTATTATTAACTTAAAAGAAGAGAATGAATTCCGTTTAACTAAAGAGGAATTACTTGAACATATTACAGACAAGACAAAGATTTTAATTTTACCATTCCCTAATAATCCAACAGGTGCAATTATGGAAGAGGATGACCTTAGAGCAATTGCAGAGGTTTGTGTCGAAAAAGATATCTTTGTTTTATCAGATGAAATTTACTCAGAGCTTACATATAAGGGAGAGCATACATCAATTGCAAGAATGCCTGGTATGGCAGAGCGTACAATTGTTATTAATGGTTTTTCTAAGTCGTATGCTATGACTGGTTGGAGACTTGGTTATGCAGCTGGTCCAACACAGATTATTGAGCAGATGTTAAAGATTCACCAATTTGCTATTATGTGTGCTCCAACAACTTCTCAGTATGCAGCTATCGAAGCACTTCGTAACGGAGATAAAGATGTTGCAGACATGAGAGAAAGTTATGATCAAAGAAGAAGATTCTTAATGCATTCATTTAAGAAGATGGGACTTGATTGTTTTGAACCATTCGGTGCGTTCTATGTATTCCCAAGCATTAAGAGATTTGGATTAACTTCGGAGGAATTTGCTACAAGACTTTTGATGGAAGAAAAGGTTGCCGTTGTTCCTGGAACAGCTTTCGGTGATTGTGGTGAAGGATTCCTTAGAATATCATATGCATATTCACTTGCTGATTTAAAGAAAGCATTATCGAAAATTGAGGCATTTGTTGAAAGACTTGATCGTGAAAATAAATAATTATAAAAAACCTGCTAACAAAAGAACAATTCTTTTATTAGCAGGCTTTTTTACGTATTAAGTGGTTCTATTTGAAATTATTGATACATCCAATAAAGATTGGAAGCCCATTTTTGTTATCGTAAATACCATAGATGAAAGGTTCATCCATATTGATTTCAACATCCAATTTAGGTTTTATCATAGCTCCCTTAGTCATGGCAATCGAAGTTGCAGCAGCAGCTTTAACACCTGTTTCTGAAAGTTCAAAGTGGGTTTTATGAATAACCTTGCTAATGTATAAAGGTTCGTTAGTATTTGCAAGAACACTGAAATCTGCTGAAGGAGAGAATGCATTAGTAACGCCTAGGTCTGCTAATGTTTTATTTAAAACTGTATCATAATCAAGTTCAAACTTAGGAAGACCAATATTAGCCATACCATCGATTCCGTATTTGGTCATGATTGTTGAAATATCTTCATTGTCATCTTTCATCTTTTTCATCATCTCTAAAGGTGATAAACCTTTCTGAGATTTCATGGCAAAGAAACTATAATTTTGATCAGCAAATGCTTTTGTAAATCCGATATAATCATTACTTGAAAAATATCCAGCATTCATAGAGTGAAGCATATCAACGTTAGTTGTGCTACCATCAAGATTTTTAAATGGAGCATTTTTAGTGGTATCATGTTCATCAAATTTAACATACCAATCACCTTCAAAAGCAACTGCGTTAATTAGATGCATAACGTCAGAAGGATTAAGCTTATCAAGGATCACTGGAATCATGTCGTTAGTATTTTTCTTAACCCAGTTGTTAATTTCTTCTAATGTATCGTTATTATAAGGTCTCTTATTAATTTCAGAATCATAATATTTTTTTACGATTTCCTTTACATCATTACTGACATCACTAATCTGTGATTCATTAAACCAAATTGAGTTTGCAACATTCCATTCTAATTCTTTTGAGTTCATCATCTTGTCTTTTAAGGTTTTCATATACTCATTTAAATCTTCGACGCTCATGCCACCATTTAAATAAGTTTCCATTTGTTCTTTTGTAGATCCTTTAGCTCCGTTTTCAAGCATGCCAAAATCCATAACAATTGAAAATGGAGAAACTAAAACATTGTTATTTTTATCCACTTCGTTTTCAAGAGT
This sequence comes from Eubacterium uniforme, assembly GCF_900167115.1. Lineage (GTDB taxonomy): Bacteria > Bacillota > Clostridia > Lachnospirales > Lachnospiraceae > Eubacterium_S > Eubacterium_S uniforme. The sequence continues at coordinate 40,993 of NZ_FUXZ01000012.1, forward strand.
TTTATAAAAAATGTTATTAAAACTATTTGAAAGTGAGGTAGAAGCTACAAGATCAGGATTATTAGGTTCCTCCGGATTAGTAGATGTATTGCTTGGTGTCTCTGGATTACTATTAGTAGGAGTCTCATTAGTAATAGTTGTTGTTTCATTAGTAATAGTTGTTGTTTCATTAGAATTAGTTGTAGTTGTGCCGGTTTTGCTTCCGCATGAACTTAACATTAAAGCAGAAATTAGTGCAGCACTTAATAATAAATTTTTCTTCTTCATAGTGTTTCCTTTCTTTCGTGTATTCTTTATAAATTATTTCTGCCCAGCAAATGTATGCATTTCGCCGATAAATACTGGTAATTTGCTTTCTTCATCTAATATACCATATACAAATGGTTTATTCATAGTAATAGTTATTGGTGTGGAGTCTGCAATTACCACATTTTCATACAAGGAAATTGAAGTAGCAGCTGCAGCCTTAACACCTGTTTCTGAAATCTCAAAATGAGTTTTATGGATTACTTGATTAATGTATGGAGACTTACCGTCACAAAGTTCTGAAAAGTTAGCATCAAGACCAAATGATTTACATATTCCCATGTTGTTAAGAACACCATTTAACTGAATACCATAATCAATACTAAACTTTGGAAGACCAATGTAGGCAGGAGCATCAACTGTGTTCTGTGAAATAATATCTGATATTGATGTACCGTCTTTCTTGGTTTTTTCCATAATTTCTTTAGGAGTTAGATTATCGTTAGCTTGTAAAGCAAAGAATTTATACTTTCCACCCTTGAAGTCTTTAGTAAAACCAAGTAAATCATCAGTTTTGATATAAGAATCTAATTCACAGTGCATCATATCTACTTTAGAAGTTGTTCCATCAAGATTATTAAATATTGTATCTTTTTCAGTATTATCCTTTTCAAATTCTTCGTCCCAGTCTCCTTTAAAAGCGATGGCATTAATAAGATGCATAAAGTCAGTTGGATTAACGTTATTAAGTAGCTTAGGAATCATGCCTGATGTTTCCTTGTTTACCCATTCATTAATTTCATCAACAGTTTCATTTGAATATGGAACAAGATTAACCTCTGAATTATAAATATCTTTAACAAGCTTCTGGTAATCTTTATTTAGACCAGAAGTTTGGTTTTTATTTAACCAGATGGCATTTGCTACATTCCAATCGACATCCTTGCTATTCATCATCGAAGTACGCATAGTCTCCATAAGTTTATTGAGCTCTGAAAGAGGCATGCCACCATTTAAATATTTTTCAAGTTCGTCCAATGTATCACCCTTTGCGCCGTTCTCTAACATACCAAAATCCATAATTACTGAAAATGGTGATATAAGAACATTATCACTACTAGCCTTATCTGGAAGTGTATTTAAAAAGAGATTATCAAAAGATGATGCCATGCTTTTTGGAGCAAATGCATTCTTAACTTCCCTGATTTTTGTAGGCTCATTTTGTATCGGCTTATTAGCATTTCTATTTGTGTTTTGTTCCGATGTAATAGTAGTAGGCTCCTTAGATGTTCTGGTGATTGTTTTAGATCCGCATGAGCCTGCAAGTAGTGCGGATATTAACATTGCGTTTAATAATAAACTTTTCTTTCTCATTTTTTTCGTTCCTTTCTGTGCTGCAATAAGTTATAAATTTTTTCATTACAATTTAGTTTTTCTTTTTCTTTATTCTTTTATTCTTGCTGAACCCATAGCTTCATTTGCATCGTATGCGGTTGCGTAATTATTCATAAATTTTTCATTCTTGTATAAACGGTAATTTTTATAATTTGAGTATACTATTATGAAAGAGTCGCCGTTGTTTTCATAAATCCTTGGACCAGTGAAGTATTTTGTTGAACAATCATATTTATCTATTATTTTCTTTTTCATCGCTTCATCATAGGTCATAGCTTTTTGCTCGTATACTTTATCAATTACTGGATCGTTAAGGTAACCAGCTTCTCCACCGTTTAATATTGTGAGGTCGGCTTTAACATGAAGAAATTCGAAATCTTTTATTTTGATTTCTTCAGGGATTTCCCATTCCACACGATTCCAATCTGTGGTAATAACTTCACTATCTTTATTCGTGTTGTCGGTAGAATTATTATCTCTGCAAAGAAAATATGAATCACCACTTCTAAATAATGTAAATTCAACGTTCTTTTCAGAATCATAAAATAATTGGTCATATACAACTTCGGTTGTAGTCTCTTGTACTGTAGTGTTTGTAATTGGTACCTTTTTAACCTGATGAAAATTATGTTTTTTTGAACTACAGGATGTAGCAAGTATGGTTACCATTAAAAGCGGAATAATTGTTAATTGTTTTTTCATGGTAAATCTCCTTTACAAAAAAATATAAAATGATTAGCAAATGCTATTGGGGATTCTATATATAAGTGCAAAAAAAGATGCAAACTGTTGCATCTTTTTAAAAAAATTAGAAATTTTTGAGAAAGTGTACAAGTTGGGTAAATACTTGAAAAATACAGGATAAAAATATATAATGTTAACGTTGTGTCGGTATTGATAAAAAAGAAAAGAGGAAGTAGTTATGTCAAAGTTAACATTAAGATTTATAGCGATAACAATAGCAGTTGTTATGTGTATTGAAGTTGCTTTATTAAGAATTGAGAATAAGGTATACTCGTATGAAATTATATCAAGTACTGAAATTAAGAATTCTTTAGATAAAGCGAATAAATGGATTAGAGATAATCAAGATAAAGATGGAAGTTTTAAGATTGGAATGGAGATATATGATGAGGAAATAGCCTCGTATTATTTATCTTCAGTAAAAGAAAGTAAAGAAATAGTTGATAAATCATTAAATTATTTAAATACAATAGAAGCAAGAAACAATGATGACTTATTTAGAATGAATCTTGCTAAATACATGAATAATAAAAGTGCCGCCAACATTGATTTTGAAAAATTGCAAAATTATGATGGCGGTTTTTCTATTTTTGATGGATATGAGAGTGATACTTTAGACACAATATTAGCTCTTGAAAATTTGTATTTAAGTGATGATTACGCACTACAAACGATTGAAAAGGTATTAATGTATATAAAGAAAAAACAAAATGCAAATGGAAGTTTTTCATATAACAATGAAGAGGAAAGTATCTTTTTAACAGCATATGTATATAGAGTATTAAAAGATAATCTTGAATTAAGTGACGGAAATGCCTATAAGGGTATTGTCGATAAAGCCTATGATTACTTATTGAAAAAAGAAAATACAAAGAATGCATGGGGACTTGATAAAGCAAGTATAAAGAATACTTTAATTTGTACAAGTGCCTTACTTGGAAATGATGATAATACAAAGAGTAGAATAAAAGAAATAAATGATAAGTTATCTAGTGATGGAAGTTTATATGAAGATGTTGAACTTACAGCAATGTATATTTCTATAGCTAGCGATTACTTACAAATGATTAATGAAAAAGATGTTGATTCATATATTAAGAACATAGTATTAGCAACAGAAGATGGAAAGGTAAAAGCTTATACTGATATTTTGTTTAAGCCTGTTATTGTTGGATTTAAAGATGGTATGAGTGTAAGTGGTGTTTTGTATGACGAAGATGGAAATAGTGAGGTGTTAGAATATAATGAAAACACCTTTGTTTATAATACAAAAAATCATCTTGGTAAATGCCATATTTTAGTAACTTTAATAGATGAGAATGGTGAAGTTATTTCTAGTAAAATTAAGAATTTTAATATTGAAGAATATTTTGAAATTTCTAGTTTGAATATAGAAGTTACTCCAAAAGCATATAAAATAGGATCTAATAGAAAAATTGAAATAACTCCAAAGGCATTTGTTTTAACAAATACAGATAGAAAAACAAGTGCATCTATAAGTGTTGAAGATAAAGATGGAAATATAATTTATATGGATGAAAAAGAATTAGTTTGTGGAAAGGATGATAGATGTGCTTTATATGGTACAAGTGCATTTGTCCCTGAAATCGAAGAAAAAGGTTTATTAAAAGTTAGAGTTGTTATACATGAAGGAAATAAGAATTTAATTAGTAAAATCACATACGTTAAACTATTTGAAACTGAAGATGAAAATAGAATAGATATTGATTATAAAACAAGTGAAGATTTTATTGAGAAAGATACAAAGAGTGTCGATGTTGATTTTAATTTATCTGGAAAAGGACTTTCAGAGACTATTAAAAGAAGACCTATGGACATAATAATTATTTTAGATGATTCTGGAAGTATGAGTGGAAAGGATTGGAATGAATCAATTAATGGTGCTATTAATATTATTTCGAAAATGCAACCTCAGGATAGAGCTGCATTCAGATTTATTACAAAAAGTAAAATGGAACACCAATTCTCCAGTGATAAAGAAGAATTATTAAAATGGATAGAAAGTAAAAGAAACTTCTTTATGTGGGGTGGTACACCAATATATAGAAATATAAATTATTGTATAAACGATTTTGAAGATGAAGAAAGAGATAAAGTTATTTATCTATTTAGTGATGGTGTAAGAGAAGGAGATGAAAAGGTCTTAAATGAAGATGGACTAAAAGAAAAAGAGATTACAATTTATACAGTTTTACTTGAAAGTAATATAAGCGATAGGAATTTGCCAAAAGCAATAGAAGATATGACATACTTGGCTGAGTCAACAGGCGGAAGATTTATAGGAGTAGAAAATAGAGAGGATATTACAAAGTGTGTTGATGATTTGGTTGGAGATATCTTCAAGATGGCCGGAAGAGAAGTCGCTGTCTCAATGACTTTGGGTAGGAATGTGCCTTATGAACATATAACATTTGAAAGCGAACCTGATGAAGTTATTGAAAATGAAGATGGTACTAAAACAGTTAAATTTTTGAAGGATTATATTAGTGTTGGAGAGGAATTTGGGATAAAAGTTTCATTTGATGAATTAGATGAAGCTGAAAAAGGTGATAGTATAAAATTAATCGAAAATATAAAACTTGAGTATTCAAATGAGAATGATGAAAGTGTTGAACGAACATTAGATGATATAGAGTTAGAATGTGTTAAGAGAACAAGAAAAATTAGTAGCGAGGAATCAGATGGAAGTGTTCAGGATGAAGAGATAAATACTTTAACTGATGATGAGAAGAATCTATTATCACATAATAAGAAAATTGGAGAAGAGGAAGAGAGTTTAAAGTTAGCTGGAAGTGTTGATTTTATTAATGACGAACACTTTGTAGACGAGAATATTGTGGCTAAGGTCAAAATGAATCTTGAAGGAAATAAAGTTGTTCAGAATATTGATAGTAGTATTGTTTTAGTGAATGTTAATGATGAAAACATTAAAGTTGAAACAGAAAAGAATATTAGTATTGATAGGAAAAAGACTACGGTTTCTGACGTTGAAGTAAAGACAGATAAATTAAGTGAAGGAGAATACATTGCAGTTCTTGTTGCTAAAATCGATGGTATATATCAGACACTTGATGTTACAACTATAAATCTTGACGAGAAAAGATATAATCTATATATTGAGGCAAAAACTGGTGGTAAAGTTAGTGGTAAAAATGGATTATATAAATCAGGAGAGTTAATCAAATTAAAAGCAGAGGCTAATGACGATTATGTATTTGATAAATGGGTATGTGCGGAAGACGTTCTTGATAATAATCAGATTAATAAATCTGAAATAGAAATTGTTATGCCAAAATCAGATGTTACTATTAAAGCTTATTTTGCAAAGAAAACAAATGTTGATCAAATAACAAAAATGAAAAATAAAAATAGCAATGGATTAGATAACGATAATAGTAATAATGGTCGTAATTCTGATAAAGATAAAACAAGTAAACCTTCAAAGAATAAAAAATCTGAAAAGAAGGATGTTGTTAAAGGAAAACGTAGAAGTAATAACAAGAAGATAGATGATGCTAAGAAGAATGAGACAGAAAACATTAATGAGAGTAAGTATCAGAATGATACTAACGAATCAACACCTAAGACAGGTGATTATATGAATAAAGACTTGATAAGAGTGTTACTGTTAATTCAGAGTATGTCACTTATAATAGTTTGTGTATTGTTAAAGAAAAAAGAAAAGGATTGTGCAAATGATAAGTAGAAAATTAAAGAATAAATATAATAGAATAATTACTGTTAATCTTGCTGTCATTTTAGCTGTAGTATCTTCATATGTACCGGATGCATTCGATAAGGAAAGAGTAAAAGCACTAAAAGAAGCTAGTAAGCAGAAAATATACGAAGTCCAGGAGTATGAGCAGCCAGAATTGAAGATAGAATCTGCTAAAAGCATTGTAACTTTAGCAGAAAAAACAGAAGAACTAAGTAGAACAATAAAAGCAGAAAGATTAGATAAAATTTCTGAACTTGAAAAAGTTATAGATGATACTAAAGAAGTTATAAATAAAGAGTATAAAGAGACGATTAAGTATACTAACTCTAATGTGATAATTAATAGAGCTGAAGAATATAAAAATAATCTCAGTAAGACAATTGATGAGTTAGATAAAGATGTACTTAATATAAAGAGTGGAATTAAGAAGGGTATTTCAGATAAGGAAACAAAAAAGAGTATTAAAAATCTTAATGATGATATTAAGAGATTAACTAAAAATCCAGTTAATGATACTATCAATGATAAAGATTCACATGGAAAGACAGATGGATATGAGGTAACTAAAATTGTTGGTGAAGAATTACCAAATTCGGAGATTTCTGCTAAAGAAAATTCAAAGAAATCATTAGATTCATCATATCTTGTTCTTAATGATGAGATTAAAAAGAAAGCAGATGAATTAGAAACACCAGTAAAGATATATGAGTATGTACACAATAATTTTGATTTTAAACCATATACAGGATTGAGACTTGGTTGTAATGGTACATATGATCAGAAAGCGGGAAATGATTATGATCAGGCAGCGCTTTTAATTGCTATGCTTAAATATAAGGGATATGATGCTAAGTTTGTTATAGGTTATGTTGATATAGACATAGAAATGGCCAAAGCATGGTTAGGTGTAAATACAGATAAAGCAGCTGTAGATGCGATAAGTATGTTAGGTATAGCTACACAGCATGGTGTTTATGATGGCAAGATTTCTAAAATTAGAATAGAGCATGTTTGGGTAAAAGCATTTGTTAACTATGAAAGCTATAGAGGTGTTGACAGAAATAATGGAAAAAAGATGTGGATATATTTAGATCCATCATTTAAGGAATATGAAGAAGTCGAAAAAGATGAGGATGTAGAAAAGTTAATATCTGAAAGTATGTCTAAATATGATAATGCTGAATGTGCAAGTATTAATGTTTCAAGTGAATTATCATATGATGATTTTTCAGGTGTTCATAAATTTGTAGATGTTAATAGTGATGATTCATTAGATTTTATAGAAGATGAATTATCAAAGGGAAAGATTGACACTAAAGAAATAGGTAGTTCAGTAGGAGTTAGATATATTAAGAAAGAAGAATTAGGATATTTACCTTCTGAATTGAAGTATTATGTGGTTAATGAAAAGTATGAGGGTGAAACTTTACCTGATGATTGTGTAGACACAATTTCGTTTTCATTAAAAGGAGCATTATATGCAAACGTTTTTGGCGATAATGCAGATGCAAGTATTAGCATTAATACTTCAGATTTATATGGCAAAGAAGTTACTTTATCATATGAACCAGAAACAAAAGAAGATGAAGCTCTTATAAATAAGTATGGTGATATTTATAATACACCTGCTTATCTTGTTAGAGTGTGCCCAGTTATAACTATTGACGGAGAAAAAACAATAAAAGGTAAGGCTCAAATACCTGGTGAATTTACGAATCTGATTTTAGACATAAAGGAAGCAGGAATCAATAATGTTAAGGTTGAAAATAGTTTGATAGCAGGTGGTGTATATTCTGTTATATTTGACCTAAACATTATGAGTGAGTCTGTTTTAGATGAAGCTACTACAAATATGACTTCATATGCAAATGAGTTTAGTGATGGAAAAGTAACAAATGACATTATGATTTCAAAGATGCTTAATGCAATTGGAACATCATATTTTGGATATTTGGATTATTATGATATTCTTTTAGCTAATGCTAATAACGTAAAGTTTGGTAGATGTATTAGTGAGTGTATTATAGGTTATACACCTAAAGTAAGTTCTATGTTAGGTGTGCCAATGGCCATAAAAGAAGGAACATTTTGTGTTGATGTAGATACTGATACTGCTGGTTTAGCATCTATTGAAGAAGATGACGAATCAATTAAGAATTACATGTTAATGAGTGGACTTATTGGTTCATATCTTGAAGGTTTTGTAGTGGAAAAATCATTTGGTGTAAAAGGAATTTCTACTGTTTCTGTATTTGAAGAAGCAGGGGAGAGAGGTATAGCACTTAAAGTCTTGTCAAAAGAAAACAAAGAAGAGATAGATGATTTAGAAATCGAATCATTAACAAAAAATGAAATAAAAAGAGCAATTAATGAAGATAAGGTTGTAATTGTTCCTGAAAAGGATATATATTATTATCAATGGCATGGAACAGGATACATAGCTCTTGATGCAAATACAGGGGAAGCATCATATATGATCAGTGGTAATCTATGTGGTGGAGAATCATGTAAGGAATTTGGCATGACGTTCGTTACCCTTTTGATGGCGGCAGCAACAATATTTACATTAGCTATTTTGGCACATTTCTTAATAGGTGCTGTAGGTATGATTTTAGGTGCTGCAACTGCGTTATCAGGTTCATTTAGTATATTGCAGATGGCTATATTAATTATGGGTGTTGTAGGAGCAGTATTCTCAATTCAAGAGATGGGAGAGGTTTATGGTAATTGGATAGATTATCTTAAGGATCCAAGTGGCAAGAATATATTAGAAATATTAAAGAAAGCAATAGAAACCGGATTATTGTTTCTATTGTTTGAATATGCTCTTCCAAAAGTGATTAAAGGTTTTGAAAACAAATTTAAAACTGATGAGTTTAAGGATTTTGTTAGAAGAAAGTGGAAGGATAGAGCAAAATTTGATTTTGCTGATGAGACTGGTGAAATAAGCTGGGGTGAAGGCGGAAAACCAGGTGAAGGTGGAAAACCAGGTGAAGGCGGAAAACCAGGTGAAGGTGGAAAACCAGGAGAAGGTGGAAAGCCAGGTGAAGGCGGAAAGCCAGGTGAAGGTGGTGAACCAGGTGAAGGTGGAAAACCAGTTGATGGTGATAAACCAGTCGATGGCGATAAACCGGTTGACGGCGATAAACCAGTTGAAGGCGATAAACCAGTTGACGGCGATAAACCAGTTGACGGCGATAAACCAGTTGATGGCGATAAACCAGTTGACGGCGATAAACCAGTTGATGGTAATAAACCAGTTGATGGTAATAAACCAGGTGATGGTGAAAAGCCAGGTGAAGTCAATAAGCCAGGCGAAGGCAATAATGCTCCAAGCAATGGAAATAATCCAGGAGGTGGATCTGGAGGTAATGTTGAATCAAACACTGATTTTTGGAAAGAGATAAAAAATAAATATGGTAACGATGTAGGTGACTTATTTGAATCATTCGGTGATGATGGTAAAAAGATGATTCAAAATTATGGCGATGACCTGGTAAATGCTACGAAGAGTTTTTCAAAGTCCGATGCAAAAGAAGCAATAGAACTAGTAAATAAATATGGTGATGATGCATTTAAAATGGTAAAGGCTAATCAGAATGGTGATGTTGTTAAACAAGTATGTAAAGGATTAAAGGAAAACGATATATCATTTGATGAGTTCCAAAAGTTCAAAAAATTAGGAAAAACTGAATTGGATAATTTAAAGATTTCAAATAAGGCTGAATATAATAGAATGACTAAAGCAGTGAAGGAAATAAGGGATAAGATAAAAATAAATAAAGGAACTAGAATGAAGAAAGTATTAACGGATGCTAGTGTCAAAGAACATTACATTGGTAACAATAGTAATGAGGTAACGGGTTTTGTTTCAAGAGCTGAAGATTCGAGATATTTAAGTCATTATTATGATGATGTAGTAGAAACAAATAGATTAGATTACTTGAATAATGGAGTGAGAGATTTTCCGGAAGGAGGTAATACTCATTGGGAAATGGAATTTAATGTCGATAAAGCTAAGGATATGTCACGAATTAAAACACCATATGGTGAACATTATGGTGGAAGTGTAAATGAACCTGAACCGTTTAAGGGTAATGGTTATACAGGAGGAAGAAATGATACTACTATTGCCGAATGGAAAATAGAAGGTAGAATAGAAATAAAAAATGGTTCGACACTTACTAAATATGTTGATGGTGAAATTGTAGAACAATATATATTTAAAAGTAATATAGGAAAGTGGGTGAAAATGTGAAATATATAAGATCTGGAAGATATGTAGGTTATAATGAAAAAGAGTATTATTTAAGTAATTATGGTTATATTGGTGATGAAGAAAATAGAGATAAGCCAGATGGTTATTATATATGTATTGATGATGAAGAAGATAAAGAAGAAGACTGGTACGAGGAATTAAGTGGTACAGAATATGCATATTATTCAAAGCCAGCTAAAGCAGAAGAAATAGAATATTTATATGAAATAAGTCATTATGTTATATGTAATGGTAGAAAGTATAAATGGTTTGATTATTATCCTGATAAGAAGGGATTGTGGGTATACGCTGCAAGTTGGGGGAGCAACACAAAGATTGATCCGAAATATGAAGTAGTTGAAAGTGGTAGAGATGGTATATATATAGAGGTCCCTTATGATGAAGTAACACTATATGAAACCAAAACATTTTTTGATAAGTATAAATATTTAAATGAAGATATTGAAGAAGTTTTAAGTGAAGAAACATATTTGATTGATGAACCATGGTGGTTTGAAGAAACAAAAGATAATTAGTTATAAAACTTGCAGTAGATGATAAAGTCATTTGCTGCAGTTTTTTTGTATATATGTTTAGATTTTTATAAATGAAAGAAAATCTAAACTATTAGGTGAAAAATGTAGGAGGAGATACAAATACAGGAAAACCTGAAGAAGGTGCTGGAGAGTATGGAAATAACTCTAGAAAAGATGTAGCAGACTTAATTGAATCATATGGTGATGATGGTAAAAAGTTGATTCAAAAATATGGTGATGATGCATTTAGTATGATAAAATCTAATCAATGCGTTGATGAAGCAAAGAGTGTTCTTGGAGGCGGATGTGGTACCAATGCAAGTTCGAAAAAGTTGAGAGAAAATCTATTGTCATCAGGAAAACCTGAACCGGCATATAAAAACGCAGCACATCATATAGTGGCTGGTTCATCACCAAAAGCAGCTGAAGCAAGAGCTATTTTGAAGAAATATAATATAGATATTTTAGATATGATAAGAGAAAAATTATTGGCAGGAATATTTTAGTGGAGGATATAAAATGAAGATTTATAAGTTGGATTTTGATGTTAATAAATTTAAAAGTATTCAACTATGTGAAAAAGTAGATGCAGATTTTTATCAGATGTTTGATGGTAGAAGCTTATCAAATAGTTGGATAGTACCTCGTGTAAAAGTGTATGATGATGATTTGGAATTAGAAGATGGTGATGCACCAGGTTTTAATATCCCAGTTTTAAATAAACGAGCGTATGAGGTTTTATATCCAATGATTTCAAATGATATTGAAGTTTTAAAAATACAATTAAATGATGAAATATTATATGGTATAAATGTTTTAACTATTATAGATGCAATTAATTATGATTTGTCTAAATATAAAACTTATAGAGATGGAAAAAGAATAATGTTTTTTGAAAAATATGAATTTATAGAGGAAGCTATAAAAGGAAAAAACATTTTTAAAATATCAGATTTACCACGAGGAGATGTTTTTGTTTCTGAAAAATTTGCTGAAACTATTATCGAAAACCAATTAAAAGGATTTAAACTTGAGTTGGTTTATGGATAAAACAATGAAAGAGAAAAGTTTGATTATAAAAAAATATAAAGATATGTTTGAGACATTTCGACTTGATTATGAGGGAACTCCTTTTTCTGTTGATGGTAATACTCATTGGGAATTAGAATTTAATCTAAAAAATGAAGGTGATTTGAAAAATATTAAGACACCTTATGGTAAGGAATTCGGAGGAACAGAAACCGCTCCGAAGCCATGCTCTAGAAATGGGTTCCTTTGGGGAGAAAATAACACAACAGTTCCTGAATGGAAATCAGAAGAATTGTTGGAAATAGATGATGGTTCATTATTGAATAAAGTTGTTGATGGTAAAGTTGTAGAACGTTATAGATTTGAATCTGGAAAGTGGGTGAAAATTTGAGTAATACAAGAATAGGAATATACGTGAAGTATAAAGGCAAAATTCTTAGAATGTCACATATATCAGATATACTTGAAGAAATACCAATTGATTATTATTTATATGTTAATGATGATGAAGATATCGACAATAAATGTATAAAATGGGGGCAAAGTATTGTTCGACCAGTAAAGGCTTATGAAATAGAATGGATGTACGAAATAAAACATTTTTTGATTTTTCAAGGAAAAAAATATAATGGTTACTGGGTTTTCCCTGATGAAGGGATTGTAGAATTAAGTATTTATGAAAAGGATAGAAATAGTTATGATTCGAAATATGATGTAATTATGGTAGCAAGAGGGGAATGGATATTAAAAGTTCCTATAGATGAAGTAACATTATATGAAACTAAAACATATCTTGATAAGGACAAGTATATGAATGAAGGCATTGAAGAAGTTTTAAGCGAAGAAACATATTTAATTGATGAGCCTAATTGGGCAGAAGAATAATAACAAAGCACTTGCTATTAATTAGCAGGTGCTTTATTTATATAAGAGTTGAAGATATGGCAAAAACTATATATAATGAAACAGTTAGATTTCGAAAACTGGAGGATGAGTATAATGAAAAAAGATGATGCAAAATTTAGGAATGTAGTTGGTAAATTAATATAGTTTTTTAGAATGATTTATAGAAAAAAATCTCGGTTCAAAACTGAGATTTTTTTAATTTCAAAAATTTGTGTAATTTTGCACAAAAAAATCTCGCAAAGTGCCAATTTACTTGACATATTTCATAATTTTATTTATACTTAAATAGAACAACTATACTTTATTAAAAGTATAATATTTGAATTCAGTTTTAATATAGAGAGATAATTTATGGGAAATTTTGAAACTACTACAAAGGTTGGGGGACTAAGAGCAGTAGATATGAAATTCAGACCAATTCGTGAATTTGAGTTCGGAGAATTGCAGTTCCTTCAATCTAGAACAAGGCTTAATACACCGGAATTAGGAACATTGGTTCCTGAAACTTTCAGAAAGGTTTCGGAACTTAGCAACCAGTGCGTTTCCTTATTTGAGTTGGAATTAAGACAATTGATTGAAAATATAAAAATGATGCAAGAAAGTGAATTCTATTTTAGATGGGTTTCTATGTATATGCCATTAAGATTTCTTGAAAGTAAGGATGTTCAAAAGTATCTTATGGATAAGATGGATGAGTCGAGAGTGGATACTAATAAAATCTGTTTTGAACTTAGTCCTGATATTCTTTTTGAAGGAAAGTCTATACATGGGACGAATATAGAGCATTTGCGAAATAGAGGTTTTCACTTTATGCTTACAAATTTCGGTGGTATGAATTCGCCACTTATAAGATTAGCGTACTATCCAGTGGATTTTGTACAGCTTAGTGAAGAGATGATAGGGTATTTGGTCGATGATTCCAGATCTCTTGCAGCTGTTGAATCCATAGTAGAATTTGCTAGTGGATTAGGTGCGGAAACCATTGCCGATGGAGTGATGAGCGCTGAACAGGCTGAGTTACTTTTTAAGGCACAATGTAGATATGGTTCTGGACCGCTTGTGGGTAAGTACGTAGCATCAAGACACTTAAAGAATAAAAAAGAAGAGAAACAAGAGGATAAAGAAGGATAATAATACTGAAGGGGGGGAGTGATTTGGCAGATAATATGCGTGATGTTGTGGAACTCCGTCGAACTGCCAAGGAAGTTAAGAGACATGTTTTAGTAACTCGAGTAATAGCACTCCTTATAGGGTTATTAGTGGCAATAATTGCTATTGTCTATATAATTTCGTACTTTTATGACAAGTTTGGAAGTTTCACGGTAAAAGTAAATAAATACGATATGGCTAGACAGGGATTGACACTTTCCGAAACACCAGAATATGATCATACCATTTCGGAGCTTAATGCAAAGATAGTTTATGATATGACTAATATTAGTGGTGAAGATCTTCCGGATAATATTGATAATATTAACGGAAGTCATAACGGTCAGAATTACATTGCATACACTTTCTATGTTATAAACGGAGGAAGCGATACGCTCTCTTATGAAGGTGAATTGTTTATTGAAAATGTAACTAAGAATGTTGATGATGCCATACGAGTTGCCGTTTATAAGAATGGCGAGAAAACACTATATGGTAAAACTAAGAGCAGTGGTGGCGGAAAAGAAAGCGATTGTGATGAGGAATTCCTTTCATCTGAAGTTATTATGAGAACTCAAAAGAAAGGATTTGCTCCTAAGGATAGAGATAAGTACACAGTTGTTATATGGTTAGAGGGTAACGACCCTGACTGTGTGGATGCCATCATAGGCGGAACTATTAAATTCCAGATGGATTTTAAGATTATAGAATCAACTTGATTTTAACAGAAGAAATACTTAAAGAAAGATTTGAAAGGCAGAATAGACTATGAAAAAAGTACTTAGCGTAGTAGTTGACATCTTAGCGTGGATATTACTTATATTTGCATTTTTAATAACCGTAATGGTATTTGGATCGGAAAAAAACAACGGAGTGCCAACACTCCTTGGATATAGCCCTATGAGCGTACAATCAGACTCCATGAGCCCTACATTTAAACAAGGCGATCTTATCATGGTAAAGAAAGTAGATGATTTATATTCATTGAAGAAGGATGATGTAATCACTTTCTATACTATTATTGATGGACAGAGAGTAATTAATACTCATAGAATTGTTGAAATATCAGAAGAAGATAACACAAAGAGATTCATCACAAAGGGTGATAACAACCAGATTGATGATGAAACTCCAGTAAGTGCTTCAGATATCATAGGTAAGTGGACTGGTACAAAGGTTAAAGGCTTAGGTAAGTTCATAGACTTTGTAACAACAAAGAAAGGTTTCTTTATCTGTGTACTTATTCCTATAGCTATATTCTTCATATTTGAACTATACAAGTTTATCACTGTTTTAATCGAAGCAAAACAGGGTGTAATTTCAGAAGAAGATGAAGAAGAAATTAAGAGAAAAGCTGTAGAAGAGTATCTTGCTAAAGAAAAGGCTGCTAAAGAAAAAGCAGCAAATGCAGAAGAAGCAGTAGATGATGTAGAAGAAATTGAAAGTACGGAGAGTACTGAAATTATAGAAGAAGCTGAAAATGTAGATGATACAGAAGCTTCAGATGATGTAGAGGGTACAGTTAAAGAGGTTGAAGAATCAGTAGCAGAAGACTAGGCATAAGAAGGATGAGAGGGTATAAATAGTGGACAAGTTTTTAAGATGGTTTTTCGAATTTATATCTGAAATGCTAAAAGGCTTTGAAATAATGTTTCAGGGGATAGGCCGAGGCATAATAAAGATATTTAACATTAAAAATTACATAAAGATATTTAAGACTTATTCCAAGGATTTTAGCACACCGGAGTGGATTCTTGCGATACTTACGATTGTAGTTGTCGTGGTTATTTACGTCCTTATACTTGTACTTATACTTATGATTATAAGAAAGTATATAAGATTTAGACATTCCATAGTAAGTAACGAAGATCTTCTTGAGGAAATATCTGTTCTTCAGAGAGATGTTATGAAGATGGCGAAAGAGAAAGACAGAATCATGGCCATGAAAGTTGCTCAGATAGGTGGCGGAGGTGGACCAGCTCTTAGTCTTACGTCGGAAGAATATGAAACAGAAGATGCAGAGAACATTCAACAGGCAGCAGGAGACGAAGGTATATTTATTACTCAAACCAGACGTTTCTCTAAACTTTATGAAGTTGATATGTTTTATAAGAATTACGAAACACCTAACTATGATAATGAAATCGATCTTCCAGGTGTATGTGAAAGATATCGTAACTTTGCATGTTCAAAGATGCATTTGTATTATGACATAAAAACTATAAGATTGTTCCTAGCAGGTATGGCTTCTACAAAGCTTATTATCCTTCAGGGTATATCTGGTACTGGTAAAACATCTTTACCATATTCATTTGGTAAGTTTTTAGGTATAGATACAACTATTGCATCAGTTCAGCCATCATGGCGTGATAGAACAGAACTTTTTGGATATTTTAATGAATTTACAAAGAACTTCAATGAAACCGAAGTTCTTAAGAGAATATATGAAGCAAGTTATAATGACAATGTTAATTTAATTCTTTTGGACGAAATGAACATTGCTCGTATTGAGTACTATTTTGCTGAAATGTTATCCATACTTGAAATGCCTAACGCAGATGAATGGGAACTTGATCTTGTTCCTAATGTATGGAGTTCAGATCCAGAGAATCTTGATCATGGACGTTTACGCATTCCGCAGAATATCTGGTATATTGGAACAGCTAACAACGATGATTCCACATATGCTATTTCAGATAAGGTTTATGACCGTGCTCAGCCTATAAACCTTGATGCAAAGGGTGTTGCTTTCGAAGCACCTGAGGCAGATCAGTTAACTATTAGTTTCTCACATTTGAATGATCTATTCCAGGATGCATTTGAAAAATATCCTATTTCAGAAGAGAATCTTAAAAAAATACATCAGCTTGACCTTTGGGTAATCGACAAGTTGAGAGTAGCATTTGGTAACCGTATTATCAAGCAGATGGGACTTTTTGTTCCTGTATATGTCGCATGTGGGGGCGATGAACTTGATGGTATTGATTACATACTTGCAACTAAAATATTCCGTAAGTTTGAATCTTTAAACCTTGCAATGCTTAGAGATGAACTTAAGGAATTGGTAGTATATATTAACAAATCATTTGGCAAAGGCAAGATGAATGAATCAATTGCATATCTAGAAAGACTACAGAAACTGTTCTAGGGAATCCGGAGGTTTTTATTGAACGAGAAATATGGAGAATGGTACCAGGATTTTCAAAGTGCATTTGACACCATGGATGAAAATGATGTCTATGTTGATATGAACAGACTTATGGGCTTAGGGCGTTTCAATATTTCCATGAACAGAAAGCTCATGGAGAAAAGTATTGATGTATCTTGGGTTGAAGCCATAGAGGATGGCATTATCCATGTTGATAATGTTATAAGAAATCCTGGTAGGACTATCGTGGACGTTGAAGAGATAGTTCCGATAGCCCTGTCCAAAAAAATTACAGTTGAATCAATAAAGCATTTAGCACAACATACAGATCTGATACAGAGCGTAGACGAAAAGAAGGGGACTATTACTCCTTCAAAGGTTCTTAATGTGCATAAAGAGGAAAGTCTTAGTACATATGAGAACCGTTTCGTTAATACGCTTATTGACAGACTGTATATTTTTATAATGACCAGATATCAGAAACTGTCTGAGATTGAAAAAGACGAAGAAGTGTATGCAATGGAGGCGGAAAGTAAGATAAATGATGAGAATGGTAATTCATTTAATGTTAAAATCGCCATTGATACAAAGAGAAGTCTTGAAGCAACAAATGATAGCGGATATACGGTATGGCAACGTGTTGAAAAGCTTAAAAAAACAATAGAAGGCTACAAAGGTTCGGAACTTTGTACAAGTCTTGGGAATAACTTTGTGCAACCACCTATTATGCGAACTAACGCTCTTATGAAGAACGTTGATTTAAAGGCGTGTCTTGCACTTTGGCAATACATATTAAGTTATGATAAGGTCGGTTATGAGATTAACGTAGAGGATACGGCACTTAATCCTAATAAGGAATATGTGGAAGACCTTGGAAAGACCATGGCATGTAATCTTGTCCTATTTAAAAGTTATACGGATAAGAGTAATGTCAAAGATGTTTATAAGCCAATAGGTAAAAGAAATTATAAGCCTATAAAACCAAGAGTTGTAAAAAGATATAAATCAGAACTTCTATCAGGACAGTATGATGTCCATACAGAAGGTGCTGTCGGATATATACAAGTTCAAGGCGTTCAGGGATATAAGAATTCTGATCTTCCAGAGAATTCAACGGCCGTATTTGATCAGATTGGTAAGGCTATTACCATCGAGAGAAATTACTATGCTGAAGTTGATAGGAGAATCTTAGAAGCGCAGCAGAGAGCTGAAGAAGCTGAAAGAAGAAGACTTGAACGTGAAGAACGTCTTAAAGAAAAACAACGTATCGAGGAAGCTAGAAGAGAAGAACGAGAACGTATCAGGAGAGAACGCGAAGAAGAACAGAGACGTATTCAGGAAATGCTTGAACGTAGAAGGGCAGAGATTGAAGCTGAAGAAAAAGAACGTGCTCGTCTTGAAGCAGAACGTCAGGCTCGTATAGAGGAAGAAAGAAAACGAGCAGAACAGGAAGCTAGAGAAAAGGCTGAACGAGAAAAACTCGAACGTGAAAAGAAAGCAATCAGAGAGGACTTTGGAGAGGCAGAAGGTGTCGATACAACAGTATTTGATAGAAAGAAGGAAAGCCACGAAAAGGTTAATGCATATGGAACAGTAACTCAGAATGATATTGAAGAAGTTACTAACATGATGCAAGAAAAGAAAGAAAAGATTGCTAATGGTGAAATAGAAGCAAAACCTGAGGAGAATCTAATGGAAGATCCAAGGGAAGTAGCTGCAAGAATGAAACTTGAACAACAAAAACGTGAGAAAGAGCGTATTGAAAAAGAAAGAGCTGCTAGACTTAAAGCAGAACGTGAGGCTTATGAGAAGAAGCCGTTTAGAGAGATTTATAAGATGTATACTTATAATCCAATCTACTCTCTTCCACGTTTGTTTAGATGGTTATTATATGTACTCTTTGGTGTGATTCCAAAAGATACGGATAATCCAGATCAGAAGAAGATTTTACGTCAAAGAGAAGAAGATGCAAGAAAGAGAGAATACGAAAAACTCGAAAGAGAAAAAGTTATTGTGTACTACAAAAAGTATGCAACAAACTTCCCATATAGTTTTGTTAGATTCTATAAAGACCAGAAGTTTAAACGTAAGAGAAGAAAAGAAGCTAAGAATAAACCAAAACCTGTATGGAATCCTCCAGTACGTACTGAAGAAGAGACAAGAGCAATCGAATTGGAGATGCGTGCACTCTATAAAGAATATCATGTATCGGTACGTGAGAGGATGAGAAGAAAAATAAGAGAACTTACGGAAAAAAATACGGATGAGGCTGCATAATGAAAAAAGCATTTAAGGTGTTAAGGAAAGCGTTATCGTATATTGAATGGACTATCTTAGTGGTAGGAGCAATAATACTTGTTTATATTTTCTTTAATACATTACAAGGAAAAGCAGTTAATTTATTTGGTTATAATGTACTTCATGTTGTAACCGGAAGCATGGAGCCGACGATTTCAACTGATGAATATGTATTTGTTAAAGAAACAGATACAAAAGAACTTAAAAAAGAAGATATTATAGCATATTATAGTGAAGAATCGGATGTTAAAGGGTTGCCGGTAATCCATAGAATAGTGGATGTTTTACCTGATGGAAGGTTTAAAACAAAGGGTGATGCTAATGAAACATCTGATGTACTCCCTGTTAGAGGAGAGCAAGTTATTGGTAAGTATCGTGGAAGAGTTGGATTATTAAATTTCATCTCATCTTTTATGGACTTTAGAAAGATATTGATGTTATTTGTTATTATTCCGATGTTTCTTGCTTCTATATATGAAGTAAAGAGTATTTGGAAGTTGACAAAGAAAGTTCGTGATGATAGTAAATCTGATGGAGATAAGATGAAGGAAAATGAATCTTACGAAGAAGCGGTGGAAAGATTAAAAAAGGCGGCTGTGGAAGAATATCTAAAATCTCAATCTGAAGCTAAAGCAGATGAAGAGATTAAAGATGATGAAAACGCAGACTAGAGTTTATGAAGGTTTAATTATGGCTAGAAAAAAAGAATCAACAGAGAATAACAAAAATAAAAAGGCTAATAAAGTAAAGAAAAATAATTCAGTGGATACAATGCTTCATTATACGGCTCGCGATTATGGCCAAGAGTATATTATGAAACGAAAGATGATTAGAGCCATATTCATTGCGATAATGTTAGCAATTGCATTGATTGTATTTATTGCTCTTTACATGGATCAGGCAGGAAGAGTGCAGGAGACGTATCGTACTAAGTATACTAAGTCACTAGAAACTGTAGTTTTTGATTTGGATGATTATAAAAATGCAGAGGCTGACTATGAACTTAGGTATAGAATGATTCTTGCAGATATGTCGAATGCGAATGCATTTGCTTTTCTGCTGGATGATTTTGAGAAGGAACAGAAGAGTATAAATGGGCTTTATACATGTTTTCTTAAGTATCCTCAGCAAATGCAGCAGAGAATAGATGAAGTTAAAGAAATTCTTGAAAAAATACTGAATGTGAACAATAAAGATTCATATGAAGGAATAGACAAATTTGTCGATACTATAAATTTGAAAGGATATTAATGATCGTAAAAAGATTAGGAAGGGTTATTGATTAGAAGATTGTTAATAGTGGAGGGGTATTCATATGAGTAGAAAAAGTAAATTAAAAAGAGAAATTAAAACCTGTCAAAAAACTATAGTTGAAATAGAAAGAAGACGTGCAAGATCGCAGTCTGCCTTGGTTCAGGCAATCCTTCTTCAGGAAGAACCTAATGAAGATGATGTAGAGTGGTTCAATAAATATACTGGAGAAATTACGGCTTGTCGTAACCATATGATGGAATTAAAGAAAGAATTAGAGTCTTTATAGTACAAAAATTTTAAAATAGTTTCCAATAAGGACGTACTATGTCGATTTCGTGAGTAAATGTCTAAAAAAATAAAAAGGTGTTGTGCAATTTGCACAACACCTTTTGTTAATAACAGATATTTTCGATAAATTTATACAAAAAACTTGTTTTATTAAAAAGTATTTTGTATAATTATCATATAAATTTAACGCATTGTAACCAAAAGCATTAAAGCGTAACAATAGTAACTAATTAACAAGTTGATGATTTTTTTAAATAATAATAAAGAATAAAAATATCAGAAAAGGAGGGTGACGATTATGAAGAGACAGAATAAGAATAGTAAAAAAATAGCAAGTGCAGCATCGATGCTTTTATTATCAACAGCGATGCTCGGAATGGCAACATATGCATGGTTTACAATGAATAGAGAAGTTAGTGTAACTAACATGCAGGTTAAAGCAAAGACTGATCAAGGTCTTTTGATCAATGAGGTAGCAACTGCGAATGATGCAAATTGGGATAATGAAGCAACAGCTGGTCAGACAACACCTGAATCAGCTATTCAACTCCATGCTACATCAACAGCTAATACAACTACTTGGTACGCAGCTTATAGTACAAAGGCTAATAGTGCTGCTTTTGCATCATCAGGCCAGGAATCTGGTGATTTAGCAGATGGTTATAAAACCCTTAATACAAGTGAAGGTTATACTACAGCAGAAAATACAGTTGCAGCAGTTGCTGGTACAAGTGCAGAGCAGAATATTACATACATAGACAAAGGAACAACAGGTTATCAAAATGGTGAAGGTTACTACGTAAAATATAAATATTATCTTAAATCAAATGGAGATGCTATTACATGTGGCACAACAGCTGCACAGTCTATCCAACTTAAAGATTTACAGGTAACAGGTAATAATAATTCAGCTGATCTTGATAAGGCATTAAGAGTAGCAGTAGTAGCAGGTGGTAAAGCTTATATCTTTGCACCACTTCAAAGTTCAGCACAGACATATTATGTAAATGCAAGTGAAACTGGAACTACAACACTTACAGGTGATCAGTATATAAATATTACAAGTATCCCAGCTGTAACAGCTGCTGGTACAGAAGTAGATGTTTATCTCTATTTTGAAGGTGAAGACCCAGATCTTAAGACATCAAATGTTACAAATACACTTGACAATCTTACAGTATCATTTAGATTTGCATTAGTTGATAATTCAGGTACAGTTACAGATAATGGAGTTTCAATTAATTAATAGATTGGTTATAAACGTTAAATTATTTAAAAGAAGAGGCTTTATGCCTCTTCTTTTTTTGTGAGTAATAGGTTCTTAAAAAACTAGTTTTATAATTGATAGTTTCCAGTGATAAGAGTATAATTGTGTTGTTGTCGCGTTGTTTTTGTGACAGCAGTATAAATGGTTTTTTAAGGAGGATTTTTTAATGAAGAAAAAGATTATAGCTGGAGTACTTTCAGCCTCTATGTTGCTATGCAGTGTAGAAGCACTTCCAAGCAGTTTTTTATCAAGTATAGGTACTGGAGTAACTGTAGAAGCTGCAGTTGCTAATGGTTTTGAGTACAAATTACTTTCAGATGGTACAGTTGAGATAATACGTTATACGGGTTCATCAGAGAATGTTACTATTCCAGAAATGCTTGCTAGAAAGTATGTTTCTAGAATAGGAGATGCGGCTTTTTATATGAGTAATGTAAAGACAGTTACTATACCAGCAACTGTAAAAAATATTGGCAATGATTCATTTAGAGAATCAGCATATCTTACTGATGTAAAATTTTTAGGTACTACAAGAATTGACAGTTATGCATTTTATAAGTGTACGAGTCTTAAAAATGTAAGTTTAAACGCTGGATTAAATAAAATTGATGATTATGTTTTTTATGGTTGTAGCGCCCTTAAAAATATAGTAATACCTGATACGGTTACAAGTATTGGTGGATATTGTTTTGAAAATTGTTCATCACTTGAGAGCGTAACATTATCTAAAGAATTGACAGAAATAAGTGATGATACATTTGCTTGGTGTACTAGTCTTAAGAGTATTAGAATACCTAATAAGGTTAAAAGCGTTGGATGGCGTGCATTTTCATCATGTACTGCTTTAACTCAAGTTATAATGCCTAACAGTCTTAAGACTATAAGTGATGAAGCTTTTGATAGATGTAATCATTTAGAAAAATTATCTATTCCAAATAGTGTAACAACTATTGGTGATGGAGCATTTGAAAATTGTACAGGTTTACTTGATGTGGTTATACCTGACTCAGTAACAAAAATTGGTAAGAATGCATTTGGTTATATCCATGCTACTAATTCAAAAGTATATGAAAAAATCGAAAAATTTGCTATATGTGGTACAACTCCTGTAGCACAGAAATATGCTGAAGATAATAAATTTAAATTCATTGATATAAGATTATCTAAGGGGAGTGTTAGCTTAAATAAAACAGTTTATGTATATAATGATAATGGTGTTAATGCAGATGTTGTAGTTAAAAACTCAGCAGGTGATGTCCTTAAGGCTGGTACAGATTATGAATTAAGCTACGCTGATAATAAAAAGTGTGGTAAAGCTACAGTTACTGTTAATGGTAAGGGCAAGTATATTGAAACTGTTAGCGAGAACTTTATTATTACACCAGCTAAGATTACAGGTGTTAAAGTAAAGTCTCCTAAGGTAAAACGTGTAAAGGTTACATGGAAGAAGGCTAATGGAGAAGTAACTGGATATGAGATTCAGATAGCTCGTAATAAGAAGTTTACTAAATCACTTAAGACTATCGATATTAAGAAGGCTAATATTTCTAAAAAGACAATTAAGAAGTTAAAGAGTAAGAAGAAATATTTTGTTCGTGTTCGTGCATATAAGACTATCGATAATACTAAGTATTACGGTAACTGGAGCAAGATCGTGAGTAAGAAAGTTAAAGGTAAGAAGGCTAAAAGCAAGAAAACTAAGAGTAATAAATAGTTAAGTATAAATAATAGACAAAAATTTAATAACTAGATTTTTTTTGTAAAATAAAAAGGATACTGAGAAGTGATGAGATAAATGAGGTGCCCCCTCAAAACTCAAATCTACTCTGTATCCTTTTTATGTTTTATGTATAAACCTTATTTTTTTAAAACATACTCAAAACAAGTTTTTCAGCTTCTTCCTGTGGTAATGGTCTGCCCCAGATATAACCTTGTATAAAGTCACATCCGATTTCTTTCAATGTTTCAATTTGTGCATCTTCTTCTACACCTTCTGAGATAACATCAAATCCCATTATATGTCCCATTGAAATAATAGCAGATACATATTGTTTTGATGATTTGCTAGTATTCATAGTATCGATAAAAGATTTATCGATTTTTAAAAGGTTAGCTGGGAATTTATTTAGATAACTAAGTGAAGAGTAGCCAGTACCAAAATCATCAATTGCTATCTGTATTCCCATAGCTCTTATTTTGTCAATACACTCTAGTGCTTTATCAACAGAATCAATCATAATGGATTCTGTAATTTCTATTTCTAAATTAGTGGCAGGAACGCCGCTTTCATCAAGAATTCGTTGTATTTCATCAAGAAAATCATTCTTCATTAAATGCTTTACAGATACGTTTATGCTAAGAGTAATATCTGCGCCGCTTTCTTTTAATAGCTTTCCAAAGAATAATGCTGATTTTCTAAATATCATTTCATCAACCTTATCGATTAATCCAATCTTTTCAGCAACTGGTATGAATTCACCAGGACTTATAAATGCTCCGTCAGAATCCTTCATACGAGCCAATGCTTCAAAACCACGGAGTTTATGATCCATATTGAATTGTGGCTGCAGATGGAAGAAAAATGTCTGTTCTTCTAATGCTTTTTTTATCTTTCCTTCAATTTCAAGTAAGTGTTCATCGGTAAGCATATCAGGTGTGAAATGCAATATATGATTACTAATATTTCTTCGCTTAACTTCATGCATTGCTGTTTCTGCGCAAGTATAAACAAAATCTTTTTCATCTGAATCTAAAGGATATTCTGCATAACCAAAACTAGCATTAACATATATATCACAATCATCAATTGTTATACGTTCAGTAAGTTTTTTCTCGTATTCTTTGATTTTATTAAGTGCTTGATCTTGCGAAGCGTAGTTTCTAATTATTATAACAAATTCATCACCACTTACTCGTGCAATAAAATCTGAAGATTTTTTATCATTGGTATCCGCTAAGGTTATCCATCGATTTGCTATTTCTTTTAATACGCTGTTGCCTATATCAAAACCTAGTGTATCATTGATACCTTTAAAACCATTTATATCAATTGAAGTAATAATATATTTTTCCTTCTTGGAATAAAGATTATCAATTAGTTCTGAACAGGCATATCTATTTGGAAGTCCTGTCAATCCGTCTGTTATAGCTTGCCTACGTAGTTCTTTTTGGTAAATATCTATTTTTTTATTATTTAAGTAAATAATTGAAATAGCAATAATTGTAAGTACTGAAGAAAAAAGTCCAGGAATACTTGTAATATTATGTCTGCGAACTATTCCAAAAATAATAGATTGAACTTGAATAAACTGTAATGCTATTGCGGTAAAATATCCCAGCTTTCCAAAATAAAATGCCATAAAGATAATGCATATTTCCGATATAGCAGATAGTGCACCAGCAAATGTATATACTGGAATTGCAACACCAAAAAGATTAAATGATACGCTATGAGCAGCAGCGGCACTAGTAAGTACAGTTGATGTTATATATAAGAGCACTATGACAATGAAGAAAATCGTAGGTTTCTTATGCTGCTCTGACAGTCGATTTATAACCCTCTCTGTGTATTTTTGTTTTATATTTTGATTCATATAATAACCACTTCCCCATACAAAAAACAAATTTAATAGAATTATAGTTTAGAATTTTTAAACAGGAATTTCGCCATTAAGCTTAGCAAATATTATAGGAAGTTCAGCATCGACTTTATCATTATCAAGCTGACATGTTCCTGCATTTTTATGACCACCGCCTCCGTATGATAGACAAAGAGCGCCGATATCAAAATCAGAATTCCTGTTTACTATGGACTTGCCAATCATAACAGCTGTATTTTGTTTTTTAAATCCCCATGCAACATGAACTGAAAGTTCAGTATCAGGCCACATAGCATAGACCATAAAACGATTACCAGCATAGATTGTCTCTTGTTCTCGTAAGTCAATTACTGCAACTTTACCTATAATCTTAGTGATGTTTCGCAGTTGTTCTTTAAAGAGCTCCTGTTGTTCAAAATATAAATCAACTCGTTCCTTAACATCAGGAAGTTCAAGTACTTCTTTGATGGAATGGTCAACACAGAAAGTGATAAGCTCCATCATAAGATTATAGTTACTTATTCTAAAATCGTGAAAACGACCTAGACCAGTACGAGCATCCATAAGGAAATTCATTAATACCCAATCAGTGGGATTAAGGATTTCATCAACTGTAAAGTCTGCACTATCGCCTTTGTCGACAGCAAGCATAATCTCTTCTGAAACATTAACAAATGTTTCAGCTCCACCATAGTAATCATAAACTACTCTGGCAGCAGATTTAGCGTTACCATCGATTACGTATTTTTCTTTATACGCCGCAACGTTATTTCTAATAAGTTCGCTTTCGTGATGATCAAATGCAAGTCCAACCCTAGGATCAAAAGGTAAATTAGTTGTAATATCGTTTTCAGATAAATCAATTTTACCATCTTGAACGTCTTTTGGATGAACGAACTTAATCTCATCAATTAAATCTAATTCTTTAAGGAGCATGGCGCAAACTAGTCCATCAAAATCACTCCTCGTAACAAGCCTTTTTTTGACTTCTCCCATAGTAAAAACCACCTTTCCCGAAATGTAATCTTTTCCTTCTCTAAAAGACCACATATATATATTTAATGATACCATATTTAACGAAGATTAACAATTGAAAATGGGTTTAAAAAAAGATAGATTTTTACTTTTTTTTAGTTATATTTTTGACAAAGTTAAGTGCAGAAAACCTGAAAACTTTCAGCTTTTGAGTGAGAAAAACCTGAGAATTTTCATTTTATTAACGCGAAAAACCTGAAAATTTTCGGTTTTTTCTTGGAAATATAATATGAATATGATAATATGGTAATAAGAAATGATGATATAAGTGTAATAATAAACGAAAGGAGTTTGGTAAATGGAACGAAAATTTATAAAAATACTTCAAGAGTGGGATAAAAATCAGATAAAAGAACCAATGATGGTTATAGGGGCAAGACAAGTTGGTAAAACATGGATTGTTCGTGAATATTTAGAAAACAATTATTCTGAATATATATATATAAATTTAGAGGAACAGCCAGAATTAATATCGGCATTTGAAGGAAACTTATCTCCAGATAATATTCTTAGAAATTTAAGTATATTATTGGGAAAAGATATAGATTTCAAAATTCCTATTTTTATCGATGAAATACAGCAGAGCGAGAGAGCTATTACTTCGTTGAAATATTTTTGTGAGGCGAAGGAAAACTATCGTGTAATTGTAGCAGGAAGTTTGTTAGGAGTGAAAATAAATCGCTTTCAAACATCATTTCCTGTAGGGAAAGTACAAATAGTGCACATGTATCCGATGGATTTTGAAGAATTTCTTTTGGCATGTGGAGAAGAAAAATTACGAGATATGATAAAAGAAGCATATGATACTATGTCTCCGATACCTTCAGGTATTCATGAAAAAGCACTAAATTTATATCATGATTATCTTTTGGTTGGTGGTATGCCACAGATGGTAGTTAATTTCGTGGATAATGGGAAAAATATTATGAAGGTGAATAGGAATTTGCTGGACTTTTTGCGTTTGGCATATCTTGCAGACATGTCAAAATATGTTAATAACGCTCCAGAAACAGCTAAAATTACGGCAATTTATGAATCCATTCCACGTCAATTAGCTAGAGAAAATCCAAAGTTTAAATATAAAGATGTTAGTGCAAATGCAGTAAAGCGAGATTATTACACTCCAATTGATTGGTTGGTTTCTTCAGACATGATTATAAAGTTAAATAGATTAGAATCTCCTAATTTACCGCTTAAGGGATATGAAAATCCAGATAGTTTTAAAATATATTTGTCAGACGTTGGATTACTTAGTAGTATTTGTCAATTAGGGGTAAGGGAATTACTTTCTGATACGAACAATATTTATAAAGGTGCCGTTATTGAGAATTATGTTATAGAACAATTAAGGTGTAACAAAAAAGATTTGTATTATTACAAACCTACAGAAAGCATGGAGATAGATTTGATTATTGAAATTGATGATGAAATTATACCTATAGAAATCAAATCTGGAAGGCATAAAAGATCTGTTAGCTTAGATAATTATAGAAAAAAATATAATCCATCATATGCTATACGTTTTTCTGAAAACCAATTTGGATATACTAATCAGATTAAATCAGTGCCTTTATATGCTGTGTTTTGTATTTAATTTTGGTGTAATGTTTCAGTGTAAGTTAAACCCAGAAAAATATAAGAAGTATAGATATATTTGCTATATTGACATATATATATATTTAGATATAAAATAGTTAACGGGCGTTATGCTGCGTTTTGTACGTTTGTGCGAAGGATTTTTATTTTAAGGAGGAAACAAGAAAAAATGAAAAGCATGAAAAAATTAATTGCCGCATTTATGTGTACGGCAGTT
Organism: Eubacterium uniforme; assembly: GCF_900167115.1. GTDB lineage: Bacteria > Bacillota > Clostridia > Lachnospirales > Lachnospiraceae > Eubacterium_S > Eubacterium_S uniforme. The sequence goes on from NZ_FUXZ01000012.1 coordinate 69,697, forward strand.
GCTTTTACGAGTTTTGGTATTCAACCCGTAAGAGCGGATGAAGAAGCAGAAGAAGTAGAACCAGTAGAAGAACAATTTGAAATTGATGAGGCACATTTCCCTGATGAAAATTTCAGAAAATGCGTTGCAATCAATTCGGATACTGATGGTGATGGTTGGCTTGATAACTATGAAATTAAGTATACCTGGAATTTGTATTGCGAGAATAGTGGTGTTAACACTGTAAAGGGTATAGAGTATTTTCCTGATTTACAGGGATTGTGGTGTAAGGGCAATAATATTACCGAATTGGATTTGTCAAAAAATCCTAAGCTTTTCGGTGTATGGTGTTCATTTAATCCTATAAAAAAATTAGATTTTTCACCATGTCCTGATCTTGCATGGGTATATTGTTTTAACTGTCAACTTGAGGAACTTAATTTTAAAGATAATCCAAAACTTGCATATCTTGAATGTAATAAAAATGAGAATCTTAAGGAACTTGATGTTACTCACAATCTAGAATTAGAAAACTTGTTTTGTAGCAATTGCTCACTTGAAACACTTGATGTTACTCATAATGAACTTCTTTGTGAGTTGGATGCTTTTGGTAATAAACTTAAAACACTTGATGTATCTCATAATCCTCTTCTTAAAAGACTTGATATTTGGGATAATGAGGAACTCGGAGATGTAGATGTTTCTAATTTGAAGGAAATGCAGTACTACAATATTGGAAATACAGCAGCTAAGAATCCAGATATTAGTAACAATAAGCATTTGATGGAATTTGTTTGTAACTATAATGAGAAAATTTCATCACTTGATTTATCACATAATCCGGAACTTGCATATCTTGCAGTTGAATGCGATGTTAGTTTAAAAGAACTTGATTTATCACATAATCCTAAACTTTATTATCTCTTAGCGTTTGGATTAAGTAGTATTGAGAACATAGACATAAGTAAGAACTATCGTCTTTGTAAAGCATTTAATGAAGGTGCATATATGCATGAAGACCGAGAAAAAATAGGCTTGGCATATGAAATGAAACTTGATTACGGTGGAAGTAGTGATCCATTTGATGAATTGAGACATCTTATTGCTCTTGATGATAGAATCGATGCATCATTAGTAAATTCAAAGTTTGATGGCGTAAATGTTCCAGACTGCAGACTTGATACTAATGATGGTCTTCCAAATAACGAAAGATTTATCACAAGAGGTTGTGCTATTCAGACATTATATATGCTTGCCGGAGAAATTCTTGGTAAAAAACCAGATGTTAGTAACTTAAAAACAAGATTTACTGATGTACCAAAGGATGCTTCTTATTACGATGCAGTTAAATGGGGCGAAGCTAATAATATTTGTTTTGGTTACCCAGTACTTTGCGATAATAAATTCAGTGGTGAAGAGCTTATTAATAGACAGGATTTCGCATTGATGGCTCATAGATTTGCTGATTTGTTTAAACTTGGTACAGCATTAGATTATGGTAGATCTGATTGGTTTAAAGATTCACTTGAGATGGACTTCTATACATGGGCACCATTAACATGGGCAATTCAGTGGAAAATAGTTGATATTAAGGAGGATGCAGAATACTGTTATCCTCATGGAAGAATCACTTATAACCAGTTATATAATGGTCTTGTGAATTTGATGGATATTGATGTTGGAGCAACTTATGCTCAGAGAGTAGGCGGAAACTTCGGTGCTGAAGGAGATCCTGATGCAACAGAAGAACAGGGTACAGGTTATGTAGGAGTTGTTCCAAAAGATCAGGTAAAGATTGTTATTGCAGAGACATTTGCTGGTACAATAGGAGGTACTAAAACTAGTGAAAATAAAAATGTAACAGCAAATGAAACTGTGATTGAAAAAGATGTTTATGGAAATAAGATAGTTACTCTTGCGGAAAAAGATAAAGAGATAACTTCTATAACAGATGAAAAAGATGCTTCGGGCTCAACATTCTCACTTCTTAAGGCTAAACAGGCAAAGGTTAAAAAGAACAGCATTAAGATTTCCTGGAAGAAGGTTAACGGTGCTGATTCTTATGTGGTTTATGGAAATAAATGCGGTAAGAAGAATAAATATGTTAAGTTAAAAGAAGTTAAAGGAACGTCATTTACTCAGAAGAAACTTAAGAAAGGTACATACTATAAGTACATAGTTGTAGCTGTGGGTAAAGGAAAAGTTCTTGCTACATCTAAGACTCTTCATATAGCCACTAAGGGTGGTAAAGTTGGAAATGATAAGTCGGTAAAGGTTAAGAAGTTAAAATATAAACTTAAAAAAGGAAAAACCGCAAAGATTAAGGCTTATGCAAAAGCCGAAAGTAAGAAACTTAAGGTTAAGAAACATAGAAAACTTTCGTATGAAACTTCAAATCCTAAGGTTGCTACAGTTTCAGGCAAAGGCAAGATTAAAGCTGTTGGAAAAGGTAGCTGTACTGTTTATGTATATGCACAGAATGGTATGTTTAAAAAAGTGAAGGTAACAGTTAAATAATTATAAAAGTATAGGTCTCTGAAAAGCAGTTATAGTTTTTAAACTATAGCTGCTTTTTTGATTTGATTATTTAAAGAATGGAAACGAAATAAAAAAGTAAAATCGATGCTTCTATATCATTCTTTATGTATTAATGTTTGTGGAAAATTACCAAAAATATACGGACAAAACGCTTAAAATCCGTCAAAAATACTTGTAATTTACGTTAACCTATAGTATAATCATTGTGAGGACTTACACTCTGTTTTGCGATATATAAAAGGTTTTTTGGTTACGATTTGGTTCAAATGAGTTTTATAAGTTGTTTTACCATGATTGGAGGTGAGGCAGATGGATGAAAAATTAAATAAAGATAATCTGCTTCAGGAGAATGTGGAAAAGCAGGTTGAAGAGAGTACGGTTGATAAAAAAGAAGAAATAAAAAAGAAATTAATAATACATTATAAAAAGTGTGCTATGGGTATTATTGCATTAGCAATTTTAATTATGGCAGTTATAGCATGGTTTACAAAACCAGATGGAGTTAAAACAAGTGGTATGAGTGTAACTTTAAGCGATTCACCGTTTGATTTAAAATCAATTGGTTCTGATGGTATATACGATGAATTCATGGATGATATAACTACAGGTTTTGAAAATGAAACAACTACAGTTGGTTCAAGTGGTATTAAGTGGAACTTAACTAGTACTTCACAGATGAATAATTTATATGAAGGAAGCGGAGAGTTAACTACTGAAAAGTTTGGAGAGATTACAAGATCTGATTCAGAAGAATATGGTTTAAAACCAGGTGATAGTGGCAAACTTGATTTTTCAATAGTACCTAATTCACCACCTGTATCACTAACTATGAATTTAAATGTAAAAGGATACGAGGCTACATTTGATAATACAAGTCATAAAACAGATGATCCTTTAGTAGAAGTTACAAATGCAACAGTTGATAATTATATGCATTCACATATTTTATTCTTCTATAAAGGAACTGATAACAAGAAGCATATGCTGACATCTGAAGGATTCGATGCTGATAATATTACAGTAGAAACTGCTAAAACCATATATTGGGTATGGATTCCAACACTTCAGCAGATATTAGATGCTAACATTGAATCGCTAGGAGATGTGGATGCATCAAAAGAAGTAAGAAGATATTTCTTCGAAAATCCTGATAAGTTCTTAAAGGCAACGGGTAATGTTTCATTTACTGCATTTACTGTTACAAAGAATGATGATGTGGCAGCAGAAGAAGCAGAAATTGAGGAGAAAAAGGACTTTGTTTCAGGAAGAAATTATAGCACATATGGTGCTATGTATAATGATGCGGACCAGTCTATAGGTGATCATATAAATTATGTTTTAGTTGAACTTACAGCTTTACTTAAATAGTGTGAAAAGGATTATATAAAAGCAAAGGAGGTGAGAGTTGTGATAATAATTGATAAAGGCAAATTATTGATTGATATATTAAAAAAATGGTATATGAATTTAAGTAAAAGAGACAAGATAATGTCAGCGTGCGCATTAGTTATGACAATAGTTCTTATTATTTCAACTTTCACTAATGCATGGCTTGCACATCAAAAAAGAATGGCGATACTAGCTAAGATAAATTCACCAGCGAAGTTATCATTAAGATCTGGTGCAGGTGAAGATATCATTCAATTTAAGATGGCTGGTATAGATACAGAAAGTGGTAATTATAAGGATTTTGTATTCTGTGTAGAAGGTGAAGATATTTCAACTTATAACATTCAGATAGCACATACTACTAACATTAATTTTACATATACAGTTTATCAGGCAACACCTGATATAAATTATGATCCGGCTAATGATACTGGGGGCGTTGAATATATTACAGCGAATCGTGAATCTGTGTACTATATGCCGGCAGGAACTCCTCTATCAGGAGCGTATATAAATGAAAATAGTGAAAACTTCATGATTAGCGGAAATAATGTGGAAAGAAAAATTGGTACAACTCAGTATGCTGAACCAAGTTATATAAATGGTGCATCAGCAGATGCAAGACAAAAATATGCAGAACCTTTATATTGGCAGACTAGTACAGCCATAACTGCAGATGGTACAGCATATGATATAGATAGCCATGAAAGAGCATTTCAAAATTATTATGTTTTAAGAGTTTCATGGGGAAGTGATGTTAGAAATGATAAAGAAACGGATTTAATATATATAACTGCACAAGTTTCATAAAAGATTAAGAAGGGAGGATAGCTGTGGATAATTTATTAAGAAAAATAAGACAAAATTGGATAGTTGTTTGGTTCGTAATTGCAGCTATTTCTCTTTCGATTATGTCTGGTTATGCTATTTATACGCGTGTAACTATTGCTAAGAGAGTAGTATCAACTCAATCAGGTGCAAGTAGTTTATTTAGTTCAAGCCACATGAATACAGGCGGAATGAAAACTATAGAACCTATAACAGATAACACTCAGAATGCATCAGTAACAGTTAATGTATACAATTACGCATACCCAAAAGAAGCTGTTTATAGAAATGAAGATACGCAATATGACCTTGTTGCAACAATAGGAACAATTGATGATTCTGATAATTTTACTCCTTTATCGGATTCTTCAGTTTTAGAGGGTTTAACTTATAGCGTAACATACGGCTCGCAAACATTTACATTTGGTGCGAGTGGATTAACACATACATTTAGTGGTTGTGTAATTTTAGGAGAAGGAGCACATTCAAATCAAGTTTCTCTTGTATTTGATAAGAGTGAATTAGGTAATAGTCCTAAAGGGTACGTTATAAAGATTGAAGCTAATCCATATGATTCAAGTCTACAAAATTTAACAGGTTATGTTATGGTTAGATACACTAAGCAAGCATCAGCTGGTTGGAGTGGAGAACTTGAAGAACTTGATAGTAATAAGGACTATGATGGATTTAACTATTACCTTGAGGGAAATGGAAAAGGTAAATTAACGTTTAGATGGAATAAGAGTAAGGTTTCAATTAATAAAGATTTCTTAAATAATCCAAATAATAAATTTTATTATTTAGATAATGATAATTATGTAGCGTATTCATCAGCTCCAGATGAAGCAAACTTAACAGCCGATGGTGAAGGCATGGTTTCATTAACAATTGAAGTTGATTCAACTAAACAAAACAGATATGAAATACAGTTTTATAAAACTAATAAGAATAATGATTATTCGACAACAGTAGTTAAGGAGAATTATTTACCGGATACTGCACCTAGTGATTGGAATCCGGATACAACAACTCCTTAGGGTTAAAGTGTTTTGGAAGTATAGATAAAAAAGTGGTGATTATATGAAGAGAAATAGAAGAATTAGGATTTTTAAAAGTTTCATAGCGATGATGACTTCGTTTATAATACTTGTTTCAAGTGTTGCTTTTCCAGATTTTACTAAAACAGTAAGTGAAAAGTTTGCTTGTAACAGAGAAGTTAATGCATATGTAGACCCAGGGGAATTAACAGGTAATGTACCAATTACGTCGTTAAAAGCCCTTTATGAGTTTGCAAAAAATTATCATGATAATCCAAGTGGTTATCAGACTAAGAATCTCGTAATTGGTATGAATGAAGCTGTTGTTATATCTCCAACAAGAGAAATTGATGGTACAACATATACATGGTATCCTATCGGAACAGTTGATAAACCATTTGCTGGAAAGGTTACTATCAACTTAGGACAGGGTAATACTCAGAATATCGAGGTTAATGAACCACTTTTTGATTATATATATGATTCTACAGATATAGCAAATATTAATGATGATACAACAGTAGAGAATTATGAACCTACTCAGATTTTAAATCTTGTTAGAAATAGTGATGTGGATAGTGGCGAGACTAAGCCTTTATTCGCCAACCATGTAGTTCATAACACTGCAACTACATCATATCCTAGCAAATGGCATCTTATAGCAAGTGGAACAGGTTCTTACTCAGGTATCATTGGTACTGTTGGAACTGAACTTGATAATACAGTAGTTAATTTAGATCTTACAATTAATAATACTTCAAGTACAATTCAGGCAAATGATAATGCTGGATTTATATGTGGAACTATTAAAAACGGAGCAACAGTTAATGTTGAAATAAATGCAGCAAGTACAGGAACAGTTACTGATGTTACATCAGATAATGCAAACGCAGGTTTTTATGTTGGTGAAATGTGCCAGGGTTCTAATCTTAATGTTATTAGAAATAATAAGATTGCTGTATCTGATGCAAGTAGAACTGTAAGTGGTAAAACATACGCAGGTGGTCTTGTAGGGAAGAATGACCAGGGCACTGTTGTGATTAAGAATACAGCAGAAGTATACGATGCATTAGGTACAATAACAGCAACTGATGGATCAGCAGGTGGTGTTTTTGGATATTATAAGATAACAGCAGATTATAATAGATTTTCACCAGATTATTATAGAAGTACAGTAGGCTGCACGCTTAAAGGAAAAACAGCGGGTGGTCTTATTGGTGAGCTTGTAGCAGATGGTATAGATGCATCTTATTCAGGTGCCGATTCAAGTCATAAGGTGGATGTGGTATCAACATTATCAGATGCTACAACTAATTATGGTGGTGTAGTTGGATTATACTCAAATACTGATTTAAAAAAGACATTTTCATTAGAACATATAAACGTAACTATGAAAGGAAGTTCTGCAACTAATTATGGTGGTGGAATTGGAAATATAGGTGGTAATGCTGCTGTATATACATTTTTCGATGATTTTTCACTCAATTCAACTGGAAGTGTAGGTGATTGTACATACTTTGGTGGTGTAGTTGGAACAGCAGGTAACAAAGGAAGTTTAATTGATGTAGGTAATATTACTATAACAACATCTAATAACTATAAAGGTGGAGGAGTTGTAGGAAAATTAAGTGATGGGGTATTGCGCTTAAGTGGAACTACAAATTTATCAGGAGCAAATGCAAATTCTGGTGGACAGATAGTCGGTGAAAGAACTAATGCTTTAGTATATGCTCTTGGAAATGGTAATGATGCATCTGCATCTTATGAAAATGGATGGCGTTTAGTAAGATCATCTAATGATGTTTCTGTTGATGATATAGGTGTATGGGGCGAAGTGGTTAGAATTGATGATGTGGAGAATGATATTCTTACATATAATTCTACAGCGCATACAGTTACTGTAGCAGCAGCGGTTACAGATATAAAAACAAAAAGAGATTTTGTAAAGACTGCCATTAACATGCAATTAAATGATAATAATAAAGGTGCATTAAAATTTGATGGTAGTTCAAAAAGAACAACATTATTAGCAGGTAATCTTACAGTTTTTGGAACAATTAATTTAAAAGGAACTGGAATTACAGGCTTTATGAGAGATGGCGCTGTAAGTAATGACACTTCTGAGATTAAATACTTTACAGGAAAACTTTCTAAAGGGTACCCAGATGGTGAAGGAGAAGATGAAGATGCTATTATAAAACTTGCAGTAGGCGAACGATATGGTGTATTAAGTAACGGAAATGAAGTAACAGATAGCAATAGTAATGGAAGAGGTGCTATTCATAGACATAGATTTAATGGTTTATTTGCTAGAACTGGTGATGGAGTTGAGATAGAGAATATTACTATTGATGGATTTATGAATATACGTGGCGCAGCAGATAATATGAGAATAGGTGGGGCTATTGCATATCTTGAGAATGATGCTACGATTACTGATGTAAAAGTAAAGGAGACTATCAATTATACTCATTTAGGAAGTTCAGTTAATCATTATGTTGGTGGTCTTATTGGTGTAACTAATTGTGATGATAATAAAACAGTTACAGTTAAAGGAAATAGTTCATCTGATAAAGTTTTAATTACACCAACTATAAAAGTTGATGGTACTGGTGTGAATAATGCTGATGGTGGTGATACTAATACAGTATTTAGTCAGGCTATTGGTGGACTGATTGGTTATATTAGTTCAGCTAAAGAAACAACAACTACTATAGAGAATATTACTCTTTCAGCAAATGTGGATGCATCAGGAGCAAGTGCTGTTAATTATGTTTCAGCAGCAGGTCTTATCTCTGACATTGCATACTATGAAACAGTAGGAACAGATACTAGAACTCTTAATCTTAAAAATATAGATGTAATTGATACAGTTATTAAGAACAAAGCTGTTAATGCGTCAGGTGGTATCCTTGGATATCGTTGGTTTGGTACAGATGTAAATTTAGAAAATGTAGTATTATCATCTGATAGTACAGGTAATGAGATCAATACTAGTGCTAAATTTATAGGAGGTCTTGTTTATAAGGCTACTGGAAATTGGTATGTACCTTCAGGTGGAATAGATATTGAATCTCTTAATATAAAGAATGGAAATTCTGTTGCATCACCTACATCGTTAGGTATCTTAGTTCATAATGGATACGTGGGAAGTGGAAATACAACATGTGGTATTTTTATGGAATTGACTGCATCTGATAGTTACACTCTTGCAAGTGGTATGACTATACCTACAATGACAAGCAATTATGATGAACTTGTTTTTGCACTTGCAGATGATGCTAGTAAGATACTAACAAATAATACAGCAGGAGTTATTTCTTATGCGACTGGTGGTGAGTATTCTAGTGCTGAAGGAACGAAGAATAGCTACAATAATGTATATAATACAACAGTAGTTAATAATAAATCGAGATATTATTACAATGCTGACAGAGAATCATATACAAATAATGGTTCAGATGATGAATATAAGTTATTATTCTGGAGCTTAAATCATTATGCAGCATCGAATATAAAAAGATGTTTTACTAATCCATTTCCAACAGAAGTTCTTTCAGGAACATTTGATTTAAAACATATTTCGTATTATCCGATAGATATAAGTAAAGCAGTTACTATAGGAGATGCAGATTTTATATTCTATAATGCTGAAATAGAAGATACTGAAACGGATTCTAATACTAAACGTTCAACGAGAAGTGCTAATACACAGCATTACTTAATGCATATGGGCTTATTTAAGAATGTTTCAGCAACTATTAATACAACTGGTGATATAACTATGTATGGTTCAGTTGGTGTAGACAATACATATTCGGGTGCGTTAATTAATGGAACATTAACTGGAACATTGAAAACGGCGCAGAATAAGAATATAATTTTAGGTTCTACGCCAAAGAGAAACAGTAAATTACCTCTTATTATTGTGGGGGAGAATATTGGTGAAAGATTTCTTTTTATTAATTCAATAGGAAGTAAAGCAACACTTGATTTTAATGGAATATGTATAGATGAAAATGGTAGATATTCTCCATCTTATACAACAACAAATGGAGAAATATATGCAAGTAGTTTGATAGGAAATGTTCAAGGAATAGGTATTAATCTTAGATTTAATAACATAAAGTTGGATTCGAGAAAAACAGAAGATTCATCTGCTCTTGATGATTTTTATATGACAACAAAATCTATTTTTAAGAATGCAACTCTTTTGAATAAATATGATGTTGATTCTACATCCGTTGCAATTTACAATTTTTCACAGAGTGAGGATTGGGACAGTAGTTCCGAGGAGCACATAGAATTTGGTGTAACACCTTATATTGGTGTTACCTATGGAAAGGAATTAACTGATACTGTTGAGTATAGAGATGAATCTACAAATCTTAGTGAAGAAGATAGGTATTATGAAGATGGTGAGGAAGGAAATTACATTGATCCAGAAAATTATCCTACTACTTCAACAACGGCATATGATTTTAGCTCAAACTTTTTGCCTTATGTAAGATATTATAATGCAAATGTAAGTGGAGCACCTACAGCTACGAATACTCTTCGAGAGATAAAGGTTAATGTAGTGCCTTCTGATTTGAGAAATGGTTGTGGAACTTACGATCATCCATATGAGATTAATGGTGCTAAGCAGTTTGTTGCGATAGCAAATATGTTAGATGCTCAATCTGGTTATACACCAATCCCTAACATAATGCTTCCAGTAAATAAAAATGATACTTCTCATTGGTGCCTTAGTGATGCGACAACTCATAGTTGTAAGTTATTTACTTATAATGGTACTAACTATACAGCAACAGGAACTAATACTACTTGGGAAAAAGATGATGTTCGTAAATATCTTGCAAAAGCATATTATCAAGTTGGTCAGGATATTACGCTTGGAACCACATTTAAAGGTCTAGGTGCATATGATAGCACATATGCTTTTAAGGGAGTGATAGTAGGTAAAAATAGTAGTATTACTATTACTAATAAATCTCGTGTACCTTTTATTAAGATAAGTAATGGAAGTGTTGTTAAAGATTTGAAAATTGTTGTTGATAATTATTCAAATAAAGCTCATCAGGTTATTTCAAGTATGACTGCAGGTAGTAGTTCGACTGCTTTTGGCTATGGCAGTTTAAATTTTACATATGTTTATGGTGGAGTCATTGGAAATATTATGGGTGGAGATAACATTATTGATAATGTTAGCATGACTTATAGCAGCAATAATACTGCTTATATTAGGATTCCTTCATCAAATCTTGCCTGTGTGGGTGGTTATGTTGGCGTTGTAGTGAATGGTGGGCTTATATTTAGGAATATGAATCCGAATAGTTTTGTTAGTAGATCAACCATTAATGTTAATAATGGTAGTACTCCTAGTAATGCAAATTGGACAGCTGACAATGATTATTCACATCTTTTTGTTAACCCTTATGTTGGTAGAGTTATTAATGGTTATGCTATTAATGAAACTACGACCTATAGTGGTGATACAAATACGTATATTCTTGACAATGGAACGAAGAACTATCAAATAGCTGATGTTAAGGTAAATGTTGCAGATAATACATCAGAAAAGCTTAATTATGATACTTTTGATAGCAAAAATCGTGTGAATATTCCAACAGGACAATCGCTATTTATTCTTTCGCTTATAACACAGTCTGGCGCAGGAACAGCAACTACTGTAGATGGTAATTATGCTTATGGAGTAGGTTATGATGGTTCAACACAGTATAATGGTACTAGTGCTGCTAAAAATGTTGCAACTCATGTTGCTGAGTATGATAAAGTTGGGAAAGCGACATTTGCAGATAAGACGGCAGCAGAAAGTGACTATGTTGTATCAAAGGTAGATAAACTTAATGATAAAACGGCAATTCCATATATTATCTACCATTATACTAAAACTGATTCTAATGGAAAATATCCAGCAAGAATGATGACAGGTGCAACTGACTTTATGAAACTTTCAACAGCTGGAGGTACATACAATTTGCCAAAGTCGTTCAGAGGTATTGGTTCGATATGTAGATTTAAGGGCGGTAGTACATCTCAGGTTCAGCAGAAGGGAAATCTAAATTATACATGGGTTAATGAGGATGAAGATGGTAAATTCGCAATGAAAATCTATGGATTTGAAGGGAATAATTCCACGATTAATATTAATTTATTATATAATACTTATTATAATGAATTGGATAATTATAGTAATACAGTTTATACTAAGGATAATATTAATTTAGGCTTTGGTCTGTTTAATTATGTAATACAAAAGTCTAATGCAACAACTACTATGTCGAATGCACTGTCTGGCAAGAACGGAAGACCAGAAACATCAGTAATTCCAAATTATAATTTGGCAGAAGGATATTATATTGGTAATTTTACTCTTTCGGGTAATATAAAAGTAAAAGAGTATAAAAATGATGGCACTGTTGCACCTATTGCATATAGTACAAATGAAAACAAAAACCAAGCTCGTAGAAGATTTTCTGTTGGAGGAATTATTGGTGCTCTTACAGTGAATAATTATGTTAATTTTTTTAAACTTGATATGTCAAATGTTTCTGTTGAAGGAGCAAATGATGTTGGTGGTTATATTGGCAGAAATAATGTGACTGAAAGAAATGTTGATACTGGACTTGGAATGAATTACATTTATGCCAATGCGTGTAATGCAACTAATTTAACAGTTACAGCTCATGGTGGCTATTGTGGAGGCATGGTTGCAGGAGGATTGTCAGGTTTTCTTGATTTATTTGTTAATACAGCACCAAATATGGATATAAATGATACGACTAATAAAGGAAATGATGGATATTATAAGAGCAATCTAAGTTTAACGGTTAAAAACAATACTAATGTAGATAATCGTGGTACGGGAGGTGTGCTTGGTGCTATTAGAAATGGCTATATGTCAAACTTGTGGATAAATAATGTTTCATTAAGTGGTAACTCAAAGGATCCTATTATCGAGAATAGTAATAATACAACAACAGATACATGTGGAGCAGGAGGATTGATTGGATATGTAAGAAAAGCTGATACAATTATACTTACTAACTGTGATGTTAGTAATATAAATATCAGTGGACCTTCCGCAGGTGGACTGACTGGTTGTATCGCTTATGATACAGGTTGGGAATACTATGGTTTACCTCCAGTTATGAAAATTTATAATTGTAAGGTTTTTGGTAATGATAAAAATACTACTTATAGTATTTCAGGTAGAGTAATTGCAGGTGGAATCGCTGGTAATTTTATGTCCAATCAAAGTTATTTGACCGCAGCTAATGCCAAGGGTTATGATTATGATATTACTAAGAATAATGTTTATCGATATGATATTGATGGTTGTGATGTGTATGGCTATACTATTATATCGACAGCCAATAATAATGCTAATAATGGTGCGGGGGGCGTAATAGGTTATTCTGCGCAAGCAACAAGAACCGTAGTAAATACGCGTGTTCATGATTGTATAATACAGATTGATGGTTCACAGAGCAGTCATGGCATGGGTAGTGTTGTCGGTAATACTATAGTTGCGATATGGGGTTATAATATCGCAGCATACAATAATTCTTTTGCAGCATACAATAGCTCTGGAACAAATGCAAAATATGGAGGCTTTATTGGAAATTCAAATTCAAAGGAATTGAAGATAGTTGGCTTTACTAGAAAAAATAATAAGTTGAATAATGCATTATTTAGTGCTGACTATGGTAATGGTGTTGCTTCAGGATCTTACATTATTGATGCTGATTATATGAATGTTAGTATAGGTAATAACCATGGTAATTCAATGGCTGTCGGATTTGACAACGGTACAAACGTTGGTGAAGGTGCAGCTAAAAACTACTTCCCATACGTAACGGTTAGTCCAAAAACTTCAATGGGTGGTAATAACTTCCTAACAGGTGATGGTGTTAATATCGTAGGTATGGAAAGCGTTGTAAATAATGAGAATGTTACTAATAATGTTCCGATTGCAAAACTTATTGCAAGTGAAAATGAAGGAACTGCAGCGGATAACAGAATAGCTTATAAAACAGTTGATACTAGTGATATCAATATTGTTAAAGACATGATAACTAATGGTGAGGATACTTCAAAAGATTATGATATCAAGTTAACAACATACTTTAGAGAAATGGGTGTTCCAACAGGATATGAAGGATCTGATTTCCCAATTATCGCTATAAATGGTGCGGAAGGTGATTATAACAGTTATATCAATGCTTATATTAGAACTTTAACTAATACAACTGATACGTATACGGCTGATGTTGCTGGTAAGTATTCAATATCAATTTATCCTTGTCAGTGTATAAATGGTGTTTATCAGAAAGTATCTGATTCAAATGTGACGGCAGGTTTCCAACTTAGTGGTGGAAACTATACCATGGATGATGATAATGCCGACTCAATAGCTGGTAATAATCAGATTTCCATGATTGATGTAAGCTTCCTTGATCCAACTGATGCTTCAAAAACAGCATATCATCTCTACATCCCAGTGCTAACTAAGAAACTTCTTAAGTTCAACTTTAGTTCTACAGCACTTCAGGGTACAGAGTATGAAAAAGGCGTTTATGAAGCTAAGATTCCTGAAAATTGGGGAGATATTTCAAAACTTGGTGCTGGCTTTGATTCATGGCAGACTATTTATACTAAGTTTGAATATACAAAAGAAGAGATGGATGAGTTCTTAAAGACTGGTAAGGGACTTAACTGGAATACTACTAAGTCGCTTCAGTTTAAATATAATTCAAATAAATCTCTTGCAACATCTACAGAGTATGTTCTTCTTGATAATAACTATAATGTAGATAAACAGTACTATAAAACAAAGGCGGCAGCAGATACTAATGTGAATTCGAGTGGTGATAAGTATGATGTTATTAACTTTGGTGAATTCATTGATGTTACTGAAACTACTGAGTTTAATCCACAAAATCTTATGTATATAGCTGCTGATAAAATTGAATATACACCGGACAGCACTAATGGTAAATATGTAACATGTAGTAAGAATCAAGCAACAGTAATAGCTTATGATGATTCTGGTAATGAAGTATACTTTAAAGCTGGAACAACGGGTACATTATACACACTTACTGTTAAGTCAGGTGAAGTAATATCAGAAACTTACTACTTAAGTATGTATACTTATGGTGATGATAATGTTATTACAGCTACTACGCATGATACATATGGTTTGACGGTAGAATGTCCAATGACATTTACAAGTAATGTTGTAACATGTCAGAGAAATAAATTAGCTAAGAATACTAACATTTACTTAGGAGATTTCTTACAACAGACATTAACAATTAGTGAAATTAATGATAATGCTCAAATAACTACTGATAATCATGTGATTAATGCAACCTTAACATCGACTGTAGCATTTGCTGGTGATAGTAAAGCATACTTTAATGAAAACCTTGCTGGTGAGAAGTTGTATCAGAACTTCTATTTATACCTTAATAGATATGATGAACAGGGTGATATTTCTGATGATTGTACGATTAAGGGTAACCCACTATATACATATACTCGTACAGTTGGCGGTAGCCAATTTGGTGCCACTGCTTCAGGTGGTGTTGATACTTTAGCGCCTTACTTCTACGTTGAACCTGTGGAGATTGAAGTTGGTTATACATATGGTGAGAACTGGTCGAGTACACAGACAGCAGTTGTTTCATTAGATTTTGGAGCAAATGATGCCAAACTTATCGAGGAGTTCCCAGCCAGAGTTAAAGCTACTAATGATTATCGTGGTATTGGCTTAGATGCAACTTCTAAGATTGATTTCGCACAGGCACGAGTTAAGTATAGTAACAATACTAAGAATGCAACTGATCCACCTAATAAGAGATACTACATTGATAGAACTGCTCAAAATGGTGTGCTTACTTTGACAGCCTTAGAACAGCCAGAATATGATGGTTATGATGCTTATGGTGAACAGAGTAAGAATAAGAGTTCACTTGGTATTAATGGAAAGTATATTGAAACAGGTAGCTCTTTCTCAGAAAGTGGATATCTTGAACATATTGATGTTGGTTTAGACTATGACATTACTAATTTGCCAGATGAAGTTTTAACTGATGGCGGATATAATCTTGATTTTACAATTACTTTAGAGCAGAAGGAAAATTCTAATGTTTCACCTGGATATGTATATAATCCAGTAAATATCGAGGATTTAGATGGAACTTCTAATACAGGATATCTTGATAACTTCAAGTTTATGGATAAGAGTGATGCTCCAGTAGCGTTAACAAATGCTCGTGGTGGAGAACAGCAAGATGGTTATTTGTATTATACATACAGTATGCCGTTATCAACCAACAGAAACAATTGGACATTACATTATACTGATAATGGTGGCCAGAAGCACTTTACTTCAAATCTTAGCTTTGATGTTAAGACTGAGGATTTACTTAAAGCGATTGATGGTTACAAATATGCAAATTATAGAATTAAGGTAACAGCAACTATTTCGAAAGGCTCAACGGCATATCTAAGTGAAGATCATGTTGTTTATACAAATGCCAGAGTGAATGCGGAATATGTTGTACCTTCAAATTAAAATTATTGGTACTTATATAGGTGCTGTAAAAAAAGTCCTTCGGTTATCCGAAGGGCTTTTTATGTGCGATTTTCACAAAAAAATATTAGAATAGATAGTTTTGTTGGTTAATTTTACTTGTTGTTTTAAGATAATTGTAGTATACTTATTATAAGTTAGTGTACGTTAATATTGAGACAAAAAGGGGGTATTTATGAAGAAGGCTGGAGAAAAGTTATCTTTTACAAGCTTGGCTGTTGCACTTGCGAGCGATTATTTAAGTGTATACGTTATTAATACAGTGGATGATAGCTATGTAGAATACAATACAGATGGTACGGATAAAGAGCTTATTCCTGTAAGTGAGGGGGATAATTTTTACGAGGATACTGTAAAAAATGTTGCTATACAGGTGTGGCCAGAAGATCAGGAGATATTCTTACGAGTATTTAAGAAGGAGACAGTATTAGAAGCTTTAAAAGATGGTGGATCTTTTACACATACTTATAGATTGAATATTAATGGAGAGCCTAGATATTTCTTCTTGAAAACTATTAGAGCAGGTGAGGAATATATTCTCGTTGCTGTACGCGATATTGATGAAGAAAAACGGCGAGAACTTAAGGCTACAGAAGAAGCTGTAACTTATGCTCAGATATCTGGGGCTCTTGCAAGTCGATATGAGGCTCTATATTTTATCAATGTTGAAACTAATAATTTTATACGATATAGTTCAAGTCAGGATTATTCTAATCTTGGAGTGACTGTGGAGGGTGAAGATTTCTTTGAAGAAGCTTCTAATGACATAAAGCAGTTTATTCATCCAGACGATGTTGATTATCTTCTTAAGCATATACAAAAGGATTATTTGATAGAAGAATTAAATGATCTTGGTACTGTAATCCTCGCGTATCGTCAGCTTTGGGACGGTGAATATCAGTACATGAACATGATTGTAATTAGACCTAAAAATGATGATAAACATATAGTTATGGGTGTTGTAAATAATAATGCTCAGTATATACGTGAAGAGATGTTAAAAAAAGAGAGTCGTACATTCAGTGATATCTCTATGGCGCTTGCTGAGAATTATGAAGTAATTTTCCGAATCAATACAAAAGACTATACTTATGAAGCTTTTTCATCAGATGACAAATATGAAACATTCCAAAAATCATTAGGCTTGGATGGAAGTGACTTTTTTAGAGAAACTAAGAAGATATTTGAAATGGTTGTCCTTAAGGACGATCTTGAAATGATGAAAACAGCTTTGAAGAAAGAAAACTTTTTATCAAGTATTCAGAAGTTTGGTAAATTGTTTTTTACATATCGTATGGTGATGGGTGGTAAATCGTATTATACATCTTTATTCGCTGTACAATCAAAGGAGGATCCAGATTATATCGTTATGGCTATCGCTAATATTGATGAAGCCAAACGAATGGAACTTGCATATATTAAGGCTATGGATATAGCTAATCATGACGCATTAACAAGCGTCAAAAATAAGAGAGCTTATGTACAGACTGAGGTGGAAATGGATGAGAAGATTGAAAAGAAAGAACAGTCACCATTTGCTGTAGTAGTATGTGATCTTAATGGATTGAAGCACGTTAATGATGTACAGGGGCATCAGGCTGGAGATGAATATATCAAAGGCTCGTGTTCTATTATTTGTAACGTGTTTAGTCATAGTCCGGTGTTTAGAATTGGTGGGGATGAATTTGCTGTTATTCTTAAAGATAGGGACTATGAAAATAGATATGAATTAGTGGAGCAGATAGGCGTGGAACAGGAGAGTAAGCGCGTTAACGGTATGAAGCCTATTGCTATTGGGTTGTCAGAATTTATACCTGAGACGGATATTCGTGTGCAGGATGTTTTTGAAAGAGCGGATAGTTTAATGTATGAGGATAAGAAAAAATGTAAAAATGAGATAAATAACGTGGGGTGATTGTAGCAGGGAGGTGTTCGTATGAACGAGGAAAGTCAGAAAAGGTATTATACATTACTAGAACAATTATTAGAGAATATAAATCGTCCAAAAGATGTTGATTTTGATACTATTAATGATATATTGGTGGAATTATTTAAGGTTTTGCGAGTTTCTAAGGCTATAGCGGAATTTTATCCATCTCAAGATCATGAAAAGGCAAGCAAAGGACAGATCTTTGTTTGCTTCGAAAGTACCGGCAGTAATAAGGTGGCTTTCACAAAGCGTATTGTTACTAAAGCTATGACTGTAATTAGATGTACAGTTTATATGTTAGAAGATGAGGAACCTTTTGATGATGAAGAACTAAAAAAGGTTGAGATAGTATGTAATGTTATGCTTAATTTTATAGCATATGATGGCTTACAGGGTATAGTAGAAGATTTAACATTCTATGATGAAGATGGTTATCGTAATGTAAGAGCATTTATGCGATTTTTATATGAATTGAAATTAAAGACCAATATAGGGAATTATTCTGCAATTCATTTCAATTTAAAACATTTTACATTAGTTAATCAGGAGATTGGAAGAAGTGCAGGCGATATGGCTATGCGAAATTATTATGAATTGATTGAAAGAATAATTGGCTCTGAAGGCATAGTATGCCGTTTAGGAGGAGATAATTTTGTAGCCATAGTTAATAATGAAAGACTATCTGATATAATTTCGATTATTGAGGGTGCTCCAGTTGAGTATGATTGTAATGATAGTGCTCGTATTATGGTATCAGCAACTGCAGGAGTTTATCGTATTCCTGAAGATCATACATCTGAAGATTCAAGAGATATTTTAGATAAGGCTGTAGTTGCGTCACAGGCTGCTAAAAAAGGTGATAAGGAAAATGTTGTTTATTATGATGATAATATGATTCTTGAAAAAGAAAAAACAATGCGCATTCAGCAAATGTTTCCAGAGGCACTAGCTAATAAGGAATATCAGGTTTACTATCAGCCTAAGATTGATATTGGAACTGGTATAATTATTGGCGCTGAAGCTTTGTGTAGATGGATACGTGATGATGAGGTTATTTCTCCAGCTGATTTTATTCCTATATTAGAGCAGAGTAGTGATATTTGTAAACTTGATTTTTATATGCTTGATTGCGTATGTAAGGATATTAGGCGTTGGCTTGATGAAAAAAGGGATGTAGTAAGAGTCTCTGTTAATTTTTCTAGAAAACATATGATGGATGTGGATTTTCTAGAACATATTATAAGAGTTATTGATGATAATAATGTTCCACATAAATTTATAGAATTGGAACTTACAGAAACAACTACAGACGTTGAATTTAGAGATTTGAAGCGTATAGTTAGTGGTTTGCAAAAGGCCGGAATTTACACATCAGTTGATGACTTTGGTATGGGATACTCATCACTTAATCTTATTAAAGAAATTAACTGGAATGTACTTAAGGTTGATAAGAGCTTCTTACCTGTCGATGAAGATGATGATAAGAGTACAAGAAGTATTATGTTTAAATATGTTGTGGCTATGGCGAAAGAATTGGGTCTTGAAACTTTAGCTGAAGGTGTTGAAACTAAGAACCAGATAGAAGTTTTGAAAAATAATAATTGTAATTTGGCACAGGGTTATTATTTCGATAAGCCATTACCAAAGAATGATTTTGAAGACAGACTGGATCAGCATAAATATGAAATGTAGCGCATAGTAAAGTAGTGGGGCAGTATAAAGGAGAATGTATGGATAAGAAAAAGAGAGATCTTTTTTTCGAGAATATTGTAACGAATATTTCTGATGGATTGATAGCGATTGATCTTGATGGGACTATTTTTTTTGTTAATCCATCAGCGGAAAGAATTTTGGCAATTCCGTCGGTAATCCTTTTAGGAACGAAGGTGTCATCACTTATGGTTGATGAAAGTAGCGAGAATGACGAATTCTTCCAGTGTATTTTAGATGCAGTATACGAAAAAAAGCCGGTTGATTCCATGGTTTCATTTTATCAAAATGGAAGAGAATTAAGGTTACATCTTGTAGCCTCCGTTTTGATGGAAAAAGAGGAACCGATGGGGATTGTTGTTACTTTCTACGATCTTACCGCTCTTGTTTCAATGAATGAGAAAAATGCTAGATTGAATAGGGCTTTGTCAGAATCCTTAGATAGATTCATCCAGGTTATGATTGGCGCTATTGAAGCAAGAACTCCTTATAATGCGAATCATACTAGAAGTATGGTTATGTATGCAAAAAAATATTTAGATTGGTTAGAAGCTAATGGTGATAGAAGAGTTAGAAGTATAAGAAAGCCATTTATAGCAAGTGTATGGCTTCATGATATTGGAAAGTTAGTTATTCCAAAAAGTATTATGGATAAGGCTAGAAGACTTGGTAGTCATGAAAAGGATGTTATGCATCGTATAGAACTTGCAATTATGTGTGAACGTTTAAGAATGGCTAATGACCCTTCTACAAAGAGAAGCGCAAATAGAAGGATTAAGCAACTTGAAGATGCTGGGGAAATAATTATGGCTGCTAATATTGTAGGCTATCTTAATGATGAAATGAGTGCTAAAATTGAAAAAATTAGTAAAATGAATGTTCTTACTCCAACGGGTGAGAAGGTGAAACTTTTAGATAAATATGAAAAAGATTCACTTTTGATTCGTAGAGGAACTCTTACTGATGAAGAACGTATGGTTATTCAGTCCCATGTTATTCATACTAAGGAGATGCTTGACCAGATGGACTTTTCTGAGGTTTATGGCGAGGTAAGTACATGGGCAAGTAATCATCATGAATTTTTGGATGGTTCAGGTTATCCTCAGGGCCTTAAGGGTGATCAGATATCATGGGAGTGTAGACTTCTTACAATCATTGATATCTATGATTCGATTACTGCTGATGATAGACCTTATAAGCCAGCTATGCCACCAGAAAGAGCTTTTGACGTGCTTAGAAGCATGTGTAGAGAGGGTAAGCTTGACTTAGAGGTTACTGAAAGTTTTTATGAAAGCATGGCATGGGACCGCGAACAGAATGAGTATTTTGATGATGTGGTTTTCCAGGAAGTGAAAGATGATGAAGATTAAAAAAGTGTAGTAATATAAAATTAAATATATGAAGAAATGTATACTAAAAAGGAAAATAATCTTGAGCGAAACTCATAATTGTTTTCTTTTTTTGTTGTATATTGTCACTTGACATATATATGTTGAAAATATATAATACATTACTGTTAATCTCGCGAGAAAAAAGGCTAAATAAAGGATACAAAAAATGAGAAAAGAATTAGTTTATTTAACTAGAGTAGTGATTTTTTTAGTGATTGCTTCGTTAATTGGTATAATTCTAAAACAGACAGGAGTTATTCCAGGTGGAAATTATAATTTTATTATGGTTTCAATGCTTGTAGTTGCTTATATATTATTGATGATAGTATTGTTTTTACGAAGAAAATTAATAAAATAAAAAATATATTTATATATTTATAGATGAGGGCTTGTCGTTATGGACAAGCCCTTAAATTATAAATGAATAGAGAAAGTATATTGCAACATAGCAAATACAATGGTAAAATATAGCTGAAATTAAGAAAGTAGGGAAATATTATGTTTAATATTGTTTTACTTGAACCTGAGATTCCTCAGAATACTGGTAATATTGGAAGAACCTGTGTAGCTACAGGTAGTAGGTTACATTTGATTGAACCTATGGGATTTAGAATTACCGAAAAAGGATTAAAGCGTGCAGGTATGGATTACTGGCAGCATTTAGATGTTACCATATATGATAATTTAGAAGACTTTTTGGAGAAAAATAATAATCCAAAAATCTACTATGCCACAACTAAGGGACCACAGAAATATACTGATGTTTCTTTTGAAGATGGCGATTATATTATGTTTGGTAAGGAAAGTGCTGGAATTCCAGAAGACATACTTCATGATAATAAAGAAACAGCCATAAGGATTCCTATGAATCCAGAGATAAGATCTTTAAATCTTTCTAACTCAGTAGCAATTGTTTTGTATGAGGCTTTAAGACAGACTGAATTTGCTGGGATGCAGTTAGAAGGACACTTAAGAAATTTTGACTGGGATTAGGAATTGTGATTTGCATTAGAGTTTGTAATTGCAATGGGTATTGATACTTAGTTGCAATATGATACTAAGGTGACAAATCTTTATGGTAAGTACAGTTGCATATGTAGATAGGAGAATCAACATGAGAAAAAATTTAAAGAAATCATTAGTTATCATGATGATGACGGCAATGACAGCTACACTTTGCGTATCATGCGGAGGTGGTAAGTCAAAGAAGAAATCTGAAACTACAAAGACTGAAAGCAGTGCTCCAAAGGAAGGAGATATTGCTGAAGGTGGAAAGGTTACAGTTGGTGTAACTCAGGATTTTGATAGTCTTGACCCACACAATTGTGTGTATGCAGGAACTAGAGAAGTATTATTTAACATTTTTGAAGGTTTAGTAAAACCTACATCAGAAGGTGAATTAGTACCAGCAGTTGCAAGTGAATATAACATTTCAGATGATGGAACAGTTTATAGCTTTAAGTTAAGAGACGGAATTAAGTTCCATGACGGTAATGCAGTTACTGTTGATGATGTTAAGTATTCAATTGACAGATATGCAGAGGTTAAGAAAGAAGACACTGTTTGGGCTAATTTTAAGGAAGTAACTACAGAAGGCGATAAGGACATTAAGGTTACATTAAACGCTGGTGATACAGAGTTTTTAAGTGAACTTACTCTTGCAATCATTGAAAAGAGTAATGAAGCTAATGTTACAACTAAGCCAGTTGGTACAGGTCCTTTCATGTTTAAAGAATATAAACCAGGCGAGAAGTTAGTAGTTGAAAAGAATAAGGAATATTGGAATAGTCCATATCCATATCTTGATGAGGTTACATTTAAGGTTGAGGCAGATACAGATGCCGCTATGATGCAGCTTCAGAGTGGTACAATTGATGTTTATCAGTACCTTACAACTGACCAGGCTAAGACAATTGAGAACGACTTTAATATCTTACATGGTAGCGTAAATTATGTTCAGGCATTATTCCTTAATAATGATTATGAACCATTTAAGAACGAAGATGTAAGAAAAGCATTATGTTATGCAGTTGATAGACAGCAGATTAATGAATTCTTATTTGATGGATATAGTCATGTTATTGGTACAAACATGATTCCTGCATTTAAGAAGTACTATAATGAAGATACAGAAAAGACATACAGCGTAGATGTTGAAAAGGCTAAGGAATTACTTAAGAAGGCGGGTTATGAAAAGGGATTTGATTTAACAATTACAGTTCCTAATAACTATGAACCACATCAGGGCGCTGCAGAAATCATTGTTGAGAACTTAAAAGAAATCGGTATTAACGCAAAGATTAACATGGTTGAATTTTCAACTTGGGTTGATGAAGCATATACTAATAAGAAGTATCAGGCAACAGTAGTTGCTGTTGATGGTACACTTACACCAAGTAGTTGGTTTAAGAAGAACGTATCAGACGCTAAGAATAACTTTACAAACTACAAGAATGACGAATATGATGAGTTATTCAAGAAAGCAACAGCTTCAACAGACGACAAGGAAAAAGTTGAATCATACAAGAAGATGCAGCAGATTTTAGCTGATACAGCGGCTTCAGTATACTTAGAAGATCCAGCAAATATCGTTGCTATTAACAAAAAATTAGATGGATATGTATTTTATCCAGTTGCAGCGCAGGATATGTCTGTTGTATACTTTAAGAAATAAGTAGCATAACGGATATATGTTGTTAGCATAATAATTTGAATATATATGGGTTTGCTGTTATTGTCAGCAAGCCCATTTTTGAAATTGATAATAAAGGAGGAAGCATGTTAAAATATATTATTAAAAAAATAGGTGTTTTAATATTTACAATATTTTTAATATCTGTATTTACATTTTTTGCTTTTTCCGTAATACCTGGAGATGCTGCTTTAACAAAGCTTGGTAATGATGCAACTCCTGAAAGAGTGGCGGAACTTAGAAGTGAGCTCGGGCTTGATCAAAATGTATTTGTAAGATATGTGAATTGGGCGAGCAAGGCAGTAAAAGGTGATTTTGGTCATTCACTTCAGTTTGAAGGATATTCAGTAAGTTCGTTATTGCTTAATAGGGCATCATATACAATTACAATAGGTTTTTTGTCAATTGTATTATTATTGATAGTTGCATTTCCGATTGGAATATTTGCTGCGAAATATAGAGATACTCCGATAGATAGTGGCTTATTGCTACTAACTCATACATTTATGGCTATACCAAGTTTCTTTATGGGTATTTTATTAACGTATGTATTTGGTATAGTGCTTAAATTATTTACACCAGGCAAATATGTTTCACCAGCAGAAGACTTTCTTGGTGCAGTTGCTTATCTTATATTCCCAGCGATGGCTGTTGCACTTCCAAAAGTTGCAATGACTGTTAAATACATTAGAAATGCAGTGTCTGATGAGATGGATAATGATTATGTTAGAACAGCAAGGAGTAAAGGGTGTGATGAGAAAGACATATTGATTCATCACGTTTTAAAGAATGCCATGATAACAGTTCTTACTTTTATTGGACTTGTAATAGCAGAAGTGCTTGCTGGTTCTGTAATTGTTGAACAGGTATTTGGTGTACCTGGCATGGGTAAGTTTTTAGTAAATGCTATTTCAAAACGAGACTTTCCAGTTGTTCAGGCAGCAGTTATTTATATAGCGCTTGTGGTTGTTGTATGTAATACATTAGTTGATATATTATACGCAGTAATTGATCCTAGAATTAAACTTAGTGATATTTAAAAGTTATATTTAATTGGGATATGCTTGTATTATATATGTGAAATAATTATATTTTTATTTTAGGATTAGGATAAAGATACATGAAAAAGATATATTTAAGAATAGGAATAGCGATAATTAGTATCTTGCTACTCTTAGCAATTGTAAGTATTTTTTGGACGCCATATAGTCCTACAAAAATGAGTGGTTCATTAAAGAATGCAGCGCCATCATTAGAACATATATGTGGATGCGATAATTTTGGACGTGATGTTTTTTCTAGAATTATGTCTGGAATCGGAATCACATTTTTGATTGCATTTTGTACAGTTTTTATCGGAGCATTTGTTGGTTGTGTTATTGGACTTCTTACAGGATTCTATGGTGGCATAATTGATGAAATAATAATGAGAATAAATGATTTACTTTTATCATTTCCAAGTGTTCTTTTAGCTCTTGTTATTATAAGTGTTTTAGGTAAAGGTAAATATAAAATAATAATTGCTCTTGGTATTTTATTTATTCCAAGTTTTGCCAGAATGATTAGAGCTGAAACTATAAGAATAAAAAAACTTGGTTTTATTGAAAGTGCAAGAGCGATGGGTATACCTACATGGAAGATTATATTCAAACATGTATTTCCTAATGTTATACCAAAATTGGTAACTAACATTACAATCGGTTTTAACAATGCTGTTATAGCAGAAGCATCCATGAGTTACTTGGGTTTAGGTGTACAACCACCTGATCAAAGTTTGGGACGTATGATTTCTGAAGCGCAAAGCTACTTGTTCGTTGCGCCTTGGATTGCTGTTATGCCGGGTATTGTTATTATAATTATGATTGTAGGATTTTCATTGATTGGTGAAAGTTTTGAGGAATAGTATTATAATTATTTTTATGGATTATTAATTATAAATAAATGATTATATTAAGGAGAAGATATGGACGAAAAATTACTAGATGAAATTTTAGAAGAGAATGGTGTTGAAGGAGCAAATGCAACGGATGAAGCAATAAGTGATTTAGATGTTGAATTTGATGAAGAAAATAATAACGTTGATATCAATTCTTTACCACCTACTTTAGAAGGTGAATATCCTGATGAAACAATATCAGAAATAGTTAATGGTTCATCAAGTAGATATGTTAATATTTCAGATAAGTATGAGGATGCAAAATCAACTGCTGGAGCACTTACTGTATTTGGCGTTTTAGGATTATCAGTTATGGGACTTAGCATGAGTGGTGTACTTGATAAATTTATTAAACTTCCATTTAATCCAAAAGAGAATTTGCTAAATTGTATTACAATGGGTGGTATGTTTATCGTATTTACAGTTATTGGAATTAGATATATTTTTAAAGCGAAAGAGTATGAAGGAATGCTTGGTAAGGAAAAAAGTGATTATGATAAAATTACTGAATGGTTAAAGACAAGTGTCCAGAAGGATATTGTTCCTATTGAAGGTAGTGAAGAGGAATTATATTTTAAGAGAAGTGAAGTAATAAAAGACAAGCTTATGAGAGAGTTTGAAGATGTTGATGAGAATCTAATTGAGAAACTTATAGATGATAATTATGATGAAATATTTTCTAAATGATAAAAAATACCATTAGTGGATTATTTGCTTGAGTTTTTATAGTTGATTCTATATACTTATCAAGGAATTTAAAAATGAGAAATTACTTTTATGGAGGAATTTAGTTATGGCAAAAGTAGTTAAAGAAACAATTATGGGCGATCTTTTAAAGACAAATCCAGAAGTAGTACCAGTACTTCTTAACGCTGGTATGCATTGTATCGGATGTCCATCTTCAATTGGTGAATCATTAGAAGAAGCATGCATGGTTCATGGTATTGACGCTGATGATTTAGTTGAAGAAATCAATACATTTATTGACGCTCAGGCATAATTAATCATATAAAAAAACCAGTCAATGTGTGACTGGTTTTTTTGGTTTAATCCCATAATCTTAAATACGTACTTTATATAAAGTATAATTATTTGATTTTACCGATTGATTCGCCATTAACTACTGCGTAATACCCACCATCATTAACGTATACTTCAATCTTTTTAGCTTCTGTTGCCTTATGACCCTGAGCAACATATGCATCTTTAGCAAGATCGATAATACTTGTTACATCTGTAACATCAACACTGAATCCGTTGAATTCAGCAACAACTTTGTTGTTAGTTTTTTTAGTAGTTGTAGCCTTTTTAGCTGTAGTAGTTTTCTTAGCGGCTGTCTTAGTAGCTGTAGCCTTCTTAGCAGGAGCTTTTTTAGCAGCTGTTTTTGTAGCTGTAGCTTTCTTAGCTGTAGTAGTTTTCTTAGCAGCTGTAGCCTTCTTAGCAGCTGTCTTAGTAGCTGTAGCTTTCTTAGCAGGAGCCTTAGCTTCTTCCTTCTTTACTTCTGCTTTAGCAGGAGCAGCTTTTACATCCGCCTTTACAGTTTCTTTTGCAACAACCTTCTTAACTGGTTCTTTTGTAGCCATTATTTTTCTCCTCCATTAAAATGAATAATTTGTTTATACAATTTCAATAATACAACTATCTAGGCTATTTTGCAACATTTATCTATATATTTTTGTAACATTTATGAGAAAAAAACTAAAAAAAGAACAAATAAGAAACGCAGCAGTTTTTGTTCTCTTTTTTGTTTTATTTTTGTGGCTAATAACTATTAATTTTCTCTTTCAAAAGATAAAAAAAATATATCCAAAAGTGAAAATTAAGTTAAGAAAACCAATTTTTTTAAAGTAAATTGTTACGAGATTGTAACGAGATTATTACCAAATTGAAAACGCGATGTAAATTTTCGTTTCTGTTAAGTAAACAAAAAAATGTAAAATAGTATCCAAAAATTCGCTTAAATTCAAAGAAAAGACGAAACTGCAAAATGTGAATTAAACGATTTCGTTGGCAAAAATTTAACAAGGAAAACACTTTTAATTAGAATTTTATTGTGATATATTAACAATTGCTGGGGGGCAAATAAGGCGGAAAACGAAGGACTAGATTATATTGATTTAAAAATTTAATAGAGTAATAAGAGAGTGTGATATTTCTGCAGACAGGCAAAGAATCTTTAGTATCATTGATACATAATGTTTAAGGATTCAAACCGGTTAATATCCTTGAACGAATAAAAAAGGAAAAAAGTGAAAGGAGGTTGCAATATGCAACGTAAAAAACTTGGAGGCCTAATAGCAGGATTCCTATGTGCAGCTCTTACATTAGTACCACCTTTAACAGATACTAATGCAGCTAGTGCAGGTACGACTCTTTATAACAATCAGTCAGTACAGGTTGATGGCGTTGACTGTACTCTTTGGAAAGATTATGGTACAACAAGCATGAAACTTAATGGCGGAGGTGCTTTCGAATGTTCATGGCAGAACATTGGTAATGTTTTATTTAGAACAGGAAAGACTCTTGATTGTACAAAGAAATATGGACAGTATGGAGATATCACAATTGATTATTCTGCTGATTATCAGCCAAATGGTAATTCATACCTTTGCGTATATGGATGGTCAAGAAATCCATTAGTAGAATATTATATCGTAGACAGCTGGGGATCATGGAGACCACCTGGAGCTAATTCAAGAGGTCAGGTAACAATCGATGGCGGCACATATGATATTTATGAGACAGACAGAATTAATCAGCCTTCAATTGATGGTAACACAACATTTAAACAGTATTGGAGTGTTAGAACAAGCAAGAGAACTAGTGGTAGAATTAGTGTAAGCAAACATTTTGATGCTTGGGCTCAGAGAGGCATGAACCTCGGTAATCTTTATGAAGTTACTCTTAACGTAGAAGGTTATCAGAGTAGCGGTTATGCTAACGTTAAGTACAATGTTACTACATTTGGTGGTTATTCAATAGGTGGCGGAAATAACAATAATAATAACCAGTCACAGAATAACAACAATAATAACAATAACTACAACAATAATAACAATAATAACAATAGTGGTAACAATAATTCAGGTTCATCATGGAATGGTGAAACTATTCAGTGTGAAAACATGACAAAGAGTGGTCAGTACACAGGTAACATTAATTCTCCATTCTCAGGTGTTGCATTATATGCAAACCAGGATGCAGTTTCATATACACAGAGCTTTGGTTATGGAACTCATAACTTCTCATTAAGAGCTTGCTCAAATAATAACAACATGGCTCGTGTAGATCTTTATATCGGTAACGAATATAAGGGAACATTCTACTATGGAGATGGTTATCCAGCTACATACACACTTAAGAATGTAAGTCACAAGACAGGTAACCAGGAAGTTAAACTTGTTGTTACAGCTGATGATGGAAATTGGGATGCGTTCCTCGATTCACTTGAGATAACAAATCCATAAATTTAATATAGAGAGAAAACAGTAAAACATATTATAAGAAATAATGGCTGTACACCGAAAGGTGTACAGCTTTTTTTGTATCTATATAGGAAGAAACTAATTAAAATGATAAAAACAACTCATCTAAAAAAGCTGAAAATACAATGAAAAATGGAAACAATTCATTTAAAAAAGGTGTTTTTGGGAAGGTTTTTTATTGCTAGCACATTTTAGCTTTTTGAAAAAGCCAAAATATTGCTAGTGATTTTTGAAATGAAGATTTGATAGAAAACTATTTGTGATTTTTTCGTTTTTTTAACAATTAAATGCTAAAAAAAAGCCTTTTTGCAGCAAATTCCTTGTGGTATATTTGTGTGTGTCGGGAAACCGGGGTTGTGATATTGAAACTTAGAGATTTGGTCCATGGCAATAATCTCTGAGTTTGAAATATAGAAGAAAAAAGAAAAAAAGAATATTGAAAGGAGAGCAGACTTATGCAACGTAAAAAAATTGCAGGTCTTATTGCAGGTGTGTTATGTGCAGTGGTAGCTTTAGTACCACCACTTACTGCAACTAAGGCTGAGAGTCGTGGCCAGACTGTATATGATAGCAAGACTGGCAAAATTGATGGTGTTGATTTTTCATTATGGAAGGATTATGGTAACACTAGTATGAAACTTAATGGAGGTGGAGCTTTCGAATGTCAATGGAGCAATATCGGAAATGCTTTATTTAGAACAGGAAAGACACTTGATTCATCAAAGAGATATAATCAGTATGGTAATATCTCAGTTAATTACAGTGCTAATTACCAGCCAAACGGTAACTCATACCTTTGTGTATATGGTTGGTCAAGAAATCCATTAGTTGAATACTATATTGTAGACAGCTGGGGATCATGGAGACCTACAAGCGGTCAGTATAAAGGACAGATTAGTGTTGATGGAGGAACATATGATTTATATCAGGATACAAGATATAATGCTCCTTCAATCGATGGTAATACAACATTCACACAGTTCTGGAGCGTTAGAACAAGCAAGAGAACAAGTGGAACAATTAGTGTAAGCAAGCATTTTGATGCTTGGGCACAGCATGGCATGACTCTTGGTAACCTTACAGAAGTCGCCCTAACTGTAGAAGGTTACAAGAGTAGTGGCTATGCAAACGTTACTAATGCAGTTGTAACATTTGGTGGCAATAGTAATAACAATAATAATAACTATAACAACAATAACCAGAATAATAACAACAACAATAATAACAATTCTGGTTCATGGCAGGGAACTACAGTTCAGTGTGAAAGCATGAAGACAAGCGGAAGATATACAGGTAAAATCAGCAATCCATTCAATGGTGTTGCTCTTTACGCAAATCAGGATGCTGTTTCATATACACAGAACTTTGGTTATGACAGACATAACTTCGCATTAAGAGCTTGTTCAAATACGAACAAATTAGCTCGTGTAGATCTTTACATTGGCGGAGATTTTATGGGTACATTTTACTATGGAGATGGATACCCAGCAACTTATACACTTAAAAATGTAAGACATAAGACAGGTAACCAGGAAGTTAAGCTTGTAGTTACAGCTGATGACGGATCATGGGATGCTTATCTTGATAGTTTTACAATTACAAATCCATAGAGTAATTTTTTAAAGATAACTAAGCCATATAATAAATATAAATTTTTAAGAAAAAATTAAGGTTGTGCACTTTCGGGTGTGCAACCTTTTATTTCAAGGAAAAAGTAGCAAATGCAGATGGTGAAAGCGTGTCAAAATATAAACGCGATATATTGACAAAGTGTAATAGTATTTGTTAAAATTATTCTCGTGGCTGATGATTATAAAAGAAAGAAATTTTATAATTTATCTAGTTTAAAAAACGTGTATTTAGAGGTCGCTATGAGGTTTAAAATTAGAAGATTAGTGAAGAAACTCAATATAGGTTTATATATTGTTCTTTTCATTATAATCGCAATAATGTTTTGGGATTTTACATCATCAAGAGATGTAAATGTTAAGCAGATTAGTTCTGCTGATATGGGTAATAATAAAGTAGAACATTTACTTACTAAGGGTAATAACAGATCAGAGAAAACTAGTGAAAAAGAAACAGAAGAATCTAAGAAAGATGAGTTAGAGGAACTTGACGATTTAGATGACATCGATGAAATTGATGGAACAGAGGAAATCAAGTCAGAAGACTTATCAGATGGAGAGGAAATTGGAGATGAAGTAAGTAGTAAGGAAGCTACTGCTGGTGATTCATTTGCTATAGTATTAGATTCAGCTGATAATTTTGTTAATTTAAGAGAAGAAGCTAGCAGTGATAGTAAGATAGTTGCTAGAATTTATAGTGGATGTGGTGGAACAGTGGTTACTCCAGGTGAGGAGTGGACAGAAGTTGCATCAGGCGAATATAAAGGTTATGTAAAAACGGAATTATGTATCTTTGGTATTGCAGCTGACAAGAAACTTAATGAAGGTGGTTATACAGCTACGATTACAGAGGACGGCATAAGAGTTAGAGCTGAAAAGAGTACAGATGCACAGGTTCTTGGCATGGCAGGTGTTGGAAGTAAGTATACTTGTAGTGAAAAGGATACTGGAGATGGCTGGGTAGAAATTACATTTGAAGGACAGACAGGTTATGTAAGTAGCCAGTTTGTTACAGTTGATGAGAATGTTAAGACAGCAGTTGTTGAATAAAAGAGAACGTTAAGGAGTGATGAAAATCACTCCTTTTTATATGCTAAAACCTCCTTGAAATGACAGTATTTTTTGACAGTTTTTTAACGGAATATATTGAAATTTTAAGAGATATGATATACAATTATTTTCAAAGTAAATATTTAATTATTTGGAAACTTTTAGAATTATTTTGATGTGAAAATAATTATTTGAAGTGTAAGAATATGATGAATATTTATTATTTAGGGGTATAAGTAATGAAAAAATAAAAGGAGGTAGAAGTTATGTCAGATGCTCAGATTATGTGGCTTGTGCTATTGATTATATTTGTTGTAATTGAGGCACTAACCGTATCATTGGTAACTATATGGTTTGCAGTTGGCTCCGTCGCCGCATTCATAGCTTGTATGTTAGGTGCTAACATAATCGTTCAATGGTTTGTTGGTATTGCGGTCTCGGTATTAGTATTATTAATCTTTAGACCGATTGCAAGAGCTCAGGCAAAAAAAGGCGGAGAGCCTACAAATGTAGACAGCATGGTTGGAAAGACTTGCTTAGTTAAAGAGGAAATCGACAATGCTAAAAGCACTGGACAGGTTTTAGTTGGAGACCTTGAGTGGTCAGCAAGAGCAGTGAATGATAAAGATATTATTCCAGCTGATACACAGGTTGTCATTGAAAAAGTTGAAGGTGTAAAAGTGTTTGTTAGAAAGGCATAAATATTTATGGCGAGTATTTATGTGAAAAGTATTATAAGGAGGAATTTAAAATGCCAGTAGTAGTTTTATTAGTAATTTTAGTAGTAATTTTAGCATCATGTGTTAAGATTGTTCCACAGGCAAATGCATTTATTATTGAAAGACTTGGTGGATATTTAGAAACATGGGGAGTTGGTCTTCATGTAAAGATGCCTTTTATTGATAGAGTAGCAAGAATGGTTGATTTGAAGGAACAGGTAGTTGACTTCCCACCTCAGCCAGTTATCACAAAGGATAACGTTACAATGAGAATTGATACTGTAGTATTTTATCAGATTACAGATCCTAAGTTATTTACATACGGTGTTGAAAATCCAATTATGGCTATTGAAAACTTAACAGCTACAACACTTCGTAATATCATCGGTGATCTTGAACTTGATGAAACACTTACATCAAGAGAAGTTATTAATACTCAGATGAGACAGTCACTTGACCAGGCTACAGACCCATGGGGTATTAAAGTTAACCGTGTAGAACTTAAGAACATTATGCCACCAGCTGCTATCCAGGAAGCAATGGAGAAGCAGATGAAGGCTGAACGTGAAAGACGTGAACAGATTCTTATCGCAGAAGGTGAAAAGAAGTCAGCAATTCTTAAAGCTGAAGGTCAGAAAGAATCAGCAATTCTTGAAGCTGAAGCTGAAAAAGAAGCAGCAATTCTTAAGGCTGACGCTGTTAAGGAAAAGAAGATTAGAGAAGCTGATGGTGAAGCTCAGGCTATCATCAAAGTACAGCAGGCTACAGCTGAAGGTTTAAAACTTATTAAAGAGGCTGGTGCTGATGAACAGGTTATTAAACTTAAGAGTCTTGAAGCATTTGCTGAAGCTGCTCATGGACAGGCTACAAAGATTATTGTACCTTCAGATATTGCTAGCCTTGCAGGAACAATTTCTGCAGTTACTGAAGTTGCAAAAGGTGAAAAATAATTTATAAATAATATAAACAAAGGGGCTGCGAAAGTAGCCCCTTATATATTGGGATTAGGTGAGAAGTTTGAAGAACCAAAGATTAAGAAAACCGTTTAGATATGAAGGATACAAATTTGATATAGTTAATGCATGTATTTCACTATATATAATTGTTATGTTCGTTGCAATTTTAGTTGGTGTTTCGTGGAGATTAAAATACATGTTTTTGGTTACTGGAGCGGGTGTGATTTTTAATGTGTTAATGGGGATAAAGTTTAAAAGAAGAAAGAGATATTTAAGTACCTTTTTGGTATGGTTATTTGCTGCAGGATTGTTCGTGTTATGTATGTGTGATATATTTAGAATGATATTTTGATATAAATGATAAAATTGAAGATTATATACTTAAGGATGTTTTAATGAATCTTAAGATATTATTAATATATAAATTGATGCTAGGAGTTATAATATGTTTGATGATGAATTAGTATTATGTGCAAGTAGTGCATATGAGAAAAAGTATTATTTTAATGATAATTATGAGTTACTTCCACAGACAGTGAAGGATGAACTTAAAATAATGTGTGTTCTTTTTACTGAGGATGTTGGAGGTGTTTTTCTACTTAGATTCTCTGAAGAAGGAGACTTACTCTTAGAAACAGAGTGTGATGAGGGTGATCTTTTATATGATGATATTGGAGCGGGACTTAAGATAAAGAAGCTTCAAGACGAAAAAAGAGAATTATTCGAATCACTTGAAACATTTTATAAAGTTTTTGTTCTTGGTGAAGAGTAATCATAAATTAGCCTGCAAATAAAAAGTCAAGGCTAAATTTATAAAAATTGAAAATTAAATATAGGTTGGGAAAAGGCATTAAAAGAAGACCACCACATCAGTGCCGGTCTGATCAGGATCATTTATTAGTTATGATTAATCTGAAAGAGTCGATAGATATTCGGTAACTCGTCCATAGTAGACTCGTAAAAACTTATTTGCTCCAGCAGTCATATAGACATAGTACGGTTTACCTTGAGATCTTTTCTTATCAAGAAATTGATATACCGGATCGTCTATCGGAGCTGTTTTTATAAGTACATCCATTATCTGAAACAGAGTCTTTCGAAGATCAGCAGAACCTCTTTTGGTAGT
>NZ_FUXZ01000018.1 GCF_900167115.1 Eubacterium uniforme
ATGGAGCTTTGCTTCGCATGAACAGAAGCATACAATCTGAGGGAACATTTGGTGTTATCAAGTGGGACAGATCTTATAAAAGGCTGTTCAGAAGAGGCTTAGAAAACGTAAATTTAGAGTTAACCCTGATTGCTTGTGCTTTTAACCTTTATAAATATCACAATAAACGAAATAGATTGAAGATGATTGCATGATATCAGGTAACTGAATAGATTAAAAAAGCTCTTATTAACATAGGGCTTATTAAAGTGCCTCTAAAATCAACAATTATAATAATTATACATAGAGAAACAGAACTGCATTGGCCATTGCCAATGCAGTTCTGCTATTTAGAAACTTTTTTTACAGTCCCTTTTAGTTTTTGGAAAGGTAAACATGCGTTAGATGTGTTACGTAAATGTTAACATATAATATGAAATATGAATTAATATTGACATAAATATAACAATTTGGAAAAATTAAGAAAATGTTTAGTATTTATGCTTATTTATGACTTGACCGAAATCATTGTATTTTATATAATATTCTATGGTTTAAATATATAGGAATTTATAATATATAGAGACTTTGGAGGGTAACATGGTCTTTAGTTCAGCAATATTTCTGTTTGCTTTTTTGCCAATAGTGTTTGGACTATGTATGCTACCGGTATCAATAAAAATTAAAAACATAGTTCTTATAATTGCAAGTTTGTTTTTCTATGCATTTGGTGAACCAGTATATGTTTTGCTTATGATTGGTTCAAGCATATGGAACTACATCTTTGGATATATGCTTGGTCCTTCAAGTGATGGTAAGGCAAAGTATAGAAAGGTTATACTTGTAATTGCGGTAATAGTTAATATTGGTATACTTGGAGTTTTCAAGTATACAGGCTTTATTATTGATAACATTAATAAAGGATTGCACGCAGGAATATCTATTAAGGAGATTGCTCTTCCAATAGGAATTTCTTTCTTTACGTTTCAGGCATTATCTTATGTTTGTGATGTCTATCGGGATCCAAAATTATCACAGAAGAATTATTTGAATGTTTTACTTTATATCTCTATGTTCCCACAGCTTGTTGCTGGACCAATCGTAAAGTATGGTGATATAAACGAACAGATTAATGAAAGACAATTTGATACCGTAGAGATTTCAAATGGTATTAGCAGATTCTGCAAGGGACTATTTAAGAAGATGTTTTTAGCAAATGTTTGTGCTGTTATTGCAGACGATATATTTGCTCTTAATATAAATGAATATGGTGCAATTGTGGCATGGCTTGGAGCAATAGCTTATGCACTTCAGATTTATTATGATTTTAGTGCATATTCAGATATGGCAATTGGTCTTGGTCATATGTTTGGATTTTCATATAAGGAGAATTTCAATCATCCATATTGTGCAACAAGTATCAAGGATTTTTGGAGTAGATGGCATATATCACTCTCAACCTGGTTTAAGGAATATGTTTATATTCCACTTGGAGGAAATAGGGAAGGAAAGTTTAAGACAGAAAGAAACAAGATGACAGTATTCCTTCTTACAGGTATCTGGCATGGCGCTAACTGGACATTTATCCTATGGGGGATAATCCATGGAGTGTTTAATGTTTTAGAAGATACAATTCTTCCTATTAGAAAGTTAAAGATAAAAGTAATAGCTAATTTATATACATTACTAGTTGCCGTGACAGCATTTGTATTCTTTAGAGCGGACACCATAAGTAAAGGCCTATGGTTTGTGAAATCAATGTTTACAAACTTCTGGATAGATACTAAGACTTCAAGTATGTTTTTAGAATACATGAATTTGTATAATATTGTTACATTGATTGTGGCTATTATTTTTGCTTATCCAGTAAGCCAGAGGTTTAATGAATTAATTAAGAAAAAAGACATTAATAGAAAGGTGTACGCTTATATGGCTATGGTTATGTTATTCTTATGCATGCTTAGATTGTCATCAGGAGCATACAACCCTTTTATTTACTTTAGATTTTAATTTTGGAGTGATTATGAAGAATAAAGGTATTTTTGAATGGATACATATTCTTTTGTTTTTGATTCTTATTTCTATTCCAAGTGTGGGAATGCTTTATTATAAAACTGATATGTCAGCTGAAAAAAGAACAGCTGCAGCTTTTCCACAACTTAAGAAAGAAGGCAAAATAAATACTAAGTTCTTTGATGAACTTGATTTATATTATAAAGATCATTTCGCGTACCGTCAGGAGATGATTACACTTGATGAAATATTAAGTACAAAATTATTTGAAACATCTCAGAATAAAGATGTTATTTATGGTACCGAAGGATGGTTATTCTATGGTGAAACAATGGATGAATATATGCGTCGAAATGTCTTATCTGACAGACAGATACATAATGCAGCCAGAATTTTAAAACTTATGCAGGATTACGCTAAGAGTTATGATGCTAACTTTATAGTTGCAATAGCTCCTATAAAAGCAGAACTTTATGGTAGATACATGCCAGGTAATTATTTAAAACCTGATGGTGAAAATAATTTTATTAAGCTTAAGAAAGCCATGGATAAGGAAGGTGTAAATTATGTTGATTTACACGATGCATTTGCTAAAGATAAAAGAATAATGTATCATAAGCATGATACGCACTGGAATAATGAAGGTGCAGCATTTGCTCAGAAATTGATACAAAAAGAATTAAATAATGAATATACGGATTATGATACAATTAAAAAATCCATAAAAAAGGATTTTAAGGGTGATCTTATGAAGATGCTTTATCCAAAAGGCAGCGAGCTTGATTATAATGTATATTATGATAAAGACTTTTCTTTCAAATATGCTGATGGATTTAAGAACACTGAGGATTTTAAAATCAGTGCGATGAATGGCTCTAAAGATAAATCACTTGTTATGTATCGTGATTCATATGGAAATTCACTTGTTCCTTTTATGGCTGAAGAGTATGGAGATTCTTTCTTTACAAAGATTGTTCCATTTAATCTTGAGGAAATAAAAGAACACAAGGCAACAGATGTGGTTATGGAAATCACACAAAGACATATATCATATTTTACAAAGTACCTTCCAGTTATGGAAGCAGAGTTTAAGACCATCAATTCTTTAGATGAAAAAGAGATGAATGTTAAGGTGAATTGTAAATTTGATAATATTACTGGTAAGTATGTCATTTATGGAAGTTTAGATAAGAAATATTGGGATGAAGATAGTAATGTATTTGTTAGAGTAAAAGATAGCAAGTATGTTACAGATTATGAGGCTTATCCGGTTGGATACAATGATGTAAATTCAGAAGATGAATACGCTTTTTCAATGTATGTAGGAAAAGATGAAATTGTTCCTGGAGAAAGCGAAATTGAAGTAATTTCTGATAAAGATAATAAATACACATCATCAGGTGTTGTATTAAAAGTAGAATAGAATTAGATAAGGAGATTCATCATGAAAAAAAAGGCTTATTTTCTAGCTTTTGGAATTGCAGTTTTAGGATTAAGTGGCTGCGGAAAGTCAGCAAGTGATGAGACGGAAAAGGCGACAGTTGTTACAACAGAAAAACAGACTGAAGAAACAACAACTATTAAGGAAACAGAGACAGAAACAGTAACGGTAAAGGAAACAGAGACTGAACAGGTTACTGAAAATAAGGAAACACAGACACAAGAGAGACGTACTAAGAAGGTAGAAAGCGGAACTGACTATGTTATTACTGAAACAGATACTAAAAAAGAAGCAACAGTTGATGATGCTAAAAAGTATGTTGGTAAGACACTTTCAGAACTTACTAATGCAGTTGGTATGTACAATAATTTCGAAACAGCCGGTGCTTGTTTAGATGACGAGAATGAACTTAATGGAATTGCTACATTTGCTAATTTCACAGTTTATTGTCATTCTGTTGAAGGACAGACTAAATGGATTATTGATGCTATTGAATAATATCAACATTTAATAATATATATAATGATTTATAAGAATATCACTGGGAGGCAGTTATGCGTTGTAAGAGTACTTTAATAAAGAATGCATTATGTTTTGTAGTTGCATCAGCAATGATGGTTTCAGCTATACCTGCAGTAAGAGTAGAGGCTGCAAAGAAGAATGGATGGATTAAACAGGGTGGTTATAAATATTATTATAGTAATGGAGTAAAGGCAACTGGTTTTAGAAATATAGATGGATATACATATTATTTCTCAAAGAAAGCACATGGTAAGGCACCTAAGGGCGTGGCTGTAAAAGGATGGCATAAGATTAAAGGTTCTTACTATTACTTTGATAGAACAAAAGGATTTATGGCTAGAGGTAAGAAGGTTGATGGTGTTAAAGTAGAACTTGATGGAACTGCTGATGAAACAAGTTACGCAGTTAGTAAGATTGAGACTATGATGAGAGCCAGAAAGCTTGTGAAGAATATTACTAAACCTACAGATTCTAGAAAGACAAAGAGAAA
Organism: Eubacterium uniforme; assembly: GCF_900167115.1. Taxonomy (GTDB): domain Bacteria; phylum Bacillota; class Clostridia; order Lachnospirales; family Lachnospiraceae; genus Eubacterium_S; species Eubacterium_S uniforme. Next base: position 4,446 of record NZ_FUXZ01000018.1, read on the forward strand.
GAAAGTATTTAAATATATGACAAAGGTTCCATATATTGGATATCACTTCTTAAAGAATGTTAGAGATCAGAAAGATTGGGATATCATTATGGCGAATGATGTATTAGACGAAAATGCACACGCTACTAATGGTGGTGAGTGTACAGCAATGGCTTGCGCACTTGGATATCTCTTACATGAATGTGGATATAAGACAGTTTATATTACAGATGATGATAGTTCACTTTATGGTGATGCTCATTCATGGGTTGAAATAGATGGTAAGGCATTTGATCCTTTATTTGCTAGAACAAAGGGATGGAATAATTACTATAATGCAAGTTACAACCATAATGGTAGTGGAGCTAATCTTTGGGCTATAAACAGAAGAAACGTAAGTACAGGTAAAGATAATGAATAAACCATTTTAATGGTTGGAGGATATAATGAGTTCTAATGATTTTAGGAAAGATTTAAAAATAAGGGGATCAGCAAGAGGTGATGGAGCACAGTATTTCTTTAAGGAAGCTTTATCATGGGTAATGGTATTTGTTGTAGCATTTGCTATAGCGTATTTTGTTGATAATGTTATAATTATTAATGCAACAGTACCTAGTGAGTCAATGCAGAATACTATCATGAAACATGATAGAATGGTAGGTAATAGACTTGCATATAGATTTGGTGAACCAAAGCGTGGAGATATTGTAATTTTTGAATTTCCAGATGATGTTAATGATCCAGATGTAAAGAAACCAAAACTTTTCGTTAAGAGACTAATTGGTCTCCCAGGTGAAAAAGTTGAAATTAAAGATGGTACAATTTATATCACAAATAGACAGGATGGAACAACAGATGGTATTTATGAAGAAGATTATTTAGCTGAGGATTGGGTTATAGGTAATTCAGGATACTCTTTTGATATACCTGAAGGTCAGTATTTAATGCTTGGTGATAATAGAAATAATTCTAAGGATTCAAGATTTTGGAAAGATCCATTTGTTGAAAGAAAAGAAATCAAGGCTAAGGCATTATTTGTATATTGGCCATTTAAAGATGCTGGAATTTTGAAATCTAAACGAAATAAGGATACTAAAGAAACAACAGAGCAAACTACAAATAAAATAGAAGAGACAACAACTAAGTAAAAAAGTTGCCGATGATAAATCTAAGGATTTAGTCGGCAACTTTTTTATTTATTAGACTATATGTTCATACTTTGAATGTTTACATCTATATTATAGTAATCAAGTTCTGATTGAACAGTAAAACCATAAGAAGTATATAGATGAAGTGCGGCAGGATTATTTGAAGTGACCTGTAATAGTATTTTACTTATGTTTTTAGTCCTTAATTCCTCGCATAGTAAGTTTAGCATTTTTCGCCCATAGCCTTTATTTCTTTTGGATTTTGAAATCTCAAAATGACTAAGACAAGCGGTGTCGCCATCAATGGTTATAAGTAGTGAGCCTATTGTACGTTTAAAATGACCTAATGCATAGTCCTCAAGATAATAAACAATATCACTATCCTCGGTTGTTGAAGATGATAAAGTTAGAGATGCTTTGGTTTTATTATCGAAAGTGGGCGTATTATTAGGTTTAGAGTTAGTAGCAGTTTCGCTACTAATTAAATCATATTCTAATATGTATTCGGTAGAGTATTTATAAGCATCCATTCTTTTTAGTATGCTAATTGCTGTTTCATTATTCTTATTTGTAGGGAAAGACATACTTTCAAATTTAAAGTAATTAAATTCTTTCATAAAGCATTCATATAATTCTTTGAAAATTCCCTGCTTTCTATGTTCTGGGTCAACCATTGCATATACATATGGACAGTATCCATCGGGTTGAAATACGGATAGAAAACCGATTAGTTTTGAATTATCTGGAAGGTTTTCTACTTTGATAATCTTTGTATTATCGTTATTTGATGAGTTTAATTCATACATCATATAAAAACAATTAAATTGTGGGTATATGTTATCATCCTCATCAGCATAAACAAGGAGGTTATCACCATCTGTTTCTCTACATTTGCTTTCGAGAATTTCTATATCTTTTATGTTTTTTTCAGTGAGTTTATTTGATTTAATTATGTTCATTTTATATATCCTTTATGTAATAGTACGAATTTATAAATCTATTTTAAATATTTATAGTTTACAACTTTTTTATTATAAAATAAAGTTTTGAGGAGGTTGTTTTAATATAAAAATAGTTTGTTATGTGATAGAACTAATCAATACATTTGTGGAAAAAAGGTATGGATTATGTTATCATAGTAGAGGTTTATAAGGAAATATTTGGTTTATACCGAGCGAAAAGAGGAATGAGTTTATGAACGCTTTAATATACAGCTTAAATGCTACAGTTCCAATATTTGTTATTATTCTTATTGGATTATATTTAAGGAGAAAGGGTGTAATTAACGAGGGGTTCATAAGTTCAGCAAATAAAATAAACTTTAAATTAGCACTTCCATGTATGCTTGTTATAGATATGATGAACATTGATTTGGAAGCAGATTTTGATCCAAAGTATATTTTATTTTGCGCTATTGTAACTACAATAAGTTTCTGGACTATATGGGGACTTGCAAAGATTTTTATTAAAGACAAAAAGATAATCGGAGCATTTGTTCAGGGATCTTTTAGAAGTAGTGCTGCAGTTTTAGGAACTGCACTTATAGTGAATATATATGGAAATAGTAGTATGGCTCCGTTTATGATGATTGGATCCGTACCACTTTATAATATTTATTCTGTTATTGTACTTACGTTTGAGGCAGATACAAAGCAGGAAAAAACAATTGGAAAAGCGGTAAAGGGCATTTTTACAAATCCTATTATTCTTTCAATTGCAGCAGGATTATTACTTGCATACTTTCACGTTGATTTTCCAGTTATGCTAGATAGTACAATAAGTACAATTGGAAGGATGACAACACCACTTGCGCTTTTAGCAATAGGTGCAGGATTTAGCACATCAGAAGCTATAAGAAAATTAAAACCAGCGCTTGTGGCTTCAATGCTTAAGTTGGTAATTATACCTTTGGTATTCTTGCCAATAGCAATTAAACTTGGTTATAGAAATGAAGAACTTATAGCGATTTTAATTATGCTTGGTGCACCTACAACTCCAAGTTGTTATATAATGGCTAAGAATATGGATAATGATGCAGATCTTACAACAAGTATTGTTGTTCTTACAACAGCACTTTCTGCATTTACAATAACAGCCATGTTATTTGTTCTTAGATATTATGGATTTGTTGTTGCGTAGGCAGGTTTATAAAGTATTATAGAACTAGATATGCAAATTTTACACATATAATTTATACAGAAAGGAGAGTATGGCTTTAAGTCATACAATATGATTAATGAAAATAACAAAAGATAATGCGACACTTTTAGTAATTGATGTTCAGGAGAAATTAGTTCCTGCAATGAGTGAACCAGAAAAGTGTGTTGATAATACAGCTAAGTTAATAGAGGGAGCAAGAATTCTTGGTCTTCCTATTGTGGTAAGCGAGCAGTATCCACAGGGACTTGGCTCAACAGTTCCAGCAATCAGGGAGGTACTTGATAAGGAAATTGATGGTACGATTATTCCAGCAAATATCATTGCAAAGAGAGCGTTTAGCTGTCTTGATGAAGAAAAGATTATAAATGAACTTGAAAAAGTTGATAGAGATTATGTTTTAGTATGTGGTATTGAATCACATATTTGTGTACTTCAGACTATTATGGATTTATCAGAAAAAGGTTTTATTCCAGTTTTAGTTGAAGACTGTGTATTTTCAAGAAAAGAAAATGACAAAACTCAGGCTATTAAGAGAGCCGCTATGGAGGGTGCAATAGTTACTACTTATGAATCTATTTTATTTGAATTACTTGGTAGTTCAACTGCCCCAGAATTTAAAGCAATTTCAAAATTGATTAAATAAATTAGTTGTACTGGAATATTATTTGAAATTAGGAGGAGATATGGAAGAGAAGAAATTAGCGTTAAGAGAAGAAATAGATGATAAGTTTAAATGGAAGATAGAAGATATGGTTGAAAGTGATGAAGCTTTTGAAAAAAGCCTTGAAGAACTTAAGGGTAAGGTTTCAAAGTTTAAGGACTTTAAGGGGACACTTGGAGAAAGTAGAGAGAGTCTTTTAGCATATCTTAAATTTGATGATGAATTTTTCTGTGAGGGTGAAAGGTTATATGTTTATGCTAATCAGAAACTTCATGAGGATTTATCAGTTTCTAAATATCAGAAGTATGCCGGTGATATTCAGAATGTTTTAGTTATGGCTTATAGTGAGGATTCATTCGCAAGACCAGAGCTTTTATCAATGGATGAAAAGACTTTGCGTGAATACATGGAGGGTGATGGTGATATAAAGATTTATCACAAGTTATTATCAGACCTTCTTGATGAAAAGGAACATGTTTTATCTTTTGAATGTGAGGAAATCCTTGCAAAGGCTGGTAGATTTGATAATGCAGGTCAGGACATCTACAGCATGTTTAATGGCGCTGACATTGATTTCCCTGAGATTAAGGATGAAAATGGTGATAGCGTAAAGCTTTCTAATGGTAGATATGTAAAGTACTTAGAGAGTACAAATAGAGAGGTTAGAAAGGAAGCATTTGCTGCGATGTATAAGACATATGGTGCTCTTAATAACACTATCGCTGCAATGTTTAATTCATCTCTTTCAAAGAGCGCTTTTTATAGTGACGTTAGAAAGTATAAATCATCTAGGGATATGTATTTAACAGGTAATCATATTCCAGAAGAGGTTTATGATAATTTAATTGATGTTGTTCATGAGAAAATGCCTTTGATGTATAAGTATCTTGAGCTTAGAAAGAAAGCTCTTAACTTATCTGAGCTTCATATGTATGATTTATATGCACCTATGGCAGCAAATGTTGATAATTCATATTCATATGATGAGGCAAAGGATATTGTTAAGGATGCTCTTAGCGTAATGGGTGATGAATATATTTCACATCTTGAGGCTGGTTTCAATGATGGCTGGATTGATGTTTATGAGAACAAGGGTAAGAGAAGTGGCGCATACTCATGGGGATGCTATGGTGTACACCCATATGTTTTATTAAACTACAGTGGTAATTTAAATAGTGTGTTTACTCTTGCTCATGAAATGGGCCATGCAATTCATACATATTATTCAAATGAAAATCAGGAATATATTAATGCATCTTATAAGATTTTCGTTGCAGAAGTTGCATCAACTTGTAATGAAGCATTGCTTATAAATTATCTTTTAAATAAGACAACTGATAAGAATGAAAGAATCTTTTTAATTAATTATTTCCTTGAGCAGTTTAAGGGAACATTATATAGACAGACTATGTTTGCTGAATTTGAAAAGATTGTTCATGAAAAAGCTGATCAGGGTCTTACATTAACAGCAGATGAACTTAATGAAATTTATTATGATTTAAATAAATTGTATTTTGGTGATGGCATTGTTATTGACGATGACATCAAGTATGAGTGGAGTAGAATTCCTCATTTCTATAATGCATTCTATGTTTATCAGTATGCTACAGGATTTTCAGCAGCGATTGCACTTTCAAAGAAGATTTTAAATGAAGGTGAAAGTGCAGTTGAGGATTACAAGAAATTCTTAAAGGGTGGATGCTCAAAAGACCCAATCGATTTACTTAAGATTGCTGGTGTTGATATGGGCAAGAAAGAACCTGTTATTGAAGCATTAAATCTTTTTGAAGAGCTTCTTGATGAGATGGAAGAATTGCTTAAATAGGGCTAGAAATATAGTACTTTTAAAGCTGGAAACTATTATTTTAAAAAAATATAAAAAAATTGAAAAAATTAGTTGACAAATATTAGTCAATACAGTATACTATTGCTTGTCGGTTGAAACGACACCGACTTAAGCAATGCGCGAGTGGCTCAGCGGTGGAGCACCTCCTTGCCAAGGAGGGGGTCGCGGGTTCGATCCCCGTCTCGCGCTTAGTTAAAACAAAAAGGATATCCGAATGGATATCCTTTTTTGTTTTAATTGAGCCCTGCCAGGGCTCAAAGGTTCGATCTTCTCGGTACTGCCCATGATTTCTAATCATGGGAGACCTCCGCGGCTTTGAGCGGAGTCAGAGATTCACCGTAGGTGAATCTACATATTGTTGGGAAACGACTTCGGTCGGTGCTTTTTTTATTGCTCTGGAAGCCCTTTATTTAAGGGCATTTCACAATTTTGATGGTTGCCATCAACCAATAGGCAACCAAAATCAGTTCTACTGAAAAAAACAAGGAGGAGCTGGATATCGTCATTGATTGCCTTAAATATATATTTATTGACTAAATTGCTGTAAGCCTTTAGAAGGCTTATTTTCATATCATTATTCTTTAACAGGGTTTTAGGGTATCCCCTAACAAGAATGTATTGGTATATACAAATGCGTATCTTGCAATACAGTGTTAAAACTTTTTTTCATCAGAATTCACATCTGCATAAAACAACTTTGTTTTTTGACTAGCGTGTATTATTACATTTCTTTTTCAGGCACACATAATTTAACATCATTATCTACATCAATAATTAATCTTCTCATCTTTAAACCTCGCATAAAAAAAGCACCAATCGAAGTTGATGCTTTTCAAAATGATTCTTTCTATTTATTTGATATTTTTTGTACAATCTTTACGATTGCATAAAGGATTCCCGCTGTAATAGCAACCATAGTCAATAACAAAATACAAAGTTTCATAACTCTCTCCTTCCCAAGTTATTCTGTCGATTTATACGTTTTAGTTGTGATTGAATATTCTCCACCGTTATATTTGACATCTAATGTTCCATAAGTAGAAACATATATGACCCATATTGCAGAATAGGTTACAGACTTCTCAAAATTAAATTTATCTGTGTACTTGGAACTGCTAGTACTTCCAGTATATACCTTACCTATTGATGGAGTTTTTCCACTAGTCCCTAATAATCCATAAGCATTGTGATACGTGGTCCACTTTAGCGATTTAATTTTCTTCTTTCCCTTTTCCAGTTTAACTGTTACGTCTGTAGAATATTTGCCATGCATTGATCCTGTCCATGTGGAAAATTTTCCACTATAACTTGTTTTTACCCCGTCTTTATTTTTGCTCCAACCTATTTTGTATGTTAGTGTTTCCCACCCCAATGGTTCTGCAACTACTTCTGAAGGTTCAATTTCTTCATTTTCAGGATGCATCTTTTCATAAACATACAATAGTGTTGCTGCATCTTCTTCTGATAATGGTTCTCCTAGTTCATATTTATCGTCAAATGAATTAATTTTATCGTTGATGTCTGATGGATTCATAGCATCCAATTCCTCTATATATTCTTCATCAACTCCATCATACATTTTGTCTAATGCAGCATCATATTCTTCTGGAGTTAAAGACGTTTCAGCATTTTTTGATAATTTGAAAGCCTCCACAGCATTGTCTTGATTATCTGTCAATTTATATTCGTCTTTTTCATCATTCACACTTAACCAGTTTTTTTCTTTTGCAACATCTCCATTATTTTTATAAAAAGACGTAGATACCACCAAACTGCATATAAGTAATCCGGTAACAGGGATTAAAATCCTTTTATTCATTTTTTTATTTCTCCTTTGTTTTTTATTCCAATAGTTCCTAATATGCATATTAAAGAAGAACTACGTTATTATACTTGAAAATATTATTCAAATCTATGTGTAAAATATATAATTATCATATAAATTTTCTTTATTTTTTAGATGTTTTTCATATATTCATTCTACCTTTATTTTCTCAAGACTATTTTCCACGCAACAATATTCAATTTTCATTCGTCCATAAGTTCTTTTATAGTAGTGCTTCTGTCAAGAAGTGCTACTATCTCTTATACTACGTATAAGGACGATTTTTGGCTTATTTTTTTTCTGCTATTCCTTCCCCTTATTTTTCCATCTTCTTTTATATAGTTCATACACCATATCCCCATATATACCATATTATCGTTTATTGTAACAAAAAAGTAAGTTAGGTACTACTGCAAGATACGCTTTTGTAATACAACGCTGCTTGTTAGGAAATATCCTAAGACCTTTTATTTACCGTTGTCAAGATGACAACACATTAGGCATTACTACTCCCTACGTAGTAGCGAAAAACCCAGAGAATGAAATCGTCAGATTTTGTGCGTTGGGTGTATTTCGCTCTCAAACGCTGAGGGGCTTTGTAGAGCCTGTACTTATTGGTTTAATACCTACAGGCAACTTCTGGAACTCAGTTCCACAAGTTGTCTTTTTGTATAAGGAAAAAGCAGTTTGATGATATTCCAAAGATATGGAAATATGAAGTTTGCGTATCGAAATCGCGAATTTTGGTGTAAGGGATACTATGTAGACACGGTGGGGAAGAACACCGCTGCAATAAAAAGTTATATAGCTAACCAGTTAAAACACGACAGAGAAATAGACCAGATGAGTTTGTTTGATCCTAGAGACCCGTTTACGGGTAGCAAGTAGTAGTCGCGTGGCTGGCAGGCCAATTAAAAGACGCACTTGTGCGTGGCTAGTATTATTAGGGCTATGCCCGAAAATGAAAAACCACCGCTAGTCGGGTGGTTATTTATTTTTAATTGAGCCCTGCCAGGGCTCAAAGGTTCGATCTTCTCAGTCGTTGGAAACGACTTCGGTCGGTGCTCCTGCTTCGCAGGGTCATCCACTGGATGACCGCACCGTCTCGCGCTTTTTTTGAGGGGGGAATAACCCTGTAACAAAAGTATGATATAATTAACGAAGTTATTGAATGATAAATAATATAAAGGTGAATTGATATGGAAAAGCAAATTATTCTACTTAATGGGTCTTCAAGCAGTGGTAAATCCACTTTGGCCAAAGCATTGAAGAGTTTGATCTATAATGAAAGTAACAAAATATACGAAGTAGTTTCAATAGATGATTTTTTAAAGATGTCTCTAAATGAAACAATATATGAAGATGATGTTTTTGAAATTTCAAATGACTTATGTAAAAAGGTGTTAGAATCTCTAGAGTCAAGTGATGGTGTCATCATTGACCATGTGATAACTAGTGAACGAATCTTTAAACAATTGAAAGAGAATTTATATTCTTACCCTGTTCTAACGGTACACATTACTTGCCCACTGAATATCTTAAAAAGAAGGGAATTAGAACGCGGAGACCGATGTCTAGGATCGGCAGAATCCTCAAACGAATATTTATATCCCAAAGATGGATATGACCTGACGGTTGATACCGGAGAAAAAACTCCGTCAGAAAATGCTCTATTAATTTATGACGAATTATCTAACTTATAATGAGATGACATTAATAAAAAACCTGACGATGTTTAATTCGTCAGGTTCTCTATTACTTGTCACATATTAGATATGTAAGATATACTGTGTACTCGCTTAGAAGTATTATTCCACCTAAGCGATTTAATTGTTTGTGTTTTAGTGTTAATAAAAGAAGTGAGGCACCAGCTAGTACTGAAACCATGCCGTCTAAAATAAAGGTTTGTTGAAATTTGATGGGAATAATTATGGATGAAGTTCCAATGACGAATAATATATTAAATATATTACTGCCAATTATGTTTCCTATCGCAATATCATCATTACCACCTTTAGCAGCAGTTATGGATGTAACTAATTCAGGAAGTGATGTACCTAGAGCTACAATAGTTAATCCTATAATTCGTTCACTTATTCCTATTTTTTTGGCAATAGCTGTAGCTGCATTTACAGAAATATTACTTCCTAACACAATTGTTATTACGCCTAAAACAGCAAATGCTAGTAATTTCCACGTGGATTCTTTAGTTTCATTTGTGACATCGGCTTTATTATTTTTACTTAGGAAAAATAAGTATGTTAGATATCCTATAAATAAAATCCATAATATTATTCCTTCAGGTCTTGAAATATAGTTATCGATAGAGCCCATTACTATTAGTGTTATTGATATGATTAGCATAAATGGGATTTCGTACTTTAGTGTAGTGTTTTTTAACCTTAAAGGAATTATTAAAGATGTAATACCTAATATAATGAGAATGTTTAAGATATTACTTCCAATCGCATTTCCTACAGAAATACCAGCATTATTTTTTAGGGCTGCAGTTATGCTTACTGCAGTTTCAGGTGCACTTGTTCCCATAGCAACTATAGTGAGTCCTATAACAATTTGAGGAATGCCAAATTTATTAGCAATACCAGCACACCCATCAACAAACCAGTCTGCTCCTTTTATTAATAGAGCAAATCCTACACATAGTAATAATACTTTAATAACAATCATTTTTTATCCTCTTTTTCTATATCGTTGGTAATATTGTTATTATCATCAATATCATCGTCACCTCTGCTTGTCCACCAATCAAAGATACATACAGCTATCATAATTACCATCATAGCTATAAATATTACATTGTCTATTGTGTTCTCCTTTTAATCAAATAAAGATATTCCATATTTTACTTTTCTATATATTTTATAAATTAGTGTTCCTATAATTCCTAAAACTACAGCAATAGAAGACAGACCACCAAAAATTGCCATAATTATGACAACAATGTAGCTGCCTAAAGTTTGTAAAATTTCCATTTTTTTAATAACCTCCGTCTATTTTGTCGCACGCAAATAAACCTATGTTTCCATAGGCTGAAAAATAGACATAGTTATTTTTTCCCATCCTTATCGTGAATAAAATGAAGAATATTGATTATGGATAAATTTTTATTATCAAAATTTACCATATTCAATATATAGAATAATATAAATAAGCTAGTTACCTTGTTACTAGCAAATCCTAGAAGAATGATTCTACGATTGTTTGAATTACTTTTTTTATTTTTTGAATATAAGTGACTAGTGTTATTACCTTCGGATTCTCTTATATTCTTTTGTATATGTATATCTTCAGTGGTAGGAAGAAATTCTGCTGATAAACTAGTTTTTTTAGTTCCTAAGCTTTTTTGCTCGCAAAAAAAGCCTGTTTCAACTTTGGTGAAACAGAACAAAGAAAATAATAAACATAATGATAGCATTGTGCTTATAAATTGTTTTCTTTTGTTATCTATTTTGCTAAGCATAAAATCTCCTATCAAAGTATACTTATATTGCTAATCGCTTCGAAATTTATTATATATCCTAATTATGTAAGTTGCAATATGAAAGAAAACATAGAGGATTTTATGTTGCTGATAAATCAACGGAGAATTTGCTCCTTGTTGTTTGAGTATTTGTTAAATATATGTTATTATATTTGATAGTCAAATTTATATACCAAGGAGGATATCATGATTAATAAATTAGTTGAAAATATCAAAAAAACAAATGCACCTGTTGTTGTTGGACTTGATCCAATGCTTTCATATGTGCCTAAGTTTATTACAGATAAGGCTTATGCTGAATATGGTGAGACTTTAGAGGGTGCTGCTGAAGCTATTTGGCAGTTTAATAAGGGAATTGTTGATGCTACTTATGATTTGATTCCTGCAGTTAAACCTCAGATTGCTATGTATGAACAGTTTGGTATTCCAGGTCTTGCAGCTTTTAAGAAGACAGTTGATTACTGTAAGGAAAAGGGACTTGTTGTTATTGGAGATATTAAGAGAGGTGACATTGGTTCTACTTCATCAGCTTATGCTATTGGTCATGTTGGTAAGGTTCAGGTTGGAAGTAAGACATATGTTCCATTTGATGAAGACTTTGTAACAGTTAATCCATATCTTGGTACTGATGGCGTTAAGCCTTTTATAGATGTTTGTAAAGAAACTAAGAAGGGTATCTTCGTGTTAGTTAAGACTTCTAATCCATCAAGTGGTGAATTCCAGGATAGAGAAGTTGATGGTAAGCCATTATATGAAATCGTTGGTGAAATGGTTGATAAATGGGGCAAAGATCACATGGGTGATGATTACAGTTACGTTGGAGCAGTTGTTGGTGCTACATATCCAGAGATGGGTAAGGTTCTTCGTGATATCATGCCTAAGACTTATATCCTTGTTCCAGGTTATGGTGCACAGGGTGGTAAGGCTGCTGACCTTAAGCCATATTTCAATGAAGATGGTTTAGGAGCAATCGTTAATTCTTCAAGAGGTATCATTTGTGCTTATAAGCAGGATACATATGGTAACTTCGCTGAAGAAAATTATGCAGATGCATCAAGAGCAGCAGTTGAGTACATGATTAAGGATATAAACAGTATTTTTTAGATAATAAAAGATAGTTAAAGAAGTATACATTGTAATGTGTACTTCTTTTGTTTTGCAATGAATCAAGCTTTCCTGAATGTATTTGATGACTGTATGAAAGTCTGAAACAAGCGTAGCGATTTAGAAAACTTGATAATATCTTTCATATTTCTTAAATCTAACTAGAGTGATTGTTTTAGAAGGATATTTATGTTAGAATATAGAATGTTTAAGAAACTGCGGGCAAACGCAAAAAAGGAGAATAATATGGAACAGTACAAAAAAGAATTTATTGAATTTATGGTTGATTGCGATGTTTTAAAATTTGGTGATTTTACATTGAAGAGTGGAAGAAAGTCACCTTTCTTTATGAATGCAGGTGCATATGTTACAGGTAGCCAGCTTATGAAGCTTGGTGAGTATTATGCAAAGGCAATCCACGATAATTATGGTGATGACTTTGATGTATTATTTGGTCCTGCTTATAAAGGAATTCCACTTTCTGTAGCAACAGTTATGGCATTCTCAAAATTATATGGAAAAGAAATTAGATATTGTTCAAATAGAAAAGAAGTAAAAGATCATGGTGATACAGGTATTTTACTTGGAAGTAAGATTAAAGATGGCGATAAAGTTGTAATTATTGAAGATGTTACAACATCAGGTAAGTCTATCGAAGAAACATTTCCAATTATCAGAGCACAGGGTGATGTTAAAATCTTAGGTCTTATGGTAAGTCTTAACCGTATGGAAAGAGGTAAGGGCGACAAGGGCGCACTTGATGAAATCAAGGAAAAATACGGTTTTGCAGCAAATGCTATCGTTAACATGGAAGAAGTTGTTGAACATTTATATAACAACGAGATTAATGGCAAAGTTGTCATTAATGATGAAATCAAATCAAGAATTGATGATTATTATAAAGAGTATGGCGTAAAGTAGGAGATTGAATTTGGATTCGGCGAGAAAACGTTTTGTAAGAGCTCTTGCATGGCTATCCTTTTTGTTGTATTTGATTTTGATTGTTTATGTCATGTTTCTTTCTGAAGAATTTGGTAGAACTATAAAAGGTTCTCATTTCAGATATAATTTGAAATTAGGTAAGGAAATAAAAAGGTTTTGGTATAATAGAGACTATTTAGGATTTAAAGCATCCTTTATTAATATTTTTGGTAATATTATTACATTTATTCCATTTGGATTTATTTTACCAATGCTTACGAAAAAGAAGATATATAAGAATATCATCGCAGTAACAATTCTTGCGGCAGTGTTTAGTTTTACAATTGAGATTACTCAGTTTCATTATCGCATAGGTGCATTTGATGTTGATGATATAGCTCTTAATACACTAGGTGGCTTTTTAGGGTGCATTACATATCATATTTGTAATACGATTAGAGTATTATTAAAAAAGAAGTAGTTAAAGGTTTGAATAATGAAAAAACTAGCTAAGAAAAATAAAAGGAAAGTAAGACATAGAATAGCGCTTAAGAACTTTACTTTAGGCGGAAGAGTTTCAACCATTATTGCAGCAATATCACTTTTTATTTTAGTATGGGCGATACTTATTGCATATAAGGCTGAGGGTAATGCTGGAACTAAAGTTGGCGTTATGGGTTTGATTTCCCTGATTTTAGCAATTTGTGGATTTGTATTTGGTATTAGAAGTTTTTATGAAAAAGGGACGAAGTTTTTAAAATTTACTTGGATAGGAACCATCATGAATATGGTAGTTATGGTTTTCTATTTATGTATGCTATTAGTTTACTTTGGGGGACTTATCTAATAAGTCTCCTTTTATATTAGTATTGAGGATTTGTTATGAGTTATAAGGAATTATTTTATAATGAAAATGAAGGTGTCCTTGAAAGATATGAACTTTCAAAGGAACGAATTGGTTTAATTATTCATGAAGAAACCATAGATGAAAAATATAGGGATTACTTCGTGAGTGTGGCTAAGTTTATTGAAAGTATTTGCTGCTTTTATGAAGATGAAAGTAAGAGATTTTCAGAGAATGCTAACATCACTTTCGAAGAATTAAGAGACATTAATACGAATCTTTATAGTGATATATTAGGAGATGCATATGATGAAAGTTATGCTAATCCTGATTTCGCAGTGAAAAAATTAGGCGAGGAATATGGAAAGATTCTATGCCTTTTATATACACAGATTCGAGGCATGATTAGATATGCATATGAGTATAGACTTGTAGATATGACTATAAACATGGAATTATTTGTTGAAGTCTATAATTTATTTGAGAATGCCAAAAGTAATGAGAACAAAGAAGAATTAGATAAGGATGATTCTTCAAGGGATACATTGCTTCAAAATACTAAAGAAGCTATATACTATTTTATAAGTGATTATGCTGATAGAAACATAGAGATTAGAACTCGTGAGAATGTAGATCCAGAACTTGATAGAATTAGTGACTTAGTAGCAAATAGCAACTTAGATGATTTAAGATATTTATTTAATTATGGTGAATATATTTCAGATGTTGAAATAAAGACTGCGCAATTCATTAACACATTAACAGATAAAGAAGTAGAGAATATGGCCAAAACCTACGTAGAAGGTTATCGTGATGGATTCTTAATGGCAAATAAGCCACTTCATAAGAAGAAATGTGTTTCACTTTACTATAACATTGGTTTTGAAAGAGTTGTTAGAAAAGCAATCCTTATGTTTAAGGATATGGGACTTTCACCAGTAATCTGGCTTCCAGCAGTTGATGTTATTAATAGAAAGACATTTGTTAATGGTGCAATTGGTACACCTGCTAATAAGCAGTATGATTATGATCATAGATATGATATTGCATGCGTACTTGATAAGGCTCTTAATGATAGAAGAATTGCACTTTTAGAGCAGTCATATGAAAAGTATAAGGATGTTGCTGCATTTATGGGTGGACCTGCAGTTATTGAGACATGGGGAGAGATACCATTTACTCCGGTTAATAAAGAAAATGCTTGGGCTTTATCAAGCAAGCAGCAGAAATTAGTCACTGAATATGCTTCTCATAGTGGACAGATTATCAAGAAGTACATAAAAGGAGATGAGAGAAGTTTTACAATTATTTCATTCCCTGTTCCAAGTATCGGTGATAATTTTGATGAAATCTTTAAGGAAACAGTTAAGATTAATACACTTGATAAAAAACTTTATAAGGACATACAACAGACTATAATTGATACTCTTGATAAGGCAGATCATGTACGAGTTGTAGGTAAAGGAAATAATAAAACATATATTAATGTTTCAATGCAAGATATTAAGAATCCAGATAAGGAAACAACTTTTGAAAATTGTCTTGCAGATGTAAACATTCCTTTAGGGGAGGTATTTACTTCTCCTAAACTTGAGGGAACAGAAGGACTGCTTCATGTTAGTAGTGTGTATTTAAATGGACTTAAGTATGAGGATCTTTCGATAGAATTTGCTGATGGATGCATAAAGAATTATACTTGTAGTAATTTTGATAATGAAGAGGATAATAAGAAATATATTTTTGAAAATGTAATGTTTAATCATGAAACTCTTCCTATAGGCGAATTTGCTATAGGTACAAATACTTGTGCATATGCCATGGCAAAGAGGTATGACATTTTAGATGTTATGCCAATCTTAATTGTTGAAAAGATGGGACCTCATTTTGCTGTGGGTGATACATGCTTTTCATGGGAAGAAGAAATTAAAACATATAATCCGGATGGCAAAGAGATGATTGCAAAGGAGAATACATATTCAAGAAAGAGAAATGATAATCCAATGGATGTATACTTTAATTGTCATACGGATATTACAATTCCTTATGAGGAATTAGGTGAAATTGTTGCTGTTACAAGTGACGGTGTGGAAATTGATATTATTAGGGATGGAAAGTTTGTCTTGCCGGGAACTGACGAACTTAACAAATACCTATAATAAATATATAAGTGAATAGTGGTTTTGAATTAGTTAAAAGGCAAAAAATAGTGGTGAGTGTGGGAGCTTTTAATAAGGACATGTTACTTGAGGACAAAGAACAAAGATAGGAGTAATTATGAAAAAAAATAGGATAGGAAAGAGCCTTAAATTAAGAGAAGTGTCTAAAAAGGCAATATGTGTTGCTGCATCATTAACACTAGTTGTTAGTGGGTTGGCGATACATAAAGAAGAAGCAAAAGCTGCATACATCGTTGATAAGTATAGTGTAAGAAGTTTAACTAAGGTGGATGATATCAGTGATGGTGAAACATGTAACGAGATTAATAATCCAGGTATAGGATTCTATCAAGGCGTTAAAATGAACCTTACTGAAAATGGTGATGAATTAAATGAATATTCTAAAATGAATCTACTTCATTTCAGAGTAGATATTTCACATTTTTCACCTTTTTATAGACAGCAGAAAGGATTAACTAGTTTATCAAGTTATCATATAAATGAAAAAGCGCTTAATGCGTTAAGAAATAAATTGAAAAAAGCTAGAGATGAGCATAAATCTGTAATTATTAGATTTGCTTATGATCCGAAATATGATTCAGGAACAAGTTACGAACCGGAGAAAGTTTATAAAGATGCTAATGGTAATGATTTGCATGTGGGTGATACAGATACAATAAATATGCATCAGGATGATTTGAGTGTGGTATTACATGAGTATCAGGATGTAATTGTTGCACTTGAAGCAGGCCTAATTGGACAGTGGGGCGAGATGCATAGTTCTGAAAAAATGTTAAAAGTATACGATCCTTCAAGTAAGAAACTTGTAGAGAGTCCAGAACATTATAATAAAATAATTGATAAGTGGCTTGATTTGCTAAAAGATACAGATATTCCTGTATTAATTAGAAAGATGGAAGATTATATTAATTTTGCAAACGCTAACAGCTTTAAAGGTAAGAATGTTAAGCATGAAAACGTTGGTGAATATATTCCAAAAGCGAATATGAAAGAATATAATCTTGGATTCTTTAATGATTCATATCTTGGAAGTACAACTGATAGAGGAACATTTTCAAAACATGAAACAAGAGCTACAGCAATTAAGTGGCTTAAGAGTCAGACTACTCACACACTTTATGGTGGAGAGATGGCTATCTGGCATGTGGATAAAAATCATCCTGAAATCAAGAGATATAACACTATCGGATTCATTACAAAGGAAGCATTTGATACACATACATCATATTTAAATATTGGTTGGAATGAACTTGCCCTAAATCAGTTAAAAGGTATATATAATCCTGAAGAACCTGATAGTATGATTGATATGGATTTATTAGATATAGATAAAAACTTAGGTAATTACGATAGTAATTATGAGGGACAAAATGCTTATGTATATTTAAGAAATCACATGGGCTATAGATATGTTGCTAGAGAAGTTAAACTTACGAAGGAAACAACTAATTACGAAAATTTTGGCATTGAAGCTAAAATTGAAAACGTTGGATTTGCTAATATTATAAGAGGTAAGAAGTTAAAGCTTATTATGCAACCAGCTAGTGGTAAATCGTATGAATATGCATTATCAAATTTAAGTTCTTCAAAGAATGAAAAAGTTGAAAATGGTGATGTAAGAAGTTGGTTGTCAGATGATAAAGCTACTGATAAAAATGAAGGCCTTACAACATTTAAAGCCCAGGTAGATCTTAAAGATGATATGCCTAATGGAACATATAAGGTTCACTTAAGAATTGCTGATAGTGATGAATTATCAGGACTTAATGGTTATCCAATTAGATTTGCTAATAAGGGTAAGGGTGCATCAAGAACAGCAGCAAATGATAAAGGCCTTTGGGATGAAACACTTGGTGCTAACTACCTTGGTAGTTTTACAATTGTTGATAAGAGTACAATTGAAAAAGACACAGAGAAACAGAACTCATCAAATGTAGAAGAAACAGAGTCTAATAAAGAAACAGAGTCTAATGTTGAGACTGAATCAAACATTGAAACAGAATCAAACGTAGAGACAGAGTCAAATGTAGAAACTGAATCAAATATAGAGACAGGGTTAAATACTGAAACAGAATCCGTTACTGATAAGAATAATAACAATACAGAAACAAAGAAGAATGATTCTAAGAAGGATACAAATAATACAAATAATACAAATAAAAACAACACTACAGACAACAAAGATATAAAAGATAAGAATCATTCACTTGCTGATGATATGTATGTTGGCAAGGAGTTTAATATTTCATTTGGTAAGAACACTCTTAGAGTAAGAGTTATTTCGATGAATAAGAATAATGTTAAACTTAGAGTTGTTAAAGTATTAAAAAATGGAAAGAAGATTGTTATTCCAGGTAAGTTTAATTCAAGTAAGTATATCTTCAAGATTACAGAAATTGGTGATAAGGCATTCTTTAAGTGCAAGGCTAAATCAATTACAATTAGCAAATACATTAGAAAGATTGGTAAGAAAGCATTCTTCGGTATGAAGAAGTGTAAATCACTTACTATTCAGACTAAACTTCTTAAAAAGAAAAATGTTGGTAAGAAGGCATTTGCTAAGATGAATAAGAAGATTGTAGTTAAGGCATACAAGAAGAAGTTAAAGAGCTATAAGAAGATTCTTAAGGAGAGAGGAATCTCTAAGAAAGCAAAATATAAAAAGTTATAAATACTTATATAATGTTTTTAAATCTAAATATTTGAATACAAAATGTATTAGCAAAGGTTATTATAAATTTTATTAGGATAATTATGGAGGTAATATGAAATATAAAAAAAAAAATTACATAAATTAGTGCTGATGATTACAGCAGTTGTTATGTTAGTTTCGCTGATTATAAGCCGATATGTTATATATGGAGTTTATGTTTGCTTGATTTCATCAATTTTTTTATGTGTAGTTTGTATTGTAGTTATTGGGATATACTTGCACAATTGAAAGAATATAGAAATATTAGTGAAAAGGAATAATAGTATTTATTATATATTAGAGATTATGATTTTAGGGGGCTGTAAAAAAAGTCTCTAAATAGCAGACCTGCATTGGCCATTGCCAATGCAGGTCTGTTTCTCTATGTATAATTATTATAATTGTTGATTTTTGCGGTACTTTAATAAGCCCTATGTTAATAAGAGCTTTTTTAATCTATTCAGTTACCTGATATCATGCAATCATCTTCAATCTATTTCGTTTATTGTGATATTTATAAAGGTTAAAAGCACAAGCAATCAGGGTTAACTCTAAATTTACGTTTTCTAAGCCTCTTCTGAACAG
>NZ_FUXZ01000005.1 GCF_900167115.1 Eubacterium uniforme
GAACAATAACCGTTCTCCATGAAAGCAAACAGAATAACTTTTAGTAACTTTTCTGCATCACATCTTGGGCGACCTGTTTTGTAGCCTTTCCCTTCTACAAAGTATGGTGTTAGGTCAATGTGATCCATTACATCACAAAAAGTATAAACCGGATCAGAAATATCAATTAATTTTTCGATAACCAATGGTAATTTTAGCTGACGTGCTGTATAATTATCATTGATATTTTTATTTTTTAGCATAATTAATTATATCAAAAAACGGCTATGAGCGCGAGCTCATAGCCGTTTTTCTATTAGGGGATTTTTTTTACAGCCCCTTTTAAAATGAAAAATTAAGATTAACAAATAGAAAAGTAAATCTAAAGAGAATATTAAATTAGCGGGTTGATTTTACTATTTGTTTTCATAATGTTTTTTTATTTTTGGTAATAAACTATACCTTATTCCGTAATATAAAGAAATGGTATAAAAGATAAAAGAAATAAAGTATAAAGTCAAAAGGACTTCTAAATGAAAGTTTTCGTTTATGTGTCTTAACATATATATTAATGTTGGGAAGAAGATTAAACTTCCAATTAGATAAAATATTAGCATAAGCATTAATTTCTTTTTATTTGTTTGCATTTTTTCGCCTTTCTTTGATGTGGATTTTTCAAACGTTCCACATTATAGCACTATCATAGATTGGAGTCAATGCTAAAGAGGGGAGTTTGGTTACTAAAACGTTTAAGGAGAATTATTTGCCATGAAACCAAGAATTTGCTATATATAGTGAGGCTCAAACGATTGAAAGAATAATAAACTATGATATACTGAAAAACGGCGTTAAAAGGAATTAGTTGTCAAACCGAGAAGACGACTGATGCAGTATTAATGTGCTAATGAAGATTCTCTTACAGAGAATCTTTGACTCCGCTCAAAGCCGCGGAGGGCTCTCCTGATATAAAATCAGGAGTAGAAATAAGTGAATAGTGGGTTTCAACCATAAAAATTATGAAGTGAATAGTGGATAAAACTTTTGGTTTATTTAAAAAAATTCTGGGGATGACACCGGGAGCATAACTAATTCGGGGTAAGAATTTTTGAGATAAAACAGGAGTAGTTATGAAACAGAAAAGGAATGGAGAAAACCTTAGTATAAAGGGATTATCAAAAAGGGTTGCGTGTGTGGTTACTTCGCTTAGTTTGGTTGTTGCGGGGTGGTCAATACATCAGGTTGAAACAAAAGCAGCTTATGCTGTTGATCAGTATAGTGTTAGAGTAAAAACTAAGGTTACAGACATTAGTGATACTGAGACACTTAATAATGTTGAAAATCCTGGAATGGGATTTTATAAGGGATTCAGAATGAATCTTACAGAAAATGGTGATGAATTAAAGGAAAAGGAGACTAATAATCTTCTTCACTTTAGAGTTGATATTTCACATTTCTCACCATATTACAGAAAGCAAGCTGGTTTATCAGAACTTAGCAATTATCATATTAATGATAAGGCTCTTAATGCTTTAAGAACACAGCTTAAAAAGTGTAGGGATAATCATAGAACTGTAATCATCAGATTTGCTTATGATCCAGGTTACAATTCAGGAACAAGCTATGAGCCTGAAAAGAGAGTAACAGTTGGTGGTAAGACATATGTGGTTGGTGATTCAGATTTAATTAATAAGCACCAGGAAGACTTAAGTGTTGTATTACATGAATACAAGGATGTTATTATTGGATTAGAGGCAGGATTAATCGGTCAGTGGGGCGAAATGCATAGCTCGGAAAAGATGAAAACTGTTTATGATTCAAAGAACAATAAAGTAGTTTCAGGTGCTGATCATTATAATAAGATTATTGGCAAATGGCTTGATTTATTAGATGATACTGAAATTCCAGTTTTAATCAGAAAAGTGGAAGATTATATTAATTTCGCAAATGCAAACAGCTTTAAGGGTAAGAATGTAAAGCATGAAAATGTTGGTGAGTACATTCCAACATCAGGCATGAAAGAGTATAATCTTGGATTCTTTAATGATTCATATCTTGGAAGCACAACGGACAGAGGAACATTTTCTAAACATGAGACTAGAGCTACAGCAATTAAGTGGCTTAAGAGTCAGACTAAGCATACATTGTATGGTGGAGAAATGGCTATTTGGGCACAAGATAAGAAACATAAAGAAATTAATAGATATAATACACTTAAGTTTATTACAAAGGAAGCATTTGATACACATACATCATACCTTAACATAGGTTGGAACACTACTGCTTTAAATCAGTTAAAAGGTGATGAAGATAGTAGCGATTCACTACTTAGGGATGATGCTAATGCAGGTAACTATGATGAAAATTATGAAGGCCAGAATGGTTATGTGTATTTAAGAAACCACATGGGTTATAGATATGTGGCTAGAGAAATTAAGCTTACAAAAGAAATAACAACATATGAAAATTTTGGCGTTGAAGCTAAGATTGAAAATGTTGGATTTGCTAATATTACAAGAACAAAGAAATTGAAGTTAATATTTGAGGATGCTAATGGTAAAACATATGAGTATCCATTATCGAAACTTAGTAGATCGAGAAATGAAAAAGTTGAGAATGGCGATGTTAGAAATTGGTTATCAGATGATAAAAATACATCTGCTAACGAAGGCATGACAAAGTTCAAAGCTCAGGTTGATTTAAAGGATGACATGCCAAATGGTACATATAAGGTTTACTTAAGAATCGCTGATAGTGATGATTCAAATGGACTTAATGGTTATCCTGTAAAATTTGCTAATAAGGGTAAGGGCGTTTCAAGAAAGAAAGCAGATGATAAAGGAATATGGAACGAAACCTTAGGAGCAAATTATTTCGGAAGTTTTACTATCTTAGATAGAAGTAAAATTATAAAGTAAATAAACTTGATGGGTTTTAATATAAATTCATTAAGTTTTATCTCTTAAACATAAACGCAAAAAGCAGGTTCTAGGATATCCTAGAACCTGTTTTACTTTGTAAGTTTTTCTAATATACTTATATATTCACTTGTAAGATTTGAAATTCTAGTTGAGTTTGGAAGTATGTACCCTATGTCCATGTAGTCTTCAACATTAAGAGGTCTGGCTACAATGTTAGGTCCATTAAGTTCTTCACTGATAACACCACTACAAATGGTATAACCATTCATACCGATAAGAAGGTTAAAAAGAGTTGCTCTGTCTTTAACAATTAGTTCCTTATCGCAGTCCACTGTACTTAGAATCTCCTCTGAAAAATAAAAAGAGTTATGGCTTCCCTGTTCATATGAAAGTCTAGGGTATGGCTTTAAATCCTCTAGTGTAAGAGATTTCTTTTTGGCAAGTGGAGAATCCTTACCAACAAATACATGAGGAGTAGCCTTAAATAAACTAGTAAAACTTAAATTATTATCTCGAAGAGTTTTTTCAATAATAGTCTTATTAAAATCGTTAATATAAAGAATTCCAATTTCACTTCGTAGATGAGTAACGTCATCTATGATATCGTAAGTCTCAGTTTCTCTCATGTGAAATTCGTATTTTTCGCCACCATATTTTTTCAAAAGTTCAACGAACCCTTCCACAGCAAATGAATAATGCTGCGAGGATACACAGAATCTCTGCTTTGAAAGAGATGTTCCTGTATATCTTTCGTCAATTAGATTTAATTGATCAAGAACCTGTCTTGCATATCCTAAGAATTCCTCACCTTCATTAGTTAGTTTAATTCCTTTTTTTGAACGTGAAAAAATTGTAATGTTATATTCTTTTTCGAGTTCTTGTATAGATGCAGTTAAACTAGGCTGAGCAATGAATAATTTTTTAGAGGCTTCTGTTATACTTCCTGCATCAGCAACAGCAATAATGTATTTTAATTGTTTGATTGTCATTATAGTCTCCTTTTATAACAAATTATATACATAGATTATAGTGATAATTATACCATATTTCATAGAAAAAATCTATGGATAAGATATGTTTTTTTGTATTTTACCGCTTTACAAAAATAATTTATAATTTAAAATGAAATTAAGATACACAAGAAAAATTTATAGCAAAGTATCTTTGGTAAAATAATTATTTATAGAAACTTTTATGAAAAATAATAAAATAGAAAGAAGGTAAATAAAATGAAAACAGCAGTTATTGGTTTTCCTAGAATTGGAAAAGATAGAGAATTAAAATTTGCATCAGAAAAATATTTTAAAGGTGAAATTAGTGAAGAAGAATTAAAAAATGTTGCTAGTGAAATTAGAAAAGAAAATTTACTTGAACAGAGTAAGCAAGGAATTACATATATTCCAGTAAATGATTTTTCATTCTATGACAATGTATTAGATACAGCAGTATTGTTTAATGTTATTCCTAAAAGATACAAGGAATTAGGTTTATCAGAACTTGATACTTATTTTGCGATGGCAAGAGGTTATCAGAAAGATAAAGGTAATGTAAAAGCTCTCGCTATGAAGAAATGGTTTAATACAAACTATCATTATATTGTTCCTGAATTTGAGGATGATACAAAGATTAAATTAAATGATGAAACTGTAATTGAAAGATATAAAGAAGCAGTTTCACTTGATATTGATGCAAAGGTTAATTTGATTGGACCTTTTACATTCCTTAAATTAACAAAATTTGTTGGAAGTAAAACTATTGATGATGTTAAAGAAAAGTTAGTACTTGAGTATGTGAAACTTCTTAATGATATTAAGGCTGCAGGTGGTAAGACAGTTTCAATTGATGAACCATATCTTGTTAGAGATTTAGATAGTAAGGATAAAGAATTATTTAATTACTTATATGACATCATATTAAATAGTAATAGTGGTGTTAAGGTTATTTTACAGACATACTTTGGTGATGTAAGAGATATCTATGAGGATTTGATTAAGTTACCATTTGCTGGTATTGGTATTGATTTTGTTGAAGGTAAGGAATCATTAAATCTTATTAAAAAATATGGTTTCCCAACTGATAAGATTCTATTTGCTGGTCTTGTTAATGGTAAAAATATTTGGAGAAATAATTACAGAAAGACAATAGATACATTTGAAGTAATCAAGAAAGTTCTCAAGAGTGATGAAAATATTGTGATTAGTACATCATGCTCACTTTTACATGTTCCATATACAACAGAGAGTGAAACTAAGTTACAGAAAGATTATATTGAACATTTTGCATTTGCTAAGGAAAAACTTGTTGAACTTAAGGAAATTGCTGCACTTGTAAAACTTGATGATTTTGCTCAGAAGGGTTCTAAGTGCTACAAGGATAACCAGGCATTACATGCAAGTAGAATTAACAGCTTTGATAAGAAAGTTAAGGATAGAGTTTCAAAAATTAAAAAATCTGATTATGAGAGACTTCCTAAGTTTGAGGAAAGAGAAAAGATTCAGAAAGAAAAACTTGATTTACCATTGTTCCCAACTACAACAATTGGTTCGTTCCCACAGACAGCTGCGGTTAGAAAGAATAGAAGAGATTATAAGAATGGTGTTATTTCCAAGGAACAGTATATTAAATTTAATAAAGAAAAAATTGCTAAATGTATTGCACTTCAGGAAGAAATTGGTCTCGATGTTTTAGTACATGGTGAATATGAAAGAAATGACATGGTTGAATATTTCGGTGAGCATTTATCAGGTTATGTATTCACTGAAAAAGCTTGGGTTCAATCATATGGAACAAGATGTGTTAAACCACCTATTATCTGGGGTGATGTTTCAAGAAAGGAAAGCATTACAGTAGAGTGGAGTAAGTTCGCTAAGCAGTGTACAACTAAGAAAGTTAAAGGTATGCTTACAGGCCCTGTTACAATCCTTAACTGGTCATTCCCTAGAGAAGATATAACAATTAAGGAAAGTGTACTTCAGATTGCACTCGCAATTAGAGATGAAGTACTTGACCTTGAAGCAAATGGTATCGAAATCATTCAGATTGATGAGGCTGCTCTTCGTGAAAAGCTTCCACTTAGAAAGTCAGACTGGTATAGTGAATATCTTGATTTCGCAATTCCTGCATTTAGACTTGTTCATAGTGGCGTAAAACCAGAAACACAGATTCATACACATATGTGCTATAGTGAATTTACAGATATTATTCCTGCAATTGATGCAATGGATGCAGATGTTATTACATTTGAGGCTTCAAGATCTGACTTACAGATTCTTGATTCACTTAAAGAAAATAACTTTAAAACAGAAGTTGGCCCTGGTGTATATGACATTCATAGCCCACGTGTACCTTCAGTTGAAGAAATCGTTAATGCTCTTAACTTAATGAGAGAAAAACTTGATGATAATAAACTTTGGGTAAACCCAGACTGTGGTCTTAAGACTAGAGGAGATAAAGAAACTAAAGAAAGCTTAATCAACCTCGTTCTTGCAGCTAAAGAAGTAAGAGCGCAGGATGAACAGAAAGCAGTATAAAATTAGAAAAAGTAGAAGGTTAAATATAGATCCGTTAATTAGATTGAGTATTACTTGATCTGGTTAACGGATTTTTATTATATATTCCATTTTTTATGTTTGGAGTAATATGAGTGTTTAGTTTTTTTGCTTTGAATACTTTACTATGAATAGCAAAATGTGGTATTATTTTAAACAGTGTTAGAAGGTTCGGAAAGTCTTCTAAATTTATAAATTCACATGGGGTGAATTCGGAAGGAGTTACATTATGACAGAAATACCATACAAGATTTATCTTGAAGAAAACGAAATGCCTAAGGAATGGTATAACGTACGTGCTGACATGAAGAAGAAACCAGCACCAATTTTAAATCCAGGAACATTACAGCCTGTTACAATAGATGAGTTATCACATATCTTTTGTACAGAACTTGCTAAACAGGAACTTGATGATACTACACCTTATTTTGAAATTCCTGAAGAAATTAGAAATTTCTATAAGATGTATAGACCATCACCACTTGTTAGGGCTTATTGCTTAGAAAAGAAACTTGGAACACCTGCTCACATTTATTATAAGTTCGAAGGTAATAATACATCAGGATCTCATAAGTTAAATTCAGCAATTGCTCAGGCATATTATGCTAAGAAGCAGGGACTTAAGGGTGTTACAACAGAAACTGGTGCAGGTCAGTGGGGTACAGCTCTTTCAATGGCTTGTTCATATTTTGATTTAGATTGTCAGGTTTATATGGTTAAAGTTTCGTATGAACAGAAACCATTTAGACGTGAAGTTATGAGAACATATGGTGCGAAGGTTACACCTTCACCATCTATGGAAACTGAAATCGGTAAGAAGATTAACGCTGAATTTCCTGGTACTACAGGAAGTTTAGGATGCGCAATTTCTGAAGCTGTAGAAGCTGCTACAACTCAGGAAGGTTATAGATATGTTTTAGGTTCTGTATTATCACAGGTACTTTTACATCAGTCAGTTATCGGTCTTGAAACAAAGGCTGCACTTGATAAATATGGTATTAAGGCAGATATGATTATCGGCTGTGCAGGTGGTGGATCAAATCTTGGTGGTCTTATCTCACCATTTGCTGGAGAAGTCTTAAGAGGTGAAGCTAATTACGATATTATCGCAGTTGAGCCAGCATCTTGTCCATCTCTTACAAGAGGTAAATATGCATATGACTTCTGTGATACTGGTAAGGTTTGCCCACTCGCTAAGATGTACACACTTGGTAGTGGATTTATTCCTTCAGCAAATCATGCTGGCGGTCTTAGATACCACGGCATGAGTAGTGTTGTTTCAGAACTTTACGATCAGGGCATCTTAAGAGCAACAAGTGTTGAACAGACTAAGGTATTTGAAGCTGCTCAGATGTTCGCTAGAGTAGAAGGTATCCTACCAGCGCCAGAAAGTAGTCATGCAATTAGAGTTGCTATTGATGAGGCACTTAAGTGTAAAGAAACTGGTGAGGCTAAGAATATTGTATTTGGTCTTACAGGTACAGGATATTTTGATATGGTTGCATATCAGAAGTTTAATGATGGTGAAATGTCAGATTACATCCCAACAGATGCTGATCTAGAGAAGTCACTTTCAACATTACCAAAGGTAGATTAGTAAGTTGCGGCAATAGCCGCAACTTTTTTTATTTTTAAGTAAAAATTAAGGTTTGCTCAATTGACTTGACAATACAAATATAATATAATGAAAGTTGTTGTTTTAGGCGTATGAAAAGGAGAGAAAATGACAAAACAATTAGAAGTCGAGTAGTTGAAAGGAGATTTTTGTTATGGCAAAAGTAGGGATTGTGATGGGCTCTGATTCAGATATGCCTGTTATGAAGAAAGCGGCTGACATACTTACACAGTTAGGAATCGATTTTGAAATGACTATCATTTCAGCACATAGAGAACCTGATGTTTTTTTTGAGTATGCTAAGACTGCTGAAGAAAAAGGATTTAAGGTAATTATCGCAGGAGCAGGTATGGCAGCACACCTTCCAGGTATGTGCGCAGCTATATTCCCAATGCCAGTAATAGGAATTCCAATGCATACAACATCTCTTGGAGGAAGGGACTCATTATATTCAATAGTTCAGATGCCTTCAGGAATTCCAGTAGCAACAGTTGCAATTAATGGTGGTGCTAATGCAGGTATTCTTGCTGCTAAGATTTTAGCAACAAGTGATGATGCAATCTTAGCTAAACTTAAGGAGTACAAGGAAGACCTTAAGAACCAGGTAGTTGCAAAGGATGCACGTTTACAGGAAGTTGGATACGAGAACTATTAATTTTATATAAAAATATAATGAAACATATGGAGGAATAATATGGATTACAAGAAAGCCGGAGTTGATATCGAAGCGGGTTACAAGTCAGTTGAGCTTATGAAGGAGCACATTAAGACAACTAACAGACCAGAAGTATTGGGAGGAATCGGCGGATTCGCTGGAGCCTTTGATTTAAAGGCAATTAAGGATATGGAGGAACCTATTCTTCTTTCAGGTACTGATGGATGTGGTACAAAAGTTAAACTTGCATTCCTTATGGATAAGCACGATACAATTGGTATTGATGCAGTTGCAATGTGTGTTAATGATATTGCATGTTCAGGTGGAGAACCATTATTCTTCCTTGACTATATTGCATGCGGTAAGAACTATCCAGAAAAGATAGCTGAAATCGTAAGCGGTGTTGCTAAGGGTTGTGTTCTTTCAGGTGCAGCACTTGTTGGTGGTGAAACAGCAGAGCATCCAGGTCTTATGCCAGAGGATGAATATGATTTAGCTGGATTTGCTGTAGGTGTTGTTGATAAGAAAGATATGATTACAGGCGCAGATATTAAACCAGGTGATACTCTTATTGGTATTGCATCAAGTGGTGTACATAGCAATGGTTTCTCACTTGTAAGAAAAGTATTTGAGATGACAAAAGAGTCACTTGATAAATATTATGATGAACTTGGTACAACTCTTGGTGAAGCTTTAATAGCTCCAACAGTAATCTACGTAAAAGCACTTAAGTCTATTAAGGATGCAGGAGTTAAGGTTAAAGGCTGTAGCCATATTACAGGTGGTGGTTTCTATGAAAACATTCCTAGAATGCTTCCTGATGGAGTATGTGCTGAAGTTAAAAAAGATAGCTACGATGTTCCACCTATCTTTGATTTACTTGCAAAGACGGGTAACATTGATGAACATATGATGTATAATACATTCAACATGGGTCTTGGTATGATTGTTGCAGTTGACCCAGCAGATGTTGATAAGACTATGGCTGCAATTAAAGAAGCAGGAGAAAAATGTTTCGTTGTAGGTAGTGTTAAAGCAGGAGAAAAAGGAGTTACTTTATGCTAAGAGTAGGTGTTTTAGTATCAGGTGGTGGTACTAATTTACAGGCTATAATGGATGCAATTGATAATGGTACAATAACAAATGCTAAAATTGAAGTTGTAATTAGTAATAATAAGAATGCATTTGCTTTGGAAAGAGCCGAGAATAACCACATTCGTAACATGGCTGTTGTTCCAAAGGAATATGAAACAAGAGAAGAGTTTGAAAAGGCACTTCTTGAACAGTTAGATGTATTTAATCTTGATTTAATTGTTCTTGCAGGATTCTTGGTAGTTCTTCCAAAAGCACTTATAGAGAAGTATCCAGAAAAGATTATAAATATACATCCATCACTTATTCCCTCATTTTGTGGAAAAGGATTTTATGGACTTAAAGTTCATGAAGCAGCATTAGAACGTGGCGTTAAGGTTACAGGTGCAACAGTTCACTTCGTAGACGATGGAACTGACACAGGTCCAATCATCTTCCAGCAGACAGTTAACGTATTAGAAGATGATACACCAGAAGTTTTGCAACGCAGAGTTATGGAAGAAGCAGAATGGAAAATATTACCAAAAGCAATCGACTATATTGCAAATGGCAAAATTGAAGTCGTAGATGGTAAGGTGAAAATTAAATAATTATATTTTATTTCATAAATATTTAGAATGATAGATATTTGAAAGCAATTAAATATCGTCACATCGAAAGGAAAAATAATGAAAGTATTAATAGTTGGCGGTGGCGGAAGAGAACATGCCATTGCATATTCAGTATCAAAAAGTGAAAAGGTTAATGAAATATATGTTGCACCAGGCAATGCAGGAATTGCTAAGACTCCAAAAGTTGTAGAGTGCGCAAATATTGGCGTTATGGAATTTGAAAGACTCGTTTCATATGCTAAAGAAAAAGAAATAGATCTTACAATTATCGGTATGGATGATCCACTTGTTGGTGGTATCGTAGATGAATTTGAAAAAGCTGGTCTTAGAGTATTTGGGCCAAGAAAGAATGCCGCAATACTTGAAGGCTCAAAGGCATTTTCAAAAGATCTTATGAAGAAATATAATATTCCTACAGCTGGTTATGAGAATTTTGATAACGCTGATGAGGCTATTAAATATTTAGAAACAGCTAAATTCCCTATCGTACTTAAGGCTGATGGACTTGCACTTGGTAAGGGTGTTCTTATTTGTAATACAAAGGAAGAAGCACTTGATGGTGTAAAGGAAATTATGCTTGATAAGAAATTCGGCGATTCAGGTAACACAATGGTAATCGAAGAATTTATGACAGGTAGGGAAGTTTCAGTACTTTCATATGTTGATGGTAAAACAATTAAGATTATGACTTCAGCTCAGGATCATAAGAGAGCTAAGGATAATGATGAAGGACTTAACACAGGTGGTATGGGTACATTTTCACCAAGTCCATTCTATACAGATGAAGTTGATGAGTTCTGTAAGAAGTATATTTATCAGGCTACTGTTGATGCCATGAAGGCAGAAGGCAGAGAGTTTAAAGGTATTATCTTCTTTGGACTTATGTTAACTAGTGATGGACCAAAGGTTCTTGAATATAATGCAAGATTCGGCGATCCAGAAGCTCAGGTTGTTCTTCCAAGAATGAAGAATGATATTATTGATGTTATCGAAGCTTGTATCGATGGTACACTTGATAAGATTAATCTTGAATTTGAGGATAATGCAGCAGTTTGTGTTGTTCTTGCATCAGATGGTTACCCAGTAAGTTATGAAAAAGGCTTTGAAATCAAAGGTCTTGAAAACTTTGATGGTAAGGATGGGTACTATGTATTCCACGCAGCATCTAAGATGGATAATGGAAAAATCGTAACAAATGGTGGTAGAGTATTAGGCGTTACAGCTAAGGGTAATACTCTTCTTGAAGCTAGAGCAAATGCTTACGAAGCAACAAAGTGGATAGACTTTGAAAATAAATACATGAGAAATGATATAGGTAAGGCTATTGAGGAGGCATAGGAATGAAATTGTTAAAGAGATTGACATTGACTAGCCTAGCCACTGTGCTTATGATGGCTTCTTCAGTATTTGCTGATAGCAGTATTAAAGATGTTAAGATTACAGGTAAGACTACAGAGGGCGGTACAGTTGATGTTTATTTGACTGAGGAGTATAAAGCAGATAGTAAGGAAATTAAGGCGGTTGCACCGGAGAATGTTAAAGAATTGGTGATTGAGCCTGAATTAAATGATGAGAATGCTACATATACCACAGACTGGACTAAGATGGATCCAGGTGAAAATACAAGTCGTATTTTTGTTAAAAGTTCAGTTGGTACAATTAAGTATACTGTTTATACAACTCTTTCAGATGATAAGTACAATGAATATGTTCAGCAGCATGATGAGGCTGACAGTACATTGGAAGTTATCGGGAAAAAGGGCGCAAAGTATTACGTTAAGAAGAGTTTAAAGGATATTGAATTACCATATGGTTTTAAGAGAAAAAAGATAAAGTATCATGATACAAAGGTTGTAGCTGCTTTTAGTGAAGCTAAGAACATGACTCTTTTATATCTCTTAAACGAAAGTGGTGAAGGTGAGTTCTTTGTATATAACGAGACTAAGGATAGTTTTTCTAAACTTAAGGAAATTAAGGTAAAGAGCAGATTATATACTATCGCACATCCAGAAACAAGGGATAAGGGTCTTAAAAAATATGATAGAGAGTACATCAAAATTTGTGGAAACAGAGTTAAGGTATGGGTTAAAAACGAAGAAGAAGGTTTATATCTTTTATACCTTATGAACTGGGATGGAGAGATTGGTCTCTATCAGTTTGATAGCAAGGAAAACGTATTCCAGAGATTTATCATAAATGAGTCTGCAGAAGCTACACTTGATACAGCGGATAAAACTATTGCAGAACAGGATAAGAAATACAATGCATTTGTTAAGAAATATAATAAGGAAAATTCATTTAAGTGGAAAATCATTATTGGTCTTATTGTATTAATTGTAGTTCTTGGATTTGTTATCCTAAATTTAGGACTTAAGATTGCTTCATTTAGAAGAAAGCTTAAGGATGCTGAAGATAAGGCTATTAGAGCAACAAGTAAGAGAAGTAAGTACTATGTTGAAAAGCCAGGTATTAAAACAGTTGTTCCAAATCAGAAGGTTGAAAAGAAACCTAAGGAAGATGTGGATATGAAGAGCGTAACACCTATCGGTTATGATGATTTATCAATTGATATGACTGATGATGTTAAAAAAGAATTTGAAGGAAAACCAAAGAGTGAAGATAAAAAGCCTTCAATATCTAACTGGGAGAACAGAGCTAGAGCAAGCAGACCAAGCGTTGAACCTAGAAGAGAAATTCCAGTAAGAAGTGAAGGAAAAGCAGAGACTGCAGCGAAGAGTAGTCCAGTTGATGATGATGACGATGATGATGGATTTGAATTTATCATGATTGATGATTAGAAAAAAGGACAGTTCTAACTGTCCTTTTTTGGCAATATATGGAAACTAATGGAGGTGGTAGTTTGATTAAGTATACAAAGCAGGCAGAGGCAGCAATTGAGATAGCGAAAAAGAAAGCAAAACAGCTTGGCGTTACTTATATTGGAACAGAGCATATTTTGGTGGGGCTTTTAGGCGTTGGAAGCGGTATTGCAAGTGCGCTTCTTGGAAAATACGGTGTAAATATAGAAAATGTTGTTAATATAGTTGATACCATAGTTAAAAAAGAAGGTGGAATTGCTCTTGAATTAGCAGGAAGCATGACACCTAAAGCTGAACAGGTACTTAAACTTGCACAGGCTAAGTCAACAGTTGCGGGTACAACTAGTACAGGAACAGAGCATATTTTAATCGCACTTCTTGAGACTAAAGGTACTGTTGCTTATAGAATCTTAAAAAGTTTAAATGTAGACTTTGACAAAATGATTTCAGAACTTAACGCACTTTCTAATGGTATCGGAAAGCAAATAAATATGGCTTCAGATGAATCTAAAGAAGGAGCAGGTTTTAAACATGCCAACCTTTTAAATGATATGATGGGATTTAATGTATCATCTGCTGATGATACACCAACTCTTAACGAATATGGCAGGGACTTGACTTTAGAAGCAAGAAATAACAGACTTGATCCTGTTATTGGCAGAAGTTATGAGATGGAAAGAATTATTCAGATTTTAAGTAGAAGAACTAAGAATAATCCATGTCTTATTGGTGAGCCAGGTGTTGGTAAAACAGCTATAGTTGAAGGTCTTGCAATTGCAATTAGTAAGGGTGATGTTCCAGATTGCCTTTTAGGAAAACGAATTGTAATGCTTGATTTAACAAGTACTGTTGCTGGTTCAAAGTATAGAGGTGAGTTTGAGGAAAGACTTAAAAACATCATTAATGAAGTTACTAACAGTAAGGATGTTTTATTATTTATAGATGAAATTCATACATTAATTGGGGCAGGTAGTGCTGAAGGTTCACTTGATGCATCTAATATTTTAAAACCATCACTTGCAAGAGGTGAAGTTCAGGTTATTGGTGCAACAACTATTGGTGAATACAGAAAGAGAATAGAAAAGGATCCTGCCTTAGAGAGAAGATTCCAGCCTGTTGAGGTTGATGAGCCTACAGAAGAAGAAACAGTTTTACTTCTTAAGGGTATTAGAAAGCAGTATGAAGAATTTCATAAGGTTAACATAACTGATGACGCGATTGAAGCAGCTGTATCATTATCAGCTAGATATATCAATGACAGATTCCTTCCAGATAAGGCGATTGATGTTATTGATGAAGCATCTGCTAAGGTTAAGTTAAAGCCAATTACAATGCCTAAGGCGTTAGTAAATACATGTGAAAAAGTTGAAACTCTTAAGAAAGAAATTGCTGATATGTTAAAGCAGGGATATCTTGATGAGATTTCAAAGACTAAGAAGAAATTAGACAGAGCGCAGAAGAAATATGATAAGTTAATTGATGAATGGGAGAATGACAAACTTAAATCTAGAGGCAGTGTTACAGAAGCGGAAATTTGTGATATTGTTTCTAAGTGGAGTAAGGTTCCTGTTTCAAAACTTGCAACAACAGAAAGTAAGAGACTCCTTAAATTAGAGGATGAATTACATAAGAGAGTTATTGGCCAGGAAGATGCAATTAAGGCAGTTTCAAAGGCTATAAGACGTGGAAGACTTGGAATAAAGGATCCAAAGAGACCTACAGGTTCATTCCTTTTCCTTGGCCCTACAGGTGTTGGTAAGACTGAACTTTCAAAGGCACTTGCTGAAAGTGTATTTGGTAGTGAGGATTCAATTATAAGAGTTGATATGTCAGAATTTATGGAAGGACATAGTGTTTCTAAGCTTGTTGGTTCGCCTCCAGGATACGTTGGATTTGATGAAGGTGGACAGTTATGCGAAAAGGTTAGAAGAAATCCATATTCTGTTGTTTTATTTGATGAAGTTGAAAAGGCACATCCTGATGTGTTTAATATCTTACTTCAGGTATTAGATGACGGTATATTAACTGATTCAAAGGGTAGAAAGGTTAGCTTTAAGAATACAGTTATCATAATGACAAGTAATGCAGGAGCTGCAAGAATTGTTGAACCTAAGACCCTTGGTTTTAATGCTGGTGAAGATGAGAAGCGTAATTATGAAACTATGAAGAGTAATGTTATGGAAGAAGTTAACAGAATCTTTAAGCCTGAGTTTATTAACCGTATTGATGAAATTATAGTATTCCATCAGCTTACTAAGGATGAAGTTAAGGGTATTGTTAACATTATGCTTAAGAATGTTGCCAAGATTGTTGATGAACAGCTAGCAATTACACTTAAGTTCACACCTAAGTTAAAGGAATTTATCTTAGAAAAAGGTTATGATAAGAAATTTGGTGCTCGTCCTATGAGAAGAGCAATTCAGACATATATTGAAGATGAAATTTCAGATGCAGCCTTAAAGGGTGAATTCTTAGAAGGTGATAGTATTACTTGCAGTATCGTTGACGGTAAGGTAACATTTGCTAAAAAATAAAATTATTTTCATAACAAATGCTATATGAAATTAAAAATTTATATGTTATAATTTATCTAGGAGATTTTTCGTTTGACGATTAATTTTCAAAGAGTAGTTGGAGGTTATAAAAGAGATGGCTATAGTTAAAGATTTATTACATAAAGAACAGGATGGTTCACTTAGTTTTGGTGATTACACACTTCCTGAAAAGAAGAAGTTAGCCGATTTTGAATGTAACGGAGCATTATACAAAGTAAAAACTTATAAGGATATTACAAAGCTTGAAAGAGATGGTGAATTTGTATATGAATCAACACCAGGAAGCGCTGTAAATTCATTTAAAGTTGATGGAGATTTAGTTTCATTCTTTGTAGAAGGTTTAGGTGATACACAGGTTACTGTTGGTGTTGAACCAGACAGTGAGTACAGTGTTTCAGTAGATGGTGAGGATCTTGGTGTTATTAAGACAAACTTAGGCGGAAAGCTTACAGTTGGTATAGAGATGGACAAGGACTCAAAGAAGGAAGTTAAAATTAAAAAGTGCTAATTGCACTACATTAGAAAAGTACATATAGTTTAAAACAGGTCCGAAAGCTCGGGCCTGTTTTATTAATATATTGGAGGAATGATGGCAAAAGGTAGTAATATAGTCTTTTTTTGTAATGAATGTGGATATGAAAGTAGAAAGTGGCTTGGACAGTGCCCTTCCTGTAAGGCTTGGAATACATTTGTTGAAGAAAAAGTTAATACATCATCTAAATCTAAAATAGTATCGGGTATTTCAAAAAGTACAGTTACAACTCTTAAGGAAGTAACTAACGAGGATGGTGAAAGAATAAATACAGGATTTGATGAACTTGATAGAGTTTTGGGCGGTGGAATTGTAGTTGGTTCGCTTACACTTGTTGGTGGTGATCCTGGTATTGGAAAGTCAACTCTCTTGCTTCAGGTATGCAGAAACTTAGCAAATGCAGGTCTTAGAGTATTATACATATCTGGTGAGGAATCGCTAAGACAAATTAAGATTAGAGCTGACAGACTTGGTGAAACTAATGATAATTTAAAGGTTTTATGTGATACAGATCTTTCAAATATTGAAAGTGTATTAAAGGATGAAAAGCCTGAATTTGTTATAATTGACTCTATTCAGACTATGTATAAGGAAGAAGTTGGCTCTGCACCAGGTAGTGTTGGTCAGGTACGAGAGTCTACCAATGTTTTAATGCAGCTTGCAAAGGGACTTAATATTCCTATAGTAATTGTTGGTCATGTTACTAAGGAAGGTGTTGTTGCAGGCCCACGTGTACTTGAACACATGGTTGATACTGTGCTTTATTTTGAAGGTGATAGACACGAAAGTTACAGAGTGCTTAGAAGTGTAAAGAATAGATTCGGTGCGACTAATGAAATAGGCGTGTTTGAAATGAGAAATGATGGTTTAAGAGAAGTCCTTAATCCATCAGCTTTTATGCTTGAAGGAAGACCAGTGGATGCAGCTGGAACAGTTGTAGCTTGTGCAATGGAAGGAACAAGACCACTTCTTGTTGAAGTTCAGGCATTAGTTTGTAATACTAATTTCTCTATGCCAAAGCGTACAGCAGCAGGTATGGATTATAATAGAGTTAATCTTTTGCTTGCAGTTTTAGATAAAAGAGCAGGTTTATCAATATCTGATTGCGATGCATATGTAAATATAGCAGGAGGCATGAAGCTTAATGAACCAGGACTTGATTTAGCCGTGGCAATAAGTCTTGTTTCAAGTTTTAAGAATAAGCCCGTTGCAAGTGATACAATTGTATTTGGTGAGATTGGTCTTATAGGTGAGGTTAGAAGTGTAACACAGGATAAGGCAAGAATATTAGAGGCTAAAAAACTTGGATTTAACAGAGTAATCCTTCCTGAGATTTCATATAAGACTTTATGTAAGGACTGTAAGGATATTAATAAAGAATATGGTCTTACATTTATTCCAATAGGTAATGTTTCGGAGATTACAAGGTCAGATATATTTGCTTAAAAATAAAATAGACATAGAAAAAAGCATCTGCAAATTGCAGATGCTTTTTTTAGCAGGGGCACTAGGAATCGAACCCAGCTCTGGAGTTTTGGAGACTCTTATTCTACCGATGAACTATGCCCCTAAGTTGACACCTAGATATTTATATCATAAAGCCACCATAAAGTCAAGGATAATTTGAATTTATTATTGTAATACTGTCGATAGTATGTTGACATAATATGATTGTAGTGTTAAAATATTTATAACAGTAATATGTTTTGCTGAAAAAATAATTATGGAAAGGAGTAGCGTTCACGCTAGAATTATTATGAAGAAGTATATTGCAGAATGCTTAGGAACTTTTGTTCTGACTCTGTTTGGTTGTGGTACAGCTATGGTTGTAGGAGGAGCAACTGCTGGAACTGGTATTGGATTTGGAGGAGTTTTAACAATAGCATTAGCATTTGGCTTGTCAATTGTAGCTTGCGCATATGCTATTGGTAATGTATCAGGTTGTCACATTAATCCTGCTGTTTCATTAGGATGCTTTGTGGCAGGCAAAATGAATGTTAAAGATTTAATTGGGTATGTGATTTCACAGTTTATTGGTGGATTTATTGGAGCAGGTATGCTTTATTTTATAGTACAAAGTACGACTCTTGAAATGGGAGGATTTGGTACTAACGGTTATGGTAAGGCAAGTGCACTAGGGCTTTCAGCATTTGGTGCTATAGTTGTTGAAATTATTTTAACATTTGTATTTGTACTTACTATTTTAGGAGTAACTTCAGACGCAAAGTGTAGTAATATTGCAGGTATTGTAATTGGTTTAACACTTACATTTGTTCATATTATTGGTATTCCTTTAACAGGAACATCAGTTAATCCTGCAAGAAGCATGGGCGTAGCTTTTATCCTTGGTGGAACAGCACTTAAGCAATCATGGGTATTCTTATTTGCCCCACTTATTGGAGCAGCACTTGCAGCACTTGCATTTAGATTCTTCTATCCAGAGGAGAAAAAACCAGAAGAAGTTAAGAGAACTCCAATTAAAAGATAATTAAATATGTAAATGAATCGTTTTGATTTGCGGGGACTGCAGAAGCATTTGCTCTGTGGTCCCTGTCTTTTTATGTATGGAGTTTACCATTACAGCAAATGTATTGAAAACTTTTAAGACATTTGCTATAATTTACAAGTTAGAGGTGGAAAAGGGAAAGAATAGAAAGGAAGTTATTTGTTTAGAAATCATGGCTAAAAAAGTTGTTAAATTAACAGACGATGAAAAGTATGAGAAGGCTTTACAATTAGAAGCATCATTAGAATGCTTAAATTATGATAGTTATAGAGCAACATTGTGCGATACTATTATAAAGATATATAAAGATCTTGGAGATTTTAAGGATTCTAAGGAAAGAATCAAGAATATTCAAAAAAGTAAGGAAGAGTTTTTAGCTAAGGCTAAGGATTATGACGTTAAATTTGCTGAAGAAGATAAAGTTCATACAGCTAAGGTTGAAAAAGAAAGAAATGAAAAGTTAATGAAGGGAAGAGTATTCTTTTTCCTTGGAATGTTTTTATTTGCTTGTTTGATGGTTTTAGCTGTTGTTTTTTATAAGTCTGATAGATATAAGATTTTCAAGGCTGATACACTTGTGAAAACTGGTAACTATAAGGACGCAATTAAAATATATACAAAACTTAAGGGCTTTGGACCTGACAGTGAAAAAGTTGTTAAGTTAAAAATCGAGAGCGCATGTAAAAAGATGGAAGCTGCTGAAGAATTAGCTAAGGAAGCTAAAAAAAGTAAAAAGGGTGAAGACGGCAAAAAGGATGATGACGTTAAAAAGGCATACGAAGCAGCCATTAATGAGTTCAAAGAATTGGAAAACTTTTATGAATGCGAACAGAAGAAATGTGAATGCGAACTCGAAGTTATAAAGAATGGAAAACTTAAGGCAAGTGTTACATATGGTCATTACAGATGGAAAATTGTTGAAAGAAATGACGAAAAGGGTGAAGTTTTACTTGTAAAGAGTGAACCAAAACCTTATGGCGCATATAATAATAAGCCAGGTGATATTACTTGGGCAGAAAGCTCAATAAGAGAGTATTTCAATAAGGATTTTATTAAAGAATATTTTTCATCAACAGAAGCTAGTCACATTAAGGAATCAGCAGTTTTAGCTAAGGACAGATTTGATTCTGATACTACAGCTGGAAGAGATACAGTTGATAAGTTATTTTTCCTTAATGATCTTCAGGCAAGACAGTATGCTTATTATTTAGATGCATATATGACGGACTGGTGGTTAATTGGCCCTGGATCTTCACAGGATAAGGTAGCGTTTGTTTCAAATGGAGAAGTCATGTATGATGGTTATGTTGCAACAGACAAATCTATTAATTGTCGCCCAGCAATGTGGGTATCATATAAATAATACGGAGGTGTGATTTGAGCACAGATATTGGACTTGATTTAGGTACAGCTAGCATATTGGTTTACATAAAAGGTAAAGGCGTAGTTTTAAAGGAACCAGCTGTTGTTGCATTTGATAGAGATACAGAGAAAATTAAAGCCATTGGTGAAGAGGCAAGACTTATGGTAGGTAGAACACCTGGTAATATTGTTGCCCTTCGTCCACTTCATGAAGGTGTTATAGCTGATTATTCTGTTACTGAGCAGATGATTAGATATTTCATTCAGAAGGCGATTGGCAAGAGAAGTTATAGAAAGCCTAGAATTAATGTATGTGTTCCTAGTGGAGCAACAGATGTTCAAAGAAAGGCTGTTATGGATGCAACTTATCAGGCAGGTGCTAGATCTGTTGTTATTGTTGATGAATCAATGGCAGCAGCTATTGGTGCTGGACTTGATATTATGAGACCATGTGGAAATATGATTGTAGACATCGGTGGTGGTACTACTGATATTGCAGTTGTTTCTCTTGGTGGTGTAGTTGAGAGTTCTTCAATAAAGGTGGCTGGTAATGATTTTGATGAAGCCATTGTAAAATACATGAGAAAGAAACATAATCTTTTGATTGGTGATAGAACTGCAGAAGAAGTAAAAATTCAAATCGGTAACTGCTATAGAAGAAATGATGATAAGAAGATGGAAGTTAGAGGACGTAACCTTGTTACAGGTCTTCCAAAGAGTATTATCATTACATCAGAGGAAACAGAGGAAGCACTTCGCGATGTTACCACTCAGGTTATTGAAGCTATTCATGAAGTACTTGAAAAAACTCCACCAGAACTTTCAGCGGACATTGCTCATCGTGGAATAGTTATGACTGGTGGCGGAAGTCTCTTACAGGGATTAGAGGAATTAATTGAAGCCAAGTTAGGTATTAATACTTTGATTGCAGAAGAACCTATGACAGCTGTTGCAATTGGTACAGGAAGATACACAGAGTTCTTCTCACCTAAGGAAAGCTTAACAATTAATTAGAATAAAAAATTACTCCATAGGAGGAGATATGGTAAAACTTGCTGGTTATGTAGAGAGAATTTTATATAGTTCGCCTAATAGTGATTATAAAATCATTGTTGTTGAATCAGAGGATGGTTCACATACTTGTGTGGGTAATATTATTATTAATGAGGGTGAATATATAGTTCTAGAAGGTGAAGAGATATTTCACGATACATACGGTGAGGAAATAAAGGTTTCAAGTTACGAAGTAAAGATTAGTAATGATGAACTTTCAATAAGAAAGTATTTAGGCTCTGGAGCAATCAAAGGTATTGGTAAGACCATGGCCGGAAGAATTGTTGATAAGTTCGGAGATAAAACTTTTGAAATTATTGAGAATGAACCAGAAAGACTTGCGGAAGTTAAGGGTATTTCAAGAAAAGGTGCTCTTACTATTTATGAGCAGGTTTCAAATCAGCGTAGCATGCGTGATGCCATGATTTTCTTACAAAAATATGGTGTTACAACAGGTCTTGCTGCAAAGATTTATAATTTATATGGAAATGAATTATTTAATATATTAAAAACAAATCCTTATAAACTTGCAGATGACATAGAGGGTGTTGGATTTAAAATTGCAGATGACATCGCAGGTAAAGTTGGAATTGAAGTTGATAGTGAGTATCGTATCAAGTCAGGTATAACTTATGTTTTAAGTATGGCCGCACAGAACGGTAATACCTGTCTTGACATTAATACTCTTAAATCTAAGTCCGTCGAAATACTTGGAGTGGATTACGATATCGACAAATACCTTAAGGATATGTTGATTGAGCAGAGGATAAAAGTATGTAATATCGATGGCGTTGACTTCGTGTATGACATACTTTTTTATAATGTTGAAAAAAACATTGCGCAGAATTTGCTGAAGATTAAAGATGGATATGAAAAGTTTTCTATTAATGATGATATATTAAAAAGGGTTGAATCAGGAATTGACTTACATTTTAATGAGGAGCAAATGCATGCAATAAAAGAAGCTGCTTCAGAAGGTGTTATGGTTATAACTGGTGGACCTGGTACAGGTAAGACAACTATAATTAATGGAATTATAAGTATGTGTACTTATCTTGGGAAGAGTGTAAAACTTGCAGCTCCAACAGGTAAAGCGGCTAAGCGTATTACAGAAAGCACTGGATATGAAGCATCAACTATTCATAGACTTTTGGAAATTACAAAGGGTGGAGATGCTTCTGAAGAATATGTTGGAAGAGATGAGTTTAATCCAATAGAAGCAGAAGTTATAATAATAGATGAGATGTCAATGGTTGATATCTTTTTAATGAAGGCATTACTTAAGGCAATTCCATATGGAGCACATCTTGTTTTAGTTGGAGATAAGGACCAGCTCCCATCAGTAGGACCGGGTAATGTTCTTAAGGACATTATTGAGTCGGGAGTTATTAAGGTTATTGAACTAAAGATGATTTTTAGACAGAGTGAACATAGCGATATCATAGTTAATGCTCATATGATTAATGATGGCAAGAAAGTTGACCTTACAAAGAAAAGTAAGGATTTTGTATATGTGAAAAGAGATGAAGCTTATTCAATTCTTGGAGCAACTAAAACTTTGGTAATGGATAAGTTACCTTCATATGTAAATAGTGATATAGGTAGCATTCAGGTACTAACTCCTATGAAAAAGGGCGTCCTTGGTGTTGAAAACTTCAATAAATATTTACAATCATGTATTAATCCAAAAGATACTGGGAAAGCCGAAAAAGAGTATGGTGATAAACTCTTTAGAGAAGGCGACAAGGTTATGCAGATTAAGAATAACTATGATTATGAATGGGAATATGAGAATAATAAAGGCATAGTTATTGAAAGAGGTACAGGTATTTTTAATGGAGATACCGGAATTATATTGCAAATCAGTGAATTTGCTAATATGATGAGAATAAGATTTGATGATGGTAAGATTGTAAATTATAAATTTGAAGATTTATCAGATCTTGAACTTGCATATGCAATTACGATTCATAAG
Organism: Eubacterium uniforme; assembly: GCF_900167115.1. Lineage (GTDB taxonomy): Bacteria > Bacillota > Clostridia > Lachnospirales > Lachnospiraceae > Eubacterium_S > Eubacterium_S uniforme. The sequence continues at coordinate 23,221 of NZ_FUXZ01000005.1, forward strand.
TCACAGGGTTCAGAGTATCCTGCGGTTGTTATTCCGCTTCTTACAGGACCAATGCAACTTATGAATAGAAACATATTATATACAGCAATTACTAGAGCAAAGCAATGTGTATGCATAGTTGGAAGTAGTGAGATGTTTTCGCATATGATTGAAAACAAATCAACACAGATTAGATATTCAGGTTTAAAAGATAGATTAAAAGGTAGGATATAATATGAGTAAGAAAGCACTTATAGCCATGAGTGGTGGCGTGGATTCATCAGTTGCTGCATTTCTTATGAAAGAAGCAGGCTACGAATGCATGGGTGTTACAATGAAATTATTTGATAATGAGGATGTTAATGTTTCAAGAGAGAATTCATGTTGTTCTCTTAAGGATGTTGAGGATGCTAGATCAGTGTGCTTTAAATTAGACATGCCTTATTATGTTTTTAATTTTGCTGATAGATTTAAAGAAGAGGTTATAGATAAGTTTATCTACTGTTATGAAAATGGCATGACACCTAATCCATGCATTGATTGCAATAGATATTTAAAATTTGAAAAACTTTTCTCAAGAGCTAAGGAACTTGAGTGTGATTATGTTGTAACTGGTCATTATGCAAGAATTGAGGAAAAGGATGGAAGATTCTTACTTAAGAAGGCAGTTGATGATACAAAGGATCAAAGTTACGTTCTTTATTCTATGACTCAGGAACAGTTATCCCACGTTCAGTTTCCACTTGGTGAGATGACAAAGAATTATGCAAGAGACATTGCTGAAGAGAATGGATTCGTTAATGCAAGAAAGCATGACAGTCAGGACATATGTTTCGTTCAGGAAGGTAAGTATTCTGATTTTATTAAGTCTTATACAGGTAGGGATTACAAGGAAGGCGATTTTGTTGACCTTGAAGGGAATGTGCTTGGAAGACATAAGGGAATTATTAATTATACAATTGGACAGAGAAAGGGCTTAGGTCTTGCTCTTAAGGAACCTATGTATGTTGTTAAACTTGATCTTGTAAAGAATCAGGTTATTCTTGGACGTAATGAAGATTTATTTACAAAGACTTTACATTGTAAGTTCATTAATTTAATTACAGTTGATAACATTTTGGAGCCTATTAGAGTTAAGGCGAAGATTCGTTATCGTCAGCCTGAAACATGGGCTACTGTTACTCAGATTGGTGATGATGAATTACTTGTTGAGTTTGATGAACCACAGAGAGCCATCACAAAGGGCCAGGCTTTGGTTATGTATGATGGTGATTATGTTGTCGGTGGTGGAACAATAGTTTAGGAGGTGAGTTAGTATGTTTAGTTTTTCTTTGTGGGGCTGGATAATAACGTTATTTAGTTTTTTTAGTTTAAGATTGAAATAAGGAGGAGTATGAAGGGGTTAAAGAGTATATTAGATATTGTTTATCCAAGAACTTGTCCGATATGTGGTAAAACCTTATCTGATGATAAATTAATATGTGATGTTTGTAATGGTAGGCTTGTTTATGCTAATAAGAACACTTGTATTCACTGCGGAAAGATACTTAAGGATAGAGCAAGTACCATATGTAAGTTTTGTGAGACCAGTGAGACCTATTTTGAAGAGGGGCGTTCGGTTTTCTACTATAATGATGCAATTAAAAATGCACTTATGGATTTTAAGTATCATAATAGAAGAGAGAATGCCAAGTTTTTCGCTGAAAGTATTATGCAGTCCTATGCAGATAGGATTTCACTTTGGAATATTGATTTGATTGTTCCAATCCCTGTTCATAAGAAGAAACTTATTGAGCGTGGTTATAATCAGGCAGCTGTTCTCACTTCTGAGTTATGTAAACTTAGCAAATGCGATTGGACAGAAGCATTAATTAGAGTTGAGAAAACCAAACCGCAAAAAGAACTTACAAGACTTGACAGACTTAATAATTTGGAAAAAGCGATTATGGTTGATGATAAGAAATTAAATCTTATTAAGGATAAGAATATATTGATTATTGATGATATATATACAACTGGTGCTACAGTTTCAAGTTCTAGTAAGGTTTTATTAGAAAGCGGTGTTAGTAAAGTTTTCTTTATTACAGTAGCTACTGGAATGGGAAATTAAAAAGATGCTTATGCTAATGGATATAACAAATTACGAAAAAAGTGTTGACTGTTTTTTGTGGGTATGTTATATTAATCTAGCGATGGAAGAAGCGTCTTTTTTTTTGTGCGCAAATTTTTATAGCGGATTGAATGCGTTTTAGTAGATATCCCACTTCGAAAGAAAGCATTTGCTGCGATAGAAATTGGTACATAAAAAGAAAGGAATCAAAAAAGATTATTAGCGGAGGTGGAAGTTATGCGCGTAAAGATAACATTGGCATGTACTGAGTGTAAACAGCGTAATTACAATATGACTAAAGATAAGAAGACACACCCAGACAGAATGGAAACAAAGAAGTATTGTAGATTTTGTCAGAGACATACAATGCACAAAGAAACTAAGTAATTGGATAAGGAGCGAGAAATGTCAGAATCAGAAAAGAAAGAAAAGAAATCTGGTTCAGGTGCTGGCGGTTGGTGGAAGAATCTTAAGGCTGAGTTCAATAAGATTATTTGGCCTGATAGACCAACAATCGTAAAAGAAACAACAGCAGTAGTTATCGTATCCGTTATACTTGGTATCATTATCAAATTAGTTGATATGTTGGTGCAGTTAGGAATTGATAAGATTTTATCTTAATTACAAGAAGGAGAATGTATGGAAGAAGCAAAGTGGTATGTAGTTCATACTTATTCAGGATATGAAAACAAAGTAAAGACTAACATCGAGCAGACTGTGGAAAACAGAAATCTCCAGGATCAGATACTTGAGGTATCAGTACCTATGCAGGATGTGGTTGAGATTAAGGATGGCGTTAAGAAAGAGGCTTCTAAGAAGTTATTCCCAGGCTATGTACTTATCAATATGATTATGAACGATGATACATGGTACGTTGTTCGTAATACAAGAGGTGTAACAGGATTCGTTGGACCTGGATCAAAACCTGTACCTTTAACTGAGGCTGAGATGATTAATCTTGGTATTGGAAAGAAGGAAAAGATCGTATGCGACTACGAAGTAGGCGATACAGTATCTGTTATAGCAGGTGCATGGAAAGACACAGTTGGTGTCATTAAGAGAATTGATGAAAGTAGACAGGCTATCACAATTAGTGTTGATATGTTTGGTAGAGAAACACCTGTTGAAATTGGATTCTCAGAAGTTAAGAAGATGGATTAAGACCATAAGGTTTTAATAGAGTTAAGAATGTCTTGTAAAGATTAACAAGGCAGTGGGAGGGATTCCCGATAATACCACAATAGGAGGTGCCACAATGGCAAAGAATGTAGAAGGTTATATTAAACTTCAAATCGAAGCTGGTAAGGCTACACCAGCACCACCAGTTGGACCAGCACTTGGTCAGCATGGTGTAAATATCGTACAGTTTACAAAGGAATTTAATGCTAGAACAGCTGATCAGCCAGGAATGATTATTCCAGTTGTAATTACTGTTTATTCAGACAGAAGCTTTAGCTTCATTACAAAAACACCACCAGCAGCAGTTCTTTTAAAGAAAGCTTGCAAGATTCAGTCTGGTTCAGGTGTTCCTAACAGAACTAAAGTTGCATCTATTACAAGAGATGAACTTCAGAAGATTGCTGAAATCAAGATGAAAGATCTTAATGCAGCAAGCATGGACGCAGCTATCAGCATGATCGCTGGTACAGCAAGAAGTATGGGTATCACAGTAGTTGACTAATAATTATTAAAAGAAAAGTGGGAGGTTTATCCGTTATTACCACTAGGAGGTTATTAAATGAAACATGGTAAAAAATACGTAGAAGCAGCTAGCAAGATTGATAAAGCTACTTTATACGATACAGCAGATGCTATTAAATTAGTAAAAGAATCAGCTGTTGCTAAATTTGATGAAACAGTAGAATGTCACATCAGAACAGGATGTGATGGACGTCACGCAGACCAGCAGATCCGTGGAGCTGTTGTTCTTCCACATGGTACAGGTAAGTCAGTTAGAGTACTTGTATTTGCTAAGGGAGACAAGGCTGATGAAGCTACAGCTGCAGGCGCAGAATTTGTAGGCGGTGAGGAATTAATTCCAAAGATTCAGAATGAAAACTGGTTTGAATTTGACGTAGTAGTTGCTACACCAGATATGATGGGTGTCGTAGGTAGACTTGGTCGTGTACTCGGTCCTAAGGGCTTAATGCCAAACCCAAAAGCTGGTACAGTAACAATGGACGTAACTAAAGCAGTTAGCGATATCAAGGCTGGTAAGATTGAATACAGACTTGATAAGTCCAATATTATCCACGTGCCAATTGGAAAAGCTTCATTCAGTGAAGACCAGTTAGCAGAAAACTTCCAGACGCTTATTGATGCTATCAACAAGGTTAAGCCAAGTACACTTAAGGGTCAGTACATGAAGAGCGTAGTTCTTACATCTACAATGGGTCCTGGTGTAAAACTTAACGTTTCTAAGTTCTCTAACTAATTAGGGATTTTGGATTAAAAGTTGACAGATCATAATAAATGTGCTATTATGCACAAGGACTTAAAGTCCAATTGCCGAAGACAGTAGGTGCGAAAGCGTAATTATTTATTAAGCCTACCGAGGAGTTAGATAAATAAGATTATTTACACCTCTCTATGTCTAGGCATGGAGAGGTTTTTGTTGATTAGAATACTGGCAAAGCCGGAATTTTCTAATCTCATATAAAACTCTTTATTTAACGGCAAACAAATAAAATAAGGAGGCAGATCATGGCTAAAGTAGAAATTAAGAAGCCTATCGTAGACGAAATTAAGGAATTACTTGATGGCGCAAAGACAGCTGTAGTTGTAGATTATCGTGGTCTTACAGTAGAACAGGATACAAATCTTCGTAGAGAATTAAGAGAAGCTGGCGTTGTATACAAAGTATATAAGAATACTATGATTAATTTCGCTATCGAAGGTACAGAATTCGCTGACCTTGCTCAGAATCTTGAAGGACCAACAGCTATTGCTATTTGTAAAGAAGATGCAACAGCAGCTGCAAGAGTTCTTTGCAAGTTCGCTAAAGACGCTGAAGCTCTTGAAGTTAAGGGCGGCGTTATCGATGGTACATATTATGATGCAGCTGGAGTTAAGGCTATTTCAAGTATTCCATCAAAAGAAGTACTTCTTGGAAAACTCCTTGGAAGTATTCAGTCACCTATTGCAAACTTCGCTCGTGTTATCAAGCAGGTTGCAGATAGCAAAGACGAAGAGGTTGCATAGATTTAAATTTTCATAAAGAAAATTTAAATCGTACTTGCATGTATTCCGAAGGAATGCATGTCACGGAGTGATTAACTCGAGGTATCCTTTCCGAGAGTTAACTATCGTACTTGGCATAAGCCCGGAGGGGTTATGTCCTGCGAAGCAGGATTAATGCGAAGGTAACCTTTACCGAGCATTAACCTTATTAGAATTTAGAAAACAAATTAAAATTAGATATTAAATGGAGGAATAAAAAATGACAACTCAGGAATTTATCGAAGAAATCAAAAAGTTATCAGTATTAGAATTAAATGAATTAGTAAAAGCATGTGAAGAAGAATTTGGTGTATCAGCAGCAGCAGGTGTTGTAGTTGCAGCAGCAGGCGGTGCTGAAGGCGGCGCAGCTGAAAAGACAGAATTCGACGTAGAACTTACAGAAGTAGGTCCTAACAAAGTTAAGGTTATCAAAGTTGTTAAGGATGCTACAGGTCTTGGACTTAAGGAAGCTAAGGAAGTTGTTGACGGAGCTCCTAAGGTTATCAAAGAAGGCGCTACAAAAGAAGAAGCTGAAGCTCTTAAGAAACAGCTTGAAGATGAAGGTGCAGTTGTTACAGTTAAATAATTGTAATCTGAATTTAGAACTTACAAAGACCATGGACATTGTCCATGGTCTTTTTTATGTGGTAGAATAATGAATGATTTATAAAATGAGAGGTATAAAAAATTTTTGTGACCTAAATGCTTTTTCAGTTGTATTAAGGGTGAAAAGGTTAAACCGGTAAAACTTTTATAGGAGACGCTATGAATAATCAGGATAGGGAATTAGATTTAAAAGAAACAATGAAGACATACGGAGAAATGCTATTTAAGGTATGTTTCATCATGGTAAAAAACAAATATGATACTGAGGATATTATCCAGGAAACATTACTTCAGTACTATGTGGATAGGCCGGATTTTGATTCGGAAATTCATAAGAAGGCCTGGTTAATTAGAGTGTCCCAGAATAAGTGTAAGAATCTTTTGAAATATAAGAAAAGACATTCTTACATACAATTGGAAAAGATAGAAGAGTGCCTCTCGATTGGGAAAAGATACGATAATGAAGATATGAAAGAATTTATTGAGTTAGCAAAACTTGATTATAAGTATAAGAGTGCAATTGTACTTCACTATATTGAGGACTTTTCTGTTGAAGAAACAGCCGATATCTTAGAAATCTCGGTATCGGCTGTTAAAATGAGATTGAAACGAGGTAGGGAAAAGTTGAAGAAAACCTACGAGAAATTTTATTTAGAGGAGGTGCTATAAATGGATTTTTGGAAAAATGGTGAAAATCAAATATATGATAATCTTGAATTTAGTACCGAATCACAGGAACGTATTGTTGAAGAAATTTTAAAGAAAGGTTCGGAAAGTTCGGAAAATAACAAATCGGAACTTGATGTTAAAAGGTCACAGATTATGAAGAAAAAAGAATATGGTGATATACTTAAAAAAGTTGCGGTTGCGTCTTTTTCTTTAATCGCTTCAGGTGCAATGATTGCTGGAGTTATTTATTACTCAAATAATAATGGGGATGGAAATAAATTCGTAAATAAGAATATTGAGAAAACATCTGAAAGATTAACTGAAAAGGAAACAGAAACAATTGTAAAAGATACTGAAAAGATAACGGAAGAAACAGAGTTTGTTGAAGAGGAGTCGGTTGGGGAAGTTGTACAAGAAGGAAATGGATATGAGTATATACTTGAGCCGCAATTTAATAGTTTTAAGTTTGGAGATTATGTAGTAAACACTAAAATTGTTGATGGTGAAACAGGGAAATATAAAATTGAGGTTGAGAATAATCTTGACAAATCTAAAACAACAGTCGATGAATTTATAGTCCCAGGATATTATAAGATGATAGGTGATATTTACAAATATGGAAATACTCTATATTATTTTGATACATATGGATTGAAAAGTTTTGATGCTGATAATCTAAAAAGTAGTTATGTAGCTAAGTTTGAAAAAGAATTAACTGAAAATTTTATGCCTAACATAGTAAAAATGGATGAAAATTATATTTATATAACAGGTCAAAAAATATATCCTAATGAGAAATCTTATGATAGTGAAGACTGGTCGGGTACAGAATATTATTCATTTGTTTTAAACCGAAAAAATAAAAAATTAAAATTCTACAAAAATAGAAAGATAGAAGATTTTATAGATGATAAATATGTTATTACTAGTGAAGTTCCAAAATATAAATACGACCCACCGGGACATCCGGGTGAGAGACCTCAATATGTAGAAAAACTTGACGGTGGAAAAATAACAGAAATAATATATCTTGGTGAACGTTCGGAATGTGATTTTTACTATGGTGGATTAAATTATTCTAAAGATGGACGTAAACTATATTATGAAAATCATGAAAAGACTGATAAAAAAGGATTTACCGATTTTTCAGAAACAACTATTATGTGTTATGATATGGACAAAAATGAAATAAAGAAGATAAGCACTATATCATATAAAGATCTAGGAGTTACTGAACAGGATATATTTGCAGTAAAAGCTACAGATGATTATGCTGTTTTTTGGTATCATGATGATAAGGTAGACGAACCGGGAAATAATAGTGCAAAGAAATATTTTTATAAAAGCAAAAAAGTTGAAGATGTAGAGTATTAATAAATAATTGGTTAGATTAGTAAAGTGCACCTCTATTTGTTAGATAAGTAATTCTAGCAATTAGAGGTGTATTTGCTTGTGGTTAATTATTTTTTTAGAAAAATAAAAAACACTTGACCTATTGACTTAAATATGATATGATGTCAGATGCACTATTGTGTCGTAATAGGCGCATTATGCCCTTTTATAAAAATTTATAAAAATGAAGGTTAAATTTTTACAATAGTGGCACCTAAATATTGAAGATAGAGGTGAAATGTCAATGGAAAAAAACAGAATTCGCAAGCTTCACGAAGGTAAAAATCCAAGAGTTAGTTATGCAAGAGGTAAAGACGTTCTTGATATACCTAACTTAATTGAGGTACAGAGAGATTCTTACGAGTGGTTCTTAAGCGAAGGTCTTAGAGAGGTATTAGATGATATATCTCCAATCGAAGACTTTTCAGAACACTTAAGCTTAGAATTTATCAACTTCAGACTTTGTGAAGAAGACAAGAAGTACACTATTGAGGAGTGTAAGGAAAGAGATGCTACATATTCAGCACCTCTTCGTGTAACTGTAAGACTTCACAATAATGACACTGGCTCATTCGTTGACCATGAAATTTTCATGGGCGATATGCCACTCATGACAGAAACCGGTACATTCGTTATTAACGGCGCTGAACGTGTTATTGTTTCACAGCTTGTACGTTCACCAGGTATCTACTACGATATAACAAGAGATAAGATTGGTAAGGAACTTTTCGCATCTACTGTTATTCCAAACCGTGGTGCTTGGCTTGAATATGATACAGATTCAAACGATATCTTTAACGTTCGTGTAGATAGAACAAGAAAGGTTCCTATTACTGTACTTATCCGTGCTTTAGGTATCGGATCTAATGCAGAAATCACTGAACTTTTTGGTGAAGAACCTAAGATCTTAGCTACATTTGAGAAGGATACTTCTACAAATTATGAAGAAGGTTTATTAGAACTTTATAAGAAGATTAGACCAGGTGAACCTTTAAGTGTAGAAAGTGCTGAAAGTTTAATCACAGCAATGTTCTTTGATCCTAAGAGATATGATCTTGCTAAGGTTGGACGTTATAAGTTTAATAAGAAACTTTCATTCTTACATAGAATTTATAAGAGTGTTTTAGCTGAAGATGTAGTAGATCCATCAACAGGTGAAGTATTATTTGAAGCTGGAACTAAGCTTACAAAGGAAACAGCTGATGAAATTCAGAATGCTGCAGTTCCTTTTGTTTGGGTACAAACAGAAACAAAGAATGTTAAGGTTCTTTCTAACATGATGGTTAACATCAACAACTTTGTTGATTTTGATTGCGAAGAATTGGGAGTTAATGAAAGAGTATTCTATCCAGTATTAGAAGAAATTTTAGAAGAATGTGATAGTGAAGATGAACTCAAGGAAGCTATTCAGAGAAGAATCCATGAGCTCATTCCAAAGCATATCACAAAAGAGGATATTATTGCCTCAATCAACTATTGCTTAAACCTTGAATATGGTATCGGCAATAAGGATGACATTGACCACCTTGGAAATAGAAGAATTAGAGCAGTTGGCGAACTCTTACAGAACCAGTATCGTATTGGTTTATCAAGAATGGAAAGAGTTGTAAGGGAAAGAATGTCAACTCAGGAACTTGAGAATATTACTCCACAGAGTCTTATTAACATTAAGCCAGTTACAGCTGCAGTTAAGGAATTCTTTGGTAGTTCACAGCTTTCTCAGTTCATGGATCAGAACAATCCACTTGGTGAGCTTACACATAAGAGACGTTTATCAGCATTAGGACCTGGTGGTCTTAGTAGAGATAGAGCCGGATTCGAGGTTCGAGACGTTCACTATACTCACTATGGTAGAATGTGTCCTATCGAGACTCCTGAAGGACCTAACATCGGTCTTATCAACTCATTTGCTACATATGCTAGACTTAATGAGTATGGTTTCGTAGAGGCTCCATATAGAAAAGTAGATAAAGAAGACCCTGAAAATCCAAAGGTTACAGATGAAGTTGTTTATCTTACAGCTGATGAAGAAGATAACTACATTGTAGCTCAGGCTAACGAACCTTTAGATGAAGAAGGTCACTTTGTACATAATCACGTATCTGGACGTTTCCGTGAAGAAACATCACAGTACGATAAGAAGAATATTGACCTTATGGACGTATCACCTAGAATGGTATTCTCAGTTGCTACATCCATGATTCCATTCCTTCAGAACGATGATGCTAACCGTGCGCTCATGGGTTCTAACATGCAGCGTCAGGCAGTTCCACTTATGACAACAGAAGCTCCTGTTGTTGGTACAGGTATGGAAGGTAAGGCAGCCGTTGACTCAGGTGTTTGCGTAGTTGCAAAGAAAGACGGTGTTATTGAAAGATCAACTTCTAAGGAAATCACAATCAGATATGATGAAGATGGACAGACAGAAGATTATAAATTAATTAAATTCTCAAGAAGTAACCAGAGTAACTGTTACAACCAGAAACCTATCGTTGATAAGGGTGAACATGTTGTTAAGGGTCAGGTTATCGCTGATGGTGCTTCAACTAAGGACGGCGAAATCGCTCTTGGTAAGAACCCACTTATCGGTTTCATGACTTGGGAAGGTTACAACTACGAGGATGCTGTACTTCTTAGTGAAAGATTAGTACAGGATGATGTTTATACATCAATCCATATTGAAGAATATGACGCAGAAGCACGTGATACAAAGCTTGGACCAGAAGAAATTACAAGAGATGTTCCTGGTGTAGGTGATGATGCACTTAAGAACCTTGATGAAAGAGGTATCATTAGAATTGGTGCTGAAGTTCGTGCAGGCGATATCTTAGTTGGTAAGGTTACACCTAAGGGTGAAACAGAACCTACTGCAGAAGAAAGACTTCTTAGAGCAATCTTCGGTGAGAAGGCTAGAGAAGTTAGAGATACATCACTTAAGGTACCTCATGGTGAATATGGTATCGTTGTTGATGCTAAGGTATTTACTAGAGAAAACGGTGATGAACTTGCTCCTGGTGTAAACCAGACAGTTAGAATTTACATAGCACAGAAGAGAAAGATTTCCGTTGGTGATAAGATGGCCGGACGTCATGGTAATAAGGGTGTAGTTTCACGTGTATTACCAGTTGAAGATATGCCATTCTTACCAAATGGTCGTCCTCTTGACATCGTGCTTAACCCACTCGGCGTTCCTTCACGTATGAACATTGGACAGGTACTTGAAATTCATTTAAGTCTTGCTGCTAAAGCACTTGGCTTTAACGTATCTACTCCAGTATTTGATGGCGCTAACGAAAAAGACATCATGGATACACTTGATTTAGCAAATGACTACGTTAACACATCATGGAAGGAATTCGAAGATAAATATAAAGATGTTTTAGACGAAGAATTGTTAACATATCTTTATGAAAATCGCGATCATAGAGAGTTATGGAAGGGTGTTCCACTTACTAGAGATGGTAAGGTTCAGCTCCGTGATGGTCGTACAGGCGAATACTTTGATGGTAAGGTTACAATCGGACACATGCATTATCTTAAACTTCACCACCTTGTTGATGATAAGATTCATGCTCGTTCAACTGGTCCTTACTCACTTGTAACTCAGCAGCCACTTGGTGGTAAAGCTCAGTTCGGTGGACAGAGATTCGGTGAAATGGAAGTTTGGGCTCTTGAAGCTTATGGTGCTTCATATACACTTCAGGAAATCTTAACAGTTAAGTCTGATGATGTTACTGGTCGTGTACGTACATTTGAAGCTATTATCAAGGGTAACAATATTCCACAGGCAGGTATTCCAGAAAGCTTTAAGGTTCTTATTAAAGAACTTCAGTCATTAGCATTAGACGTAAGAGTTCTTGATGAAAATGACGAAGAAGTAGAACTTAAGGAAAGCGTTGATGATGGACCTACAAACTTCAACTCAATTTTAAATGATAGTTCACCTAGAAGAAATAATGATGAATTCAAGAATGCAACTGGATTTACTCAGGAAGAATTCAATGGTGAAGAATATGTTGCAGTTGAAGATGAAAATGTTGAAGATGATTTTAGTGACTCATTCGATGATTCTATTGAAGATTCATTTGAAGATGATTCAGAAGAATAGAAGGGAGAGGAATAATGCCAGATACAGTTAATTATCAGCCAATATCATTTGATAAGATAAAAATTGGTTTAGCATCACCAGATATGATCAGAGCTTGGTCAAAGGGTGAAGTTAAGAAACCAGAAACAATTAACTACAGAACATTAAAACCAGAAAAAGATGGTTTATTCTGTGAAAAGATTTTTGGACCAAGCAAGGATTATGAATGTCATTGTGGTAAGTACAAAAAGATTAGATACAAAGGTGTTATTTGTGACAAGTGTGGTGTTGAAATCACTAAGTCAAACGTTCGTAGAGAGCGTATGGGTAGTATTGAACTTGCTACACCTGTATCACACATTTGGTATTTCAAGGGTATTCCAAGTAGAATGGGATTACTTCTTGACCTTTCACCAAGAGTACTTGAAAAAGTATTATATTTTGCTTCATACATTGTTTTAGATCCAGGTGAATCTGATCTTCAGTATAAGCAGGTTATTACAGAACTTGAATATAGAACAGCGCTTGAAACATGGGGCAATGCTTTCCGTGTAGGTATGGGTGCAGAAGCAATTAAAGAATTACTTCAGTCTATTGATCTTGAAAAAGATTATGAAGAATTAAAGAAAGAACTTATGGAAGCTACAGGACAGAAAAGATCAAGAATCGTTAAGAGACTTGAAGTTGTTGAAGCTTTCAGAACATCAGATAATAAACCAGAATGGATGATTTTAGATGTAATTCCAGTAATTCCACCTGATCTTCGTCCTATGGTACAGCTTGATGGTGGTAGATTCGCTACATCTGACCTTAATGATTTATACAGAAGAATCATTAACAGAAATAACAGATTACAGAGACTTCTTGATCTTGCTGCACCAGAAATTATCGTAAGAAATGAAAAGAGAATGCTTCAGGAAGCTGTAGATGCTCTTATCGACAATGGTCGTAGAGGTCGTCCAGTAACAGGACCTGGTAACAGAGCTCTTAAGTCACTTTCAGACATGCTTAAAGGTAAGCAGGGACGTTTCCGTCAGAACCTTTTAGGTAAGCGTGTTGACTACTCAGGACGTTCAGTTATCGTAGTAGGACCAGAACTTAAGATTTATCAGTGCGGTCTTCCAAAAGAAATGGCAATCGAACTTTTCAAACCATTTGTTATGAAAGAATTAGTAGCAAATGGTACAGCACATAACATTAAGAGTGCTAAGAAGATGGTTGAAAGACTCCAGACAGAAGTTTGGGATGTACTTGAAGAAGTAATTAAAGAGCACCCAGTTATGCTTAACCGTGCTCCTACACTTCATAGATTAGGTATTCAGGCATTTGAGCCTATCTTAGTTGAAGGTAAAGCTATTAAACTTCACCCACTCGTATGTACAGCTTACAACGCTGACTTCGATGGTGACCAGATGGCTGTTCACCTTCCATTATCAGTAGAAGCTCAGGCTGAATGTAGATTCTTACTTCTTTCACCTAACAACTTACTTAAGCCATCAGATGGTGCACCAGTTGCAGTTCCATCACAGGATATGGTTTTAGGTATTTACTACTTAACACAGTCTAGAGATGGTGTTAAGGGTGAAGGCAAATACTTCAAGAGCGTTAACGAAGCAATCCTTGCTTATGAAAATGGTGTAATCACACTTCATGCAAAGATTAAAGTTCAGGTAAGTGCTTTCAACGACAAGGGTGAAAAAGTAACAGGTGTTATTGAAACAACACTTGGTAGATGCTTATTTAACGAAATCCTTCCACAGGACTTAGGATTTGTTAAAAGAGAAAAAGATGAAGATTTCTTAAAGCTTGAAGTAGACTTCTTAGTTAAGAAGAAAGAGCTTAAGAAGATTCTTGAAAAAGTTATTAATACACATGGTGCTACAAGAACAGCAGAAGTTCTTGATGACATCAAGGCAATTGGTTATAAATACTCAACAAGAGCTGCTATGACAGTTTCAATTTCAGATATGACAGTTCCTGAAAAGAAACAGGAAATCATTGATGAAGCTGAAAGAGTTATTGAAGAAATTACAGATGACTACAAGATGGGCTTTATAACTGATGAAGAAAGATATAAACAGGTTATTGAAACATGGAAAGAGGCCGATGATCAGATTACTGACGAACTTTTAGGCGGTCTTGACCAGTATAATAACATTCACATGATGGCTGACTCTGGTGCCCGTGGTTCTGACAAGCAGATTAAACAGCTTGCTGGTATGCGTGGTCTTATGGCTGATACAACAGGTAGAACTATCGAGCTCCCAATCAAGTCAAACTTCCGTGAAGGTCTTGACGTACTTGAATACTTCATTTCTGCTCACGGTGCTCGTAAAGGTTTATCAGATACAGCTCTTAGAACAGCCGATTCAGGTTACCTTACAAGACGTCTTGTAGACGTATCACAGGATCTTATTATTCGTGATGTAGATTGTTGTGCAGGTAAGGATATTCCTTACATGGAAATTAAGGGCTTTAGTGATGGTAAGGAAGTAATCGAAAGTCTTGAAGAAAGAATTACAGGTAGATATGCTGCTGAATCAATCTTTGATAAAGACGGTAATATGATTGTTAAGGCAAATCATATGATTACACCTAAGAGAGCAAGAGCTATCATTGAAACAGGTGTTGAATCTGTTAAGATTCGTACAATTCTTACATGTAAATCACATGTTGGTGTTTGTGCTAAGTGTTACGGTGCTAACATGGCTACAGGACAGGCTGTACAGGTTGGTGAAGCAGTTGGTATTATCGCTGCTCAGTCAATCGGTGAACCAGGTACACAGCTTACTATGAGAACATTCCATACTGGTGGTGTTGCTGGTGATGATATTACACAGGGTCTTCCTAGAGTAGAAGAATTATTTGAAGCTAGAAAGCCAAAGGGTCTTGCTATTATCGCAGAATTTGGTGGAAGAGCTGAAGTTAAAGAAACAAAGACAAAACGTGAGGTTATTATCACAAATCCTGAAGATGGTGAAACTAAGACATACTTAATCCCATATGGTTCAAGAATTAAGATCTATGATGGCGATATTATTGAAAAAGGTGATCCAATTACTGAAGGTAGTGTTAACCCACATGACTTACTTAAGGTTAAGGGTCTTCGTGCAGTACAGGATTATATGATCCGTGAAGTACAGCGTGTATATAGACTTCAGGGTGTAGAAATCAACGATAAGCATATCGAAGTAATCGTTCGTCAGATGCTTAAGAAGATTAAGGTTGATGAGCCAGGTGATACTGGTTACTTACCAGGTATTCAGGTTGACGTACTTGACTTTAATGAACTTAATGAGCAGATGGAAGCAGAAGGAAAGAGACCAGCTGTTGGTACACAGGTTATGCTTGGTATTACAAAAGCATCTCTTGCAACTAACTCATTCCTTTCAGCAGCTTCATTCCAGGAAACAACAAGAGTTCTTACTGAAGCAGCTATTAACGGAAAGATTGATCCACTTATCGGCCTTAAGGAAAACGTTCTTATTGGTAACCTTATTCCAGCTGGTACTGGTATGAGAAGATATAGAAGCGTTAAACTTGATACTGAAACAGAAGATGTTATTGATTTTAGCCAGAATGCAGAGATTTCATTCGGTACAGACATGATTGGCGATGTTGTTGATGATGTTGTTGATGACGAAGTATTTGATGAAAACTTTGAAGGCGATGTAACAGGTTCTGAAGAATAATAAAGTTATTTAATAACAAAAAGAAATGGACTGATGCTTATTGCATTGGTCCATTTTTAATAAATATAGTTTGGCTTGATAAAAACATAAGTGATTTATCATAGAAAAATATATGAATTTTCAGCAAATACTTGACTTTTGACTTTAGAATTGTTATATTCTAATGGCACGCGATTTTATATCGTTTATTTTTGTGTGCAAAAAAGAAATAATATAGGAGGTGAAACAATGCCAACATTTAACCAGTTAGTAAGAAAAGGTAGACAGGCATCTGTAAAGAAGTCAACTGCACCAGCACTTTTAAAGAGTTATAATTCTCTTCAGAAGAAAATGTCAGACACGGCTTCCCCACAGAAAAGAGGTGTATGTACAGCTGTTAAGACTGCTACACCTAAGAAACCTAACTCAGCGCTTCGTAAGATTGCCAGAGTTCGTCTTTCTAATGGTATGGAAGTTACAAGTTATATCCCAGGTGAAGGTCATAACCTTCAGGAACATAGCGTAGTTCTTATCCGTGGTGGTAGAGTAAAAGACTTACCAGGTACAAGATACCATATTGTTAGAGGAACACTTGATACAGCAGGCGTAGCTAAGAGACGTCAGGCTCGTTCAAAATACGGCGCTAAGAAACCAAAGGAATAAAAAGTTAAGGTAAAAAAGTAAAGGTCACTTGAGACTTACTTGTGTGCCGGTTAAGTGAAAGTATTGTTTTGACAATAGATTGTAACCGTGCGCGAACACAAATTAATAAGTGAGTACCGAAGATCTAATATTATTATTAAGGAGGGAAGTACCGTGCCACGTAAAGGACATACTCAGAAAAGAGAAGTATTAGCAGATCCTATGTACAATAATATCGTAGTTACAAAGCTTATCAATAACATTATGTTAGATGGTAAGAAAGGTGTAGCTCAGAAGATTGTATACGGAGCTTTTGATAAGGTTGCAGAGAAGGCTGGTAAGGATGCTATTGAAGTATTCGAAGAAGCTATGAATAACGTTATGCCTCAGCTTGAAGTTAAAGCTAGACGTATCGGTGGTGCAACATATCAGGTACCAATCGAAGTAAGACCTGACAGAAGACAGGCTCTTGCTCTTAGATGGCTTACATTATATTCTCGTCAGAGATCAGAGAAGACAATGGAAGAGAGATTGGCTAACGAAATTTTAGATGCTGCTAACAACACAGGCGCATCTGTAAAGAAGAAAGAAGACATGCACAAGATGGCAGAAGCAAACAAGGCATTTGCTCATTATCGTTTCTAATTAAATTTTTAGATTATTCACCTATTGGTGAAAAGGAGGAACTAAATTGGCTGGAAGAGAATATCCATTAGAGAGAACCAGAAATATTGGTATTATGGCTCATATCGATGCTGGTAAAACAACATTAACAGAGCGTATTCTTTATTATACTGGTGTTAATTATAAAATTGGTGATACTCATGAAGGTACTGCTACAATGGACTGGATGGAACAGGAGCAGGAAAGAGGTATCACAATCACTTCAGCTGCTACAACATGCCATTGGACACGTCAGAAAGATAATAAACCAGAACCAGGTGCACTTGAGCATCGTATCAATATCATTGATACTCCAGGTCACGTTGACTTTACTGTTGAAGTAGAGCGTTCACTTCGTGTACTTGATGGTGCTGTTGGTGTATTCTGTGCTAAGGGTGGTGTAGAACCACAGTCAGAAAACGTATGGCGTCAGGCTGACACATATAACGTTCCAAGAATGGCGTTCATCAACAAGATGGACATTTTAGGAGCTAACTTCTATGGAGCAGTTGATCAGATTAAAACAAGATTAGGTAAGAATGCTATCGTAACTCAGTTACCAATTGGTAAAGAAGATGAGTTCAAGGGCATTATCGACCTTTTCGAAATGAGAGCATATATTTACAATGACGACAAGGGTGATGATATTTCAATCACAGATATTCCTGATGATATGAAGGATGATGCTGAGATGTATCATGATGAACTTGTTGAAAAGATTTGTGAACTTGATGACGAACTTATGATGTCTTACCTTGAAGGTGAGGAAGTTTCTATTGAACAGCTTAAGGCTGCTCTTAGAAAGGGTACATGTGAATGTACAGCAGTTCCAGTATGTTGTGGTTCTGCATACAGAAATAAGGGCGTTCAGAAGTTACTTGATGCTATTATCGAGTATATGCCAGCTCCTACAGATATCCCTGATATCACAGGTGTTGACGATGCTGGTAACGAAGTTGTTAGACATTCTTCAGATGAAGAACCATTCTCAGCTTTAGCATTCAAGATTATGACAGACCCATTTGTTGGTAAACTTGCTTTCTTCAGAGTTTACTCAGGTACAATGAACTCAGGTTCATATGTACTTAACGCTACAAAGGGTAAGAAGGAAAGAGTTGGTCGTATCCTTCAGATGCACGCAAACCACAGACAGGAACTTGATAAAGTTTACTCTGGTGATATTGCTGCAGCAGTTGGTTTTAAGATTACATCTACTGGTGATACAATCTGTGATGAACAGCATCCAGTTATCTTAGAATCAATGGAATTCCCAGAACCAGTTATCGAGCTCGCTATCGAGCCTAAGACAAAAGCTGGTCAGGGTAAGATGGGTGAAGCTTTAGCAAAACTTGCTGAAGAAGATCCTACATTTAGAGCACATACTAACCATGAAACAGGTCAGACTATCATCGCTGGTATGGGTGAGCTTCACTTAGAGATTATCGTAGACAGACTTCTTCGTGAATTCAAAGTAGAAGCTAACGTAGGTGCTCCACAGGTTGCTTACAAAGAAACATTTACAAAGGCTGTTGATGTTGATAGCAAGTATGCTAAGCAGTCTGGTGGTCGTGGTCAGTACGGTCACTGTAAAGTTAAGTTCGAACCAATGGATCCAAACGGTGAAGAAACATTCAAGTTTGAATCAACAGTTGTTGGTGGTAGCATTCCTAAGGAATACATCCCAGCAGTTGGTGAAGGTATCGAAGAAGCAGCTCAGTCTGGTATTTTAGCAGGCTTCCCAGTACTTGGTGTTCACGCTACAGTATGGGATGGTTCATACCATGAAGTAGACTCATCTGAAATGGCATTCCACATTGCTGGTTCTATGGCATTCAAGGATGCTATGGCAAAAGCTGATCCAGTATTACTTGAGCCTATCATGAGAGTTGAAGTAACAATGCCTGAAGAATACATGGGTGATGTAATTGGTGATATTAATGCAAGACGTGGTCGTATCCAGGAAATGGATGACCTCGGTGGTGGTAAGATCGTTAGAGGTTTCGTTCCACTTGCAGAAATGTTCGGTTACTCAACAGACTTAAGATCAAGAACACAGGGTCGTGGTAACTACTCAATGTTCTTTGAAAAATATGAACCAGCTCCTAAGTCAGTTCAGGAAAAGGTTATTGCTAGCAAGGTTAAATAATTAAAAAAATTAACGATGTATCTGCTGGTAATAACCAGCGGATACAAAAACAAATATATTTATAATTTAGGCTTGAAAATTATGGATTTATTAAATATAATGGTAATTAGTGTGAGGAAATTATTTCCTCCCAGATTATTGTCATTACTAAGATTTATAAATGATCAAGTCTTAGTCACCCCACGGGGGAAATTATAATTAATAAACGGAGGAATTAAAAATGGCAAAAGCTAAATTTGACAGAACAAAACCACATTGTAATATTGGTACAATCGGTCACGTTGACCACGGTAAAACAACACTTACAGCTGCTATCACAAAGGTACTTGCTGAAAGAGTTGAAGGTAACGAAAAAGTAGATTTCGAAAACATTGATAAGGCACCAGAAGAAAGAGAAAGAGGTATCACTATCTCAACAGCTCACGTTGAATATCAGACAGACAAGAGACATTACGCTCACGTTGACTGCCCAGGTCATGCTGACTACGTTAAGAACATGATCACAGGTGCTGCTCAGATGGACGGCGCTATCCTTGTTGTAGCTGCTACAGACGGTGTTATGGCTCAGACAAACGAGCATATCCTTCTTTCACGTCAGGTAGGTGTACCTAAGATCGTTGTTTTCTTAAACAAGTGCGATATGGTAGACGATGACGAACTTATCGAATTAGTTGAAATGGACGTAACAGAAGTACTTGAAGAATATGGTTTCGAAGGTACTCCAATTGTTAAGGGTTCAGCTCTTAAAGCTCTTGAAGATCCTAACGGAGAATGGGGCGACAAGATCATGGAACTTATGGATACAGTAGATAGCTACTTCCCAGATCCAGAAAGAGATACAGATAAGCCATTCCTTATGCCAGTAGAAGACGTATTCACAATCACAGGTCGTGGTACTGTTGCTACAGGTAGAGTAGAAAGAGGAACACTTCACCTTTCAGATGAAGTTGAAATCATTGGTGTTAAAGAAGAAACACAGAAGACAGTTGTAACAGGTATCGAAATGTTCAGAAAGATGCTTGATGAAGCTATGGCTGGTGATAACATCGGTGCTCTTCTTAGAGGTATCAACAGAGACCAGATCGAAAGAGGTCAGGTTCTTGCTAAACCAGGTACAGTAACATGTCATACAAAGTTTACTGCTCAGGTTTACGTTCTTACAAAAGAAGAAGGTGGACGTCATACTCCATTCACAAACAACTACAGACCACAGTTCTACTTCAGAACAACTGACGTAACTGGTGTTTGTAACTTACCAGCAGAAACACCTATGTGTATGCCTGGTGACAACGTAGAAATGACAGTTGAACTTATTCACCCAATCGCTATGGAACAGGGTCTTGGTTTCGCTATCCGTGAAGGTGGTAGAACAGTAGGTTCAGGTAAGGTTGCTACAATTATTCAGTAATGACTTTGAGTTAAGTGTTTACTGATAAACATAAAAAAATAAGTCCAACACAAGCTTGCTTGTTGTTGGACTTATTTTTTTATGTTTTGACGTAGACATTTAATGAATGTCTACGTCACTTATTGATTGCCTTGAATTAGTTTATAGTTATATTGAGAAAAGTATTGGCAATCAATAAGTCAGTAATGGGTGCGGATTCGAGGTTGATGTAGCAAATTGGCAGTGAAATTATAAGAGCTGTTTTTTTATGGTATTGTTGTATGTTGAGCAAGGCCAATGCTTTCCTATTAGCCAAAAAGAGTAAAAAGGAAAGCAAATATGAACTTGCTTTTGTATGTGGAGCAAGCCAGTTGCTTTCCTATTAGCCAAAAGAGTAAAAAGGAAAGCAAGTTAGAGCTTGCTTCTTGTATGTTGAGCCGGCCAAATGCTTTCCTATTAGCCAAAATAGCAAAAAGGAAAGCAAGTTAGAGCTTGCTTTTGTATGGAGAGCCGGCCATATGCTTTCCTATTAGCTAAAAAAGTAGAAAGGAAAGCAAGTTGAAACTTGATTTAGTGAAAGTAGCCGGCCATATGCTTTCCTATTGAACGAAAACGTAGAAAAGAAAGCAAGTTAGAGCTTGCTTTTGTAGGTGGGACATGCCAGTTGCTTTCCTCTTAGTCAAAAAGAGTAAAAAGGAAAGCAAGTTAAAGTGTGTTTTTGCGTGTATAGTCGACCAACTGCTTTCCTATTAGCCGAAAATGTAAAAAAGGAAGGAATCAAACAATTGTCAAAAAGATATTTACTTTTTGTGGTGTTGATTATATAATAACACTATACGTGCTAATCCTATTTTATATTTACAATTAATAAAATAGGAGGAATAAATAAATGAAAACAACAAATAAAAATGAATTCTTGGAATATCTAAAGAAAAGACGTTTATATCTTGAACAATTGACTGGAAAGCTTGCAAAAAATAAGTATAGAGACGATATTAATCTAAAAGTCGAAAAGAGAAATAAAAGTTCACAGTATATCATTTATAAAAAGGGAAAACCATCAGAGTTTAAATACCTTAAAAAATCAGAACTAGATATAGCTAGAAAACTTGCGCAAAGGGATTATGAAAAACAGGTTATGAAAGCTATTGAACTAGAATTGAAATGTATAGGTAAGTATATTAATGGTTTTCCTGATAAAAGTTATGAAGATATATATAATGGTTTACCGATGGGAAGAAAAGCAGTAGTTACTCCTATTGTTTTAACTGATGAACAATATGCTAAAGCATGGCAAGAAGAAGATTTTGTAGGAAAGAAGATTCAAGCTGGGACTGTAGGTTTTGAAACTCAGAGAGGTGAGATTGTAAGATCTAAATCGGAAGTTATTATTGCTGATGCATTATATTATGCAAATATCCCATATCATTATGAGAAACCTATAAAAGTAGGAGATAGGGTAGTATATCCAGATTTTACTGTCCTAAATATTAAAACAAGAAAAGAATATTATTGGGAACACTTAGGTATGTTAGATGAGGAGGAATATTTAAATAATACAATACTTAAATTGGAATTATTTGAACAGAATAATATTAGAGAAGGAGAGAATCTTATAATATCTAGAGAAACGAGATTTCATCCTCTAAACACCTCAAATGTAAAGGATAAAATTAAGCATTATTTAAACTAATTATATTAGTATTTTAGGGATTTTAGAGAAAAATAAGGATAAAATTAAGTATTTTTTGCTATAGATATTTGATATAATTTTATAATGAAGTAATGAAATATATGACTAAATATATTGATAGTTAGTAGTTATATGGCAAAAATTTAGATATAAGCCTAAGAATGAAGATAACTG
The DNA here is from genome assembly GCF_900167115.1 of Eubacterium uniforme. Lineage (GTDB taxonomy): Bacteria > Bacillota > Clostridia > Lachnospirales > Lachnospiraceae > Eubacterium_S > Eubacterium_S uniforme. The sequence goes on from NZ_FUXZ01000005.1 coordinate 45,659, forward strand.
GTAGTTTTAGGAATATATTACATGGAAAAAATTTAGATATAAGATTTAGGATTTTGATAATTAATAATATTAAGAATACTTATACAGGTTAAGAATTCTTACGAAAGGATAGAAGGTATGAGTAATATTCAGAATGATGAAAATAGATTTCCTTTATTTAATAAGGTAAAACAAAATCATGAAATTAGTGTATATATTGAAGAGCAGAATAAGTCATTGCATGCTATGGGGTTTACTGAACATAGTTTTGCACATATTGGTGTTGTAGCTGATAGAACTGCGTATATATTAGATACGCTTGGTGTAGATGATCATACTATTGATTTAGCGTTAACTTCAGCGTGGATGCATGATCTTGGAAATGTAATAAATCGTGTTGATCATAGTCAGTCTGGTGCACTTATGACTTTTTATTTGCTAGATAAAATGGGAATTCCAGCTGAAGATATTGCCCCAATTATTAGAGCGATAGGAAATCATGATGAAGGAAGTGGAGTGCCGGTAAGTGATATAGCAGCCGCGCTTATATTAGCTGATAAGTCTGATGTTAGAAGAAATAGAGTCCAGGATGAAGATGAAAATAATTATGATATTCATGATAGAGTTAATTACTCTGTTAAATCATCAAAACTTAAGATTAATCAAGACCATACGGCGATAAAACTTAAATTAGAAATAGATACTAGATATGGAGAAATTGGAGAATATTTTGAAATCTTTATGGAGAGAATGCTTCTTTGTCGTAAGGCGGCAAGATTTCTAAATCTTGAATTTCATTTAATTATAAATGAACAAACATTAATGTAGTTAGTTAGAATATATCAATTAGTGTTATGAGAATCTAATTAAAATAATTGTCAGAAAATATTGTACAAGCAATATATTAGAAGCAATAAAAAATACATTATATATACTTTATATATAAATATCATCTTAGGAGAACAATATGGAACGACTTTTTGAAATAGATTTAAAAGACTATAAACAGACGATGTATATAGAAGACCATCGGCAAGAGCAATCATTATTCAGGGTGATAGGATAGCGCTTGTATATAGCAAAAAGGAAAAGTATTACAAATTTCCGGGTGGTGGAATACATGGAGATGAGATAAAAAAGAGTAAATTAAATGAAAGTAATTATAATTAATGGCCCTATGGGCGTTGGAAAGACTACAATTGGAAAGTATATTGCAAATAAAAATCCTAAAACTGCATTTATAGATGGAGATTGGTGCATGGATCTTCATCCATTTGTTGGGAATCGTGAAACTAAATCCATGGCAGTTAATAACATACTTCATATGGTTGATAATTACAGCAAATGCACCGAATGCAAAATGATAGTTCTGGTGTGGTTAATGGATGATGCTTGGGTTTATGAAAGCATTATAGATGGCATTAAGAATATAGGCTTAGATATAAATAGTGTTACACTTATTTGCAGTAAAGAAAAATTGATAGAACGTTGGAAAGATGATACAGCTTGTGAGTGGCGTACAGATGAATGGCTTGATGCAAGCATTAAGTCGCTTTCTTACTTTGAAACATTGAAGAATACTTTGGATACTAGTGAACTTTCAGTAGAAAAAGTAACGGATAAGATTAGTAATAGTTTTAGTATACAGTGAAAAAATAAGGAATTATTTAATCAACAGTGAAGAAATGATTTAATTTTTTTGATTCTAATTCACAGAAATAGAGATTAGGAGGAATTGCCTATGAAAGAAAAATATAATAAAATGTCGTTTGTTACTAATCTCTTGATAATTATGTGTGCGATTATTGGTACAATAATTATGTATAGTAATGTTGATGGTGGAGATTTAGCCTCGGGAGGAATTAAAAACTTTAAATACTATACTGTGCTTAGTAATGAGTTTTGTGGATTGGTAGCATTAATAAGTTTGTTATTATATCAGAAGTATAGAGATAAATTGATTATGTTAAAGTTTGTTTCACTGGTACTAGTATGTGTAACATTTATGACAGTAATTGTATTTTTAGTCCGCATATATGGTTTTAAGGATATGTATAAGGGAGCAAATTTATGGTTTCATTTGATATTACCTGTGGTAGCATTTGCTGATTTTATGGTAATGAAAATAGAAAAGGAAGAGTTACCTTTTAAATATACTTTCTTTTGTATGATACCTACAGCTATTTATGGGTCTATCTATCTTTTAAATATTTTGATTAATGGAGTTGGAAAGTGGCCAAATTCAAACGATTGGTATGGATTTGTTAAATGGGGTCTAGGAGTAGGGATATTAATATTTGTTGTAATTCTTTTTATTAGCTGGATTATGGCTAGAATTATTCGATATATAAAAATTTCAAAAGCGTAGGAGGGATGATTTATGATTATTATAAGAAAAGCTAAAGAAAAGGACATAGATAAGATAATGGATCTTTTGGTTCAGGTTGATATGGTTCATCATAATGGTAGACCTGATATATTTAAAGGACCAACTACAAAGTATACTAGAGAAGAACTTATTAATATGATTAATGAAGATTCAAAACAGGATAGTAAAAATGGAACTAGTTATGGCGAAAGCAAAAAAACTATATTTGTAATTACTGATTCAGATGAAAGTGTTTTAGGACATGCATTCTGTATTGATAAGAGTGTAAAAGATGATAACTTGTTAGAGGATATTAAGACTTTATACATCGATGATATTTGTATTGATGAAAAAATGAGAAATCAGAGTCTTGGTGAATTCTTGTATAAATATATTATTGATTATGCTAAGCAGCATAGTTATTACAACGTTACTTTGAACGTCTGGAGTTGCAATGAAGGTGCAATGAAATTCTATGAAAAGCTAGGTATGAAACCTCAGAAGGTTGGTATGGAGATAATTCTCGACTATCCATTTTAAATTGTCCAAAACTGCCATTTCTCCTTGATTTTACGCGAATGTTAACATCAGTTGACAGATTGCAAAGCATGCTTGGTAGAGAATTTTTACCGAAAATAATACGATTGAATCATCAAATGAAGGAGGTAATATTTGATGATTACAGGTATTATAAAAAATGTTTTTCCGTTAAACAGAAGAGCGGAAATGAGCAAGGTAGAATATGTAGCGAAAAAGTTTTCGGCATTTATATTGATTTATTTTCTTTCAGCAGTTATAGGTGAAGGAATAATAATTGGTTCGCTAATGGCACTAGGATATGATCCACTTCACGGCGACATGCCAAAAGGTGATGCTGCAATTCTTTTATCATATTATGGGTTTGCAGTATTTGCTACGATTACAATAATCTATTGCAAAATCTTTGAAAAAAGAACAATTAAGGATTTAGGTTTAAACAAAAAGGTAAGTAATTTTCTGATCGGTGCACTGTATGCAGCAATCCTATTAATTATAATAGTTAGCATAAGCATTTTAGCAAATGCAATCGAATACAAATCAATTAACAAAAATGTTCCAATACAGAGTTTTGTATTGTTTTTACTTGGCTACACTATTCAAAGTTGTACAGAAGAAATAATGTGCAGAGGATTTTTGCTTAACAGTCTTAGAAAGAAGATCTCAGTATGGCCAGCTATTATAATAAGTTCCACAGCATTTGCTCTTCCACATTTTTCGAGCATGACTGGAAGTATTGAATATGTGATTATTGGAACAATAAATATGTATTTAATCTCATTTATTTTTTCAATGCTTATGATTAAGAAGAAGAATCTATGGATTTCATGTGGATTACACAGTGCCTGGAATTTCATATTGTGTTTTGTAATGGGATTGACACTTAGTGGTGGCGAAAGTCAGAGTACTGGAATTATATTGTTGAATGTAAAAGAGAAGAATATATTAAATGGTGGAGAATTTGGGATGGAAGCAAGTATAATTACAACTGTTGTTTATGCAATTGTATTTGCTGTGTTGTTTAAGAAGATGAAGGGGAAGATGGATAATGGCAGAATTCAATAATAAATTATATACATTGAGAAAGCAGAAGGGTTTCTCTCAGGAGGAACTAGCAAATAGACTAAATGTTTCAAGGCAGACAATCTCGAAATGGGAGGTCGGCGACTCGACACCGGACATGGAAAACTTGGTAGCCATAAGCGAGTTGTTTGACGTGTCATTAGATGAGTTGGTGCTTGATAAAGAACCAGCAAATGCCACAGAAACTTCGAACAAATCGGAACTTTATAGCGATATAAAGGAAAAGGTGTTGACGGATACTAATAAGAAAAAGGCGAAGAAAGGATTAAAAATCGCTGGAATTATCTTAGGTGTATTTGTTTTAGTTGACATAATATCGTTTGCGGTATTTGTATGTTTGAATGGCTTTCCGAGTTAATAAGCGATTATAAATAGATAAATCATTTGAGTTGTTTAGGGTACTTGGGTTACATAAAATAATGTAGATAATTAGTCAGTTGATAAATGACTAATTGACATATAAAAATAAATAAGTTATACTTAAGAAAAATTTATAGAAAACGAGGTAGTTTATGTTAAGCGTGGTAATTAACTAACCATTGCAAAAGTTAATATTGCAAGGTTGAATTCAATGAATCGATTGAATTTACCTGATGAGCTAGTAGGAGTAGTGCTAGCTTATTAAAATACGCTTAATATTGTGGATGTTGATTGGTATGATGGGGAAAGTCCATCATGTGTGATTAACGTATACCTTGAGAATATTTAAATTATTTTGATTATAAAACATAATAAATTAAATCTATTAGGACATATTTTATTATAATAATTTATGAATATATGTATTTGATAAGTATATGTATTTGATAAGTATATATATTTTATGAATATATATGTTTTAGTCGGATTTTATTTAAAGTATTAAATGTAAAATACATAAGCATTATATAAATAATCATATAATTTATTGGAGAGATTATAAACCATAATATCTATGTGTAGATATTATGGTTTTTTTGTTTATTCAAGCGTATCTAGGTAGATTCATATAGTAACTGTAGGCTGCATGAAATATGTGATGGAACATATAAATGCAAAAGTATAAGAGTAGATATGTAAAATAACTAAATATGTAAATGACTAAAATATATAGATAGACTGAAAGATAGTTATGCAATACATATTTACCAGTAAAGGAGGAAAACATGAATAACAGATTAGAAAAATATAAAGGATTTTGTACAGAGGAATATTTAATGGGACCAAATAGTTTACAGCTTTTAAATGAAATGATGAATAAGGTTTCGATAAAGGAAAACAGCAGAATTTTAGATCTTGGCGCAGGAAAGGGAATTACATCCTTATTCTTAGCAAATGAAACCAACTCTTTAGTCTATGCTGCGGAACTTTGGATTAATCCAACAGTAAATTATGAAAGTTTTAAAGAATGGGGAGTTGCTGATAAGGTGATTCCGATAAAAGTTGATGCGAATGAGTTGCCATTTGCTGAAGGATATTTTGATGTGATGGTTTGCATAGATGCATTTCATTATTTCGCAGGAAAGAAGAACTTCTTTGAGGAAAAGATACTTCCATTTTTAAAGAAGGATGGGCTTGCTATTATTGCGATGCCTGGACTAAAAAAGGAATTAAGTGACAATTATCCTGACTTAATGGTTAAATGGTTTGAAGAAGATTATGATGAATTAAATAAATTCCACTGTAGAAAATGGTGGTTAGAACTTTTAGATAATTATGAAGAATATGAAATAGTTGAGGAATTTGATTTAGATTGTTTTAATGAGGCTTGGGAAGATTGGTTTAATTGCGGTCATGAATTTGGAAAGAAGGACAAGGAGTTCTTTATGAAGGGACTTGGAGAATACCTATCTTTCATCGGTCTTGTAATTAAGAAAAAGTAATCAAATCCTTATAAAGAAGGAGATAAGATGAACACAGAAACAACAAATACAGAAAGAAGCACACAAATAATGCATACAGAAAAACAAATAGAATTTGATAAGATTAAAAATATATGGAAGAATTTGGCAATTACTGATTATGCCAAGGAGTGTATACAAAATACAGAAATTTGCCTTGATGAAGTGGAACTAAGGAACAGACTTCGTGATACAACAAATAGTAAGGAAATGATTGAAAAACTCGGAACTCCACCATTTCAAAACATTACAGAAATAAGGGACATAATGGCAATTGGTCAAAAGGGTGATTGCTTAACACCTTATCAGCTTGAAAGAGTTGAAAGAGTGTTGGTGGTTGTTGAAAGACTTAGAGATTATTTAAGCAGAGGAAAGCAGTTTTATAATTCATTAGCTTACTACGATGAAAATCTTGATGCTCTTCCTGAACTTCGTGAGGAAATAAACATGAAGATTAGAAATGATGGAGTTGATGACAGGGCTACAGATAGATTGTTTGACATTAGAAGTAAGATGATTAGTGTTGAAGAGTCAATGAAGCAAAAGGCTGAGCAAACCATTAGAAATAATAAGGAGTGTATGGCTGATACCTATTACACACTTCGAAATGGTAGAGTTTGCGTTCCTGTTAAAAAGGATTATAGATATAAAATTCAGGGTAGTGTAATTGATAAGTCATCAACTGGAAGCACATATTTTGTTGAACCTGCAGGAGTTGCAAAGCAGTACGAAGAACTAGCTCTTTTAAAGATTGAAGAAGAAAATGAAGTCTATAACATTCTTTATACATTAACAGCAATGGTTATTTATGCGATACCAGTTATGGAAGAAAATATGAGAATGATAGAAAAATTAGACTTTATATTCTCAAAAGGAAAGTTAAGTGTTGATTTGGACTGCGTGGAACCACAAATTAATCTTGAACGAAAAATTGAATTAACTAAGGCTAGACATCCATTGATGGATAAAAGCATTAGTGTGCCACTTGATTTTAAGATTGGCGAAACTGAACGAGGCATAGTTATAACTGGACCAAATACAGGCGGTAAAACAGTAGCAATAAAAACGGTAATGTTAAATGCTTATATGGCTCAGTGTGGACTTCATGTATCTTGCAAAGCAGCAAATATATCCATGAACAGTAACTACTTATGCGATATTGGAGATGGACAGAACATATCAGAGAATCTTTCAACATACTCAGCGCACATTAAAAATGTACTTGAGATATTAAAAGAAGTTAATAAGGATAGCTTTGTTATTATGGATGAATTAGGTTCTGGTACAGATCCTGCAGAAGGCATGGGAATTGCTACTGCAATATTAGAGGAGTTAAGAAAGAGCAATGCAAACTTCTTAGTAACAACTCATTATCCTGAAGTTAAGGAATATGCTGATAAAACAGAAGGAATCATAAATGCTAGAATGACATTTGATAAGGAAACACTTAAGCCAACATATAGAATGGTAATTGGTGAGGCTGGAGAAAGTTGTGCATTCTATATAGCAGATAGACTTGGAATGCCAAAGGAGATGCTAGAAAATGCCGTTACAGCAGCTTATGGAAAAGGAGCAATTAGTAATTATAAATTTAAGAATGATAATTTAAAAAAGAAAGAAGTTAAGAATGTTATCATTAAAAAGAGAAAGTATCATAAAGATACTAAGTTAAGCACTCTTTATACCATAGGTGATAGTGTTATGGTTTTTCCTGATAAAAAGATTGGCATAGTATGTGAGCCTGTTAATGAAAAAGGTGTGTTAAGGGTTCAGGTTGCTGATAAGAAAATATATATTAATCATAAGAGAGTTAAACTTTTAGTTAAGTCAGAAGAACTCTATCCAGAGGATTATGATTTTTCAATTGTTTTTGATTCGGTTGAAAATAGAAAGATTAAACATGATCTTGATAGGAAGTATACCGATGAAGTTTATCATTATGATATAGAGAAATAGTTAAAAAAGAACTTGTGAATTTCACAAGTTCTTTTTTAATCCGCACAATATGAGCAAATATAATTACATATTCTCCATACGAGCTTTTATATATTCTTCTATGAAATCTACAGTTTTATCAACACCAAGTTTTGAACTGTTTACTGAAATATCATAAAGTCTTGAATCACCCCATTTGCCCTGGCAGTGATAGTTGTGATATCTCTTACGCTTTTTATCCTTCTTAGTGATGAATTTCTTAGCATCTTCTTCATTAAGTTCATAGATTTCCATAACACGTTTAATTTTCTTATCCATATCACCAAGTACGAATAAAGAAACAAGTGCAGGATATTCTTTTAATTTTGTTTCAGAACATCTACCAACTACAACAAAACTTTCACCGTCTTTAGCTTTCTTATCGATGATATCAAACTGCATTTCTGCAATGTTATCTTCGATTGAATTGCTATAACCATTAACTGTTCTAGAGAGAATTTTAATCTTTGGAGCTTCGTTGTACTTATTAACCTGTTCTTCCGTCATTCCAGTTTTTTGAGCAATTTCTGTGATGAGATGACGATCATATAAAGGAATGTCAAATCTTTTTGAAAGCTGTTCAGCGATGTATCTTCCACCACTTCCAAATTCACGTCCAACGGAAATAATAATCTGTGACATAAAAACCTCCTAACATTATAGATATCTTACGAAAAGATATACTGTTGAAATTAATAATACCAATATTGTTGCAGGTGCAAGTTTCTTACAGTAACGTCCCCAACCGATAGGGTATCCGTTTCTAGCTGCAACTGATGTACCAACAACGTTAGCTGATGCACCGATAGGTGTTGCGCTTCCGCCGATATCTGTACCGATGGCAAGTGCCCAAGCAAGAGTGCTAATTGGTAATCCTGAAGCTGCGGCAAGGTTCTTAATTACAGGAACCATAGTTGCAGCAAATGGAATATTATCAACAAATGCGCTTGCAACGGCAGAAACCCAAATAATGATTATTATCATAAGATGTTTATTGCCACCACTAATATCTTCAATAAAGTCTGCAATGATATCAAGAATTTTAGTTTCTTCAAGACCACTTACTACGATGAATAATCCAATGAAGAATACTAAAGTTTTGTAGTCAACTTTCTTAAGTAGTTCAAGTGCATGTTTACCAGATGTGATAAGTGTAAGGAATGCAATAAACAAACCTATTGTTGCAACAGTAAGATGAGTTGAACCATGAGTTACAAGTAAAATTACTGCACATGCAAATATTATACTACTAATTACGAAATCTTTCTTGTTTTTTATTGCTTCAGATGGATCTGGTAATTTAGATACATCTGGTTTTTCGCCTGCTTTAGCTACAAGTTCCTTTCTAAATGCAAAGTATAGGAAGAAAATTACAACTAAAAGACTTATTCCTGCAACTACACCAGTATTTCCAAGGAAATCAAAGAATGAAAAACCAAGTGAAGTACCGATGATAATGTTAGGTGGATCACCACACATTGTTGCACTACCGCCTAGGTTCGCACAAAATATTTCAGAAAGTATCATAGGTACTGGATTGAATTTAAGTAGTTGCGCAAGTTCAACTGTAACAGCTGCTAAAAACATAATAACTGTAATACTATCAATAAACATTGAAAGAAAAGCAGCCATTATTGTAAATGTGATAAAAATAGGTACAGTCTTACATTTTACAATAAATGCAATTTTCATACAGAGCCAACGGAAGAAACCGGCTTTAGCCATTCCTTCAACCATTAACATCATACCTGCAATGAAAAGTATAGTTGCCCAGTTGATTCCTGAGCTTTCGCTTTCAGTAACCTGATACCAAAAATCTTTAGTAAAGAATTGTTTGAAAGCAAGTGTGTTTACAATGGCAGAACCATCTCTCATACATATACCAAATACGATGACAAGTGTGAGAATACCACTGCCAAGAGTTACATAGTGTCGTTCTATTTTATCGAGAACAATCATGATAAACATTCCGATGAAAATAGCAACGGCAAAAACCTGTGCTGCTAGCATAGATAGGCCTCCAAATCTGCGGTAAATCCGCTATTATTTTGTTATATAAAAAAGGGTGCGACAAATAAAGCGCACCCCAAATAAAAACCATTAATAAATATACCATATTCGGTGAAAAAGTCAATGAAAACTACTATTGTATAAGGCGAAAGAATAAGAAAAATTGTTATGCATAATAATGTGATTAATTTTTACAACAAAACTTTCCAGTACGGAAAGAAAAACTTATTGAAATTGGATAATTGCTATGTTAAGATTTTTATAAAGACTGTATATAATTTAATCATAGATAAGGACAGGGGCGTAAGAAAAAGCCCACAAAAGGAGGTATTCTTATGAATGATAAAATTAGATACAGAGATTTATTTAAAAAGAAAAATTACAGAAAGTTTATGTTTTCAAATTTAATAAATAGATTTGGAGATTCAATTGATGCGATAGCTTTTACCTGGCTTGTATATCAGATAACTCATAGTGGTGCATGGTCAGCAATTATTTTTGGATTATATGTTTTACCTAATGTTGTTGTACAGCCATTTGCTGGAGCGTATGTTGAAAAGTTAAATAAGAAAAAAGTAATTGTAGGTACACATATTTTAAGATTTGGAATCATTAGTTTTTTTGCATTGCTTTACATGAATAATCTTTTAAATCCATATATGACATTGGTATTTGCATTATTGATTACATCAATTGAATCCTTTAATTTACCTGCGGGTTCAGCGTTCTTACCAATGATTGTTGATGAAAAAGATATTCCACATGTACTTAGTATTAATTCAGCATTATCATCTGCAGCATGTCTTGTGGGAACAGGAGCAGCAGGTATCATTATTTCTAAATTTGGAATTGGAACTGCAATGTTTATTGATGCTTTAACATTTTTAATTGCAGGTATATTAGTTAGTGGCATAAAGGTACTAACTAAGGATGTGAAAGAGAAGATTCAAGGTGAAAAGTATTTTGATACTTTAAAGAATGGACTTGGTTATATTAGAAGTAACAAGGTAGTTGTTAATTTATGTATTGTAATGGTTATTGCTAATCTTTCATTAGTTCCACTTAATTCTCTTTTAGCACCAATTGCTAATGAGGGATTTGGTCTTGGAAGTGATTTGTTAAGTGTAATTGGAATAGCTAATGCAGTTGGAGCGATTCTAGGTGCAATTCTTGTTCCAAGAGTACAGAAAAAATTTAATTTAAAACAGATGACTGTTTGTACAACATTTATTCTTGGAGTGTTTATGTGTGTATTAACAACTGGTAGATTCTTTAAGGGAGAAAAATTATTAGGATATGCCATTGCAGGATTATCATTCTTTATAATGAATTTATTCGCTTCAATGTTCGCTGGACTTACAAACATATATTTTTTAAAGAGTGTAAAACAGGAATTTTTATCAAGAGCTGCCGCTGTTTTTGGAGCTATAGCAACAGCATCCATTCCAGTAGGATCATTTGTAGTAAGTATGCTTGTAGCTAGAATAAATGCAATGAGTTTAGTATTTGCAGCTGGAATTATAATGTTAATATGTGCAGCAGTATTCTATTTAATTAATTTGGAATTTGAGATAAAGGAAGAGACTGAAAACACAGAAAATGAAAATAAGGAGTTAGCATGGAATTAGTACTTAAGGATAATATAAAAAAATACAGAAAAGAAATGGGGCTTACTCAGGAAGAACTTGCGGAAGCCCTTGGGGTTACAACCGGTGCAGTTTCAAAATGGGAGAATGGAAATAATGTGCCTGATGTTATGACTCTAATGGAACTTGCGGATTTCTTTAACATATCAATGGACGTATTGTTTGGCTTTGATCTTTCGTCAAAAAAAATAGATGATATAGAAAGTGAAGTTATGAGTCTTCTTCAGGATTATAAATTTGAAGAGGCAATTAGTAAGGTGCAGGCAGCGCTAGGTAGATATCCTCAGAATTTTAAAATTCTTAATGTAGGAGCTAATGTTTATTATTATAGATGGTTTACAACAAGAAATTTGGATGATAGAAATAAAGCAATTGAATTACTTGAGAAGGCACTTTTGTTTATTCCTGATGATGAAGATTTTTCGCAGAATGAATATACTATAAAGGTTCGAATAGCATCACTTTATGGAAGTGATGATTTTGAAAGAGCTGTTTGTGAACTTGAAAAGATTAACTATGATGGAGTGAATGATTATACAATTTCAGAGATATGTTTAAGAAACGGAGACATAGAAAAGGCGCTTTTACACGGATCAAGTTGTTTCTTGACTAGTACAAGTAGAATCTTTAATGCATGCGTTTTGATGGCAGTTTCATTAGTAAGAAGAGGTAAAGCTAAAGATTTATCTGAGGCACTTGATTTAATGGATGTATCGAATAAAATTATTGAAACTGTTTGTATGGAAGGTGACTCAAAAGCTTTATATAGAATTGAAACTATAAATTTTATTATGAAGGGTTTTATATATTGCTGCATGAATGATGATGAAAACATGAAGAAATATATTCGTGAAGCTTATGAGTATGCATGCGATTTTGATAACCTTGAAGAAAAGGGGAAGTTATTTGCTAATATGAAGTTTAATCATCTAGATCATGATTTTGAATTTGATATCTTAGGGGCTGATGTAAGAAATGGATTGTATGATTTGATTAAGCAGTTATATGATTACATGCCAAAGAATAAGCATAAATTTGTAAAGAAAGTACAAGCAGAATACGAGTTGCTTTATAAGTAAATATTTAAAGGGTATAAACAGGGATTTAGATGATTTGTTTTATACTCTTTTTTTATTTTATATATTTATTTTAAGATTTTCTTAAGGTATAATTAGTGAGAATATGAGATAATTGTATTCTGGATAATCAGACTGCAGGATTATCTAGAAATATATGGGGATAAGGGGAGGATGCAGAATTATAGTATGGAGAAAAATGACATGTCAGGAAAAATTCTATTAGTAGATGATGAGAAAGAAATTATAGACTTGATTGAAATATACTTGAAGAATGAAGGTTATGAGGTAGCTAAGTTTGAAAGAGGACAGGAAGCGCTTGATTATGTTGAAAATAATCATGTAGATCTTGCTATTTTAGATGTTATGTTACCTGATGTGGATGGGTTTACTATATGCAGAAAGATAAGAGAGAAGTTTTTCTTTCCTATAATTATGTTAACCGCGAAGGTTGAGGATACAGATAAGGTCAATGGTATTATGCTTGGAGCAGATGACTATATTACAAAGCCATTTAAGATGTTAGAACTTATTGCTAGAGTAAGAGCTAATATTAGAAGAGCGCAAAATTACAATGTGGCTCTTGAGCAGAATGAAAATAAAAATGAAGAAGAAAAGTATCTTATTAATGGTTTAGAGATAAATGCTAGTAAGCATACAGTTACACTTTACGACGAAGTGCTTGATTTAACTCCTATTGAATTTAATATAGTACTTTATTTAGCAAGACATGAAGGAATGGCTGTTTCTTCAGAGGAATTATTTGAAGCGGTATGGAAAGAAAAATACTTTGATAGTAATAATACTGTATTTGTTCATATTGCGAGAATACGTGAAAAGATGCATGAAAATTCTAGAAAACCAATATACATTAAAACAGTATGGGGAGTAGGATATAAGTTATGATACATAAGAACAGGGATATAGTATTTAGACGACTACTTCTAAAAAGCTTTGTTGTTATTGCCATCTGTTTTTCAATTATAATAACAGTGTTTTTGACGGCTATTTATTTTTGTAAACAGTATATATGGTATCCAGATGAAATATGGTATAAACGTCTTAAGTGGATTGATTATCACAAAGTTGAAATAGTAGTTATCTTTATGTTCATAGGAGCAGTGCTTATAACAGTTTATAATTGTTGGAGATTTGCTGAAGGATCTGAGGCCATAGTAGGAGCAATCGAAGGCATATATTCTGGTAATACTAAGGAAGTAGTGCTCCCGGATGAATACAGAGAAGTTCAGGAAAAATTAAAACTTTTACAATATGAATACGAACTTAGAATGAAGGCGGTTCATGAAGCTAATCAACGAAAAAATGATATGATTATGTATATGGCGCATGACTTAAAAACTCCACTTACTTCAGTAATTGGATACTTAGAACTTCTTCATTGTGAGAAGGATCTTCCTATGGAAGCTAAGGATAAGTATGCTGAAATTGCATATGCAAAGTCTGTTAGATTAGAAGAATTAATGAATGAGTTTTTTGATATCACAAGATATAATTTCACTCAGATTATTCTACATAAGGAAAATGTTAATTTATCCATTATGCTTGAGCAAATACTTGTGGAATTTTATCCTCAGTTTTACGAAAAGAAACTAGAGGTTACTGTTGATATTGAAAAAGATATCTTATATACATGTGATGTTGATAAGATGGAAAGAGTATTTGATAATCTGTTTAAAAACATAATTAATTATAGTTATGCTGGAACGGATGTTTTGATTGAGTTATTTAGAGTAAGTGAGGAGGATAAATTAAAAGAAGAATCAGAATCAGAAATTACATATGTTGAGGATGTTTCATATACTCCTAAGAGGAATAAACTAGATAGGGCTAATAAAAAAGCTGACAGTAAAGAGAATAATAAAAAGACTGATAGTATAAAAGAAAACAATAATAAAAAAAGTGATAATAATGTAGTTAAAAATAGTATTAATCGAAACAGTGGAATAAGATTAGTTACTAAGAATTTCGGAAAAACAATTCCAAAGGAAATGCAGGAGCACATTTTTGAACAGTTCTTTAGAATGGATAGTTCAAGATCTACTAATGTGGGTGGTTCAGGTATTGGACTTGCTGTTTCAAAGGAAATTGTTGAACTACATGGTGGTAAAATTAGATGTGAAAGTGAAAACGAAGAAATTGTTTTCATAGTTGATTTATAAATATATGAATTAGATTAAAAATGGTTGTGAATATATAGAGTATTCTCAACCATTTTTATATTTATAAAAAGCTTTGTTAAGAAATTTGTAAGAAATCATAAAGGTGTCCTTAAAAACTAAATTTAATAAATATAATATAATCTATGCATAAGATAAATGTTGTAAATATTTATCGTACATGAAAAAATAAAGTTTTCCAAAAAATGAGTTATCTACACGGAGGAAGCATGACAGATTATAATGATTTCAATGTTACAAATCGAGGGAATGGAAACGACAGAAGACATGTAAAAAGAAGAAAGAAGAAGCAGATAACTCCATTATTCTTTTTCTTCTTGTGTCTTCTGCTCATTAGTGTTTCAGGGTTATTAAAACTAAGTTTTAATAAAAACACACAATATTATGGAGGTGATAAGAACAAAGAAGACAATATTATAGAACTCATGGCTAAAGGCGGAAAGAATGTAGTTGATACCATTAAAAATTCTGGTCAATTAGGGAAATTAGAAGAAAAGAATTACCCAGAAAGTCTAATCAAATTATATAAGAGAAACAAAGAAGCAAGAACCTTTGTTTTAAATTATGAAAAACACATGGAAAAAGATTTAAATAATGAGGGTTATTTGGATAATCAGAATGGTGTCGATATAAGCAAAGACATGAAAAGATTGAAAAAGGGCGAAATTCCATTGTTCTTACAGTGGGATGAAAGATGGGGCTATTCAAAATATGGTGATGACTTTATGGCGCTTACTGGATGTGGACCAACTTCGCTTAGTATGGTCTATTGTGGACTTACTGGAAAAAAGAAGTATGATCCTGATAAATTAGCAAAATTGGCAGATAGTAAAGGCTATTATGTTGATGGAGCTGGTTCATCGTGGAATATGATGGTAGATTTGGCTTATGAAATAGGACTTAAAGCATCAAATATTTCAGCTGATAGTGATGTCGTTAGTAATTATTTGCGTGAAGGATTACCAATTATATGTATAATGGGTCCCGGAGATTTTACTAATAGTGGTCATTTTATTGTTTTGACAGGTATTGATGAAGACGGAAAAGTAAAAGTGAATGATCCTAATAGTATAGAGAACAGTCAAAAGTCGTGGGATTTAGATGAGCTTATACCTCAGGTTAAAAATCTTTGGGTATACGGGTATGAGCAAGAGGAGTATATGGAAGATGATTATTCCATGTATGAAGATGAATTCGTTGAAGGATTCTAAGCAACAAATTTAGAATTAAATAACAAAAACTAAGAAAATAGAATAAAAAACTTATTACAATTCAATACAATATAACATACTATACAAATAAAAAATAGCGTCTGCAGTTTATCTGCGGACGTTTTTTTGTGTAACAAATTCTTTTTTCTAAAACCATATTGACAAATTTAAAAATTGATTGTATTATTTGTATTATAAAGAGTAATACAAATAATACATGATATACAAAACAAAGATGTATGAAATAGTGAGGGGATGTAAAGGAGGATATAATATGAATACAACATTATTATTAGCAAGTAAGACAATTCCAAAGGATTGGATTCCATTTTTGATTCCACTTATTGCGCTTCAGATTGGATTATATATATTTACTATGGTTCATATCTTTAGACATGATCATTATAAAAGAGGAAGTAGATTACTTTGGGTAATAGTTGCAACAATTGGATGTGAATTCGTTGGACCAATTATCTATATGGTATTTGGAAGAGAAGATGATTAATGACATATAAAGATGGTAGTGATGAATAAATATAAAGAATAATTGGTGATGATATGAATATTTTGGAAATTAATAATCTTAAAAAGGCATTTGCTGAAAAAGAAGTTTTAAAGGGTGTTGATTTAACAGTAAGTAGTAATACAATTTATGGATTTGTAGGTAAGAATGGTGCAGGTAAAACTACAACCATGAAGATGATTTTGGGGCTTATGAAAAGTGATGAAGGTAAGATATTTGTTAATGGAAAAGAAGTAAAGTATGGAGATAATGAAACTAATCGTTACATAGGTTACTTACCTGATGTGCCAGAGTTTTATAATTACATGAATGCTAGAGAATACTTAAAACTTTGTGGTGAGATTTCTAAGATGAAAAGTGATGATATTAAGAAGAGAACTGATGAATTGCTTGAAAAAGTTGGACTCGCTGGTGAAAAGAAAAAGATAAAAGGGTATTCAAGAGGAATGAAGCAGCGACTTGGAGTTGCAGCAGCACTTTTCTCAAGACCTAAGCTTTTGATTTGCGATGAACCTACATCAGCACTTGATCCAATAGGTAGAAAGGAACTTCTTGAGATTTTACTTGAAGCTAAGAAAGAAACAACAATTATTTTTTCAACACATATTCTTTCAGATGTGGAAAAGATTTGTGATGAGATGGCATTTCTAAATGATGGAAAGATAGTTTTAAGTGGAAAGATTTCGGATATAAAAAATAAAAATAGAAAGAATCGATATATTATTGATTCTGATGGACATAATGATGAACTGATTGGAGTTTTTGAAGGATTACGAAAAATTAGTGATGATGAACTTGAATTAATAGATGTTACTAAGTTATCAAATATTTTAGAGTATATGAGTAATAATGATATTAAGCCACTAAAGATAGAAAGAGTTGAACCATCGGTTGAAGATTTGTTTGTGGAGGTGACGAAGCAATGATTTCATTTTTTAATAAAGAATGGTTAGAGAATATTAGAAATGGAAAAATATATATTTCTGCTTTTGTATTTGCAATCATAGGTGTTTTATCTCCAGCAATTGCAAAACTTACACCGGAACTTTACAAAATGTTTGCAGATGACTTAAAAGAATCAGGAATGATAATTACAGAAGTTAAGGTTACGGCTTTTGATTCGTATGCACAGTTTTATAAAAATATTCCAATGGCACTTATAGCATTTGTGTTAATATTTGCTGGGTTTATGACTGTTGAATATCAAAAAGGTACTTTGGTTATGATGATTACAAAGGGACTTTCAAGAAGAAAAGTGTTGTATGCAAAAAGTATTTTTCTATTTATGATATGGACTGTTATGTATTTTACTTGCTTTTTTATAACACATGGTTATACATTATTTTATTGGGATGTAAGTAAAGTTAAAAACCTTTCATTTGCTGTAATTATTATGTATGTTTTTGGAGTATATGTTCTTTCACTTATGATTTTGTTTAGCGTGATTTCAAAAACTATGAGTGGAGTATTAATAGGATGTGGAGGGATAGTTTTTATATTTAGTATCTTTAGTATTATTCCAAAGTGTGAAAAGTATTTTCCGAATAAATTAATGGATGGCATGAGTTTATTAAAAGGAAATCTTGGTATTGCTGATTATAAATATGCAGTTGTGGTAACTATTATATTAATCATATTTAATATTGGATTATCAAGTTACATTTTTAAGAAGAAGGCGTTATAGGAAGAGTATAATTTTTGGATTTTAAATTTATAGGATGGTGATGTGAATGATAATAAGAATTGATGATTATTCAGATGTGCCTATTTATCAGCAAATACGAAATGAAATAATAAATGGAATTTCAAGTGGGAAGTTAAAACCTGGAGAGCAATTGCCAACGGTTAGAGCGTTAGCTTTAGAAATTGGAATTAATTCAATGACAGTTAGTAAGGCATATCAGTTGCTTAAGCAGGAAGGGTATATACTAACCGATCGAAAAAAAGGCGCAGTTATTAGGGAAATGATAAAGCAGGATGGTAAGATTAATTCAGCAAATAAAAATGAACTAAAGAGAATTATATCTGAATCAAAACTTGCGGGTGTATCAGAAAAAGATTTTATAGAAGAAGTTAAACTTTTATATAAGGAGGGTTAGTTATGAGTGCTGTTACGATTACAGGTTTAATCTTTTTTATTTCTTTTATCGGAGTGGCTGCATTTACTAGATTTAAGTATTATCCAAGTAATGTAGAAAAAGCTAAGTTTATATATGGGCTTAGAAATAGGAAAGAATATTATAAAGATGAGAATAAAAAAACAGTTTTGGATATTTATGATAAACACAGAAAGAATTTTTTAAAACTATCCATAGTATTAGCAGTTATAGGTGCTTTATTATTTTTCCTAGATAACTTTACATTTAAAATTTCGTTATGGACCATGTGGCTGTTAGTGGCTATAGTTGCTATTTACATTCCATATGTTTTAGGTAATAAGGAATTAAAAACATTTAAAAAGACTATACAGATCAAAAATGAAAAAAAGGTAATTATTGATACTAAGAATACATTATCATATGGAATGAATAAAGGGATAGGATTTATTCTTCCGTTAATTATAGGTTTTGTATGTATGGTGATTGCAGTTTTATTTGATATGGAGATTATCGGAGATAATTTATCTTTATCTAAAACATATACTTATACAATAATGATTGGCTCATTTTATTCAATTTCTATTATTGCTTATATTTGTTCATTTATTATGGATAGTATGAAAAATGAAGTTATTTCTGAAGACAGTGATGTGAATCTAAATTATAACAGAGCTAAGAAAAGAAATTATAGTAATAGCCTTAAGTGCATGCTTTGGATAAATACGCTATACATTATAGTTAACTTGGTTTTAATATACTTTGATTTAGTTGATGATTTATATGTTCTTATAGCAATGGTTGTTTATATGTTTTTCCTTTTCTTAGGAATAGGAATTTATGTATTAAGGGATAGTAAGATTAATTCAATCTATAAGAAAGAAACAAGCATTGAAGTTGATGATGATGATTATTGGATTTATGGTATGTTTTATTATAATCCAAATGATAAGAGAATTAATGTTGAAAAGAGAAACGGATTTGGTACCACAGTTAATTTCGGAACAACAGTAGGAAAAATAATGATGATTGTTTTAGGACTTACTATTATAGGAAGTTTATTTGCTGTTGGTTTACTTGGAGCTTATGAAGTTGTTCCAATTGATGTTAAGATTGAAGATGACAAAGTAATATGTCATCAGTTAAGAGACGATTATAAAATAGATATTGATGATATAAAGTCAGTTGAACTTTTAGGAAAGTTTAAAGATGTTAAAGCTTCCAGAACAAATGGTGTTGGCATGCCTAATCTTTTGAAAGGTAATTTTAATATAAAGGGTGAAGGAGCAGTTAAAGTATTTTTAAATCCAGAGAATGATCACTATATTAAAATAACTACAGATAAGAAAACATATTTTATAAGTGAGGCAGAAGATAAGGATACCAAACAAACCTTTGATGACATTAAAGACAAACTGAATAAATAATATTATCAGATGTTTTAAATATCATAAATATAACTTCTGATAATAGTTAAGTAAAAGCCGTGCTTTAAAAGCGCGGCTTTTGTGGTTATAGAAAAGAATTATATATAGATGGTTGACAGATGTAAAAGTCATTGTTATAATACAATTAAACATATGAATGAATGTTCATATGTTGTAAACAGATAAATTCCAATAATGATGAAGTATAGAGGTTATTTATTGATTTATTAAGTATTTAAAAGAAAAAGGAGATATGGATTATGAAGAAGACATATAAGATTGAAGTAGATTGCGCTAACTGTGCTAACAAGATGGAAGATGCAGCTAAAAATACTAATGGTGTTAAGGATTGTACAGTTAATTTCATGACTTTAAAAATGAAGGTTGAATTTGAAGATGATGCTAACGTTGATGTGGTTATGAATGAGGTTCTTAAGAATTGTAAGATAGTAGAAGATGATTGTGAAATCTACTTATAGGATGTTAATCGCATAGTGTAATGTATATGGAAAAATAATGGGAGCCTATCGAAAAGATTAATAAAGATTAGTATATTACGAATAGAGAGTGATTATATGAATAATAAGCAGAAAAAGGCAGCAAGGAATATAATTATAGCCATAGTATTGGTTGTTAGTATCAAATTGATACTAAGTATTGGTATTATTCCAAGTGAATTTGCTGATAAAAAAGTATCCTTATTGAATAAAATATTTAAGATGAAATATGTACTTGAGTTTATTTTGTTTATGATTCCATATTTTGTTGTGGGATGGGATATATTAAGAAAAGCCTTTAAGGGAATTTTAAATAAACAAGTTTTCGATGAAAACTTTCTTATGGCCGTTGCAACAATTGGAGCAATTATAATGGGCGAGTACGTAGAAGGTGTTGCAGTAATGCTTTTCTACCAAATAGGAGAATTGTTCCAATCAGTTGCAGTTGGCAAGAGCAGAAAGAACATATCTGACCTTATGGAGATTAGACCTGATTATGCTAATCTTGAGGTAGAGGAAAATGGAGAAACAGAGAAGGTTGATCCTGACGAAGTTGAGGTTGGAAGTATTATCGTGGTTTACCCAGGAGAGAAGATTCCAATTGATGGAGTGGTGATTAGTGGAAATTCGACACTTAATACTGCAGCTCTTACTGGTGAAAGTGTTCCAAGAACAGTTAATAGTGGGGATGAAGTTATAAGTGGTTGTGTAAATATGTCCGGTATCTTACGTATTGAAACAACTAAGGAGTTTGATGAATCAACTGCTTCCAAGATATTAGAACTTGTTGAGAATGCTAGTTCAAGAAAGAGTACACCGGAGAATTTTATTACTAAGTTCGCTAAGGTATATACACCACTTGTTTGTTATCTAGCATTAGCATTAGCAGTTATTCCGCCTGCGCTACTAACTATTACAGGTCATGATGCTAATGTTACAACATGGATATATAGAGCACTTACATTTCTTGTAATAAGTTGTCCATGTGCATTAGTTATAAGCATACCACTTACGTTTTTCGCCGGTCTAGGCGGAGCTAGTCATGAAGGTATACTTATTAAGGGCTCTAATTACATGGAAAATTTGTCAAAGGTAAGTACAGTTGTATTTGATAAAACTGGCACTATGACAAAGGGTGTATTTGAAGTTACACGAATTATCCCAGCAAATGGATGCGATGAAAATATACTTTTAAGAATTGCTGCTATTGCAGAATCTGTATCAAACCATCCTATAGCTAGAAGTATTGTAAATGGTTATTTAAGTAAAGAAAATGGCGCAGATTTAGATAGTGGTTTAGATAAAGAAAGTTTTGAAGAAGTATCAGGTAAGGGTATTAAGTGTAGTATTAATTCACAGAAGGTACTTTGTGGTAATGAAAAACTTATGGATATGGAGAATGTTGCATTTGAAAAATGTGATAAATCAGGTTCCATAGTTTATGTTGCAATTGATGGAGTTTATAAGGGTTGTATAGTTATTTCTGATGAGATAAAGGAAACAGCGAAAGAAGCACTTAAAAAATTAAGAGATATTGGAATTAAGGAAAACATTATGCTAACAGGTGACGTTGAAGCAGTTGCAAAAGATGTCTCTAAGCAAATAGGTGCAAATAAGTATTATGCTAATCTATTACCACAAAACAAGGTGGAAATAGTAGAAGAATTACTGACAAATATGAAAGATGATGGTAAACTTATATTTGTTGGAGATGGAATAAATGATGCTCCAGTATTATCAAGAGCTGACATTGGTGTTGCCATGGGAGCACTTGGTCAGGATGCTGCAATTGAAGCAGCGGATGTGGTATTAATGAATGATGATCCACTTATGATTCATAGAAGCATAAAGATTGCTAGAAAGTGTATTAGGATTGTATATGAGAACATTTATTTTGCCATTGGAGTTAAAGTATTATGTTTAATACTTGGTGCAGTAGGAATTGCTAATATGTGGCTTGCAATATTTGCTGATGTTGGTGTTATGGTATTAGCAGTGCTTAATGCTATTAGAGCACTTAGAACTAATTAATGAGGTAAATTATGGCTGAGAAAAAATATAAGAATAAAGAAGATTATTCAGATATAAAGTGTGAACATACTCATGTTCATAGGGATAAAATTGAAAAGGTAAATGCTTCAATGATTGATGAAGATGAGTTATATGATTTAGCTGAACTTTTTAAGGTTTTTGGAGACTCAACTAGAATTAAGATTCTTTTTGCTTTAGTTGAAGCAGATTTATGTGTATGTGATATTGCAGAAACTCTTAACATGACTCAGTCTGCTATTTCACATCAGTTAAAGATTTTAAAACAAAGCAAACTAGTTAAAGGAACAAGAGAAGGCAAAAGTATAATCTATGCCCTTGCCGATGACCACGTAAGAAGTATCATTGCACAGGGCATTGAACACATTGAAGAATAATACATAACCTAAATGTTTTACAAGTCTATTTTGAATGAAATATTGAAAGCTGCTGGCATAGTCAGCAGCTTTTTCTTTGCAAAATAAATAAAACTCTCAGGTTTTATCGCGTTTAAAGTATAAAAAGACATCAAAAAATGCTGTTTTTGAGTCAGTTTTGAGTCATATTTCAAAGAAGTTGCGATAATTATAAAATCAATGGAAGGAGGAACCCATAGAACACCTGGGCGACTTTTATAAAACGTCAGTATAAATGTCAGATTAAAAAAGTTAGTTGAATTATATGAAAATTTGTGTATAATAAAAGTAACAGAGTTGCCCAAAGTTTTTTAACATTGGGGACCAGCTGAGCATTGAGCTCAGTTTTTTTGCTTTAAGGAGATATTATGAGGATATGATATCTTTTGTCAATTTCATTCTTTAAGAACTATTTATAGGTGGTATTTAGGAGAACTCATGAAAAAAAATAAGAAACAATTAATATGTGCAATAATATCGTTATGTTTATTGTTTTCTTCCTTCTGTTTCGGTAATTTAGAAACGGATTTTTTTTGCGTGCAAGAGAATGGAATTAGCAGAAATGTAAGTTTTTCGATAGAGTATCTTTCGACACACGATGACATATATTTCCAACAAAACATAAAAGAAACAGGAGGGACTGCTTCTAGCCAATTATATTTAAAAAATGGAAAAAATGGCTCTAACAACCGGAATGTTTTAGTTTTGGGATTTTCAAATAACATAATAACTAGTCTTTTTCTATTATTTTTCTTAATATTGAATAGGGTAAATTTAGATAATATTAATTTATCTTACGTCAATATTCTTCGATTTATTCACGATAAGGACGGAAAAAAATAACTGAATCTATTTTTTAGCCTATGGAAACATAGGTTTATTTGAGTACAAAAAAATAGATGGAGGTTATGAAATGACTATTTTACATAGTATAGGCAACTACCTTGTTTTTGCTTTTATGGCAATAGTTGGAGGTGGTTCATCTATTGCTGTAATTCTAGGGATTATTGGAACAATAATCTATAAGTTTTACAGAAAAATAAAATACGGAAAGTCTTTATATGATTAAAAGGAGAACAATATGGATAATATAATAGTTGGAGTTATGACAGTAATAGTAGTAGGTGCAGGGATTTTTTGCTGGTGGATGAGTAGAGATACTGGTGATGACGATGAAAAGGAAGGCGATAAAAAATGATAGCTTTAAAAATACTACTATTATGTATCGGATTTGCTTTACTGATAAAGGGTGCAGACTGGTTTGTTGATGGGTGTTCAGGTATAGCAAATAGATTTGGAATACCGCAAATAGTTATTGGGCTTACAATAGTCGCAATGGGAACTAGCGCACCGGAAGCCGCAGTGAGTATAACTGCAGCCTTAAAAGGAAATGTTGGAATATCAGTAGGCAATGTGATAGGAAGCAATATTTTAAATGTCCTAATTATTTTAGGAATAACATCGTTAATTATACCTTTGAATTTAAAAAAAAGTACATTGAAATACGAGATCCCATTTATGATTTTTATGTCTATAATGATGATTGTAATGGGAATAGAAAAAAATAGCATTTCTCGAATAGAAGGAATGATAATGTGGTTTTTCTTCCTTGGATATTTGATGTATTTGTTTTTCTTAAGTAGAAAAGAGAAAGATGATAATCTCGAAGATAAAACAGAAACCATTTGGAAACTGTTAATGTTTGCAATTATAGGAGTAATAACCATAATATTAGGAAGTAATATTTCTGTTGATGCGGCAACAGCGATTGCTAAGCAAATAGGAATAAGTAATAGAATTATCGGATTAACTATTGTGGCCTTAGGAACATCACTTCCTGAATTAGTTACGTCTATTATTGCAGCAAGAAAGGGAAACGATGATATAGCAATAGGAAATATTGTGGGCAGTAATATATTTAATATTTTGTTTGTTATTGGAACATCATCAATTATAATACCGATAAAATTTCAAAATCCATTTATTGTGGATGGAATAGTTGCTGTTTTAGCAGGGATTTCACTCTTTTTGTTGACAATGAAAAGAAAACAATTAAATCGTGTAGGTGGTATGATTTTACTTTGTGAGTATGCAGTTTATTCTGTATATTTATTTAATAATAATTAATATGGAGACTGACGATATTAAATTCGTCAGTCTTTTTTATATTCAGATAGATAATATTAATCTGCAAACACGTAAGGTTTGAATTATTGTCTGTAAATTTTTATGGTAAGAAAACGGTTGTTATGATATTATATGTTTAGTTTGTTTTTGAAGTATATTTTAGAAATTAAAGAAGGTAATTTGCTGGTATAAATAATTTATGGGGAATAATAATTGGAGGAGTAAAATGCAGGAATTTTTTAAGAAGTTTTTCAGAATGGAAATTGACTTTGAAACTCTTAAGAGTGAAGCAGAGCTTAATTTGGATGGTTCTGATAACTACGATGAAATAAAGAAGAAACTTAATAATGAGGATGATAGCATTACAGTTTATAAACCAGATGTGGATGATTTTATTCAGGCATGTACTAACGCACAATTTGCTGATAATCCTGATGAAAAATTAATGATGTGGTTTTCAAAATTATATTCTGTGTTATTTGACTTTTATGGGTTTGATAAATTAGTTGAAAAATATGATGATTATATTCCTAATATTCCAACAGAGGATGATGAGGCTACCTGGCATTGTTTTCAACTTATAAAGTATAAATATTTCTTTAATGATGATATGGATGTTAATGAAATAATTGCTACTATTATTCAGGCTGGTGAAACATATAAAATTAATAAGGGCAGAGATGAATCTGAGTATGCTTATACGGACGAACAGATTAGAGGTGCTATTCAGATTTTTAGTGCTCCAGGTAATGCTGAAGAAATGGATGAAGAGCAGAAAGAAAAGTTTAAAAAGATGCTTGAAGAGGGCGTTGAAAGAGAATTAGTTGAGGCCATGGCTACTAAGGGTTATGCTCTTTACGGTGGAAATGCTCTTTATGAATGTGACTGGGAAAAGAGTAGGGATTTATTTGAAAGATTATATGAAATAACCGGTGATGCTCAATTTGCTAATACTTTAGGCTATATATATTATTATGGAAGATGTAATGGTGGAGTACCTGAGTATGATAAGGCTTTTAAGTATTTTACCTGTGGTCATATGGGTGGATATTATGAATCTGCATATAAGCTTTCAGATATGTTTAGACTAGGCAAGGGCGTCCCTGTTAATAAAAAGGTTGCTATTGATTTAGTT
The DNA here is from genome assembly GCF_900167115.1 of Eubacterium uniforme. Taxonomy (GTDB): domain Bacteria; phylum Bacillota; class Clostridia; order Lachnospirales; family Lachnospiraceae; genus Eubacterium_S; species Eubacterium_S uniforme. The sequence continues at coordinate 71,870 of NZ_FUXZ01000005.1, forward strand.
GCTAGAATATATAATGAGAATCTTGAAAGATTAGAACATAATGAGTTTGGTTGTAAGTATGCAGATGTTGCTTTAAGACTGGGTTCATTTTTTGAAAATGGTGATGTAGTTGAAAAGGATTTATTCACTGCATATAATTATTATCTTAAGGCTATGTATGCTATAGGAAAACGTGTTGATTTTGATTATTTTGGCGATAAAAAAGTATTGTCTAATATTGAAAAGAGCATTGATAGAACAAGAGATGCTATATTAAAAGATGATTCGATTGGGTTAACATTTGCTGATGAGGTTGATTATGCGTTTTTACCATGTGTAAATCATCTTTTAGATAGAAATAGAGTCGTAAGAGTGACTATGAAGATTCTTAATGATGAGGAAGTTATGATTACGGCTGAAGGAATTACCATGTCTGAAAATGGTGAGGAGGAAGTAAATAATTTCTTGTTCAGTGATCCGATTATTGAAGAGGTTCAATTATCCAGCAAATACACATTTTTCGCAGAGGGGAGATTCTCTGAAATTGTGAAGAAACTAGATAATGACATCACAATTGAAGAAGGTGAATTTTCTGTTTTAGTTGATGAAATAAATCCTATTTTTAAAACGGATGATAATAATGATTTTAGTGATCCAATCACTGATAGAACAGTTGAAAATATTGATAATTTTGCAAGAATGCGAATTGATATGAAAAAAGAGGAGCCTAATAATCCTGTTTCATATCAGTTTATGTATTTAAATAACATGGAATTTGAACTAGATTGCGTTGATTACAAATTGAAAAAAGGAAAGCTTGTTATTGATGAATCTATAGTGGATGAAAAGATGGAAAATGACGAAAAATAAATCTTAGAGGAGATGAAATGGCAGAAACAATTATTGAGTTAAAAAACATTACGAAGACATACGATGATACTCAGGTTTTAAAGGGTATCGATTTAAATATTAAGGAAAAGGAATTTCTTACATTACTTGGACCAAGTGGATGTGGTAAAACTACAATTCTTAGAATTATTAGCGGATTTGAAGATGCTGATGATGGTGCGGTAGTGTTTGAAGGTGTTGATATTTCAAAGATTCCTTCATATAAGCGTGAAGTTAATACTGTCTTTCAGAAGTATGCTCTTTTTCCATTTTTAAATGTTTATGATAATGTTGCATTTGGTCTTAATTTGAAGAAGATGGATAAGACCATCATAGAAGAAAAGGTTTCAAAGATGCTTAAACTTGTTGGTCTTTCTGGATTTGAAAAAAGAGATGTAACTTCTTTATCTGGTGGTCAGCAGCAGCGTGTTGCAATAGCAAGAGCGTTAGTTAATGAACCTAAGGTTTTACTTTTAGATGAACCTCTTAGCGCATTAGATGCAAAACTTCGTAAGGAGATGCAGGTTGAACTTAAAAAGATTCAGAAGGAAGTTGGTATTACTTTCATTTTTGTAACGCATGATCAGGAAGAAGCATTATCAATGTCTGATACTATTGTTGTTATGAATGATGGTATTATTCAGCAAATAGGTTCGCCTATTGATATTTACAACGAACCACAGAACAGATTCGTTGCTGGATTTATAGGTGAATCAAATATTATCCCTGGTAATATGATTAAGGACTGCCTTGTTTACTTTGATGGAAGTGAATGGGAGTGTGTTGATAAGGGATTTAAGGAAAATGAAGACATTGACGTAGTGTTACGTCCTGAAGATATTGATATTGTTTCAAAGAAAAAAGGTAATGTTACTGGTGAAATAGTATCTAAGGTATTTAGAGGCGTTCATTATGAATACATGATAAAAACAGAATATAGAGATTATAAGGTGCATACAACAGAGAATTATGAGATTGGTAAAGAAGTAGGCTTATCAGTTGATCCATATGATATTCAGGTAATGCATGGTAAGGAGGCATAAATGAGTCATTATAAAGGATTTGTAAAACCCTATATATTATGGTCATTTTTGCTTATAGTTCTTCCACTTTTTATGATTGTTTTATATTCAGTTACAGTGGATGATAACTCTCTTTTGACCATACATTTTACACTTGATAATTTTAGGAAGATAACTGATCCAGTTTATTTGAATGTATTTGCTAAATCTATGAAGATTGGATTAATTACTGTTGTTATCTGTTTGTTGTTAGCTTATCCACTTGCATATTTTATTTCTCTTTTTGATGATGATGTGCAGGGCATATTGATTTTAATTGTTACAATTCCTATGTGGATTAATACACTTCTTCGTACATATGCATGGATTAGTTTATTAGCAGATAATGGAATTGTTAATTCACTTCTTAAGTTTTTAGGACTTAACCAGCATACATTTATGTATACGGATTTTTCGGTAATTATGGGTCTTGTGTGTGATCTTTTACCATTTATGGTTATTCCAATTCATACAAGTCTTGCAAAGATGGACCATTCACTTGTTGAAGCCGCAAGTGATCTTGGAGCAAATAAATTCCAGGTATTTAGAAAGGTTATATTAAAACTATCAATTCCTGGTGTTGTTAATGGAGTTACATTGGTATTCTTATTATCAATTTCAAGTTTCGTAATTCCAGTTCTTTTAGGTGGACATCAGTATGTATTAGTTGGTAACTTGATTGAAAATCAGTTTATTTCAGTTGGTGACTGGAATTTTGGTAGCGCAATTTCAGTTATCTTAGCAGTGTTTATTTTAATATTTATGGCGCTTGTTGGAAGCCTTGATTCTGAAGAGAATGGAGGTAAGAGCGCATGAGTAAAAAGAAGATATCGATTGGATCAAAATTATATATATTACTTTGCTTCATCTTCTTTTATTTACCAATAGTTGTAACTATGGTTTTTTCTTTTAATTCATCTAAATCCTTAACTAAGTTTACTGGTTTTTCATTTAGATGGTATAAAAAACTTTTAACTGATGAAGGCATTATTTCATCAGTGTATGTTTCGCTTAGTATTGCCATAATTGCCACATTTGTTTCAACAGTACTTGGAACAATAACAGCTATTGGACTTTCGAAAAGTAGAAAAGTAGTAAAAGATTGTATATTAAATATTAATAATATTCCGATTATGAATCCGGACATAGTAACGGCAATTGGACTTATGATTTTATTTACATCGCTTCGTATGGGAAGAGGATATTTAACAATGCTTCTTGCACATATTCTTTTCTGTACACCGTATGTAATTACAAGCGTTTATCCAAAGGTTCGTTCAATGGACCATAATCTAGCAGATGCTGCAATGGATTTAGGTGCAACACCATTTGAAGCACTTACAAAGGTTATTATACCTATGCTTAAGCCAGGGATATTTGCTGGTATGTTATTAGCATTTACAATGTCACTTGATGACTTTGTTGTATCATACTTTGTAACAGGTAATGGTGTTTCAAATATTTCAATTGTTGTTTATAACATGACTAAGAGAACAAATCCTACAATTAACTCTCTTTCTACACTTCTTATTTTAGTAGTTGTAGTGATAATTGTTGCGGTTAATGTTATCCCTAATGTGGCTAAGAAAAGAAGATTTAAGAGAGAATCTTATTCAACACCTCTTATTTCTAAGAGAGTAAAGAGAGTGTTTAGCATTGTTGGATTTGCTTGTGTTGGTCTTTTTGCGGTTTATTGTATTAGTAGCTTCTTAAAGATTAAGAATAAACCTGAACTTAGAGTGTTTAATGCTGGAGAATACATTGATACGTCACTTATTGAGAAGTTTGAAAAAGAGTATAATTGTAAGGTTATATATGAAACGTTTGATTCGAATGAATCAATGTATACAAAGCTTAAAAGTGGAGCTTCTTATGATATTGTAATTCCTAGTGATTATATGATTGAACGACTTATTAGTGAAGAGTATTTAAAAGAAATTGACTGGAGTAGAATTACAAATAAAAAGAATATTATTCCAGAACTTTTAGATAATGAATTCGATCCAGGTAGTAAGTATGCTGTGCCTTATTACTGGGGAACAGTTGGAATTGTATATGATAAAAATGTTGTTGATAAAAAGGACCTTGAAGACGGTTGGGAGATTTTAAACAACGAAAAGTATAAGGGAAATCTTTATATGTATGATTCTGAAAGAGATTCACTTATGATTGCTCTTAAGGCATTAGGTTATTCCATGAATACGGATAATACTGATGAACTCGATAAAGCATATGAATGGCTTATAGATGAGCATGATAAGATGGAACCTGTATATGCAGGAGATGATGTTATAGATAACATGATTTCAGGCAATAAAGCCATGGCAGTAGTTTATTCAGGAGATGGTGCTTACATAGTTTCTGAGAATGGAGACATGGATTTCTTTGTACCAAATCAAGGTAGTAATGTTTGGACAGATGCCATGCTTCTTACAAAGGACTGTATTAATGAGGATTTAGCGTATAAGTACATGGACTTTTTCCTAAGAGAGGATGTTGCTACAACTAACACTGAGTATATCGGTTATGATAGTGCAGTCAAGTCAGTCTATGAGTACTTTAGAGATGAGGAATACGAAGGTAATAATGCTTGTGCACCTGATATTTCAAATCCAAAGAATGAAGCGTTCCATGATCAGAATGAAAAAACAAGAATGTATTGCGATGAAATCTGGACTAAGGTTAAGTCGCGATAGATGATTGATAGTAAAGATACAAAGAACAATGGTTATTTATAATCATTGTTCTTTTTTACTATGGAGCAAATGCAGTTGTTATTTTATTAACATTTTTTTATAACTTTTTTCTAACAGTTAAGTCAAGAATGTCTTAATTCTATTGAATTTGAGGGGGTTTATTTATATGATAGTTTTACTGTATATAATATGTATATTAAATATATATATTATATGGGCGGATGAAAAAACAATTTAAAAAAGAATACGAATATAAATATTAATTTGAAAGGAGTGATTAGAAAAAGGTAAAACCGAAATAATTGGTTGCTATGATAATTTGTTATGTATGGAATTTAATAAGGGACTAGTAAAACATAAGAAATTATGTAATGTATTGAAAAGGTGGTGGCTATATGGCAACTGAAATGGTTTTTAAAAGAGTAGAGAAAAAGTATTTAATTGACAAGAGTACATATGATAAGTTCATTGAGGCAATTGATCCATATATGCAGATGGATCAATATGGACTGCATACCATATGTAACATTTATTTTGATACGGATGATTATGAGCTTGTAAGTAGATCAATAGAAAAACCAGTATACAAAGAAAAAATAAGATTAAGATGTTATGGAACGCCATCTAAGGAATCGGCAAGTTTCATAGAGATTAAAAAGAAGTTTAAAGGAATTGTATATAAACGAAGAGAAGAGTTTACCTATGATGAGGCTAAAAGATTTATGCTCGGTAAGGAACATCCATCTAAAGATAGTCAAATAACAAAGGAGATTGATTATTTTCTAGATTTTTATAATCCTGTGGCTAAGCTATATTTAGCATATGACAGGGAGGCATTTTTTAGTACTAATGAAGACATGGTTAGAATGACTATAGACAGAAATATAAGATACAGGGAAGATGAAATAGACATGATAAATGGAGATTATGGAGAGCGTCTGTTTGATGATGATTTGAGGCTGCTGGAAATAAAAGTGGCAGATGCGTTTCCGTTATGGTTAACAAGTATTTTAACCGAGTTAAAGATATATCCAACTTCATTTTCTAAGTATGGTAATATTTACAAAAAATGCAACGATGAAAGGAGAAACATAAATGTTGTTTGATAGTATTTTAGATAGTTCGATAGGAAAGGTTCCAGCTGTTTTGATTTGTAGTGTTGTGGCTGTGATTCTAGGGTTTATAATAGCAAAGTGTTATATGCAGACAGGAAAGTATACAAAGAATTTTGTTATGACTCTTGTGCTCTTACCTCCTCTTGTACAAGTGGTTATATTTGCTGTTAATGGAAACTTAGGAACTTCAGTTGCAGTTTTAGGTGCATTTGGTCTTGTTAAGTTTAGATCGATACCTGGTACTTCAAAGGAGATAGCAACAGTATTCCTTAGTATGGCGATTGGACTTATTTGTGGTATGGGACTTGTAGGATTTGCTTCAGTATTTACTGTATTTATATGTGCAGTATATTTAATACTTGCAAAGAGTTCGTTCGGCGAATGTAGTGAGTTTGAAAAAACACTTAAGGTTACAATACCGGAAAATCTTGATTATAGTGGGGTGTTTGATGATATATTTGAAAAGTTTACAGGAAAGGTTATTCTTAATAGAGTAAAAACTGTAAATCTTGGTAGTATGTATGAACTCGAATATGCAGTTCTTATAAATGACATAAATAGTGAAAAGCAGATGATTGATGAAATTAGATGTAGAAACGGAAATTTATCAATTGTTTGTTGTAAGAATTTAGAGGCAACAGGCGAAGAATTATAGATACAATCTATTATTAAGCCTAAAAGATAATGGAGATAACAAACTTTAAAGTTAATGATACAGCAGCCAATTATATTTAGTTGATTTACCTCTAAAGGGAAAGGGTCAAAATTAACGACGGCAAATCCTTAATGGATTTGCCGTTTGTTGTTTTAATAGAACAATATGGTATAATTGTTTGTATGTGAAATAAATTTATGCAGGTGGTTGTATGTTTGAAGAAGATTTAAAAGGATTTAAAGGCCTGTTTATGGGCTTTATAATATTGGTAATAGCAATAGGTCTTATTCATGCCATTATTTTTAATTCGGTTGATAGGGACAAAGCAAAATCCATTGCTGAAGATTATAATGGAGAAATGCGAGGATTGATTGAAAGAAGCAAATCCTGTAGGCAAGATTGGAAAAAAGAAGAACTATATAACGACATAGAAGATTATGTTCATAGGGTAAGAGAACTTGAAGATGTAGAAAGAGAATATATTGATAATGAACTATATCGCAAATTAATTAATGCAAAGTCAAGACTGGAAAAATATAAGGATAATCGTGAAGAAGCAAGAGAAAAAGTAGTTGCATTAAACGTAAAAATACAAGTCCTTGATGAAAATTTTGATATGGAAAAAGACATTCCACAAGCTGAATACATTGTAAAAACTTTTAATTCGCTTCCGTCAGATATTCGTTTAACTGTTGAGAATATGACAAAGTATAATAAAATCGAAGACAGATATTATGAGTACCTCGCAAATAAGGTAGAGGAACTTATTGATGGGATTGGTGAGGTTAAATACGATGAAGCTTGTAAGGATAAATTATATGAAGCTGGAAAGGCCTATCGTGATTTGGCAACTAGTGCAAAGAGAAAAGTTGAAAACAAAAATGTGTTTGATGAAAAACTTGAGACCTATTATAAATTAGAAGATGAGGCAACAGGTTCACATAGTGATATGTTTAAAGAAGACCTGGGCATGTTGGAATGGTATATTAAAAATAAAGGTAATACCAATGTGAATGATGGTAAATAGAAATGAATTAATGATTTAAATTATCATTAGCGAATAGGCGTGAGGTTGAAATAATTAAATAATTGAATTATAATTATGTAGGTTTAGACTGTGTTTAAACCTACTAGTTATTTGTAAGTATATATGCAGCAGATGCATATTTGGAATATGGAGGAAAAAATGGATAAGAAGTTAATACCAATTACGCTCCTTACAGGGTACCTTGGAGCAGGAAAAACAACATTGCTTAATTATGTACTTAATAACCAGGAAGGTTATAAAGTTGCAGTAATCGTAAATGATATAGGTGAAGTTAATATTGATGCTGAACTTATTGAAAAAGGTGGACAGGTTACAGGTACTGATGATAGTTTAGTACCACTTCAGAATGGATGTATTTGCTGTACACTTAAGACAGATCTTATGGATCAGATTACAGGTCTTGTTAATCAGAATAAGTTTGATTATATTCTTATTGAAGCAAGTGGTATCTGTGAGCCTATTCCAATTGCACAGACACTTACAATGATGGATGGTTCAGGTGCACAGTATAACATTCCTGCCATTGCAAGACTTGATAATGTAGTTGCAGTAGTTGATGCACTTAGACTTGTTAAAGAGTTTGGTGGCGGAGATGACTTAATGGATGAAGAATTAGAAGATGAAGATATTGCAAATCTTTTAATTCAGCAGATTGAATTCTGTAACACGATTATTATTAATAAGGTTGATTGCGTAAGTCCTGAGGAACTTGATAAAGTTAAGGCAGTAGTTCGTGCACTTCAGCCAGAAGCTAAGATGATTGAAGCTTCATATGGTAAAGTAGAAATTAGTGAGATTTTAAATACAAATAACTTTGATTTTGAAAAGGTTTGTACATCAGCAGGTTGGGTACATGCTATGGAAGAAGATGAACATGATCACGAGGAAGAACATGAGCATCATCATCACGACCATGATGACGAGCATGAACATCACCATCATGATGAACATGATCACGACGAACATGAACATCATCATGACCATGACCACGATTGTGACCATGAACATGGAAAGTGTAGTTGTGGACATTATCATGATCACGACCACGCTCATGGCGAAGAATATGGTATCGCAACATTTGTATATTTAAGAAGAAGACCATTTGTTAAGGAAAAATTAGAAGAATGGTTATCTAAATTCCCTAAGAGCGTTATTAGATGTAAGGGTCTTATGTGGTTTGAAAGAGAAAGAGATACTGCTTATGTATTTGAACAGTCAGGTTGGCAGATGAGCGCAACAGATTATGGTTGCTGGGTTGCTGCTGCTCCTAAGGATATTAAGGAAGAAGCATTAGCTAATGACCCAAGTATCTTAAAAGACTGGGATGAAGAATACGGTGATCGTATGATTAAACTTGTATTTATTGGTCAGCACATGAATCAGGAAGAAATTGAAAAAGGATTAGATTCTTGTTTAGGTAAGTAATATGTTTGATAAATTAACAAAATCTGATATCGAAAAGATGGAAGCTGAAATTGAACACAGAAAGGTTGTTGTAAGAAAAGAAGCTCTTGAGGCTGTAAAGGAAGCAAGAGCGCATGGCGACCTTAGTGAGAATTTTGAATATAAAGCTGCTAAGCAGTATAAGAATCAAAATGAAGGAAGAATTAGATACCTTGAAAAGATGATTAAGACAGCACAGATTATAGAAGACGAATCTACAGATGATGAGGTTGGTCTTAATAAGGAAGTTACAGTAGAATTCATAGATATGAATCGAAAGAAAACTTTCGTTTTAGTAACAACTGTTTTAGGAAATTCAAGGGAAGGAAAGATAAGCATTGATTCTCCAATAGGGATGGCTGTTAAAGGCAAGAAGGTTGGAGATGAAGCAGAGTTTACTCTTCCTAATGGTAATGTATCTAAAGTTAAGATATTAGAAATAAAAAAATATGAGGGTGAACTTGAACTTAGAAAGTTTTAGTCATGTATTATATTGAGTAAATTAAACAATAGAAAGTGAGTTTATTATGGCAGAAGAAAATAAGAGCGTAGAGAGTGGATGTGATCCATCAAGTTGTGCAACTTGTCCATCAGCATCGAACTGTGGATCAGCTAAGCCAGCATTTGATCCAGCTAATAAAGCTAGTAACATTAAACATGTTATTGCTGTAATGAGTGGTAAAGGTGGTGTTGGTAAATCATTTGTTAGTGCTTCACTTGCAGTTGATTTAAAAAGCAAAGGTTATAATGTTGGTATCTTAGATGCTGATATTACAGGACCATCAATTCCAAAGATGTTTGGTGTTAAGAACAATATTACAGGTACTGATGATGGAATTATACCAGGTGAAACAGCAATGGGTATTAGAGTAATGTCTGTTAATCTTTTACTTGAACATGATGATGATCCTGTTGTTTGGAGAGGACCAGTTATCGCAGGTGTAATAAAGCAGTTCTGGGGCGAAGTAGTTTGGGGTGACCTTGATTACTTAATTATCGATATGCCACCAGGAACTGGTGATGTTCCACTTACAGTATTCCAGTCTATTCCTGTTGATGGAACAATTATAGTTACATCACCTCAGGATCTTGTTAAGATGATTGTTGGTAAGTCTGTTAACATGGCAAAGAAAATGGATATTCCAATTTTAGGTGTTGTTGAAAACTATAGTTATCTTGAATGCCCAGATTGTGGAAAGCATATTCCAGTATTTGGTGAAAGCAAGATTGACGAAATTGCAGCAGAACTTGGTATTGATGTTTTAGGTAAGATGCCTATTATGACAAAGTCAGCTAGTCTTGCTGATAAGGGTGCGTTTGATTTAAGTGAAAATAAGTATATTGAAGATGCAACAAAGGTTTTGGAAAACTTGGATAAATAATGTTATAATGAGTATAACGCAGGCAGCATTCAGTCAGCTGCCTGCATTTTTTTTGATAAAAAAATTTTTTTCAACTTTTTTGTAATGTTTTTTCATCTTGCCTGTTTATATGATAAGAGGGCGAGGTGAAGCAATGAGAGGTGAGCATATGCCGGATATGGAAGAGATATACAGGAAGTATTGTATTCCCTTAAAAAAATTTGTATTGACACTTTGTCATAATGATGTTTTGGCCGATGATATAGTATCCGAGACATTTTATAAAGCCATAGTAAATATAGATTCATTTAGAGGCGGGAATTTATACGCATGGCTTTGTACAATAGCAAAGAATACATATTTCAATTATTTAAAGAAAAAAGAGAATATGAATATTTCACTTGATGACAGGGAGTATCTTGAAGTTAACACCTCGTCTTCTACGGAAGAAAAATTTATAGAGAGGGAAGAAAAGCGTGAACTTAGAGAATGCATAGAATCCCTTTCGGAGGCTGAAAAGGAAGTTGTAAAACTTAGAACTTATTCAGGATTATCATTTAAGGAAATAGGTACTGTTTTACACAAAAGTGAAAATTGGGCAAGAGTAATTTATTACAGAAGCAAAGAAAAGTTGAAAGGAATGATGGATTATGAAAAATGAAAAAATGTGTAATATCGTAAAAGATATGTTGCCTTTATATATTGATGATTTATGTAGTGATGAAAGTAAAAAGATGGTTGAAGATCACATCAAGGAATGTGAAGAATGTAGACATGTACTTGAATCAATGAAGGAAGGTGAAGAAGCTATTGCTTCTTACGATGTAAATAATTTTGATAGTGATGAACAGTTAATTAAAAGAGTAAGTAAGGACATTAATAGAAAAACTGGTAAATCAAGAAAAATTGCAGCTGCATGCATTGGAGTTGTTGTAGTATTATTGTTTGGATTATATGCTCCAATTAAAAGTATTAGTTCTGAAGATTTAAACGTTGTAGTCGAGGTTTTGGATAAACAGGATTGCGCAATTGGAAGCGATGGCATGAAGATGGAAGAATTCAAAGGAGAAATGGTATTAATAAATGATGGCGATTCTGAAAACAAAAGTGAAAAATACGTTCCAGTTATTATTCCAGGATTTTCAAAAGTTGATGGTTATGATGGATTGATTTCAGAAAGTGAATTAAGTAGAATTGGTTCTGATCAGCGCTATGAAGGGAATGGCCGGATGGTGTATGCTGGAGGTTATCAGGGAACAGGAACAGCAATTCAGGAAGGAACTGAATTTGAAAAGGTTTCAGTAATAAGATTTTATTCAGATAAGATTATAAAAGGTTATAGTATTTCAGTTAAGGGAGATACATTATATATTAAGAATCCACGAACAACACTTTTTAATAATACATCAAAAACACAGGGATATTTCTGTGATGTTGAACTTCAGGAGATTACAAAAGTTGTTGTAGTATCAGGAAATGATGAAGAAGTTATATACGGAGAATAAATCAAATAGTTTTGCATTACGACTTCATGATATGGGAAGTGATATTAAATTTTATAATATCACTTCTTTTTTTTGTAACGTTTTAAATTTTGAAGTGTTTAATATATGAAACGGGAAAAAGTATTTGCTGGAGGTGATTATATGAAATTATTAAAAGAAAAAAGAAAAATAATAAGTATGGCGATGATTGTCATATGTGCGCTTGGTATTACTGGATGTGGCACAAAAGGTGATAATAAAGGAGTTATTGATCCTGAAAAAATGAATAAGGAAAGAACTAATCTTTTAGAAAATGCCGACATTGATAATTGTTTGAGTAGAATGTTGTATTATGATGGTGAAAAAACAGAAATGAGATATGTTGATGTTGACAAAGCAAAAGAGTTATATGAGGAAATAGCTAATTTAAAAATCAAACCGCTTCCTTTAGGAAGGGTTAGTGAAATAAAAACTCCTTGTTTTGGAATTGAAGTAAAAAATGATAAATATGGAGAAATTGAACTTACATATTATGATGGAATGTGGCTTAGAGGAACAGTAAAAAATGTTGGAACAGAAGAACATGTCAAGTTTGAACATGAGTATGAATTATATGAGGCTGATTACGATTATATGAGTGCATTTGATAAATATAAGATGGTGGATGATGAAGCAGAAGAATATATTAGTAAGGGTGGAGTAGGAATGCCTAATGCTATGCTACTTTGCAATTATAACGCAAAATTTTACAGAGAAGTAGAAGAGGTAATTCCTTCAGAAAAAGGAGGTGTTTCTATTTCGGATGTTGATTTAAACAAGGATGATGAGATAGCGATAAAAATAAAAAATGATGGAAATGTAGATTATAATTTATTAGGTTGGAGCATTCAAAAGAAAGTAGAAGATAAATGGGTTATTTTGCCAACTGATGGAATGTTTATTGAAGATGCTGTTGGAAGAAGTATATTTGGTTCAAATGAAGAAACTTTTAAATATTCAATAAGAAAATATGAAGATTTGGGTACAGGAAAATATAGAGTGGTACAAGTATGTAGTGTTAATTCTCAAGATTTCGAAGTGGCACGTGAATTTGATATAAAATAGCTAATTGAGAGGAAGACTAATGAAAAATTTTAAGGAAAAAAGAAAAACGTTAATTATTGTATTGTTGCTTGTTGGTTTGTTAATGCTTATGGATCACATTGGAAAAGGTTGTAATGATCTTTTGGTTGATGTAAATAAAGAACATGCTATGGTAGATTTAATGTATTTTGATGGTGAACAAACGAAATTAATTTTTGTGAATGAAAATCAAGAGAAAATATATAACAAAATAAGTAGTTTGAGGTTAAAACAGATTCCGTTAGAAAAAGTTAGTGAAATGAAGTCACCATGCTATGGGGCTAAGTTTTACACAGATGAAAGTGAGGTAGAAATTACATATTGTGATGGATATTTACTAAAAGGAACAGCAAAAAAACTGGATTCGGGAGAAAGGTCTGAAATAAAGCATGAGTATGAATTATATAAAACAAAATGTAATTTTAAGAAGATATATGATAAGTACGAGTATTTAGATGTGAAGAGAGAGGGAGATAGGAAAAACGAAGAAGACGATGAAGACGATGAATACTATGATGACGAAGAAGACGAAGAAGATGATGACGAAGAAGAGTATTATGAACTTGGGCGGAATTTATTTGCGGGTGGAAGTGAATTAACAAATGCTGAATTACTTTGCAAGTATAATACGGAATTCTATAGCGAAGAAAAAAATGAAATACCCAAGGAAAGAGCTGGGGTTTCAGCTACAGGAGTTGATATAGATAGGGATTTATATGTATCAGTAAAAATAAAAAATGAAGGTAAGGAATGGATTAAGGTAAGCGAAAGACGTATTCAAAAGAAAATAGGAGATAAATGGTATGATTTGCCAAAGGAGTCCTTATATGAAATTTATTATGAAACAAGGACTCTTCCAACTTCTCAGGAGAATACATTTGATTATGTACTCGGTGAGTATGGAAAACTAGAAAGTGGTAAATATAGGGCAGTAATAGGGTACTATGAGGATGTACCCGAATGTGAAGACTATGAAGTAGCTTGTGAGTTTGACATAAAGTAATCATACGACAATCAGCAAATCCCTTTGGATACTACAATATTAAGTATTTTGGTTAACGAATTATAACAATATATTGATTTCTCGATGTAACAATTTTGTAACATTTTTACTCTAAAGTATTTACAAATATTATGTAAAGTGATAAAATTACACATAAGTATGTAGATATGTTAGCGGTAGAGTGTCTATGGGTGTGGGTATGCGCATTAGGAGTTACACTAGCATAAATAAAATGGTTTATTCAAAAACCGTAAATTACAGAGGATGGTACAATTTTGGAAAAGTATGTTATCAAAGGGGACACATCTCTAAAAGGGGAAGTTGAGATTAGTGGAGCTAAAAATGCTGCGTTAGGTATTCTTGCAGCAGCTATTATGGCTGATGAGGAAGTTACTGTAGATAATTTACCAGATGTTAATGATATTAATGTTTTAATTCAGGCTATTGAAGGTATTGGTGCAACAGTTAAGAGAGTTGACAGACACACAGTCATAATTGATGGTAGTACAATCGAGTCAACAAGAGTTGATTATGAATATATAAGAAAAATCAGAGCATCATATTATTTGCTTGGTGCACTTATCGGAAAGATGCATCAGGCACAGGTTGCTCTTCCGGGAGGTTGTGATATTGGTAGTAGACCAATTGATCAGCATATCAAGGGATTTATCGCACTTGGTGCGAATGTTGATATTAAGAATGGTATGGTTTATGCAAATGCAGAAGAACTTACTGGTAACCATATTTTCTTTGATGTTGTTTCAGTTGGAGCAACAATTAACGTTATGATGGCAGCAGCACTTGCAAAGGGTAGCACAATTCTTGAAAACGTTGCTAAAGAGCCACATATCGTAGACGTAGCTAACATGCTTAACAGCATGGGTGCTAACATCAAGGGCGCTGGTACTGATGTTATTAGAATTAAGGGAGTTGAAAAACTTCATAAGGCAGAGTATTCAGTTATTCCTGATCAGATTGAAGCTGGTACATTTATGTGTGCAGCAGCAATTACAAAGGGTGATATTACAGTTAAGAATGTTATTCCTAAGCATTTAGAGTGTATTACAGCTAAACTTCTTGAAATTGGATGTAGAGTTGTAGAATATGATGATGCTGTTAGAATTATTGGTGTTGATGAGATGAAGGCTGCTAGAATTAAGACTTTACCTTATCCAGGATTCCCAACAGATATGCAACCTCAGATGTCAGTTGCATTAGCGCTAGCGGGTGGAACATCAGTTGTTATTGAAAGTATTTTTGAAAACAGATTTAGATATATTGATGAACTTAATCGTATGGGTTCAAAGATTAAAGTTGAAGGTAATACAGCAATTATTACTGGTATTGAAAAGTTTGAAGGTACTCAGGTTTCAGCACCTGACCTTAGAGCTGGTGCAGCACTTGTAATCGCTGGTATTGCAGCAACAGGTTATACTACAGTTGATGAAATTCAGTATATCCAGAGAGGATATGAGGATTTTGAAGGTAAACTTAGAAAGTTAGGTGCAGTTATTGAAAGAGTTGATGCTGATTATGATGAGCAGAAATTCAAATTTAGAGCTGTTAATTAAGTAAATATTAGTATGATATTAGTGTAGAATATTAATAAGAAAGAAACAGAATAATCTGTTTCTTTTTTTGTTTACACGACGAGGAAAGTGCTGAAAACTTGCTTTCAAGCATTTGACGACCGTGATACAATCCCGAAATGAGAAAATCGATTTCGGGGATTTATGGGAAAACACTTGACAAATTTATTTTTTAGAAATACAATAATTGTACACAAGTAAATTGTACAAAAGTAAAATAGAGGAGGAAATTATGAAGAAAGAAAATGAAACAAAGTATGATGCATTAAAATTAAGCAACCAGGTTTGTTTTCCTTTATATGCCTGCTCAAAGGAACTGGTTAGACAGTATGGACCTTTCCTTAAGGAACTAAATTTAACTTATACGCAGTATATAGTTATGATGGTACTTTGGGAGAATGAAGAGGTTACATCAAGAGAACTTGCTAAGTTGCTTCATTTAGACTACGGTACATTAACTCCTGTTTTAAAAAAACTAGATCAGATGGGATATTTAATAAGAGAACGTAGTGCTGAGGATGAGAGGATTCTCATAATAAAACTTACAAGTGAAGGAAGAGACATAAAGGATAAGGCAGTATCAGTTCCTATTGCCATGGCAAACTGTATGGGACTTAGTTTAAAAGAGTATGAAACTCTTTATAAATTAACATATAAGGCGCTAAGTAATATGGAACATAATAGTAATAATTAATATTTAGGAGGTATTTTTATGGCAGTAGTTTATGATTTTTCAGTTAAGAACAGAAGTGGAGAAGAAGTTAGTTTAAAGGATTATGAGGGGAAGGTTATTCTAGTTGTTAATACAGCTACTGGATGTGGATTTACACCACATTATGAACCTCTTGAAGCTATGTATAAGGATTTAAAGGATAAAGGATTAGAAATACTTGATTTTCCTTGCAATCAGTTCGCAGATCAGGCTCCGGGTAGTGATGATGAAATTCATGAATTTTGTACAATGAAGTTTGGAACAGAGTTCCCACAATTTGCTAAGATTGATGTTAACGGTGAAGATGCAGATCCATTATTTGTATGGATGGCAGAACAAAAGCCATTTGAAGGATTTGGAAAGGGATTAAAGAACTTTTCACTTGATAAGTTCGCTGCTTTAAATAATAAGAAATTTGGAGATAAAGCTTATATTAAGTGGAATTTTACAAAGTTCTTAATAGATAGAAATGGTAATGTAATTGCGAGGTTTGAACCTACAGTAGAAATGGAAGAAGTAAGAAAAGCCGTTGAAGCTGAATTAGAAAAATAGAGTGTAGATGCCGTGAATTTTATTCGCGGCATCTTTGTTTTTGTAGTAAATGAATGAGTGATAGTTTGAGGCTATAACATACCATAAAATATTAGAAATTCTCAATAACGTACATTTTTGATAAGATTATAATAGATAATTTACATATGGCTATTATGTAATATTATTTATTGGAAATTAATTTAATGTGTTGAAAGGAAAAAAGTATGAGTATTTATGAGGATATTGTACAATACATAAAATCAGGTGAAACGAGTAATAAAAAACTAGGATTAGAGATTGAACATTTTGTTGTTAATGAAGAAGGAGTTCAAATTACATTTGAACAGATAGTACCTTTGATTGAAGAAGTGGCTAAAGGTATTGGTGCAAAGCCTTTATATACTGATGGATATGTTGTTGGATATGTAAGTGAAGAATATGTAATTACACTTGAACCAGCTTGTCAGTTTGAAATTAGTATTAATCCATATGAAAGAATAGAAGATATAAAGAGAGTCTATGAGGATTTTAGACAATTATGGGATAAAGAATTTGAACAAATTGGATACCATATTGAAGTAGGAGGAGTTTTACCTGCAGTTGAAAATGGTAAGATACTTCCAATAGATATTCCACTTTCAAAAAAGAATAGATACAAATATATGGATGCGTATTTTAAGAGTAGTGGTAAGTACGGTGAATATATGATGAGAGCTTCTGGTTCAACTCAGATTTCAGTGGATTATAAAAGTGAGGATGATTTAAGAAGAAAACTTGAAGTGTTGCAAATTATTTCACCAATTATTTCAATTATGTTTGAAAATAAGAGTAATCCTGATTATGTTCTTCCTGAATCAGATGGTAAGAAACATCTAATAAGAATTCAGGAATGGGAAGCACTTGATAAAGATAGAACGGGATTTTTAGATCATTCCATAGTTGATTTTGGATATAGAAAGATAGCTGAAGATGTGGTTCATACACCTCTTATATTATTAACTGAGAATGGTGAAACTTCCTATGTTGGAAATAAAAACGCATTGGATTTGATTAATGAAAAAATAATTGATTATGATAATGCATCAGATGATGAGAAGAAGAGATATATTGAACATTTTATTTCTATGGGATTTTATCATTTTAGAATTAAGAAATATATAGAGATAAGAGTTGCTGATGCTGTTCCTATTGATGTGGCAGTAGCATTTGCTGCATTGATTAAAGGTTTGATTTATAATGCAGCAAATATAGATAGATTATTAGATAAATACAAGAGTATTACAACAATTGATGACATAAATGAGGCAATACAAAGTGTTGAAAAAGATGGTTTTGATGCAGAGATTTATGATGGAAGAAAGGCTATTGAACATGCAGAGAAACTTTTAAGTATAGCTTCTGATGGATTGGATAATGAAGAGAAGGAGTACTTAAAATATGTGCGAGATTTTTGGAATTAGTGCAAATAGAAAAGTTAAAATAAATGAGCTTTTAAGAATTTTCTTTTCGCATGGAATTGAACATCCGGATGGATGGGGAATTGCAATTTGTGATGATGGAAATGTGTCCATAGAAAAGGAACCGGTAAAGGTTAGTAAGAGTAAGTATTTAAAGAGTAGAATTAATAGTAGAATAGCTTCTGGTCATACACTTGCCCATATTAGAAAGGCTACTATTGGTCATGTTGAGTATGAAAATACTCATCCATTTACTGGTAAGGATGCATCAGGAAGATCATGGACACTTGTTCATAATGGTACGATTTTTGAATCAGATAAATTGGTGAAGTATCAATATGAACAAAAGGGTAGTACTGATAGTGAAAGAATTCTATTATATATAATAGATAGAGTTAATGCATTGCTAGAAGAAGAACTTAATGGATTTGATGTTAATGCAAGGGTTGAACTTATTGAGGAAATCGCAAAAGAATTATCTAAAGGGAATAAGTTAAACTTTATATTATCTGATGGTGAGTATATGTATATTCATAAGAATGCAGATGGAACTCTTTATAGAAAACAGGAAGATGGATATGCAATTTTCTCAACAAAACCACTTGATAATGGTAGATGGGATGAAATAAGTGATAATACTTTATTAGTCTATAATAATGGAAAATTAGTTTATACAGGAGAAAAACATAATCATACTTATGTTGAAGATTTAGAAAAAATCAATATGATTTATTTAGCGTATTCTGGACTATAGAAAATAGAATTTATTGTGATAAGATGCCATATGGATGAAACAAAAAACTTTGAATTTAATTCGAAGTTTTTTTGTTGGCTTACATTGATAGATGTGTAGTTATTATATTATAAATAATATTTTATGATTTTGTTTATTAAAAATAATTATCATATATAATTTCTATGTGGATATTTTTTTAGTTATAGTGTACAATATAGTCGGTGTGCATATTTAATGTAATTTTATATATGTATATTTAATGAGAGATAGTTAATCTATAAGGATATGAATTAAGCAAATAAATAGGAGGATAAGATGGAAAAAAGAATTTTCACATCGGAGTCTGTTACAGAAGGACATCCAGATAAAATTTGTGATCAGGTTTCAGATGCAATACTTGATGCAATGCTTGAACAGGACCCTATGAGTAGAGTAGCTTGTGAAACAGCAATTACAACAGGTCTTGTTTTAGTAATGGGAGAAATCACAACTGAAGGATATGTTGACATACAGAAAGTAGTTAGAGATACAATTACTGAAATTGGATATACAAGAGGTAAATATGGATTTGATGCTGAGACATGTGGTGTTATGGTAGCGCTTGATGAACAGTCAGCAGATATCGCTATGGGTGTTAATGATGCATTAGAGCATAGAGAGCATGAGATGAGCGATAGTGATATTGAGGCAATTGGTGCAGGTGACCAGGGTATGATGTTTGGTTATGCAACTAACGAAACAGATGAACTTATGCCTTATCCAATTTCAATGGCTCATAAACTTACAAGAAAGCTTACTGAAGTTAGAAAGAATGGTACACTTTCTTATTTAAGACCTGATGGTAAGAGTCAGGTTTCTGTTGAGTATGATGAAAATGGTAAACCTGTTAGAATAGATGCAGTTGTTATTTCAACACAGCACGATCCTGATGTTACTCAGGAACAGATTCATAAGGATATTAGAGAGTATGTTATAGATGCAGTTATTCCTAATGATATGATTGATGATAATACAAAAGTATTTATTAACCCTACAGGTAAGTTTGTAATTGGAGGACCACATGGTGATAGCGGCCTTACAGGTAGAAAGATTATTGTTGATACTTACGGTGGATATGCTAGACACGGTGGTGGAGCTTTCTCAGGAAAGGATCCTACAAAGGTAGACAGATCTGCAGCTTACGCTTCAAGATATGTTGCTAAGAATATTGTTGCAGCAGGTATCGCTGATAAGTGTGAAATTCAGCTTTCATACGCTATCGGTGTTGCTAAGCCAACATCAATCATGGTTGATACATTTGGTACTGGTAAATTATCAGATGAAAAGATTGTAGAAATAATTAGAGAAAACTTTGATCTTAGACCAGCAGGCATTATTAAGATGCTTGATCTTAGAAGACCAATTTATAAGCAGACAGCTGCTTATGGTCATTTTGGAAGAACTGATATTTCACTTCCTTGGGAAAAGACAGACAAAGTAGAAGATTTAAAGAAGTATTTATAATACAATAATAATTATAAAAGAAGTCCATATCAAATTGATATAGACTTCTTTTTGTTAGTCTTCTGTAAATCTAAATATATGAATTTTTCTATATTTTACCTAATTGCAAGAAATAATGTTTAATGATATAATAAGTGCGTTATTCTAAAATATAAATTAGGAGGATTTTTAAAGTGGCAGAGAAAAAAGCAGTTAAAGAAATTACTTCCATGGAGGAAGATTTTGCACAATGGTATACTGACGTTGTTGTAAAAGCTGAACTTACAGGTTATACATCGGTTAAAGGATTTATGGTATTAAAGCCCGCTGGTTATGCAATTTGGGAATTAATACAGAAACAGCTCGATGCTAAGTTCAAAGAAACAGGAGTAGAGAATGTATACTTGCCGCTTTTAATTCCTGAAGGATTATTACAGAAAGAAAAGGATCATGTTGAAGGATTTGCTCCTGAAGTTGCATGGGTTACACATGGAGGATTAAACCAGTTACAGGAAAGATTATGTGTTCGTCCTACTTCAGAAACATTATTCTGTGATTTTTATCAGAAGGATATCCAGTCATATAGAGATTTACCAAAGGTTTATAACCAGTGGTGTTCAGTAGTAAGATGGGAAAAAGAAACAAGACCATTCTTACGTTCAAGAGAGTTTTTATGGCAGGAAGGTCATACAGCTCACGCTACAGCAGAAGAGGCAGAAGAGCGTACAGTACAGATGCTTAATGTTTATGCAGATTTCTGTGAGAACGTTCTTGCAATTCCTGTTGTAAAAGGTCAGAAGACAGATAAGGAAAAATTTGCTGGTGCGGTAAGCACATATACAATTGAAGCACTTATGCATGATGGTAAGGCACTTCAATCAGGTACAAGCCATAACTTTGGTGATGGATTTGCTAAGGCATTTGGTGTACAGTTTACAGATAAGGATAATACATTAAAGCATGTTCATCAGACATCTTGGGGTGTTACAACAAGACTTATTGGTGCTGTTATCATGGTTCATGGTGATGACAATGGTCTTAAACTTCCACCAAGAATTGCACCAACTCAGGTTTGCATCGTTCCAATTATGCAGAAGAAGGAAGGCGTTTTGGATAAGGCTTTCGAACTTAAGGAAAAACTTGGTAAGGTTGCTAGAGTTAAAGTTGATGATACAGATAAGTCACCTGGATTTAAGTTCGCAGAATGTGAAATGAGAGGTATTCCTGTGAGAGTTGAAGTTGGACCAAGGGATATTGAAAATAATCAGGCAGTACTTGTTAGAAGAGATACAGCTGAAAAGATTACAGTTTCACTTGATGAAATTGAAAGCAAGGTTTCAGAACTTCTTGAAACAATTCAGAAGAATATGCTTGTTGCAGCAAGAGAACACAGAGATTCACATACATATAAAGCTGAAAACTGGGAAGAATTCAAAGATGTTATTGCTAATAAGCCAGGTTTTGTTAAGGCTATGTGGTGTGGTGATGTTGAATGTGAAAACAAGATTAAGGAAGAAACAACAGCTACAAGTAGATGTATGCCTTTTGAACAGGAAGAGATTAGTGATAAATGTGTATGTTGCGGTAAACCAGCTAAGAAGATGGTATACTGGGGCAAGGCATATTAAGATTAATATATAAAAAAATGTCGAGCTGAACGATGGAGTATTACCGTTGTTCGGCTCGTTTTGAATAGAAAGGGGGCAAGCAATGAAACATATCGTTACTATTCAACACACGCAGTCGGTCCATCATACTAATGGAATGGTAGGTTCATGGACGGATTGGGATTTGACAGACTTAGGAAAAGAACAGGCAGATGCAATTGGTAAAAAGTTGAAAGAGGCATTTGCTGAGAAGGATGTAGTTATATATTCATCTGATCTTAAGCGTGCTAAACAAACAGCGGAAGAAATAACAAAATATCTTGGTGTTGAGCCTATCTTTAAGCAAGAACTTAGAGAGCGAAATCTTGGGAAGTGCTGTGGTAAGTCTGTTCAGTGGTTACGTGAAAACATTGAGTGCCCGGAAAAAACAGTTGATGATAGATTGTTCTCAGACGGAGAAAGTAGAAGAGATGCTTGGAATCGCCTTAGACCATTTTATGAAGAGGTGATGGCAAGTGATGATGAAAATATCATTATTGTTTCCCATGGAGATTTATTAAGTTTATGGAATGCTATGTTTATAGGTATTTCTGTAGAGTCTTTAATGGAAGTTGATATTCATGGACCAGGAGGCGGAGTTTCTCATATGTTTGTTGGTGATGATGGAAAGCATATGGTGAGACATATTAATGATATGTCGTATATGGTGTAGGAGTTATGAGGGAGAAGTAAATGATTAATATAAGATTAGCAACAAGTGATGATATTGATGAATTGATGAGTAGTCGTCTTGAAATGCTTAAGGTTGTAAATAATCTGTCAGAAGATTACGAGTATTCTGATGTGATGGTAAATGAAAGTTATGATTATTTTTTGAATGGCGATCATATAACGGTGCTTGCGTATGATGATGATACAGTTATTGGTTGTGCATCAATGAGTTTTATTAGAGTAATGCCAGCTTTTAATCATCCTACAGGAAAACGTGCTCATTTAATGAATGTATATACAAGAAGTGAATATCGTCGTCAAGGTATTGCAAGAAAAATGGTTGATTTATTAATTGAAGAATCTTGGAAAGCAGGAACTACAGAGATTAGTTTAGATGCAACTGAATCAGGACGACCACTTTATGAAAGCATGGGATTTGCTGATTCAACTGAATGTATGGTTTTGACTAGAGAGGTTTAATAAGCCAATGATAGTTGAGTATAAAAAAGAATATAAGCAAGACGTTTTTGCGTTTACAGAAAATTGTTTTAGAGAATTGGGAAAGAAATTTGAACCATATGGAAGGCATTATTTTTATAATGATATAGAAACATACTTTGATGTATTTTTTTGTTTGGTTCTAGATGATAAAGTAGTTGGAACAGTTGGATTAAAGAAAATAAATGATGATACAGCTGAACTTAAGGCATTATATCTTTTAAAAGATTTAAGAGGACAAGGACTTGGGTTTAAACTGATTAATAGTGTAATTGATAAAGCCAAAGAAAAAGGATATAAATTGATAATGTTAGATTCAATGTCTAAGTATAAAGAGGCATTGAAATTATATGAAAAAGTTGGCTTTATAAAAACGGAAAGATATAATGATAATCAATACGCAGATGTTTTTATGAAGTTAGTGTTAGATGACATTTAAGTTGAATAAAGAGGAAATAAAGAATGATAAGTTTTGAAAATTATATTACACCTGAAGAATATATGGATTTACGTAAAATGGTTGGATGGGTTGAATTCCCACTTGAACAAGCCAAGGCATGTATAGATAAAGCATATATGATTCAGTGCGTTCGAGACGACGAAAAAGCTATTGGAGTTGTAAGATTACTTTGGGATGGCGGATATATTGCCTTTTTGTCAGATGTTATTGTTGATCCAAAATATCAAGGACAGGGAATTGGACGTAAGCTTGTTGAAGCAAGCATTCAAAAATTGAAAGAGGGAATGAAACTGGGGTATAAAGTAAAACTGACTTTAAATTCGGCTATAGGAAAAGAACCTTTTTATGAGAAATTTGGATTTAGAGTACGTCCTAACGAGGACGCGGGTCCTGGAATGGATCAATGGTTGATATTTGACGAAGAGTAAATAGGGAAAATGAAATAATGCAGGTTTTAATTGAATTATTTATGACATTTGCTAAAATTGGAGCATTTACATTTGGTGGTGGATATGCAATGATTTCCCTTATTGAGGATATTTGCGTAGAAAAGAAAAAGTGGATTACGCATGAAGAAATGATGGATATTACAGTTATTGCTGAATCGACACCTGGTCCGATAGCAATTAATTGTGCCACGTATGTAGGATATAAAAGAAAGAAACTTTTGGGTGCTATCTTTGCAACCATAGGAATGATTCTTCCGTCGTTTGTTATTATATATATTATTTCAAAATATTTGGATGGATTTCTAGAAATAAAATGGGTTGCCAATGCTTTTCATGGAATAAAAATTGCAGTGGGATTATTGATAGTGGATGCGGCTGTGAAGATGCTTTCAAATACAAAAATGACAGTACTTAAGATGGTTATAATAAGTTCGGCGTGTATAGCTGTATTAGTGATAAATATATATGCATTACATATATCATCACTTGTGATTATGATATTTGCTGCATTAATTGGGGTAGTGTCCTTTCTGATAAAGAATAAAACAGAAGGGAGTTGTGCTGATTGATGAAGTATATTGAATTATTAATAGGATTTCTAAAGGTTGGTTTATTTTCTTTTGGCGGTGGTTATGTATCCATAGCTTTAATTCGCGATATTGTTATATCTTATGAATGGATAGATGAGGAAAAAATTTCATATATGATTGCAGTTAGTGAAAGTACACCAGGACCAATTATGGTAAATTTGGCAACATATATAGGAAGTTCAAAAGGAGGAATCCTTGGAGCTTTTATCGCAACTACAGCTGTTGTTTTGCCAGCTTTTTTGATAATACTTACTATAATGTTATTATTTAAAAGGTTGTTAAAAAATAAATTGTTTCAATCAGTATTAGGTGCATTGAAACCATGTATTATAGGTATTATTCTTGCAACAGGAATATATATGATATGGAAAAATTTCAATATTTCTTCAGAAACAGAAACTGATGTTCCGGCAATTGTTTTAACTATAGTTTTAGGTGGTTTATATTTTGGATTAAGAAAGTTTAAAAAGAAAATTTCACCTATAATGCTTATATGTATATCGGCAGTGTGTGGTACGATAGTTTATGGAGCAATGTAGATATGAGGTTAGTATGAAAGAATCTTTTTTAGGAAAAATGAAAAATTGATTGTAAATGATTTTTGATAGGAGTATATTAACATGCTTATAGAATTAGACAAGATAGATAAAATAGTGATAGATGATAATAACTTGTGTATTATTATGGTGATAATTGATACCATTGAACCGTGGGTAGTAGATGCACCAAAAGGACTGTTTGATTTTAAACAAAAGAAAATTGTGGAAGATAAGAAGTTAGAGCATCTTGTTTATCTAAATAAAAAAGTTGGAAATTATATTAATTGTATTGGAGCAAATGCTGTGAGCAATTTCTTCCCAGATCGAGAAGATTTAGCAAAATATAATTATATAATTGAGGTTATAACTAACTTTGACCCTGATAAAGAATATTTAGAAGCCATAAATAAGATGAATCAGTTTTATAGTAAGCAAACTGATAGAATTAAAATTGTTCAAGAAACAAGAAAGATTAATAGTTAGGATTTATTATGAATAAGAATTTATACTGTGAAAAAATTGAAAAGATAATTCCAAGTGATGTTTTATGGATTATAGACATGCTTGAAAATAGAGGATATGAAGCATATGCCGTAGGTGGTTGTGTTAGAGATTGTATAATGGGTGAAGCACCTAAGGATTGGGATATTACAACATCTGCGAAACCTATGGAAGTAAAGTCCATCTTTAGAAAGACAATTGATACTGGTTTACAGCATGGTACAGTTACTGTAAGAAAAGGTGGAGAAAGTTACGAGGTTACAACTTATAGAATAGATGGTGATTATAGTGATGGCAGACATCCTGATAGTGTAGAATTTACTTCGGACTTGAAAGAAGATTTAAAGCGTAGAGATTTTACAATTAATGCCATGGCTTATAATCCAAAGAATGGAATTATAGATGAATTTGGTGGCATTGAGGATCTTGAAAGAAAGATTATCAAATGCGTTGGGATAGCTCATGAGAGATTTACTGAAGATGCATTAAGAATACTTAGAGCTGTAAGATTTGCTGCAAGATTTGGATTTGAGATTGATGATGAAACTCTAAAGGCTATGGAAGAGCTTGCGCCTAATCTTGAACTTATTAGTAAGGAGCGTATTAATGTTGAACTTGATAAGCTTCTTATAAGTAGCCATCCAGAGATGTTTAGAACTTTATATGAAACAGGAATTACTAAGGTGATTATGCCAGCATTTGATGAAATGATGAATACAGAGCAAAATACTCCTTATCATGATTCATCAGTTGGTGAACATACATTAAAAGTTTTGGTTAATATAAAAAATGACCATTATCTTAGATGGGCTGCTCTTTTCCACGATATGGGTAAGCCACTTTGTAAAACAACGGATGAGGAAGGCATTGATCACTTTAAGGGACATGCAAAGATTAGTAGTGATATGGCAAGAAAGGAACTTAAAGACCTTAAGTTTGATAATGATACAGTGGATATTGTTACTAAGGTGGTTGCTTGTCATAGTGATTTGACAGGTAGTTTTCCAAATACTGACAAGGCTTTAAGAAGAGCAGTAAGTCGAATAGGAAAGAAGTATTTCTCTTACTTTTTAGAATTGTTTGAAGCAGATTTAAATGGTAAGAGTGAGTATGGAAAGGCTAGAAGCATTGAAACTTTAAATTTTGCTAAGGAAGGTTACAAGAGAATTCTTGAAAGAGAGGATGCTTTAGAAATAAAGGATTTAAAGATAACAGGTAATGATTTGATTAAACTTGGCATGAAGCCAGGAGTGCAAATGGGTGAGTGTTTAAAGCATTTGCTGGAAGTGGTTGTAGATGAACCAGAGCTTAATACATATGAACAGTTGGAAACAATAGTTAAAGAAAAGTATTTATAAAACACTATTTTGTGTTAAATCTTGTAATTTCTAGCGATGTATTATATAATTATAAGCTAGTGGATTTATGTGTAAAAGTAGGGGTTTGCGCATAAAAACATAATAGGAGAGCCAAAGAAAAAGAGAAAATAAATCTAACGATATGTTAGTGAAATGGAGGATAACATGAATTACACAGAGGCATATAAAGAGTGGTTATCAAATCCTTACTTTGATGAGGAGACAAAAGCGGAGCTTAGAGCTATTGAAGGCGATGATAATGAAATTAAGGAAAGATTCTATACTGAACTTGAATTTGGTACAGCTGGTCTTAGAGGTATTATCGCTGCAGGAACTAACAGAATGAACAAGTATATCGTAAGACGTGCTACACAGGGTCTTGCAAATTACATTCTTTCACAGAATGGTCAGGATAAGGGTGTTGCAATTGCTTATGATAGCAGACATTTTTCACCAGAATTTGCTGATGAAGCTGCACTTTGTTTAAATGCAAATGGAATTAAGGCGTATGTATTTGATTCACTTCGTCCAACTCCAGAATTATCATATGCAGTTAGAGAACTTAAATGTATCGCAGGTATTAACGTTACAGCTAGTCATAACCCACCTGCATATAATGGATATAAAGTATATTGGGAAGATGGTGCACAGATTACACCACCTCATGATAAAGGTATTATGGATGCCATTAAGGCAATTAAGGATTTTTCAGAAGTTCTTACAATGGATAAGGAAGAGGCTAAGTCAAAAGGCCTTTACAATGTAATTGGTAAGGACATTGATGATTCATATATTGAAAGACTTAAGAGTCAGGTTAAGAACCCTGAAGTGATTAAGGAAATGCAGAAGGACATCAGCATTGTTTACACACCACTTCATGGTACAGGTAATATTCCTGCTAGACGTGTTCTTAAGGAAATTGGTTTTGAGAATGTTTATGTTGTTGCTGAGCAGGAACTTCCTGATGGTAACTTCCCTACAGTAAGTTATCCAAACCCAGAAGCAGCAGAAGCTTTTGAACTTGCACTTAAGCTTGCTAAGGAAAAAGATGCTGATTTAGTTTTGGCTACAGATCCTGATGCAGACAGACTTGGTGTATATGTTAAGGATAAGAATGGTGATTACAAAGTACTTACAGGTAATATGTCAGGTAGCTTACTTGCTGAGTATGAAATCAGCCAGATTAAAGAAAAGAGTGGTATTCCAGAAGATGGTGCTTTAATTAAGACTATTGTTACAACAAACCTTGCAGATGCAATTGCAAAGTCATATAACATTAAGCTTATTGAAGTACTTACTGGTTTCAAATATATCGGTCAGCAAATACTTGGTTTCGAAAATAGTGGAAAGGGCACATACCTCTTCGGTTTTGAAGAAAGTTATGGTTGTCTTATTGGAACACATGCAAGAGATAAGGATGCTATCGTAGCAACTATGGCTCTTTGTGAAGCAGCTGCTTACTATAAGAAGCAGGGCAAGACACTTTGGGATGTTATGCTTGATATGTATGAAAAGTATGGCTATTACAAAGATGGTATTAAGGCTATTGAACTTGCAGGTATTGAAGGACTTGAAAAGATTAAGCAGATTCTTAATACTCTTAGAGATAATACTCCAACAGAAATCGCTGGATATAAGGTATTATCAGCAAGAGATTATGATAAGGATACAGTTAAGAACTTAGAAACTGGCGAAGTTACAACAACAGGACTTCCACAGTCAAATGTACTTTACTATGATTTATCAGATAATGCATGGTTATGTGTTAGACCTTCAGGTACAGAACCTAAGGTTAAATTTTATTATGGTGTTAAGGGAACATCATTAGAAGATGCTGATAAGAAGAGTGAGGCATTTGAAAAAGACTTAGTAGAAATGATTAATAAGATGCTATAAATTACTTGAAATTTATTGTGAAAATATATGTGCCTACGTGGATGATAAAAATATTAACCATCCGCGTGGGCATTTGAGTTCAAATAATGTTTGTTATGCGGAGTGGATATGCAAAAAATTTACGTTAAGGCTTATGGCAAAATCAATCTTGGACTTGATGTTTTAAGGAAAAGAGAAGATGGTTACCATGATCTTAGAATGATAATGCAAACAGTTGGAATCTATGATGGAATTGAAATTAGACGTGTGAAGAAAAGTGGAATTCACATTAAATGTAATGTTAAGTCAGTTCCTACGGATGAATCCAATTTAGTATATAAAGCTGCTAAACTATTGATGGATGAGTTTAATATTATTGATGGTTTAGAGATTAATATTGAAAAAGTTATTCCGGTTGCTGCTGGTATGGCTGGTGGAAGTAGTGATTGTGCTGCAACACTTGTGGGTATTAATCGTATGTTTAATATTGGACTTAGTGAAACGCAGCTTCGTGAAAGAGGCGTTAAACTTGGGGCTGATGTTCCATATTGTATTATGGGTGGAACTGCTCTTGCTGAAGGAATTGGTGAAAAGCTTACTAAGCTTAGTGACGCACCATCATGTAAAGTGCTTTTAGTTAAGCCACCTATTGATGTTTCAACTGGTTTTGTATATGGAAATCTTAAGATAGATGAAAATACAAAGCATCCGGATATAGATGTTATGCTTAAAGGTATTGAGAATAACGACTATAAGGCAGTTTCAGATAATATTGGGAATGTACTAGAAAGTGTTACAATTCCGGCATATCCTATTATTAGCGAGATAAAAGAGGATATGTTAGAGCTTGGTGCTGACAATTCACTTATGAGTGGAAGTGGACCAACAGTATTTGGCCTTTTTACTGATGAGGATAATATTGCACAGGCCTATAAGGTTTTAAGCATTAAGTATCCTGATGCACAGATATATGTAACAGAACTTGTATAATTTCAGCAAATGTAATTGGCTTACATAAAATGCTGATTTGGAGGAAAATATGAATGATTTAAAGCAGGCACCTGTTGGAGTTTTTGATTCAGGTGTTGGCGGACTTACAGTTGCAAGGGAAATTATGAGACAGTTACCTGATGAACGTATTGTTTATTTTGGTGATACTGCAAGAGTTCCTTATGGTAGTAAGTCAAAGGAAAATATTTTAAAATATTCAAGACAGATAGTTAAATTCCTTAAGAGTAAGGGAGTTAAGGCAATTGTTGTTGCTTGTAATACAGCTTCAGCTTTGGCACTTGATGAAATTAAGGATGAAATAGATATTCCAATTATTGGTGTGGTTAAACCTGGTGCTAGAACTGCGGTTAGATCCACAAAGAATAAGAGAATTGGTGTAATCGCAACAGATGCAACTATTAAAAGTGAACTTTATACAGAGTTTATTCATGAACTTGATAGTGATATTACTGTTGTTGGTCAGGCATGTCCTTTGTTTGTCCCTTTAGTTGAGGAAGGCATGCTTCATGATGAAGTTACTGATGAGATGGCTAAAAGATATTTAGCAGGTCTTAAGACAGAAAACATTGATACTCTTATTTTAGGTTGTACTCATTATCCACTTCTTAGAAGTACAGTGGGTAGAATCATGGGTGATAAGGTTACTCTTATTAATCCAGCTTATGAAACAGCCATGAGACTTAAGGAATTACTTGAGGATAAGGATTTGAAGTTTGATGGTAAGCTTAATATGGATGAAAATGAGAAGTATGAATTTTTCGTAAGTGATGCTGGTGGAAAGTTTAGAACATTTGCTAATTCCATACTTCCATTTGATATAGATACTATTACTCAGGTTGAGATAGAAGAATATATTGTATAAGAAAATTATGTTAACCATAATAGATATTTATACAGAAATATGATTAATATGAATGAAAAGATAAAAGTACAGATTACAACTATTCATAAGACTGATGAGGGAGAGTTTCCTATGTCGGTCATTGCGGATGGAAATTATAAAAAGATAAATGATACTCATTATGTTAACTATGAGTATAAGGATGAGGAAAGTGGTGCCATTACCAAGGCCTTGATTAAGGCAGGTGGTGATAGAGTAGAAGTTATTAATAATGGAGACTTTAAGTATAAGATGGCATTTGCTAAGAATGAGGTACGAGATTTAGATACAGATGTTGGAGGTCTTGTACTTAGTTTAAAGCAGGTTACCAAAGAGGTTTACATAACTGAAGATGGTGATGACTTACTTATCGAAATGGAATATGAATTATATCAGGGAGATGAATTAACATCATCCTGTGATATGAAAATAAACATTTTAAGGAGGATTCAATGAATTTAGCGATTGGAACAGCGGGAACAATTGCCATAGTATTACTAGTTATCATGCTTATAGCACTTGCTGTATTAGTGGTAGTTGGTAAGAAGGCGCAGAAGAGACAGGAAGAAAATGAAAAGGCGATAGCAGAAGCAGCTCAGGATATGAAGCTGTATATTATAGATAAGAAGAAGGGCAAGATAACGGATGCAAATTTACCAAAGGGTATTATGGAAAGTATTCCTAAGATGGCAAAACTTTCAAAGATGCCACTTGTAAAAGCAAAGGTTGGTCCTAAGATTGTAACATTTATTTGTGATGCAAAAGTATTTGAAACATTACTTCCAAAGCAGGAAGTTATGGCTACAGTAAGTGGTTTGTATATCACTAAGGCTAGAAGACTTAAGGGCCCTGTATATCAGAAAGAAGATAAGAAAAAGAAAGGTCTATTTGGTCGTAAGAAATAATGATTAGATTAATAATTGTTGCTTTTGTAATTATCTCTCTTTTAGTTTTGAGTATTCCATTATATGGGTTATATTGCATAATTGGCCTGTTTAATAAGAAACTTAAACAAAAGATATGTTTAATTACAATACAGATAGCATTTAAATTCATATTATTATTATGTGGAACAAGGATTACTGTTAAGGGTAAGGAAAAATTACCTAAGGGTGCAGTTTTATACGTTGCAAACCATAGAAGTATTTTTGATATATTTGTAGGATATGCAAAGGTTGATAGATTGACTGGTTTTATTTCTAAGAAGGAAATAGAAAAATTCCCATTATTACCATGGTGGATGAAGTCATTAAATTGTTTATTCCTTGATAGAAGTAGTGCAAAAGCTGGACTTAAGACAATTCTTCAGGCTATAGATTATGCTAAGAATGGTACATCAATATTTATATTCCCTGAGGGAACAAGATCTAAGGATGGAACTGTAGCAGAGTTTAAGGCTGGAAGTTTTAAGATTGCAGAGAAATCTGGTGTTCCAGTAGTACCAGTTGCATTCTATAACACAGAAAGTATTTTTGAAAAACAGAAGCCGTATATTAAGGCGGCTAGGGTAACCATGGAATATGGTGATCCGATATACATTGATGAACTTCCAAAGGAAGAAAAGAAAAAGGTTAGTGAAATGGCCAGAAATTCTATCTTGGATATGCTAAATCAGAAATAGATACACGTAAATAAAGGTATTCAATATGCATGAGAACTGGTAATTCAGTTCTCATGATGTATATTGGGAAAGTTTAGGATGGGGCTATGGAAGAGAGACATATAATTGATTGTCATACTCATATACTTCCAGGAATTGATGATGGAAGCGGAAATATAGATATGACAAGGGAAATGCTAAAAATAGAAAAAAGAGACGGTATTACTGACATTGTTTTTACGCCTCATTTTTATGCTAGTAGGAATTCAATCACTAGATTTTTGAATAAACGTAATGAAAGTTTTGAAAAAGTATTAAAAATACTAAGTGATGTAGGTTTTAATGAAAAGAACTTATATTTAGGTTCTGAAGTTTACTATTTTGAAAATATGAGTAAGGCTGAAGATTTAGATAGTCTTTGTATTAGCGGGACAAATTATATTTTAATTGAGATGCCATTTGCTCAATGGACAAAGAAAAATATAGATGAGATAGAGTATATCATTAATGACAGAAAACTTAATGTTATTCTTGCGCATCTTGAAAGATTTTATAAATTTCAAAAGGATAAAGAGCACTTTGATAGGCTACTTAGCATGGATCTTTTGATTCAGCTTAATGCGGAAGCTTTCCTTGGTGGCTTTTTCCAAAAAAGATGGGTTGATAAATTGCTTGTAAAACATGATAATATTTTGTTAGGAAGCGATTGCCATAATTTAAGTACAAGAACGCCTAATTTAGTAAAGGCTAGGGAGCAAATACGAAAGAAACACGGACAGGATGTCCTTGATAAAATAGATGAAAACGGTAAGAGGATATGCCATGAATAAGAAAAATATTAAGGTTGTTTGTGGAATAATTCTTGCAGTACTAGTAGTGGGGGCATTTGCTGGGATTATATATTTCTTCGAAAAAGAATCTGATAAAGCAAATGCAAAAAGCATAAGTAAGCAGACTGAACAAACAACAGAGGATACAAATAAGGATAACCCTGGTGGGCTTACTAATTATGTCGAAATAGGGGATACACTTTATAAATATACTGATGATGTAGAAAGTTATCTTGTTATTGGTACGGATAATTCTGGTAACGAAAATGTGAAGGATGAATCGTATCGAGGAACAATGGCTGACTTTTTATTGTTATTGGTAATTAACAAAACCAAGAACGAATATGGATATATTCAGTTTAACAGAGATACCATATGCGATGTTAAAGAGGTTGACAGTACTGGTGAAGGCGAAGGAATGGAAGAACTTCAGTTATGTACTGCCCATTGGTATGGTAAGGATAAAGAACAGTCCTGTGAGAATACAGTGAATTCAGTATCACTTCTTTTGGGTGAACTAGATATAAATGGATATTATTCTGTTAGTATGAAAGACATTTCAAGCATTAATCATTTGGTTGATGGCGTTGAAGTTAAGATAGAAGATGATTTGACTAAGGAAGATGCAGCATTAAAAGAAGGAAGCGTTGTTAAGCTTACTGATGAACAGGCAGAAAAGTATATAAGAGCTAGAATGGGCGTTGGAGATGGTGATAACATATCCAGAATGCGAAGACAGCGTACATATATGTCAGCATATTTTGATAAAGCTAAGGCTATGTTTAATGATAATCCTAAATTTATTAATGAGGCATATAAGGATATGACTGATAAGGCAGTTACTGATATTAACGGAAATGAAGCTTCTAAAATAGCAAATATGCTTTCAAAAATGACAAGCAAGGGTATATTTACCTTTGATGGAGAAAGTAAGCTTGGTAAAAAACTTGGTGATGGTTTAGAACATGCTGAGTTTTATGTAGATAAATCGTCAATTATTGAAGTGTTAAAAACATTGTATTGTTTAGAGATAGATAATTAATATGGTGAACAATAAATTTATTTATATTGATATGTCATTGTATATAAGCAGATTAAGGACGTTTTTATATTAGTATAATAAATCAGTTTTATAAACACGGTTTATAGGGAACTCTTTGAGTGATTATAGGTTGATTATTTTACGGAAAAAAGATAAAATAGATAGGTATGAGTATATAGGTAAGGAGAAGGAATATGAATTCAAACAAAAGCAAGAATTACAATCCGAATGATGAAGTAGAAATCGATCTTCTCGAATTATTATATTATTTTAAGGGAAAATTGTTATTTATAATTGCAGCATTTATTATTGGTGCTGTCATTGCTGGATCTATTACAAAGTTTGCAATTCCTAAAAAGTACACTGCAACATCAACAATGTATATGGTTTCAGCATCGACTAATTCAGTAGTAGATATTAGCGACTTAAATATAGGTAGTGCATTATCAAGCGATTATATACAGATTATGCAGTCAAGACCGATAGTTGAAGGCGTTATTGCTGATTTGAAACTTGATTATACATATTCACAGGTTTTATCAATGATGAATTTATCAGTTGTACATGATACTCGTATTGTTAAGATAAGAGTTACATCTACAAAACCTGAAGAGGCTAAGAATATAGCGAACGAACTTGCAGAGAAAACAAAGGATCAGATTCCACATATTATGGAAGCACCTGAACCAAATATTGTTGAATATGCAGTTGTTCCAAAAGTTAAGAGTTCACCAAGTATGACAAAGAATGTTATTATTGGTGCAATGCTTTTAACTATTTTAGTATTAGGAATATTAACATTCTTATTTATAACAGATGATACATTAAAGACAGCTGAGGATGTTGAAAAGACATTCGGTATTATACCACTTAGTGTAATACCAGAAGGTAAGCTTGAAGAAGTAAGTGGAAAGTAGGATTGATTATGAATAAGAAGATTGTATTTGGAAAGAAATATGAACTTCCATATGCTCTAGAAGAGTCAATTAATAGACTTAGAGTTAATGTGGGATTTTTAGGAAATGATATAAAAAAGATAATGATAATTAGTTCTGAACCTAATGAAGGAAAGAGTTTTGTAGCAACAAATCTTTGGAAACAGATGTCTATGGCGGGAGAAAAATCATTATTGATTGATTGCGACATGCGTAATTCTGTTTTGCTTAGAAATTATGGAATTAAGGAAGCTAGTAATGGAAAACTTAGAGGAACATCTCATTATTTGTCAGATTCATCAAAGATAGAAGATGTAATTTACAGTACAGAATATGAAAATGGTGATATATTACCAAATGTTGATAATGTAATTAACCCATCAATGCTTCTTGAAAATAAGAAGTTTGATGAAATGTTAAAATATGCTGAAGAAAACTACAGATATGTATTTGTTGATGCACCTCCATTAGAACTTGTATCCGATGGTGAAAGCATTGCTAGTAAGTGTGATGGTGTCATTTTATGTATCCGTGGTGGAGTTACATCAAAACAGATAGTTAGAAATTCTATTAGTAGACTAGAAAGAGCGGGATGTCCAATACTTGGTGTTGTTTTAAACCGTGTAAATTCAACTAAAAAAAGATACGGTAAGTATTATGGTAAAAAATATTACTATGGCAAAGAAGGAAAATAGTTTCTGTTTTGCTTGAAATTTATTTATAAAATTAATGTCAAAAAATATAAAATAAAACTTGAAATTATGGTTAACAAGTCTTATAATAATTTTATCTAGGGAATCTAGAGTGTAATATGGTTACGGAAAGGAGGAGGAATAATGCAGAAGATTCTTAAGAGAGCAGCAACATTGGCTCTTGCATCTACTCTTGTACTTGGTACAGTTCCTGCTATGGCAGCTGATAATACTACAAAGAGTCCTACACAGGCTAAGGAAGATCAGTTCGTAGCTAAGAAAGTTAAAAGAATTATATATTGGTATAATACTACAACTAAAGGTACTGCTACAAGTTTTAAAGTAATCAAGAATAGAAAGAACGTTAAAGTTGCTCCAATCGTAGATTACGTTATTTGTAATGGCAAAAAGTATAAAGTGACTAAGGTGGGTAAGAATACATTTAAAGGATGTAAGAAAATTAAGAAATTTAGTTATAGACCTACTAAGGCTTTAAAATTTGCTAAGGGAGCATTCAACGGCGTTGATACAAAGAAAACAGTTTTTATTGTTAACAAGAAAATGAAAGCTTCTCAGTTCAAACTTCTTAAGAAGAGATTAAAGAAAGCTGGATATAAGGGAACAGTAAAAAAAGGTAAAGTTAAAGCATAAATAAAAAAGAACACTTCGGTGTTCTTTTTTATTTTACTTACTTGACAAAGAGTATATAATTAGGCTAAAATAACAAGGTATATAAACAAAGAAAGACTTTGATGGAGACAGTAGTTTAATTTTGAAAGTCAAAGCGAGTCCGGGATGGTGAGAGCCGGATATGAATAGAAATCAAAACGAACATCACTCCGGAGTTGCAGCCCGAAGTTTTTAGTAGGCGCTGACGGTTTTCTCCCGTTACAGAGGACACATATTCAAGGAACTCTTGAGCATGATGTAATAGGTGGTAAGCGATAGAATCGTCCTATTATGGACGGTTTTTTTATTTATAAAGAAAAATAAGTGAAAATCCAAGAAGGAGGAAGCATATGTATAATAAAGTATCTACTGATCTCAATTTTGTTGATAGAGAAAAACAGGTAGAAGAATTCTGGAAAGAAAAAGATATCTTTAGAAAGAGTATGGAGAATAGAAAGGAAGGAGAAACTTATACTTTCTATGATGGACCACCAACAGCGAATGGTAAGCCACATATTGGTCACGTTCTTACTCGTGTAATTAAGGATATGATTCCAAGATATCAGACTATGAAGGGTAAATTCGTTCCTAGAAAGGCAGGATGGGATACTCATGGTCTTCCTGTTGAACTTGAAGTTGAAAAACTTTTAGGTCTTAATGGTAAAGAACAGATTGAAGAATACGGTATGGAACCATTTATTAAACAGTGTAAGGAATCTGTATGGAAATACAAGGGTATGTGGGAAGATTTCTCAGGTACTGTAGGTTTCTGGGCTGATATGGATGATCCATATGTAACATATGATGATAACTTTATTGAGTCAGAATGGTGGGCTCTTAAGGAAATCTGGAATAAAAAATTATTATATAAAGGTTTTAAGATTGTACCTTACTGTCCACGTTGTGGAACTCCTCTTTCTTCACAGGAAGTTGCACAGGGCTATAAGCTTGTAAAAGAAAGATCTGCAATTGTTAGATTTAAGGTTAAGGATGAGGATGCATATTTCCTTGCATGGACAACAACTCCTTGGACATTACCTTCAAACCTTGCACTTTGTGTAAACCCAGAGGATACATATATTAAAGTTAAAGCAGCTGATGGCTTTACATATTATCTTGCAGAAGCTCTTGCAGATACAGTATTAGGAAAATTAAAAACTGAAGATGCCCCTGCATATGAAGTATTAGAAACATACAAGGGTACAGATCTTGAATATAAGGAATATGAACCATTATTTGAATGCGCTAAAACAGTTGCTGATAAGCAGCATAAGAAAGCATTCTTCGTTACATGTGATTCATATGTAACAATGAGTGATGGTACTGGTATCGTTCATATCGCTCCTGCATTTGGTGAAGACGATGCAAATGTTGGTAGAAAGTATGAACTTCCATTTGTTCAGTTCGTTAATGAAAAGGGTGAACTTACAGAGGAAACACCATTTGCTGGTAAGTTCGTAAAGGATGCTGACAAGGATGTACTTATCGATCTTGATAAGAGAAATCAGCTTTTCGATGCTCCTAAGTTTGAACATGATTATCCACATTGTTGGAGATGCGATACACCACTTATCTACTATGCTAGAGAATCATGGTTTATTAAGGTTACAGAAGTTAAGGATCAGTTAGTGGCTAACAACAAGACTGTTAACTGGATTCCACAGTCAATCGGTGAAGGTCGTTTTGGTAACTGGCTTGAAAACGTTCAGGACTGGGGAATTTCAAGAAATAGATACTGGGGTACACCACTTAATATCTGGGAATGTGATTGCTGTGGTAAGCAGGAAGCTATCGGAAGCAGAGCAGAACTTGCAGAGAAAACTGGTAACCCAGATTCAGCAAATGTTGAATTACATAGACCATATATTGATGATGTTACATATAAATGCGAATGTGGCGGTACTATGAAGAGAGTACCAGAAGTTATTGACTGCTGGTTTGACTCAGGAGCAATGCCATTCGCACAGCATCATTATCCATTTGAAAATAAGGATTTATTTGAACAGCAGTTCCCTGCTAAGTTCATTTCAGAAGCAGTTGACCAGACTAGAGGTTGGTTCTACTCACTTATGGCTGAATCAACACTTCTCTTTGATAAGGCACCATATGAAAATGTTATCGTTCTTGGACATGTACAGGATGAAAACGGTCAGAAGATGAGTAAGTCAAAGGGTAACGCAGTAGACCCATTTGATGCACTTAAAGAGTATGGTGCAGATGCAATTAGATGGTATTTCTATATCAATAGTGCTCCATGGCTTCCAAATAGATTCCACGGTAAAGCAGTTATGGAAGGACAGAGAAAGTTCTTAGGTACACTTTGGAACACATATGCATTCTATGTTCTTTATGCTGACATTGATGAATTTGATCCAACTAAGTATAGTCTTGATTACGATAAATTATCAGTTATGGATAAATGGGCATTATCAAAGATGAACACAATGGTTAAAGCTGTTGATGAAAACCTTGGTAATTACAGAATTCCTGAAGCTGCTAGAGCTTTAGATGAATTTGTTGATGATTTAAGTAACTGGTATGTAAGAAGATGTAGAGATAGATTCTGGGCTAAGGGTATGGAACAGGATAAGATTAATGCATATATGACTTTATATACAGCACTTGTAACTGTATGTAAGGCAGCAGCTCCTATGATTCCATTTATGACAGAGGAAATCTATCAGAATCTTGTTGTTAATGTTGATAAGACAGCTCCAGAGAGTATTCACCTTTGCGACTTCCCAGAAGTTGATGAAAAGATGATTGATTCTACTCTAGAAGAGAACATGGATAATGCTCTTAAGGCAATTGTTCTTGGTAGAGCTTGTAGAAATGAATCTAATATTAAGAACAGACAGCCTATCGGCAAGATGTTCATTAAGGCTGAGTTTGACCTTAATGATTACTATAAAGAAATTATTGAAGATGAATTAAATGTTAAGGAAGTAGTATTTACTCAGGAAGTTAAAGACTTTACTTCATATACATTTAAACCACAGCTTAAGACAGTTGGTCCTAAGTATGGTAAGCTTCTTGGAAAGATTAAACAGGCACTTACAGAAGTTGATGGTAACGAAGCTATGGATACACTTAATGCAGAAGGAGCACTTAAGTTTAACTTTGATGGTGAAGAAGTTGTTCTTTCAAAAGAAGATTTACTTATCGATGAAGCTTCACAGGAAGGTTATGTAGCGAACAGTGATAACGGCATTACAGTAGTACTTGATACAAATCTTACACCAGAGCTTATCGAAGAAGGTTTTGTAAGAGAAATCATTTCAAAAATCCAAACTATGAGAAAAGAAGCTGGATACGAAGTAATGGACAAAATCGAAGTAGCAGTTTCAAATAACGATAAGGTTACTGAAATTGTAAAGGCTAATAAGGATAAGATTGCTTCAGAAGTTTTAGCAAATGATATTTATTTTGAAAGCTTAGATAAAGACAGCAAATACGAAAAAGAATGGAATATCAATGCTGAAATGGTAACACTTGCAGTTAACAAATTATCATAAGAACCTGGGGAGGTAGTAATATGAGAACTGGTCTTATAAATGATGTTGTTGAACTTACTAGTGAACAGTTTAAGTTTAAAGTATCAGAAAATGCAAAGAATATTTTTAGAAAAACTATTGATGAATTAGATGATCGTCAGAAGTTTCAGGCTGTAGCATATGCCGTTAAGGATGTAATCATTGATGAATGGATTGCTACACATAGAGTATATGATAAAAAAGATGTAAAGACAGTTTACTATTTATCAATGGAATTCCTTATGGGTAGAGCACTTGGCAATATTATCATTAATCTATCCTGCAGGGATGAAATAAAGAAAGCCATTAAAGAGTTGGGACTTGATATCAATGTTATTGAAGATCAGGAACCAGATGCAGCTCTTGGTAATGGTGGTCTTGGAAGACTTGCAGCGTGCTTCCTTGATTCACTTGCAACACTTGGATATCCAGCATATGGTTGTGGTATCAGATATAAGTATGGCTTCTTCCAACAGAAGATTGAAGATGGATATCAGAAGGAAGTACCAGAGGACTGGTTAAGATATGGTAATCCATTGGAAGTTAGAAGAGATGAATATGCGTGTGAAGTAAAATTTGGTGGATATACAAGAACATTTACTGATGAGAATGGCAGAAGCCATTTTACACAGGATGGATATCAGTCAATTAGAGCTATCCCTTATGATTTACCAATTGTTGGTTATAGCAATAATGTTGTTAATACACTTAGAATCTGGGATGCAGAACCTTTGGTAAGCTTTAATCTTGATGAGTTTGACAAGGGTGACTATCACGCAGCAGTTGAGCAGGAAAACCTTGCAAAGACTATTACAGAAGTATTATATCCAAATGACAATCACATGTCGGGTAAGGAATTAAGACTTAAACAGCAGTATTTCTTTATTTCTGCCAGTGTTCAGACTGCAGTTAAGAAGTACATGGATAAGCATAAAGACATAAAGAAACTTCATGAAAAAGTAGTATTCCAGATGAATGATACTCATCCAACTCTTACAGTTGCCGAGCTTATGAGAATCCTTATGGATGTTTATATGCTTGAGTGGGATGAAGCTTGGGAAGTTACAACAAAGTGTGTTGCTTATACAAACCATACAATTATGAGTGAAGCTCTTGAAAAGTGGCCTATTGAATTATTCTCAAGATTACTTCCAAGATGTTATCAGATTATCGAGGAAATCAACAGAAGATTCTGTATTTCAATCGAAGAAAAATATCCTGGTGACAGAGGTAAGGTTGAGCGTATGGCAATTATTTATGATGGGCAGGTTAAGATGGCTCATCTTGCAATTGCAGCTGGATTTTCAGTTAATGGTGTGGCAAGACTTCATACAGAGATATTAAAGAATCAGGAACTTAAGGACTTCTATGAGATGATGCCTGAGAAGTTTAATAATAAAACAAATGGTATCACACAGAGAAGATTCTTACTTCACGCTAATCCACTTCTTGCAGAATGGGTTACAGGAAAAATTGGTGATGAATGGATTACTAATTTATCACATATTAAAGAACTTGAAGTTTATGCTGATGATAGAAAATGTCAGAAGGAATTCATGAACATTAAGTATAAAAACAAGAAGAGACTTGCAGAATACATTAAGAAACATAATGGAATAGATGTTGACCCACGTTCTATATTTGATGTTCAGGTTAAGAGACTTCATGAATATAAGCGTCAGCTTCTTAATATCTTACATGTTATGTACTTATATAATGAGATTAAGGAGCATCCTGAAAAGGAATTTTATCCAAGAACATTTGTATTTGGTGCAAAGGCAGCTGCAGGATATAAAATTGCCAAGCTTACAATTAAGCTTATTAACAGTGTTGCCGATGTAATTAATAATGATGCATCCATAGAAGGAAAACTTAAGGTTGTATTTATTGAGGATTACAAAGTATCAAATGCTGAGATAATATTTGCTGCGGCTGATGTATCTGAACAGATTTCAACAGCTAGTAAGGAAGCTTCAGGAACTGGTAATATGAAGTTTATGCTTAATGGTGCTCTTACACTTGGTACAATGGATGGTGCTAATGTAGAAATAGTTGAAGAAGTTGGTGAAGAGAATGCATTTATTTTCGGCCTTTCTTCTGATGAAGTTATTAACTATGAGCAGAATGGTGGATATGATCCAATGAAGATATTTAATGAGGACATGGATGTTAGGAAGGTTCTTATGCAGCTCATTAATGGATTCTATGCACCAGATGATCCTGAAAGATTCAGAGATATTTATAATTCACTTCTTAATACAAAGAGTACAGATGTTGCTGACAGATACTTTATCCTTAAGGACTTTAGAGCTTACATTGAGGCTCAAAAGGCTGTTGAGGAAGCTTACAAGGATGAGAAACGCTGGGCTAAATCAGCTATTTTAAATGTAGCAAATGCTGGTAAGTTCTCATCAGACAGAACAATTGAAGAATATGTTAAGGATATTTGGAAACTTAAAAAAGTTAAAGTTGAAGTATAGTTAAAACTCAACTTAGTTAACATAATATACAAAACTAGTATTGGAAAGTTATCAATCACTTTAGCGCTTGGTTGATGCTACTGATACTAGTTTTTTATTGTAAATATAAGATATATGTTATGTTTTTGTTAGAAATTGTTAAGTTTTTAATTAGTGTGAAAAGGTTTAATTATGTTAACTTTTATGTTATAATATTTTTAAGATTTTTGTGGAAATATAAAATCTGTTACTGTAAATAATGCTAGAGAAACGGGGATACGTATGAAAAAGAATTTTACTAAAAAAGGTCTTACGGCTATTGTATTATTATCTACAGTATGTAGCGTTGAAACGTATACATATTTTAATCAGGTACAGGTATTAAATGAAAAAAAATCTATGCTTGAAAGTGTTGCTAATAAGAAGATTACAAATCAAGTAGCTTCTAATACTGATAATGACATAAAAGTCGAAGTGAAAAAATCCAAGAAAAAGAAACAAAAAATTGAAAAGGAAACTGAGAAATCTACTGAAGTGGAAACATCAGTGGGTACTGGATTAGCTCAGGTTGATGTTGAGGATTCTGTAAGTGATGAAAATCCTATTGAAGTTGAGATTCCAGCGGCTGGTTTTATAGAGGCTGAAGATGAGATTTCTAAGGGGAAGCCAGATGATGGTAATACCGGTGAAACTAAAGCAAAGGAAGAAAGCACTGAAGGTGAATCGACTGAAGTTGAAACTGAACCAGTGGAAGTGGTTAGAGAACCAGTAGTAGAGACTGATCCTAATTATGAAGTTGTGGATGAACTTTACAGAGTTAAAAAGGATACTAAAGAGTTAGTTGGTATCTATATTGATCGTGAAGATGAAACTTTTACTAAGATTGTAATTCCTGCTTGTGTTACAAAGATAGCAGATAGTGCTTTTGATGGTTATAAGTATATTAAAGAAATAACTTTCGCTGAAGGATGCAATGTTAGTAGCATAGGAAAGAATGCATTTATTAATTGTTCATCAGTAACTGATGTGACTTTACCAGATAGTATAACAAGTATTGGTGAAAGTGCTTTTAATAATTGTGGAGCGATGGTTAACATAAAGTTGCCGGCTAAACTTGAAACTATTGGTAAAAATGCATTTGATAAGTGTTTTTCAATTAATGAACTTAGAATTCCTAAAAAGGTTAAAAGTGCAACAGAAATGATGGGCCTTCAGGGTAGTGCTAAAAAGATTATATTTGAAGAAGGTATATCAGAGATACCTGCTGCTATGTTTAGAAATGCACAGGGTGTTAAATCAGTTGCGATGTATAAAGGTGTAACAATTATTAAGAAGCAGGCGTTTATGGGATGTACATCACTTACAAAGATTACATCACCTACGACACTTAAAAAGATTAATCGGGAAGCTTTTAAGAATTGTAGATTACTTAAAAACTACAGCATTAAGCCATCACTATATTATATAGGCCATGAAGCTTTTAGAGATTGTGAAAGCTTAGAAAGTTTGGTTTTAAATAAAACAGTTACTACAATTGGTAGGGATGCATTTGCTGGTGATATTAATTTAGTAGTTAAGGTTGTTGCTAACTCTATGCAGAAGAGATATGCGATAGCTAATAATATTAAATGGACATATACTGATGCTGAAGTTCTTAGAAGAAATTTAAGTTTCCAGGCAAATTCAATGCTTGAAAAGATTGTTAAGAATACTACTGATGAATATGCCTTA
This sequence comes from Eubacterium uniforme, assembly GCF_900167115.1. Taxonomy (GTDB): domain Bacteria; phylum Bacillota; class Clostridia; order Lachnospirales; family Lachnospiraceae; genus Eubacterium_S; species Eubacterium_S uniforme. Next base: position 116,205 of record NZ_FUXZ01000005.1, read on the forward strand.
AAGAAACTTGAGAAGTATGTTCCTCAAGGGGTATGTAGAGCAGGTAATTACACATTGATTACTGCATATAAGCGAGGTGGCGGAAAGTCAATTATTCTTGTTTATGATAAGTCAGGTAAGTATCTTAAGTGTCTTCAGATACCTAACAGTGATCATGTTGGATCAATATGTGTTGTGAAGAACAGAATAGCACTTAGTCTTAATAATATTTCTTCCTATGACTATTTAGCGATTATTAGTCCTAAGAAGATAAGAGAAACTAAGAACGGTCGTACAATTAAGTATGATTATAAGGTAAAATTATCTGGACATGCTGACTTTACTGCTTTTGATGGTACATATTTTTGGGCAGGACATAGTTTAGATAAGGCAAGTTGTGCTTTAAATGTTTATAAAGTAAAGTCCAAAAAGGTTAAGGTTTCAAATAAGAAGAAAAAGGAAAGACGTATAATTTTTTCTAAGAAATATACATATAGTGTACCAGGTAATATTCAGGGATTGATTATTAATAATACAGGAAAGAACAAGAGAGAACTTATTATGTCACAGTCTTACGGTGTACTTCCTGATTCACATGTATATGTTCACAAAGTAAATCTTAAAAAAGATAAATCAATTGGACAACCAACTGATGTTTATAGACTTCCAGCGATGCTTGAAGGTATAGAGAAGAAAGGTAAATATATGTATTTGCTTTTTGAATCTGCTTCTGGTAAGTATACGGAGGATGATTCACATCAGACAGAAATTCAGATCGATAAATTATATAGAATCAGATATGATGATTTGAATAAATTATATAAAGATTAATAAAAGAGATGGCTGCTTTTAGCAGTCATCTCTTTTATCTGGTATTTAGATTTATTTTGGGTTTTATATATAATAGGAGAATTTAATAACTTTGAATATGTTATTAAAACATATTAATTTTTTACTGTATATTTTATTATTTAATTGTAAAAATTCGAACATATTAGTAGGTATGTGAGTTCTGATTTGATTTTAGCTTTACTACAAGGGAGTATATTAATGATAAATCTTCATCATCTAATTCTGCTATCTTTTCAGTAACCTTTTTAAACAATGTAGATGTATTAGTGTTTAAGTCAAAAAGACTAGAAAGACTTATATCTAATTCAACACATATTTCATATATGGTTTGAATGGATGGAATAACCTTGCCATTCTCCATACTGCTAATATATCCAGCATTTTTGTGGATTCTAAAACTTAATTCTCTTGCAGATATCCCTTTTGATAATCTAATTTGCGTAATCCGAAATATACTCAGTTCAATAAGAAACAATTTCTTATGCGAACACGCTAGAACTACAATGATATCTAGAAAAATAGGAATTAGAACTTTGTTCTGATTTTATATTGATACAATGCATGTATCATATCTAAAGTTTAAATATCTCCTAGTTATATTTAGTTTTATAATATAATTTTATATTTTAATTTATGGATAGGCAATAGTTTTACTATAAGTTTGACAAAAAGATTTATATGGGATAGAATATCTTTCGTAAAGGGGATATTGTTTTAGAGGAATTTGTTAATGAAAAGAAAGACACAGTTAATTTATATAGGACTTTCGATGTTGTCATTTGTACTTGCTGTTTTGGTTATGAAAATTCCTGGGGCTAATAATATTAGTGCAAAGGAAAAGATAAATAATCCTAAAGAGCAAGAAAACAGTGAGATTTATGAAACTAATAATCCACTTGTTGTAAGGAAAACAAAAAAAGTCGACGATAAAGAAACATTAAAAAAAGACTTATATTCTGTTGAAACAGAGGAGAGTCCTGAAACCATGCCAGTTATAGATTCAAATTTTGAAATCATAAAAATAGGTGATAAGAAATATGAATTTTCACGTGACAGTGATAATTCTGTAATTAATCAGGGTGATATAGATTATAATAATTTAGTTGATTTTTCAGCTGATTATCCATTCTATATTAAGGTTAATAGAGCTCTTAATTGCGTTACGGTATATGCCATGGATAAGAAAGGTGAGTATTCCATTCCATATAAGACCATGACATGTTCAACAGGGTTATTTAAGAATAATACACCATTAGGTGATTTTGAAATATACGAAAAATATGATTGGCGTATGATGATTGATGATTCATATGCTCAGTATGCTTCTAGGTTTAATGGAGGTATTATGTTTCATTCAGTTCCTTATTTAGATATGGATAAGGGTATGCTTGAATGGGAAGAATACAATAAATTAGGATCTGCTGCATCACTTGGATGTGTTAGATTACGAGTGGTTGATGCAAAATGGATTTATGATCATTGTGCTGAGGGAACCAAAGTAACGGTTTACGATGATGAAAAAAATCCAGGGCCTTTAGGTAAGGAGATTCTTGATGCCATAGATGAAGATTCTGAATTTAAAGGTTGGGATCCAACGGATGATGATGAGAATAATCCTTGGAACAAGCCTAAGAAAAAGAAGAAGCATAAGAAACATAAAAAGAAAAAAACTAATATTGAATCTGAGTCAAGTACTGAATTAAGTAGTGAAACAGAATCAGTTACAGAAGAATCCACATATGGTTCTACAGCAGAATAGTATTAGTTATTTAACTTAAAAAAATAATATGATATGATAGATACCGGAAGTTGTTTAAACTTCCGGTTTTATATTTAAGGAAGGATATGTTATGGCTAAGAAAAAATATTATGCGGTTTTAAATGGAAGAATTCCAGGAATATACATGGATTGGGATAGTTGTAAAAAGAATGTTGACGGTTTTAAGGGAGCAATTTATAAGAGCTTCCCAACAATAGAAGAGGCTAAAGCGTTTATGGAGGGTGAAACTTCTAGCGTTATAGCAAATGAAACCAAAGTAGGTAATTCTAAAACTAATGTTAATGGAGATGTTAATTTAGATGCTAGTGATAGTAGTAAGGAACATTTCATAGCCTATGTAGATGGAAGCTATAATGATGCTGATAAGAAAGTTGGTCTTGGTGCGTTAATATTTGCTGATGGTAAGGAAATTGAAATATCAAGAGAAGTTGAAGCTGATGATTTAATTTCAATGAGGAACGTAGCTGGTGAAATTAAGGCTAGTGAAGCAGCAATTAAATATGCATTAGAAAATGGTGCAAAAAAGATTACCATTATCCATGATTATGAGGGAATTGCAAAATGGTGCAATGGTCAATGGAAGGCTAATCTAGAAGGAACGAAAGCGTATAGGGATTTTTATTTAAGCGTTAAAGATAAAATAGAAGTAGTATTTGTTAAGGTTAAGGGGCATTCTGGGAATAAGTATAATGATGTGGCTGATAATCTTGCAAAGAAGTCGATTTTTTGATATTCTATTCTTTAAAGTGCTAAATTATTTCGGGAAATAATAGTTTATGAACTATTCAATATAAAAGAAAGGAATTATACAAGTTGTGTAGGGTGACTTGTATAGCTGGTAAAAATCATGAAGTATACAAGAGATGACATTATACAAATGGTTGAAGAAGAAGATGTGGAGTTTATTAGACTCCAGTTTACAGATCTGTTTGGAACAATTAAGAATGTTGCCATTACTGCAAGCCAGTTAGAAAAGGCCTTGGATAACAAGTGTAAATTCGATGTTTCATCAATTGAAGGATTTGTAAAAATCGAAGGTGGGGACATGTATTTACATCCACAACTTGATACATTTACAATATTTCCATGGAGACCACAGCAGGGTAAGGTTGCAAGACTTATTTGCGACATTTATAATGCGGATGGAACTCCATTTGAAGGAAGTAGTAGATATATATTAGAAAAAGCTGTTAAGAAAGCAGCAGACATGGGTTATACACTTGAGGCAGGCCCTGAGTGTGAGTTCTTTTTATTTAACACAGATGATGAAGGTAACCCAACAACATCATCACCTGAAAGAGCTGGTTACTTTGATGTAGGACCAGTTGACCTTGGAGAAAATGCAAGAAGAGATATGGTACTTTGTCTTGAGGATATGGGATTTGAAATAGAGTCCTCACATCATGAAGTATCACCTGCTCAGCATGAGATAGATTTTAAATCAGACGAAGCTATGAAGACAGCTGATAATATTGTTACTTTTAAGTTCGCTGTTAAGTCTATTGCCAAAAGACATGGACTTCATGCTTCATTTATGCCAAAACCTAAGATGGGCGTTGATGGTTCAGGAATGCATCTTAATATGATATTAAAAAAAGATGGAAAAGATGTATTTGCTGATGAAAATGATAAGTACGGATTAAGCAAGCTTGGATATAATTTCATCGCAGGCTTACTTAGCCATATTAAAGCAATTAGTGCGATTTCAAATCCACTTGTTAATTCATATAAGAGACTTATTCCTGGTTACGAAGCACCTATTATATTAGGTTGGACAACAGAGAATAAGAGTCCTATTATAAGAGTTGTTTCAGGAAGGGATGAAGACTTAGCAATTGAACTTAGAAATCCTGATCCGGCAGCTAATCCTTACTTGCTACTTGCTACTTGTCTTTATGCTGGACTTGAAGGCATTGAAAAGGATTTGATGCCAACAGATCCAATTCTTGAAAGTGTAAGTGAGTATTCTGTAGTGGAAGCTGAAAAGTTAGGATTTGATCATCTTCCAACAAACTTAATGCATGCCATTAAGGAGTTGAAGCAGGATGAACTTATGAAGGAAGTTTTAGGTGAACATATTTATAAGAATTACATCAGAGCTAAGGAAGAAGAATGGAGACAGTTCTCAGCGGTTGTAACAAATTGGGAAATTGAACATTATCTCTACAAGATTTAACGTGACTGTGATAAATCCCGTCACAGGAGGTGATCGTTATTGGCAGGGATAATTGTTGCGTTTTCTAAACCAGAAGAGGGCCGAACCATAAAGAACCTGCTTGTTAGAAACGGTTACACTGTCGCGGCAGTTTGTACATCCGGTGCGCAGGTTATAAATATGGCGGATTCGCTTAGAAATGGTGTTGTAGTATGTGGTTATAAATTAGCGGATATGATTTGTACAGAGGTCTGGGAGCATGTTCATGAAGATTTTGAAATGGTTCTTTTAACGAATCCTGGAAATATGTATGAGTTTGATAAGATGGGAATTGCAACTCTTTCGATGCCACTTAAGGTAAAGGACTTAGTAAATACAGTTGAAATGTCCTATTCCATATCTGAAAGAAGATGGAAAAAGAAGAAATTAAGACCAAAACCACGTAGTGAAGAAGATAAGAAGATAATCGAAGAAGCTAAAAGTGCTTTAATTGAAATCAATAATATGACGGAGAATGAGGCACATAGATATATACAGAAAAAGAGTATGAACACAGGTAGTTCATTTGCTGAGACAGCAAAATTAATACTTGAAAGTTTATACAGAGAGTAGTTATAATATATGGATAGTTAGTTTGTGCTAACTTTACGTGTAAAATAATTATAAAATTTAGTTATAAAAGTAATTGTTTTTATTGTGGAAAGTATGTATACTTATTCATGGTAAAGAGAACAATATGTTATGGAGGAAAAACATGTTTAAAGTAAATGAGAATTATTTAAAACTTCCAGGTAGTTACTTATTTTCAACTATTGGAAAGAAAGTTAGAGCATATAAGGAGGCTAATCCAGATAAGGATGTAATTAGTCTTGGTATTGGTGACGTTACACTTCCTTTAGCACCAAGTGTAATTAAGGCTTTACATGGTGCTGTTGATGAAATGGGTGATGCAGCTACATTTAAGGGTTATGCACCTGATCTTGGTTATGAATTTTTAAGAAGTGCAATTAAGAATTATGATTATAAGAAGCTTGGCGTTGACATTGACATTGATGAAATCTTTGTTAGTGATGGTGCTAAGAGTGATTCTGGTAACATCGGTGATATCTTCTCAAAGGATAATGTAATCGCTGTATGTGATCCTGTTTACCCAGTGTATGTTGATACTAACGTTATGGCAGGTAGAACTGGTGAATATAATCCAGAGACAGAAAGATTTGCTGGAGTAATTTATATGCCTTGTCTTGAAGAGAATAATTTTGCACCACAGCTTCCAACAGAAACACCAGATATTATTTATCTTTGTTTCCCTAACAATCCAACAGGTTCAACAATTACAAAGGATGAACTTCAGAAATGGGTTGATTATGCTAATGAAAAGAAAGCTGTTATTATTTATGATGCAGCTTATGAAGCATATATTACTGAAAGCAATGTACCACACAGCATTTATGAATGTGATGGCGCTAAAACATGTGCTATCGAACTTAGAAGTTTTTCAAAGAATGCTGGTTTTACAGGAACAAGACTTGGTTTCACAGTAATTCCTAAGGAGCTTAAATGTGGAGATGTATCAGTTAATAGTCTTTGGGCTAGAAGACATGGTACTAAGTTTAATGGTGCACCTTACATCATTCAGAGAGCTGGTGAAGCTGTATATTCTGAAGAAGGCCAGAAGCAGACAAAAGAAATGGTTGCTTATTACATGAATAATGCTAAGACAATTTCTGAAGGATTAAAGGCAGCTGGTTTCTCAGTATCAGGTGGTGTTAATGCTCCATATATCTGGCTTAAGACAACAGATGGTATGACAAGTTGGGAATTCTTTGATTACTTACTTGAAAATGCTAATATTGTTGGTACTCCAGGTTCAGGATTCGGTCCAAGTGGTGAAGGTTACTTCAGACTGACAGCATTTGGTACATATGAGAATACACTTAAGGCTATTGATAGAATTAAGGGTTTATAAGATAATTATAAAATTATGATATTAAATAAAAGCAGTATGATTTTTTTGTACTGCTTTTGTTTTTTGAGTGATATGATAAACTGCGTTTGTGGTAATAATGGTTGTTTATTATATATATTCTTACTTTTAATAAAATTATCCTGAAAAGTAAGAATAAATGTGTTGTTAAAGGTGAGTTGAGGTAGGTGTTGTTCATACTTTTGGATGAAAAAAGATAAAAAGTAAGAAAAAGCAACTTGTTAAAGATGGGTGGAGGTTGATATTATTCTTACTTTTGGACGAAAAAATGTGAAAAGTAAGAAAAAGTAACTTACTAAAGAATAGTGGAGGCTGATGTTATTCTTACTTCTGGTTGAAAAAGAATGAAAAGTAAGAATAAGCAACTTGTTAAATATAATGAGTAAGAAAGAAACAAATAAATTTTTGAATAATAAAATAGAAAAAGCGCTATGGATAATAATTCTTGGTGTTGCGGTAGCTTTATTTTTATTCCTTAAATTCTCAGCAAATGACGGAGAACAAGTTATTGTAAAAGTCGACAAGAAGGAAATAGCAAGATACGATCTAAATACAGATAGAGAAGTTATAATAGATGGTAAAGATGGTGGAAAAAATACTCTTGTCATAAAGGATGGCAAGGCTTATATAAAGGATGCTACATGCCCTGATAAATTATGCGAACATCAGGGTAAGATTCATATGGTTGGTCAGAGTCTTATTTGTCTTCCTAACAGAGTGGTTATTGAGATAGTTGATGACGATAAAGATGAGGAGTTTGACGGAATATCAAAGTAAGACATATATGAAAGTTAGTCATTTGAAAATATTATAGATAATACGAGGAAAATATATGAGTACTAGAAAAATATCAATATATGGTCTGCTTATTGCACTAGCAATGGTTCTTTCATGGATTGAAAGCAGATTTGGTTTTACAATGATGGTTCCAGGTATGAAACTTGGATTAACTAATCTTGTTGTATTATTAGCCTTATATAAAATTGGATATAAAGATGCAATCATAATTAACTTCATTAGAATCCTGCTTGTATCAATGACTTTTGGAAATATGTTTTCATTTTTCTATAGTCTTGCAGGTGGACTTCTTAGTGGAATAGTAATGATAATTCTTAAAAAGACTGATAAGGTTAATCTTGTTACTGTAAGTGTTATGGGTGGAATCTTTCATAATGTCGGGCAGATTATAGTAGCTATGGTTGTAATGAATACAGTTCACATCGCATACTATCTTGCAGTACTTTGGGTAAGTGGAATTGTTGCTGGTGTAATAATAGGAATCTTATCAGCACAGATAGTTAGACGAATTCCTGAGTTGAACATTTAAGCTTATATTCCTATATGATTAATTATTTGTATTGTTTTGGTATATTATTTTTCGGGAGTAGAAAAATTAGTTGATGAAAAATCAATGTATTTTTCTACTTCTTCTATTGCGTAAAAATATAAGTACTATTCGGTACGATTTATACAGCGAGGAGATACAGAGATGTATTTAGATGGGATAGTCTTTTTTTTAGTAAAAGTAGTAGAATTAATATTTGGAATAAATGTGCTTAGGAATAGCGAAAAACGATATAATTATGTAGCTATATATTATGGTTCTATAAGTGGTTTAATGGTTGGATATTTGTTCCGCAAAGGAATCGTTTTATGTTTAATCGTTAGTTTTATTGTGACTTTGGGATTATTATCTATAAGAAAAGTTGTTGATAATGGAGAGGATATCATTGTTTTGATGATATTGGTATTTAGTTATTCATATATAATTGCTAAATTTACATTGAAATTATTAAAAGTTGATCTTTATGAAATCTTAGATACATATCCAAGCCTAGTTGGAGATTATTTAAATTATGATTATACTTTATTGATAGCTGTTGTGATATCATTATTCGTTGGTGCAATAATGTTTGTATTAAAAGGAAAAATAATAAAAACAATATGTTATAGATGCTTGGCATTTATGATGATACTTGGATCATTTGCAGCAAATACTAGTGGCGATTTACAAATTACAGGAGAATGGCAGGATTTCTTTTTACCATGGTTAAACATTGAATATGGAAAGAATCAAATGATTTATACACATGTGATTGTTATAATTACGGTTGCTTTAATAATATATGATTTGTATTTTGCTAAGGATAATCAAATATATGTTTTAGATGGGAGAGGAAATAAACGTAATGAAGAAGGAAAAATTATATAATGTAGGTTGGTTTCCAATTTGGATGCTTATGTATATGCCAACGTTTTGGTTTATTACATTACCTATTAATTTTGTGATCGATTCTATAGTTTTATTAATTGCATTTGCTGTGTTAAAAGTTGAGAATCGAAAAGATAAGTATTGGAAAAGTATATTTCAAGTTTGGAAATATGGGTTCGTAGCAGATTTTATAGGAGCTGTTGTTATGACGATAGTTACGTTTGGAGTGTATGATGGTAAAAAATCAGAAGTAGGATTATCGCTAATGATGGATCCGCGGGGAAATACAATTGCATTGCTATGGACAATATTATCGATTATTATTTCCAGTATTTTTATTTATATATTTGATAGCAAGAGAGCATTTACCAATACTGATTTATCAGAGAAACGTAAGAAACAAATTTCTTTGATAATGGCAATATTTACAGCACCATATACAATGCTATCACCTACAGGTTTTATTTATGGTATTATTTACTTTTTTATGTATGGTCCAGCAATTTTTTATTGATAGATAAATAGAAATTTCAGATGGAAGAAGTAAGATACTTAATGAAGAATGAAAGACTCAATATGTAATGATAATTCCTACTTGTTTATTTATTAGTCATTAATTTTTCTGATTGACAGATATAAAAATATCGAATATAATGAAAATCTAGTTTTATATGTAGAAATGCTATGAAGGAGACTGATGATTCTTATTGATTCTTTTAGAGAGACGTGGTCACCGGCTGAAAGCCATGTTAAGATGTAGAAGATTTGGAACACTCTGGAGCAGTCATATTGAAATAGTAGTAGGTATGAACGTGATACGCGTTAAGTATAATGAGGAATATGCAAAGCATATTTGAATGTGGGTGGTACCACGGATAATTAGTTTATTCGTCCCGGGATAGTAATCTATCTCGGGACTTTTTTATATGTACACGTTCGCATAAGGAATATATCAACTGCGTTGATTGCGGACGGCACATCGTGTAGTAAACTACACGATAATAAGATAATTAAATGGAGGAATGTGAAATGTATCGTGATTTAACACTCGATAAGCTTACAGAGGGCGACATTGGAAAAGAAATTCAGATTGCAGGATGGGTTGAAAACATCCGTGATCATGGTGGAGTATCATTTATCGACCTTAGAGATATGTATGGAGTAGTACAGGTTGTACTTAGAGACACAACTCTTTTAGAAGGTATTACAAAGGAAGAATGTATAAGCATTAGTGGTAAGGTTGAGCAGAGAGATGAAGAAACATATAACCCTAAGATTCCATCAGGAACTATTGAGGTGGAAGCTCACGAAGTAAATGTACTTGGTAAGATGTACAGAACACTTCCATTTGAAATACAGACATCAAAAGAAACAAGAGAAGATGTAAGACTTAAATATAGATACTTAGATCTTAGAAATAAAAAAGTAAAGGATAACATGATTTTCAGAAGTAATGTTATCAAGTTTTTAAGAGAAAAGATGGAAGAGATGGGATTCATGGAAATCCAGACTCCTATCCTTTGTGCATCATCACCTGAAGGTGCTAGAGACTATATTGTTCCATCAAGAAGATATAAGGGACAGTTCTATGCACTTCCACAGGCACCACAGCAGTATAAGCAGTTATTAATGGTATCTGGTTTTGATAAGTATTTTCAGATTGCACCTTGTTTTAGAGATGAAGATGCTAGAGCAGACAGATCACCTGGAGAATTCTATCAGCTTGACTTTGAAATGAGTTTCGCTACTCAGGAAGATGTATTTGCTGTAGGTGAAGAAGTTTTAAGCGCAACATTTGAAAAGTTCGCACCAGAAGGAAGTGTTGTTACACAGGCTCCATATCCAATCATAAGCTATGCTCAGGCTATGCTTGAATTTGGTACAGATAAGCCAGATCTTCGTAACCCACTTAGAATTATTGATGTTACAGAATTCTTCCAGAGATGTACATTTAAGCCATTCCATGGTAAGACAGTAAGAGCTATTAAGGTCCATGCAGACATGTCTAAGGGCTTCCATGAAAAACTTCTTAAGTTCGCACAGGGTATCGGTATGGGCGGACTTGGATACTTAGAGGTTCTTGAAGATAAGTCATATAAGGGACCAATTGATAAATTTATTCCAGATGATATGAAGGAAGAATTCAGAACACTTGGTGGTCTAGAAATTGGAGATACAATTTTCCTTATTGCTGATAAGGAAAAGAAAGCTAATCTTTATGCTGGTCAGATTCGTACAGAACTTGGCGAAAAACTTGACTTAATTGAGAAGAATGCATATAGATTCTGCTATATTAATGATTTCCCAATGTATGAATATAATGAAGAAGATAAGAAGATTGACTTTACACATAATCCATTCTCAATGCCACAGGGTGGTTTAGAGGCACTTAATACAATGGACCCACTTGATATTTTAGCTTATCAGTATGACATTGTATGTAACGGTGTTGAACTTTCATCAGGTGCTGTTCGTAACCACGACATGGAAATTATGGTTAAGGCATTTGAGATTGCTGGATATGATGAAGAAACACTTAAGACAAAGTTTGGAGCATTATATAATGCATTCCAGTTTGGTGCACCACCACATGCAGGTATGGCACCAGGTGTTGACCGTATGATTATGCTTCTTAAGAATGAAGAAAACATTCGTGAAGTGATTCCATTCCCTATGAGTGGAACAGCTCAGGATCTTATGTGTGGTGCTCCTGGTTTCGTAACAGAGCATCAGCTTAGAGAAGTTCATATCAAGGTAAGAGAGTAGAAGAGTTTTCATCAAGAAAACTCTGGAACGAACCTTAACCCACAATTAATGGAGGTGTTTTATGGCAAATATTATTTCAGATGAAACAATTGATTATGTTGGAATACTTGCTAAACTTGAACTTTCTGATGAAGAGAAAGAACAGGCAAAGTCTGATATGGGACGTATGCTTGATTATATTGATAAATTAGGAGAACTTGATACTGATGGTATCGAACCTATGAGTCATGTTTTCCCAGTGAATAACGTGTTTAGAGAAGATGTTGTTACTAATGGAGATGATAGTGCTAATACTTTAGCAAATGCTCCAGAAGAAAAGAACGGTTCATTTGTTGTTCCGAAAACAGTGTAAGAGTTTTTATAACTACTCCTGATTTTATCAGGAGAGCCTTCCGCGGCTTTGAGCGGAGTCAGAGATTCACTGAAAGTGAATCTACATTATCAGGAAAACTCTGGAACGAACTGGCATAAGCTTACGAAGTAAGGTTGTGTTCTGCAAAGCAGAATTAAGGTTTGTTTACAGGACAAACCTTAACCCGATAGTAAAGATATAACAATGTCTGAAATTTATTGGAGGTAATATGAGTATTCTTTCACTTACTGCTACAGAGTTGGCAGAGAAAATCAAAAATAAAGAAGTGACAGTTTTAGAAGCTACTGAAGCTGTGCTTAAACAGATAGAAGAAAAAGAAGATACATATAATTGTTATGTAACAGTTGATAAGGAAGGTGCACTTAAGAGAGCAGAAGAAGTTCAGAAAAAGATTGATGAGGGTACTCTTAGTGGTCCACTTGCTGGTGTACCTGTTGCAATTAAGGATAACATGTGTACAAAAGGCTTACTTACAACTTGTTCTTCAAAGATACTTGGTAATTTTATTCCTACTTTTTCATCACAGGCTGTTATTAACCTTGAAGAAGCAGGTGCTGTAATTATTGGTAAAACAAACATGGATGAATTCGCCATGGGTTCAACATCAGAAACATCAGCTTATGGCATTACAAAGAATCCGTGGAATGTAGAGAATGTTCCTGGTGGCTCATCAGGTGGTTCAGCTGCAGCTGTTGCAGCAGGCGAATGTTTCTATGCACTTGGTTCAGATACAGGTGGATCAATTCGTCAGCCAGCAGGTTACTGTGGTGTTGTAGGTCTTAAGCCTACATATGGTGCAGTTTCACGTTACGGTCTTATTGCTTATGGTTCTTCACTTGATCAGATTGGACCTTTATGTAAGAGTGTTAAGGACTGTGCTGTAATTACAGATATTATTTCAAGTAAGGATACAAAGGATTCAACATCAGTTGGTCTTGATTATAAACTTGTTGATAGTTTAGTAGATGATGTTAAGGGTTTAAAGATTGGTATTCCTAAGGATTACTTAGGTGAAGGTCTTGATAGCGAAGTTAAGGATGCAATCCTTAAAGCAGCTGATGTATTAAAAGAAAAAGGCGCAATTGTTGAAGAATTTGATTTAAGTTTAGTTGATTATGCAATTCCTGCATATTACACAATTGCAGCAGCAGAAGCTAGCTCAAACCTTGAAAGATTTGATGGTATTAAATATGGATATAGAACTGCTGAATTTACTGATTTACATAACATGTATAAAAAGACAAGATCAGAAGGATTCGGCGCTGAAGTAAAACGTAGAATTATGCTTGGTTCATTCGTTTTAAGTTCAGGTTATTATGATGCATATTATTTAAAAGCTTTAAAAGTTAAGGCTTTAATTAAGCAAGAATTTGATAAGGCCTTCTCAAAATATGATGTTATTTTAGGACCAGTTGCTCCAACAACAGCTCCTAAGATTGGAAGTAGTTTATCAGATCCTATCAAGATGTATCTTGGTGATATATATACAATTTCAGTTAACTTATGTGGTTTGCCTGGTTTATGTTTACCTTGTGGTAAGGATAGTAATGGTCTTCCAATTGGCCTTCAGCTTATTGGTGACTGCTTTAAGGAAGATGTTCTTATTAGAACAGCCTACACTTATGAACAGGCAAGAGGTGAATTTTTAACACCGGATCAAAAAGCATTTGCTGGTAAGGAGGATTAAGATATGGCAAAAGAATACGAAACAGTCATAGGTCTTGAAGTTCATGTTGAACTTGCTACTAAGACAAAAATCTTCTGTGGATGCTCAACTGAGTTTGGTGGAGCACCTAACACACATACATGTCCAGTTTGTACTGGTATGCCTGGTTCATTGCCTGTACTTAATAAGCAGGTAGTTGAATATGCCATGGCAGTAGGACTTGCAACTAACTGTACAATTACACAGAATTGTAAATTTGATAGAAAGAATTATTTCTATCCTGATAATCCACAGAATTATCAGATTTCACAGCTTTATCTTCCAATTTGTCGTGATGGTAAGGTTGAGATTGAACTTGAAAATGGTGAAAAGAAATTCGTAAGAATTCATGAAATTCATATGGAAGAGGATGCTGGTAAGCTCGTTCATGATGAATGGGATGATACATCAATGGTTGATTACAACCGTTCAGGTGTTCCTCTTATTGAAATTGTTTCTGAGCCTGATATGAGATCAGCTGAAGAAGTTATTGCTTATCTTGATAAGCTTCGTATGACTATTCAGTATCTTGGGGCTTCTGACTGTAAGCTTAATGAAGGTTCAATGAGAGCCGATGTTAACTTATCTGTAAGAGAAGTAGGGGCAAGTGAATTCGGCACTAGAACAGAAATGAAAAACCTAAACTCATTTAAGGCAATTGCTAGAGCTATTGAAAATGAAAAAAATCGTCAGATTGACTTAATTGAGGAAGGCAAGGAAGTTACTCAGGAAACAAGAAGATGGGATGATAATAATGGTTATTCCTATGCTATGCGTTCAAAGGAAGATGCACAGGATTATAGATACTTCCCAGATCCTGACCTTGTTCCAATTGTTATTAGTGATGAGTGGATTGAAAAGGTTAAGGCTAATCAGCCAGAGCTTCGTGATGAAAAGAAGGCTAGATATATTAGTGAATTTAATCTTCCAGAATATGATGCAAGTATTATTACAGGTTCTAAGAAACTTGCAGACATTTTTGAAGAAACAAATAAAGAATGCAATAATCCTAAGAAGGTTAGTAACTGGTTAATGGTTGAAACTATGAGACTTCTTAAGGAGAATAACATGGACGATACTGATGTTAAGTTCTCACCAAGTAATCTTGCTAAGTTGATTAAACTTACAGATGATGGAAAGATTAACAGTTCAGTAGCGAAGGAAGTGTTTGAGAAAGTATTTGCTGAGGATATTGATCCTGAGAAATACGTAGAAGAAAAGGGACTTGTTATGGACAGCAATGAAGATGACCTTAAGGCTATCGTTGAAAAGGTTATCGCTGAAAATCCACAGTCAGTTGAGGATTACCATAATGGTAAGACTAAGGCAATAGGTTTCTTGGTAGGACAGACTATGAAGGCAACTGGTGGTAAGGCAAATCCAGGTATGATTAACAAATTACTTAAGGAATTATTATAAATAATGACCGGTCTTTAGTAGCTAGTTACTTAGACCGGTTATTATCGATTTAAGAATATGTCAGATAAAAAATTAGAATATAAGAAAAAAACAGAAGCAAATGATGGAATTAATTATATTAAACCATCACTTAATAAAACATATAATGGAAATAATCAAAGTAGTACTACAAATAAGAAAAATGGTTTAAATTATAAGTTTATTTTTTTTATTGCTTGTATTGTTGTGTTTATATCAAGGATATCTTCCTGCGTTGATAATGTGATTGTTGCAAAGAGTGAAAGAGATTTATTTGCCATGGATACCTATATGAAGTTTACAGTTTATGGAACAGACAGGGAGAAGGCTCTTAATGAAATTTGCGATAGGGTTAAAGAACTTGATAATAAATTTAGTATTGTTAGGAATGGTGCTATTAAAGATTTAAATGAAAAGCATAAGATAAGTGATGAGGAAGCAGTTAATTTGATTAAGGAAGCATGCAATGTTTCGAAGGATACTAATGGTGCATTTGATATAACTGTTTATCCACTTATGAAAGAATGGGGCTTTATAACTAAAGAGTTTACGGTTGTTTCTGATGAGCGATTAAATGAAATCTTAGCAAATGTTAACTATGAAAAGATAGATATTTCAGATGAAATTAAGACACCTTCTGATGTTGAAGTAGATTTAGGAGGTATCGTAAAGGGATATACAGGCGATGTCATTGCAGATGTTTTAAAGAAATATAGAGTAAAATGTGCAATAGTTTCACTTGGTGGAAATGTTGAAATATATAGTAAGAAACCTGATGGAAAACCTTGGAAAGTCGCTATAGAAAATCCCGATAAAGATGAAAATCCTGATGTAAAACCTGCTGCATATTTAGAAATAAATGATGCAAGAGATGGAAAAGCCATAGTTACATCTGGTGATTATGAGAGATTTTTTAAAGCAGATGGTGTTAGGTATCATCATATCATTGATCCTAAAACAGGAAAACCAGCAAATAACGGCATTAGAAGTGTAACAATTGTATCGGATGATGGTACAATGGCTGATGCACTTTCAACAGCACTATTTGTTATGGGCAAGGATAAGGCAACTTCTTATTGGAAGGCTCATAAAGATGAATTTGATTTTATTATGATTATGGATGATAAGAAGGTATATGCTAGTGAAGGCGTTAAGGATGAATTAAGCACAGAATTAGAAGTTGAATTTGTGAAATAGTGTTCACTGAATTTTAACAATTATGTATTAAACTTGCAATGATACTTCATATAAGATATAATTATTGTTTGTTTGAGTAATAAATTATGTATTATTGTCTAGGAGGAAAAAATGTACGATAAATATGTAAGTCCATTATCAGAGAGATATGCAAGCAAGGAAATGCAGTATATATTCTCACCTGATATGAAATTTAAAACATGGAGAAAACTTTGGATTGCTCTTGCACAGGCTGAGATGGAACTTGGTCTTAATATTACAAAAGAGCAGATTGAAGAATTAGAAGCACATAAAGATGACATCAACTATGATGTTGCTAAAGAAGAAGAAAAGCGTAGAAGACATGATGTTATGAGTCATGTATATGCTTATGGTGTACAGTGCCCTAAGGCAAAAGGTATTATCCATCTTGGAGCAACTTCATGTTACGTTGGTGATAATACAGATATTATTATTATGACAGAAGGTCTTAAGTTAGTTAAGAGAAAGCTTGTTAATGTTATTGCTCAGTTATCAGAATTTGCTGAGAAATATAAGGATCAGCCTACTCTTGCATTTACTCATTTCCAACCAGCTCAGCCTACAACAGTAGGTAAGAGAGCAACTCTTTGGATTAATGAGTTTATGCTTGATTTAGAAGATTTAGACTTCTGTATTGAAAACATGAAATTACTTGGTTCAAAGGGAACAACAGGTACACAGGCTAGTTTCCTTGAATTATTTGAAGGTGATCATGAAAAAGTAAAAGAACTTGATAAGAAGATTGCTGAAAAGATGGGCTATAAGGCAGTTCATCCAGTATCAGGTCAGACTTATTCAAGAAAAGTTGATACAAGAGTACTTAATGTACTTGCAGGTATTGCAGCAAGTGCTCATAAATTCTCTAATGATATTAGATTATTACAGCACTTAAAGGAAATTGAAGAACCATTTGAAAAGACTCAGATTGGTTCATCAGCTATGGCTTATAAGAGAAATCCTATGAGATCAGAGCGTATCGCATCACTTGCAAATTATGTTATTACAGCAGCTATTAATCCTGCTATTACATCATCAACACAGTGGTTTGAAAGAACACTTGATGATTCAGCTAACAAGAGAATCGCAGTTGCTGAAGGTTTCCTCGCAACAGATGGTATCTTAGATTTATGTCTTAATGTATCAGATGGTCTTAAGGTTTATGATAAGGTTATCATTAAGAGACTTATGAGTGAACTTCCATTTATGGCTACAGAGAACATCATGATGGATGCAGTTAAGGCAGGCGGTGATAGACAGGAACTCCATGAAATAATCAGAACACTTTCTATGGAAGCTGGAGCTAACGTTAAAGAGAAAGGTTTAGATAATAATCTTCTTGATTTAATTGCAGCAAATGATGCATTCAACCTATCAAGAGAAGAACTTGAAAAGACTATGGATCCTGCTAAGTATGTTGGTAGAGCTCCACAGCAGGTTGTTGAATATATTAATGATTATGTTAAGCCAGTACTTGAGGCTAATAAGGATTGCCTTGGTATTACAGCTACAATTAATGTATAAAAATTTATAATGAGAGGTAAAAACAATGAATTTTAAGAAAATTGCCACATTAAGTTTATGTGTATGTATGTCATTATCATTAGCTTCATGTGGAAGTAAGTCAGATAATAAGAAAGACACAAAAAAGAAAGTGACTAAAGGCGAAATTGTACTCGCTGATTACAATTCTGTAAAAGCTTACAGTAAGGAAGCGGAAGTAACAGATGACACAGTTCAGACTACAATTGATAAACTTCTTGATAATTATTCAACTACAAAGGATGTAACAGAAGGTAAAGTTAAAAGAGGCGATAAGATCAGTATTGACTACATTGGTAAAATTGATGGTGTAGCATTTGATGGTGGTACAGCACAGGATCAGGAGATTACTCTTGGTTACAGCGGATACATTGATGGATTCGATGATGGTCTTGAAGGTAAGAAGATTGGTGAAACAGTTGATCTTAACTTACAGTTCCCAGATGATTATCAGAAGGAAGAACTTAAGGGTAAAAAGTGTGTATTTACTGTAACAATTAAAAAGAAGATTGATAAAGAAGTTCCAAAACTTGATGACAAGTTTGTACAGGATAAATTCAAAAAATATTATGGTGTATCAACAGTTAAGGAACTTAAGGAATTCATGAAGAATAAGCTTAGAACTACACAGATTTCTAACGCAATTTGGAAGGATTATGTAGATAAGTGTGAAGCAAAATCTTATGATTCAAAAGAAATGGACAAGACTGTTAAAGAAATGCAGACATATTATGAAAGTGTTTATCAGTCACAGTATCAGGTTGACCTTGATACATATTTAAAGGCTATGAACTTAGAAAAGAAGGCATGGATTAACAACCTTAAGGATGAAGCTAAGAAAGAACTTAAGGAAAACATGATTGTAGAAGAAATCGCTAAGAAAGAAAAGCTTATGAACGATGATATCTATAAAAAAGTTGGTTTAATGTATTGCCAGAGCTATCAGGTTGAATCAGTTGAAGATTTGATTTCAAAATTTGGTAAAGAGAAAGTTGACTATGTTATTAAGTACACTGTTGTTACAGAATGGCTTGCAAATAAGGTCGAAATCGTAAAGGGTGAAAGACCAACAGAAGCACCAAGTGAAACAGGTTCAAACAAGTCTACAGAAGCTACTACAGAGGCTAAGAAGAGCAAAAAGTCAAAGAAGAAAGACGCTACTGAAGAAGTTACAGAAGCAATTACTGAAAAGAAGAGTGAAAAGGAAACAGAGTCAGAAACAGAAAAATCAGCTGAAAAAGATTCTGAATCTGAAACTGAATCAAAGTAATTGATAAAATATCTTAATAAATGAATATAATAAAGATGTTGCGTAGGATTTTTTAAAAATATACATGACATCTTTATTTTTATGCATTTTTGGGAAACGAAATTATTTGCTGAATATGTGAATATTCTGTGTTTTTTCTTGAGAAATTTAATAAATTATTGTAAGATATAGTATCAGACTTTTTATGTAAAAAGTTTAGAAATATTGGAAAAAGGAATTATTAAAAGAGGCGTAAATTAATGGATAACAATAATAATAACAATAATAAAGATAAGAAGCCTAATGAGAGTAAAAAGAATAATTTGGCCATATGGTTTATAGCCATTGCAATTACATTAGTGGTTGTTACAGTTATTTCAAATATGGCAAACAGTGCTACAACGAAGGAAATTTCTTATAATGAATTTATTAAGATGCTTGATGATAACAAGGTCAAGAAAGTTGAATTTTCATCAACTGGAAAAATCATTATCTATCCAACAGAATCATCTGATTCTATGATTAAGTTCACATATTGGACTGCGGATATTAATGATCCTGATTTGATAAAGGAATTAAAGAAGGATTATAAGGAAGTTGAGTTTAAGGGAGTAGTACAGAATTCAAATAGCCACATGTTACTTATGTTTATGGTTTATGTGGTACCAATTGTACTTTTCTATCTCTTAATATCAAGAGGCGTTAAGAAGATGTCTGAAAATGGTGGCGACATAATGGGTGTTGGCAAGAGTAAGGCAAAAATGTATGACATGCAAAAAGAAACTGGGGTTATGTTTAATGATGTTGCAGGTCAGGATGAAGCTAAGGAATCACTTACAGAAATTGTAGATTTTATACATAACCCTGATAAGTATTCTAAGATTGGTGCTAAGTTACCTAAGGGCGCGTTACTTGTTGGTCCTCCGGGTACAGGTAAAACACTTCTTGCAAAAGCTGTTGCTGGTGAAGCTAATGTACCATTCTTCTCAATATCAGGTTCTGACTTCGTTGAAATGTTTGTTGGTGTAGGTGCAAGTCGAGTTCGTTCACTTTTTGAACAGGCACAAAAACACGCACCATGTATCGTATTCATCGATGAAATTGATGCCATTGGTAAGAGCAGAGATGCAAGATATGGCGGTGGTAACGATGAAAGAGAACAGACATTAAACCAGCTCCTTGCTGAAATGGATGGTTTTGATACATCTAAGGGTGTATTTTTACTTGCTGCTACAAATAGACCAGAAGTACTTGATAAAGCTCTTTTAAGACCAGGTAGATTTGATAGAAGAATCATAGTTGATAAGCCAGACCTTAAGGGTCGTATTGATACATTGAAAGTCCATTCAAAAGATGTCGCAATGGATGAAACTGTTGATCTTGAAGCAATTGCACTTGCAACAAGTGGTGCTGTTGGTTCAGATCTTGCAAATATGATTAACGAAGCTGCTATTATGGCAGTTAAGAATGGTAGAGCAGCAATTTCTCAGGCTGATTTATTTGAATCAGTTGAAGTTGTTATTGCCGGTAAGGAAAAGAAAGACAGAGTTCTTGGAGAACAGGAAAAGAAAACGGTTGCATACCACGAAGTTGGACATGCTCTTGCAACTGCACTTCAAAAAGATGCAGAACCTGTTCAGAAGATTACAATTGTTCCAAGAACAATGGGAAGTTTAGGTTACGTTATGAGTGCACCTGAGGAAGAAAAATTCCTTATGACTCAAAAAGAATTAGAAGCAAGACTTGTAACATTACTTGCAGGTCGTGCTGCTGAAGAAATTGTTTTTGATACAGTTACAACTGGTGCAAGTAACGACATGGAAAAAGCAACAGATATAGCAAGAGCAATGATTACACAGTTTGGTATGTCAAAGAAGTTTGGCCTTGTTAGTCTTGAAACAGTTGAGAGTAAGTATCTTGATGGTGGAGCTTCATTTAATTGTAGTGAAGAAACACAGGCAGAGATTGATAAAGAAATTAGAGAAATACTTAAAGCAGCTTATGAAGAATCAAAGAGACTTCTTATAGAGAACAGAGAAGTGCTTGATGAAATTGCAACATTCCTTTATGAGAAAGAAACAATTACTGGTAAGCAGTTTATGGAAATTTTCCATAGAGTAAGAGGCGATGAAGTTAAGGAGTCAGAGGAAATTAAGAATTCAGAAGATATTAATGATTCTGAAAAGGTTGGAGTAATCGAGACATCTGAAATTGCTGATACATCCGAATCTGTTGAGAAAAGTGAAGTAAGTGTTGGCTCGATAGAACAATCTGAAGTGGCTGAAACTAGTGAACAGTAAGTTGCATTTGCTGTAAGTATAATTTGTTAGGACAGATTATAATATAATAATAAATGTTATGATTACGGGAAATAATTATTTCCCGTAATTGTATTTTATGAGATAATATATGTAAATTGAAGCATAGGGATAAAAGGATAAATTATGTTTGACATTGAAGAAGAATTAAAAAAGCTGCCTCACCAACCTGGAGTTTACATAATGCATAATAAGCACGATGATATAATCTACGTTGGTAAGGCAATTAGTTTAAGAAACAGAGTGCGTCAGTACTTTAGAACAAGTACAAAAAAAAGTAGTAAGATAGAGCAAATGGTTAAGAATATTAGTCGCTTTGAATATATAGTGACTGATTCTGAATTAGAGGCTCTTATTTTAGAGTGCAATCTTATAAAGAAACATCGCCCTAAGTATAATACAATGCTTAAGGATGATAAGAGTTATCCTTTTATAAAAGTAACCGTTGAAGAAGATTTTCCTAGAGTTTTATTTTCAAGAAGAATGGGGAAGGATAAGAGCAGATACTTTGGCCCATTCACCAGTGCGGGGGCAATTAAAGATACTATTGAACTCGCTGCTGGAATATTTAAAGTAAGAACATGCAATAAAAAAATATATGATACAAAAGCTGATTTTGAAAAATATCTTTTGAATATTGATGATGAAAAAACATTCCCAGGGAAAAACAATTCTAATGACAGGGCTTGTTTAAATTATCATATTGGAAGATGTGAAGCACCATGTGTTGGTAAGATATCAAAAGAAGAATATGCTAAAAATGTTAATAGATTAATAGATTTTCTTTCAGGTAATCAGGCACCAATTCTTAAAGAATTAGAAGATAAGATGCTTGCAGCTTCAGCAAATATGGAGTTTGAGGATGCAGTTAAATATAGAGATTTAATTAATAGCATTAATCATATAAAGGAACATCAAAAGATTACAAGTCATAGTTTTGATGATAGAGATGTTATAGCATGTGCAACTGCAGGTGATGAAGCTGTTG
This sequence comes from Eubacterium uniforme, assembly GCF_900167115.1. GTDB lineage: Bacteria > Bacillota > Clostridia > Lachnospirales > Lachnospiraceae > Eubacterium_S > Eubacterium_S uniforme. The sequence goes on from NZ_FUXZ01000005.1 coordinate 138,763, forward strand.
TACAGGTATTTTTCATAAGAGATGGAAAACTTATTGGTAGAGAGCATTTCTTCTTAAATATTTTAAATATCATAAATGATGAATATATGGAAGATGAAAATCAGAATGCTGATAAATCTGAAAATAATGAAAACGAGAATAATGAAAAAACTGATAGTAATGATGATTTAACAAGTGAAAATATCATCAAGAAACAAAAGATTATTACAAGTTTCATAAAGCAATACTATGGTGGTACTCCATATATTCCTAGGGAACTACATGTTCAGTATGATGTTTATGATAAAGAAGTTCTTGAAAGCTGGTTAAAAGGTTTATCAGGTTTCAAGGTTTCTATTGTTACACCTAAAAAAGGTGATAAGGAAAAAATGATTGAACTTGCATTTAAGAATGCAACTATGGTTCTTACAAAGGATAGGGATAAACTTGTTCGTGAACAGAAACGTACAGTTGATGCGGTTACAAATATTTCTGATATACTTAACATAGATTATGCAAAACGAATTGAGGCATATGATATTTCTAATACAAGTGGCTATGAATCAGTAGGTTCAATGATTGTATTTGAAGATGGAAAGCCAAAGAAAAATGCATATAGAAAGTTTAAGATAAAATGGGTTAAGGGAGCAAATGACTACAAATCCCTTGAAGAAGTTCTAACTAGAAGATTTGAACATGGCTTAAAGGAAAGAGCTGAACTTGATGAAAAAGGTATGGATTATGAGAATGGTAGTTTTTCTAGATTCCCAGATCTTATTATGATGGATGGTGGTTTAGGTCAGGTAAATATAGCACTTGGAGTCATGAAGAAACTTGGGCTTAACATTCCAATATCAGGTATGGTAAAAGATGATCATCATTCAACAAGAGGTCTTATATATGAAGGCAAAGAAATACCACTTAAAAAATCATCAGAAGAATTTAAATTAATAACAAGAATTCAGGACGAAGCTCATAGATTTGCTATTGAATTTCATAAGAGCCTTCGTGGCAAAAAGCAGGTACATTCAATACTTGATGACATAAAAGGCATTGGTCCATCACGTCGTAAAGCTTTGATGCGTCGATTTGGAGATATTGATGGTATACGAGCAGCATCTATTGATGAACTAAAATCCGTTGATGGCATAACCGAAACCATCGCTGAAGAAGTCTATAATTTTTTTAGATAGTGAAATAAATACGCGTCCAGCAAATTCTATATTTTCTAGATGGGACCGTTGCGGGTCTCTACACTTAGTGAGAAAACTGTGTTTTATTAGCAATTGACTTTATCTGCATAACGCGAAGCGTTATGGTATAAATGAAAAAGATGGGATAATTGAAGGTTTACATTCAGATTTATCCCAGCTTTTTTATTTGTAGTATAATACTTGTATTATACAGATAAAGGAAATTGATAATGATAAAAAACACTGTTTTCGAACTTAGTGTGGCTAGGGGGAGCCCGCACCGTGCGAGAGCTGAGTCTTAGATAGACAATATAAATTTGCTGGGCGCGTATGGATTTACTAAATAAAATCAATATACTTTGACATGAATGTTGGTTATGTACTATAATATAAGGTGGTTTTGTGTGATTTAAAATTGGGGTATTGTAGGAAGGAGAGTTGGTATGAGTATTAGACTTTCAAAAGTAATTGATAATTATAATTTAAAAGAATGGATTCCAGAGATTGATGCAGATAAGGTTGATGTTACAATTCCAGAAATCAATAGACCTGCATTACAGCTTGCGGGATTCTTTGATCACTTTGAAAAAGATAGATTACAGCTTATTGGTAATGTAGAGAATGCTTACCTTAATAGCGTTGATGTAGAAAGAAGAAAGAATATTTATCAGCAGCTTATGAGTAGTGGAATTCCATGTCTTATAATTTGCCAGAATATTGAACCTGATAAGTATCTTCTTGAAACTGCTAAACAGTATGGTATTCCAATTTTATCATCAGAGAAAGAAACAAGTAAGTTTAGTAATGAACTTACTAGATGGCTTAATGTAGAACTTGCACCATGTGTTTCAATACACGGCGTTTTAGTAGACGTTTATGGTGAAGGTGTTTTGATTATGGGTGAAAGTGGTATTGGTAAGAGTGAAACAGCCCTTGAACTTATAAAGAGAGGTCATCGTTTAGTTACTGATGATGTGGTAGAAATCAGAAGAGTAAGTGATGAAACTTTAATCGGTACAGCTCCTGATATTACAAGACACTTTATTGAACTTAGAGGTATTGGTATTATCGATGTTAAAACACTTTTCGGTGTTGAATCTGTTAAAGAAACACAGGAAATCGATATGGTAATTAAACTTGAAGAGTGGGATAGAGAAAAAGAATATGACAGATTTGGACTTGAAGATAATTATATCGAGTTTTTAGGTAATAAGGTTGTATGCCATTCAATTCCAATCAGACCAGGTAGAAATATAGCGATTATCGTTGAATCCGCAGCTGTTAACCATAGACAGAAACTTATGGGTTATAATGCGGCTCAGGAATTATATAATCGTGTTACAAAGAATTTGATTAATAACTCGCCGGATAATGGTAAATAATAAACGGTGTTATTATATAAACGGGCAGAGAAATAAAACAAAGGAAGGCGAATAGCATGGATAAATATTTATTTGGTATTGACGTAGGCGGAACAACAGTAAAGGTTGGTTTCTTTAAAGAAGATGGTATTCTTCTTGATAAGTGGGAAATTCCAACACGTAAGGAAAATAATGGTGAATTTATTTTAAGTGATGTTGCTCAGTCTATTGAGAATAAAATAGAGAGTCAGGGTATATCAAAAGGACAGATTATAGGTTATGGCTGTGGTATACCAGGTCCTGTTACTGATGATGGCAGAGTTTTAGGCTGTGTTAATTTAGGATGGGGCGAGTTTAACATAGAGGAAAGAATGGCAGAAGTATTTGAATGCTCTAATGTTAAAGCAGCAAATGACGCTAATGTTGCAGCACTTGGTGAAAACTGGGTAGGTGGCGGAAAGGGCTTATCTAGTATGGTTATGATTACACTTGGTACTGGCGTAGGCGGTGGCGTTATTATAAATAATAAAATTGTAGCAGGTTTTAATGGAGCAGCTGGAGAAATCGGACATGCTCAGGTTAAGGACGATGAAACAGATTATTGTAACTGTGGAAAGGCTGGATGTCTTGAACAGTATGCTTCAGCAACAGGAGTTGTTAAGGAAGCTAAGAGAATCCTTTCTAGTTCAACAGAAGATTCAAAGCTTAGAAGCATTGAAACACTTACAGCGAAAGATGTTTTCGATGCAGCTAAAGAAGGTGATAAACTTGCTAATGAAGTAGTTGCTATATTAGGAAAGTATCTTGGTAAGGTTATGGCGCATGTTTCATGTGTTGTTGATCCAGAAGCATTCTTAATTGGTGGTGGCGTAAGTAAGGCAGGTTCAATCCTTATTGATGCAGTAGAAGATGTATATAAGAAAGAAGCGTTTAGAGCAAGTCGAGACGCTAAGATTTTACTTGCTTCACTTGGTAATGATGCTGGTATGTATGGTGCAGCAGCATTAGTTTGCGATAAGAAGAATAACTAATAAAATAATTATTAGATATATTAATAGGTTTATTATGTATAATAATGATTTTAAAAACAAACTTTTAAATATATGTGATAATGTAAAGTTTGATGAACCCATGCATAAGCATACTACCTTTAGAATAGGTGGAAATGCAGACTTTTACGTAAGTGTTAGTTCTGAAAAAGAAATAACAGAAGTGATAAAGTTATGTAAACTGGAAAACGTAAGATTTTACATTATAGGAAATGGTAGTAATCTTTTGGTGAAAGATGAAGGCTTTAGAGGAGTTATCATTGAAATCGGAAATGGATATGCTGATATTGAAGAGATTGATGATGAAACATTTGCTGCTAAGGGCGGAATACTTTTATCAAGAATTGCTGCATATGCATTAGAACATGAACTCAGTGGATTTGAACCATTAAGCGGAATTCCTGGAACTCTTGGCGGGGCAGTTGTTATGAATGCAGGTGCATACGGTGGAGAGATAAAGGATGTGGTTACTGAAGTATATGTTTTAGATTGTGATGGAAATAAGAAAACAATAAGTAATAAGGATATGGAGTTTGGCTATAGAACTAGTCTTGCTACAAAGGAGAGCCTTATTATTTTAGGAGCAAAAATTAAACTTAAAAAGGGTAATAGGGATGAAATCAAGGTTCTTATGAGTGACTTTAATGGAAGAAGACGAGACAAGCAGCCTTTGGAATTTCCAAGTGCAGGTAGTACTTTTAAAAGACCTGAAGGTTATTTTGCAGGAAAACTTATTGAAGATAGTAATCTGAAGGGGTACACCGTTGGTGGAGCTCAGGTTTCGGAAAAACATAGTGGTTTTGTGATTAACATTGGCAATGCCACATGTGAAGATGTTTTAAAATTAATATCTGATGTACAAAAGAAAGTATATGAAGATAGTGGTGTTGAATTAGAAAGAGAAGTTAAAATATTAGAATAAAGATTGAGTTAGAAAGACTCTTTTTAATGACTTTAGGATAATGATTAACAAACTTTTTGATTAAGTATGATTTTCATACTAGGAGAAATAGAGGTGAAACATGAGATTTGTAATTGTTACTGGAATGTCAGGAGCAGGGAAAAGTAGCGCATTAAAAATATTGGAAGATTTTGGTTTCTTCTGTGTTGATAATTTGCCTATAAAACTAATTGATACATTTGCAGATTTGACATTCAATCCTACTAGTGATCTTGAAAAAGTTGCTATGGGAATTGATATCAGAAGTGGTGAAATGCTTGCAAAACTCACAGATTCACTTGATATACTTAATGAAAAGAAACAGGATTATGAGATTTTATTCCTTGAAGCGAATGACAATGTCTTATTGAAAAGATACAAGGAATCTAGAAGAAAGCATCCGCTTTCAAAGTATGGAAATGTTGAGGATGGCATTAGAAAGGAAAGAGAGAAACTCGCATTTTTAAAGAAAAGAGCAGATTACATTATTGATACGAGTAACATACTAGTTAGAGATTTACGTGGTGAACTTGATAAGATATTTATTGATAATGGCTTATTTAAAAATTTATATGTGAGAATTATTTCCTTTGGATATAAGCATGGTATTCCTCAGGATGCAGATCTTGTTTTTGATGTAAGATTTATGCCAAATCCTTATTATATTGATGAACTTAAGAATAAGACTGGTGAGGATGAGGCGGTGCAGGAATACGTTATGAATTCGGAAGCTGCACAAGAATTTTTATGTAAACTAAAAGATATGGTTAATTTCCTTATTCCAAACTATATTAGTGAAGGTAGAAATCAGCTTGTTATTGCAATTGGATGTACAGGTGGACATCATAGATCAGTTACAATAGCGAACAAACTATACGAAGAACTTAAGAAAAACGAAGAGTATGGAATAAAGAAAGAACATAGAGATATAGCTAGATAGTAAATTATTTACGTGAATATTTGGAGAATAATATGTCATTTTCTGGGAAAGTAAAGGATGAATTGTCGAGAGTTAATGTAGGTAAGTTGCATTGTGTTGATGCAGAACTACTTGCAATCATGACAATGTGTGGGAGTATACATATCTCTCAAAATGATAGATATAGCATAAAAGTACAGACTGAAAATATTGATGTTGCTAGAAGAATAAGTATTCTTTTAAGTAAGAGGTTTAAAAGTAAACCAGAAATTCTAGTAAGAAACATAGGAAATAAAGGTCAAAAATTATATATATTAGTTGTTACTGATAGCAAGATAGCATATGAGATAACTCAGATGATTGAGAAGGCAGATGTTAGTAAAACGTGCTGTGAAAGGGCGTATATTAGAGGTGTATTTTTGGCATCTGGCTCAATAAGTAATCCGGAAAACTCAAATCATTTGGAAATAGTGTGCAATTCTGATGAAAAATGTCAAAAAATACAGCATATTTTACAAAAATTTGATATTGGCACAAAAAAGGTTGCAAGAAGTAGACGTTTTGTGGTATATATCAAAGAGGGTTCTTTGATAGTTGATACGTTAAATGTCATGGGTGCCCATAAAGCCCTTATGGAATTTGAAAATGTACGAATTATTAAAGATATGAGAAATAATTTAAATCGTAAGGTTAATTGTGAAACAGCTAACATTACGAAGGTTGTAAAGAGTGCAATGAGGCAGATTGATGATATAAACTTAATTAAGGCTAGGAAAGGACTTGATAGTTTATCGCCTCAGTTAAAGGAAATGGCCGAAGTAAGGCTACAGTATCCTGATGCATCTTTAGTGGAACTAGGGGGATTGCTTAATAAACCTATTGGTAAGTCAGGAGTAAATCACAGACTTAGGAAATTGAGCGAACTAGCAGATGAAATCAGATAGCTAATAAGGAGGATATTATGGTATCAAAAGACATTTCTGTAAATATCGGTTCAGGTAATGATGTTGGACCAGTTGCAGAACTTATTCAGGTAGCAAGTCAGTTTAAAAGCGTTATCTATGTAATTAGTGACAACAAGCATGTAAACGCAAAAAGTTTAATGGGGATGATGACATTAGGAGTATCTAAAGGACAGCAGGTTTGTGTAACATGCGAAGGGGAAGACGAGGAAGAAGCTTTATCGCAGATTGAAGATTTCCTTAGCAAAGAGAATTAATATAAAATATACAAAACACCTCTTTTAGTTTGAGAGGTGTTTTATTTTTTGTAAGGAGGCCGTATATGGCATTTACGCATTTACATGTACATACGCAGTACAGTATACTTGATGGTTCTAATAAGATAAAAGAACTTGTCAAAAAAACAAAAGAATTAGGTATGGATAGTATTGCAATAACAGATCATGGTGTTATGTATGGTGTAATTGAATTCTATAAAGCTTGTAGAGCAGAAGGTATCAAGCCAATTATAGGATGTGAAGTTTATGTTGCGCCAGGAAGTAGATTTGATAAAGAGTTAAAAAAGGAAGATGATAAGTACTATCATCTTATTTTGCTTGCAGAGAATAACATCGGTTATGAAAATTTATCAAAGATAGTATCAATTGGATTTATAGATGGATTTTACTATAAACCAAGAGTGGATATGGAAACTCTAGAAAAATACCATGAGGGATTAATATGTACAAGTGCGTGTCTTGCAGGTGAGGTTTCAAGGAATCTTGCAAGGGGAGATTATGAGTCTGGAAAAGAAGCGGCTCTTAGATATGAAAAGATATTTGGTAAGGGTAATTTCTTTTTGGAATTACAAGACCACGGTATACCTGAACAGCAACTTGTTAATTCAAATATGCTAAGACTTTCTGAGGAAACAGGTATTGAACTTATATGTACGAATGATGCACATTACCTTACAGCTGAGGATGCAAAGGCTCATGATATCTTACTTTGTATTCAGACAGGTAAAAAGGTAAGTGATGAAGATAGAATGAAATATGAAGGCGGACAGTATTACTTAAAGAGTGAGGAAGAGATGAGAGCGCTTTTCCCATATGCACTTTCCGCTGTGGAGAATACAAAGAAAATTGCAGATAGATGTGATGTTGAAATAGAATTTGGTGTTTCTAAATTACCAAAATATGATACACCAAAAGAGTATACGTCACTATCTTATCTTGAATATTTATGTAAACTAGGACTTGAGAAAAGATATACACCTGAAGTCCTTGAAAAACTACATTTAACAAAGGAAGATGTAGAGAACAGATTAAAGTATGAAATTGATACTATCAATAGCATGGGATTTGTTGATTACTTCCTTATAATCTGGGATTTTATTAATTATGCAAAGGAACATGACATACCAGTTGGACCTGGAAGAGGTTCGGCAGCAGGTAGTGTTGTTTCATATTGTTTATTTATAACGGATATTGATCCTATTAAGTATAGTCTTATTTTTGAAAGATTTTTAAATCCTGAACGTGTAACCATGCCCGATGTGGATATTGACTTCTGTGTTGATAGACGAGCAGAGGTTATAGATTATGTAACCCAAAAATATGGAAGAGAAAAGGTATCTCAGATTATTACTTTTAATACTATGGCAGCAAGAGGTGTTATAAGGGATGTTGGACGAGTGCTAGAGATTCCTCTCACAAGAGTTAATCAGATCGCAAAGCTTGTTCCATCAGCTCCTAAGATGACCATAGATTTGGCACTTAAAGAAAATCCTGAATTTAGGGAAGTGTATGAAAGTGACAGAGAAACTAAAGAATACATTGATATGTGTAAGAGACTTGAAGGATTACAGCGAAGTGTAGGTATTCATCCTGCAGGCGTAGTTATTTGTAATGCACCTGTTATGGACTATGTTCCATTATCAAGAGGAGCTGAAGGTAATATTACTACACAGTTTGAAGCAGTAACCATTGAATCGTTAGGTCTACTTAAGATGGACTTCTTAGCTCTTAGAAACTTAACAGTTATTAAGCATGCACTTGATTTAATATATAAAACTACAGGAAAAAAGATCGATATTTCAAAGATTGATTTAGATGATAGCAAGGTTCTCGATATGATTGGTCAGGGCAAGTGTGATGGTGTGTTCCAGCTTGAAAGTTCTGGTATGAAGAGTTTCATGAAGGAACTTAAGCCTAATAGCTTTGAAGATATAGTTGCCGGTATTTCACTTTACAGACCAGGCCCTATGGATTTTATTCCAAAGTATCTTGCAGGTAAAAATGACCCTGAACACATATCCTATGAATGTGAACAGTTAGTTCCTATTTTGAAACCAACCTATGGTTGTATAGTTTATCAGGAACAGGTTATGCAGATTGTTAGAGATCTTGGTGGATTTTCACTTGGAAGGTCTGATAATCTTCGTAGAGCCATGTCTAAGAAAAAAGTTGATGTCATGCAGTCTGAGAGAACAGCATTTGTTGAAGGCTGTTTAAAGAATGGTATTGATGAGAAAGTAGCAAATACAATCTATGATTCTATGATTGACTTTGCAAAGTATGCGTTTAATAAATCTCATGCAGCTGCTTATGCGGTTGTTTCAATGAGAACAGCATTCCTTAAATACTATTACCCAGTTGAATATATGGCAGCACTTCTTACATCAGTAATGGGTGAAACTACAAAGGTTTCTGATTATATATATGAATGTAGAGATATGGGAGTAAATGTACTTCCACCAGATATTAATGCTGGTGAAAGTGGATTCTCTGTTAAGGATGGAAACATTATATATGGTCTTTCTGCAATTAAGGGAATCGGAATAAACGTAATTGACAGAATCGTTGAGGAGCGTGAGGAAAGTGGTCCATATAAAGATATGGATGATTTCGCTCAACGTCTATACGATAAAGGTGTTAATAAAAAGATTATTGAAAATTTAATTAAGGCAGGAGCATTTGATTCGTTTGCTGCTAATAGAAATCAGATGCTTATTGCATTTCCAGTTGTTTTTGATAATAAGGCTTCAGAAAAGAAGAAAACCATAGCAGGTCAGATGAGCCTTTTTGATATGGGTGATGAAGAAATAAAGGAAAGTATAAAGACACCACTTCCACCAGTTCCTGAACTTGATAAGGAAGAATTATTATCATATGAAAAGGAAGTATTAGGAATATATGTAAGTGGTCATCCACTTGAAAATTATACTGATCTTTTAAAGAAAAATGTAAAGAATAGTACAAAGGATTTCATTAGAGAAGTTGTTAGAGATGCTGAAGGTAATGAAATTTCAAGTGAATGTAAGGTTAATGATGGCGATTTCACGGTTATAGGTGGAATTCTTAATGACGTTAAAACTAAGACAACTAAGAATAATACTATAATGGCATTTGCTGATTTAGAGGATTTATATGGTAGTATTGAAGTTATTATTTTCCCTAATAGTTATATGCCGAACAGAGAGAATTTAGTTGAAGGTGAAAAGGTTTTAATAGAAGGTCGAATTCAGTTTGAGGATGAGGATACTGCAAGAGTAATCGCATCAAATATTATGAACTTTAATCAGGTGCCTAAGAAAATCTGGTTAAGGTTTAAGGATAATGAACATTATAATAGTCTTAAAACTGAAATGGAAGATTTGTTGAAAACAAGTGATGGTAACGACAGGGTTGTTATATATAAAGAAAAAGAAAAGGAAAAATTCATGCTTCCTGTAAGATACCTTGTAGATGTTAATAAGGATCTAGTTGAGGAATTTGAAGCAATCCTTGGAGAGAAAAACGTTGCCGTTACATATGAAAAAGCTTATTTTAAGCATGGAAGAAGTAGGTAATAGAATGGAAATAATTACATCCGAAACAAATAAGGACATAAAAAAGATAATAGGGTTACTAGAAAAATCAAAGAACAGAAGGAAGGAAGATTCCTATGTTGTTGAAGGACTTAAGATGGTTTTTGAAATTCCTAAAGAGGATATACGAGAGGTTTATATTTCAAAAACTTGTTATGAAAACATTGCAAGTGGAAATGTAGATAAAAAAATCGTTGATGTTAAGTCGTTTAATAAGGAAGGTGAATTTGAATTAGGATTTTCTTATAAGGTTATTTCGGATGCTTTATTTAAAAAGATTAGTGATACCGTAACGCCACAGGGTATTTTAGCTATTGTAAAAAGAAAACATTATAAACTTAATGATATTTTAAATAGAAAAGTTAAGAAGGATGGATTACCAGATAAGCAAGTAATAATGATTCTCGATGATTTAAGGGATCCAGGAAATTTAGGAACTATAATTAGGACCTGTGAAGCAGCGGGAGTTAGTGGTATAATATTATCAAAGGAAAGTGTTGATATTTACAATCCGAAAGTTGTTAGATCAACAATGGGAGCAATCCTAAGAGTACCTTTTTATGAAAGTGAAGATTTAAAGGAAGACATTAAGAAGATTAAACAGGAAAACTTTAAGTTATATGCTGCTCACTTAGGTGGAAAGAAGTTATATAACGAAGTAAAAAAAGATGGCGCGTATGGGTTTATAATTGGAAACGAAGCGAATGGCATATCGGACGAAGTTGCAGCTTTAGCGGATGAATTGGTTATTATTCCAATGTACGGAAATGTTGAGTCTTTAAATGCCGCAATAGCAGCATCTATATTAATGTTTAGTTAAGGAAATCGTAAGGTTGGCTTGCTTGACATTAAATAGAAGTTTGATATAATTCTAATAATACTTTAAAGAGAGGGGGATCCACTATGAAATTAGAAAAATTGAGTGAAAACTCCATAAGATGTACAATTGACAGAAAAGAATTTGAAACATATAAGATAAAACTTGGTGAAATCATTAATGGTAATGGCAATGCACCGAAATTCTTCAAGGAGATTATTTACAAGGCTCATGAGCAATTTGGTTTTGAACCTAATAATTTTCCTCTTATAATTGAGGCTACTGCTAATATACCTGATAATATTGTGTTTACAATTACTAAGGTTAATACAGAAGAAGAGATGGAAAAGATGAAGAAGATTGTTGCCATGAATCAGAAGAAATTTCAGAATAATCTTTTAAATAACATTCATAATGTTGAAGATATGGATGATTTATTCCAAGAGATTGAAGATTATAAGAATAATGATGCTACTGATGAGGGAGATGAATTTGAGGAATCAGTTATCTTCATGTTCTCTAATGTAGATAATCTTATAACTAGTGCAAAACAAGTTGATGGTATATATAAAGGTGTTAGTGATTTATATGAAATAGAGGGAAATTATGTATTACTTTTAGATGCTGAGTTAGAAGATGCTGAAAGTTATCAGTATTCTTGCGATATTATATCGGAGTATGCAGATGACACATTATTCTCTGATTTAACTCAGAGTATTATACTTGAGCATTTTGAACCAGTAATCGAAGGTGATGCTTTAACACAATTAGCAAAGCTCTAAAATACGTAAAAAGGAACACAAGGAGGATTAAGGGCGTGTATAAGAAATTTATAGTCACACTCGTTGCATTAATAGCAATTGCCTGTACAGTATTGTACATGAAAAAGACAGGATTTAAGATAGCTAGTACAAAAACAGCAAATATCTATGAGGCATTTAACTTAGTTGAAAGCGATGGTTCACATGTTGGTGAAAACGATGAAAATTATGCTGTTGTAATATCGGGTATACTTAGTGACTACAGAGCTCTTTTAAAGAACAATACATATTATGTTAGATATGAAACTATAAGAAATAAGATTACAGATAAGTTTTATTGGGATAGAGAAGAAAACTTCATATTATATACTACACCAACAGCAGTTGTAAAACATGCAATTGGTGGAGCTGGATATGAAGAAGGCGGAAAGTCAGAAAGCTGGGATAATGATATTACTATCCAAGTAAATGATGATTTGTATCTTGATTTAGCATTTGTTTCAAAATATACAGGATTAGATTATCAGGTATTTACTAATCCTAATAGAATATGTATGGTTGGTACTCTTAATCCATTACCATATGCAAAAGTTGAAAAGATTGACAGTATTAGAAATGGAGCAGATGTTTCTGCACATATTTATACAGAAGCTAAAATTGGTGAACAGGTTTTACTTACAGGTATTGAAGAAGGCGATTTTACTGAGGTTATGACAACAGAGGGTATAATTGGTTTCATTAAGAAGAGTTCTCTTTCTGAAAAGACAGAGATTGCTGCTAAGAGTAAGGTTGATTTGCCTGAATATACATCACTTACAAAGGATAAGAAGATTAGTATTGCATGGCATCAGGTTACAGAATCTGCAGCTAATGGCTCTCTTGATGAAGTTGTAAGTAAGGCTAAGGGCCTTAATGTTATTTCTCCAACATGGCTTAGTGTTAAGAATAAAAAAGGTAAACTTAAGAGTATTGCATCAGCCGATTATGTTAAAAAGGCTCATGATAAGGGACTTGAAGTTTGGGTTTTAGTTGATGACTTTATTAAGACTAAAGATGGTACTCATGTTGTCAATGAGGCTATTTCAAAAACAAGTTCAAGACAGAGACTTATTAATAATATAATTAAACAGGTTAAACATTGTAAGGCAGATGGTATAAATGTGGACTTTGAGTACATAAAAGAAGAGTATAGTGATAGCTATATTGAGTTCTTAAGAGAACTATCTGTTAGTTGTAGAAATGATAAACTTGTTCTTTCTGCAGATACCTATGTACCATCTGATTGGTCAAAATACTATAGAAGAGATGCACAGGCAGAAGTATGTGATTATGTTGTAGTAATGGCATACGATGAATTTAATGGTTCAAGTACTGATGCTGGTCCTGTATCTTCAATGAGTTTTGTAGAAAATGGTATTAAGAATACAGTTGAAGAAGTTGGAAGTAAGAATGCATCTAAGATAATTGCTGCACTTCCATTTTATACAAGAGTTTGGACAAAGAAAGCAGCAGAACCAACTGAAGCAAATAATCTTGAAAAAGGACAAAAATATATAGAAGATAAGGTAAATGGTGATTTCATTCTTTCGAGTAAAGCCGTTGGTATGGATACTGCTAAGGAGATGGTTGAACAGGATCCTGATTTATCTAAATCTTTAAAACTTGATGAAAAGACTGGTGTTAATTATGCATTTTATGAAGATGAAGCATCAGGAAAGTCAACTCAGATATGGATGGAAGATATGGATTCATTAACAGCTAAGCTTGAATTAATTGTAAATAACAATATTGGTGGTGCTGCATTCTGGAAACTTTCAATGGAATCAGATGATGTTTGGCAGGTTATAAATGAAAAACTTAGCAAGTAGAGAAGAAAAATTCATGAAAGAAGCTATTAAGCAGGCCAAAAAAGCAGAAGCCTTAAACGAGGTTCCGATAGGTTGCGTAATAGTATATAAAGATAAAATAGTTGCGCGTGGATATAATAGACGTATAACTGATAAAAATACATTATCTCATGCGGAACTTATAGCAATAAAAAAAGCAAGCAAGACGCTAGGTGACTGGCGTCTTGATGACTGTGAAATGTACATTACACTTGAACCATGTCAGATGTGTGCAGGTGCAATAGTACAGGCACGTATAAAAAAAGTATATATGGGAGCTATGAATCCAAAAGCCGGATGCGCAGGCTCTGTCCTAGACTTACTTCACGTTCCAAAATTCAACCATCAAGTTGAAACATATAGTGGAATTTTAGGCGAAGAATGCTCAACTATGCTCTCAGAATATTTTCGATGCTTACGCAAAAAATAGAAATTTCACTTTATCAATACGTAAGCGACTTGCAATTTCTATATTCTCTAGATGGGACCGTTGCGGGTCTCTACACTTAGTGAGAAAGTAGTGTGTTATTAGCAATTGACTTTATCTGCATAACGCGAAGCGTTATGATATAAATGGAAAAGATGGGATAATTGAATGTTTACATTCAGATTTATCCCATCTTTTTTATTTATAGTATAATATTTGTATTATACAGATAAAGGAAATTGGTAATGATAAACACATTGCTTTCGAACTTAGTGTGGCTAGGGGCAGCCCGCACCGTGCGAGAGCTGAGTCCTAGATAGATAATATAAAATTGCAAGTCGCGTTGATATTGACAAAAGGCGGGAAATTTCGTATACTTATGAACGTTGTTGAAAAGTTTATAAAGCTTCCGTGCAGCCGGGGAGTTAGCGGTGCCCTGTACCTGCAAACCGCTCTAGCAGGGGTGATATCTTGCCTCGGGCTAAATCTGTAGGGCTGCCCTAGGAAAGTGGTGTTGACGTGAGGGTCCTTGCGCAACGGAAATCTTCGAATCGTGTCAGGTTGGGAACAAAGCAGCACTAAGGAGAACCTTTCGTGTGATGTGAGATTGCCTTTGCTGAGCTGACTACCTAGGTAACGCTTATGGAGATAGTACAAAGCAAGATGCACGGATTAAAAATATACAAATTATGTAAACTTGTAAAGTGGGTTTTACATAGGAAAAATGTAATGTATAAAAGAGGTTTTTGAAAAATTATTTTTCTAAACCTCTTTTAATATTTTTTACAAAATAACACTAAGATGTGTTATAATAAACAGTGATTGTTTTTATCCGGACAATCATTTTTATCACAATAATAAGTAAACGAGGTAAAGGCAGTGAAAAAAGGATTTGATAACGACAAATATTTAAAAATGCAGTCAGAACACATTAGAGAGCGTATCTCAAAATTTGGGAATAAGCTTTATTTGGAATTTGGTGGAAAACTGTTTGATGATTTTCATGCATCAAGAGTATTACCTGGATTTGAACCTGACTCAAAACTTCAGATGTTATTACAGTTAAAGGATCAGGCTGAAATAGTAATTGTAATTAGCGCAGAAGATATTGAAGATAATAAAATGCGTGGGGATTATGGTATTACTTATGATTCAGATGTATTAAGACTTATAGATGCTTTTCAGTCAGTAGGTTTATATGTTGGTAGTGTTTGCTTAACTAAGTTTAATGAACAGCCATCAGCTGTATTATTCCAAAAGAAACTTGAATCTATTGGAATTAAGTCATATAGACATTACAAGATTCCTGGATATCCAAGTGATGTAAAGTCAATCGTAAGTGACGAAGGTTATGGTAAGAATGACTTTATTCAGACTGAAAGACCACTTGTTGTTATCACAGCACCAGGACCAGGTAGTGGAAAAATGGCAACATGCCTTTCACAGCTTTACCATGAACATAAAAGAGGAGTTAAGGCAGGATATGCTAAATTTGAAACATTCCCTATTTGGAATATTCCACTTAAGCATCCTGTTAACCTTGCATATGAAGCAGCAACAGCTGATCTTCAGGATGTTAACATGATTGACCCATTCCATTTAGAGGCATATGGTGTTACAACTGTTAACTATAATAGAGATATTGAAATTTTCCCTGTAGTTAATGCAATGTTTGAACTTATAGCAGGAGAAAGTCCATATAAGTCACCTACAGACATGGGTGTAAACATGGCTGGTAATTGTATTGTTGATGATGAGGCTTGTTGTATAGCTTCAAAACAGGAGATTATTAGAAGATATTATGCAGCTCTTTGTGAAAAGAAAACAAAGGGTTATACAAAGAATGATATAATGAAACTTGAGTTATTAATGAAGCAGGCAGGAGTTACACCTGATGATAGACCAGTTGTCGTTTCAGCATTAGAGAAAGAAAAGATTACAGATGGAAAGCCAGCTGCTGCAATTGAACTTCCTGATGGAAGAATTGTTACAGGTAAAACAAGTGAATTACTTGGTGCAGCTTCATCAGCTCTTCTTAATGCAATTAAGATGTTAGCTGGCATCGAAGATGAAGTGAAACTTATTTCACCTGATGCAATCGAGCCTATTCAGATGCTTAAGACAAACTATCTTGGAAGTAATAACCCAAGACTTCATACTGATGAAATCTTAACAGCTCTTTCAGCAACAGCAGCTCATAGCGATGTTGCAAGAAAAGCTCTTGAACATTTACCACTTCTTAAAGGTTGTGATGCTCATTCAACAGTTTTACTTTCATCAGTTGATATTCAGATATTCAAAAAACTTGGTATCAATTTAACTTGTGAACCAAAGTATGAAGAGAATGGAAGAGTATTCCATAAACACTAAGATTTAGAATATTAAAGTAATAGTATTTTATAAATTTACTACAAAAAGGCAGGTATGACTATGGCATATTTATCGCTTTATCGTAAATTCAGACCACAGACATTTGCTGATGTTAAAGGTCAGGATCATATAGTTACGACACTTCAAAATCAAATAAAGTCGGGTAGATTTGCTCATGCGTATCTTTTTACTGGTACTAGAGGTACGGGTAAAACCAGTGTGGCTAAGATTTTAGCCAGAGCTGTAAATTGCCAAAATCCTGTGGATGGAAGTCCATGTGGAGAGTGTGAAAGATGTAAGGCAGCACTTGATGGAAGCAGCATTAACATAATTGAAATGGATGCGGCTTCAAACAATGGTGTTGATAATATTAGACAGATTAATGAAGAAGTTAGATATGCACCAACGGATGATAAGTACAAAGTATATATTATTGATGAGGTACATATGCTTTCAACAGGTGCGTTTAATGCACTTCTAAAAACGTTAGAAGAACCACCTGAATATGTTATTTTCATTCTAGCTACAACAGAAGTTCATAAGATTCCAATTACAATTATGTCAAGATGTCAGAGATATGATTTTAAGCATATTAGTCTTGATGTTATATATAACAGACTAAAGGAACTTATGGATGCGGAAGGTATTAATGCTGAGGAAAAGGCCTTAAGATATATTGCAAAAGCAGCTGATGGATCAATGAGAGATGCATTAAGTCTTCTAGATAGATGTATAGCATTTTATCTTGGTGAAGATTTAACTTATGAAAACGTCTTAGAGGTTTTAGGCGCAGTTGATACAGAAGTGTTTGAAAGACTTTTGTGTGCTATTGTTGATGAGGATGTTTCAGGTAGTTTAAATGTCATCGAAGAGATGGTACAGGCAGGAAGAGATTTATCTCAGTTTACGTCTGATTTCATATGGTATATGAGAAATCTTTTATTAGTTAAGGTTTCTGATAATATGTCTTCGATAGTTGATATGTCTGATGAAAAATTATCTCAGATGGCAAATGATGCAAAACTTTTCGATGAAGCAATAATAATGAGATACATAAAAGTTTTATCAGAAACACTTGCGTCAATGAAATTTCAAAGTAGTAAGCGTGTTCTTTTAGAAATTGCAATTATAAAGATTATTAAACCTAGCATGGAAAAGGATGTTACATCACTTCTTAATCGTATTGAAAATATGGAAAAGAAACTTGAAAGAGGCGAGTATGTAGCTACTTCTGGTGAAAAGCCTGCAGGTGGTAGTGAAGAATCTAATGATGCTGAAAAAGAAGAAAAACTAAAAGGTAAGCTTGAAATGCCGGTTCCAGAGGATTTACAATATATCGTTGATAATTGGCAGAAAGTTACGGCTTCTAAGAATATTACAGGACTTCATAGAGTTCTTATAGATAAAACAAAGAAATATTTTGATAAGAATGGAACCTTGGTTCTTGCAATTAAGGAAGGATCAACATCTTATGATATGTTAGCAAATGCTGGCGAAGATAAAATATTAGAAGAGGCACTTGCTAAAAATACTGGAAAAGAAATTCATGTTTCCATTATCATGGAGACTGATGTATATAATAAAAGTGAAGATTATGGGTCGATTAATCCCTTTAATATTGATTTAGAGGAAGAAGACTAATAAAGAAATGGAGGAATTAGATATGTCAAAGAGAAATGCAGGATATGGTGGCGGTATGCCAACTAACATGAGTGGTCTTATGAAACAGGCTCAGAAGATGCAGAAGCAGATGATGGAAGCACAGGAGCAGATGGCTAACTCAGAATATACAGCTAAAGCAGGCGGTGGCGCTGTTGAAGTTACAGTTACAGGACTTAAGGAAGTTAAGTCAATTAAAATCGATAAGGAAGTAGTAGATCCAGATGATGTTGAAATGTTAGAAGATTTAATTATGGCAGCTATGAATGAAGCTATTAAGATGACTGATGATGCTTCATCAGCTCAGGCTTCTAAATTCTCAGGATATTTAGATGGCATTGATGGATTATCAGGATTATTTGGTAAATAAGAGTGGAATATTATAGCAATTATATATCAAAATTAATTGAACAATTAACAAACTTGCCTGGTATTGGTTCAAAGTCTGCAGGAAGACTTGCGTATTACATATTAAACATGAATGTGGAAGATGTGAATTTGCTCGCTGATACGATTAAAGAAGCAAGAGCGAATGTCAGATATTGTAAGGAGTGCTTCACTTTATCAGATAGTGAGGTTTGTCCAATATGCGCTAATCCAAATAGAAATCACAAAGTGATTATGGTTGTAGAGAACACAAGAGACTTAGCAGCGTATGAAAAAACAGGTAAGTTTGATGGCGTATATCATGTTTTACATGGTGCTATTTCACCTATGGCAGGTGTATTTGCTGAAGATATAAAATTAAAAGAGTTAATAGTCAGACTTGAAAAAGATGTAGATGAAGTTATCATTGCAACCAACTCAAGTGTGGAAGGTGAAACAACTGCTATGTACATTAGTAAGTTACTTAAACCTACGGGCATTAAGATAAGCAGAATAGCTAGTGGTGTACCTGTAGGTGGTGATCTTGAAAATATTGATGAAGTAACATTGCTTAGAGCCTTAGAAGGCAGAACTGAGTTATAATATATTATCTGAGTATATTAGTTAACAGGCTGAATAAATAGTTTATATTTAAACCTATTAATATTTCTGGATAAGATGATATATAGAATGAGGAGACTTAGAATGGGTAGTTCTAAGAAGAATATTCTTGAAATTAATAATTTAAAAACATATTTTGATACAGACAAAGGTATACTTAAGGCAGTTGATGGAATTGATTTAACAGTGCCTTTAGGTAAGACTGTTTGTTTAGTAGGTGAATCAGGGTGCGGTAAATCAGTGACCGCACTTTCTATTATGGGTCTTCTTGATAAAAAGAAAGGTCGCATAGCTGATGGTAAAATAAAACTTTATACCAAAAAGGGTGAAGTTTATATCGATGAAGCTAAGGAATCTGTAATGAGAGAACTTAGAAGACGCGATATTTCCATGATTTTTCAGGAACCTATGACGAGTTTAAATCCAGTTTATACTATTGGACATCAATTAGATGAAGCGGTTAGATTGTATGAACAAGAAAGAGCTGAGATTAGTTCTTCTCAAGTTAAGGAAAAGACTATTGATTTGCTGACAAAGGTAAAAATTGATGATCCATTAAGAGTATATGACATGTATCCACATGAAATATCTGGTGGTATGAGACAGAGAGTTATTATAGCAATGGCTCTTGCTTCAAAGCCAAGACTTATTATAGCGGATGAACCTACAACAGCCCTAGATGTTACGGTACAGGCTCAAATTTTAGAACTTCTTAATGATCTTAAGGATGATGAGAAAAGCAGTATTCTTATGATTACGCATGATTTGGGTGTGGTATCAAGAATGGCTGATTATATTTATGTTATGTACTGTGGCAGGATTGTTGAGTGGGGAAGCGCGAAGGAGATTTTTAAAAATCCAAAGCACCCTTATACAAAGAGCCTATTAAGATCAAAACCTGACATAAAAAATCCAAGAGGAAGTCTTTATAATATAAAGGGAAATGTTCCGAGTCCGATAGATATGGAAGATGCCTGTTATTTTAAGGATAGATGTGAATATAGATGTGATAAGTGTGATGGAAATTATCCTGAAAAAGTTATGCTAAATGAAGATCATTATGCATATTGTAGGAATATAAATGATGAGGTTTTAGTTGATAATAATAAACGTGTTTTTTCAGAGCATGAATCAGATGAAGTGATTTTAGATGTTAGAAATTTGAGCAAGTCTTTTGAGGTTAAAAAGAGTATCTTTAGTTTAAAAAAGTCTTATGTTAAGGCTGTTAAAAATGTTAGTTTTTCAGTAAAGAAGGGTGAAACCCTTGGACTTGTAGGTGAGTCAGGTTGTGGAAAAACTACGGTAGGTAAGTGTGTTTTAAGACTTTATCAAAACATTACTCATGGTAAAATTGTATTTGCTGGTGAGGATGTTTATGAAATGCGTGAAGAAAAATTAAGAGATTTTAGAACCAAGGCTCAGATGATATTCCAGGATCCATATTCAAGTTTATCGCCTAGAATGAAAGTTTTGGACATAATTAAGGAAGGCGTGTTAGAACATAAAATTGTTCCAAAAGAAGAGGCTGATGAGTATGTTTATGGAATAATGGAAGAGTGTGGTTTAAGAAGAGAACTTGCTGATAGATATCCAAAGGATTTTTCTGGTGGACAAAGACAAAGGATTTGTATTGCAAGGGCATTGGCAGTTAAACCAGATTTTATCGTGTGTGATGAACCTGTATCGGCTCTTGATGTTTCAGTTCAGGCACAGATTATAAATTTACTTAAGAAAATACAAAAGGAAAGAGGTATTTCTTTATTGTTTATTTCGCATGATTTATCCGTTGTTGAGCATATAAGTGACTGGGTCATGGTTATGTATAAGGGTAAGGTTGTGGAATACGAAAGAAAGGAAGAAATCTTTAAGAATCCTAAAAAAGAATATACAAAGAAATTATTGGCATCTGTTCCAACAATATATTGGGGCTGATGCCTTATTTTTTCCTTTTTTACGCTCTAAATGTTGAATAGATTTAGGTATTATGGTAAAATTATTCTGTGTTTTTGCGTACATAAATGACATAATTGTTGAGGTGGATAGTTTTGGATAAATACGAGTATGGTATTAAATCAGACCAAATAAAAAAGATGGTTGCAAAAAAAGATTATAAGGTTGCCGCTAAGATAGCAGACACCATAGATTGGAGTAAGGTTAAGAGTAATTCAATGCTTATAACTGTAGCTGATGCATATGAGGCAAACAGACAGTATGATAAGGCAAAGCAGGTTTTACTTTGTGCTTATGAACGTACTCCTATGGGAAGACAATTAGCGTACAGACTATCAGTTTTATCCATTAAACTAAAGGATTATATTGATGCAGAGGATTTTTATAGAGACTTTGTAGATATGGCACCTCATGACAATGCTCAGTATATCTTAAAGTATAAGATTGAAAAGGGTAAAGGAAAGGATGTAAATTCATTAATCCCAATTCTTGAAGCATTTAATCGTGAAGAGATGGATGAAAGATGGGGATATGAATTAGCAAAACTTTATCATGAAGCAGGAGACATTGAAAGTTGTGTAGCGCAATGTGATGAAATTAGTTTATGGTTTAATGAAGGCGAATATGTTGATAAAGCCATGGAACTAAAGAAGATGTATAAGCCACTTACAAGAGGTCAGCAGGAGAGATATGATAGACGATTTGATCGTTTTGGATATGGAGACATATACGGTGATGAAGGTCGTGGATATATTGATGAAAAAGCTGACTATGCTGAAGATGGATATTATACAAATAATGATTATTATGAAAACGAAGTAGCATACCCAGCTGATAATGCATACCAGAACGGACAGTATTATCAGGATGGTTTGATGGATGAATATGCTACTAAGCGAATAGGTGATATAAGACATGCCATTAATAATGGTTATGATCAAAGCGAAGATTATTATCAGGCTCAGCCAGAATATAGCGAGCAGGTAGATTATGGCACAGATTTTGCTTATGATAATAATCAGGTTAATGGAAACATACCAGAATATTCTCAGAATCAGCCTTTTGCTTATGAAGATATGAGAATCATGCATGACTCATATGATGAAGATAAGATGCAAAGAGAACTTGCAAGAAATCTTGAAGAAGTAATGAATGATGATGATAGTCAGATCCAGGGACAGATGCATCTTGATTTCGCATCATATACTGATGAGGAAAAAGACATTAATCAGCTTACAGGACAGTTATCTTTAGAGGAAGTATTAAGAGATTTAGAGTCTAGAGGAATTTTAGCTTCTAGTACAGTTGATGCTACTGTTAAAACTATGGATAACGCTGAGGCGGCTGTTGAGGAAGCTGCTGCTGAGAGTGCATTTGTTGCAGCTCAATCCATAGCTGAAGAAGAGATAGCAAAAGCTGCTGCAGAATTTGAAAATGATGCTATTAGTTCTATGGCTGAAGAAACTACTGAAGGAGTAGATGTAAGTGAAGTATCTGTAGATGAAGAGGATACGGATGTTTCAGCATTTGCTAAAGAGACAGTAGAAGATAATAATCCTTTGGTTGATGATGACGGATTTATAGATGATTATGAAGAATCAGAGAGTTTTGCCAAGAAGAAAGCAAAACCTGTAGAAGATATTAAACCTGAGAAAGATCATAAGGAAACAAATATTAAAACAGGTGGAATTCACTTTGGAGTTAATGTTCCAGGTGTGAATGCTTTAGGTTCAGCACCAAGTCTTGGTGTACCTAATCCAACTGTGTATGTGCCAAGAATGAATATTGATGATATCAAGAAAAAGAATGAGGCACCAAAAGTTGAGCCACCTAAGGTTGAGGTTCCAAAGGTTGAAATACCAAAAGTTGAAATAACAGAAAGTGATAGCCTTGCTAAAACTGCTGATTTAAGTGCAACAAGAGTTATTCCTGATATTTCAAATATTAATAATATTTCTAAACCAGGTGATTTGGTTATTGAAAAGAACAGTGATAGCAAGCCTGATTTAGATGCTGAAAAAGATAGTAAGTTAGAAAGAACTAATTATATAATTGATAATATTCCTGAAATTGACATGACAGAGGAGATTCTTACAGGTATGTCTGAAGTTGTTGTTTCAAAGGATATTATTAGTGAAACAGCTGACTTGAACAGAGTTAAGGAAACTTTAGCTAAACTTGAGGAAGAAAAAGCTGAGGCTGCAAGAGAAGCAGCTGAGAATAAACTTGCAGGAGTTGCTGAAGAAGAAAAAGATATTTCTGAAGAAGAAAAGTCAGTTGAAGAGGCAGTGACTACTGCTGAAGAACCAGCAAGCCCAGTGGATAAAATCGAGGTTGAAAAACCTGAAACTGAAGCTTTAGTTGGAGTTATGACAATCGATAAAAAGACTGGACTTATCACAGTTGTAAATGATAAGCCAGCAGAAGATACAAATCCTTTAGATGATATTATTAAACCGGTAACTGAGGAAGCAACTCCTGTGGAGGATGCTAAACCAGTAACTGAGGAAGTTGCTCCTGTGGAGGATATTAAGCCTGTAGAGAATGTTAAATCATTAGGGGATACCAAACCAATAGAGGTTATTAAATCTGTAAATGATGTTGAGAGAGAGATTCCTGAAAAGAATGAAGAAGTAAAAGAAGATGATTTAGAAGATGAATCTTCAGTGGCTAGTATTTTAGCAGGTGAAACATTAATAGATGAAGCAATGGATGGAGAGCCTGTTGAACTTAATGATTTTACAGAAGAAAAAGAAGAACCTAAGAGAGGATTTATTTCTCGCTTTAGCAGATTATTTGCTTTAAATATTTCTGAAAGTCTTGATGAAAATGAAAAAGACGAAGATGATGGCTTTGTTGATGATTATGAAGATGATTTCGAAATGAAGGCAAAATCCAAAGCGGATGAAGAAGTTGAAGAGGAATTTGATGAAGTTAAAGAAATAAATACAGAAGAAACTAAAGAAGATACACAAGAAACAATTAAACCAGAAGTGGTTAGTTCATTTGCAAGACCTGAAGAAGATAAGGTTGAAGCAGAGGAAGAACCTGAAGTTGATAGTGTATCTGAATATTCTAAATCCGAAGAACAGGCCTTAGATGAACTTGAAGATGAAGAAGGATTAGAAGATCTTAAAGCTCTTGATGGTGAAGAAGAAAAAGGCATGGCTTTATCAGATGTTGTTGATCCTAAGGTTAATACAATTGCTGATAAAAAGGCAAAGGAAGTTGAAGAGGATTTTGCAAAGGAATTTGCTGCAGGACTTGCTATGGCAGCGGCAGCAGGAGATATTAAACTTACAGGAACTAAGATTGATGACACAGCGGAAATTAATCTTAATGAAGATGATATTAATAAGGCTATTGAAAACAAGAAAGTTAATGATAAGCCTTTAGATACAGTTGAGGATAGAGTTTTCCATGATGAACAGAGTCCAACAGATTTGAATGATGATGAAATAGAAAGACAAATTGAGGAAGCTGATGAAGAAGTGGATGATTCAAATCCATATGAAAGTGCTTCTTTTGATGAAGAACAGCATGGAAAAGAAAGAACTATTAAGAAGGGTGGCCTTGAGGAACAGTATGAAGGATTCCTTTCAAAGGAAGAAGAAGATTTATTCTCTAACTTTGTAAATGTGGCTGGTCTTCAGAATAAGATAGTAAAGACTATTATTAATTTGACAGAGGATTATGTTAGTGATGGTGCATCAACTGCAGGTAATATCGTTGTTATGGGTGATGAAAAGTCAGGTAAGACAACACTTGCAATTGATATTTTAAAAACTGTTAATAAGAGACGTGAGCGCATTGGTAGAAAGATTGCCAAGGTTAATGCGCAGGTTTTCAATAAGAAGGGTATTTCACAGTATATGCAGAAGCTTATAGGTAGTGATCTTATTATTGAAAATGCAGGTCTTCTTAATGAATATGCAATTGAAGAACTTATTGATTCAATGCAGTACTATACTGATGATATGATTGTAGTCTTAGAGGATGAAGGTGATTCACTTAATAGGATCCTTGATGATTATCCAGATCTTGATCAGATGTTTGATAATCAGATTGTTGTAAAAGACTATGATATTAATGAGTGGGTTAAGTATGCTAAGGATTATGCAAAACAGAATAATTATGTTGTTGATGATTTAGGTACCCTTGCTCTTTATGCTAGAATTGATGATGAGTATGGTATTAGAAATGGCTTATCAGAAGAAGATATCGAAGACATTATGGATTCGGTTATGAGAAAGGCTTCTCATAAGTTAATGCGTAAGGTATTTGGCAAAAACAAAAATGACGGATTTAATGTACTTAAAGAAGCTGATTTTTATTAAATGGTGATTATATAGGATTTAGTTCTATAAAAACAATATATAAAGAAAAGAGGAATGAAATAAGATGGAAAAACTCGAACTTATGAAAACAGCTGTTGAAGTTAGAAAAAGTATTGTAACTGCTCTTCACAGCGCAAAGTCAGGTCATCCAGGCGGATCACTTTCTGCAGCAGATATCTACACATATCTGTATTTTGAAGAAATGAATATTGATCCTAAGAATCCAAAGTGGGAGGACAGAGACCGTTTTGTATTATCAAAGGGTCATACAGCTCCAGGTCTTTACTCTGTACTTGCAGAGAGAGGTTATTTCCCTAAGGAAGATTTATTAGGTCTTCGTCACACAGGTTTTTATCTTCAGGGTCATCCAGACATGAAGCATACACCAGGTGTTGATATGTCATCAGGTTCTTTAGGACAGGGTATCTCAGCAGCAGTTGGTATGGCACTTGCTGGTAAGATGGCTGGTAAAGATTATAGAGTATATACACTTCTTGGTGATGGTGAAATCCAGGAAGGTCAGGTATGGGAAGCTTCAATGTTTGCTGCTTCAAGAAATCTTGATAACCTTGTAGTTATCGTTGATAATAACAATCTTCAGATTGATGGTGAGATTTCAGAAGTATGTAGCCCATATCCAATTGATGAAAAATTTAAGGCATTCGGTTTTAATGTTGTAAACATTAATGGTAATGATTTTGATGAAATTGCATCTGCATTTGCTAACGCTAAAGCAGCAAAGGGTTGCCCAACAGCTATTATTGCTAAGACTGTTAAAGGTAAGGGTGTTTCATTCATGGAAAATCAGGTAAGCTGGCATGGCGCAGCTCCTAACGATGAGCAGTATGCAACTGCTATGGAAGAATTAAAGAAAGCGGGTGAAAGTTTATGTCAGATGTAAAGAAGTACGCAACAAGAGAAGGATACGGCGCAGGTCTTGTCGCTCTTGCTAAAAAACATGATAATATTGTAGTTTTAGATGCTGACCTTGCAGCAGCTACAAAGACAGGTATGTTCAAGAAAGAATATCCTGAGAAGCATATTGACTGTGGTATCGCTGAATGCGATATGATGGGTATTGCAGCTGGTATCGCTACAACAGGTGTTGTTCCATATGCTAGTTCATTTGCTATGTTCGCAGCAGGTCGTGCTTTCGAGCAGGTTAGAAATAGTATCGGTTATCCACATCTTAATGTTAAGATTGGTGCTACACATGCTGGTATTTCAGTAGGTGAAGATGGTGCTACACATCAGTGTAACGAGGATATTGCTCTTAT
Source organism: Eubacterium uniforme (assembly GCF_900167115.1). Lineage (GTDB taxonomy): Bacteria > Bacillota > Clostridia > Lachnospirales > Lachnospiraceae > Eubacterium_S > Eubacterium_S uniforme. The sequence continues at coordinate 165,487 of NZ_FUXZ01000005.1, forward strand.
GAGAACAATTCCTGGTATGACAATTATTAATCCATGTGATTATAATGAAGCTATTAAGGCTGTTGAAGCAGCTTATGAAATTGACGGTCCAGTTTATATGAGATTTGGTCGTCTTGCTATGCCAAATATTACATCAGAAGATGAAAAGTTTGAAGTTGGTAAGGGTAAAGTATTAAGAGAAGGTAGTGATGTTACAATCGTAGCTACGGGTCTTTTAGTTCACTTTGCACTTGAAGCTGCTGAAAAGCTTGCTGCTGACGGCATTAACGCTAAGGTAGTAAACATTCACACAATCAAGCCTCTTGATGAAGAATTAATTAAGGCTTGTGCTAAGGAAACAGGTAAGATTGTTACTGTTGAAGAACATTCAGTTATCGGTGGTCTTGGTAGTGCTGTTTGTGATTGTCTTGCTGAATCAAATCCAGTACCAGTTAAGAAGATTGGTATTTATGATGTATTTGGTGAATCAGGTCCAGCTCTTGAACTTATTAAGAAATATGGTCTTGATGGTGAAGGCATTTACACAAAGGTAAAAGAGTTCGTAAAATAATATAAATATAAATATAAAAGCGTAAAAGATACATATGGAAATATGTATCTTTTATGTTATAATAGACTATATAAATGACGTGATGTAAATTACACAAGGAGGAGGGCACTGATATGGAAGATAGAACAGTAAAAATCCAATCACCAACTAATAACAATGTAGCACTTAAAATTATACCGGGGCATTTTGCTACTAATCACTCTCATATTAATTTTTATATGGATATGACAACCATTAAAACAAGACAGAGTGAAGCAAGAGCTGTTGCTAGTGAACTTAAGAATAAGTACATGGTAAGTACACCGGTTGATACTATTATATGTATGGATGGTACAGAAGTAATAGGTGCTTATCTTGCAGATGAATTATCTAATGCAGGTAACATATCTTATAATGCTCATCAGACTATTTATATTGTAACACCAGAGTTTAATACAAATGGACAGATGATTTTTAGAGATAATTTAATACCGGAAGTTAATGGAAAGCATTGTATATTATTACTTGCTTCAGCAACAACAGGTAAAACAATTAGAAGAAGTATTGAGTGTATTCAGTATTATGGAGGAATAATTGAAGGTATATCAGCAATATTTAGTGCAACTGAAGAAGTTGATGGATATACAGTTGATACAGTTTTCAGAGAGAAAGATCTTCCAGGATATCAGACATATAAACCACAGGAGTGTCCATATTGCCAGAAGGGGATTAAGCTTGATGCTATGGTTAATGGATACGGTTATTCAAAATTATAATTCAAGATTTTTTAAGGGTACATACCTAGGTATGTGCCCTTTTTACGTTAAGTAAACTTTGACAATTTATTAGTTTTTTTATATACTTTTTTAGAGAGTTTGTTTCGAAAGGAGAAGGCAGGTGTATCGGCATCTGTTTATATATAAAGTTGATGAGGAAAGAGTTTGTAGGAAAAAGATATAGAGATAAGTTAATAGCGATGTCCTTAGCTATTCTTGTTTTAGGAAGTAGTTGTTTAGGTTGTAGTAAGAAAAGTGATGTTGAAAGAAGAAGACAGAGCGAAAATGAGACTTTTGACGAAACAGAAACAACTGATTATTTGTACGATGAACCAGAATCATTAGGAAGAAGCATGACGTATGCAGATGGAAGTCTTATTTTTCATCATATGCATGTTGATGAGGCTGCAATTCCAATAGAATATGATTTAGATAAATTCATAAAAGTTGATGGAAAGATGACATATGAAGATGAAAAGTACACATATAAACTAGGAGTTGATGTATCAAAATACCAGGAAAAAGTTAAGTGGGACAAAGTCGAAAAAGAAGGTTATGAATTCGCCATGATTAGACTTGGATATAGGGGCTATACAGAAGGCGAGATATTCCTTGATGAAAAATATGAATATAACATAAAGGCTGCTAACAGAAGTGGACTTGATGTAGGAGTATACTTCTTTTCGCAGGCTATAACAGAGGATGAGGCCATTGAAGAAGCTAACTTTGTACTTGAACATGTTAAAGACCAAGAACTTGGAATGCCAATAGTTTATGATCCAGAAATTGTATATAATGATAAGTCAAGAACAAAGGGAATTTCAAAAGAACAGTTTACTAAGAATACATTAGCGTTTTGTAATACAATAGCTGATGCCGGATATGAAGTAATGATTTATGCAAATATGCTTTGGGAAGACCAGCAGTTAAATATGTCTGAAATAATGAAATATGATATATGGTATGCTGATTATGTTGGATTACCACAGACTCCATATCATTTTTCAATGTGGCAGTATACTGACAAAGGAACTGTTGATGGAATAAAAGGTGGAGCAGATATTAATATTCAATTAATAGAAAAATAGAGTAAAAAATAGAAGTATTTTTGGATTTAATCAAAAAATTGGATATATATATATAATGAGTATGTTAAAAACCAGGGAACTATATGGTTCCTTGGTTTTTTTAGTTTGCATTTGTTATTGACAAATATAATCCACTGTGCTATAACTGTACTAACATAATTAGTACAGTTGACACGAAAGCGATACAGTATTACTATCACAACATTACGAAAACAACAAATTTATAAGGAGGGAAGGACATGTTTGTTTTAGATTATAAGGACAGACGTCCAATTTATAAACAAATTGTTTCAAAATTTCAGGAATTGATATTAATGGATATACTTAAAACGGATGAGGCTATGCCATCAGTAAGAGAACTTGCAATGCAACTTTCTATCAATCCTAATACTATACAAAGAGCCTATGAAACTCTTGAAAGAGAAGGATGGATTTATACAATCAGAGGTAGAGGAAGCTTTGTTGCAGCAGGAACTGATACACTTAATAAAAAGAAGAACGAGTTAATTATTGAATTAGAAACAGTAATAAATAAAGCTAAGCTTTTAAATGTTGATGAAAAAGAATTTGTAAAATATGTGTCAGACATTTATAAAAAAGATGAAAGGAGATAAGTAAGGAATGATAAGCGCAAATAGTGTTATAAAAAGATTTGGAGATATTGTTTCTGTTAATAATATCTCCTTAGATATCAAAGATGGTAGAGTGTTTGGTTTAATTGGAACAAATGGAGCTGGTAAATCTACATTTCTTAGAATGGCAGCTGGTGTATATAAACCTGATTATGGAGAAATATATATTGATAATGAACCGGTGTTTGAAAATCCTGATATAAAGAAAAAGATTTTTTATATCTCTGATGAACAGTTCTTTTATCCAAATGCTACAGGAATGTATATGGCTGAATATTATAAGAATTATTATCCTAATTTCAGTATGGAAAAATTTGTTGAATTATTACAGGATTTCGGCCTTGATGGTGAAAGAAGGATAAGAACATTTTCAAAAGGTATGAAAAAGCAAATGTCTGTTATTTTAGCAATGAGTGCTAATACAGAGTATATTTTTATGGATGAGACATTTGATGGACTTGATCCAGTTATGAGACAAGCTGTTAAATCAATTATTGCTAGTAATATGACTGAAAGAAAATTAACAGTTATTATTGCTTCTCATAACTTAAGAGAACTAGAAGATGTGTGTGATGATATAGGATTAATGCATAAAGGTGGAATTCTTTTATCTGATGAATTAGATAGCTTAAAATTAAGAACTCATAAGTGTCAAATTGTCCTAAGAGAAGAGGATGAAAATAGATTAAGTTTAAATACAGTATTAAAAAATGTTGGATTAGAGCTTATGAATATTAATGAAAGAGGACGACTTAAAACTATAACTGTTAGAGGAGATAGAGATGAAATTGAGAATACTTTATTAAATCTAAACCCACAGTTTATGGAGATGATTCCACTTACTTTGGAAGAAATATTTATTAGTGAAACGGAGGTAGTTGGTTATGAATTCAAAAACCTTATTTACTAAGAAAAAAATTAATAAAGAATCTTTTAAATTTGATTTAAAAAGAGATTTTTATATGTATGTACTATATCAAATCTTTTTCTTTTTCTTATTATGTTTTTACGTTACTATCTTAGATCCAGATAAATCAAGATCTTGGTGGGACAGTAGTGGTAGAAGAGTTACACTTGAATATACTTCTGTAGTATTTACAAAAATAAAAGGTCTAAGTAATTGGTATGAATATTTATGCTTTAAAGATTTGTTTGATTTATTTGCTTCAGGAACGGTTAAATTATTCTTAATGCTTATTGCTGTACTTGAAACTGTTAGAGGTTATAAGTATTTAAATGATAAAAGTAAAGTTGACTTTTATTTTAGCAGACCTGAAAGTAGAACTTCTCAGTTTATAAGTAGATTAATAAGAAGTTTTATTATTGTTATAGGTGCATATACGATTGCTCAAATTCTGGGATTAGTTGTCTGTGGTGTTAAATTTGGCGGGAAGTTTGTTCCTGTTGTATTTGTTAATTTAATTCCAGTATATTTATTAAATATATATTATTATTTGGTTATATATTTACTAAGTGCAATTGCAGTTTTTTTAGCAGGTACAGGTTTTACTGCTTTGGTAAACATAGTTACCGTTCATATCGGACCATTAATATTTTCTGTTTCACTTGCAATTTTAGCAAGGTTTGGAAAAGAAGAATCTATACTTGAAAGTTTAATTATCCGTATTACAAAATCTCTTGAAAATATAATTGGTATAATAGTAACATTGTTTCCATTTACAGATTTTGTAATGTATGGAAGAGGGGCTCATGAAAAAGTTACAAAGTATCATTTGAGAAATATTCCTTCTGATGGAAGTATAGAAGGATGCAAAATAGCAACTGATTCATATAGAAATATAACAGATATAACAGATATAAACGTGCCTTGTAGAATATTAATATATGTGGGTTTAATTATATTATTTTTATCAATTGCGATAAAAATTTACAATATGAGAAAAACTGAGAGAGCAGGAGAAGCATATACATTTAATTTAGTTATGTTCCCAATGGAATTATTTGCAGTTAGTATGGTTGGAATATATAGTATGGGATTTTTTGGTGGAATTACAAGAACTAATATTTCTAGTATAAGTGTAATATGTGGTTTGATTATTTCAGCTGTAGCTTACGGTTTTATAGAGTTTATATATTATGGAGATATAAAAGGCGGTTTTAAAGGAAAGGGATTATCTAGATTACTAATCATAAGTTTATGTTGGGTTATATTGGCAGTATGTTTTACTGTTTAGTATGTGGTGTAAATGCTAATTATAGAAAAGCAGCTATAGGTCTTATGACCATAGCTGCTTTTTGTGATTAATATTATTTTCCTTCAGATTCTTCATCTTTGTAAAGAGCCTTCATGGCTTCCTTTAACATAATTGCTATTTCATCTTCAGATAGATTCATTGCTTTTGCAAGAGCAGAAGTGCTTGGAGCTTTATCATCATTAGTTAGCTCTTTTGATAATTCATCAAGTTTATTCATCTTGTTTGTGAAATCCTGATTATTTGAATAAATCATGCATTCCTCTTCAATGGCTCTTTCGATTGATTTCTTAATTGAATTTGTAATGTGGTTAATAAAACTTCCGCCAACATAAGTAGATACACCTTCAATAAGTCCCATATTACCTTCTGATAAAACATCTCCTGATGTTAAGCCCTTATTATCATAGTCAGCTGCGATAATTGAAACGAGTGAAAGGCATGAAGTAATAAGTTCATCTTTTGCATTAGCATCGCCATTAAGATAGCTTTCTGCAAGTTTTTCAATGTCTTCAGGAGTTTTTTCTCCAAGTTCTTTTAATTCGTTTAAATACATTTCAACGAATTTCTTTTCTTTATTGCTAGTAACAGTTTCAGGATAAACTGTATCATTTTTCTTATCTTCGTTTACATCAACAAATGATAACACATTTTCCTTAACTTCGTAGTTATTTATTTTGATACCTTCAGATTCAAGATAAGCACAAATTTCATTAATTACAGTTTCGTTATCTTTAAAATCCTTAAAGGAATTTTTAATATCTTCAATTTCTAACTTAAAATCATTGCCTTTTGCATACGCAATAAGTGATTGTAGGCTTTCTTTAAATATGTCCTGATTATCCATATGTATAAATCTCCTTTGATAAAACTAAAATTAGTATAATGAATTATTTGCTAAAAAACAAGAGTAAAGTATAAACATGGTAATGGAGAATAGTTTATTATTTTTGAGATGATTGATTTACAGGAATAATTGACTAGTTTACATAATTATGGTAAACTATTAGAGGTATTTTGATGTAAAAAGAGAGGAAGGCGAGTTTATTTAGTGAAAAAAATAATGAGAGCCATTGCGAAATCATCATTATTACAGAGTAGTATAAGAATGTTTATTATAGCGGCATGCATTATACTTGGTGGTTTCATAGCTATATATGAAAATAGATCGAATGCTAAAATTATTGCTAAAGAGTACTTTCAGTGTTACTTAAGAAGTGATTTTAAGGAAATGTATAAGTACGTGGACATCGAAGAAACAGATAATGTTAATTACGAGATGTTTAAGAAGAAGTTGAAAAATGAAAAGACTCAAGTTACATTTACTGATTATACGGTTAGTAAGGCAGTTAAAAAGAAAGGATTTTCACTTGTAACAGTAAGTTATACTAATGGTTATACTAACAAAAAGGAAAAACTAAGTATAAAGCTTGTTAAGAAAAGAGTTGCTAATAGTATATTCCCAAAGTGGAAAGTTTTATTAGATGATTCGATTGTTGAGAATGTTGAGTTTAAAACTGTAAGTGGTGAAAATTTTATGCTTGATGGTAAAAAACTTACACCTAAAGATAGCGTTACTGAAAAAGATGATAGTGGTAATGAGATTAAATATGATATTTATAAGATAGATAAAATATTTAGTGGAGCGCATGATTGTTATGTAGACTCAACCTATACAGAAAGTATTTTCAAAAAGAAGATAGAAAAAGATGGTGAGATAATAGATCTTAAAAATGAAAGTAGAACATTAAAAGATGAGTATAATCAGGGTCTTGAAAAAGACATTAATGATTTTATTGTAGCATTTTTTAATGCACAGAAAGATAAATCTGGGTATAAATCAGTAAGTGGTTATTTTTCAGATGGGGCACAGCAAGCCTTGAAGAATGAATATAAGAAAGTTAGAAAAATCCTTTATAAAAAAGATTTTGAAACAGATATAGACAGTTCACTATATGTAATTGATTCATTTGATTTATCGGATGTAAAGACGCATATTATTAATTTTAATTCAAAGGGAGAACTTGGACTAATAGCGAGATGTAGTTATAGTTTTTCAGTTAAATCTGATACTTCAAAGGATGATTTGAACTTTAGTAGTTATGTTAGTGAGTATGAAGGAAGTTATGATTGTGATTTCAATTTGCGTGTGCAATATGATGAAAACAATAAGAAATATATTGTAACTTCGATTGAAATAACGAATAATGAAAAATAATGGTGGTGATAATTTGGCTAGGACTGTAATGGTTATTGGACACAAGAATCCAGATACAGATTCTATATGTTCAGCAATTAGTTATGCATATTTAAAGAATAAAATTAATAAAGATGAAGAAGTTGTTTATGAGGCTAAGAGAGCGGGACATATAAATGGAGAAACAGCTTATGTTTTAGACCATTTTAAGGCAGAACTACCTGAATATGTACCGGATGTTGCAACTCAGGTTAAGAATATTGAAATTAGAAAAACACCTGGTGTTGATAGAACAATTTCATTAAAAAAAGCCTGGATGATGATGAAGGAACTTGATGTTGTTACACTTCCAGTTGTAAGAAGTGGAAGACTTGAAGGTATTATTACAACTGAAAGAATTGCTCAGTCATACATGGACGTATATGATAATGAAATTCTTTCAAGAGCACATACAAAGATTTCTAATATAGCAGAAACTCTTGATGGTGAAGTGGTTGTTGGAAATCCGGAAGAATATTATATTCATGGTAAAGTAATTGTAGGTGCTGCACATAAATGGTATCTTGAAGGAGAAATAAACAAAGGTGATTTTGTTATATTAGCAAATAGAACTCAATCTCAGCTTCTTGCTGTTAAATCAGGAGCAGGAGTTTTAGCCGTATGTAATAACTCTGAACTTGAAGATGAAGTTATTAATTTAGCTAAGGAAAATGATTGTACAATTATAGTATCACCCCATGATGCATATACTGTAGCAAGATTAGTAAATCAAAGTATGCCTATAAGTTATTTTATGCATACAAGGAATATTGTTACATTTAAAACTGAGGATTATCTTGATGATATCAAGGAAATAATGGCAAAACAAAGATATAGAGATTTTCCTATTGTTGATAATCATGGAATGTATGTTGGTATGATTTCTAGACGAAACTTGCTTGGTGCTAGAAAGAAGCAACTTATATTGGTGGATCATAATGAAGGAGCTCAGGCGGTTGATAATATTTCTGATGCTGAGATTTTAGAAATAATTGATCATCACAGACTTGGAAGTGTTGAAACAGTTTCACCTGTATTTTTTAGAAATCAACCTTTAGGTTGTTGTGCTACAATTATTAAACAGATGTTTAATGAACAGGGAGTGAAGATTCCTAAGAAAATTGCAGGTTTATTATTATCAGCAATTATTTCTGATACGTTGATGTTTAGATCGCCAACATGTACAGAAATTGATAAGAGTGCAGCAGAAGACCTCGCTAAGATAGCAGGTTGTGATATAGAAAAATTAGCAACAGATATGTTTACTGCAGGAAGTAATCTTAAGAGTAAAACAGCGGAAGCTATATTCTATCAGGATTATAAGCAGTTTACAATTGATGGAGTTAAGTTTGGTATTGGACAGATATGTTCAATGAGTGAAGAAGAACTTGATGCGGTTAAAAATAGAATGCATGATTACATTGATAAAATTAGTAAGGGCTCTGGCCTTGATGCAATGTATTTTATGTTAACTAACATTTTGACAGAAGATACAAAACTTCTTTATGCAGGATCAAAGGCAGAGGATTTGATAGAAAGAGGTTATGAGATTAAATCTGATGGTGATACATTCTTACTCGAAGGTGTTGTTTCAAGAAAGAAACAGTTGTTGCCGCAGATTATGCTTGCAATAAAAGAAGAATTATAAATAGTATACTAGATAGTAGTAATTTAATACTAAGTTAGAGGTAGACATGAAGGATAATATAGTTTTAATAGGAATGCCGGGAGTTGGAAAGAGTACAGTAGGGGTTATTTTAGCAAAAATATTAGGGTATAAATTTGTCGATGCTGATATTGTGATTCAGGAAGAAGAGGGATGCCTTTTAAAAGATATTATTAAAAGAGATGGAGTTGAAGGTTTTATAGAGGTTGAAAACAGAGTTAATGCATCTCTAAATGTTAATAAGACAATTATAGCAACAGGAGGTAGTGTTGTTTATGGAAAGGAAGCCATGGAACACTTATCAAATATTGGTACAATTGTTTATTTAGAACTAGATTATGAAACATTAAACAAGAGATTAACTAATATTAAAAGCAGAGGTGTTGTTACAAAAAAAGGACAGGATCTTTTGGCTATATATGAAGAGCGAATTCCGTTATATGAAAAATATGCGGATATAACTATTAATGAATGTGGTCTTAATGTAGAAGAGACTATTGAAAAGATAGTTAAAGCTATGGAGGTTACCAATGTTTAAGATAACTAAGTATCATAAGAAAATGAAACTTGTGTATATGGGCGCAGGATTGTGTACACTAGCATTTTTATTTTTAAATGAGGACTTTAAGGAATTTGATTTAAAAGAAAGATTAGATGGTTATTATGTTGTAAAACTAAATAATCAAAAGATTGGCGTTGCTAAGGATGTAAGCGATATTGAGAAAATTGTTGATGATGCCAGAATGGAAATTACAAAGAATTCTGAAAACATCGTATTTATGAAGCCTGATGTTAAAATTGAAAAACAGAAGAAGGATGCTAATCAGACTGATAAGGCTACTATTAAGAAAAGAGCTGTAAAAGTTTTAGAGCAAAGTAAAATGCCTGTAAGTCAAAAGAAAGAAGCGTACATTCTTAATGTTGATGGGCATAGCATGATTCTTAATACAAAGGAAGAAGCTGTTGATGTTTTAAATAGAGTTAAGAGTCAGTATGATACAAATAATCAATATAATGTTACATTACAGGAAAACCCAACTCAGCATTTAGAAAGTTATAGCATAAGTGTTGATTCAGCTTCAGAGGAAACAGAAGGTGATTTGAAAGGGATGGCATTTGCTACAAATATGGAACTTATATCAACATATGCAAATGAAACTGACATTAAATCAACTGATGAAGTATATACAGAACTTACAGAAGCTAAACCTACAATTCAGCGATATGAAGTTGCTCCTGGCGACTGTATATCAACTATAGCAAATGATCATGATATGTATGTTAAGGAATTTCTTGAAATTAATGAAGATTTAACTGAAGACAGTACAATCTATGTTGGTGACATGTTTAATATTATGGTTCCAAAGGCTGAACTTTCCGTTTCTACAAAGAAACGAAGCAGCAGAAAGGAATACTATAGAGCTGAACCTAAGATTATTGAAGATGATTCAATGTATCAGGGAGAAGAAAAAACCATTAGTAAGGGAAAAAAGGGATACAGATTAATTACTGTTGACACAACATATGTTGACGGTATGGAATCAACTCACGAGATTGTTGAAGAAGAAACAATTAAGGAAGCAGTACCAGCAGTTATAGCAAAGGGTACGGCAATTGCTCCATCTTTTATTAGACCTATTTCAGGTGGACATACTACTTCGGGGTTTGGATATAGAGCAGTATTCGGAGATTTTCATTTAGGACATGACTGGGGTATTCCAACGGGGACATCAGTATATGCAAGTTGTGGTGGTACAGTTCTTAGTGCTGGATGGAATGGATCGTATGGACTAAGCGTTCTTATACAGCATCCAGATGGTATCTGTACAAGATATGGTCACTTAAGTTCAATCTCGGTTTCTGCTGGCGATAAAGTCTCCCAGAAACAGCGTATTGGATTTAGTGGAAGTACAGGTAACAGTACAGGCCCACATCTTCACTTCGAAGTAATCGTAAATGGCCAGGTAGTAAACCCATTAAACTACGTATCGGAGTATTAAACCACCTTACGTGCCATATTAAACATCTATAGGTGTTTTGTGTACGCCCAGGCCCCCGCGAAGATATATTGTCTCTCTGTGACTCAGCTCTCGCACGGTGCGGGCTGCCCCTAGCGGAACTAAGCTCGTAAGCGATGATTGTGATGTTACATTTATCGGTAATTCGTATACCATAAATGTTATATTGTAATAAAAAAAAGACAGGTAAATCAAATCTTGATATGAACATCAGATTCGATTTACCTGTCTTTTCCTATTACACATAACGCTTCGCGTTATGCGAATTACCAATATATATAACCAATCATCACTTACTTGCTAAGTACCGAGACCCGCAACGGTCCCATAGAGAAAATATATTCTTCGCGGGGGCCTGGGCGTACATAAATTTCTTGGAATAGATGTTTAATATTGGCATGTAAGGTGGTATAATATTGGTAGACGACTAATGGGTTTACTAGCTGGTTATGTATTGGGATTACGAAGGTTTTTACGAGAAGGAGGTAGCTTATGTTAGATGAATTGAAAGAACAAGTATGTGATATGAATAAGAGACTTCAGAAGCTTGGGCTTGTTGAATTCACATGGGGTAATGCAAGTGCGCTTGATAAAGAGTCGGGACTAGTGGTTATTAAACCAAGTGGAGTTGAATATGATGAGTTGTCTCCTAAAAAGATGGTTGTATTAGATCTTGATGGAAATACGATAGATGGTATTTTGAAACCATCATCTGATACATATACACATTTGGAGGTGTATAAGGCATTTCCGGATGTTAGGGCAGTGGTACACACTCATTCTGAATTTGCTACGGTTTGGGCTCAGGTTGGTAGAGCGATTCCTGCTTATGGTATTTCACAGTCGGATTTTTGTCTCGGAGATATACCATGTACGAAGCCACTTACTTCGGAAGAGATATATGGTGAGTTTGAAAAGAATGCGGGGTTAAGTATTGCGAGAGAATTTGCTGATAGAGATTATTTGTCAAGTCCAGGTGCTTTGCTTAGAAATCATGGTCCATTTGCCTGGGGTGAAACCATTGATGAAGCAATTAGAAATGCAGTTGTTATTGAGAGACTTGCAAAGATGGCTTATCTAACAGAGACACTTGATGGTGATTCAAATATTGCACCACAGGCTATGATAGATAAAAACTTCTTTAGAAAGCATTCTTATCATAATAAGTAAATTAAATTATAAATATAGTATTTTTAAAGAGTTAGTAGTATTTTACAACTAACTCTTTAATCTTTGAATAGATTGGAAAATATCATGGACGGAAATGTTAAAATTTCAGTTAGGAATCTTGTGGAGTTTATGCTGCGTTATGGCGACATAGATAATAGTAGTGGAACTGGTGATGTTAATGCTATGCTTGAAGGTGCAAGAATCCATAGAAAGATACAGAACTCTATGGGAAGCAATTATAGTAGTGAAGTTCCGTTAAAGTTGAGTATTCCTTACGAAGAATTTGATATTGTTGTTGATGGCAGAGCTGATGGAATCATAAAGAATGATGATGGTTTTGTCATTGATGAAATTAAAGGGATTTATAAAGACGTTAAACGTATTGAGGAGCCTGAGCTTTTACATATTGCTCAGGCTAAATGTTATGGTTATATATATTTGCATAAGTTAAGAGTTGAAGCAGGGATTGAAGAAGAGATTAAGTATGAAAATGATGAGAAGAGTGATGATGAAAAAGTAGACGAAGAACTTAATAAAGAAGTTGATAATGATGAAAATAATAAATATAAGCAGATAGATGTTCAAATTACATATTGTAATATTGAAACAGAAGAGATTAAGAGAATAAAGAGAACATTTGGATATACTGAGTTAAAAGAATGGTTTAAGGCATTAGTTGATGAGTACTACATATGGGAAAGAGAAAAGTATTATCATCATATTGATATGTGTAAATCGGTTGAGAATTTAAGGTTCCCATTTGAGTATAGAAAAGGACAGAAGGAATTAGCGATTAATGTTTATAAAGCGATAAACATGGAGAAGAATCTTTTTGCACTTGCTCCAACCGGAGTTGGTAAAACAATTGCCATGGTTTATTCGGCAGTTCAAAATTTGGGTAGAGAAAGAGCAGAGAAGATATTTTATTTAACAGCTAAAACAATTACCAGAACTGTAGCTAATGATGCATATGCGATTCTACGTAAAAATGGTCTTAATATTAAAACGGTTACACTTACAGCAAAAGAAAAAATATGTGTTCTTGAGAAGACTAATTGTAATCCAGACATGTGTGAATATGCAAAGGGACATTTCGATAGAATTAATGATGTTTTATTTGAAATAATAACAAATGAAGATGTTATTACAAGAGAAGTAATAGAGGAATATGCATTTAAATATAAGGTTTGTCCATTCGAATTAAGTCTTGATGTTAGTAATTTTGTAGATGGAATTATATGTGATTATAATTATGTTTATGATCCACAGGCGTCGTTAAAAAGATATTTTGCTAATGGACAAAGTGGGGCATATATTTTCTTGGTTGATGAAGCACATAACTTAGTTGAACGTGGAAGAAAGATGTATAGTGCATCTTTAAAGAAGGAAGATGTACTTGAAATTAAAAATATAATTGAAGATGAATTTGGTATAAAAAAATCAAATTTAAAGACAAAAGAAAATAGTAAAGAAGGTAATGTATCAAGTAATTACAATTCTGAAGAAGCAGTTGTGATTGCTTCTAAATTAGTCAAAAAACTTGAGTCAGTTAATAAGGAATTATTAAAACTTAGAAAAGAATGTGATGATGGTTTAGTATATTATGAGAATGTAGGTAATCTATATCTTAAGATGATAAAAGCTCAGAATGAATTTGAAGCATTACTTGCAGAAGGATTTGATATAGAAAGTAAGGATAAATTTTTAGAGTTTTATTTTAATCTAATTAGTTTTATAAAGATTCATGAATTAGTTGATGATAATTATGAAATTTATGGGGAGTTAGATTATTATAATAATTTTATTGTAAATCTATATTGTATTAATCCAAGTACAAATTTAAAGGCTTGTACAGAGAAAGGAATTAGTACAGTATTCTTCTCGGCAACCATGTTACCAATAAACCATTATAAGGAATTATTAACAGGTGATGTTAATGAGTATGCAGTTTATATTGATTCGCCATTTGCTAAGGATAATAGATGTATAGTTTGTGATACATCCGTTAGTAGTAAGTATACTCGTAGAGGTGAAAACGAGTATAAGAATATTTATAGTTCCATTAGGAATATTATTGAATGTAAAAATGGAAATTATATGGTTTTCTTTCCTTCATATAAGATGCTTGAAAATATCAAGGACATTATGGAAGAAGATGGATTTGATGAAATGGTTAATATAGTATGCCAAAAGTCAAATATGACCGAAGAAGAAAAAGAAGAATTCTTAGCAAGGTTTGATGTTAGTAAGCATCAAAGTGATACTAAGTCACTTGTAGGCTTGTGTGTTCTTGGCGGGATTTTTTCGGAAGGCATAGACTTAACTGAAGAATCACTTATTGGAAGTATTATAGTTGGAACCGGTCTTCCACAGGTGTGCGATGAACGAAATGTTATTAAGGAATATTTTGATTCAAAGGGGAGAGATGGATTTGATTTCGCTTATAAGATTCCTGGTATGAATAAAGTGTTACAGGCAGCAGGTCGAGTAATTAGAACTGATACAGATAGAGGAGTGATTGCTCTTTTAGATGATAGATTTAATACATGGCAGTATAAGCAATTCTTCCCTAGAGAGTGGGATGATGTATACTTTGGTAATACAAATGATATTGTTAATAAAATAAAAGAGTTTTGGAAAGAAATGTAGATTTAAATAAAACAGCAGACATTATAGGTCTGCTGTTTTGTCTTATATAATATCAAAATGTTAATTAGTCATAGAATTATATAAATCACTAAAATCAGAATATATGTATTTTCCGTCAACTCTGATATATGATCTGATTCTTATGTTGTAATTGTTTGCTTTTGTTAATTCTGAAACTTTGATGCTGTTTGTTTTGATATATTTAACTGATGTTTCTTTTAACTTAAAATTTGAATTGTTACTACATTGTATTTCATAGCCAGTAGTTATTCCTGTATTATCAAAAGAAAGAATAGAATTTTCACCTGTTCCTTTTACTGAAATGTTTGTAGGTACATTAGGTTTAATAGCAAATATAGCTACCTGTTGTTTAATGCTTGTATCATTAAAAGTAATGATGGCTTTTCCATATCCAGGATTTATGTTATTTTCGTAAGAAACAGTATATGAATCTACATTTATAATATTATTATTTTTATCAGTCACCACAACCTCAGGTGTTTTAGCCTTACCATCATATATAATATTTTCATCTTTTATTTTTATTCTTAAGTTACTTGGCTTATATTTTGTATCTGAAATTTTGGGGAGTTTTTTGATAAATGGTTTGCGGATGTGGTCATAATAAAGTATGTCTTTGTGATATGCAACATGTGATTTGTTAAATCTTAATTTGTCTTTCTTTGTTTTGTTACCTACACAAACGTAACCATGTTTATCTTTTCTTGTATCATTCCATGTTGCATCAAAATTATACCAATTATTATCCTCCATTTTTACGGCGTTCCACATATGACCGCCAGAACCACCATTATAATCATAAGCCATTCCTGTAATTCTTATGCATGGAATATTTAGTTTATCACATAGCATTTTAAAAGCTGATGCATAACTTGTACATACAGGACCATTATTACCTTTGTGCCCTTCAAGTGCAATTAAACCATCGTTAGCATTAATTACTTTTTTAGCAAGTTTGTAGTATTCGTCATCATGTTCTTCATCAATATGTTTTCTTAACTTTTTAGCTACATAAGTGTTATATTCATTCTTTTTTGATAGATAATCTGTAATGGCAAGAACTGTTTTATAATTGTTTTCTTTTTTTAATTTGACTGATAATTTGTCTAATAGTTGATCTCTTTTATTTATTGCCTTAAGTAAAACAGATTTTTTGCTATATTTATAATTTAAATACATATATTTGCAATCAAAGTAGCAGATATATGAATATTTATATATACTCTTTCCTTTTATTTTTTTTAACTTAGTTTGATGATCTAAGATGGCTGTTGGGTTAAGCCAAAAAACTTCAGGATGATCATAGATGAAAGCTTGAAGAGTTGCAACATATTGCTCTGTTTTTTTACTTTCTTTATTTATTACTTTTTGCAATGCTATTTCTTTAGTAGATGCCTTGATTTTTCCTTTTGATTTATATGCCATAAATCCATATGTTTTCTCTTTGGGTAAAACAAAATCATTTATAAATTTTTGATTTTTGCTTATATCAATTAGGCAACCATCGGCTCCTCGAGTATTTGCATATAAACTATCATAAAAATCTTTAGCGTAATCAGGAAGATTTAATCTGTCTAAATGACTTTCATATTTTTGTGTGTTGCTTTGAGCGTAAAACACATTCGTAGATACGCTTGGTGTAGGTTTAATGGTAGTAGTATTAATGGATAATACAACCATTATAGCTACAAGAATTCTTGCTAGATTTGTTTTAATTTTTTTCATGTTTTTTACCTTTATTTTTTTATAATGTATTGTTTTGGTTAACTGTGGTTAACATATATAATTATATGTTAAAAAGGTATATTTTACAATAAAAAAGATACCCCATTTAATGAGGTATCTTGAAAGGAGAGGTATGTATAAAATTTGAAAGGAATAATAAATGAAAAAATCAAATTTTTATATTAGGTAGTTGAGCTATCATTTGAATTATTATTTGAATTATTATTTGAATTACTATTTGAATTTCCATCAGTTTTATCAGGTGGTGCATTATCACCATCAGGTTTGGCTGGTGGAGTCTCACCATCTCCAGGTGGGTTACCACTTGGTTTGTTATCATTTGAACCATCTGGTTTTTCAGGAGGTTCTCCATCAGGCTTCTCACCGCTTGGTGGATTACCGTCTGGTTTATCCATACCCTGACTGTTACCATTTGTATTTGCTTCTTCTTTTATTTCTATAGCTTCACCAGTAGAAGCACTTCCTTCTTTATATTCTTTTCCGTCAATGTATAATTTATGTCCATTAAGGTTAATTGATTTTTCACTACATGTTAGTCCACTGATATAAGAATCACCTGTAAGAGTCCAAGTTGAATTTTCATCAAGTTCAACATAAATCTGTCCGGACGATTTATCTGCATTTATTGCACCAGTATATAAACTACCATCTTTAAGGTACATATTTAAAATTGAAATATCATCAACGATAATGTTGCCATCAATGGCCTGGTTCGTTGCATTAAGATTAACCTTGCCACCATTGCTTCCTTCATTGCCCCAACCAGCAGCTTCGGCTCTTAAGAAAACACCAGTTGTATCTTCATTTGTTATTGTAACGTTTTCAAGATTAATATCGGTTGATGTATTATTTACAAAGAATACATCACCTTTTTTATTAGTAATTGACCCATCAGTTGCGGCAAATGCTGACTTTCCGTTATCAGCATCACCTGACATACTCTGGTAAATCATGATTCCTTTATAAACATTAGATTTATCACTATTATGTTTAGTGTTATTTGCTGTTAAATTACAGTTGTTAAGACTAACTGAATTTTTACCTTCAATGACAATTCCTTCAGAAGTATTAGAAGTAAGAGTTGCATCATTAACTGTGATATCAGCCGTTGAATATATTGATGGTGAACCAGTTCCAGATGTCTCAAAAGAGCCACCTGTTACTGTTACGATTCCACCTCCTCTATCGGATCTGATGGCAGCTGATGAATTACCGGAGGTTTTTATAGTTACATTAGTGGCATTCATTGTGCCGCCACCTGTTGTCATCAATCCACCTGAACAATTGCCAGATGTTTCAATAGTTGAATCCGATATATTAACAGTTGTTCCCTCGCCATAAGAGA
Organism: Eubacterium uniforme; assembly: GCF_900167115.1. Taxonomy (GTDB): domain Bacteria; phylum Bacillota; class Clostridia; order Lachnospirales; family Lachnospiraceae; genus Eubacterium_S; species Eubacterium_S uniforme. Next base: position 183,576 of record NZ_FUXZ01000005.1, read on the forward strand.
AAACTGCATTTGCATGGGCCCCATTCGTTGAAACGTTTATGTTACTAAGATCTAAAGTTGCCTTATTTGTAGCAAATACTGCTGAATTATCTCCGTAAAAATCAGCCTCATCATTTTCACTAGAGTCACCAGTTTTAGTAACATTAACATTCTCGTAGGAAGCTTTCTTACCGTCAACTTCAATGGCATGCTCACCATCGTTTGTATTTTTGATGGTTTCGTTCTTTTCACTAGATGCATCTGTTGTATTTGTTGTAGATGCAGTTGCTTTCGTAGTGTTGTCATTTTTATTGGAAGTAGAATTACATGCTGTTAACATTGTTGTTACCATTGTAATTGTGATAGCAGGAATTATAAATTTCCTTTTGAGGTTTGAATATAATCTCTCTAATCTCTTTTTCTTCATATTTTTTTCTCTCTTTCTTAAATATAGATGCTTTTGAAAAGCATGTTTGTTGTTCTCTATGCTTAAATCATAAATGTTAATTGTGAACAACTTGTGAAAGAGATTTGTAGAAAATGTGTTTTTTAAATTTAGAAGCAATAGATAGGAATTATAAAGGAGAGGAGGTGATGCAAATGATGAGTACAGATTCTTTTGTGTCTATAGCAAGCTTAATGATTGCTTGCATAGTATTTGGAATTACACTTGGTAATTTACACACAAAAAAATAACCGTTCCTATACTGTTTTAATCCCTTGGAACGGTTATTTGTTTAACCAACCAAAGGTGTAAACCGTCTATCGGTAACACCCTTCGCTAACCTAATAATAACAAATAGAAATATTAATGTCAATATAAGAAAAACCTCTGATTAGTTTAACTAACCAAAGGTTTATTTTTTATCTTTATCTTTATCATTTTTGGGTATAGAGTCTGCCATAATATCTATTACTTGTTCAGCAGCTTTAAGCTGCCCCTCGCTCATGTATTGGATTTTTTGAGTTATGGATGATAAATATGAAGAATCTGCTTTACCGAATATTAGAAAGTCGCTAGAACAACCAAGAGTTAAACATACTTTCTTTAAAGTTGGAACAGATATGCCAACGACTGCTCTTTCAACATCGGATATAAATTGTGGTGTTACACCTATCTTTTCAGCAAATGCGTGTGTAGGACAAGTAGAAAAAAATAGTAATATTGATGAATGGATAGATGTTTTTTATACAACGATTAATTTGATTGAGTCTTCTGCTTCTCGTAGTGTTAACGGAGTTGCTTCTTCGTTATATAGTTTAATGGAAAGTGGGTGAGCTTGAATTATCCTTTGAAATATACGATGAGTAAAAATAGCATATAACATCATATGATTTGGTTATATCGATTTGAGGGCAGGGACTTAGGTCTCTGCTCTTTTATATATTTATATGATATAATATAAATGTAGGTGTTATTAATCACAAAAAAATGATCGCCACCTCGTAATTGCGCGATCATTCTTTTACTATAATACGAGTAACCGTTTATCGGTAACACCTCTTGGAATGATAATATCATTTATATCAGGAGAGGTCAATATGGGAAAGAAGAAGAGAGTATTAATTGGAATATGTATATTTTTAGTATTGGTTGTTGGATATGCAACTTATTATTTGAATACATATTATAGATCAAGTGAAGAGGCGGATAAATTTATTAAGAGTGATGATCAAGTTGCTGTTAAAGAGATTAAGGAAGGTTATTTCTTTGATGGACCTGGTGATGATAAGGCATTGATTTTTTATCCAGGTGGAAAGGTTGAAACTAAAGCTTATGCAAGACTTATGAATAAGCTTGCAAAGGAAGAAATTGATACATTCCTTTTGAATATGCCTTTCCGTCTTGCAGTACTTAATAAAAATGCAGCGGATAAAATTATTAGTAAGTATCAATATGATACTTACTATATGGGTGGACATTCACTAGGTGGTGTGATGGTCATTTTAATGTGTTAAGTATATATGGAAGTAATGATAAAGTGCTTAATATGAAGAAATATGAAAAGGCAGAAGAAAACTATTATGAGCAATTTATTGATTATAATAAAATAGATGAAATTAGTTCTGATTTATTTACTAAGAAGATTTTTAAAGAAATAGTAATTGATGGTGGTAATCATGCGTCATTTGCTGATTATGGAAAGCAAAAGGGTGATGGAGAAGCAACTATTATTGTTGATGAACAGGTAGGGAGAACAGTTGAAGAAAATATAAAATATTTGGATGAATTAAAAAAATTAGGTGTTGGTGGTGTATAATAAAAAAGTATAAATAATTTAAGGAGATAATAAGTGGTTATGAGAAAAGAAAATATTAATAGAAGAATTTCATTATCTATTCTTTGTATGGCTATTGGTATTTTATCTTTTTGTTCCGATGGAATGAGTAGAAGTATTAATGCTGAGGAAAATGATAGTAGAGCTACTATTATAAGTATGCTTAATGAGGCAAAAGATAAAACATCTAAATCAGAAATATTTGGAGCAGAGGCAGAAGTTGGTGCTACTATAAAAGAAGGATACAAAATAAGAAGAAACATATGTGAAGATACCAAAAATAAAATTATGCATATGAATGAATATGTACTTGATACAAAATTAGGTACACAGAAAACTCTAGAATATTGGTTTGATGTTAATAAGAAATTTAGGTATGAATATAATAAATTAAGAAAGCAATATATGTATACGCTTGATGAAAATGGAGATACAGAGAAAGATTTATTATCCTTGGATTTTTATTTAGAAAAGGAAGTAGATAATTATGATCCTGAGGTAAATACAAAAGTTTTATTAGATGAATATATTAGAAATACTGATAAAAACATTGATTGTTCAGGTGTAGGTGTTGATTGTAAAGTCATTTCGCATATTAGTGAGATTAATATGAAGGAGTTTCCTACTTTTGATAAGACCATGAAGAATTCACTCTTTTATAAGAATGCTCTTTCAGGATTCGAAGGGAAAGACGTAATAATAAAAATTGAAACAAAATATTATATTAGTAAGAATGATGGAAGGATTTATCTTATCGAAATTGATAGAACGAAATGGGATATTAAAGAAAAAGATGATTCTAGTGGCATACAAAAAGATGAAAATTCAGAAGTGAAGAGTTCAACATACATAAATTTCTATTACCCTAGTAAATCGTTGAATATTCCATCTAAGTATAAAAAGAATCCATATCTTACTAATGAAGTATATTTTAATTACAAGGAAATAAAATATGTTACTGAGTATGAGAAAAACAAAACTGTTTTGAAGGTATATTCTTGCAAGAGTAAGAAAGAGTATAAAAAACGAAAAGTAATTAATATTCCGGATTATATAAAATATAATGGTAGAAAGTATAAAGTCATTGCTATTGATGATATTGCATTTGCTAAAATGAAAAAATTAAAGAAAGTAACAATAGGTAAGAATGTAAAGACTATTGGAGTAAATGCCTTTAAAAAGTGTAATAAGCTAAAACAAGTTTACATAAAATCGAAAAAGATTAGTAAGATTGAAAAGTTCGCATTTAGAAGAAGTGGCGGAAAGAAATTATTATTCTATATACCAAAAGGAAAATATAAGAAATATAAGAGATTGATTGAAAAATCAAAAACTAATAAATTTGAGATTATTTATAGATAAAAAAGATGCAGTGAAACATTGAGTTTCGCTGCATTTTTAAAATAAGTATAGAGTATAAAAATGCTTACAAATATGTTATTATATTTATAAGATATAACGTATCTTAAATTTAGGAAAATGGGGTGATTTAATGAAGGAGAAAGGTAGAATATTTAAAAAGAAAATAGCATTGTTAACCAGTGCAATATTGGCTTTTACAATGTCTATACCACAGGGGAATGCAGAAGCTTCTGTTTCAAAAGGACCTGTGAAAGAACACGAAGCAACAGTTTATACATTAGATTATAATACTATTACAATTACAAATGACAAATCAGAGGAAACATGGAATTCCATAAATGATTTGCCACCTATGTATCCAGGGGATAGTATGGTTGTTATTGGAGAAAGTATTGATTTTACGCAAAACGGAACCATTGAAACTCTTAAGGGATTTGTATTTGAAAATGATGGTGTTACTGGAGTTACATCAGAGGGACCAATTGAAGTAACTAATATTGAACGATATGGTCGGGTTAATGATGATGAGCACACAAATGAGTTTATAACGGGATTTAAAATTATAGGCGAGGATATGGTAAAGATATATTCAAAAGGTGGCGGAGGTTATTCAACTGAGGAAGTTGATGATTCAAATGATCCACAAGGTAACAAGAGGCATATAGCTTATTGCATGAATTATTTAAATTATTATAGTATGCCAAGATATTGTAAAGTATATTATGATGCTGCCTATTATGATAATGGCTTTGTTTCAGTTGGTGAAGAAGCGTTGGCTAGCGCTATTTATGAAAAGGAAAATCCTGATATAATATATGCTGAAGATGCATTGGAAAATATAACTGAAAATAAGTTGGCGTATTCAATATGTAGACCTTATATTGAAGGATTTGCTCTTAGTACAAATGGTACAGTTAATCAATACGATGGTAGTCCACAGTATAATTTAAATGCTGAAAGTGGAGCACCATTTATGGCAAATGTTATTGAAAACTATTATCCAAAATTAGGATATAGTAAGAGTAGTGGAAGTGGAATGTTAGGAACATATGATGATTGGATTAAATTTGAGTTTAGAATGGATCCAGCTAGAACACTTACATTAGATGCTTGTGGTGGTCTTATAGATGGTAAGGAAAAGATTATTAGAGAAGATGCAAATAAGAATAACATTGTAACTGAGAATTATCCAACATATATGACAGATGGAACATTTACTCCAACTAGAGATGGCTATGAATTTAAAGGTTGGTTTAAGGATAAAGATTATACTGAAGAAGTAACAGCAGATAATATTGTTTCTTATCTTGGTGGATATGGAAATTCAATAAGATTGACTAGAGAGCAGCGCTCGTGTAGGATGTATGCAAAATGGGAAAAAATTGGTGGAGAAACTCAAATAGAGGATCCGTCAAATTCATCAGGTAAAACAAATGACAATAAAGTAAAAGATGCTGGTTCAACTAATAATACAACTGTAGTTAAATCAGCAAATACTCTTAAAGTAAAAGCTAAATCTGTTACAGTAAAATATAAGGAACTAAAAAAGAAAGCACAGACTATAACTAAGAAAAAAGCATTTAAGATTACTGATGCAAAAGGAAAAGTTACTTTTAAGAAGGTATTAGGGAATAAGAAGATATCTATTAATAAAAAAACAGGAAAGATAACATTAAAGAAAGGTCTTAAGAAGAAGACATATAAGATAAAGATTTTAGTTACTGCAGCAGGTGATGATAAATTTGAATCAGCATCTAAGACGGTAACAGTGAAGATAAAGGTTAAATAAAATATAATAGTTAAAAACCAGGAAAATGCGTTAGACTCCATAAATAAAATGGAGAAATCACATCTTCCTGGTTTTAGTTTATTTTATGATATATCTTTCTAATCGATCATTAAATACATTACAATCAACATATTTTTCTTTTCCGTTTATACCATCAAGTTTTAAATGATCTGTATACTGCCAAATAGTCCAATCATATGGTGGCTTGAAATACACATTTCTAATCCATAATGGATAATCATCAAATTTTCCATTTAAATATTTATTATAAAATGGAGTGGTTGAATAAATCATAGGCTTAACATTGTATTCTTCTTCTAACAAGTCAAGCATGGTTTGTACGGTTTTGCGTACTTCTTCTTTTTTAGGTGGATTCTTTTGGTATTTTCCATAATATTCAACATCAACTACTGGAACAAGATGTCCTTTTAAATCACCTACTGTTTTAATAAAGTGTTTTGCCTGTTTCTTAGGTGAACTATCGAAACTAAAAAAGTGATACATTCCAAATGCAAATCTTTCAGATGAAAGAGCTTCTTTATTTTTCTCAAAGCACTCATCAACATATGAACTTCCTTCAGTTGCTTTAATATATACAAAATCGATATCTTCCTCTAATACCTGCTTCCAGTTAACATCACCCTGATGATGTGAGACATCAATACCGCGTACGGAGTAGTTTTTTGATTGTATCTTAGCAAATGGTTTAAAGTTAATTATTATAAGTGCTATTATAAATAAACTACCACAAATTATAAGAGGCATCTTAGCCTTATGATAGTGTTTTTTATTATTTTTAATTGTCTCATTTATATTAATCTTTGTTGTAATTTCATCTATGCTTTTTTTACCCATAATTCTTCCTCTATTCTTATGTATTACCGTATGTAGTATAACTAAAAGAGAAGTATGCGTCAATATTTCATTTATGTCGTGTGGAGTGATTAAATGCGAATATGAATGAATAATAGCATTTTTTGATAGGAGAGGTGCATATTATAAAGGAATATGATACGATTAAAAATACAAGAGTAAAAGAGATTAGTGTGATGACATAATAAAAACATTGGTTACATGGAGGTTATTATGAAGGTAGTTATTGTTGAGGATGACCATAAGATTGCAGAAGAGATAAAAAAGGAAGTTTCTAATATTTTAACAATAGAGGAAAGTAGTGTAATGATACTATCTCCGGAAAATGCAATGTTTCTTTTAAATGATGGGGATTTTGAGGCAGATATTGCCATTTTGGATATTGAGTACCATATTAAGGATTTTAACGGTATTGATATTGCACATAAAATAAATGAGAAATATGCGATATGTCCAGTTATATTTTTAACTGAGATATTAGAGTATTGTGAGGATGTATATGAAAGTGAACATTGTTATTTTGTGTTGAAAAAGAATAGACATATTACCTTGAAGAGAGCGCTTGATAAAGCAATATTGGTATTAAAAGATAACAAGGAACATGAATATGTTGAAGTAGTATATTGTGGTGAAAAACTTTATATAAAAACAAAAGATATATTATATCTTAAAAGAAGTGGTCAGGTTGTTGATATGGTTACTGATTCAGATTCTTATCCAATTTATGATACCATAAACAGATTGGGCAAAAAGATGGGGCAGTCATTTGTTAGATGTCATGGTAGTTATGCAATAAATCTGGAAAAAATAAGAAGTATTAAGGGTGATGAAATTACCATGAATAATGGTGAAATAATCCCTATTGGTCGAACAAAAAAGACATCATTTATGGAAAGGTTTTTAAACTATAATGTTAAGCGCATATAAAACAATTATTATTGTATTATTAATAATGTTTGTATCTGTATTATTATTTGAAATATACGTTTTTTTTAAGATTAAAAAGATAAAGAAAAAATGTGAATTGGAATTTGATGAACAAAAGAAGATCTATGAAGAATTAGTGGATTGTATAGCAAATAATAAAAGTAGTTTGGACAGACGTGATACAGATTATAAATACATAATGCATGATGAAGCAGAAATCCGAAAATATCTGACAAATAATAATCAGAACGCTATTGAATATTTGCTAGAAGAAAAAACAAAATATGCAAATGATAGTGGAATAGATTTTTTTGTGTCTGGATTTGATAAATCCCCTTTTTTTAATAAGTTTAATCAGATTGACGTATTAAGATTATGGGCTAATTTGATTAATAATGCCATAAGAGGAGCGGGGAAAGGAGGATTTGTTAGAGTCGAATTTGAAAATTTATTTAAAGAAAAAAATATTTTTTTTGTAAGAGTTAGAAATAATAAATCTGCCTGTAAAGATATTAAAGAGGGAATAAGTGATAAGAGTGATGATGGTAATACACACGGATATGGAATTAAAATTGTAAAAGAAATTGTTGATTCATTTGCTGGGGACATAGAGTGGATTGATAAAGGAAATGAAGTGTGTGTTAATATGGAATTTATAGTGATTAAGGAGTAATTATGTCTCAACATATTGGAATAGTACCTATTTTATTTTTGTTTACGTTTTTTCATATGTGGATAATAACATATTTATTTAATAGCAACAGAAGAAAGATGAAACTTATAATATTTTGGTTGCTTTATTTTATGATAATGGTTTTTATCTCGTATTATGATATTTATGTATATTTATGTGAGGTGGACAGCCCACATGGAATGTTTATTGAGGTTATGATGCGATTACTTCAATGTTTTATTTTGATTGGACTTTTAGGATATTGTGGAGTAGGCGATTTTTACTTAAATTTTATTATTCTTGTACTATCTGCAAGTGTAACTGAAACTATAGCTTGTGCAATAGGAAGTAGTTTGCCTTTTGTAAAAGCATCTGAAAATGCATATATATTTTACTATAAGAATTATCCTATGCCATCGTATATTTATATGTTGGTTATGTATGTGATTTTGTATATTTCAGTTCCGATATTGCTTAGAAGATTTATTAACACTTCTAATTCTCAAGGAAAACTTAGGTATAAAATAGTCGCATATATAGTGTTTATTATTTCATTTTTGGGATCTTTTGTCAGAGATGGTATTATGAAATTGAGCGATTTAGTAAATGGAAATATTAAATCGGCGACAATTTTATTTTTTATTGGTGATTTGGTTACATTTGCTGTTGCTATCATTTTCTTTGTTATTATCATTAATAGATATCAGAAAAGTGAGATAGAACGAATAAAAATTAATAATGCCCAGATAAAAGAGCAACTATCTAAATTGTATACTGATGATAAGCAGCATATAAATAACAAGAAGGAAGAGTTGTTATATTCTAGAGTCTTGCTTGGGGACGATGTGGTTGATTTGTTTTTGAATAATCTTCAAAAAGAGTATGATGAAAAGGGAATTCCTTTTGAAATTTCAAGTAATAATAAAGAAAGTATGGCCGATTATTTGGACAGATATCAATTAATTAGTATTATAAAAACACTTATACTTGATAACTCCAAATGTAAATATATGATCTTAAGTTTTAGATTTATTAAGAATACTTTTATAATAAGTATTGAACAAGACATAAGTATGGGTAAGAGAATTGGAAGAGTTAAAAGAAAACAAAAGAATAATGTTCAGAATATAAGAAACGTGTTTATAGAGAATGATGCAGATGTGGTTATGACCATAACCGAAGGGTTAGCATGTTTGAATACGAATATTATGTTGGTGAAATAGAAAAAAGCAGACCAAAGTTATTTCTTAGGTCTGCTTTTTTTGAAGGAATATAGTCAGAAAACGTAGTAAGTCTCCCTTGCTGGTTGTATAAATATTATAATATATATAGAATAATCTGTATGTTATTGTGCAAAATGTATAAAAATGATTTTGCGATTAATAAAATGAAATAGATAGATAAAATGAGAATCTTGGGGAAATTAAAAAAATAGGAGGAAGGTAGTATGTTGAAAATAAAAAGAAAAATGATATCAGTGATAATGATTATTTCTATGTTATGTTCGCAAATGAATTGTTTTTGTGATTTGGTTTTTGCAAATCCAGAAACGGAACAAAGTAATTTTGAATTTTATTTTTACGATGCTAATGGTAATGAATTTAGTACTGTTAGTACGGGTAAACCAAAGGTGATGATATTTGGCGGATATAATAATAGGTATACAGATGATGTGATGAAAAAATTAGAGAGTGGTTATAAAGGCCATTCATGTGTTGATTTATATTACATTGAAGAGTCTATCTCATTTGAAGAAACAGATGTATTGCATACAATTGAGGAACAATATAAAAACATTGATGGTTTACAGGTAATGGCAGCAACAACGGAGTATTGTACATATTATTTATCTAATTATTTTGTTACATTTGCTCCAGATAAGTTGGTTCAATTATGTGATGATAATGGTGAATGTCAGACTGTTTTTTATTATCCAGTTGTAGTTTATATATCAGCTTCAAATGAAGTACTTGATGTAGAAATGACAAATATTGTTGATGTGATGAACATAGATCAAAGGATTTGTGAACTATTTCCAGAGTGCGTAGTTTGTAAAGATTGTAGAGAATATAATGGAAACGAGATTGGCGAAAACTGTTCGAAAACTACATTGCCATGTGATAATTTGGATTATGTTTTTGAAACGGTGGGAGGAACACTCGCAACAACAAGGTCTAATGGAAAAAGCAAAATATTGATTTTTGCACAACCTTATTGTAGTTATTGTCATAGTGAACTAGAAGGTTTAAATAATAATTTTGAATCGTATAAAGATATAGATATTGCAGTGATTGATATTTATGATTATTCTCTTGAGGCATTAAAAAGAGGTTTTTCGGATAAATATACCAATTTAAATATGGATGTTTGTAAAGATACTAATGATGTGGGAGAAAAATATATGGAATATCTAAGGTGTGATTCAAGAATATATACTCCTACGACTGTAATTATTGGAGCAGACAATAAGATAATAGGATATTATGTTGGATACTCAGAATATTTATATCAATGGATATTGGGCGATATAGAGAATTATAAAGCAAAAGGTGATGGAACTACATGTATTGGAGATGAGTGTTATGATATGAGTGAGGATAAAACCTGTATCGGAGATGAGTGTGAAAATGATATTAATTCCGATTCAAAGATTAATCTAAATAATAAGAAGTTGAATAAATTAAAGATATCCTCAGCAACAAAGAGTATAAACGGGAAAAAAACTAAGATTAAGCTTAGTAAGAAACTTCAAAGTGAAGCAGCAGGAATTGTAATAAGAGTATATGATGCAAAAGCAGGTGCAAAGGTTCTTAATAAGAATTATCTTGTTAAAAAGACTGTAGCAGGTAATAAGAAAACATATTCTCTTTCAGCTAAGAAACTTAAAGGTAAAAGAAATATTTATGTACGAGTAAGGGCTTATAAGGTTGCTGATGGAAAGAAAAAATATGGTGAGTGGTCAGATGTGAAGAAGGTTAAGACATATTAATTATTAGAATAAAAAAATATAATTTATAAAAACTTAAGGAGTAACCCCATGTAGATATTAAATATAACTAGATCAAATTAACAAATAAAACTTGAAAATCGAACGTAAATTCGATACAATATCTACATGGGTACTACCATAAACGGTAGGCGGTTAGTCCTCCATTTTTACTTGGAGGAAGCCTCCAAGTACTTTGTAAATCTTAAGCATTTGCTTAGGAAATATAAAGAAAAGGGGGTGATGCTTATGCTAACAGTTGATACTTTTATAAGTATTGTAAGTTTGATAATAACTTGCATAGCTTTAGGCTACACTTTAGCTCAGAAAAGCAAAAAATAACCGCCCGGTGCTGTCGAGCGATTATTCTATATAATTACTTTTAACAGGACTAACCGTCTATCGGTAGTACCTTTTTATATTATCATAATATCATCTATATTATGTAATGTCAAAGAACATTTTTGAAAAAATGAAATTATATAAGTCATTTTTAAAAATTGAGACTAATGAGATATGAGGAGGAAGATGGTATGTATGGGGATATGTGTTTGAAAATCAGAAAATATATTTCTGAAATGATTATTATGGTATTGGTGGTTACAAGTTTAAATTATGTTCCAGTTGAGGTTGAGGATTATGATTATTTTGTTGGATTTGTTAGTAATCTAGAGTATTCAAATATTATGACTAATAATGGAGATGGAACATATTCATATGACTGTGGTTATGTAGATGAAGGAGATACTGAATTTGGCATATATTATAGCACATATTGGGGTGATGTGGCATCAGGTTGGGGAACGCATGTTGTGTACAGCAGTGGATATGGAAGAATAGTTTATAATTCAACTAATGATACTGTGGATTATTTGGTTTATGCGGATGAAGAATATACTGAATTGATCGAGGATACCACGGAAAAGCCAGCTTATTATTGTGGGACTTCTAATAGATTACAACACATGGAAAAGGTTGAAGAGGGAGGATGTCTATGAAAAGAATTTTATTATTTACAATGATTATAGTAAATATATTATTATTTATGTTACCAGTTTGTGCCAAAGAAACTGATAATAAAAAAGTGAAAAAAACTTATTATAAATATTTGCAAAAAAACGAATCGTTATTTGAAGTTGAAGAGGGAGATTGGTATAAGAGAAATACTGAAAAGAAGAATAGTGTTAAATCATATATTATTGCTGACATAAATTCTGATGGAGTATTAGAATTAATAACATATCATATTACGGGATACAAAATGGGATATGTAAATATATATCGATATAAAGATAATAAAATCAAAAGGGTAAAATGTAGTAATAACAAGGAAGAAAATTATGGAATAAATGTTGATTGTAATGCGGCTGGTAGATATGAAATATATGTATGTAATAAGAATCATTTACATATAGTTTGGACTGATGAAAGAATAGGTAAAAATGAACAGGTATATAGAATTAGTAAGAAAGGTAAAATTTATAAGAAATATGAAATGCTTGAAGATAGTTTAATAATTAAATATGAATACTACAAAAATAGTAAAAAGATAACTAAGAAAGAATATTATAGTGCGATAAAGAAATGTAAAAAAAATAAAGAATTAATTGAAAATGTTAAAGAAAATAGAAAGTGACAAATTTTATTAGAAGGGAGTGTATGATGATATGAAAAAAATGTTTTTAACAATGATTATTTTATTATGTATATTTTCATGTGGCAGGGTTTATGCCTATGATGTGTATGAACATGAGAATAATGATAGTTATGAAAAAGCACAGCCAGTGTATAGTGGTTATGAAGTTATAGGAAAGATAAATGAAAGAGATGATAGTGACTATTATAAATTTAAAGCAGAAGATAACGGTAAACTAACAGTAACATTGAAGCATACGTATGGTGATACAGATTGGAGAATATATGTTTATATGTATGTTAATGGTAAATATGAAGAAGTACAATATAAAAAAGTATGTTCGACAGATAGTGAAGTTTATACATTGCCATTTGTAGGAGTAGTTAAAGGATATACTTATTATATAAATGTTGAATCAGGTTATTTTGCAGAGAAATATAATCTTTTGTTTGATTTTCAAAAAAATGAATATATAGAGCGTGAATTTAATGATTATTATGATGAAGCAACAGATGTTAATGTAGGAACGTATGAAGGTATTATAAATTGGTCAGCTAATCTTTCAAGCGATTGTGATTATTATAGATTTATAGCACCAAATAACGGTAAATTGAAAATTAAGTTTTTGCATAACTATGCTGATTGTGATTGGACGATAACTTATTTTATGTATTATGATGGCAAATATGAAGAGATTCAGGAGAAGCGCATTGAGTCTGTTGATAGTGAGATAATTGAACTTCCTTATATTGGTGTAGTTAAGAATTCTAAGTATTATATTAAAATTCAAAATCATTATAGTAGTGGATATAGTTATAAACTTGTAGTTGATTTTGAACCATCGGAATATATTGAAAAAGAATTTAATGATTCATTTGTTACAGCAAATCCTATTGAAAATAATCAAAAATATTATGGAATAATAGGGAAAGAAGCTTATAGTTATTTAAACGATGTTGATTATTATATTTATAATGCTGTTGTAGATGGCGCAATAAAAATGGAATTTGAACATGATTATTCGTCGGGGGAGATTGTATTAGATGTTTTTGTATATGATGATTATACTTATAAACCGATTGATTCTTATGAAGTTGAATTGGATTCAAGAACAAAAGTAGAACGATATTATTACGATATAAAAAAAGGTAAGAATTATTATTTTAAAATAAAAGGAGATTATTACTGTGGTTCAGAAAAATATTCTATAAAGATATTTAATAAAAATGTAGGAAAGTATGCAGATCAAGTTATAACGGCTATGGATAAGGAAAAGAGTCTTGAAGAAATAAAATTTGGAAAATTGAAATTTAATACTGATGGAGTAAAGAATAATGAAATAGGACTTAAATGGAAGAAAGTATCTGGCGCAAAGTGGTATGTGATTTATGGTAATGAGTGTGGTAAAGGAAAAAAATTTAAGTATATAAAAAGTGTTAATAAATTGAAATGTAAAATTAAAAAGATTAATGGGACAAAATTAAAGAAAGCAAAGAATTATAAATTTACATGTCTCGCAATAGATGAATTTGGAAGTGTATTATCAGCAGCTAAAACTATACATGTTTCAACTTCTGGTGGAAAGTTAGGAAATATTAAGGAAGTAAATCTTACAAATATTAATAATAAAAAGCTTAATATGAAAACAGGAGGAACATACACGGTCAAGTATAAATTGAATAAACCTAAGAAAAAGATTATTGCAGATCATAGAGGCGTAAGGTTTGAGTCTAGCAATTCTAAAATTGCAAAAGTAGATGCTAAAAAGGGAAAGATAACTGCTGTTAAAAAAGGTAGTTGTAAGATATTTGTTTATACACAAAACGGATGTTATAGAGTTATAAGTTTGAAAATAGAGTAGTGAATAAAATGGAGGAGATTGAGTATGGGGAAAACAATTAGAAAGTATTTAGCAATGATAATGTCGGTTGTTGTAGTTGCTTCTGGAATAAATATAATTCAACCCGAAAAAGTAGAGGCTGCTTCTAATAGTAAAGTTTTGGATATAAATTGGAATGATATAAAAAGCGTCGGAAAACAAACTTTATATTCTTACAGTTGTAGTTGCTTTTCTGCGGCTTATGCAAGAACAATTGCAGAGAAAAAATCATTTAAATGGTACACTTTTAATGATTATGGAGATAATCAATATAATGTTAATTGTAACTGGAAAGGATTAACACTTTATAACAATAAAGATAAAAAGAGTGTATTAAAAAAGGTGTACGAAAATTTGCGTAATAATAAACCGGTAGTTGTTTATGTTAATCCAAAAGGAATGGCTAAAGAACAACATTATGTGGTTATAGTTGGATATGAAAATGTTAGTTCTATCGATGAATTAAAAGAATCGAATTTTATAATTATTGATTCAATAAGTCCAAAGTATCAGACATATGCGATGAATAAAACAAAATATTGGGGAAATGAATATGTTTTAAAAAAGAATAGCAAAAATCAATATATATATATAATTCCAAATAAAATTATAAATAATCCAGTAATAACTGATAAAGTATATAACGTAAAAAACGGTACCTTCAAAACATATAATGAAAATGGACAGAAATTAGTTTCAAGAGCAATTTATACAGAAAAGAATATAAATTCTAAAATAATAACTTATGTTGATGCTGGAAAGCTAGTTTATGTATCACAAACTAATAGTAAAGAATTCTGGGGAAAAGTAAGGTATTGTTCTGATAATAAGGTTTATGAAGGTTGGATGAATTGTGATTTGAATGCTACCTGTAAAGCCGGAACACAGGTAAAAATGCAGTTTATGTCGGATAGTGATTTGACACTTAGACCTATAACTGATAAGCCCGTTTTAAATGTTAAATCAGGTTATACTATTCCAATTGGCGGAACTTTGAATGTTGATTGGAGTGATGTAAAGAATTCTACTGCTTATAATGTTAGATTATATAAAGATGGTGGAGTATATAAAAATACAAAAGTTACACGTTCTGAATATTATGAAACTTTAAATAATTCTGGTAGATATAAGATATCAGTTCAACCTATAAATGATGTATTTCATGGGGATTATTACGATTCTGCGAATGTTGATGTTATGAAGGATGTAACAGTTAAGTTTGTAGATTATGATGATAAAGTATTGTCTGAGCAGAAGATTAGGTATAATTCAGATGCCATTGCACCTAGTGCTCCTAGTGGACGTGAAGGATATACTTTTGATGGCTGGGATGGAAAATATCAGGGAGTTAAAAGCAATACTGTTGTTAAAGCAAAATATAAAGTAAATAAGTATAAAGTTACATTTTATGATGTTGAAGGAAAGATAATTGGTAATTCACAGCAAGTAGAATATATGGGTTCTGCTAAAGAGCCGGATAAATCTTTAATACCATTAAAGCCTGGATATATTTTTATGAATTGGGATAAAGATTTTTCATGCGTAAAATCTAATATGGATGTTTATGCAGTATCAAGTTGGGAGAATCCAACATTACCAGTAAAGATAGTATCAGCAACAGCAAAACAGGATGTAAATGATGGTGTAGTAGCTTCTTATACTGTAAATGTAAAAGTTAATACAACAAATGAAGAAGATATTACGGGAAGAGCTATAGTTGCTCTTACAACGGAAGATGGTAATCTTTTAACAGCAACTGAATCAGATGCTTTTACTATCTCAAAGACTAAACCAGAATATAATGGTAAGATTACAATTCCTTATACAGGACAGGCTGCAAAAGCTGATATATATGTAATTAATGATTATTCATATACATCAAGTATTCATAAGATAGGAACTATTCCTATTTCTGAAAAACTAACAGTTAATTGTACGGGAATGTCTGATGTACTTTGTACAACAGCATGGACAGATGTTAAACCTACAGATGATGTTATGGATTTAGAAACTAAAATTGAATATAGATCTAGAGAAAGAAGTATGATATCAACGTATAAGCATATGTACTGGCCAAATAATTGGAGTGCCTTTACAACAGATAAGGTGATTTCTTCTGATACTAGAAAAGTAAATACTAAAGTTCAATATAGATATAGAGATTTGACTGCATGGAGTGGTGAAAAAACGTCAAGTAGTAAGCCTACTGAGAGTAAGTATCTTACAATAACTGGACAGACAACAAATTATTATTACTATCATTATATAAATAAATATACTGATGGTTCATATGGAGTTGATTCAGTTAAGAGTGGTTCAAAAAATGGAACAACTATTAGTAAGAATTTAGGAAAATGTGTATGGAAAAATACATCAAAAATAACAAAGACAGCTAATTATGGTGATATAGGTGGAAAAACACAATATCAAACACCGGGCAAATATTGTGTGACAGATAGTCATGTAACATCACATAGTGGACACTGTGGAAACACAGGATATAGTTTATGGTATTATGACAAATCGGAAACTATATATAAGTATAAAACAAGAGAATGGAAAGCTTGGAGTGGATGGCAAGATACATATGTAGCTCCATCAGATACTAGGGAAGTTGAAACGAGAGTATTGTATCAATATAAAGATGCTAGAGTAGAAGTAAATGATAAAGAAGAACATGAGGATATTCCAGGATATACATGGGAGAATACATCATTAAAGAATACTGGTGTTATTTATTCACCATGGTCTAATTGGCAAGATGATAAACTTGTTGAGACTGGTGGATTAGAAGTACAAACTAGAGAACTTTATAGATGGAAATATGTAAATAATCAGGAAGGTGAAATATTAAATGGTGATCAAATTGTTGGAGATACCATGAGAGTATTTGGAAATGTTTCAGATGAATTTGCCGGTAGACAGGCTATATGCTTCGTATATAAGAAAGGCGATGCTTCTGATTATACAACAGAGTATATTGGTCAGGTTACGTTAGGTGATAGTGGTGAATTCGAATTTGAATTTATTCCAAGAGAAACTCCAAGTTCTGGTGAACATGGTACTGGAGATTTTGAAGCAACATTAGGTATTGAAGGAACGGATGTTGTTATTAAGTTGGATGAAAGTAATTTTGGTAATCCAGAGCAATTTAAGGTTCCTAAACAAAAATATCGAGTTGATTTCGTTGATGATAATGATGAAATAATAGATAGTCAAATTGTAAATGAAGGCGATACGGCTATCGTACCAGAAGTTCCGAATAAAGATGGGTACACATTTGTAGGATGGAACAATGATGTTACAAATATAAATATGGATTATACATTAGAAAGTGGTAATCCAATAAGAACTGTTTATAAGATAAATACTTATAACGTTACATACATTGATTATGTAAATGATGATTATGAAATCAAAGCCTATAATTACGGTCAGACACTTGTAGAACCTGACAATTTAGAGGTTGAGTCAAATGATGATGCGTATGATAAAATATGGTCTGAATCATTTGCTGGAAATAAGAAGGTTACAAGTGATATGGTTGTTACAGCAAATGCTAAAAAGAAGGTATTCTCAGTAACTTATTACGATTTGAATGATGAGGTATATTTATATGAAGAATATGAATATGGTGATAGTGTACATTTAATGGATGCAGATTTGTTATCTGATGATGATATCATTGTATATGATTGGAAGTGTGATGATAAGAAGCAAATCAATTCTATTAAGAAGAATTTAGAATTGAGACCAGTTTGGTTATATGCTTCAACTGTATATGCTCCAGAGGCTTCACTTAAATCAGCAAGTTATGATAAAAAGCAAAAAGTAACATTTGCTGTGGATAATGAAAAGGATAGTGTTTACTATACACTTGATGGTTCTGATCCAAAAGAATATGGAAAATTATATACAGATAGTATAGATATTACAGATAGCTGTATTCTAAAAGCATATGCAGTTAGGGATAAGGCTAATGAGAGTGAAGTTGTTACATATTGCTATGTTATTAATAAGTCTGTTGAAAATATGGATTGGGTTACTAGAGACGAATTACCTGAAGAAGTTCAGACTATGGGAGAATTATATGGACTTGAAAGTGCAACAGGTTATAGGTATGTGGAAACTGTTAAAGTGATGAGTGAAGAAGAAATAGCGCAGTATGTTGAAAAAGGTATGAAACTTGAAGATGAAGTTGAGTATACGGATTGGACATATGCAGTAAGTCTTCCAGAAAAAATTGGTGATGCTGAAGTTGAACAGGTAGAATTGGTAGATGGAACAAAGTTATATAAGTATAGATATAAGATTTGGGTGCTTAAGGGAACATCACCATGGACTACTGAAAAACCTGATGTAGAGGAGTATGAAAAGGCAACAGTTTATAGATATAACTTATCCGATAAGTGTGTTGTTACATTTGTTTATGATAATTATACTTATGACATTATTCTACAGAAAGGTTCAAAGATTATTAAAGAGATAAGTGATAATATAAAAGAATCTGAAGAATTTGTTGGAGTATATAAAGATGATGAATATACTGAATCAGTTAGTCTAAATGATTACCGTGTTGAAGATGACATTACACTATATGTATCTAAAAAGACAAAAGAATATGAAGTGAGATATTTTGATAATGATGGAAATTTGTTGAAAACAGATAGCGTTTACTATGGTGAATCGGCTGACGATATAGATGCGCCAATAATTGAAACTATGACATTTGTAGGATGGGATAAAGGACTTGATAATATAGTAGAAAACACAGATTTTTATCCTGTTTATGTCGAAAGGGAACAAGCGCATCTCGTCGAATTAAAATTATCTAATACTCGAATTTTTACGAATACTAGTTGTCGATATGTAGTTAAAGTTGACGGAATTGAAAATATTAATGCAACTGTTTGGTCATCGAATGATAATGTTGCTAAAGTAGAGGATGGTTTTATTACAGGAATTCATAATGGTAGTGCTATAATTACTGCTAAATTGGATAGTGGTGAGAGGGCGTCTGTAGAAATTAACGTTACTGGAAACAAAGAATATGAATTGATGCTTGATGAATTATCAGAATTAAAATTAGATAGAGAGCGAAATCTTATAGTTCTTGAAGATACAATGACGGTTAAAAATGTAAAGAAACAATTTGATAATGAAGTAGTTGTTGTATCAGAAAATGGTGAATTGTCAGATGATGATAATGTTATTACTGGAAATATGATAAAGGCGAAGAATGTAGATGATACCGTCGATATAGTTGTCGCGGGAGATATTTCAGCAGATGGTGTATTTGATGAAAACGACATTGATTTATTCTATGACATATGGTCTGATAATATAACGGAAGAACATATTGGAACAGCTAGATATATGGCAGCTGATGTGGATAGAAATGGAGCTATTTCATTTAAGGATGTAGAGTTGCTTGAATATAGAGTATACGGAGAAGATGGTAAACCAGATGAAATAATTGATGAAAACGATGGAAGTGTTGAAATCAATAGTAAAAATTTCCCAGATGAGAACTTTAGAAATTATATATCAGAGATGTTTGATGAAGATGGAGATGGTGTAATTAGTAAAGAAGATATAGAAATAATTGAAGCTATAGATGTTAGTGGCAAAAAAATACTAAGTATAGAAGGTTGTGAATTATTTACTAACTTACAATATTTGAATTGTTCAAATAATGATATTAATGAAATCGGTGTTACAAAATTAAATAATTTGAAAGAATTAGATTGTAGTAATAATAAGATAACAAAATTAGATTTATCAAATAATGATAACTTGAAGTATCTTGATTGTAGAAATAATAAATTGAATACTTTATATGTTAGAGAAGATATTAAAGATGAAGAATTGGTTGGAAGTGAAGAGGAAAAAACAGGTTATAAATATGATGAAAAAGTAACTATTGTTAAAGGACATCCAAGTGAAGAAAAACCAGACGACAAACCTGTAGATAAGCCAAAGAATGATAAAACAGATAATAATTCGCAGAAGACCAAGGAAAATGTAGTTGATAAAACGAAATCAGATGAACTAAAAACAAATACCAACCCATCTCTAGAACAAGTTATTAATGCACTTAACAAAGAAAAATCATTAAAGCAAATTGAGTTTGGAAAATTGAAGTTTAATACTAACGGAATTAAGGAGAATTCAGTTGGACTTAAGTGGAAGAAAGTTGCTAGTGCTAAGAAGTATGTTATTTATGGTAATGTATGCGGAAAGGGCAAGAAGTACATAAAGATTGCAACTGTAAATAAACTTAAGTATACAGTTAAAAAGATTTCTGGAAAGAAACTTAAAAAGAGTACAAATTATAAATTTACTTGTTTGGCGTTAGATCAGGATGGGAAGGTTATTACAGCTGCTAAGGCAGTTCATGTTGTAACAGCAGGTGGAAAATTTGGTAATGTTAAAGAAATAAATCTTACAAATGTTGTTAATAAGAAATTAACATTAAAGAAAGGAAAAACATTTACTGTTAAATACAAACTTAATATTCCAAAAGGAAAGAGTATAGCTGATCATCGAGGAGTAAGATTTGAATCAAGTGATTCTGATATTGCAAAGGTTGATATTAAGAGTGGAAAGATTACTGCTAAAAAGAAAGGAAAATGTAAAATCTTTGTTTATACTCAAAATGGTTGTTATAGAGTTATTAGCGTAACGATTAAATAAGTAAAATATCATCTTAATATTTGGTTATATCGATTTAGGGCAGAGGCTTATGTCTCTGCCCTTTTATATGTGGATATGGTATAATATTATTAATGTTTATATCAGGAGATGTCAATATGGGAAAGAAGAAGAGAGTATTAATTGGAATATGTATATTTTTAGTATTGGTTGTTGGATATGCAACTTATTATTTGAATTCATACTATAGAGCTACTGATGAGATGGATAAATTTATTAAGAGTGATGATCAAGTTGCTGTTAAGGAGATCGAGGAAGGTTATTTCTTTGATGGACCTGGTGATGATAAGGCGATGATTTTTTATCCGGGAGGTAAGGTTGAAACAAAGGCATATGCAAGACTGATGAATAAGCTCGCAAAGGAGGGGATTGACACATTCCTTTTGGATATGCCTTTTCATCTTGCGGTACTTGATAAAAATGTAGCGGATAAAATTATTAGTAAGTATCAATATGATACTTACTATATGAGTGGACACTCATTAGGTGTTGGTGGTGTATAATATAAGTATATATATGGAGGCGCTTGTTTTGAAATGGTTTAAGATTTTTATATGCTTTTGTTTGATCATAATGATAAGTAACATGGTATATGCTAAGGATAAGAGTATAAGTAATAGATGGCAGATTGTTTTGTTTGGTAGGACAGGGATAAATGAAAATTTATACGGTCTTAAAGATAATGTTTTGACTCTTAAGAAAAATAAATGTGTTCTTGTATATGATAACTTTGAAGCTTTGCCTAAAAAGATAAAAATGACAAATGGTAATAAAGTTAGAATTGTTGTTGATAAGGAAAAGAGTATTAGAACGAAATTGAAATTGAAAAGAGATTCATTTCGTGCTTTGAAATTTGTTCCTTCTGATGAAGTAGCTTTAGATGTGGATGAGAAAAAAGGAACTATTAAAGCAAATATTGAGGGAACTTTTAAATTAAAGATATATGAAAAGATTGATGAAAGATGGAAGTATAAAAAGAAAATAAAAATATCCATAAAGAATAAGCCTATATCTCTAGATAAAAATAATGAAATACAAAGAGAATTTGACTATCCAGAGAGTATTAAATTATTCGGTAATATAAATGAATTTGGTTTTTTGAAAGAAGAGACAGATAAAGAAATAATATCTGATAACAAGGAAGATGATGGTTTTAAAAATATAGAATTAAATGAGAAAGACATTTATAGAATTAGAGTTAATACGAAAACAAAAATATCAAATGAAGTTTATCCTAAAACAGCAATTATTAAGAATATAAAATATACAACAGATAACAAGAAGATATTATCTGTAGATAAGGATGGAGTTATTAAGGCATTAAAAGCGGGGAAAGCTACTATTACTTGTACATCGCTTTATGATAAAAAAGTACGGACTAAAATTCATGTTTGCATTTGCTCCATTGATGCTGATAAAAATCAGATTGTTGCCCATAGGGGATATAGTACAGAAGCACCTGAAAATTCTCTTGCTGCATATCGATTAGCATGTGAGTATGGTTTTTACGGCGTGGAGTGTGATATTTATGTTACTAAAGATGGAAAGTTCGTATGTAATCATAATCCATCCATGCTTCATATGTTTGGAGTTGATTTAGAAATATCTAATTGCACATATGACGAAATTAAAGATATAAATATGACTAATGGACAAAATATAGATAAATATCCAAATGAGAAGATTCCTAGAGTTGAAGAGTACTTAGATATAATTAAGCAGTATGGTAAATGTGCTGTCATTGAATTAAAAGGTGAGATGCAATATGAAGATCTAGTTCGTTTGTCTGAAATATTAGATTCGTATGACATGAATGATAAGATTGAAATTATATCTTTTAATGTTGAATCGATGGTGAATATAAGAGATATATATTCAAAAAAAGACTGTAAAGTTATGCCGGAGTTTTATGTTTTATCTCCTAAACCGGAAGAAATTCAAAGTTCATTGGGAGATAAAACTACATTGGAATGGGCTTTGGAGAATGATTTCAATATAGGCTGTTATTATGAGGTGGTTAACAAGGAGATGGTTGATAAATTGCATGAAAAGAATTTAAAGTGTTATATCTATTGTATTGATGATTATTATTTTGCTTATGATACTTTTGATGAATTTAAGATAGATTCATTAGCAGCAAATACAGCTGAAATAATAGATTTATAATTTGAAGTTATATATAATTAAAACCAGAAAAATGTGTTAAACTCCATAAATAAAATGGAGAAATCACATCTTCCTGGTTTTAGTTTATTTTATAATATATTTTCCTAAATCGCCGTTAAGTACATTGCAATCGACGTATTTTTCTTTTCCGTTTATTCCGTCAAGTTTTAAATGATCTGTATACTGCCAAATAGTCCAATCATATGGAGGCTTAAAGTACACGTTTCTAATCCATAATGGATAATCATCAAAGTCACCATTTAAAAACTTGTTGTAAAATGGAGTTGTTGAATAAATCATAGGTTTAACTTTATATTCATCTTCTAATAAATCAAGCATAGTTTGTAAGTTTTTACGTAGTTTATCTTTTTTGGGCGGGTTTTTTCTTTTGTTTCCATAGTATTCAACGTCAACTACAGGAATAAGATTTCCTTTTAAATCACCTACTGTTTTAATAAAGTGTTTTGCCTGTTTCTCAGGTGAACTATCGAAGCTAAAGAAGTGATACATTCCATATGTATATCCCTCAGATGAAAGAGCATCTTTGTTTTTCTTGAAGCATTCATCCACATATGAACTTCCTTCTGTAGCTTTTATATATACAAAATCAAAATCTTCTTCCTTGATTTGCTTCCAATCAACATCACCATGATAATGTGATACATCAATTCCTCTTACAGAGTAGCTTTTTGATTGTATCTTAGCAAATGGTTTAAAGTTAATTATTATAAGTGCTATTATAAATAAACTACCACAAACTATAAGAGGCATCTTAGCTTTATGATAGTGTTTCTTGTTTTCTTTAATAGTTTTTCCTACATTAAGCTTAGTTGTGATTTCGTCAATGCTTTTTTTATTTGTTTTACTCATGTTTTTTCCTCGTTTATATTTATTTCAGTATGTAGTATAACTAAAAGAGCAATGTGAGTCAATAATTCTTTGCTGAGTATAATTCAATATGAATGGCGTGATAGAATGTTTGTAAGTTTTGTAGCATATAACATATAATAAGCAAATGTTTCCTTATGTTTTGTTACATGTAAGCATTTAAAAAGTAAAAACTTTGTGTTATAATAGGCGCGTATGATTTTGAAATCATATGCGCTTTTTAAAACATTACAATTTGGAGGAATAGTACATGAGTAGTGTAAAACGTATTTATGTAGAAAAAAAGAAACCATATGCTGTAAAAGCAAATGAGCTTTTTGAAGAAATTGGTAGTTACTTAGGCATTAAGGTTGAGGCAGTTAGAGTGCTTGTAAGATATGATGTTGAAGGCATATCAGAAGACACTTATAAAAAAGCACTTACTACAGTTTTCTCAGAAGCACCAGTAGATGATTATTATGAAGAAGAATTTTCTTATGATAAGAATGCTGACAGAGTATTTTCAGTTGAATACTTACCTGGACAGTTTGATCAGAGAGCTGACTCAGCAGTTCAGTGTATTGGCTTTTTAAATGAAAATGAAGAAGTAGTAATTAAGAGTGCTACAACTTATGTTATTACTGGTAATATCAGCGATGATGAGTTTGAACAGATTAAGTCATTCTGTATTAATCCTGTAGACTCAAGAGAAACTGGTTTAGAAAAGCCAGAAACTTTAGTTACTAAGTTTGATGAACCAGACGATGTTATTACATTTGCTGGATTTAAGGATATGGAGGAAGGCAAACTTAAAGAGTTATATGATAGTCTTGGACTTGCAATGACATTTAAGGACTTTTTACATATTCAGAACTACTTCAAGAGTGAGGAAGATAGAGATCCTACTATGACAGAAATTCGTGTTCTTGATACATATTGGTCAGATCACTGCCGTCATACAACATTCTCTACAGAACTTACTAATGTTACTTTTGATGATGGTTTCTATAAAGCTCCAATTGAAAAAACATATAATGATTATTTAGAAGCAAGAGATGTTTTATATAAGGGAAGAGATGATAAGTTTGTTTGTCTTATGGATTTAGCACTTCTTGCAATGAAGAAATTAAAGGCTGAAGGAAAGTTAGCTGATCAGGAAGAATCAGATGAAATTAATGCATGTTCAATCGTTGTTCCTGTTGAAGTTGATGGTAAGACTGAGGAATGGCTTGTAAACTTCAAGAATGAAACACATAACCATCCTACAGAAATCGAGCCATTTGGTGGTGCTGCTACTTGTCTTGGTGGTGCAATCAGAGATCCACTTTCAGGACGTACATATGTATATCAGGCTATGAGAGTTACAGGTGCAGCTGATCCAACTAAGGCTATTAAGGATACATTACCAGGTAAATTACCTCAGAAGAAGATTGTACGTGAGGCAGCTCATGGTTACAGCTCATATGGTAACCAGATCGGTCTCGCAACAGGTCTTGTTAAGGAAGTTTACCATCCAAATTATGTTGCTAAGCGTATGGAAATTGGTGCTGTTATGGGTGCTGCTCCAAGACGTGCTGTTAGAAGACTTACATCAGATCCGGGTGATAAGATTATCTTACTTGGTGGTCGTACAGGACGTGATGGTATCGGTGGTGCTACTGGTTCATCAAAAGTACATACAGAAAGTTCAATAGAGACATGTGGTGCAGAAGTTCAGAAGGGTAATGCACCTACAGAAAGAAAGATTCAGAGACTCTTTAGAAGAGAAGAAGTAAGTTACCTTATTAAGAAGTGTAACGACTTCGGTGCAGGTGGTGTTTCAGTTGCTATCGGTGAACTTGCAGATGGTTTAGTAGTAGACCTTGATAAAGTTCCTAAGAAGTATGCTGGTCTTGATGGTACAGAAATTTCAATTTCTGAATCACAGGAAAGAATGGCAGTTGTTGTTGCACCAGAAGATGTAGATCAGTTCTTAAAATATGCTAATGAAGAAAACCTTGAAGCTATTTTAGTTGCTGAAGTTACAGAGGAACCTAGACTTGTTCTTAACTGGAGAGGTAAGGATATTGTTAATTTATCAAGAGCGTTTCTTGATACAAATGGTGCTCATCAGGAAACAGAAGCAGAAGTAGAAATGCCGGTTAAAGAGGATAACTACTTTGACGTTAAGGATGTTGCTGATGTTAAGAGTACTTGGATTAATACACTTTCAGACCTTAATGTATGTTCACAGAAGGGTCTTGTGGAAATGTTTGACGGTTCTATTGGAGCAGGTTCAGTATTTATGCCATTCGGTGGTAAGTATCAGCTTACAGAAACACAGAGTATGGTAGCTAAGCTTCCTGTACTTAATGGTAAATGTGATACAGTTACAATGATGTCTTATGGTTTTGATCCATATCTTTCAACATGGAGCCCATATCATGGTGCAATTTATGCAGTTGTTGAATCAGTTGCTAAGATTGTTGCATCAGGTGGTGACTATAAGAAGATTCGTTTCACATTCCAGGAATATTTCAGACGTATGTCAGCAGATAAGAAGCGTTGGAGCCAGCCAGTTGCAGCACTTCTTGGTGGATACGATGCACAGATTGGATTTGGTCTTCCATCAATTGGTGGTAAGGATAGTATGTCAGGTACATTCAATGAAATCGACGTACCTCCAACACTCGTATCATTTGCTGTAGACGTTGCAGATGAAAATGAAATTATTACTCCTGAATTTAAGAAAGCTGGAAGCAAGATTGTTAAATTCAGTATTGATAAAGATGAATTCGATAAGCCAGTTTATGAAAAGGTAATGGCTCTTTACGATGCTATTCATACAGCAATTGGAAAGGGTGCTATTATTTCAGCATATGCTCTTGATTCAAAGGGTATTGCAGCAGCTGTAAGTAAGATGGCATTTGGTAATAAGATTGGTGTTAAGATTGATGATTCAGTAGAAGCTAAGAACTTATTTGCTGTAGGATTTGGTGATATTATCGCTGAAGTTCCTGCTGATAAGTTAAGCGATATTACTTGTGATTATGTGGTTATTGGTGAAACAACTGATGATTCTAAGATTACATATAAGGATATGGTTATTGCTCTTGATGATGCAATTGCTACATGGACAAAGCCACTTGAAAAGGTATTCCCAACAAGAAGTCATAAGGATACATCAAAGGTTGATACTCCAATTTATGACAAGGGTAATGTTTATGTTTGCAGGAATAAGATTGCTAAGCCTACAGTATTTATTCCAGTATTCCCTGGAACAAACTGTGAATATGATTCAGGCAAGGCATTTGAACGCGCTGGAGCAAATGTTATCACTAAGGTATTTAAAAATATCACACCTGATGACATCAGAGATTCAGTAGACATCTTTGAAAAGGCTATTAATGAAGCACAGATTATCATGTTCCCAGGTGGTTTCTCAGCTGGTGATGAACCTGATGGTTCTGCTAAATTCTTTGCAACAGCATTCCAGAATGCTAAGATTAAAGAAGCTGTTACAAAGCTACTTAATGAAAGAGATGGTTTAGCACTTGGTATCTGTAATGGTTTCCAGGCTCTTATTAAGCTTGGTTTAGTACCTAATGGTCAGATAGTAGGTCAGGATGCAAATGCACCAACACTTACATTTAATACAATTAACCGTCATATCTCAAAGATGGTTTATACAAAGGTTGTTACAAATAAGTCTCCATGGCTTATGGGAGCAGAACTTGGCAAAACTTATGTAAACCCAGCTTCACATGGTGAAGGTCGTTTCGTAGCAAATGAAGAGTGGATTAAGAAGCTCTTTGAAAATGGCCAGGTTGCTACTCAGTATGTTGACGAAAATGGTAATCCAACTATGGATGAAGAATGGAACATCAATGGTTCTTATGCAGCAATCGAAGGTATCACATCTCCAGATGGTAGATGTCTTGGTAAGATGGCTCATTCAGAAAGAAGAGGCGATCATGTTGCAATCAACATCTATGGCGAGCAGGATATGAAGATATTTGAAAGCGGCGTTAAGTATTTTCAGTAGTTAATACAATACGGACTGCGTAAATGTATATTGTCTATTCGGGACTCAGCTCTCGCACGGTGCGGGCTGCCCCTAGCGGTACTAAGCTCGTAAGTAGTGATTATGATGTTATAAAGATTACTAATTTGTATAATACAAGTATTATATGATAAAAATAAAAGAAGCTATACATTTGAGTGTAAACACTCAAGTATAGCTTCTTTTACTTTTATGACATAACGCTTCGCGTTATGCAAATTGACAATCTTTATAACTAATCACCACTTACTTGCTAAGTGCCGAGACCCGCAACGGTCCCGCCTAGAAAATATAGCATTTGCGCAGTCCTTACGTATTGTATTAACTACAATGATTTGGTCGATTTTTTATTTGGATTTATAATTTAAATGTTTCTGGTATTATGTATATATTTCCTGTGATATAATTGAAATAATTAATATAGGTATATGTGAAAAGGGGAATTAAAATGAGAAAATTTGATTTAAATATAGAAAAGATATTAGATAATTGGGATGTATATCATGCGATAAGAGAGATAATAGCTAATGCTATTGATGAAAGTGTATTAACAGAGTCTAAACCAGTAGAAATTTTTAAGACAGAGGATGGTTTATGGCATATACGTGATTTTGGAAGAGGAATTATGTATTATCATTTTACACAGAATCAAAATGATGAGAAACTACATTCAGAAAAAACTATTGGAAAATTTGGTGTTGGCTTAAAGGATGCATTAGCAGTTTTTTATAAAAATGATGTCGATGTATCAATAAAATCGAAGTATGGTTATGTTAAGATAGGTATGTATGAAAAAGAAGGATTTTCGGATACAATGACATTACATGCCTTAATTGATGATTCTGAAGATGTGAATTTTATTGGAACTGAATTTATTTTAAATGTATCTGATGAAGATATTGAAAAGGCAAAAGGATTATTTTTAATGTTTTCTGAAAAAGAAGCTTTAGATAAGACGGAATATGGAGAAATATATAATAAGTCTGAAGAGGAAATTGCATCAATATATGTTAGAGGTGTAAAAATAGCAGAAGAGAGTAATTATCTTTTTGATTATAATATTACAAAGATTAATGCAGCATTGAAAAAGAGTCTTAATAGAGAAAGAAGTGCGGTAGGACGAACAGCATATTCTGATTTGGTTAAAAGAATTGTATTAAAATCGAGTAATGAATTAGTAGTAAACAGATTGGTTGATGAATTAGATAAATTTTCAAAAGGTACTCAGTCTGATGAAATTCAATTGACTGATATTCAAGAACATGTGATAAAACTTTATAATGAAAAAAATGATATAGTATTTATATCTTCATCAAAATCTTATGGTTTAACAAATAATGATAAAGAAAAAATAAAGGATTCAGGTAGAAAGGTAGTTATTATTCCAGATAGTGTGTTTGGAAAAATTGAAAGAAAGAAGGATTATTCAGGAAAAGAGATAGGTACATTTGATACAGTGCTTAAAGAATATAATGATAATTTTGAATATAAATTTGTGGAAGGTATTCATTTGACAGAATTAGAGAAACAAGTTCTGTCATGTAAAAAGTTTGTGTTTGAAGTGTATGGCAATAAAAAATATTATGATAAAATTAAAATTTCAGAGAATATTAATGAAATGATTTCAGGGGATGTTTTGGGAGTATATGATCATAAATTAGATTGTATTGTGATTAGAAGAGATGTATTAAAAACAGAAGAAAAATTTATGGAAGTACTATTTCACGAGTTGGTTCATGCGACTATGAAGTATCCTGATAATGATAGAAAATTTGAAAATGAATTAGGATTAATTATTGGAAAACTTGCGATAATGGGAGAAAGAGATGATTAATATATGGATATAGTTAAAATAATAGATAGGATTAAATTGTTATTTTGGAGTTGAAACAATACGGAAATATATGTAACTGAAGAAATAATAATATTTTGTTTGAAAAACAATGAAGCTAAAAAATGGCTAATTTTAAGGGATGCCACGCTTCGTAGCATGCTTGCTACACTACATTTCTTGTGGATTTAACTAGCTTGGTATATGTTTGAGTCACAGGCGAGATGCCGAGTAAAAAATATGTCCATATAGAAATGGAAAGATGGAGGTTATTATGACATTAGCAGACAAATTAAAAGAAGCAAGGAAAAATGCAGGACTTACACAAGTTGAGTTGGCAGAAAAATTGTGTGTATCAAGACAGGCAATCACAAAGTGGGAAAGTGGAAAGGGAATTCCAGATGTAGAGAATTTGAAAAACATAGCTAACGTACTAAATGTTAGCATTGATTTCCTATTAGATGATGAAGGTACACTTGATAAAACGATTATTAAAGAGCAAATTAATTTGAATGATTATGTAAAAGATGGTAAATTACGAAGTAAAAAAGATGCAGTAGTGTATGCAAAATATCCTGATGCAGATATTACACCACTTTTGGCTAAGAAAAAAAGCTCAAAAGGACAGAAGGTATTTGCTGAACTTCTAGGTATTTTAACAGATGCTCCTTTTGGAACGGATGAAGTATTTAACCAGATTTCGGATGCTCGCAATGCATATTACTTAGTGCAAGAAGAAGGTAAGCAAATATTTGTTACTGTTACAGAAGATTTTATAGAATCAAAAGTAATGGCAAAAGAAATTGTTGGAAATAAGTTTGAAATTGGAGATTATAAATTTCAAAAAGCAAATTATAAGGTGAAAAAATTATAAGTCACAAAAATGTTGACAAGCGCAATGCGTGGTGATATATTAATTACATAAGCGACATATTTAATTATGGCATTTTTGTATTTTGGGATGCATAATCACTGGGCGTATATGATTAACTTAGTTAGATATGTAGTTTATTATGTATGATTCACAATTAGTAAGCTTTGCCGGTTAGGTGGTAATATGTGGACCTTAGGTGTTTATATGGATAATAAAAATCCATGTGGGCGTGGTTTTAGACTTAAATATTTATGATGGCAACGGGGTTCTGTATATGTTTGCGAGATGTTAATATATTTTTTTTAGAACCATTAGGAAAGCATGAATTTTAGACTTGTTGTGAATTGCGATCTCCACAGCGGGGAAGCCCACTGTGGAGGGGACTTAAGTAAAGTTAATAATGTGAATTTTAAAATATACAACATATTTATTTAAATATGTTGTATAATATTTTGTAAAGAAATTTTTTAAGGACGGTGTATATGAATAAAGATAAACTACAAGCTTATGATATTGTTGAAGAAAGCGAACTTGATGAGATTAAGGCAAAGGGATATATCCTTTCTCATAAGAAAACAAAAGCTAAAGTTATATGTATAGAATGTGATGATAATAATAAGGTTTTCACAATAGGTTTTAAAACACCTCCTACAGATGATACAGGTGTTGCTCATATTATAGAGCATACAGTTTTATGTGGTTCTAAAAAGTACCCAGTAAAGGACCCTTTTATTGAACTTGTTAAGGGTTCTCTTAATACATTTCTTAATGCGATGACATATCCGGATAAGACATTATATCCAATCGCAAGTCTTAATGATGCAGATTTCCAAAACCTTTTAGATGTATATATGGATGCAGTTTTCCATCCAAACATTTATAATACTGACATGATTTTTAAGCAGGAAGGATGGCATTATGAATTAGATAATCCATCAGATGACTTAAAGATTAATGGTGTTGTTTATAATGAAATGAAAGGAGCGTTCTCTTCAGAAGAGGGCGTACTTGAGCGTGCAATCATGCATTCATTATATCCGGATACATCATACGGAAATGAGTCAGGTGGCGATCCTGATTTCATTCCTGATTTAACATATGAAAACTATTTAAATTTCCATAGAAAGTTCTATCATCCAGCAAATAGTTTCATTTACCTATACGGTGACATGGACATGGCAGAAAAACTTGATTATATTGATAAAGAGTATTTAGCTGATTACGATTATTTAGAAGTTGATTCTGAAATTAAAAAGCAGAAGGCATTTGCCCAGATGACATATGAAAGAAGAACTTATCCAATTACTGAGAGTCAATCAGAAGTTGATAATACAACACTTAGTTATAATGTTGTTGTTGGAGATGTGTTTGATGAAAAGCTTAGCATTGCAATGCAGATGATTGATTATGCGCTTATGGGCATGGCTGGTGCACCACTTAAGCAGGCACTTCTTGATAAGGGCATAGGTAAGGATGTAAGTGGAACTTATGAAGGTGGAATTCTTCAGCCATATTATAGTATTACAGCTGAAATGGCAAACGAATATCAAAAGGATGATTTTGTTAAGACAATTAGAGAAACTCTTGAGAAAATAGTTGCTGATGGCATTGATAAAAAGAGTCTTGCCGCCGCTATTAATAATCTTGAGTTTAATTATAGAGAGATGGATTTTGGTCGTTATCCAAAGGGACTTATGCTTGGACTTCGTGTTTATGATAGCTGGATATTTGGTGCAAAAGATCCATTATATTCAATTAATTGTGGTAAGTTATTTGCTGAGATGAGAAGTTTGATTGATACTGATTATTATGAAAAGATTGTAAAAGAGTATTTACTTACAAATACTCATGGTTCAGTTATTGTTAATGTTCCAGTTAAGGGACTTACTCTTGAAAATGATAATAAGTTAAAGGAAAAGCTTAAGGCATTTAAGGATACATTAAGTGAAGAACAGATTGAGAACATAGTAAGTGAGACAAAGGCTCTTGATATTTATCAGAGTGAGCCTTCGCCTAAGGAAGACCTTGAAAAGATTCCGATGCTTACTAGGTCTGATATTAATGAAAATCCAGAGAAGTATGATGTTAAGATTGAGGATGTTAATGGCGTAAAGGTTTATAATGTAAACTTATTTACTAATAAGATTAGTTACATTACATTAGGTTTTGACATAACAGGTCTTGATGCCGAGATGCTTCCATATTTGACAATTCTTAAAAATGTTTTATCAAATGTTAGTACAAAGAATTTCTCATATGATGATTTGTGTAATGAAATTATGTTAGAAGTAGGCGAGTTATCTTATACTGTATCTAATATGTATGTTAAACCAGATTGCTCTGAGTATAAGGAGTTTTTCGAAGTTTACATAAAGTGCTTTGATGAAAAGATAAATAAGGGCTTTTTCTTAGCAAATGAAGTGATAGAGAATACTTTGTTTGATGACTATAATAGAATATATGAAATTCTTGGTGAGCTTATGTCTAAGGCAAAGAATAGAATTCTAAATTCTGGTAATGCTGTTGCCATTAAGAGAGCTCAATCATATTATAGTGAGAAAGAAAGAAGATTCGATCTTAGAAATGGCATAGGTTATTATAAGGTTCTAGAATATATTTTTAAGAATTATGATAAATGCAAGATGGATTTAGTTGATAAGTTAAAGAATCTTATGAAGGTTATCTTTAGACAGGATAATTTAGTTGTTTGCTTTACTCATGATTATGAACCAGAATTAATTAAGAATGAATTGGTTGGTTTACATAAAAGATTAAATGCTGCAGATGATAGTAGCAGTTTAATACTAAGTGATAAAGATAGTAGCAATAACGGATTAAGTAGTTATAAGTTAAGCGCAGCAGGTAAGATTAACAGTATTGAAAATGCTGATTCAAATAGTAGTGATAATTCTCGTACGGATTTGAGTGAAGGATTTATTACACCATCACAGATACAGTTTGTATGTAGAGCTGGTAGATATGATAGTGAGTATGATCCAAGATTTGCTGTTTTATCAACGATTTTAAGTTATGATTATCTTTGGAATAATGTTAGAGTTAAGGGTGGAGCTTATGGATGTGGAGCTAACTTTTTAGGTACTAAGGAAGTTTTACTTACATCTTATAGAGATCCAAACCTTAAGGAGACTAATGATATATATGAAAAGTTAGTTGATTATGTTGAAAACTTTGACTGTGATGATAGGGACATGACTAAGTATATTATTGGTACATTTAGTTCAATTGATACCCCTTATTCAACAGCTAGTAAGGCTGCCATTGCCTATGCTCAGACAGTTAGAGGCAGGTCTTACGAAGAAAGAAAAGCAGATAGAATTAAGATATTAAATGCTAATCAGGAAGATATTAGAAATCTTGCTATTAAGATTAAGGAAGCTTTAGCTAGTAAGAACTTATGTTGTATTGGATCTGAAAGAAAGATTAATGAGGATAAGGAGTTATTTGCTAAGGTGGTTAATTTGTTTGAATAAATGTTTTATTATTTAAAAACTTTAGTATTAATATAGTATTTAAGTTATATATTGAGAATTTAATTGGTTTACATAAAAGGAGAGATTTATGGATAACTTTAAGTCAGGATATGTGACGCTTATTGGAAGACCTAATGTTGGTAAGTCGACATTAATGAATCAGATAATTGGGCAGAAGATTGCAATCACATCTAATAAGCCACAGACTACAAGAAATAAAATACAGACTATTTATACATGTGATGAGGGACAGATTATTTTCTTAGACACACCTGGTATTCATAAGGCTAAGAATAAGCTTGGTGAATATATGGTAGATGTTGCAGTTAAAAATTTAAGGGATTGCGATGTTGTTGTATGGCTTGTTGAACCCACAACTTATATTGGTGCAGGTGAACAGGAGATTGTTCGTCTTTTAAAAGAAGTTAAGATGCCTGTAATCCTTGTAATTAATAAGGTTGATACAGTTAAGAAGGAAGAAGTTTTAACTTTTATTGATGCATATAGAAAGGTTTTTGATTTTGATGAAATTGTTCCTTTATCAGCCTTAAAAGGAGAAAATACTGATACTTTGGTTGAGCTTATCTTTAAGTATCTTCCATATGGACCAAAGTATTTTGATGATGATGAAGTGACAGATCAGCCTATGAGACAGATTGTTGCTGAAGTAATTAGAGAAAAATCTCTTCATGCATTAAGTGATGAGATTCCACATGGAATCGCAGTTACAATTGAAAAAATGAAGGAAAGACCTAATGGTAAAATGGTTGATATAGAGGCAACTATTGTATGTGAAAGGGATTCACATAAAGGTATCATAATTGGTAAAGGTGGAGCTATGCTTAAGAAGATTGGTAGTAACGCCAGATATGAAATTGAGCATATGCTTGAGCAGAAAGTTAATTTAAAACTTTGGGTTAAGGTTCGAAAAGAGTGGAGAGATAGTGACCTTTATTTAAAGAATTATGGTTATGTTGATGAAAAGAAGTAGATTGACATAAAAAATATTATGTAAAGTATATATTTGTATAAGAAATACTAATATTGATGGAATTGGTGATTTGATTGAAACAATTAACAGTTAATGGTATGGTAATATCTACCATGCCAATTGGAGAATATGATGTAAGATTAGTTTTGCTTACAAAGGAAAAAGGAAAAATTACGGCATTTGCTAGGGGAGCTAGGCGCATGAATAGTTCGTTTCTTGGCGCTAATCGTGCATTTGCTATGGGAGAATTTTCGCTTTATCCGGGGAGGGATTCATATACGCTTACGGGTGTTAAAATTAGTGAGCACTTTGAAAATGTGATTATGGATCTTGATAAGGTTTCATATGGGTCTTACCTTTTGGAAATTGCAAATTATTATGGCATGGAAGGAATTAATGCTAGAGACACACTTAATCTTTTGTATTTTGCGCTAAAAGCGATAGAGAGTGGAAATATTCCATACCGTTTGATTCGAGCAATTTATGAATTAAGAACTTTAGTGATTAATGGAGAATATCCAGATGTTTTTCATTGCGCATCCTGTGGTAAAGATAGTGATTTGACTGGGTTTTCATTCAGGTATGATGGATGCCTTTGCAATGAGCATATAGGTGATAATCTTAAACTAAGTAATACGGCACTTTGTGCATTGCAGTTTATTATTTCGGGTAAGATTAGTAAGCTGTTTTCTTTTAGTTTAAAAGACGAATATATGGATGAAGTGTGTAACCTTATTAGTAAGTATTTTAAGGGAAAGGCTAAGAAGGATTTTAGAAGTTTATCGATGTTGTAAATATATGGGTTTGTCCTGTTGGACAGGCCCGTTTTTAGTTTTGAGTAGATAGATTTTTGTTAAGTTTTGTTTTTTGTATTATTTGAATAAACAAAATAAATAGTTTGGTTAGTTTTTGTTATATTTTGTGCCAAAAAAATATTTTAATTTATATTGTTTTATGTTATAATTGATTGTTGAAGTATGGGAGTTAGTGGGCTTATTTATAGAATAATGGAAAAGAGAAATATTATGAAACTAATAAAAAGATGTTTGGTCTTTATGGCGATTTGTGTATGCACAGTGTTAGCTTGCTCATGTAACAAGTCAAAAGATAAGGACTATATTGATCTTAATAATGGTGAAAGTGGAATAACCATTAAGGGTAAGAAAGTAATTTATCAGATTAAGGAAGAATTTAATAAGGATTATTACGATAAGGATGATATTGAAAAACAAGTTGAAGATGAAGTAGATGAGTTTGTAAAAGCAAAAGGTAAGGATAGCGCCGAGTTAGAAGAATTTGAAGTTGAAGATAACAGTTGCCATGTTGTGATTGAATTTGCTGGAATGGATAAGTTCTGTGAATACGTTAATGAGTGTGAAAAACCAATTGAGGATTTTCATATTTTTAAAGGGAAATATGGCAACATAGATAGAGAGATTTTTGGTGAAGGCGAAAATTTGATTGATGCTAAGATTGCTACTAAGACAGAGTTTGAGGACGACGTTCCAGTTAATAGCAAGATTACAGCAGTTGATTCAGACACTAAGGTGCTTGTTTTAAATAAGGCACTTAAGGTAAAAACAGAAGATGACATCAAGGCAGTTTCAATGGGTGTTGTTGTGAAGGATAACATCGCTGCTACAAATGGTGACATGTGTTACATAGTGTATAAATAATTGAAAAATATAAAATAAGTATAAGATTAAAGGAGTCAGATTATGGAAAAAACTATGGAAAAGATTGTTGCATTAGCGAAAAACAGAGGATTTGTATATGCTGGTTCAGAGATATATGGTGGCCTCTCAAATACTTGGGATTACGGCAATCTTGGAGTAGAACTTAAGAATAATGTAAAGAAAGCTTGGTGGAAGAAATTTATTCAGGAAAATCCATATAATGTTGGTGTTGATTGTGCCATCCTTATGAATCCACAGACATGGGTTGCATCAGGACATTTGGGCGGATTCTCAGATCCACTTATGGATTGTAAAGAATGTCATGAAAGATTTAGAGCAGATAAGGTTATTGAAGATTATGCTCTTGAAAATGGTATTACATTAGAAAGTTCTGTTGATGGTTGGTCAAATGAAGAAATGGAGAAATTCATTGAAGATAATAATATTCCTTGTCCAACATGTGGTAAGCATAGTTTTACATCAATTAGACAGTTTAATCTTATGTTTAAGACATTCCAGGGTGTAACTGAAGATGCAAAGAATACAGTATATTTAAGACCTGAAACAGCTCAGGGTATATTTGTTAACTTTAAGAATGTTCAGAGAACATCACGTAAAAAGGTTCCTTTCGGAATTGGACAGATTGGTAAATCATTTAGAAATGAAATTACACCTGGTAACTTTATTTTCAGAACTAGAGAGTTTGAACAGATGGAACTTGAATTCTTCTGTAAGCCAGGTACTCAGACAGAGTGGTTTAATTATTGGAGAAGCTTCTGTTATGAATGGCTTAAAGGTCTTGGTATTAAGGAAGAAAACTTACGTTTAAGAGACCATGATCCAGAAGAACTTTCATTCTATTCAGATCATACAACAGATATTGAATATGCGTTCCCATTCACAGATTGGGGCGAACTTTGGGGCATTGCTTCAAGAACAGATTATGACCTTACACAGCATCAGAATACATCTGGTGAACCTATGGATTACTTTGATGATGAAACAAATGAAAAGTATATTCCATATGTTGTTGAACCATCACTTGGTGCTGACAGAGTTACACTTGCTTTCCTTTGTGAGGCGTATGATGAAGAAAACATTGGAACAGAAGAAAAGCCTGATATGAGAACAGTTCTTCATTTTCATCCAGCAATTGCACCTGTTAAAGTTGGTGTGTTACCACTTTCAAAGAAACTTAATGAAGGTGCTGAGAAAGTATTTGCTGAACTTAGTAAGTATTATAATTGTGAGTTCGATGATAGAGGAAACATTGGTAAGCGTTATCGTCGTCAGGATGAAATCGGAACTCCATTCTGTGTAACTTATGACTTTGATTCTGAAGAAGATGGTGCAGTTACTGTTCGTGATAGAGATACTATGGAACAGGAAAGAGTAAAAATTGAAGATTTAAAGGCTTACTTTGAAAAGAAGTTTGAATTCTAGATTTGATGAATGATTGGGGTGATTCTGCTACACTTTTTACCGTTGGAAGAAGTATGATTCACGGTAAAGTGTTATATAGGGACATTTATGAACATAAAGGGTTTTACTATTGTGCAATGCATGCACTAGCTGCGGCTATAAATGAAAAATCATATATTGCAATCTTTGTTATGGAAGTAATTGCATTTGCTGTGTTCTTGTATTTTGTATATAAAACATGGAGATTATTCTTAGATGA
This sequence comes from Eubacterium uniforme, assembly GCF_900167115.1. Taxonomy (GTDB): domain Bacteria; phylum Bacillota; class Clostridia; order Lachnospirales; family Lachnospiraceae; genus Eubacterium_S; species Eubacterium_S uniforme. The sequence continues at coordinate 222,292 of NZ_FUXZ01000005.1, forward strand.
GAAGTGCATTATGGCATTACCAATATTTGGAGCGCTTGTTATAAGTTCGCTTTCATTTTGTCAGGGTGATTCTGTTGAAGAGTTTTGTATGCCAATATTGATGTATTCAATCTATGAATTATTTAAATTTCTAAGAGTTAAGGAAGATAAATCTGTTAAGGGCAATATTGGGTTATGGATTATACAGGGTGTGCTTACGGGGATTATCTTCTGGATGAAGTATGCATTATGTGCTTTTTATATTGGATGGTGTATCTTTATAGCAATTTATTTCTTTAAGAAGAAAGATATTAAGAGTATTATTGAAATTGCTTTATTATGGTTAGTTGGAATGATTGTTGCATCTGTTCCTGCAATTATTTATTTTGCAAGTAATAATGCTTTATCAGATTTGTGGCATGTGTATGGATATAATTTAATATTTGCATATAAACCTAATGCCAAGGGGAATATGAATTTATTATTGTTTGTATTCTTATCACTGTTCATAAATATTTTATTTATAATAGCAGGTGTAATAACAGCTATGACAGATAAGCTGGATGCAAATGAAAAACTTGCTATAAGGTTAATGTTTTTAGGCAATGTTATTTATACATTGTTCTTTGCGTGGAAGGAAAAATATGTACTATTATGTTTCATGCCTATATTTGCGGTTTGGTTCATAGGATTGATGTATTTAATAATTAATATTTTTCCAGAGGATTTTAAGTTTGAAAAATTACTAATCCCAATTATGCTTGTATCCGTTGTGGTTTCGAGTATTGTATGCATTAATACAAATAAGATTGGTGATAAAAAAGAAGATTATGTTCAGTATGAATTTGCTGAAATAATTAATAAAGAAAAAATCCTTCATTGTTGGTTTATCGTGGACAGGAGTGTGGTTTTTATTTTGCAACAGGTTTGTTACCTACCACGAAATATATTACTTTTTATAATATTCATTTACCTGAAATTGATGATGAAATGGATAGATATATTAAGGATAAGGAAGTTGAGTTTGTAATTACAATAGAAAAAGAACCTGAAAATGTTAAAAGAAATTATGAACTCGTAGCAACTAAAGACTATAAGTTTTTATCTGAAACTCAGAAATATTATTTATGGAAAGCAAAATAAAGGAGGGAGAATATGGCAATAACAGTCGCGTTATTAGCATATAAAGAGGCTGATAATTTAAGGTGGTTAATACCAAAGATTAAAGAGCAAGTGGAAACTCTTGGTGAAGAATATAACTTTATGGTTATTGATTCAATGGAGCCACTTGATGATACTGAAGAAGTATGCGATAAATATGGAGTAGTTTATATAAATCAAGAAGAGCCATATTTTGGTGGAGCAATGAGAACTGCATTTAAGTATGTTAATAATGATAAATTATTAATGCTTGATGCTGATGGTTCACATGATCCAAAATATATTCCGCAGATGTATGAAGCGTTAATGTCGGGTGCTGATCTTGTAATTGGCTCAAGATATGTTCCGGGTGGTTCTACAGTGGATTCAAAATCATCGCAGGTTATGTCAAAGATTTTAGATACTACATTTAGAATGTTTTTAGGAATAGATGCGCATGATTTTTCTGCTGGATATAGAATGTATCATACTGAGGATGTTAAAAAGTTAAAATTACATTGCAATAATTTTGATACAATGGAAGAAATTGCAATGAAAATGAAACTTAATAAACCAGATCGAAAACTTGTTGTTAAAGAAGTTCCAATTCATTTCGTAAAAAGAGAATATGGGCAGTCTAAGAGATCTTTAATTAAGTTTATTTTAAGTTTCATTGATACATTATATAAATTGGTTGCATTAAGATTCGTTGCTGGAAAGAAATATGATCCTGATAAGGATGATGAAAAAGCGGATAATGTTGCTTTTGGAATGAAAATTTTTACCGCAATAGTAGCTGCTTCAATTTTCCTTAAGGTGGTTAAAAAGATATTGAAATAATATGAAAATTGATGACAGATTAAGGTTATTTTTGTATTAATTGTGTTTGGATACAATATTTGTTAGATGATAAATAGGAAAGAGGATGATGTATGAGCGAATTTAATGAAATTATGAGAAATGCTAAAGGTAGAGAAAAAAAGTATGCTGCATTTGACCCAAATAAGAATAAGAAGACTATTATAAAATTAGCAGTTGCAGTTGCTATAGCAGGTATATGTTTGTATTTGATAATTAATTGGAATAATTTGATGAATGATTATAAATTTAATGCTATGTCTGCTACAAATCACTATTTGAAGGTTGAAAAAGCATATGTTGAAGAGTTAGATAAAAAATCTAAAGGATTCTTGGATGCATTTGATAATAAAAAGAAAAACGATGCTTTAGATAGAATTTTAACTGCTCGTTTTGATGCTACTCCAAAGCTGGTTGATATTTTATTGGAAAAAGGCATTAAGACATATGGTGCAAAAAATGCAGAATTAACAGTTGAATATTCATCAACAGATACTGAATATTCATCTTTTGTATCAACAAAAATTAATGATTCTAGCTTGATTGATTTTATTACTTATAATGATAAGTCTTCTGGAACAAGTTATATGCGTATTCCACAGGTGAATGAAGCTTATGTTCAACTTGATGATAATGGTGATTCACAAGGAACTGGAGTACCTGGAGTTGGATCTATTGATAAAGCAACTCCTTTGATTGAGGGTTCTTTCTTTGAAAAGAAAATTGCTTCTTCAAGAGAAAAAATTGAAAAAATTGAAAAATTAAAAGACGTATATTTTGATTTCGTTAAAGAAAAAAAGTTGGTTAGTAAAGCGAGAGTTACAGAAGATGTAAATGGAACTACTAATAAGTTTAATTTATATACTATAGAACTTAATGGTGATATAGCTAGTGATTTAGTATTAGAGTTTCTTGAGACTGCTAAAAAAGATGATAAGATAAAGGCTGATGTTGTTGAGATAGCAACTAAGTTTGAAAACTTGGTTGGAAAGCCTATGGGGGCACCAACAGAAACCAATACTTTTGAAACTGAAGAGCCAAAAGAGGAAGATGAACAAAAGGACGATATTACTAAGCATATTGATTATATTAAAGAGATAAAGGATAGCATTAAAGAATATCCTAGAGTTGTTAGCGTAAAGTTATATACTGATAGTGATGATAACGTTATGGGACATAAAATTGAGTTAAATGCTGAAACAAAAACATCATTCTATTTTGAATCAATGAAAGCAGAACGTAATGGTAGAATAGGATTTACTCTGGTTCTAAAAAGTAAGGGTGTCGAACAGTTTAATATTAAAGGACACGGTTTATCAGATCTTACAAGTGTAAGTGCATCATCTACATTTACCGTTAATGATCAAAATAAAGCAAAGAAAATGGTAAAGGCTAGTATAGAAGGATGTGATTTATCACATATTTGGAATGGTCAATTTGATGGCAAAGTTACGATATCTGCTGATGATATATATAGTGGAGCTAGATTAGTTTCAGAAATAAAGGCTAATTTTGATGATATACATATTAGTTCTTCTGTATACATTGGAAGTGATAATGTTGGAGCCATAACATTTGATAATAAGAATAATGAATCACCTATTAATAATAAGCCAGATGGCAATAGTAAAGTTATTAAGTCAAGTGATAGTAAGGCTATGACTAAATATATTCAGGATTTTGATGTTAAGAGATTCATAAAGAAATTTAGTAAAGAGGCTGGTCTTACATTTACATATGAAGATTTAGAAGATTTCTTAAGAAAGAAAATGATGGGATTTTAAGTTATTTAAAAAGCAGTAATTTAGTTGAATAAACTAATTATTGCTTTTTTTATTTGATATAAAATTGTTAATAATTAAACTTTTTTACATTGAATATAAAATGGCCTTATGCTATAATAGTTCATAGTGTGAATTATGGGCAAAAATGCTAGCTTTGCCCTATTCCAAAATAAAATACTATAGTGTTTAGGAGGAAACTTAAATGGCAAACAAATGGGTTTATATGTTTAGCGAAGGCGACATGTCCATGCGTAACCTTCTCGGTGGTAAAGGTTGTAACCTTGCTGAGATGACAAAAATTGGTCTTCCAGTACCTCAGGGCTTTACTGTAACAACAGAAGCTTGTACACAGTACTATGAAGACGGACGTAAAATCAACGACGAAATCATGACTCAGGTTATGGACGGCGTTGCAAAAATGGAAGAAGTTAACGGTAAGAAATTCGGTTCTAAGGAGAATCCACTTCTCGTATCAGTTCGTTCAGGTGCAAGAGCATCTATGCCTGGTATGATGGATACAATCCTTAACCTTGGTCTTAATGACGAAGTTGTAGCTGCTATGATCGCAGGTAACGACGATCCAGCATTTGAAAGATTCGTATATGATTCATATAGACGTTTCATTCAGATGTTCTCAGACGTAGTTATGGAAGTTGGTAAGAAGTATTTTGAACAGCTTATCGACAAGATGAAAGAAGAAAAAGGTGTTCAGTTTGACGTTGAACTTACAGCTGCTGACCTTAAGGAATTAGCAGAACAGTTCAAGGCTGAATATAAGAATCAGTTAGGTGAAGATTTCCCTTCAGATCCTGTTACACAGCTTAAGCTTGCTATTGAAGCTGTATTTAGATCATGGGATAATCCTCGTGCTAACGTATATCGTAGAGATAATGATATTCCATATTCATGGGGTACAGCTGTAAACGTAATGCCTATGGTATTTGGTAACCTTAACAATGAATCAGGTACAGGTGTTGCATTTACAAGAGATCCTGCTACAGGTGAAAACAAACTTATGGGTGAGTTCCTTATTAACGCTCAGGGTGAAGACGTAGTTGCTGGTGTTCGTACACCAATGCCTATCTCACAGATGGAACAGGAATTCCCAGAAGCTTATAAGCAGTTCCTTGAGGTATGTGATACACTTGAAAATCACTACCATGACATGCAGGATATGGAATTTACAGTAGAAAACAAGAAGTTATATATGCTTCAGTGTAGAAATGGTAAGAGAACAGCTCCTGCTGCACTTAAGATTGCTTGTGACCTTGTTGATGAAGGACATAAGACTCCAGAAGAAGCAGTTGCTATGATCGATCCTAGAAACCTTGATACATTACTTCACCCACAGTTTGATGCTGCTGCTCTTAAGGCTGCAACACCACTTGGTAAGGGTCTTGGTGCTTCACCAGGTGCTGCTTGTGGTAAGGTAGTATTCACAGCTGATGATGCTGTTGAATGGGCTAACAAGGGTGAAAAGGTTGTTCTTGTTAGACTTGAAACATCACCTGAAGATATCACAGGTATGAAGGCTGCTCAGGGTATCCTTACAGTTCGTGGTGGTATGACATCACATGCTGCCGTTGTTGCTCGTGGTATGGGTACATGTTGTGTATCTGGTTGTGGTGACATCGCAATGGATGAAGAAAACAAGAAGTTTACACTTGCAGGTGAAACATTTGTTGAAGGTTCTGAAATCTCAATCGATGGTACAACTGGTAACATCTATAAGGGAATCATCCCAACAGTTGATGCTCAGATCGCTGGTGAATTCGGAAGAATCATGGCTTGGGCTGATGAATTCAGAACACTTAAGGTTCGTACAAATGCAGATACTCCAGCAGATGCTAAGAAAGCTAGAGAACTTGGCGCTGAAGGTATCGGTCTTTGCCGTACAGAGCATATGTTCTTTGAAGAAGATAGAATTGCAGCATTTAGAGAAATGATTTGTGCTGATACAGTAGAAGAAAGAGAAGCTGCTCTTGATAAGATTCTTCCATATCAGCAGGGCGATTTCAAGGCTCTTTATGAAGCTCTTGAAGGTAACCCAGTTACAATCAGATTCTTAGATCCACCTCTTCATGAATTCGTTCCTACAGAAGAGGAAGACATTAAGAAACTTGCAGATGCTCAGGGTAAGAGTGTTGAAGATATCAAGACAATCATCGCAAGTCTTCATGAATTCAACCCTATGATGGGTCATAGAGGATGCCGTCTTGCAGTTACATATCCTGAAATTGCTAAGATGCAGACAAAGGCTGTTATCCGTGCAGCAATTGAAGTTCAGAAAGAACATGCTGACTGGACAGTTAAGCCTGAAATCATGATTCCACTTGTATGTGAAGTTAAAGAACTTAAGTATGTAAAACAGGTTGTTGTTGAAACAGCTGATGCTGAAATCGCAGCAGCAGGTGTAAACCTTGAATATGAAGTTGGTACAATGATTGAAATCCCAAGAGCTGCTCTTACAGCTGATGAGATTGCTACAGAAGCTGACTTCTTCTGCTTCGGTACAAACGACCTTACACAGATGACATTCGGTTTCTCAAGAGATGATGCTGGTAAGTTCTTAGATGCTTACTATGATGCTAAGATCTTTGAAAACGATCCATTTGCTAAACTTGATCAGACTGGCGTTGGTAAACTTATGGAAACAGCTATCAAACTTGGTAAGCCTGTAAATCCAAAGCTTCACGTTGGTATCTGTGGTGAGCACGGTGGAGATCCATCTTCAGTAGAATTCTGCCATAAGATTGGTCTTGACTATGTATCATGTTCACCATTCAGAGTTCCTGTTGCTAGACTTGCAGCAGCACAGGCTGCTATAGCTGCAAAATAGGAACGCAAAATGAAGATCATATTTACCTGATGAGCATGATTCTAAGAGAAGATAGAGCGCGAGAAATCGCGCAAATACTAGGCTTAGACGTGATTTTTAAAGGTTTTGATCCGATTACAATTGATATTTATATTTGATTGAAATCCCAAATGGGACTGTATAGTGTTACTCTATTCAGTCCCATTTTTTTGTGTTTTTGGAAGAATTTTAAAATTCGACGAAAATTCTACTGACTTTGTGTACGGCACCCTATAGCTAAGAGTAATGCTCGAAAAACCGCATAAATACGTGGTTTTTCGAAGAAAGGAGAGGCAAATAATTAAGATGAGACTGCAAGGAAGTAGGAATGAAATTCGCTGGTTTTTGAAAGTACTAGAAATGGACCCAAACAGGTGGAGCAAATCATGTTGGAATATATTGTGGAAAGCTTAAGAATGTAACTAAGGTGTGGCTTCATTGATAAAATATGTATTGCTATTGTGCACACAAGTGTGTATAATGAAATTAGATATTTTAGTTAGGAGTTGATTAATATGGCAAAAACAGCTAATTTGTATGCGAGGATAGAACCAGAAGTTAAAGAACAGGCAGAAAGCATTTTGGAAACACTTGGAATTCCTGCGTCAAATGCTATTAATATGTTTTATAAACAAATTATTCTTCAGAGAGGATTACCATTCGATGTGAAAATACCTAAATCAAGACTACTTGACATAAGTGAGATGACAGAATCTCAAATGGATAAGGAACTTGAAAAGGGTTATGATGACATGAAAGCTGGCAGAATAAAGTCCGCTAAAACGACATTTGCTGATATCAGAAAGGATTATGATTTATGATTTTCGACATACAGATTTCTGAACAGGCAGACAAGGATTTGCGTGGAATATATGAGTATATAGCATTTGAACTTTTGTCACCAGAGAATGCATTGGGACAGCTCAATCGTCTAGAAACTGCTATTAACAAACTTGATCATATGCCAGAAAAACATCGTAATTATGAACGAGAACCGTGGCGTAGCAGAGGATTGAGGGTATTCCCAATTGATAATTATCTAGTATTCCATATTGCTGATACAAAGAATAAAGTAGTAACAGTTATCCGCGTTATGTATAGTGGAAGAGATGTTGATAAAATATTATCGGAAGATAAATAATGGATAGTTTAAAAAAGGGGCTGTAAAAAAACTCCCCTAACAGAAAAGTAGCTATGAGCTCGCGCTCATAGCTACTTTTTGGTATAATTAGGTTATGCAACTAACTAATTATAAAACCAATGATAATTATACATTAAAACAACTAAAATTACCATTAGTTATCGAAAAATTAATTGATATTTCTGATCCGGTTTATACTTTTTGTGATGTAATGGACCACATCGACCTAACACCATACTTTGTAGAAGGGAAAGGCTACAAAACAGGTCGTCCAAGATGTGATGCAGAAAAGTTACTAAAAGTAATTCTGTTTGCTTTCATGGAGAATGGTTATTGTTCGCTAAGAGAA
>NZ_FUXZ01000007.1:0-162783 GCF_900167115.1 Eubacterium uniforme
CTTCGTATGAACAGAAGCATACAATCTGAAGGAACATTTGGCATTATCAAGTGGGACAGGTCATACAAAAGACTGTTCAGAAGAGGCTTAGAAAACGTAAATTTAGAGTTAACCCTGATTGCTTGTGCTTTTAACCTTTATAAATATCACAATAAACGAAATAGATTGAAGATGATTGCATGATATCAGGTAACTGAATAGATTTAAAAAGCTCTTATTAACATAGGGCTTATTAAAGTGCCTCTAAAATCAACAATTATAATAATTATACATAGAGAAACAGAACTGCATTGGCCATTGCCAATGCAGTTCTGCTATTTAGAGACTTTTTTTACAGTCCCTTTTTATTTTACAATAAAGCATATTGGTCCATTGGACCAATGAAAATTTAAGGAGGAGTATCATTATGAAGGTGAAGAATGTGATCAGAAAATTTAGAAGAATGTACTGGTACCAGCGTGATAGAGGAAAAGGCAAGAAATCATCAGGGCGAAAGAGGAAAAAAGAAGAATATATCTTTTTCTTGAATTTGTTATATGGTAAAATGAATATGATACACAGTTAAATTTCAGTAAAACTTGCTAAGGAGTAAAATCAGATAAATGAAATATAGAAATAATACCGTTGTAACAATAGAAGAAATCAGAGAAATCATTGATAGGCGTGGCCTTACAAGTCAGATTAAAGAGGGCTTTGATATTCAGAAAGAAGAGCATTTTACATATATTGAAGTTTTTCATGGAGATACTAAACTGGAACTTGATCTTGCCGACGAATATACGATTTATTTTGGGGATTGGCACGGACATTACTATACAGATGAAATAAATGATATGAGAGAATTTCGTCGGGACCTGGAGAACCTTTTGGACAGCAAGATATGTTCGGTTGGCTGTTTCCGGGAGAAAAATGATGTTGAAAACTGGTGCGGTTCGTTTATCGAGTTCAAAGAGAATCTTGACCGAGAGTATTTTCTAAGAAAGTATGGAGGCGAAAGTATCATCCGATGCAAATTTTTTGATGAAACTCTGAATCGTGAATTTTTGACGTGATGGTTCCTTCACTAGTTTAATCTCAAATCTACACCATTGGTGAACCAGAATGGCACAGTTACAGCTAGCGACAACTAATGAACTAAGATGGAAGTGGTAGTAAGTTATACCGGAATAAAATGAACTATGAAATTTGTGCCCACCCGATGGCAGTTTATATTTCAGTTTTACGATTGATGGAGATTGTTATGAAAAACGTGACTATAAAGAAATTGTCCTTAGAATTAAAAGACGATTACCTTGATTTTTTTGATAATCGAGCATTTTCTGATAATAATCCTAATGGACCTTGTTATTGTACTTCGCCGAATCAAGATGAAAAAACTATAAAGCAAATGGTTAGTGAGTTCCAAGCGAATGGTGTAAAAGAAACCATTAGGAAATATGCAGTAGAGATGCTTGATAAAGGTAATATAAGAGGATATCTGGCGTTTGATGGTGATATATCAATAGGCTGGTGTAATGCAGCCGATATTGATAGTTACAAAGGATTTGTGCCGGATTTTGCCAGAGATAATATGTGTGGAAAAACAATCTCGATTGTGTGTTTTGAAATAGCTCCTGAATATAGGGGCCAAGGTATAGCTTTAGCATTTATTGAACAAGTATGTGTAGACGCAAAGGCAAAGGGATATGTTGCTGTAGAAGGTTATGCCAAAGTTATTGAACATCGTGATGAGTATGATTTTACGGGACCTATCCATCTTTACGAAAAGGCTGGATTTTCCCAAATCATAGAGCAAAATGGTGTAGCTGTTATGAGGAAGTTGTTATAGACAATAGTGTGTAAATCTTTAGTCTAAAATAACTTACAGCATAAATGGTTAAGCAAATCGGAGTTTGTAGGGGAAAAAGATGTTGAGGCAGGAACCGAGTTTAAGGTTTTTGATTTTGATGGAATAAAAATTGGCATAATGATTTGTTATGATGGGTAATACATTCAGAAAAGTAAAGGCATATAAAGGGTTATTAGATCCAACAATTTCAGAACCATTTATAAGAAATGGGCAAGAATAGATTCACAGATAAATTTCATTTTGGGGTATGATGTGTTAGCGTGTTATACCGGAAGATAAATGTGTTAAATAAAAAAATAAAATGTATAAAGGATTGAATAATTATGTTTTTTTTTCAAAAGCAGAATATAGATCTGTCCTTATGGACTACAAATTTAAAGAAATCGACGGACTTCCATGTATTCAAGCAACAGATGGCACATATTATTGTAATGCGGATTATGCAATTAAAACAAAGGCATACAGCATGTGGGAAGATGGAAGATATGAAAATGTAGCAAGGGATCTTAGAGAATCAGCAGGCAGGGTACAAATTTTTGTGGAACTTAAGATAAAAAATGGTGTTCCTGTTGATTTTAAAATTGATTTGGTAAAATTAGCTTCTACTATTGGAAATAAAGATATTGAAAATCTTGAATTATGTGGATGGGGATTTTTTGATTCTCCTATCGAATATTGATATATTTCTTTATATTCTAGTTTTATAGTCAAATACAGAGTGAAGCTTTGTAATATGGTACAATCGAACAATAATTCAAGAATTTTGACAACTTTGGTTGGTGGATAATCACGCAATTATTCTTGACAATTTAAAATTCCAGTTTTACATACTAAGCTGTATTCTTCTGAAAGTGGTGAAAAGAGATATGGATTTATATAAATGTACAATAGCAGACCTTGCTTATTATGAGAATGAGAAGCGAATCGTAGTCAAAGTTGATATTCAAGATGATAACATTGAGATGAGTTGCAAGGTGGATGGAGTTTGCTTTTCAGCCGCTGGTGAGTATTATTTTGAAACATTCCAATTATTCAGGGATCGTCTTCTGGAATTGGGCTATGGAATAAAATGTAATGGTTCAAGAATAAATGCAATTCAATCAGGGATGATGGGATATTGCGAAAAAATATATCTTGTGGAATTCGGTAAGCAAGCATTAAACAAAGATATTTTCAATATCTGGGATTATGCAGATATAAAAGAATTTCCGTCGACAGAGGAGCAAAAGTTATTCGCTAACAAGTGGTATAATGGTTTTTAAAAGAATTAAGATATTTCGGAAGTCAACTTGATAGTTCGGTAAAAGGGGATTTGATTATGGAGGGTAAAATATCTGAGAAAGTGAAAGTTCCAACTCGGAGAGATATTAAAATAAATTACATGCTTCAAAATCTTGGTGATAGAATTCATAAAATGGAAAAAGACAAGTATTGTGAAGGAAAAATAATATTATCGTCACAAAATGCTGAAGCACTCCATGAGGCGATTTTGATAACTGAGAATTTTTTGTCATATAACGGTTCGTGGGATTTTGAAAGATATGAATTTCAGACGGGGGACTGTATGATTTGTGAACTTGGTTTTAAGTGGAATGGATATTTATCAATGATGAATATTATTAGAGATAAGCTTAAGCTGCCAGATGGAGTCAATAAAGAACTTGAATTGAGTCATAATCACGCAGCCATATCTAAGCAGGGCTAAATGCTTGTTATGAACTTATCTCTTTAAGTTATTTAGTGAAAAAAATTACAGTAGAATTTACGAGGATATGTAATTAGGAGGATATGAATTCATGAATATTATAGATGTATTAGATACTGCAGTGAATATAAATGGACATATTCTAGAATTTTCTATGTCCTATGGCGAAATAAAGGAGCTCTTAGGAGAAGCGAGAATTGTTACAGATGGAGATGCTGAAGCGCTTCATACAACCTACTATTATGATGGACTGGGAATAGAATTTGAAGGCTCTGTTACATATCTTAGTAAGCTTAAAAGAAAAAAAGCTTATAAGGACAATGAGCATAATATAGTTGGGTTAACCCTGTATGTAACCGGAAACAATATATACGAGCATAAAGATGGAAAATGTGAAAAGAAATATGTGGGGAATCTGACTGTTTTAGGTAAAAAAATAGAACGAGAGAACACTTGGAAATCCGTACTCGGATTTGGGTGTCAGCCACTTTTGGATGATAAAAGCAAAACTAAGAGGTATATTCAGATTATGACATCTATTGTTACAGAGGAAGAGGGAGTTTTTTATGATGGTGATATTCTGTTAAGGGATGTTATTATATCATTTGAGCCGGAAAGACCAAAGAGTAATGTGAATTATAATATTGAGATACTGAAGGAAGAATGCCTGGTGTTTGATACATTTAATTTCAAATTGGCCGTTATCAACGAATTAATGTATAACCAGGAACTTCTGAAGCCTTATTTTGATATTTATGATTATATGGCATTTAAGAAAGCACATTGGAATCTTGAAACTGATAAAAATGTGAGGGCAGCGGTTAACCATTAGGAATTGAGGTTGAACCATTGGCTACTTTAGAATAATAAAACCTGATTGATAAGATAGGAAGAATAATTCCAGGATAAGTTGTAAAGGGGAACGCATTGATAAAACTTGAAAATGAAAAGGTTAACAAGGAAAAATATTACTCCGTAGGATATTCGGTAGAATTGGAAAAATATATCTTAGTAGATGTTGTGACATGGATTGCTTGGTATAACAGGTATTTTGAGATTACGGAGAAAGAGTACAATTCATTTGGAACAGTTACACTTGATAGTATTGCGGACTTGTTACATAAGGACGGGAAGAACTCAAGAAGATTTTTGTTTTCCGACAAAACGGAAGAAAACAATGCTGAACAAAAACTATGTGCTCAGAAATGTGGGATTCGGTGGGAGTAATGGTTAGTTATTTCGGAATAAAATGAACTATGAAATTTGTGAACCCCCGATGGCATTTTATATTTCAGTTTTACGATTGGTGGACCTTGTTATTGTATTTCGCCGAATCAAGATGAAAAAACTATAAAGCAAATGGTTAGTGAGTTCCAAGCGAATAGTGTAGCTGTTATGAGGAAGTTGATATAGACAATAGTGTGTAAATCCTAAGTCTAAAATAACTTCCAGTAAACTGAAATAAGGAGGGACGTATGTGCTTATTCTGTGACATCGCTGAACACAAGTTTGAAGCCAATATAATATGCGAGACTGAGAAGACGATTTCTTTCTTAGACATCGCACCCGTTAACGAAGGTCACACTCTCATCATCCCAAAGATGCATGTAGATTCAATCCTCGATCTTCCCGACGATTATGTTATGGAGATCACAGATGTGTCCAGAAAGATAATCAGAGCCTTCCAGAAGATTTATGGTGCTGTGGGTTATGGCATTATGCAGAATGGCGGCAGGAACTGCGAGTTCGGGCACTTTCATTTCCACGTATTCCCGAGACTTGAGAACGACGGTTATGACTGGATTTACCCCAAGGGTGAGAAGAAAGTATCCAAAGAAGTAGCGAAGAAGATCGCTGACAGTATGTGAGGGATTAATCACAAAGAGGACGATAATAATGAGTAGAGAGGATGATGTGGCCGTTTTTCGCGACACAGAGAGGTTGTGTAAAATAAATGAAAGATTGAAGGCATCCGTAAAGAATGCAACGGCAGGGCAAAAACTTATCTTGGAGATAGATTCTGTTTCGAAATAAGATAAAGAGCGCTTTGCGTTTAACGATGCACCAGTTTTGGAGTATTATTCAGGTGATTCACATGAAGGTATTGATAAATATCTTAAACGAAATCCTAATACTTCTTTTGTTGCAGTACTTGATGAAAAGATTGTTGGTGTTATCCTTTGTGGACATGACGGTAGAAGAGGTATAATTCAGCATGCATGTGTATCGCCAGATTGCAGGAGAATGGGAATAGGAAAGAAACTTGTAGATCTTGCTCTTGACGCTTTGGAAAAAGAGGGTATTAACAAGGTTCTTCTTGTTGCTTTCAAAAAGAATGAAAGTGGCAATGCCTTCAGGGAATCCCAGGGATTTATTTTACGCGATGATCTAAAATATAGAAACAAAGCATTAACTGAAATGATTCGGATTGATTCAGATTATTTGAAGTAATTAAACAGAGTGTTTGAGAAAAGAAGAATAAGCTTTGAAAAAATATGTAAAAGTTGAGGCATATAAGATGATTAATACAATTATATTTGACATGGATGGGACGGTTTTGAATACTCTAGATGATTTAACAGATTCGGTTAATTATGTTCTTCGGGAGTTTGGAATGCCACCAAGGAATATTGATGAATACAGAAGTTTTTTTGGTAATGGAATAAGATTTGCCATGGAGTGTGCAGTTCCTGAGGGAACACCAGCAAGCGTAATAGATGAAATGTTGCCAGTTTTTAAGGATTGTTACAATAAACATTGCCTTGATAAGACAGGACCATATGAAGGCATACTTCCACTTATGGAAAGTCTTAAAGAAAAAGGATATAAAATGGCAATTGTGTCAAACAAGATTAATTCTGCAGTTGTGGAATTGAATGATAAATTTTTTTCTGAGTATGTGAAGGTAGCAGTAGGTGAGCGTGATGGAATAAAAAGAAAGCCAGATGCAGACATGGTTTTTGCTGCACTTGATGAATTGCAAAGCACATGTGAAGAGTCTATATATATTGGTGATTCCGAGGTGGATCTTAAAACTGCACAAAATGCGGGATTGCCATGCATTGCTGTATTATGGGGTTTCCGTGACAAAGAGTATCTGATGAAAAAAGGTGCAAAGTATTTTGCCGAAACGCCAGAGGATGTGGAAAGAATAATATTAGAAAACACTTAATCACCTTATTGATTGCTGAATCAAATGTATGGGAGGTGATGTATGAAGAACTACCTGCGCCGAAGAAAAAGAAGTGAGTTATTGTAGGAAGAATCGGAATACAATATCCCATCAGTATGTTAAAGCGTGCAGTGCATCTTGGGGGTAATATGCAAAAGACATTGATCTATTTTCCGCCGGAGTACAGAGATCTGGCACTTAAAATAAGAGAAAACTATATTGAACATCATCACGGAGAAGTCGATCTCGTTTCTGAAACAGATCAGAATGATATTAAATATGCCAGGAAAAATAAATATGATGAGGCTATATTTATAGAAGATGGTAATACGGTTGTCTTTCATGACATCGAATCGGGCTTTACAAATAGATGTCCAATTTCGGATGTATGTTATATGTGAAGATAAAAGTAATAGTAGTTTAAATCGGAATAAACTTTACGATAGTATTTTTTTGTGGAGTTTATATAGAAAATGATATTTTCAAGTTTTCATAAAAACCAATTTTTATAAAATTCACTGAAAGGATAATAATGACCATGAAACAGGGATATGAAGATGTTTTTTCTGAACTACAGTCGTATTATATTTCACTTTCCATTAGTAGAGTCATAATTATGATGAAGAGCTTTCTAAATGGAAGGCTCTTCTTTATTAACCCGGAAGTAATCTTACTAATGACGATAATTTTTCACCATGTATTCCCAAAATAGAAGGATAATTTCAATATGAGTATATTAAATGTATCTGAGATAGAAAAAAGGCTTGCTAAGTTTTATAAAAGGTTAGATGGTTTTAATGAAAAAGCTATAACCCGATCGGAAGGCGATATATATAAATACCTTGTATCAATACTAAATGGGTGGTCATATATATGTTCTTCTGACAGTGATTTTGCTAATTTGTGTATTGATGCTTTATAGAGGGGACTTAAAGAGAAAGACTTCTTCTTAATGCAGGCAACAATGAATTTTGTGAATAAGGCAGATTTATTATGGAATCTTCATAATGGTTGCGATCATTCGTATATGGTATATCATATCGTAAACTATCTTTCATCTGCGGAATATGAAAATCTGAGCAGAGCATTTTATAAAACATTAACATTACAGAAATATGGGAGTATATCTCATAGAACTGCAGCATAGTCAAGTAAATGGACACATTTTTTGAATATTTTTTGTGGAAAGACAGAATCTTGCCTGCAAATATAGTAGATATTTATATAAAAAAGTGATAATATAATACAGGCAATTTAAATTCGTATTTTTTGATTAAATATACTTGATTTAGAATGGGAGAAATAAAATGAAAGATAATTTAATGAAATCGATAGAAAAGATGATTTTTATGTTGATATGTATGATAGCACTTACAGGTGTGGGATATGTTAAAACCGCTGCTGCTATAAGTGATGATCATATATTTAAGGAAATTGACTTTAAGAAAGGTGAAAAAGTAACCATACCTATAAGACCGGGAAAGACTGGTGTATATTGCATACAGTTTACAAAAGTAGGTTTTTCAGGAACGTATAGCTGGTATAATCAAGAACATGAAGCAATTGTTGAAAACTCCAGTCTATATGGTGATGATTTCAGATGGATTGAAGATTTCTATATGGTAGCAGGAAAAACATATTATATTGAATTTAATCCGGCTGAGGATATAACAGCAACCGCTGAATTATCATTCGTTTCAGCAGATATGGAACCTGAGATTACAGTTTATAATACAGAGAATGATGAAAGATATTTTGAAGAGGAGATATTAGAAAACACCATACCGGGAATTAACTGGGATAAGAAAAACAGAAAACTTGTTTTGGACAGTGTTGATGGACCATATAATATAAGGTTTGGTGGAAATAGAAATTATTATGGCCCAAACTATGATATAAAAGATTTTGATAAATTAATTGACGTGACTGTGGAAATAAAAGGTGAGAATAAATTGAGCATTAAGGGAGGAACCAGCAGATTTTGGTGGGCAATAGAAACTGCTGGTCCATATTCTCTTAATATAATTGGTGATGGTACATTAGATGTATTAGTTGGAAGTAATGGAAGTATGATCAGTGGTCAGGATGTAGTGATTGATGGCCCAACTATTAATTTTGAATTTGATGGTGATTTTGAAAGATACAGAGAATATATATGTGCTGACAGAAATTTGGAAGTTAAATCAGGAACTATATTTGCCGAATTAAGACCAAGATTTATGGAAAGCAGTTATTTTGACAGGACTGAATATTATCTCTATTATGAAGTCTTTCGTGCTGACAATATAAGTTTTGAAAATACCAATGTCATCGCGTATTATGAGGATTTCCCTAGTGATTATGAGGGGGCTGTTTATGCATATGGTATGTTTTATGCATATAATGATATAAATATTAAATCCGGAATGATCTTTATGGTAGCTAACGAAAAAGTTATTAATGCCGTTGATGAGAATGCAAAAAGACTTACAGACTTGTATGCGAAAGAAAGTATTTGTTCTTGTTACGAAGATAAAATAAATATAAGTGATAATACACTGATATTTAAGGGTAAGCCTATTGATATTAATAATTTTGATATATCACTTGAACAAGATGAATATAAATATGATGGTAAAGCAAAAACACCAAAGGTAATAATCAATGGATTAGAAGAAGGTAAGGATTTTACTGTTTCTTATGAAGATAATGTAAAGCCTGGAATAGCTAAAGTAACTGTTAAAGGTATTGGATCTTTCTGGGGAAGTAAGAAACTTAAATTTATAATCTCAGGTAGAGAGAACACTAAAGAAGGTACTACGCAATCTTATGATGGCATTCATGGATTACAGCTTAGTAGTATATTTGATGATGGTAAATTAATTTATAAGGTTACTAAGGAAGGCACATTGGATGGAAAGACAGCCGGTAAAGTAACAGTTATTGGACTTAAGAAGAAGTCTTTAAAGAAAGTTAGTGTTAAATCACTACTAACTGTTAATGGTGTTAAGTATAAGGTAACTGCTATAGGTAAGAAGGCTTTTAAGAAGGGTAAGAAACTTAAAAGTATTGTGATTGGTAAAAATGTAGCTAAGATTGGTAAGAAAGCATTTGCTGGTTGTAAGAAACTTAAGAGTATTAAGATAAAGTCTAAGAAGATTAAGAAGTTTGTTAAGGGTACTTTTAAGGGAGTTAAGAAAACTTGTGTGATTAAGGTGCCTAAGGCAAAGAAGAAGGTATATGCAAAGAAGATTAAGAAGGCTGGATTTAAAGGAATAATTAAGTAGTTTAAACAAAAGGAAGAGTATATTCAACAACAAGGAAGAGAATACTCTTCTTTTTTTATGTCAGGATAAGAAAGTAAATAATTATAGCGTATGTATATTAGGTTATGATAAAATAAGTTTGTAGTTTTGAATTATAGGGTAATCTAGGGAAGAAGCAAATGATTTTATTAATAATATGATTATAAGTCAATAAGGAAGATGAATATGAAGAAGAAACTTGCAATATTAGGATTGTGTATAGGATTGCTGAGTTTGCTCAGTGCATGTACGTTAAGGTCAAATAAGAAAATCAGTGAAGAAAAGATAGAGGCAAGACGGGAGATGTTTGAGGAATACCTGAAGGAAAAGTATCCGGATAAATCATTTACTGTGAAGGTATGGCAGGAGCATACGAAAAAGACAGGTGCGGCTGGTCTACCAGATTATGAAGGATATGTTTATAGGCAGGTAGTTATAGATTCGGAAGGAAAATGCTTTATGGTTTTTCCAGGTGATAATGGTAAATGTACGGATGATTATCAAAAGGTCTTAGATGGATGGATACATTATAATGAAAAAGGCCAACATGTTGTATATGATGAGGAAAGTAACATAGTGGATGAGTATTATTAACTCGGAGGTAAGAAAGATTTATGAAAAAGCATGTAGTTGTAGAACCATATAATAAGGAATGGAAGTCTGATTTTATAGCTATTAGAGATGAATTAGATGCCGTTCTTAAAGACATTGTATTGAAGATAGAACATGTTGGTAGCACATCTGTTGAAGGGCTTTCTGCAAAACCAGTTATTGATATTGATGTTGTTATTAAGGATACAACAGTTTTACCGGATGTGATATCCGCACTTCAAACAATAGGTTATTTTCATGAGGGTGATTTGGGTATTCCTGGTCGCGAGGCTTTTAAGTACGAAGGGAAGGAACATCTTAGGAAACATCATCTCTATGTATGTTCACAGGATTCAGAAGAATTGAAAAGACATATAACATTTCGTGATTATCTTCGTAGTAATCCAGATGCTGTTGAAGAGTACAGCAAAATTAAGGAAGAAGCAGCAAATTTATATTCATGGGATATAGATAAATATATAGAGCATAAGTCACCAGTTATTGAGATGATATATAAACGTATAGGATTATAATTATGATTAAAAGATATAAATATCAGCAAATGACACCATACAGTTTACACGATATGACTGTAAATAAAATTGAATGTATGAATAATGAAATTTGCTTATGGATTAAAGATGAATGGTCAAAACAAACCGAAGAAATTGTGTTAAATATATAAAGTATAAAAACAGATGGCATATGTGGAGGGATAGCTATGAAAGAAGTGACATATAGTAAAAAGAATAATGAAATTGAATGTGTTCACTATCAGTCTAGCAAAAAAGAGTTTGGACCTCACACACATGCGAATCATCTTATGGTTGGATATGTAGAATCAGGTAGAGTGTGCATTAGTATTGATGGCGATAGTGATATATATGAACAAGGTGATGAATTTAAGATTGAACCTAATGTTATTCACGAGATAAAGACTGTAGAAGATGATGTTTATTCTATGATGGTTCTTTGCATTGAAACTGAAACTGAGGTAGATGATGAATATTTGAAGGATTTACAGAATACTATTCTTGATAATCCGGAAAATTTATATTTGATTGAGCAAATGGCTAAGGACTCACAAATTAGTCCTTATCATATGATTAGAAAATTTAAGAAAGCATTTGGTTTGACTCCGCATCAGTTTCAGATACAGAGTAAGGTTCGAAAGGCACAGAAACTTTTAGAACAAAATAAAAGCATCTCTGAAGTGGCTTATGAGTCAGGTTTTTATGATCAAAGTCACTTAGATAGATGCTTTCAAAAAATAGTTGGAATGACACCTAAAGAGTATCAGAAAACTATAGAAAATAATTAGCAGAGGGCTGGAAAGAATTTAGCAAATAAATATAAACCTTCTTCACCAGCATTGACTGCGTGATGAACATTTGCTGGCATAATTGATATTATACCTGGTTCATAGATTAATTCAGAACCGTCATTAATACATGTTCCTTTACCAGCAATTACTTCGTGAGTTTCGAGTTGAGTTTCATGGATATGATCTAAGATACTTTTATTAGGAGCGATGCGTACTAGATGGTAGCTATATTCTCCGTTAGTATCTTTTGAGGTGATGATATGTTTTAATTCTACTCCCTCAAAAACTGGATGTTTAGACCATGGAATTTGCTGAAATTCTATGACTTGATTAGGAAGTCTTAGCTCTCCGTGGTTAAATTTTTCAAATGTTTCTTTGTTCATATTGTTTTCCTCCTTTGTTTTTGTAACGTAATCATAACAAAAGAAGAAAAATAAGAATTGTATAAAATTGCGAAAATTAAAATAGATGAAGAATAGATGGAAAGGATGATGAAAATTGATTAGATACGTAGAATTAGATGATAAAAAAAGATGGTATGAACTAGATCAACATTTACCAGAAGAAGTATTTGCTGAAAAGGTTAGAACCAATCAGGGATATGTTTTAGTTGAAGATGGAGTGGTAATTGGTATTTTACGATACAATCTTTTTTGGGATAATACTCCGTTTTGTACTATGTTGTTTATCGACGATGGTTATCGTGGTAAAGGATATGGTAAACAGATGATGGAATACTGGGAACAGGATATGAAAACTAAAGGATATGGAATGTTGATGATATCTACGCAGGTTGATGAGGATGCACAGCATTTTTATCGAAAGCTTGGATATAAGGATGCAGGTGGTTTTATAGTTGATGTTCCAGGTTTTGAACAACCGATGGAAATGATTATGATAAAAGAGGTGGAGTAATAAAATGAAAACATTAAAGAAGGCTGGCATTGGATTGTGTTTCTTTATAATTGGTACTATATTTGTGTTACTTTTTATAGCTGTAAAGATGATAGTGTCCGAATATTTAAAGGAAGTACATAATAGGAAAAAATATACGGAAGTAGTTTCAGCTCTTGTTGAAGATGTTGAACTTAAGGGGAAAGGAAAGAAAGTAGCGGGTTATCAGTTGGTTAGTTATGAATACAATGGTAAAAAGTATAAAAGTGAAGTGGAAGACTATGTAGATAAATATTATTATACAGAGGAACATATAGATAGTACGATGAGTTATGAGGAAATTCAAGAAGTTGAATCGGAAAATGAAAGAGAATTAGAGAAAATGGAGGAGAAGCAGCAAGAACATTTTAAAGAACTAGAAAAAACGGTAGGAAAGACAGAAGAAATTTTCATTAATCCTAAAAATCCATCAAAGGCTGTTAAGCTAGCGGATGATGCTACGATGACCGCTTTGAAGATTTTCACTTTTACGGCTGTAGGAATATTTGTGGGGTATACTATCACTCTTGTTATATTAATTATTATATTTAGGGAGAAATTGATTTATTTATTTAATTATCTTATGGGTGATATTCCAGATTAAGTTCAAACGTGAGAAATCAAGTTGATTAAATATAACAAATGGAGCAAGTTTTTGTATAAATAATATTACTCCACAATATTGGAAACTAAATTTTCTTGCTTTGAAAAATTTTTTAAAAATTTTTTCAAAAAAGGGTTGTATTTAAATTTTGTATGATGTAAAATACTGACTATCACATTTTTGATTTAAGTATTTAAGAAAGGAGGACGAATCATGTTTAATAATAAAACAATGAATATTAAAAATATAATTTCAAATATTAAGATTACTATTATCGCGTTTGTTAAGACTAAGAATCAGGTCCAGAATAACGTGAATAATAGTTTATTTGTGATGACGCTAAGTGAGTATTTGTTGGTATGCATTCGCACTCCTTATGAAAGATATAGAGGACGTGCTTATTAATGGTTACCAAGTCACTGCGTTATGCAGTGACTTTTTTTGTTTGGCAACGAGTCAAGTACATCAAGCTTGCTTGAATGTATTTGACGACTGCTCACAATCCTGAAACTAGCGTAGCAGTTTCAGTGATTATTTCTAAAATAGCTAAATGAAGGAGGCGACATGAAAGAGAATAAGTTAAATGAAAAAGCATTGATGCAACTTGATGGTTTTGGCATTCGTGAAGAAGATGTGTTATCTGTTTGCCCGATTGATTTGTCTTTCGATGGAGAATATATTCTTGGGTATGTTTTCTTTACCAAAAAAGTAATTGGTATATGTGAAAAGAAAACTCCAGATGAGTATGTTCATTATTTCAGAGGGACGAAGAATCAGAAGACTTCGGAAGATGAAGATGGTGACTTTAGTATTGTCCTTTTAGATATTGATAAAGTCAGTAATTTGAGATTAGAAACTTCAATTGGTTCAGTGACATTGCTTTCTGATTATGAAGGTAAATCTAAGAAAATTGCTGCTCTTACAAATTTATACTTAGAGCAGATGAACCTTTTTATCCGTCACTTTGAAAATATAAAAAATGGTAATGATATAGACTTTGGACTTAATGTAAAGGAAGAAGAGGATGAGGAAGAATTATATTGTCCTATTTGTAAAACAATGTATCCTGATCCTGCTAAAAAGGTGTGTCCGAAGTGTACTAATAAGAGAACTATATTTGGTAGAGTTTTAAAGTACTTTTTTAAGTATAAAATTTCGATATTTATTTTGGCATTAACTTATATAACTTCTGCAGTTATAAGTATCGCATGGCCATATCTTAATGGTAAGGTTTTGTTTGATCATGTACTTAAAAAGGATAATAAATTTCTTGCTAAATACGGACTTAAAGGTGAATATACATTAGCACTTTTAGTTGTTACTTTGATGCTTATAGGTTGTAGATTAATATCTGAAATTTCTAATATGGTTCAGATGGCTGTTATGGCGAAAATTTCTACAGCAACAGTTAGAGATATTAAGACAGATGTGTTTAATTCTATGAGTAAGTTATCTCTTAACTTCTTTACAAGTAAGCAGACAGGTGGTCTTATGACAAGAGTATCAAGTGACTCTCTTACAGTTACAATGTTATTTATTGATTGTATTCCTTCGATTATTGTTCAAGGCCTTACAATTATCGTAACATTTGTTGTTATGTATAGACTTAATTGGAAAATGGCATTGATTACTTGTATTCTTTTACCTTTATTAGTTTTTATGACAATTAAGTTAAGACCAGGTCTTTGGTCTTTATCAGGTAAGAGGCATAGAGCTGAAAAGTCAGTTTCATCAAGAGCAAATGACAACTTAGTTGGTGCAAGAGTTGTAAAATCATTTGGTCAGGAGGATGCGGAAATTGAAAGGTTTATCAAACCAAATGAAAATTTAAAAGATGCTGAGATTAATATAGTTAAGCTTAGAAACAGATTTACGATTCTTTATAATATGGTACAGGAAATTTCTAGTATCTGGGTATGGATGTTAGGTGTATTCTTTGTTTTAAAAACAAACGAAATTGAACTTGGTGTTTTAATAACATTTGTTGGTTATGTAGGACAACTTAATGGACCTATGAATTTCTTTTCAAGAGTATTTCGTATGTGGTCTGAAAGTATTAATGCTGCACAACGTTTGTTTGAAATTATAGATTCAATACCTGATATAAGAGAAGGAGCAAATGCTATTAGTCTTGATAATCCAAGAGGTGAAATTGAACTTTCGGATGTTACTTTTGGATATTCAGTTACAAAGCCTGTTTTAAAGAATATTAATTTAAAAGTTAAAGAAGGTGAAATGCTTGGTATCGTTGGGCGTTCTGGTGCAGGGAAATCAACATTAGTTAACCTTATTTCAAGATTGTATGATGTTGAAAAAGGTAGCATAAAAATTGATGGAGTTGATGTTAAAAAACTTGCACTTAAGGATCTAAGAAAGAATGTAGCAATGGTTTCACAGGATACATATATATTTATGGGTTCTGTTGCTAAAAACATTGCATATGGTAATGAAGATGCAAGCATGGAAGATATTATTAGAGCAGCTAAACTTGCAAGTGCTCATGATTTTATATCAAAAATGCCAGATGGTTACGATACAATCATTGGGGCTTCTGGTAAGAGCTTATCGGGTGGTGAAAAACAGAGAATTTCCATTGCGAGAGCAATTCTTGCTAATCCGAAAATTTTAATTTTAGATGAAGCTACTGCAAGTGTTGATACACAGACTGAAAAAGCAATACAGAATTCTCTTAAAATTTTAACTAAGGGAAGAACGACACTGTCAATTGCGCATAGACTTTCAACACTTAGGGATGCTGATAGACTTATAGTAATTGATGATGGTTGTATTGTTGAAGAAGGAACTCATGATGAATTATATAGTAATGAAGATGGTATCTTTTATAAACTATCAGAATTGCAAAATAAGTCATTAGCAAATGTTGAGTTATAGGAGGTAGATATGTCAGAGAACGTTACAATTGATATGTTTGAAAAAGAAGCTGAAGAGATGACAGCAATGCATATTATTTCTAAAGATGATAAGTTTGAAAGCACAGAGGGTGGATTTGTCAATTTAACATATAACGGTAAAAAATATGAAAAGGTAAATGTTGTAAGATTATTTCCATTTACTGATGCAAATAAATATATTTCGATTAGAGCAAATGATGATAAGGCTAAGGAGATAGGCATTATTAAAGATCTTGATGAAATGCCAGATAGTACCAAAAAGATACTAACTAAGCAGCTTGATATGAATTATTTTACTCCTGTTATCAAAAAGATTTATAACATTAAGGAAGATTATGGTTATGCATATTTTTCAGTTTTAACTGATAAGGGTGAGTGTGAATTTGCTATTAATATGGCATCTAATGCTGTAACAAAACTTTCCGATAATAGACTTATCATTATGGATCTTGATGAGAATAGATTTGAAATTAGAGATGTAAATGCTCTTACTATGAAAGAAAAAAGAAAATTAGATTTATTCTTATAGAGATAGTAGTAAATTGATACTAAGAGAAAATGATTTGTAGAATTAATTAGTAACTAGTCGATTAGCATTTTAAAAGTGAGGACTAAGATGAATTTAAAATTTGAATTAGCTAACGATATAAAAGATAAAATTAAACTAACAAAAGATGAGCGTTTATATTATGTTGTTCCTTATGACATTAATGAAAATGCAAATTGGAATAATAAATCATATTTAATAGTTACAACTAAGAGAATATTAGTTTATGATGGCGAAAAGATTAGTGCTTCTTATAATATAAGTGATTGTAAAAAGGCTTATACAAAGTCACAGGTTGGATGTGGAATGCTTGTTGTAAATCATAAGGGCGTTGAAAAACACGTTGTTTCATATTCGGCAAAACACTTAAGTAGATATGCTTATATTTCTAGAGGAATTAATATTTTAATTTCTGGTAGATTTGAGGAAGTTGAGAGTCATGAATACGAAAAGACTTGTCCTATATGTGGTCGAGCAATTCCAGGAACTAAAACTTGTCCTAAGTGTTCAAAACAGGGAGGATTTTTAAAGGCTTTTTTACGAATGGCTAAACCATATAAAATGGATTTCTTAAAGATATTTATGTTGATGGTTTTAGTTGCCATTACAACTCTTTTGAATCCGGAAATTCAAAAACATCTTATTAATGACGTTTTAAAAGGAAACGGTGGTATGAAAAAAGCGCTAGTTTATCTAGGTGTTATGTTTTCGTTAAGTGTTTCCATTGTAATTATTAATATTTTAAAGAGTAACGGTTCAACTAAACTTGGTGCTAAGATAGCAGCGGATTTAAGACTTAAACTTTTTAAGAAATATCAGGAATTACCTATTAGTTTTATTAACGAAAGAAGACCAGGTGAGCTTTTAGATAGAATTACTCAGGATACAAAGTTTATTAGGGAGTTTATGGAGGATGTGTTCTGTAATCTATTTGCTATTTTATTCATTTTTATTTGGGATGTTATATTTATGTTGGTACTAAATGTTAAACTTGCATTATTAACATTTATATTTGTTCCAGTTGTAGTTGTAATGATTATTGGCTTTAGAGATACAGCTTATAGAATCTTTCATTTGCAAAGAAGAAAGAGTGATGATGTATCAAGTGATTTGCAGGATGTAATCTCAGGTATGAGAGTTGTTAAAACATACGGTAAGGAAGAAATTGAAGCTGAAAGATTTAAACATTTATCCAGTGAATTTGCTAATACCCAGAGAAAAAACGAACAGTTTTGGGCGATTTTTCAGCCTATAATTTCATTTCTTATGGGTATGGGTGTAGTAATTGTAGTTTACTTTGGCGGTAACGATGTATTTGCTGGTAAGATGTCACCGGGTGAATTATATCAGTTTATTGCATATACACTTCTTTTGTTCCAGTATATTAACTGGATGAGTTGGATGCCAAGACAGCTTACAATGCTTACAAGTAGTCTTGAACGTATTAATGATATTCTTACGCAGGATGTATATGTTGAGGATGAAAGTAAGGTTAAAGATGTTGCTATTAAGGGTGAAGTTACTTTTGATCATGCTACATTTGGATATAAGTCATATCAGCCAGTTCTTGAGGATATTAATGTTACAATTAAGCCAGGTGAGATGATAGGTATCGTTGGTGCATCAGGTACAGGTAAATCAACACTTATTAACTTACTTATGGGACTTTATGAAGTTGATGATGGACGTATTTTAATTGATGGCATTGACATGAAGGATATTAAGAAGAAGTCATATCATTCACAAATTGGTGTTGTTCTTCAGGAGACTTTTTTATTCTCGGGTACAATTATTGATAATATTAGATTTTCAAAACCTGATGCAACTTATGATGAAATTGTTAAAGCAGCTAAGATGGCAAATGCTCATGAATTTATTTGTAAAACACCTGATGGTTATAATACATATGTTGGCGAAAAGGGATATTCTTTATCAGGTGGTGAACGTCAGCGTATAGCTATTGCTAGAGCAATTCTTACAAATCCTCGTCTTCTTATTTTAGATGAGGCAACAGCAAGTCTTGATACTGAAAGTGAATTTATGATTCAAAAGGCGTTGGAGAGACTTACAAATGGTAAGACGACATTTGCTATAGCACATAGATTATCAACTCTTAAGGCAGCTAATAGAATTATGGTTATTGATGGTCATAGAATTGCAGAAATTGGAACACATGAAGAGTTGTTAATGAATAAAGGTATTTATTACAATTTATATAAAGCTCAGGTGAGCTAAGTTTAATACTCGCAACAGGCAGGTTAAGTATTTGTTTAAGATGGATACTTAATCTGCTTTTTGTTTACACGACGAGGAAAGTGCATAAAGCTAGCTTTCTGACATTTGACGACCGTGATACAATCTCGAAATAAGCGTAGTGGTTTCGATGATTGTAATTGAAATAAATCCCTACAAATAGTATAATAGAGGAGTGTATGACACGATTATGAAAGAAAGGGTATATATAATATACAAGAGGGCATTTATTATGGGATTTACATTAGAGCTTCCTACAGAGGAAGAAGTAAAACAGGAAGTAGAAGAAACTATTAAACCTACTGAGAAGGAAGAGGTTGTTATTGTTGATGCTGCTAAGGAAAAGGCAGATCAGATTATGGAAGTTGATATTGAAAACTTCGAGAATAGAAAAGAATATACTGATGTTATAGAACAGTTTGGTCTTGATGACATGAAGGCTTGTCATAAGAAGAATGCTATTTTACAGCAGCGTTTAACTAATTTTCATGCTGTAGGTGGTGAGACTGGTGATGTAGCTAAGGGGCTTGAAGATTTAACAATTAAGATGAAAGACTTAGATCCATCAGGTATTGACTTTGTAAAGCAGGGAGCGCTTGGTAAGATTTTTAATCCTGTAAGAAAGTATTTTGAAAGATATAATTCTGCTGATAAAGAAATTGCAACAATTGTTGATTCTCTTGAAAAGGGTAAGAAGACTTTGATTGCTGATAATACTACGCTTGAGATTGAACAGGCTGAAATGCGTGATATGACAAAGAAGATGCAAAAGAACATCGAACTTGGAAATAAACTTGATGCATATTTAACTAACGCAATTGAAAATGCTAAGGCAAGTGGTGAGAATCAGGAAAAGATTGAATTCCTTGAGAATGAAATCCTATTCCCGCTTCGTCAGCGTATTCAGGACTTCCAGCAGATACAGGTTGTTGATCAGCAAGGTATAATTGCAATGGAACTTATTAGACGTAATAATAAAGAACTTATTCGTTCTGTAGATAGAGCACAGAATGTTACAGTTACAGCACTTCGTACAGCAGTTACAGTAGCAGGTGCTTTATACAATCAGAAGATTGTTCTTGAAAAGGTTAATGCATTAAATGCAACAACTAATCATATGATTGAAAGTACATCAAAGATGTTACATGAACAGGGAGTTGCAATTCAGAAACAGGCTTCTGAAGCTTCAGTTTCACCTGATACATTAAAGTCAGCATTTGATGAAATGTTACAGGCTCTTGATGATATTAATACATATAAGAAGGAAGCTCTTCCAAGAATGAAAGATACTATTAATACATTTAATGAACTTGCAGTTGTTGGTGAGAAGAAGATAGAAGAACTTGAAAAGTCAGGTATGTTACAGAAATAAGGAATAGATGCATAAAGTATATGTATAAAAAATATATATAAGATAAGTAGTAAAGTATAGAAGTATACTGAGTTACAAAAAAAGGATGTGTTTAATTGAAATCTAAACTAAACACATCCTTTTTCCTCTATATTAAAATAATTATTTTTGTAATTCGAAATCTGACTTTGGATGTTTGCAAAGTGGACATACCCAATCATCAGGTAACTCTTCAAAAGGAATACTTTCTTTAGCATCATCATAAACATAACCACAGATTTTACAAACCCAAACTTTGCCTTCGCTTTTCAATGCTTGTGGCTTTGGTTTGATGTTAGCGTGATAGTAAGAGTATGAAGCTGAAGGTGTTTCGCTTAATACATCCATATCTGTTACAGTTGCAATAAACATAGTATGTGTACCTAAGTCAATAGTTTGATTAACCCAAGCACTAATGTAGGCATTTGTTCCTTTTGTTATATAAGGAATGCCGTTGCCTGATAGTTTATAATCATTATTTGACATATCCGCAAATTTATCAGTATCTCGACCACTTTTGAAACCAAATCTTTCAAATAAATCAAATGTAGCATCTTCTGAAATGAAAGAGAGGTTAAACTTATTGCAGTTTTTAATAAGTTCTTCAGTATAGTTTTGTTTGTTGACAGTGATAGAAATCTGATTTGGACTAGTTGTTACTTGAATTGCGGTATTTATTATACAACCATTATAGGAATCACCTTTTTCAGTTGATAGAACAAATAGTCCGTAAGTAAATTTATGTACTGTTTTTTCGTTCATATAATCACCCCCTGTTATTGATATTTATATAATGTTTATATGGATTATTACATATTAGCGTTAAACAATTGTTTTAACTGATATACAACGTCGTCTGTTTTTGCATCAATGCAAACGCCTTCATTAATATCTGAAAGTTGTTTAAGTGCATCGATATTTGCATTGTATCCAATAGTATAAATTGGTGTTTTTAAACTTGATACAATTGGTGAAACTTCTTTTAACGAATGTCCACGATTGCATTCACCATCACTAAGTACAAAAATCATTGTTTTTGCATTAGGTATTTCTTCTTTTTTCTCTTCAATCATTTTCATTGCTACACATAAACCGTCGAAGGTTGCTGTGCCACCTGCAGCAGAAAGGTTTTCAACTGTACCTACAAATAATGATTGCTGATTTAAATCAAACTTATTAATAGGAAGTCTTTTTTGTACATCATCATTATATGTAATAAGACCAATATAGTTATCTGTATTAATGTATTGCATTGAATTAATAAGAGAATCTTTCAGTGCGTTTATGGGTTCACCAGCCATGCTACCTGAAATGTCCGCAACAAATACACAGATAACAGGATCGCTGTCTTTGTTTTCTTTATATAGTTTTTGAGCATCTATTAAAGTGCCGCCAGCGTAATTTGTTGAAGGTGGAGTATATGCATCAATTTTTTGATTGAATCCACATTCTTTGGCAAGCTTACTTCCATTGTTCTTGCAATATTCAGCAAATAACTGTAATGTCTCTTTGCTTTCAGGACTAGCACTAGAAAGAGCTACAAGTGGATTTTCGTGTTCATATCCAAATGGTATAAACTTGTAATTTTTCGTTAGTGTATTGTCATTTATGAAAGCTTGATATTCTAATACAAAAGCATCAAGTGTACCTTTGTTAGCGGCATTTCGCATTTGACCTGTGGTTAATGCTACAAAAGGAATTTTTTTCTGAAATTCGATAAAACTGTTAGTTGCTTTTTCGGATAAAATATTATCAGGATCGTAACTATCTAATAATGTGATTAAGAAGTTTAATCCTGTAGCACTTGTAAATGGATTTGTATATCCGGTAGTAATTGCACCTTCAGAAGTAGCTTTTGCGACTGTTTGAACACTTACTCCGCCATAATCTTCGACTAAAGTACTATATGCCTTCTTTGAAAGAACAACACCTGCGTAGTTTTTTACTAATGAGTCAGAGATGGTTTCGGTTTCGATTTCTCTGAAATTTAGCATTTCAATTGAAAGAGAACTAGAAGGTGAAATTGCATCAGGAATATATTTTTGTGACGCAATATAATCAACTTGTTGACCTGAACTTACTGTTCTTAATTTAATGGATGTTTTTTCACCACTTTTTAATTTTGGATTGCTTTCGTTGAACTGCTTAGCCATAGTTCTTAAATATCCGTCTGTTCCTGTGCCGGTTTTTTCAGAAGAAGAAAAAATTTCAGCAAATGTAGAAGTGGTATTTTGTACAACAATGGAATCATCTGTTAAATTAGGAAGTTCCTGAAAAGTTGTATCATTCTCTTCGTAATTTACGATACCTTGAATAGGTTCTACATCTTCAGGGTCAATGGAATTTACGTATTTATTTAACTTTCTCATTCCATTTTCTTTTGAAATGGTCTTACTAGACTTGCCTATGTTTCTTGAAGCGGAAATTCCGCCGAATATAGCTATGCATACTATAATGGCTATTACTCCAAAAGTTATGTAAGATTTAGATTTGTTATCGATGTTCATATTGTTACCCCTTTTATATTTATGATTTTTGTTTATACATAATATTTTACTTCGTCTGTTAATTTTTTTATTTCGGTTAAAAGATTGATGTTTTGTTCTTCAATTTCGCCAGGTTTTGCAAACTCTATGCTTAATCGGTCTAAACCAAGAATTAGGTTTTCATTGACTGATACTGCCGATTCTATTAACTTCATATTAGTATTATATAATTCTAATTGTTGCATTTGGATGTCATCTGGAATAGCATCATATTTGTATTTCTTAAGTCTGGAATATTCACTTTCATCAAAAAATTGAATTCTATTCGCTAAGGAAATTACATTATCCAAAGCAATTGAATTAGCTTCTTCGATAGCACTGTAATATTTTTGCCAACTCAATGATCCACGTTCAAACTTTCTTCCGATTTCTATTTTGGCTCTTTGAGTAGAAGACTCGAGGCGAGATATTTGACTTATTACAGTAGTTGCAATTTCACCAAAGTATTCTCCGTTCGTATATGAAGAAAGAATACTTTTAGCTTCGCTCATATCCTTTATATTTTCCTTTGAATAAGTTACTTTTTCTTTTGGCTTTAATAAGGAATAATTTCCATAACAAAATGCAAGTAATAAAGCAAGAAAAATTATTATAGACATACCAGCTCTAAATACGGATACATCTGATGGCCTTAAATAGAAAAAACCAGGTGAATAAGATAATATTGCAATTATAATAATTGATAGGTTTAAAAATATTAGTTTAAATGTCTTGTTCACTATATATACCTCTTAACTGAATTCTTTCTTATATTATATACAAGGTATTTTATCATAAAATACATAATAATTGAATAAGAAGGTTTAATTAAGAGAAAAAACTTATTTTTTTGACGAAACTGTAAAGAAATAAAAGCTTAATCGATGGAGGGATTTACAGTTTGTTCATAATTTGTTAACAAAAAAGAGTGGTTTGATGTGCTAAACGAACAAAATGCACAAGTGTAAGGCTGATAATATAGTAAAAATGCACAAACAGGAGGATAAAAAAATAAAAAAAGTGTGAACAAATTTAAAATTAATGTTGACATACTATAGATGTGATGATATAATCTCATTAGATTAAAAAAGTGCTTAGGAAACACTTGAAAATGTGTTTTCTGACAGCGGAGGTGTTCTAGTGAGAGACGTATTGATTGCTAGTGGATCGGGAGTTATACTTGGTATAATTTTTTATTTCTTAGCTATATATCAAGTTTCCGTTAGAGCTCAGTTCACGGATGCAGATACTGTAAAGAAAATAAAAGATAGAAGATGGATGATTGTATGGATAGTTATCTTGATAGTCATATATAATCTGATTTTTCTTACAGGTCAGAATATGTGGATGAAAGCTATGTTTTCGTTGTTTGTGGCAATGGCATTTAACGTTTCTGCTGTAGATATTGCATTAAGAAGAATACCTAATGCGCTTTTGTTAGGAATGATGCTTTTAAAAATAGCTGATATTGTCATAGGTGGAGTATATGGAAAGAGCAATGTTATTGAAACGTTATTTTACACGGTGATAAGTATGATAGCTATATATATTCTTTGCACCTTGCCTAGCATAGTTGGTATTACGATGGGTGCTGGAGATATAAAGTATTGTTCAGTTTTGGGGTTTGTATTTGGAATTGTAGGATTTGCTCAAGCAATGATAGTTATGAGTATACTTCTTGTTTTTTATTGGATGTATCTGAAGAAAACGAAGACTGGTAATATGAAAACCGCTACACCAATGGGACCATTTTTGTCGATTGGAGCGCTCTTGCCGATATTCATAATTCTTTGCTGATATAGTAGAAAAACGAGGGTTGATTATGAAGAGTGGATTTATTATCTTCTTATTAGACGAAAACGGACAAAGTGTGGTTGAGTATGGACTAATAATAGCTCTAATCGCCCTAGCGGCTATTATAGCCCTAGGTATATTTGGAGCTGCGGTTAGAAGTAGCCTATACGACAAGTCAACTAACAGTATTCCGAATGTATAAAAAGCGTTAAACAACGCATGTTGTTTACAACCCTATCAAGGGAATATAGGCGAAAGCCACTATTCAACTTTCATGGAAGGAGGACGACAAATTATGAGAAAAATGTTAGACTTTTTAAAGGATGAAAATGGTCAGGGTATGGTAGAGTACGGTCTTATTATCGCACTTATCGCAATCGTAGTTATTGCTGCATTAACAATTCTCGGACCAAAGATTGCTTAGTTATTCAACAAAGTTAGCGAACAGGTTAACGAATAATTGATGTATTATTTTGAAGAGTAGGGCACTTGTGTCCTACTCTTTGTTTTTTTAAAAAGATTTGGGGCGAAAAAAGATAATAAAAAAGGAAGGAAGGTGGGCGATATGTTGTTAGATGCTGTTTCTCCTATAAAAAGACTTAAGGGCGAAGAAGGTCAAGATATAGTAGAATTCGCATTGGTGTTACCGATTCTTGCAGCACTTTTATTTGGCATTATTGATTACGGTTGGATTTTTTTGAATTCGGCGAGAGTTGCGAACGCAGCTAGAGAGGGTGCTAGATTTGCGGTTATGAATTATAAGCAAGCAGATGCGGATAGAGGCGCTCAAAGTATTGAAGATTATCTTGGCAAACAGGTTGAAGATAATGTTAGAGATGTTTTGCCGGCAAATTTAAAGAATTCATTCGCTGGGTTACAGGTTAAGGTTACAGAAACAAATATTAGCGCTGATGATCATAAAATAGAAGTTGAAGTTAGTGCAAATATTAAATTATTTACTCCTGTTGTTAGTACGATAATAGGCAGTAAAAAATATCCGGTAAGGAAGAAATTTGCTATGAAGAAGATGAATTAAAAGGAGTAAGTTTATGGTGAATGTTAGATCGTTATTTTGTCGTAGAAGACGAAATGAAGAGGGTCAAGGAACTGTAGAGTTTGCTTTGATATTGCCTATCCTTCTTATTATAATATTTGGTATAATTGATTTTGGATGGCTTTTTTTTAACATGGAAATGGTTGCAGATGTTGCTAGATCAAGTGCAAGAAAAGCAGTTGTAAGTATACATGATTATGGTGAAACAAATGCTGCAGGAGAAAAGGAAACAGATGCGATTACGAAGGATGTTAAATTTAACAAGGTTGCTTTTGAAACAAACTTAAAAAGTATTGTTGGAAAGAAATTACCTGGATATTTAAACAAACCAGGTGCTAATCTTCAGGTCAAAGCAGATGAGGAAGATACAGCTTCTTCGATTAAAAATAAGGTTATAAAAGTAACAGTAGAAGTGGACATCCCGTTGTTCACGCCAGTTTTGTGGACTATAACAGGACACAAAAAATATCATGTCAGAAGAGAAGTTAAAATGAAACGGGAATATTAATAAATACGAAAGGCAGAAACAATAATGAAAAAAGTATATTTAGTTGCAGTTGTAGTCGCACTTGTTGCGGGTATTTGTACGTTTTTATTTGCAAATCAGTTATTTAAAACAGTATCTGCTAAATCTGCAGATACAACTAAAGTGTGGGTTCCAATTCAAAATATTGAACCTAATACAAAGTTATCACTTGATATTCTTACAAATGAATTTGAAGAAAAAGACATTTTCACAAAGGATTTAATTGAAAATGTTGTTCTATCTAAAGAGGATTTGGTTGATAAGATTAATCGTGAAACATTATATGCTCATGAACAGATTAATATAAACAGATTTTATGATTCTAATGCTGAAAACTTAGCATTATCGCTTAAACTTAGTGCTGATGAACAGGCTTACACTATAAAAGCCACTGAAAGACAGGGTGTTGATGGTTATATTTCCGTTGGCGATACTGTAGATCTTTTATATATTCCACGTGATGTTGAGGATTTAAGAGATTACATTAATGGTACAGGTAAGTATGAAGATAAGGAAAATGGAGGATCAAACCCTAAATCAGATACTGACAAGGGTAATGATAATAGCACTCAGAAAGATGGAACTAAGAGAGACAAAGATGGTAAACTCTTATACGGTCCAAACCAGGATATGACATTAGAAGATATTTATAGTTTATATGATGTTGAAGTATTTTCTGATTTAGAAGTATTAGCGATTTCAAGCCATGATGCAAGTAGTGCTTCAGAGCAGAGTGGTGGAGAAGTTACTAATTATTCAAATATTACACTTAGACTTAGAAAAGAAGATGTTAAAGAAATTAAAAAGTTACAGGTAATGTTTGGTGAAGATAGTTACACACTTGCACTTAATAAGAAAGCAAATAATTAAGGTTAAGGAGAAGAATCAATGGCAAAATTAAATATCGTTGTTGTTTCAGCTGAAACACAATATAAAGTTACTATTAAAAATAAGATATCAGACCCTGAAATTGCTATAGTTGGATACGCTGATTATACAAAAGAGTCTAGACTTAAAATCGAAGGTTATACACCGGATGTAGTTGTTTGTGTTGCAAGTTCACCTGTTGAAGCAGAAATATTCAAGTTTATTGAAGGTATGCATTTCCAAAAAAGTGGATGTTCAGCAGTTATTGTTACAGATGACGTTAATGTTAATATGGTTAATAAAGCTGCAAGAATTGGTGTGCGTCAGGTTATTGATATCAACTCAACACCAGATACATTCTGTCAGATTTTAAGAGAAGTTAACGAATATGAACAGGAAATCAGATCACAGCTTAATATTGAAAGAAGAGTACGTTCAAAAGTAATTTCTTTCTTTGGTAGTAAGGGTGGTACTGGTAAATCAACAGTTGCTGCTAACGTTGCATCAGCTCTTGCTAAAAAAGGTAGTAAGGTATTACTTTTAGACTTCGATTTTTCATTTGGTGATCAGAACTTATTATTAGACCTTGAACCAAAGGATACAGTTGTAGAACTTGTTCAGGATCCAGAAGGTATTGGTATTGAAAAGGTTAACAGTATTGCAGTGATGCATTCATCAGGTGTAGTATTACTTGCTGCTCCTAAGAGTCCTGAGTATGCTGAATATGTATCACCAGAACATGTTTCATCAATTATTGAAAATGTTAGACCATACTATGAATATGTAATTATAGATATTAGTAATGGCTTTTCGGATCAGAGTATTGTAGCTCTTGAAAATAGTGATGAAATTATGCTTGTTGGTGAACCTGATATTTTAAGTTTAAAGGAAGCTAAGGAAACTGTTAACATTTTAGATCAGTTACAGCAGAAGAGTAAAATTAAGGTTATTCTTAATAAAAATACTAATGGTCTTATTAAGGCTAAGGATTATGAAAAGATGCTTGATATGGATGTATATTCAACAATTGGATATGACTATTCAACATGTGCAAAAGCAACTAATAAAGGTCAGCCGTTTGTTTTATATTCAACACATTCAGTTGTTGCAAGAGATACAATGCAGTTAGTAGAACGTATTGTTAAAGATAAAGTTGATTAATTAATCTAGAAATGTATAAGGTGGTAATATAGATGGGATTATTAGATAGAATCCAAGATCAATCCAGTGTTTTAGTAGATTCGAATGCAAATGATTCAGATGAAACTCAAGTTAAGGTTGATCCATATGCAAAACAGAAAAATATGATTCATTCAAGGGTAATTGATAAATTAAACCGCCAGGGCAAGAGTGATGTTGATAGAGTTGAAATGCTTCAATTGCTTGAAGAAACTATTGCTGAAGATGTGTTTGATATTCCTAGAATGGAAAGACCTAAGATGGCAATTGAATTGTTGAATGATATCTTAGGATATGGTCCTATTCAGGAACTTGTTGATAATCCAAGTTATTCTGAAATTATGGTTAATGGTCCTAATCAGGTATACGTGGAATATAAAGGTAAATTAACACTTACTGATATTAAATTTAGAGATGATGCTCATCTTATGAACATAATCGATAGAATCGTATCATTAGTTGGACGTCATGTAGATGAAGCTAGCCCAATGTGTGATGCTCGTCTTAAAGATGGTTCCCGTGTTAACGTTATTATTCCACCAATTTCACTTGTAGGTCCAGTACTTACAATTCGTAAATTCGGTAAGGATCCTGTTACAGCACAGCAGTTGCTTGAATGGGGTTCTATGACACCAAAGATGCTCAACTTCCTTGAAGCTTGTGTTAAGGGTAAACTTAATATTATCGTTTCGGGTGGTACTGGTTCAGGTAAAACAACGTTGCTTAACGTTTTATCAACTTATATTCCAGCTGATGAGCGTATTGTTACAATAGAAGATGCAGCTGAAGTTCAGCTTAAACAGGAACATGTAGTTACTCTTGAAGCAAGACCTGCAAACCTTGAAGGTAGAGGTCAGGTTAGCATTCGAGATTTAGTACGTAACGCACTCCGTATGAGACCTGATAGAATTATCGTAGGTGAGTGTCGTGGTGGCGAAACACTCGACATGCTTCAGGCCATGAATACAGGTCATGATGGTTCACTTACAACAGCCCATGCTAACTCTCCACGAGATACAGTAGCCCGTGTAGAAACCATGGTTATGATGTCAGGTATGGAATTGCCGGTACGTGCTATTAGAGAACAGGTAGCATCTGCTATTGATATGATTGTACAGCAGAGCCGTCTACGTGATGGTACTCGTAAAATTACTCAGATTACAGAAGTAGTAGGTATGGAAGGTGATGTTATTAGTACGCAGGATCTTTTCGTATTTGAAACAGATGGTAAACTTGATACTAATGGAAAATTCCAGGGTAAGTTTGTTGCTACAGGTATCCATCCTAACTGCTTACAGAAGATCCGAGAGAACGGAGTAGTGGTAAAGAATGATTGGTTTACAAATTAGTTTTATGAACATGGATATCGCTATAGGCTTGTTTACTCTTGGTATGATGGCACTTGCTGGTGTTGTAGGATTTATTGTATATGCAAAAATGTCTGAGGATCAGCGATATACTGATGGAAGAGTAAATAAAATTGGTGTTTTAAATTTAGTAGAACTTAAAGATGATGATGATGTATTGACGCAGGAGAAGAAAAAAAGAAGAAAAAAGCAAAGTGATAAGAGTCTTACTGTGAGAATTGAAAATTGGTTGTTTGAAGAATTACTTGCAGCAGATATCATGATGAAGCCAGAGGAATATATGACAATTTGGATTTTGGTATTTTTTGTTCCGGCAGGTATTATTTTCTTGTTTAGTCAGAATATCACGTTTACACTTATTTTATTGGTGGCCGGTGGAGTTGGTCCATATGTTTTTATTAAACGTCAACAAAATAAAAGAAGAAAGATTTTTGAATCTCAGTTGTGTGATGCTTTGATGATTAGTACAAGTTGTTTACGTTCAGGTCTTACATTCCAACAAGCTATGGAAACTATAGCCAAGGATATGGAAGCACCAATTAGTACAGAATTTGCCAGAGCATGTAGTGAAATAAATTTTGGTAGCTCAATGGATAAAGCTCTTTCGGATATGGTTGCAAGAATTAAGAGCCCTGATCTTATGCTTGCTGTTTCGGCTGTAAGTGTACAGAGACAAACGGGTGGTAACTTGTCACAGATTCTTGAAACAATTTCTAATACGATTAGAGAAAGAATTAAGGTTAAAGCAGATGTTAGTGCTGTTACTTCACAGGGGAGAATGTCGGGACTTCTTATAGGTGCTTTACCAATTGGTCTAGGACTTGTACTTAATTTGATTAACCCTGAATATATGAAACCGATGTTAGAAACAAGTATAGGACATATATTGTTAGGTTTATGCGTTGTTCTTGAAGTTGTAGGTTTCTTGGCAATTAAGAAGATAGTAGACATTAAGTACTAACTATTGAATTAGAAATATAGTTAGGAGGAAAAATAATGATAAATGCATTAGTATTTGCATATACTGCATTAGCCTTTATGATTGTTGTTGTGGTTCTTTGGGATAAAGGTACAGAAGAAGATACAAAAGACAGACGTATAAAGGTTATTAATAGAAGAAACAGTAAAGATAATGTTTATAATGAACTAGATGATAGTTTTGTTAACAGATTTATAAAACCGTTAATTAATAGAGCTAAACAGTCAGTAGAAGATGCAACGGAAAAATCAAATTCAAAAACTGGTGCAAATGAAGAAAAAGAAGTAAAAGTTAGTAAACAGTTAAGACTTGCAGGTGTAAAGATGTCGGCAGGTGATTACGCTTTTTTGAAGCAGGCTGTGTTTATTGTCTCAGTTTTTTTAGGCATACTTCTAGCAATAATAGTACCTATCGACATAATATATAGATTTATGTTATTTGGTGTGATTTTTGTATTTGGATATGCTGGTCCGGATTTTATATTGAAATCAAAAGTAAATTCACATCAGGAAGCTATTAGAATGCAGTTACCTGATGCTATGGACTTACTTGGAACATGTATTGAAGCAGGTTTGAGTTTTGATGGCGCTTTAGTTAAGGTTGCTGAAAAGATGGAAGGACCGTTTATTGATGAATTGATTATTTTATATAATCAAATTCAAATGGGCAAACCTAGAAATGAAGCTTTAAAACAGATGGGTGATAGTTCAGAAATTCAGGAGTTGAAGACATTCGTAGCTGCTTTAGCACAGGCAAATGAACTTGGTATTCCTATTAATAATGTTATGCAGGTTCAGTCTGAGCAACTTAGAGAAACTCGTAAAAGAATAGCACAGGAAAAGGGATTAAAAGCTCCAGTCAAGATGATGATTCCTATGGTTGCGCTTATATTTCCAAATATATTAATTGTTATTATGGCACCAAGTGTGCTTAATATGATGGGTGGCTTATAAAAAATGAGTAAAGTAAAAATAGTAAAAGCTATTTATAAAAATCAAGTTTTATGTGAAGAAGTAGAACTTGCGAACAATTGGTATAGAAGACTTATGGGTCTTATGTTTAGAAAGACCATGGCAGAAAGCCATGGTCTTCTGCTTGACCCTTGTAATTCTATACATACGTTTAATATGAAATTTAATATAGATACTATATATCTCGACAGGGATGATGTAATTGTATCCTTGGATAAAGATATTCCAAAAGGGAAAGTTAGACCTATTGTAAAAAATGCAAAAAAGGTTTTAGAAATAAATTCAGGATTAATTGAAAAATATCAATTGCAATTAGGAGAAAAAGTTAGTATAATAGAGAAAAATGGATAGTTATCTTATGACTATTAGTGGGTCGTGGGCTGACTAAATCGGGAGAATCGATTGAGTGAGTCAATTTTGTGTGTGATAATTTACAGCGCACAGACGGGTAGAATAGTATAATTTTAACAGAAAGTAGGAGGAGTGTGGTATTATGGCTAAAACAAAAATTCCATCATCAAACCCAATTGGATTAAGACGTAATGAGTTAGGTGAGGTTTCAGGAACAGATAATAGCTATGGATTTTCACGTGCAGTAAGAGGATATGATCCAAAGGAAGTTGATGAGTATATTGATAACCTTTTAGATAATTATAGAAATGCACAGAGAGTACTTGACCAGAATAGGGAAGAATTTGAAAATGAAAGAGAACTCATAAGTTGTGAAGTCGATGGACTTAAATCTCAAAAAGCTGAATGGGAAGCTAAAATAGCTGAATATCAGGCTGTTATAGATGATTTATCTAATAAAATGGTTGAATCAGCAGGTGATGAAGCTGTTGAGGAGATGAGAAAACTTAGAGATCAAATAAAAAAATATGAACGTAAGGATGCTGAAAATCAGGAAATTATAGATAATTTAAGCAATCAGCTTGGAGAGTCACAGAAGATTATTAACACACTTAATGCAAAGTCAAATACTAATATTCGAGAAGTAGAAGATTTAAATGCAAAAATTAGAGAGTTACAGGCTTCAGTTGATAGTTCTGCAGATGCAGAAGCAGCAAAGATGCAGCTCACCACTGAAAATATGCAACTCACAGCGCAAATTGCTGAACTAGAAAAAGTTAATGCTGATAATGCAGCTATGGTAGATACTTTGTCAAGAGAGAATGAAGAGAATGTTGCAAAGGTTGCAGAGTTATCAGATAAAATGGTTACACTTGAGGATACAGCTGCTGAATATGAAAAAATCAGGGCTGAACATGATGATTTAGTAAAACATGCTGAAGATTCAGAAGCAACAATCGAAAATTTAAGAAATCAGTTATTAGTTGTTAATGATATGGTTAAAGAGAATGAAGATTTAAGAGCTCAGATTAATACATTCCAAACACAAATGAGTGATTATGATGAGATTCTTGCAGATAGAGATTCATTAAGAGGTGAGTTTAATGACATTGCAAAAGAGAATGAAGATTTAAGAGCTCAGATTGAAACATTCCAGACTCAGATGAATGATTATGATGAATTGCTTGCAGATAGAGATTCATTGAGAAATGAGTTAGAGGGATTCCAATCTCAGTTTGATGAAACTAGAAGTGCAATGAAAGAAAAGGATGAAGCACTTGAGCAGTGCATAGATCAGTTGAGTAAGTTAGAGGAATCTATCAGTCTTATTCAGTACCAGATAGATGAGGCTAAAACAAGAGCTCAAAAAGCATAATTTGTTGATTAGGGGAGTAAAGGTCATTTATGTAAGGGGAGTTTTTGGTTAATGGACTTATATGGATGACTATAAAATAATTTAATTTATGGAGGTTAATATGAAAAAAATGCTAAGAAAGAAAGAAGAAGGCGCAGTTATGGTCTTTGTTGCATTGTTAATGGTTGTACTTCTTGCATTTACTGCACTGGCAATTGATTTTGGAACAGCCTATTACAAAAAACAAAAATTGCAAACTGCGTGTGACGCTGCAGCACTTGCAGGCGTTCAGTACTTACCTAATACAGTAAAAGCAGAAACAGTAGCCAAGGATTATTTAAAGGCTAACTTTAGTAATGCGATTACAGTAAATGTTGAATTTTTGGATTCTAATAAAAAGATTAGAGTGAGTGCTAATTATAATTCAGAGACAACATTTGGACAAGTTCTAGGTAGTAAAAGTATTGGAGTTACTACACATGCGGCAGCGGGCACTAAGACAATTACGAAAAGTAATGGTGAGTTTCCATATTTATTATATTCACAGGGTGATTTAAAAATGAATCTTGGTGGAAAGGCTCATATTAATGGTGCTGTTCATGCCAATGGTGCAGTAGAGTATCAGTGTCAAGATGGAGAGGGCGCTGTTGGACAGATTTCAGCAGGTGGAGCTGTTAAGATTTCATCAGGCGATATTTATGTAGGTAGTGGAGATGATAAACTTAGATATTCGATTTATAAGTGGACTGGTTCAAGTTTTCAAAAAGTTAGTGCATCGACTACAGAATTTGATAGTGATATTTCTAGTGGAAATATAAGCGATTATTATTTAATTCCTGTTGGTACTTTTTATACTGCATCAGGTAGTCCGGTTAATTCATGGAATATAAATTCAAGTAATATGAA
Source organism: Eubacterium uniforme (assembly GCF_900167115.1). Taxonomy (GTDB): domain Bacteria; phylum Bacillota; class Clostridia; order Lachnospirales; family Lachnospiraceae; genus Eubacterium_S; species Eubacterium_S uniforme. Next base: position 34,438 of record NZ_FUXZ01000007.1, read on the forward strand.
TGATACATATTATGCTGATTCTGCGCGTACAAAAGAATCACCAATTTATCCATTGAGTGCAGTGACAGATGTAGTTAAGAAAGAGAAATTTACTGATTGGGATAATGATGCTCCATTAAAAACAATTAAGAATTTACAAAAACAATGTGAAGATAAGATTGATGATATTGTAAGTGGATATGTTCACGCGCAAGCTGATTTAGCAGGTCATCCAGGAACAGCACAGTCGGATTCGTATATTGAAACTTCTCATTCGGATTCTGGCAAAGTTAAAATTAATACGATTAATAATGATTCTAAGTACCATTCAATATCAGGTACTGTAACGCAGAATGCGAGTAGAATTGATGTGGAAGGTCCAGGACAGCAGAAACTTCAAATCGCTGGTTCTGGTAAGCTTAAGATAAATGATATTTTATTTAACAGTACTTCGTTAAATAATAAAAATAACAATACTGTTTTGGTGGTTGATGATAGCGGTAGCGGTGGAGGAAGCTCAAGCGGTGGTAATGGCTTATATGTTGATCCATCAGTTAAAGTTGAAACAGGAAGTATCTATTCATATGGTTCATTAGGTGTTGGTAGATATTCTACTGATCCAACAACGTTTGTTATAAATGGAGATGTATATTGTGATGGTAATTTATGTATAGAAGGTTGTACAGTTAATGGAAATATATTTGCAACAGGATCTGTATCAATAAAGAATTGTGCAATTAATGGTTTCTTGGGTGCAGATGGAAATATTAGTTATACAGGTGTACCTTCATCAGCCGTTGCCTATACTGAAAGTAATCCAAATACACTAGCAGTATACTCAAGAAATAAGAATGTTAATTTTATAGCTGCTAATGGTAATCCACCTCAGTATGTTGCAGGTATTGTTTTAGCAATGAAAGGCCATGCATCGTTATTTGGAGATTTTAAGTTTTATGGTAACGTAATTGCAGATGAGATTACTGATACAGCAGGTTCTGCATGGGAAGCTTATCCACTTAGTGCTTTGCCAAATTATAAAGATATTAAGGATAAAGTTATTAATGGTGGAGGCGGATCTCCAATTACAGAAACAACATACGTATTAGTTGAATAGTATATAAATTTTATATAATGATAGTATTTTTGACCGATGTTTATGGGGACATAGACATCGGTCTTTTTATATTTGACATTATTGACAATTACTTGCATTATGATAAAATATAAGTATATTTTATGTAAATAAAAAATAATTAGGAGGATAGTTTATGAGAAAAGACATTGCTAAAAAGACATTAATACTGACACTTTCTTTATCAGTTATGCTTGGATTAACTGCTTGTGGTCATAAGAAGGCAAGTAAGGGTGCAGCTAGTGCTAGAAGAGAAAGAAAAGAAGTTACTTGGGATAAGGGTGAACTATCAGAAAAACATAAACAGGAGAATAAAGAAGTAACAGAATTATTTGTTCAAAAAATAGATAATATGTCAGAGAACATCATAAAGGGAATGGATGTTTCATCTCTTTTGGTAGAAGAAGCTGCGGGAGTAGTTTATCATGATAAGGATGGCAAAGAAGCAGATATGTTAAAGGTAATATCTGATGCTGGATTTAACTGGGCTCGAGTTCGAGTTTGGAAAGATCCTAAAGATAAAGATGGAAATTATTATGGTGGGGGTAATAATGACATTGATGCATGTGTTGAGATTGGTAAAAGAGCAACAAAGAATCATTTGAAATTATTAGTTGACTTCCATTATTCAGATTTCTGGGCTGATCCTGAGAAACAGTATGTTCCTAAGGACTGGGAAGGTTTAGATATTCAGAAAAAAGCTGATCAAATGTATAACTATACAAAGGCTAGTCTTATGAAACTTAAAGATGCTGGCGTAGATGTAGGTATGGTTCAGATTGGAAATGAAACTAATTCATATTTTTGTGGTGAAGCAACATGGGAGAATATTGCAAAGCTTATGAATTCGGCATCAAAGGCTATTAGAGAAATTATGCCAGATGCACTTATAGCAGTTCATTTTACTGATCCAGAGAGAGTATCAGCATATCAGAATTATCTTGTGGTTTTAGATAACTATGATGTAGATTATGATGTATTTGCTAGTTCATATTATCCATATTGGCACGGAACATTAGAAAATCTAACAAGTATTTTACAAGTTGCTGCTGATGAATATGGAAAACTTGTAATGGTTGCGGAGAATTCATATGCATATGATCCTAATGATATGGATGGTTGGACAAATACAATTGGTACAGGTGCAACTGTAATTCAGGATTATTCATACACAGTAAACGGCCAAGCAAGGGAAATGCGTGACGTTATGGATGCTGTAGTTAAAGTTGGCGATAAGGGTATTGGTGTATTCTACTGGGAAGGTGGATGGATTGCGGTACCTGAAGATGAAAATGGAAAACGTAAAGAAAAATGGGATAAATACGGTTGCGGATGGGCAAGTAAATATGCCGGTGATTATGATGCAGACGCTGGACAGTGGTTCGGTGGATGTTCACAGGAAAATCAGGCGTTATTTGACTCTGACGGAAATCCACTTCCATCATTATACACATGGGATCTATGTTATACAGGTTCACTTTCAGAAGTTAAACTTGATATGGTTGAGAATGCAGAAGTTACTATTAAGTTAGGTGATGAAATTGAATTACCAGGTTCAGTACAAGCAAAATATAATGATGGCTCAACAAAGAGTGTAAGAGCAAAATGGGAAAAACCTAACAAAGAAGCTATGCAGGCTAATGGTCCGGCTAAATACTTAGTATGGGGTGAAGCCGCGGGTGAACGAGTTAGGTGTATGGTAAATATGGTTGAACCAAACTTCGTTCAGAATTATAGTTTTGAAGAAGCAGATGATACAGTTAATTGGAAGATTGATGATAGAAGTGCTGATGATGACGAGCATGAAGTATATATGATGGATAAGGTTACAGATGCATCACTTGGTACACATGCTATGCATTGGTATTCAAAGAATAAAGTTGATTTAGATATCACACAGGAAATCGAAGGCCTTGAACCAGGAAAATATAAGATGAGAGCAACATTCCAGGGTGGTGATAGTACAAATCAGGATATTTATATTTATTGTGTAACAATAGGTAAGACATATAAACAGAATACTGAAGTTACAGAGTATAGATCATTTAGTACACCTGAACTTAATGAAATTGAAGTAGGTGAAGATGGTAAGGTTACAGTAGGAATTCATGTTAAAGCTGATGCTGATGGTGTTAAGGGACCATGGGGCACAGTCGATGAAGTTTTATTTAATAAAGTAGAAGAGTAATCACGTTATAAGATGTAGAAAAAGATAATATATTGGGAATTACAAATATAGTAACATTTCGGCCTTGAGGAGACTTGAGGCCGAATTTGTGCGAAAAAGAAGTAGGGTGATTATAGTGGAAAGTTATCTTGTATTTAAAGATTTGGCAATTATTATAGTTGTTGCAAAATTATTTGGTATTATTGCAAAGAAATGTAAGGCTCCAGAGGTGGTTGGAAGTATAATAGCTGGTATTGTTATTGGCCCTTCGGCACTTCATTTGGTTAAACAGACTGATTTTTTATCTCAAATGGCTGAGATTGGTGTTTTATTATTAATGTTTTCAGCGGGCCTTGGAACTAATCTTAAGGATTTGATGAAGACAGGAGTTATGGCATTTTTAATTGCGTGTACAGGTGTGTTTGTTCCGCTTGTGGGTGGTACACTTTTATATATGGGATTTTATGGATATGTACCTATACATGATCCAGGTTTTATAAGAGCAATTTATATCGGAACGATAATGACAGCTACGTCAGTAAGTATAACAGTTCAGGTTTTGAAAGAATTGGGTCATTTATCGGAAAAAGTTGGCACTACTATTTTAAGTGCTGCTATTATTGATGATGTCATCGGTGTTGTAGTTTTAACTGTGGTAATTGGAATGAAGGATCCATCTTCAAAACCATTAAAGGTCGTTTCTAATACAGTTTTATTCTTTGCATTATCAATTATTGTGGGAATAATTATATATAAGATATTTAAGATAATAGATAAGAAACATCCACATACTAGAAGAGTACCTATTTTAGGACTCGCTTTATGTTTTGCTTTTGGATATGTAGCAGAAGCTATATTTGGAATTGCAGATATTACAGGAGCATTTGTTGCGGGAATTATTCTTTGTAGTATTAATGACTCCGATTATATTGCTAGAAAAATGGATGTTAGTTCTTATATGCTATTTGGTCCAATATTCTTTACTATGATTGGACTTAAAGCTGATTTAAGTGGACTTAATAAAGATATGCTATTGTTTTCACTAGCATTTGTTGCTGTTGCTTTAGTTACAAAGATTATAGGCTGCGGAATTATGGGTAAAATTTGTAGATTTAGCAATAAAGATTCACTTAAAATCGGTGTCGGTATGATGACAAGAGGAGAAGTTGCATTAATTGTTTCTCAAAAGGGATTGAATGCAGGTGTTCTTGACAGCAAATACTTTGCTAGTGTTATTTTATTGATTGTTGTATCATCAATTATTACACCAATATTTTTAAAGATTTTATATAAGGATGATAAAGTTGTTAAAGCGGCTTAAACAAAGTTTATTAGTTTTGTTAAGATATTAGGGTATTTAAAATTCATAATAAAATAATAACATTAATAATGGTAGTTGTGCATTATTACGAATTTAACGAAAACGATTAAGAAAACAAATAATTATCATTGAAAATATAAATAATGTATGTTAAAATTTTAGAGATATTTGTTTAAGATAATGGGTGGAGAGTATAGTAGATTATTCAGAGAAGAAGGAAAGTATAGTATGAAGAAGTTAATTTTAGTCACATCACCACCAGCGTGTGGTAAATCATTTGTTACTAGAAGAGTAGCTAAGGAGATGAAAAACTGTGTATATCTTGATAAGGATTCATTAATTGTTTTATCAAAACAGATTTTTTTAGTTGCTCATGAAAACTATAATAGAAGTTCAGATTTCTTTGAGGAGTATATCAGAGATCCTGAATATGATGCAATTATGCAGATTGCATATGAAGCATTAGATTATAATGATACAGTTTTTGTTAATGCTCCATTTACTAGAGAAATTGAAGACAAGGAATATATGGACAAGTTAAAAGCTGATTTAGCTAGAAGAGATACAAAACTTGTTGTTATTTGGGTTCATACTTCAATCGAGGCTTGTAAGCGTCGTATGATTTCAAGAAATTCTGATAGAGATACATGGAAACTTGAAAACTGGGATGAGTATGTAAAGAGTAGAAACTTTAATCCACCAGCAGGTGTTGATGATGTTTATATTTTTGAAAACTCAACAGATGAGGAATTTAAAGATTCACTTGATAAAGTTATCAAGTATTTAAAATCAATATAGAGACATAAAAAAGCAATGAAACATAATGTTATCATTGCTTTTTTAACGGTATGATATTATTATATATATTGCAAGTATTTTGAAATATAAAGAATAAAGGTTTTATTGATGAATGTATGGAGAATGAATGCATTTGCTGATAAGGCTTAATCAAGGAGTAAGAATATGAAGATTAGAACAAGATTTGCACCTAGTCCAACAGGTAGAATGCATGTTGGAAATTTAAGAACAGCTCTTTATGAGTTCTTAATCGCTAAGCATGAAGATGGCGATTTTATTTTAAGAATTGAAGATACTGATAGAGAAAGACTTGTTGAAGGTGCGGTTGACATTATTTATAGAACGTTAGAGGGTACTGGACTTGTACATGATGAAGGACCAGATAAGGATAAGGGATTTGGACCTTATGTTCAGAGTGAACGTATGGCTTCAGGAATGTACCTTGAATATGCTAAGCAGCTTATTGAAAAAGGTGAAGCATATTATTGCTTCTGTGATAAGGAAAGACTTGAAAGCCTAAAAACTGGTGTTAATGAAGAAGGTGATAAGGAAATAATTGTTTATGATAAGCATTGTTTATCTTTATCAAAAGAAGAAGTTGAAGCTAATTTAGCAGCAGGTAAGCCTTATGTAATTAGACAGAATAATCCAACAACAGGTACAACAACTTTTCACGATGAGATTTATGGTGATATTACAGTTGATAATAGCGAACTTGATGATATGATTTTAATTAAGTCAGATGGATATCCAACATATAATTTCGCTAATGTTGTTGATGATCATCTTATGAATATCACACATGTTGTTAGAGGTAATGAATATATTTCTTCATCACCAAAGTATCAGAGATTATATGATGCATTTGGTTGGGAATCACCTAAGTATATTCACCTTCCACTTATTACTGATGAAAATCATAAGAAGTTATCTAAGCGTTCAGGACATTCTTCATATGAAGATTTAATTGAGCAGGGATTTGTATCAGAAGCAGTTGTAAACTATATTGCGCTTCTTGGATGGAGTCCAGCAGATAACAAGGAAATTATGTCTTTAGATGAACTTATTAAGGAATTTGATTATAAGACTATTAATAAGTCACCAGCTGTATTTGACATTAATAAGCTTAAGTGGATGAATGGCGAATACATCAAGATGATGGATAACGAAAAATTCTATGAAATGGCAATGCCATACATCGATAAGGTTATTACTAAGGATCTTGATAAGAAAGCTATCTTAGACATGGTAAAGACTAGAATTGAAGTATTACCAGATATTTGCGATATGATTGATTTCTTTGAAGAGATGCCTGAGTACGACATTGCTATGTATACTCATAAGAAGATGAAGACTAATAGTGAAAACTCACTTGAAATATTAAAGGAAGAACTTCCAATTATTGAAGCAACTGATGATTTCTCAGTAGAAAACCTTCATGATTTAATTATGGAATACATTCAGAAGAAAGAAATCAAGAATGGTCAGGGCTTATGGCCACTTAGAACTGCAGTATCAGGTAAGCAGATGACACCTGCAGGTGCTTTTGAAATCATGAATGTAATTGGTAAAGAAGAAAGTATCAGAAGAATTAAGATTGGAATTGAGAAACTTGAAAATGCATAAATAATATTGACATTTGTATTTATGTATAGTAGATTATATTTATTCGAAGCATATAGAAAGAAATAGAGTTTTATATCTGTAAAGAACACGGACTATGTCCGTGTTCTTTTGCTTTTGTATAACCTATGAGTAATTACCTGTCACTAATGGGAGGTTTTATGAAGAAATATAATTTAGATGAGTATCAAAAGAAAGCAATAGATGTAAAGGATGGAGCATATCTTTGTATAGCAGGACCAGGTTCTGGAAAAACAACGGTTATAACTCACAGAGTTTTAAGTCTTATTAATAAAGGAGTTAGTCCTGATAATATTTTAGTGATTACATTTACAAAGAAGGCGGCGGTATCCATGGAATACAGGTTTAAAAACATGATAGGATTAGATACTTGCATGCCTGTAACATTTGGAACATTTCATTCTGTTTTCTTTAAGCTTATAAGAATGTACACGAAGATTAATGTTGATAATTTAGCCAGTGATAAGGAAAGGATGAATATTTGTTTTGAAATATTAAAAAAATTAGGGTATTTACAGAAATATGATAAAGATGCCATTAATGATGCACTTAATATGATTAGTGTTTTGAAAAATGATGTCAAGAAAGAGGATGAACAAAATGGGTATGAAAAAAATGGAATGCTTGCCATGGTGTCTTCTGAATATGCTAGTAAAATATTATGTATGTATAATGCCTGTTTAAAGGAAAAGGGATTGATTGACTATGAAGATATTTTAATAATAATGAGAGAGATATGTGTTAATAATCCTGATATTCTTGAAAAAATACAGGAAAAATATAAATACATTATGGTTGATGAGTTTCAGGATATTAATGAATTACAAATGGATATAGTAAATAGAATTGTTGGTAAGTATGGAAATATTTTTGCAGTTGGGGATGAGGATCAGGCTATATATGGTTTTAGAGGGGCAAGAAGTGATATAATGTTAAGGTTTAAGGAAATATATACTGATTCAACAATTTTAAATTTGAAAAATAACTATAGATCTGATAGTAGTATTATTGATACTTCAAATAAACTTATAACTAATAATAAAAAGCGATATAAAAAAGAGATACTAGGTGTTTCGAATATAGATGGAGCATTTGCTGTGAAAATGTATTTAAATGCTAATGATGAATATGCTTTTATACGAAATTTGATTGTAAACAGAAAAAAAGGAGAATCTATAGCAATATTAATAAGAAAAAATATAGATGGAGTTGTAATTTCGAACTATTTGGATAGATTAGGGATTAAACATGATTTCGATATGATTGGTCATACAATGTATAAGACGGGAATACTATTTGAGGTGATGAAGGATATTAAAGAGGCGGTTAGAAGTAATAAACTATATAATGTTGATTCTAGAATAATAGGTAAACTAAAGCCTCCTAGAGCTTTGGAATATATATTAAACGCCAAAGGTTATAATTTAAGAGCGAAAACAAGTGTTATGGTTGCAGATGGAATAGATATATTAAGGGAGGATTCGAGAAAGTTCAAAACAATAAATGAATGGATTGATTATTCAGAAGGAATTATTTCAATTGGGAATGAAGAAAAGATAAGGGATGTTTCATTAGAACCATACCCTGTGATTTTAACAATGCATGCCTCTAAAGGTCTGGAGTTTGATACAGTTATAATTCCTATGTTAAATGAGGGTATAATACCAAACCGAAGGATAGTTACTAACGATGATATGGAAGAGGAAAGAAGGTTATTATATGTTGCTATGACAAGAGCAAAACATAATTTATACATAACTGCAAGAAAATCAGAGGATGGAAAAAGTTTTGAAATTAGTAGATTTTATAATGAAATAATCTAGCAATACAATGTGATTTTAAAGTTTTACTTGTGATTATTGCTAAGAAAATATATAATATAGTAGTGTATGTACTTTTTTGAGACATATGAAATTGTTAAGAGAATTTGATGGTTATACAGAAAGGAAATAAATATGGTAGATAAGAAGAATAATGAAATTGAAGATATTGATGAAGAAGCGTTAATTACAATCATTACAGATGATGATGAAGAAATAGAGTGTGTAATCATCACTATTCTTGAAATTGATGAATATGGTGATTATATTGCACTTATGCCAGTTAGTGCAATTGATGATGAAGAGGAAGGCGAGTTATATTTATATCGTTATAGCGAGGATGAAGATGAAATGCCAGTTCTCGGAAACATTGAATCTGATGAGGAATTTAATGCAGTAAGTGAAGCTTTTGAAGATTTCCTTAAGAATGCTGATGAATATGATGAAATCTTATCAGATGAAGACTATGATAAATTCTTAAATGGTGGCGAATAATAATAGTTAGGAAGAATTGTTATGAAAGTTAATAAACAGGATTTGATGAAGAATCCCAAAGTGGCTAATCGATTGACAAAAATGGATATGAATCCTTTAACAACAAGTAATCATAAGATAAATACATATGAGGAAGCCAGGGCATTTGTTAGAGGTTGCTCTGATGGAAAGATTGAATTAGGACTTGAAAATGTTCGTAATCTTATGGAGAAACTTGGGAATCCACAGGAGAGTTTAAGTATAATTCATGTGGCAGGTACTAATGGTAAAGGCTCAGTCATAGCATTTCTTACTAGTATTTTTGAAAAGGCAGGGCTTAGAGTTGGCAGGTTTACTTCTCCAGCGGTATTTTCATATGAAGAGATGTTTTATGCTGATAAATCAAACATTACTGATGATGAGTATATAGAAATTACAAGTGAAGTGGCTGATAAGTATGATGATCTTGTAAACGAAGGCAGATACAAACCTACAACTTTTGAAGTGGAATTTGCTATAGCGTGCTTGTTTTTCAAGATGAAGAGATGTGATATTGTGTTAATTGAAACAGGAATGGGTGGAGGTCTTGATGCTACTAATATCATTCAAAGACCTATTTGTACTGTTATAACTTCGATTAGTATGGATCACATGGCATATTTAGGCAAAAATATTTCTGATATTGCCAAGGCTAAGGCTGGAATAATAAAATTTGGTATTCCATGTATATCAATTGAGCAATCAGATGAAGTTAAGATGGTTTTAGATTCAGTTGCAAAGGAAAGACTTACGGCGGTTACTTATGTTGATAAAAGTAAAAGTAGCTTATATGAGACAACGAATGATTTAAGAACATTTCTTGGTGGTACAACAGATGCAATTGGTTTAAAAGGTGATTTTCAAATTGAAAATTCCCTTTTAGCAAGGAAAGTTGCTATGTTCATATTTAATAATATTCTTGGAAGCAGTCTTGGTAATATGGAAGATTATTTTGAAGGAATTATTAATGAAGGAATAAAGACTGCAGTTCATCCTGGAAGATTTGAAAAAATTAGTGATAATCCGGATATTTATATTGACGGTGCACATAATGAAGATGCTGCAATTAAATTAGCAAATTCAATTGATAGATATTTTGGCGATAGACCTGTTGTTATGATAATGGGGATATTTAAAGATAAGGACTATAAAACAATTGCAAAGGTTTTAGCACCTAAAGCAACTAAAGTATGTGTTGTAAGTCCAAAGAGTGATAGGGGATTAGATACTAAAGTATTAGAAGATGTAGTGAGTAAGTATTGTAATGATACTAAGTCCTTTAATGAATATAAGGATGCTGTTTTATCTGCATTAGATTATGCAGGTAAAAATGATTATGATAAAACTAATCAGCCAGTAATATTAATATGTGGTACTTTGTCAATTTTGAAGGATATGAAGGATATAGTAGGTACGTTGAAGGTTGATTAGATTAGTAGATAATAAATTATTTTGAATATGTTATATATTTTTTATTGTAACGATTTAGGAAGTGAGTAAGCAATATGTATGTTAGTAAAAATGTGACTACAGGTAAAATTGATAAGGAAAAGGTTGAAGAAGCCATAAGAATGCTTCTTGAAGCAATTGGTGAGAATCCTGATAGAGAGGGGCTTAAGGCAACACCTTCAAGAATAGCTAGAATGTATGAAGAAATTTATACAGGTTCAGATGAAATGGCTTATGATCATTTATCAAGAACTTTTACGTGTGAAAATTCTGATATGGTAATTGAGAAGGATATAACTTTTTATTCGACATGTGAGCATCATATGATGCCATTTTATGGAAAGGCTCATATTGCATATATACCGGATGGAAAGGTTGTTGGAATATCAAAGCTAGCAAGAACTGTGGAAGAATTTGCTAAGAGATTACAGATTCAGGAGAATCTTACAAGTCAGATTGCAGATGCAATTATGGATAATCTTGATCCTAAAGGAGTTATGGTTATGCTTGAAGCTGAGCATATGTGCATGACTATGAGAGGCGTAAAGAAACCTGGAACTAAGACGGTTACATTTGCTTATAGAGGATTATTTGAGGAAGATAAGGAATTAAGAGATGATTTTTTAGCAATTGTTAAATAGATTATGCATTTATGATAAGGAGAACATGATGATAATAGGCAATAAAGAATTTGATTTTGAGAAGAATGCATATATTATGGGAATACTTAACATGACACCAGATTCTTTCTCGGATGGTGGAAAGTATAATAATCTTGATGATGCTTTATTTAGAGTTGAAGGCATGATTGAGGATGGGGCAACTATAATAGATATAGGTGGTGAATCTACAAGACCTGGATATACGAGAATATCTGATGAAGAGGAAATAGATAGAATTATACCTATTATAGAAAGTGTAAAAAAGTGTTTTGATACAGTTATTTCTGTTGATACATATAAATTAAAAGTTGCTAAGGCGGCGCTTGATTCAGGTTGTGATATGATTAATGACATATGGGGACTTAAAGGGGATGAAAGCATGGCAAATATTGTTGCTTCTTTCAAAGTTCCAGTATGTATTATGCATAATAGGGAGAATGCCAGCTATAATGATTATATGATTGATGTTTTAAATGATTTAAAAGAATCTGTTGATATAGCATTAAAGAGTGGTATTGATTCGAAGAATATAATTCTTGATCCGGGAGTGGGGTTTGCAAAGGATTTTGAACAAAATCTTCAAGTAATAAATAATGTTGATAAGATTGTAAATTTGGGGTATCCGGTTTTACTTGGTACATCAAGGAAGTCAGTTATTGCAAAGGCGCTTGATTTACCTGTGGATGAAAGAGTTGAAGGGACAATAGCAACCACTGTTTTAGGTTATGCAAAAGGTTGTAGAATTTTTAGAGTTCATGATGTTAAAGAGAACATCAGGGCTTTGAGAATGTCTGAAGCAATAATTAATTCATAACTTAAGCAGTTAGTTATGTTTTTGGTTAAGACTGGAGAAGATTATGGGTAAGATATTTGTAGATAAGTTAAAAGTATTTGCACACCATGGTGTATTGGAAAAGGAAACAAGAAATGGTCAGTTTTTTTATGTTTCATTAGAAATAGAAACTGATTTTTGTAAGGCTGCTAGGTCAGATGATCTTAGTGAGACCGTTGATTATGCAAGTGTAGTAGAGTTTGTTTATCACTTTATGGTTAGAGATAATTATAAATTGATTGAAACAGTTTGTGTTAGACTTGCGGATGCTATTTTATTAGAGTATAAAAAAGTTAGAGAAATAAAGGTTACTATTTATAAACCAGATGCACCTATAGATAGGGACTTTGAAAATGTATCAGTAAGTTGCGAGAGAAAAAGACATATAGCATGTTTATCCATAGGCTCTAACGTGGGTGAAAGTGAAAAGACTCTTAAAGATGCAATTAGTGAAATAGATAGAGATTATAGATGCCAGGTTTTGAATAAATCTAAGTTTATAGTAACTAAACCGTACGGTGGTGTTGAGCAGGATGATTTTGTAAATGGTGCAATTATGGTTGAGACATTTATGGAACCAAATGAATTTTTAGACTTCTTACATGAAATAGAATATAATCATGGAAGAGAGAGAAAAGTTCACTGGGGTCCTAGAACTCTTGATTTGGATATTGTATTTTATGATGATATTGTTTTAGATACTTCTAATCTTACAATACCTCATGTGGATATGCAAAACAGAGAGTTTGTATTAAAACCATTATGTGAAATAGCGCCAGATAAAAGACATCCTGTATATGGTAAGTCTGTAAAACAATTATATGATGAATTGCTAGATAGTAGTAATTAGATACTATGTGTATTTGGTGAGAATTAATGTAAAGAGTTATATAATGTTTGCTGAGACTAAAATATAAGTTTTTGGAGAAAAAAGTGAGTAATAACGAAGAAAGACAGTTGGATTTAAAAGATATTAGAAGTGAAATTGATGTAATTGATAAGGAACTTGTTGATTTATTTGAAAAAAGAATGAAATTATGTAGAGATGTGGCTGAGTTTAAGTTTAAAACTGGTAAAGCTGTTTTGGATAGAGAAAGAGAAAATGAAAAACTTGCCACATTAACAAGTCTTGCAAAAGATGATTTTTCAAAGCATGGTATTGAAGAATTGTTTACTCAAATCATGTCAATGAGTAGAAAGTATCAATATAGATTATTAGCATCAAAGGGTTTAAATGATACTTTAGAATTTAATTTTGTAGATAGACTTTGGAAAGATGATGTGAAAGTTGCATATCAAGGAATTCCAGGTGCATACAGTCATGAAGCTTTAAGAAGTTATTTTGGTGAATACGTGGAAGAATATAATGTACCTACATGGAGAAAAGCCATGGAGGATATTAGAGATGGTAGAGCTGATTATGCAGTACTTCCAATAGAAAATTCTCAGGCAGGTGCAGTAGGAGACGTATATGATCTTTTAATGGAATTTGAAAACTATATTGTTAAGTACGTTGATATAAAAATTAATCATGCTTTGTTAGGCGTTAAAGGTGCTAATTTGGATGAGGTGAAAACTGTATATTCACATCCACAGGCTATAATGCAAAGTCGTGAGTTTTTAGAGAAATATGATTGGCAGGAAGTTGCTCAGAGTAATACTGCAGTGGCTGCTAAAAAGGTATCTGAGTTAAATGATAAATCAAAAGTTGCAATAGCAAGTATAAAAAATGCAGATATTTATGGACTTGAAGTATTAGCAGAACATATTAATACTAGTGATGTTAATACAACTAGGTTTATTATTTTATCAAGAAGTAAAATTTGTAAGAAGGATGCAAATAAGATTCTTATTAGTTTTGAGGTTGCACATGAAAGTGGTTCTTTATATGGTGCATTAAGTCATATTATTTATAATGATGTTAACATGACAAAGATTGAATCAAGACCAATTCCTAATAAGAAGTGGCAGTATAGATTTTTTGTTGAAATAGAGGGGAAAGTTGATAGTCCAGGTGTGGTTAATGCACTCCGTGGACTTAACGCAGAAACTATTAATATGAGAATTTTAGGAAATTATTAGGGTATAAAATATGCAACCAGTAACAATAATGATGCCACCAGGGGATATTAAACCAATTGGTGTTATGAACTTTGTTCATGGTATGTGTGAACATAGAAAAAGATATGAAAAAATAATGACATATTATTCTAAAAAGGGATATATATGTGCAATGAAAGACTTAAAAGGTCATGGAGAGAATATCGAAAAACCTGAAGATTTAGGATATGTTGGTAAAAAAGGTTATATGCAGTATATCGATGATTTGCAGGACTTTAATGTATATTTAAGAAGAGAGTATCCAGGAATACCGTTGATTTTAATTGGACATAGTATGGGCTCATTAATTGTAAGAACTTATATAAAAGAGCATGATGATATGATAGATTGTCTTATTATTTCAGGAAGTCCATCTAATAGCAAATTGACTGGATTAGGAAAGATTTTAACTCGAGTTCTAGCGGTATTTAATGGGTGGGAATATAGAAGTCCAATGATTGCAGATATGGTTACCGGAGCGTTCGAAAAACCATTTGCTACGGAGGGAATTAAAAATTCATGGTTATCATCGGATATGGGTGTTGCCACTCTCTATAATAAAGATCCGTTATGTGGATTTACATACACTCTTAATGGTTATATGGCTTTACTTGATCTTGTAAAGCAGACATATACAGAAAAGGGATGGAAGTTAAAAAATCCGAAACTGAGAATAGCTTTTTTATCTGGAGAAAAAGACCCTTGCAGGGTTAGTAATAAATTATTTAAAACAGCTGTACAGCTTATGCGTAATGTGGGGTATAGAAGAGTAACATCTAAACTTTTTCCGGGTATGAGACATGAAATCTTTAATGAAATAAAAGTTAGAGATGTATATGCTGAAATAGATAATGTGTTAGATACGATATATAAATAATACATAAATGGGATAAAAAAGAGCCTACATATATAGTAGACTCCTTTTTTATCCTAAGGTTCGTTAACCTGACCGCTTACTTTATTAAATAATGCAGCAACCTTAGGTCCTAAAATAGTTAGAGCTGCAATAACAACAAGAGCTATAAGAGTAATAATAAGTCCATATTCTAGCATACTCTGACCATTTTCATCTTTTAAGAAATCTAACATTTTCTTCATAAGACTTATCCTCCTTCCAAACAAAAATCTAACATAACATATCTTACAGATATCTATATTATAACATATTATTTTGAATATGGCATATTAAAAATAAAAAAGTGTAAAATATTTTGATTTCATTTTCTGAAATAATATTTTACACTTTTAATCTAATTAATCATCTTCTTCCTCGTCAGCAGTTGTTTCATAAACTGTACGTTTACGAGCCATTTCATCGCTTTCGAGATATTCATCATATGTTGTAATCTTATCGATGAGTTTACCATTAACAATTTCAAAGATACGGTTAGCTGTTGTCTGTACGACTTGATGATCTCTTGATGAGAAGATAAGTACACCAGGGAACTTAATAAGACCATTGTTAAGTGCTGTAATACTTTCCATGTCAAGGTGGTCAGTAGGTTCATCAATAACTAATACATTAGCACCACTAATCATAAGTTTCGAAAGCATAACTCTTACTTTTTCACCACCGGATAAAACTCTAACTTTTTTAACTCCATCATCACCAGCGAATAACATTCTTCCAAGGAATCCTCTTACATAAGTTGCATCCTTGATTTCTGAATACTGTGTAAGCCAGTCAACAATAATGTCATCACAATCAAAGTCCTTTGTATTATCTTTAGGGAAGTAACTTTGAGTAGTAGTGATTCCCCATTTATAATCACCTTCATCAGGTTCCATTTCTCCCATTAAAATCTTAAAGAGAGTTGTTTTAGCAAGACCATTGCTACCAACTAAAGCAATTTTATCTTCACGGCCAACTACAAATGAAATATCATCTAATACTTTAACACCGTCAATTGTTTTTGATAAGTGTTCAACCGTTAATACTTCATTACCGATTTCACGTTCTGGTCTAAAATCAATGTATGGATACTTACGGCTTGATGGTTTGATTTCATCAAGTTCGATTTTTTCAAGTGCACGTTTTCTTGAAGTAGCCTGTTTCGATTTAGAAGCATTAGCTGAGAATCTCTGAATAAAGTCCTGAAGTTCCTTGATTTTTTCTTCTTTCTTTCTGTTAGCTTCTTTCTGCTGCTTAATAATAAGCTGACTACTTTCATACCAGAAGTCGTAGTTACCAGCATAAAGCTGAATTTTAGCATAATCAATATCCGCAATCTGTGTACAAACCTTGTTAAGGAAGTATCTGTCATGGGATACAACAATAACTGTATTTTCAAAATTAATGAGGAATTCTTCAAGCCAAGCGATAGCATCTAAATCCAAGTGGTTAGTAGGCTCGTCGAGAAGTAATATGTCTGGATTACCGAAAAGTGCCTGTGCAAGTAATACTTTAACCTTAAGTGTACCAGGAAGGTCCTTCATAAGGCTGTAATGATGTTCAGTTTCAACACCAAGACCATTAAGAAGAGTAGCAGCATCACTTTCAGCTTCCCAACCATTCATCTCAGCAAATTCTCCCTCAAGTTCGGCAGCTCTTACACCATCCTCGTCTGAAAAATCAGGCTTCATGTAGATGGCATCTTTTTCTTTCATAATTTCATAAAGACGTGCATTACCCATGATAACAGTATCAAGAACTGTATATTCATCATACTGGAAATGATCCTGCTTTAAGAATGAAAGTCGCTCACCAGGTGTGATAATAACATCACCGCTTGTTGGTTCGATTTCTCCTGTTAAAATCTTAAGAAATGTAGATTTACCAGCACCATTTGCTCCAATGAGACCATAACAGTGGCCGGGTACAAACTTAATGTTTACATCTTCAAATAATGCTTTCTTGCCAAATCTTAGAGATATATTACTTGTACTAATCATATGGTTTGAATCCTCCTATTAACTAATATTTATAGTAATATGTTTCGATATTAAAAACATCAATGATTAGTATATCAGTTTTTCCGTAAAAATCAAGGCAAATCGGTTAGACAAAACAAAGTATTTATGATAAAATTGAAATGATTTTAGGCCTTGTTTTCAGCAAATTTGAACGAAGTTGTTTTGCAAGGACATAAAAATAAAAGATTTATATGAATATTAATATACATAGGAGGCATTATGTTAGGCGAAAACAAAGTTCTTTATAGTGCAATGCAGAGCACAGGAACATTAACTTTAGGAAATTATATGGGAGCACTTGATAACTGGGTAAAGTTAGCTGATGAATATCAGACATTTTATGCAATTGCTGATCTTCACTCACTTACAGTTCGTCAAGATCCAGCAGATATTAGAAAGAGAGCAAGGGACCTTTACATTCTTTATGTTGCAGCAGGTCTTGATCCAGAGAAAAACTGTATTTATTATCAGTCACATGTTGGTGCACATGCTGAATTATCATGGATTTTAAATTGCTTTACATATATGGGTGAACTTAACAGAATGACTCAGTTTAAGGATAAAGCTGCTAAGCATAGTGATAATATTAATGCTGGTCTTTATACATATCCGGTATTAATGGCAGCAGACATTTTATTATATCAGGCTGATGTTGTACCAGTTGGAGCAGATCAGAAGCAGCATCTTGAAATCACAAGAGATATTGCTAACAGATTTAATAGTATTTATGGCGATGTATTTACTGTTCCTGAACCATACATTGGTAAAGCAACAGCTAAAATCATGAGTTTACAGGATCCAACTAAAAAGATGTCTAAATCAGATGAAAATCCAAATGCTAGTATTTTGCTTATGGATGATCCTGATACAATTATGAGAAAGTTTAAGAGAGCAGTTACAGATTCGGATGCTCAGATTATTTACAAAGAAGATAAGCCAGGTATCATGAACCTTATTAACATCTATTCTTCAATTACAGGTAAGACTGTTGAAGAAGTTGAAAAAGAATTTGATGGTAAGGGTTATGGAGATTTCAAGATGGCAGTTGGTGAAAGTGTTGTTAATAAACTTAAACCACTTCAGGATAGATTCTATGATCTTCAGAAGAATAAGGATTACATCAACTCATGCATTAAGGAGAATGATGAAAAGGCTGCATATTTTGCTAATAAGACACTTAGAAAAGCTCAGAAGAAAGTTGGCCTTTTAGAAAGAATTAGATAGTTTTAGCAATGCTGTGAAAACCACAGGAAGGAGATATCCTATACTTAGGATTGTAAATGATATGAAAATAGAGTATAAGACCCCAAATCCTCTTATTAGAGGTGTTCATAAAACTGAAGATGCGTATACATTTACAATGGAAGTATCTTACGATGATTTAAGTAAGGATTGTGGCGTGGTTCTTTATAAAAAAGGTACAAGTGAAGAGTGTATTAGAATACCATTTGATAAGGGTGTTACATGCGGAAGAATTCTTTCGGTAAGTTGTGAAATTGATAATGGATATGATTATGATTACAATTTCTATATTGATGATAAGATAATTACTGATGAGTATGCAAAAGCTATTAATGGAAGAGAAAAGTGGGGAGAAAAATCCACATTTACTTCAGCACCTTTAGATGTTTATGGTAAAGATAAAAAAGACTTTGAGTATTTGCTAAAAAAACCAAGAATTAAACTTAATGATAATGTTATATATAAACTTCATGTAAGAGGATTTACAAAGAGTACTACCGCTAAAGTTAAGAATAGGGGAACATATTCAGGAATAGTTCAAAAGATTCCTTATCTTAAGGAACTTGGAATTAACATGGTTGAACTTATGCCTGCATATGATTTCTTTGAAAATGCAGAAGATAGGGATGAGAAGCTTAGTCCTATTTCTATTGGTACGGATATCATAAATTACTGGGGATATTGTAATGCGTTTTACTATGCTCCTAAGGCAAGTTTTGCTGGAAAGAGTGGAGTTGATGCAATTAATGAATTTAAAAACATGGTTAATGAACTTCATAAAGAAGACATAGAAGTCTGTTTGGAGTTTATGTTCTTAAATAAATCTGCTGAGTATATTCTTAAGTGTTTAAGATATTGGGTTATGACTTATGGTATTGATGCAATTCATTTAACAGGAATTGCTGATGATACTTTAGATATTATATGTGAGGATGCACTACTTGGTGATACGAAAGTATTCGCCATGAATATGAAGAATAATTGTAATGGGTATGAGCAACCTCTGTTGCGAAGATTTGCATCATATAATGATGGATTTTTAAAGGGAGCAAGACATTTCCTAAAAGGTGATGAAGATCAGGTTTCATCTATGTGCTATAACGTTAGAAATAATCCTAATGGAATGGCAAACATTAATTATCTTTCAGGAACTGGTCAGCTTACATTGTTTGATACTGTTTCATATGATAGAAAACATAATGAAGCAAATGGTGAGAATAACAATGATGGTGCTGCGAATGATTTTAGTTGGAATTGTGGTGTTGAAGGACCAACAAAAAAGAGAAAGGTTTTAGAACTTCGTAAAAAGCAGATTAAGAATGCATTTGCTATGCTTTTATTAAGTCAGGGTGTGCCGGTTATATTCTCAGGTGATGAGTGTGCAAATACACAGAACGGAAATAATAATCCATATTGTCAGGATAATGAAATATCTTATATTAAATGGACGAGAAATTCGTTTGAAAAAGAGATATTTGAATATACAAAGAAGTTGATATCTTTTAGAAAGTGTCATGCGATTACACATATGGAAAGTGAAATGAAAAACATGGATTACTTATCAAAGGGTTATCCTGATATGTCATTTCATGGTAGCAGGGCATGGTATTTAGACAGTGGATACTTTAACAGACACTTCTCATTTATGTTGTGTGGTGAGTATGCAGATGAAGTAGAGGATATTTTCGTTGCTTTTAACATGCATTGGGAAGAACAGTCATTTGATGTTCCAAGTCCAAGAAGTGGTATGGTGTGGAAAAAGTATTTAGATACTAATATAAATACAATTGATACATTTATCATTGATGATGTTGTTGAAAGAAGTATTAAAGTGACGCCGAGAACAGTTGTGATTCTTGTTGCTGTTAAAGATGATAGCAAGAAATTAACAAAAAAGAGAAAAAGTAAGTAGTAAAATGATACTAAGCAGAATGCAATAGTTAGTATAAATATGATACTAAATAAATAGAGGGCCTATTATGAATGAAATTAAAGAATGGCTTGAAGAATGTAAAGAGAAATATGGAAATCTAAGTGGAGAACAACTTAAATTAATTGCTTTGTTTTTTATGTTATTAGATCATGTTGGTTATAGAATGACTCTTTGGAATTTAGTTGATAATACTAAGATATGGATTCATATAGGTGATACATTTAGAGTGTTTGGAAGAATAGCATTTCCAATATTTGCTTTTTTAGTTGCTGAAGGTTTCAGATATACTTCAGATAGAAAAATGTATGCATTAAGAATGATGGTATTTGCTGTGATTTCTGAAATACCATTTGATATGCTTAAGAATTATAGTATGCATAAAAATAATGATTATTCTCGCTTTTTTGACATGTCAAGTCAGAACGTTATGTTTACTTTTTTCTTGGCTATAGTAATGCTTGTTCTTATAGAAGAATACAAATTGAGGAAAACTACATATTATGCATATTATGAATATGTATATGTGATTGGATTTTGTATATTTGCTTATATTGTGAGATGCGATTATCATTATTTTGGAATATTGCTTGTATGGTTTTTTTATAAGTATGTGGATGAATTTTATATATGTGTAATATTTGTTACATTAATGTATTTTATGCAGGGAGAATATATGGGAGCGGTATCACTAATTCCAATTTTTTTATATAATGGTAAACGTACAAATAAGCTTATGAGTAGTAGAGAGAGTAAAATGCATAAATATTTCTTTTATGTTTTTTATCCAGTACATATGGTGTTTCTTTCTTTTTTGTTTGATTCTACTATAATATAGGAGATGAAAAATAGTATGGGGTTAATAATTTGTTTTTAGTTTAATATTTAGTGTTTGTGTGTGAAAAGGGAATATGAAAAAACATGAAAAAGTTTAACAGGAGACAGATTTATGAATTCAAAAATTAACGCTGTATTTAAAGCACTAACTAAAACAAGAAAAAGAATAGTACTAGTTTTAATGATGTTGTTAGTGGATGCATATCCATGTGCATTTATATATTTTAATAATATTGACGAAGTAAATATTGCAGGGGCAATTGGACCATTTCTTTTATTCGTTGCGGTATCGGCAGTTGTTGGAATGATAACGTTTAGAATAATGAAAGAGGGAAGTAAAGCTGGTTTATTCACTGCGGTATTTATGATGATATTTATGAATTATATGGTAATTCAAAAACTGGTTAATAAGATATTACCATTTTTATCATATTTATTGTTTTTAATATTAGTAATAGTATTATTAGTATTATTATTTAAGAAAATAAATAAATCAGAAGCAGATTTATATACATGGTGTCAAATTATTACATTTGTATGTGGTGGACTTGTTTTATTTAATGGGTTAGCTGCGATTCCTAAAGTTATTAATGAACACAAGACGGTGAAAAGACTTGATGTTTCTCAGTACGCTGTAAATAAAGATGTGAAAAATAATGTATATTATTTTATCTTTGATGAATATGGTGGATATGAAAATTTAAAATACTATTATGGTTATGACAATTCAAAATTTTATGAAGATCTTGTATCTGAAGGATTTAGTGTTTCAAAGAATACATATAATAGAGAAGGAATAATGACAAGAGATATTGTTCCTAATATTTTAAATCTTGATTATGTTACAGATGTAAATAAACTTGAAAAACAGTGTCTTGATTATTTAAATCAGCCAGTATTATATAGATTCTTTGAAGATATGGGATATCAGATTAATATGATTAATCATGATAATTATCTTTTAGCAAATGGTTGTAACGAATTAAATGAATATAAAGGTAGTTCAAGAAAAAATGAAACTAGAGAAATGCTTGAAAAAATCTTGGAAAACAGCGCCTTTGATTTTATTGATTTAAAGATTAGAAGACAGTTTAAGCATGACATTGATGATGATAAAATTGAAAATATTCAGGTTGTTATTGAAGATTTAAAAAATGCATATAAGTATACTGAAGACAAACCAACATTTACAATAGGTTATATTCAGCTACCACATAATCCATTTATCTTTAAGAGTGATGGAACAATTTCACCTGATAAGTTATACAATCAATGGAATAAGAAAGAAAAGTACATTGAACAATTAAAGTATACAAATAGTCTAATCAAAGAAATTGTTGATAACATTAAAAAGAATGATCCTAAGGCAACAATAGTAATTCAGTCAGATCATGGTGCAAGATATCCATATTTCTGTATGGTTGAATATAAGAGTGATCAATACAATGAAGTTGTAGAAACGGAGAAAATGCAGAATGCATTAAACGTAGTATACAATGGCGAAGATGGCAAAGTCATCGACATATCCGGATTGTCAGCCATTAATACCTGGAGAACAATTCTAAATACAAACTACGGAACTAACTACAAGATGTTAGACGAACCTCACGATTTTGTATTTAAATGGTACTTTACAGATTCCTACAGGTAGTGCAATAATCCACTCAACTCGAATTTGTATTGTCTATCCAGGACTCAGCTCTCGCACGGTGCGGGCTACCCCTAGTGGTACTAAGCTCGTAAGTTGTGGTTTAGATGTCATAAATATTATTAATAAATATAATACGAACATTATATAATAAAAAAACAGGAATCATACTTTGAATGTAAACATTCAGTATGACTCCTGCTTTTTCATTACCTAGCGCTTCGCACTAGGTTTATTAATCATATTTATAACAAACCACGACTTACTCGCTAAGTGCTGAGACCCGCAACGGTCCTCTATAGAAAATATCAAATCCGCCAGTGGGTGGATTATTTGCTTTGAAGAGACGAATCTGTGAAGTACCACTTATGTAGTCGTTGGGTTCGTCTAACATCTTGATGATTAGTCGTAGGTTGTGTTTGTTGCTTGTCTGTATTTGTAGATTGCTGTTCTATTCTGGGTAGACGAGGTGGTCGTCGGTTATGTTTGTTAGGACGTTGTCGAGGTATTTCTTGGCGAGATAGTTTGCCATTGGGAGATTCTGGTCTAAGTAGTTGCCACATTCGATTGGGCTTGCTCCTGGGATGTCTCCGGTGTATGTTGATATGAATTTAAACATATCTGTTAGAAGCGGAACAATGTTTTTAGATTCTATATCACCTGCGATGATTAAGTAAAATCCTGTTCTACAGCCCATTGGACCAAAGTATACGATTTTATCTTTATATTCATTATGGTTTCTTAAATATGTAGCGCCAAGATGTTCTATGGTGTGCATCTCGGCAGTATTCATAACTGGTTCCATATTCGGTCTAGTCATTCTGATATCAAATGTTGTAAGAATCTGACCGTTATAATTATCTTTTCTTGATACATAGACTCCGGGAAGGAGCTTTGTGTGATCGATAGTAAAACTTGCTATTTTATCCATTTGTTAATCCTCCGAGTAATTTTTTGATAATAATAAATATAGCATTTAATGGTGGATTGGTCAATTAAGAGGGAACGAATGTTAACATTTACTTAAAAGTACTTAAAACCCTTTGACCATTGGGCAATATTGGTGTATTATATCTGTTGTGAGATTAATTTAATATGGAGGACATTATGCCAAATAAAGAAAAAATGTCTCCTGAAGAACTAAGACGATACAGAAGACGTGTTGAGCAAAGAAGAAGAGAACGTCTAAGAGTTAGGAGAAATAGACAGATTCTTGGCGGTTTCTTAATTATCATAGGGGTGTTAGTTGTTGTATTTGGTGTTAAAACTATAGGAAAGCATTTACCAAAGAAGAGTAAAAGTAATAAAACTAAAGTTGTTCAGACTACAAAACATTATGAAACTCAGAGAATAGAAACAACCGAGAAGACATCGTACAAAGTAAATGATAAATATTCAAAATTAAAAACAGATAAATTAACTGTGTGCATTGATCCGGGTCATGGCGGTAAGGACAAGGGACATGAAAATGGTGATGTTGTTGAAAGCAAACAGATGCTTGAAATGGCAAAACAGGTGTCGGATGATTTGAGTGCATATGGAGTTAATGTTGTTTTAACTAGAGAAGATGATTCGTTTTTGTATTTAAATCCAAGGTCTCAGGTTGCTAATGATAATAAGGCAGATGTTTTCGTTTCGCTTCATAGAAATGAAGATACTGCAAGTGGTGATACATCAGGAATAGAATTATATATTGACAAGGATGCTGATAAAGATACAACAAGATTAGCTACGGCTCTTTATAAGAGGATAAAGAAGGTATCTGGTATGGATATTTCAAAGACAAAGTATGGTTCTAAAGTTGATGAGGATACAAACTATGTTGTAATAGATGGTGTAACAATGCCTGCTTGTCTTATTTATTTTGGATATGTTAGTAATTCCTCTGATAACCAGGCATTTGCTAAGAATATGAGTAAGTATTCAAGCGCTGTAACAGAAGGTATACTTACATATTTATTAAAAAAACAGGAAGAAGAAAATACAATAAAGGAAACAGAAGAAGAAACATATGATGAGTCTTTGTTACCTTAAAAAAAACACAGGTTTATGCCTGTGTTTTTTTATATTCGGTACACATAGGAAACTCTTATGAGTTTGCATTAAACCACAATATATTGTATAATATATGATTAGGTATAACAAAATGGACTTGAAGAAATAAATCTAAAGGCGGATGTATTTATGATAACTTATAAAGTTAATGCACTTACCTTAGAGACTTATCTATTTTTAAGAGAAGAGGTTAGGTTTAAGAATTTAAGCATTAAGCAAGCACAGATGGCAATAGATAATTGCTTGTTTAATGTCGTAGCGTTTGATGGAGATATGCCAGTTGGTATGGGGCGCGTTGTTGGTGATGGGGCAGTTATATGTTATATACAGGATTTAGTTGTGATTCCGGGTTATCAGAAATTCGGGATTGGAGGTAATTTGCTGGATAAATGCGTTTCGTACGTTGAAAGCATTACGCTTGAAGGTACGGAGATGATGCTTGCACTTATGTGTGCTAAAGGTCGAGAGGGCTTTTATCTTAAGCATAACTTTATTGCAAGACCAACAGAAAATCTTGGACCGGGTATGATTAAATATATTTCAAAGAAAGAAGAATAAACATTTAGCAAACATAGATATAAAAAAGAAAGGAAGATCGGGAAGCCGATTTTGATTATTATGGCAACGAAAACTAAGGAATATGATGAAAGTAGTATATCGATACTTGAAGGATTAGAGGCAGTTAGAAAAAGACCAGGTATGTACATTGGTAGTGTATCAACTAAAGGTCTTAACCATTTGGTATATGAAATAGTTGATAACTCAGTTGATGAGCATTTGGCAGGTCATTGTAGTGAGATAACAGTAACACTTGAAAAAGATGGTACAGCTACAATTACAGATAATGGTCGAGGAATTCCTACAGGTATTCACGAAAAAGCTGGGATCCCCGCTGTTGAAGTTGTATTTACAATTCTTCATGCAGGTGGTAAGTTCGGTGATGGCGGATATAAAATTTCTGGTGGTCTTCACGGTGTAGGTGCATCTGTAGTTAATGCTTTATCAGAGTGGTTAAAGGTAACAATTAAGCGTGATGGTAAGGTGTATGAACAAAATTACGCACGTGGAAAGGTTATGTCAAAACTTAAGGAAGTTGGAACATGCAGAAAGAATGATACTGGTACATCTGTAACATTCTTTCCTGATGGAGAGATATTTGAAAAGACATATTTTAAGGCTAGTTCCATAAAGAGTCGTTTACATGAGACAGCTTATCTTAATCCAAATCTTACAATAACTTTTGAAAATAAAAGAGTTGGAGAAGAGGAAAAGGTTGTATTTCATGAAGAAGAAGGAATTAGTGCCTATGTAAAAGCTCTTAATAAGGAAAAAGAACCAGTACATGATGTTGTGTACTTTAAGAGAGCAAGTGAAGGTATGGAACTTGAAGTTGCATTTCAGTTTACAACAGACTTTCAGGAAAACATCATAGGTTTCTGTAATAATATTTGTACACAGGAAGGTGGTACACATATTACAGGTTTTAAGAGTAAGTTTACTTCTGTTATAAATCAGTATGCAAGAGAACTTGGCATATTAAAGGAAAAGGATAATAACTTTACTGGTGCTGA
Organism: Eubacterium uniforme; assembly: GCF_900167115.1. GTDB lineage: Bacteria > Bacillota > Clostridia > Lachnospirales > Lachnospiraceae > Eubacterium_S > Eubacterium_S uniforme. The sequence goes on from NZ_FUXZ01000007.1 coordinate 61,051, forward strand.
TGTTCGTAATGGTATGACAGCGATTGTTGCAATTAAACATCCTGCTCCAAGATTTGAAGGTCAGACAAAGACTAAGCTTGATAATCCAGATGCGGGTAGAGTAACATCAGAAATTGTTGGTGAAGAAACAGTTCTTTATTTTGATAAAAACCTTGATAACTTAAAGGCAGTTATAGCCTGTGCTGAAAAATCAGCTAAGATTAGAAAAGCAGAGGAGAAGGTTAAGACAAATCTTCTTACAAAGCAGAAGTTTTCTATTGATAGTAATGGAAAACTAGCTAACTGCGAAAGTAGAAAGCCAGAAGAGTGTGAAGTTTTCATAGTCGAAGGTGATTCCGCTGGTGGTTCTGCAAAAACAGCAAGAAATAGAAAAACACAGGCTATACTTCCGATTAGAGGTAAGATACTTAATGTTGAAAAGGCTACAATAGATAAGGTTTTAGCAAATGCTGAAATTAAAACCATGATTAACACATTTGGTTGTGGTTTTTCAGAAGGATATGGTAATGATTTTGATATTAGCAAACTTCGTTATAATAAGATTATTATTATGACAGATGCTGATGTCGATGGTGCGCATATTGCGACACTTTTACTAACATTCTTCTATAGATTTATGCCAGATCTTATTAACTATGGGCATGTATATTTGGCAACACCACCACTTTATAAGGTAGTACCTAAAAAGGGTGAGGGTGAATATCTTTATGATGATAAAGCGCTTGAAAAGTATAGAAAGAATCATTCAGGATTTACATTACAAAGATACAAAGGTTTAGGTGAAATGGATGCAGACCAACTTTGGGAAACAACACTTAATCCAGAAACAAGAATATTAAAACAGGTTGAAATAGAAGATGCCATGATGGCAAGTGATGTAACAGGTATGCTTATGGGTAGTGATGTTGCACCACGAAGAGAATTTATTTATACACACGCAAATGATGCGGAGTTAGATGTGTAATGTCATAAGGAGGGGCCCGCTTGTGGGAGAAACCTTGTGACCAGTGCACGCCCATTGTCGAAGACAATTATAAATGCGTGCACACAATACAAATGTAAGGAGTAATTATGTCAGAACAGATAGTAAGAACAGAATATTCTGAAGTAATGCAGAAATCATATATAGACTATGCTATGAGTACTATTTGTGCTAGAGCAATTCCTGATGTAAGGGATGGACTTAAGCCAGTACAAAGACGAGTGCTTTATGCCATGGAGCAGTTAGGTCTAAATCATAATAAGCCTCATAGAAAGTCTGCTCGTATCGTTGGTGATGCTATGGGTAAATATCATCCACATGGTGATAGCTCAATTTATGATGCACTTGTTGTATTATCTCAGGACTTTAAGAAAGGCATGGCTTTAGTTGATGGCCACGGAAACTTCGGTTCAATCGAAGGTGATGGCGCAGCAGCCATGCGTTATACAGAAGCTAAATTAAAGAAATTTACACAGGATGTATATTTAGCAGATTTAGATAAGGATGTTGTAGACTTTGTACCTAACTTTGATGAAACAGAGAAGGAACCTGCAGTATTACCTGTACGTATTCCGAACATTTTAATTAATGGTGCGGAAGGTATCGCAGTAGGTATGACTACAAGTATTCCAACACATAACCTTGCTGAAGTAATTGATGCTATGATTGCATATATGGGCAAGGAAAAAATTACAGTGGAAGAACTTATGGAATACGTTCCAGGCCCAGATTTTCCGACAGGTGGTATTGTAGTTAATAAAGATGAATTATTAGAAATATATCAAACTGGAACAGGCAAAATTAAACTTCGTGGTAAGGTTGAATTTGAACCAGCAAAAAAGAAGAGTGGTAAGGATAAGTTAGTTATTACAGAAATTCCATATACCATGATTGGAGCAAATATTTCTAAATTCATTTCTGATGTTGTGGATCTTGTTGAAAGCAAGAAGACAAGCGACATAACTGATATAACAAATGAATCCTCAAAAGAAGGTATCAGAATTGTTCTTGAATTAAAGAAAGGTGCAGATGTAGAAAAGATTAAGAATCTTTTATATAAAAAGACAAAACTCGAGGATACATTTGGTGTTAATATGTTAGGTATTGCTGATGGTAAACCAGAGCAGCTTAACTTAAAGAGTATACTTGCTTATAATATTGAATTCCAGTATGAAATTTTGACTCGTAAATATACAACACTTCTTGAAAAGGCTTATGAACAGAAGGAAGTTAAGGAAGGTCTTATTAGAGCTTGTAACATTATTGATTTAATTATTGAAATTATTAGAGGAAGCAATAATTTAAAACAGGCTAAGGAATGTTTGATTTCTGGTAATACTGAAGGGATTAAGTTTAAGAATCCGGAGTCAGAGATTTTAGCATCTAACTTAAACTTTACAGAAAGACAGGCTCAGGCTATCTTAGAACTTAGATTATATAAATTAATTGGACTTGAAATCTTAGCACTTCAAAAAGAATTTGAAGAATTAGTTGAAAAGATTTCTGAATATGAAGATATTCTTCATAGCAGAAAGTCAATGGCTAAAGTATTAAAGAAAGATTTATTAGCAATTAAGAAAGAATATGCACTTCCAAGAAAAACAGAAATAACTAATGCTAAAGCAGCAGAAGTAGTTGTTGAAGAGATTAAGGAACAGGAAGTAATCTTTGTAATGGATAAATTTGGATATGCAAAATTACTTGAAGTTTCTGCTTATGATAGAAATAAGGAAAGTGTTGATGCTGAGAATACACATGTATTTAGCTGTATGAATACGGATAAAATTGTTATTTTTACAGATAATGGTAATATGCATCAGATAAAAGTATTAAAGATTCCATCAAAGAGACCTAAGGATAAGGGTGTACCTATTGATAATCTTGGTAACTATAGTAGTGCTGGTGAATCAATTGTAGGAATCTATGCATATAATAATATTAAAGATAATAAGTTGTTATTTACTACTAAGATGGGAATAATGAAGCTTGTTGATGCATCAGAATTTGATGTTAACAGAAGTACAATTTCAGCAACTAAGTTACAGGATGATGATTTATTAGTTAGTGTAAATGCAACTAGAATTACAACTAAGGTTGTAGAAGTTCCTGAAACAGATGAAGGAGATATTCCTCTTATTTTATCAGGTGGATCGGATGATGGATTTGATGAACAGTTAGGTCTTGATTTCGAGGCTATGGGTTATGGTGATATTGATATAGCACCTAAAGAAGAAACACAGTATACAAGAGAAATCTTAGTACTTCAGACACATGAGGGGTATTACTTAAGATTCCCACTTAAGGATGTTCCGGAAAAGAAGAAGAATGCCATCGGTGTTAAAGGAATAAAGCTTACTGAGGGTGATTATGTAAGAACAGTATTTCTTTTGGATGTTGGAGATAATAAGATTGTACAGTATAAAGGTAAAAAGGTAGAACTTCGTAAACTTAATATTGCAAAACGTGGTGGTAGAGGTTCTAAAGGAAAGTAGAAAAAAGACGTAAAAAGGATGAGTGTAGGATAAATACAACCTAGAAAGTGTATTTATATAAGTGTATAGTATTGTGATTTTTGTATAGTATTGTAATAAGAAAATAAGTAAAAATTATTTCAGGAGAATAAAAATGCGGAAAAAGATAATTAAAAAAGCTATGGCTATTTCATTGAGTTTAGCCATATCAGTGGGGCTTATAAATCCCCCTACAGAGTATTTAAACAATAATCTAAGTGTTTATGCAGATGATTTTGAGAATAGTATTAGTGCTTTTCCAGATAGCTATAAACCATATCTTAGAAATTTACACAAACAACATCCTAATTGGACATATACGGCTTTTAATACTGGGCTAGATTTTAATACAGCAGTTGTTGCTGAGACATCAAATAATAGAAGTTTGGTTGAGAATGAATACTCAGATTATTTAAAAAGTAATGCCAAAGGAGATTATAATTCAAGTACAGGTCAATATATTGCCAAGGATTCAGGAAGATGGGTGTCGGCTTCTAAAAATACGGTTTCGTATTTTATGGATCCTAGAAACTTTATAAAAGAAGACACAATTTTTATGTTTGAAAATTTATCATATGATAAAAATAAACATACTCAGTCAGGTGTTGAAGGTGTTCTTTCAGGATCATTTATGAGTGATGTATTTGTTGCATATAATGATAAATCAGGAAACCTTAAAACTATAGATACCAAGTTTTCAAAAGCCATTATGGATGCTGCTTCTGCAAGTAAAGTAAGTCCATATTATATAGCATCCAAAATGCTTCAGGAGATAGGACGTTCGTCATATAGTGGATTTCCAAAAGTAATAAATGGAAAAAAATATGGATTAGGCGCAGGTTCTGCTATAAATGGTAAGCATAAGACTTATCCGGGCATTTATAATTTTTATAATATAGGTGCTAGTGATGGTGATGATCCTGTTAGCAGAGGTTTAAAGTGGGCAAGTAGTGGAAGTACATATGAAAGACCATGGAATACACCTGTTAAATCTATAAAAGGAGGAGCAGTTTATATTGGTGAAAAATATATAAATTGTGGACAGTATACACCATATTTCCAAAGATTTAATGTTAATAGCAAATCATCTTATGATTTATATACTCACCAGTATATGACAGCAATTCCAGCTGTTGCACAGGAAGCTAAAACTACATATAATGCTTATGTAGCAAATAATGGAATTAATACAGCACTTAATTTTGTTATTCCAGTTTATGATAATATGCCTTCTATGGATACAACTATTCATATTGGTAGTGATGGAAATAGAACTGGTACAGTTAATGATACAATTAATACCAGAACAGGCCCTTCGGTAGGTTATGATATTATAGGTAGAATTAAGCCAGGTACAAGAGTTACTATTATAGATTATGTAAGATCTGATACAGCAAATACAAATCAATTTTTAGTTAATCCATATTGGTATAAGGTATCCTATACTGATGGGGATGGTGCTGCAAAAACATCATTTGTTTCGGCAAGATTTGTTGATGTGGATGTTACAGATGAATACTATTTAGGAGTTGCAGCTCCTTTGGACATAGATATCTCAAATGAAGAAAAAGCATACTTTATGACAGATAATCCTGCTGTTGCAACAGTGGATGATGATGGAAATGTAACAGGTGTAAAAGAAGGAACAACTAACATTAGAGCATATACAGTTAGTGGAAAATGTAGTGTTGTTGGTATTAAAATTGTTAGAATAGGTGTTAAATTCTCTAAGAAAAAATATTACATTCCAAAGAATGGAAACTTAAAAATTACAGCTAATGTATATACATTGCTTGAAGATAAGAGTGTTACATATACTGTAGCAAATACTAATATTGCAACAGTAGATGCTTCTGGTAATGTTAAAGGTAAGAATTATGGAACTACTACTTTAACAGCTACAACTAACGTAGATAAAAAGAAAGCAACATGTACTATTCAGGTAGTTAAACCAGTTGAAAAAATCACCCTAAATAGAAGTAAGAAAAATATTTCAGTTGGCAATACTTTTAAGTTAGTTGCATCATTCGTTCCTAAGGATGCATCAGTACAGTTACTTAAGTGGAGTAGTTCAAATAAATCTATAGCTAAAGTATCTAAGGAAGGTTTAGTTACTGCTGTAAAACCAGGAACATGTGAAATTACAGCCAAGTCGGTAGAAGGTGGAAAAACAGCTAAATGTGTAATTAATGTTATACCTAAGGCAATAGCTAATGTAAGTGCTGCTTCATATGGATATGATAGAGTTAAGATAAAATGGGATGTCCAAGCAGGTGTAACTGGATATGTTGTATTTAAACAAAATACGTCAAATAAGAAGTATACAAAACTTGCTACAATTGAAGGAGCAAATAACAACACTTATATTGATAAAGGCTTGAAATTAGGCCAGAAGTATAGATATAAGGTTAAATCTTATATTGCGATTAACGGTAAAGATTATAGAAGTACATACTCAAAGGTAGTTGGTGCAAGACCAAAGCCTGCTAGAGGAAAAATAAAATACCTTAAGAATAAAAGGAGAAGTATTAAGGTTAAATTTAGAGCTGTAAGAGGCGCAACTAACTATCAGGTATTTAGAAAAGATAGTGTATCTAATAAATATAAAAAGATTGCAGGATTTAAGAGCAATAAGACATATTACTTTGATAGGAAAGTGAAAAAAGGCGTTACATACACATATAAAGTACGTGCAATAGTAAAAGTTGGAAAGAAGAATTACAAAGGAAAATGCACAGTAGAAAAGAGTATAAGTAGATAAAATTAAGTCCCAGCACTTTAAGTGTTGGGACTTTTTTCATACATTTGATTAATGTTTAAATTACATTCTAATAACATCTTGCAAGATTGTTGCAACGTCAGGAGCAAGGAATCTTGCTGCACGTCTAATGTCTGGATATGAATCCTGCATTGCATAACTAAAGAATGCATGCTCAAACATATCAAGATCATTATAATTATCGCCAAATGCCATTGTATCTTCTTCAGAAATACCAAAAGCTTCCTGGACTTTAATTAGTGCATTGCCTTTGGTAACGTATGGAGCTGTAATGTCAACCCATCTAGGTTGTGATTGAACAACATATAATGAGTTTCCCCATTCTTTTTGAAGCTTTTTGGCAAAATCATCGATATTTCCCTCTCTAAAAGCTGAAACCTTAATGACTTCTTCTTTAATGTCTCGAAGGTTTTTAATTTCCTCTAATATGTTGTTTAAATCTTTTGTTATGTGATCGGCAAATGATTGGTTTTTTACCTTTGAATATGTTTTTTCCTCACCGGAAATCATTAATTCACATCTAGGTTCTTTTAATATCTCCTCGGATATTTTAAAAGCTGTTCTTTTATCTAAGAAAGATTTGCTTATTAATTGTTCATTGTAAACAACTAAAGCACCGTTAACACATATAAAAACTATGTCGTCTTTTACAGGCTCAAAAAGACGACGCAAGCTTGTGTACTCCCTTCCACTTGCAACAGCAAATAATATTCCCTTTTCCTTAAATTGTTTTATATACTCAATTACTTCCTCTGGTATTTGCGTATCTCCGTTTCTTAGCAAAGTACCATCTACGTCACTTACTACTAGTTTAATCATGTTTCTTCCTTTATTCGTTAATATTGTTGTTTCCAACATAAAAAGTATATCATATCATTATTTTATTAACAAATGTTATTTGAAATATTGTTTATAAAGGATAATTTTGATATACTAGTCAAGGTAAGAAAAGATGTTAGGAGATATGTTATGGGTTTACATGACTTACATCCACATATAAGATGGACACCTAAAAAGATGGCGTTATCATTGGTGTTTACAACGATTATTATGATTGCTACTTTGTTGGTTACAAAGAAAACACCGAATGGATATATACATATGGGCAATGCATTTGTTCTTTTGGTTTCATTATATTTTGGACCAGAGTTAAGCATAGTCCCAGTAGCATTAGGCTCTTGTCTCGCAGACTTGGCGTTACGTATGCCTGAATGGGCTTTATTTACACTATTTATTAAAGGTACAATGGCATTTATAATGTGTGCAATATCAAGAAGAAGACCAAGACTTAAACTCGCAGCAACAACAACATTTGCTGGCGCTGTAGTAGGAAGTGCGTATTGCGTTTTGATGTATACATTGGCATCATGCTTTATGGCAGGTTCTTTTTCAAAGTGGTATATTGAAGCAAAATGGCTTTTATTTGAAGCAGTTGTAGGGGTGATTTTGTTTTATATTTTTGGATTTATTATTGATAAAACGAAAGTTTATAAGATGTTATATAGTTAATACAAAAAACAGCATTTTAAATGCTGTTTTTTAAAGGAAGGAAATTACCATGGAAAAATCAAGGAAACAAAAAGAATCGTTTTTTAGTAAGTATGGATGCTATTTATTAGGATTTTTTATTCCGCTTGCTATTATGATTGTTTTATATATGTTAAAGGATATTTATCCGTTTGGAGATGAAATGTATTTAAGAAGCGACTGTTATCATCAGTACGCTCCTTTTATGCAGGAATTTTATAATAAATTACATAATGGAGGTAGTTTATTATATTCATGGGAGATTGGAACGGGTAGTAACTTTACAGCTCTTTATGCATATTATTTGGCAAGCCCATTAAATTGGTTAGTGTATTTTGCTCCTAAGGGACATATTACAGAAGTTATTAGTTTATTCATTCTATTAAAAACAGCATTATGTGGACTTACATTTACTATATATATCAGTAACCATCATAAGACAAAGAACGTATCGATGGCTGCATTTGCTATATTCTATGCACTTTCATCATATATGGCAGCATATAGCTGGAATATAATGTGGCTTGATTTGATGGTTCTTCTTCCAATTGTTATATTAGGATTGGAAAACCTTGTGCTTAAAGGCAAGTGTATGTTATATATCATATCTCTTGGTATATGTATATTTTCAAATTATTACATAGCCATTATGATATGCATTTACTGTGTAATATATTTCTTTGTGTTGTTGTATGTACATAGAAGAAGGTACTCAGGACACTTTACGATAGTTTCGATGTTTAAGTTTTTCTATTCATCAATACTTGCAGGTGGACTTGGTATGGCGATGGTACTTCCAGAGTATTATTCTCTCCTTACAACGGCATCAAGTGATTTAGAAGTACCAACATCAGTTATGAATTATTTTTCAATGTTAGAAATGGTATCTAGGTCACTCATATGTGTGGAGTGTTCTATATTTGATCCACATAATCCAAATTTATATTGTACGGTATTGGTGTTTTTATTAATTCCAATTTACTGTATTTCAAGAAAAGTAAATTATAAGGAAAAAATCGCTAAAATTGCTGTAGTATTATTTTTCTTACTAAGTTTTAATACAAATGTATTAAACTTTGTATGGCATGGATTTCATTATCCAAATTCGCTTCCAGCAAGACAGTCATTTATTTATATATTCCTTGTTTTGACAATATGTTATGAAGGATGGACGTATGTTGGAGAGGTGAATAAAAAGCAATTATTTGCGATACTAGCTGGTGTATTTTTCTTGTTTATTATGCTTGAGCAAATGTTTGTTGGGGATGATTATCCATTCTATATTGTATACGCTTCATTTGGATTTATTCTTGTGTATACAATTATTTTTAGAACCTATAAAAAGAATTTAAGAAATAATGGATGGGTCGTTTATCTGTTCTTTATAATATGTATTGCTGAAAGTGCTATTAACATGGATGTTACAGGACTTGGAACAACAAGCAGAAGTGCTTATCTTGAAGATAATCATAATATTACTTCTTTACTTGATCATGTTAAGGAAAAGGAAAACGATAAGTTTTATAGAACTGAAAAAGTAATTCATAGAACGAAAAATGATGCGGCTTGGAATAATTATAAGGGTGTTTCAGTGTTCTCATCATCTGCAAGTGGTGGACTTACACAGTTTTATAAGAGAATGGGATTTGAAAATTCATTTAATGCATATTCGTTTTATGGATATACACCGCTTACTGCATCTATTCTTGATGTAAAATACATGTTATCAGATAAGGATGTTCCACCTAATTCATCATTTGAATTATATAGTCAGATAGAAGATGAATTATATGTATTTAAGAATAAGCATGCACTTCCATTAGGATTTATGGTCGGTGAGAAGTTTATTGATAATTTTGATATAAATATGGATAATCCATTTTATGTTCAGAATGAATTTGTTTCAGCAGCAACAGATGCTGAGGAGATATTCCATGTATTACATTCAAATACAACATCACAGGGTGTTGCAAGAACTAGGGTTGATGAATCATGTTATGTGTATATTTATTTAAATAACAGAACAATGGAAAGAGCTACTGTTAATATATATGATGCAGAAGGAACATTAATTGATACATTAAACTTTACGCTTGATAAGAAACCAAGAATATGCAATGTAGGTTATATACCAGCGGATGGAGCTATTGAAATATCTAATCCAGATACTGAAGAGAAAGTTTCAATGAATGCATTGGTTTATTCTTTTAATCCTGAGGCTTATGAAGAAGCTTATAAACAGATGGCAAGTCAGGGTTTGGAAGTAACTTCATTTAAGGATACAAGAATAGAAGGTAAAATTGATGTTAAAACAAGAGGATTAATGTTTACATCTATTCCTTATGATAAGGGATGGACGGTTTTAGTTGATGGAAAGAAAATAAAACCAATTAGTATTAAGGATGGATTCTTAGGCGTATATTTAGATGAAGGTAGCCATAAATTAGAATTTAGATATTATCCTAGAGGACTTAAAGCTGGTTTGTTAGTAACGGTATCAACAATTCTTTTATTATTAGTATACTCATTATATAGAGTGCTTCATGATGATAGAAAGAGTGGTAAAGGAAAACATTCACCGGATGATAATAGACAGTTTAGAAGAAGACCAAGAATTTCTGAAGATAATGAAGTATCTGATGATGATATTAAATATGAGTATTCTGAAGAAAATATGAATAAAGATGATTCTGAGGATGAAGGAATATTAAAGAATCATGTAAAGAGTAATGGAAAGAAGAATTCTAGAAGAGTTTCACTTAAAGATATTGCTACGAAGGAATTTGCTGGAGAAGATGAAAGTGAAAAGGTAACAGAATCAGAGGATGCTGAAACATATGTTGATTCAAAAGATGATAATAGCAAGGATTCTTCATCTAATGATAGTAAAAAAGTTGACGTGGATGAATTCGCTAAGATGGAATTTGAAATGTCAAATGAGATGGAAGATATTGTTATTGAGGTAAATAAGAAGGATAATAAAGAAGGGATATATTAGAAATGGATAAATTAAAGCAAAGTGTAGTGTATAAATATCTTAAAGTTTTATTATGTTTGTTTTTGATGTGTGTGTATCCTTGTGCATATATGTATTTAAGTAATATTGGAGAAACAAAGATAAAAGTGGTGATAGTTCCGCTGTTTATGTTTTATATGATAGCATTTTTTGTATTTCATATAGTGATAATTTTTGCGAGAGATATATATAAATCAGGTACTATAGCGTGTGTATTTATGTTGATCTTTTTAAATTTTAATATTGTATATAAGTTTATAGTTAGTAAAATAAAGATTAATGATATTTTTTTATTGGTTTTGTTTATGTTTTTTTGGTTTGTAATGTCGATATATATAGTACGTAGCAAAATAGATTATGATTTAGTTGTTTTTTGTATTATATTTGCATTTGGTGGGCTTATATTATTTAATCTAATTATGGCAGTTCCCAAATTTACAAAAATGAATCCTAAGAAGAATGTGATTAAAGTAGAACAATATGCTAAAAATAAAAATAATAGACCAAATATATACTATGTTTTGCTAGATGAATATGCAGGAAAGGAAAACCTACAGTACTATTATGATTTTGATAATTCAAAATTTTTAAACGATATAGAAAAAATGGGTTTTAACATTTCGAATACGACATATAATTATGAAGGAATATTAACATCAGAAATAGTACCTAATATATTAAATTTAAATTATGTTACGGAAATAGATGGATTGCAAATGAATAATTTAAACTTGTTGGATAATCCAGTTATGTATAGATTTTTTAAGGATTTAGGCTATGATATTAATATAATTAATCATTTGGGATTATTTGATACAAAAGATGTTAATGTGTTATACGAAACAGAAAATGCAGATAGAGAAAAGGGAGTTGGTGCACATGATGTAGATTATTACTTGATTTTTAATAGTGCTATTGAGCAGATATACCAAATAGTTAAAAAATCGCAAAAAAGCTCGTCATATGATAATTACAGGAATGATTGTAAAAATGCAATTAATATGCTTAAGAATTCTTGTGATTATGTTGATGATAAACCAACATTTACATTATGTTATATGATGTTACCTCATCAACCGTTTGTTTTTGATGAAAAAGGCCAACCTATTGATGATGAAAAAAAAGTGTATAATTGGGAAACACCAGAATTGTATATTAATCAATTAAAATATTTAAATGGTCATTTGGAGGAATTTATTCATAATGTTAAAGAAAAAGATCCAAATGCAGTTATAGTTATTCAAGGTGATCATGGGACTAGATATGCATATTTTCGTATGTGTGATTATGCAAAGGATGAGTATAATGCTGCTTTAGAAACTGAAAAGATGCAAAATGCTTTGAATTGCGTATATTTTGGAGGGAAAAAAATTGATATAGAAGGAATGTCAGCAATTAATACATGGAGAAAAATATTGAATGAATTATATGGGACAAACTATGAAATGATTAATCCTGAAAAGAAATTTGTATATAAATGGAAGTATTGTGTAGGTGCTAATCGATAATATGATTAATCAGTTTAGTATGTTGATGGAGTGATACTTCTTAACTGTAAAAAGCATAGGACTATGATGTCTTATGCTTTTTTTGATGATTTATATACAAAAAATTGAAAGTAAAAGTGTATTTTATGCAGAAATTTATATTTTTATGCATAAAACTTGCATATTATGCATAAAAGATGTATAATTCCATTCAGGTAGTATATTGGGACGAAATATGGTAAAATATATAACTGTATGTGAATTGAAAGAAAGGTAAGATTCTTTGAATCAGGTGAGATTATGGAGATTATAAAAGGTGGCGTTACTGCAGCTAGTGGATTTAAGGCAGCAGGTGCATACGCAGGATTTAAAAAATTAAAAGATAATCAGTTTAAAGAAGAAATAAATGATATGGCAATGGTTGTTAGTGATAAGCCATGTAACATAGCTGGAACATTTACAACAAATGTTGTTAAGGCGGCGCCAGTACAATGGGACATGGATGTTGTTTATAACAATAAGGTTGCTAAGGCAGTAGTTGTTAATAGTGGTATAGCTAATGCAGCAACTGGAGCAGAAGGCATGAAGGCATGCGATGATACAGCAAAAATTGTAGCTGATGCATTTGGTATAGATAAGAAAGAAGTTCTTATAGGTTCAACTGGTGTTATCGGTTATGAAATTCCTATGGAAAAAATCGATAAGGGTGTTGGTCTTTTAAAAGAAAAATTATCAGACACAATTGAAGCTGGAACAATTGCTTCAAAAGCTATTATGACCACTGATACAGTTAATAAGGAAGTAGCAGTTAAGGTTATAATAGATGGTAAAGAAGTAACAATTGGTGGTATGTGTAAGGGATCAGGTATGATTCATCCAAATATGTGCACAATGTTATGCTATATTACAACTGATGCAAATATTACAAGTGAGATGTTACAGAAGGCCTTGAGTTCAGTTGTTCCAGATACATTTAACATGGTTTCGGTTGACGGAGATACATCTACTAATGATACAGTATTAGTATTAGCAAATGGTGAGGCTGGTAATAAGGCTATTGATTCTGAAAATGATGATTATAAGACATTTGCTGAAGCACTTTTATATGTTTGTACAGAGTTTTCAAAGAAAATGGCTGGAGATGGTGAAGGAGCAACAGCACTCTTTGAAGTTACAGTTAAAGGCGCTAAATCAAAGGATGAAGCTAAGGTGCTTGCTAAGTCAGTAGTTAGTTCATCACTTGTTAAAGCAATGATTTATGGTCATGATGCAAATAGTGGACGTATTCTTTGCGCACTTGGTTATAGTGGAGTTAAGTTTGATCCTGAAAAGGTCGACTTATTCTTTGAAAGTAAAGTTGGTAAAATTCAGATTGCAAAAGATGGTAAGGTCTTAAGTATTGATGAGGATTTTGCAACTAAGATTTTATCAGAAGAAGCAGTTACAGCTATTTGTGATATGAAAATGGGCGAAGCAGAAGCTACAGCCTGGGGATGTGATCTTACATATGATTATGTAAAAATTAATGGAGATTACCGTAGTTAATTACTTACTAGATAATATAATGATAATTTAGTATCAAAATACTACTAAGTATGGTAAGTTTCAAATTGATACTAAGTATATAATAAATAATATTATTAGAAAGGCACATTTTGTGATATTGGTAAAACGATATGATAATGAAGGGACAAGAAGACATGGGAATGGAAAAATGGATTGAGAAGGGTAATGTATTAATTGAAGCTCTTCCATATATTCAGAGATTTAATAGAAAAGTAATAGTTGTTAAATATGGTGGATCTGCCATGCTCGATAAAGAGTTTATGATGAATGTAATACAGGATGTTACACTTCTTAAACTTGTTGGTTTTAAACCTATTATTGTTCACGGTGGTGGAAAAGCTATTAGTGCATATATAGAAAAACTTGGTATGACACCTAAGTTTATTAATGGTCTTAGAGTTACAGATGAGGAGACACTTGAAGTTGCTGAAATGGTTCTTTCATCAGTTAATAAACAGCTTGTATCACAGGTTGAATCACTTGGTGTAAGAGCAATTGGTATTAGTGGTAAAGATGGTGCGCTTCTTACATGTAAAAAGAAATTATCAGATGGTGAAGACATTGGATATGTTGGTGAAATCATAAAGGTTAATGCAGACATCTTATTTGATTTACTTGAAAAGGATTTCTTACCAATCGTAATGCCAATTGGCATGGATGAAAACTTTCATGGATATAATATTAATGCAGATGATGCTGCATCAGCGATTGCAAAGGCTGTTAAGGCTAATAAACTTGCATTCCTTACAGATACAGAAGGTGTATATCTTGACCCGAATGATCCAAAGACAGTTATTTCTGAAATGACAGTTTCAGAAGCACATGAACTCATTAAGTCAGGTGCAATTGCAGGAGGTATGCTTCCTAAGATTAATAACTGTATCGAAGCAATTGAACAGGGTGTATCTAGAGTACATATTATTGATGGTAGAATTTTACATAGTATCTTACTTGAGATATTTACTAATAAGGGTATTGGAACAGCTATCTTAGAAGATGGTCAGGAAAAGTTCTATCGTGGTGAGATAGATGATTAATTGTAAATAGAAGGGGCCCACGAAGTGGGAAGAGGTCTGTTTACTCTGTGCACACTCATCACCGAAGGTGATTTTAAATGTGTGCACATCCCGTCTAGTAGATATATAGAAAATCGAAAAATAGAAGGGGCCCATGAAGTGGGACTTGATTAGAATGCCGGCGAAGCCGGAAGTTTCTAATCTAAGAAATGCATGCACATCTCGTATTTTTTTAAAATCCGTTTTTAAAGGAGGTAATTTTATGAATTCACAGGAATATATGAATCTTGCAGAAGAAAAACTTTTGCATGTATATAATCGTTTTAAAATTGTTTTAGATAAAGGTGATGGTGTTTACCTTTATGATGTTGATGGTAAAAAGTATTTAGACTTTGCAGCAGGTATTGCCGTATTTGCTCTAGGTTATAATTATAAGTCATATAATGATGCACTTAAGGCTCAGATTGACAAGGTGATTCATACATCAAATCTTTTTTATAATGTACCTGCTATAACAGCAGCCCAAAAGATTTGTGATAAAACAAAAATGGATCGCGTATTCTTTACAAATAGTGGTACAGAAGCTATTGAAGGTGCTATTAAACTCGCACGTAAGTATGCATATAATAAGGATGGAGCTACAGATCATGAGATTATTGCTATGAATCATTCGTTCCATGGACGTTCAGTTGGTGCTCTTTCAGTAACTGGTAATCCTCATTATCAGGAAGCTTTCAAGCCTCTTATGGGTGGTGTTAAGTTTGCTGAATTTAATAATCTTGAAAGTGTAAAAGAATTAATTAATGATAAGACTTGTGCTATCATATTTGAAACTGTTCAGGGTGAAGGTGGTATTTATCCAGCTGAAAAAGAATTTATCGAAGGGGTTCGTAAATTATGCGATGAAAAAGACATCGTTTTAATATTGGATGAAATTCAGTGTGGTATGGGACGTACGGGAAAAATGTTTGCTTATGAACATTATGGTGTAAAACCTGATATTGTTACTATGGCTAAGGCACTTGGCTGCGGTGTCCCTATTGGTGCATTTGCTGCTACAGAAAAAGTTGCGTCAGCAATGGTTCCAGGTGACCATGGCACAACATACGGAGGAAATCCACTTTGTACAGCTGCAGTTAATGAAGTGTTTGACATTTTTGAAAATGATAAGATTTTAGATAATGTTGTAGAAGTTTCAAAATATTTAGAAAGTGAGCTTGATAAATTAGTTGATGATTTTGATGTGATTAAGGCTCGTCGTGGTAAGGGACTTATGCAGGGCTTGGTTGTAGATGGTAAACCAGGTGATTACGTAACAAAGGCACTTGAAAATGGACTTATTGTTATTTCTGCTGGAAGTGATGTTTTACGTTTCGTTCCACCACTTATTATTTCAAAGGAAAACGTTGATGAAATGATTTCTATTATGCGTAAAGTGTTGGCATAATATATAGTTGCAAAATGATACTAAGTATTGTATTATGAACATAACTATATTATATAATTATGGAGAATTTATATGGATAAAAGAGCTTTGAAAAAAGCTGTTATAGACATAGTGTTAATGATATTAATAGGTTGCGTCGTTATTGGCGCAACCATTGTTTATAACAGGAATTATAAGAAGAAATCAAAGGGGAAAGTATTAAATAATGGAGCAGTTAGTGTAGCTTCGATTAATATATGGTTCTGTGATGATTCATTAAAACCATATATTAGAAATATTAAAAAATCATTTGAAAAGGACTATCAGGTAAAGATTAATAGTAAATATGTTGATAAGGATACTTTATTTGAAAGTATAAATGAAGCAAATAAGAATAATCGTAAAGCAGCTCCGGACATGTATTTATTTCCAAGTGAAAAACTTGAAAGTGCATATTTAGGAGGTATGAGTAAGGATGTTAAATTATCTGATGAGGATATGAGTAAACTTAGTGAGACAGGAATTGTTGCTGCAACTTATGATGGTAAAATGAGAGCTTATCCTATCATGTTTGAAGAACCTGTGTTTGTTTACAATAAGGATTTATCATCTACACCTATGAAAACATTTGATGAAATATTAGCTTATGCTAAGCAGTTTGATAATACAAAATTTCCAAATGTAACAGATATTTTAAAATGGGATGTTAAGGAACTTCAGTATAACTATGCATTTGCTGGAGAATACTTAAATTTTGGTGGTAAGTATGGAGATAATGCAGAAGAAGTTGATGTTAATAACTTAAATGTTAAGGCTGCACTTACTTACTATAATAGTTTGAATAATTATTTTGCTACGGATATAAATACTGTAAATTATGATAGTATTGTAAATGATTTTAATGATGGAAAGATTGTTTATACTATGATTAATTCAAAGGATCTAAAGAAACTTGATAAAGTTAATTATGAGGTTACTAAGATTCCGGATATGACGGATATTTTAAAAACAAGAACTTTATCATTTACAACACTTCTTGCAGTTAATCCATATGGTAAAACTGTTAGAGATGATAACAATAAAGAATATGTTGATAAACTTATTTCATATATGCTTTTTGATAAAACTGATATTGTAGAAAAGAAATCAGATTATATCCCATGTGTTAAAAGTAACACTGACAATACTAAGAAAGCAATATATGAACAATATGAGGCATCTATTGGTCTTCCTAAGTTTGAATATGCCAGTGGTTTTTACGTTTCGCTTGAAATTGCCATGGGAAAGGTATGGGAAGGTAAGAATATTGATGAAACTGTTGCAGAATTTGAAGACAGTTTAAAATAATGCTAAAATATTTTTTGCAATTTACATTTAACACATAGATTTTTATTTTTAATTGTGATAGAATAATAATTAGTTAATCATACGCCCGAATAATTACAAGGAGGGCGTATGAGATTTTTTGGTGTCTTAATACTTGTCTGTGCTTTTGGATTAACTTCATGTAGTAAGAGTGAAGTGAGTACTAAATTGGAACAAGTAGAAACATATAGAAAAAGTGATAATAATAAGAAATCATTAAGTGACAATGAAAAAGTGGCTGGTTCAATAAATGAAACAGGAGAATTGGTGCCGAATGGAAAAATAATGGTATATATTTATGGGGAAATAAAAAAGCCTGATGTATATACGTTAGATGAAGGGGCAAGAATTTGTGATTTGGTAGATATGGCTGGTGGTTATACAAAAAAGGCTGCCATATATTTAAATCTTGCAGCAAGACTTAATGATGGTGATCAGATTAAGGTGTTATCAAAAGAGGAGTATAAGAACAATAACGGGCAGATTATTGATGATAAGCAGTTTGAAAATGTTGAAGAACATAGTGGAAAGATAAATATTAATTCTGCAGATGCAAATAAGCTTATGGAGTTATCTGGTATAGGACAAAGTAAAGCTAATGCAATAGTGGAATATAGGGAGAGTAATGGTGGCTTTAAAAGTATCAGTGATATTAAGAATGTATCTGGTATTGGTGAAGCTTTATATGAAAGAATAAAGGAAAAAATAGAAATCTAGAAGAGGTGAGTTATGGCAAGTAAGGTACTCGTTGTTGATGATGAAAAATTAATAGTTAAAGGTCTTAAATTTTCTCTTATGCAAGATGGCATGGAGGTTGATTGTGCATATGATGGTTTAGAAGCGGTTAATTATGCAAAGAATAATAATTATGATATGATTTTATTAGATGTAATGCTTCCAAAACTTGATGGATTTGGAGTGTTACAGCATATTCGTGAATTTTCAAATGTTCCAATTATCATGCTTACAGCTAAGGGTGATGATATGGATAAGATATTAGGACTTGATTATGGTGCAGATGATTATATTACTAAACCATTTAATATATTAGAAGTTAAGGCTAGAATGAAGGCTATTTTAAGAAGAAATTCACATGTTGCCAGTGCTCCAGTAGATACAAGTATTATTGAAAAAGATGATTTGAAACTTGATATAGATAGTAGAAGAGTATTTATTGAAGGAGTAGAGGTTAATCTTACTGCCAAAGAATTCCATATTTTAGAATTGTTAGTAACAAATCCTAATAAGGTGTATAGCAGAGAAATGCTCCTTGACACAGTATGGGGCAAGGGTACACCGGGAGATGTTCGTACAGTTGATGTTCACGTTAGAAGACTTCGTGAAAAAATTGAAAAAAATCCAGGTGAGCCAAAGTATGTATATACTAAGTGGGGAATTGGATACTATTACAAGGAATAATGATGAAGGAAAAGAAGTTTTATAAATTAGGACAAAAAGTCATAAAAAGTATATATGTTCATAATTTTTTAATAATGCTAGCGGTAATATTTATACCGCTAGTGTTGTTGTCTATATTCGTTTATACAATTGTTGAATCGACTGTTGTAGGTCAGAAGATGGCGCGTATAGAGACTCAGAATAATATTTTGAGGAACTATATTTTAAGTGAGAATTATATGGATTCAGGAGAATCCATTATTGTAGATACAGAACTTAGCCAGTTGTCAAATGTATATAATGGACGTATTGAAATAATTAATAAGAATTATAAGATTATTAAAGATACATTTGTTACTGATGAAGGTAAATTTTGTGTTACGGGAAGTGTGTTAAGAGCACTTAAGGGAGAACAGTATTCTCATTTTGATTCTGAAAAGAGATACATGGAATTTGCTATTCCACTTGTTAAAGTGGATGGTAATGATAAAAGTAAGAATAATGTAGTTGGCGCTATTCTTGTTTTCTGTCAGGTTGAGGATATCGGTGATGTGAAGGATAAGATGGTTAATTTTATATTCTTTTTCTTCTCAGTTATGATTTTAGTTGTTATAGGTGTTTCAGTATGGCTTTCTATGCTTGAAAAGAAGAGATATCATAAACTAACGAAAGCCATTGATAGTTTAGGTAATAGAGATTTTGATACTAAACTAAACGTGGTTGATAATAATGAATTTATGATTATTTCAGATAAGTTTAATAAGACTGTTGAAAGTATTAAGAGATTGGATGAATCAAGATCTCAGTTTGTTTCAAATGTGTCTCATGAACTTAAAACACCAATCACTTCCATGAAGATTTTAGCGGATTCTTTAGTTGGTCAGGATAACTTACCGATTGAGATATATCAGGAATTTATGACAGATATAGCATCTGAAATTGATCGAGAAAACGAAATAATTACTGACCTTCTTGATATGGTTAAAATGGATAAGAAGACAGCAACTCTTAATTATTCTTCAGTTGATATTAAGGAGTTGATTGAACAGGTATTAAAGAGACTTACGCCAATTGCTAGTGAGAAGAATATAGAACTTGTTTTTGAAAGTTTCAGACCAGTTGTAGCTGATATTGATGAAGTAAAGTTTGGAAGAGCAATTTCTAACCTCGTGGAAAATGCTATAAAATATAATGTAATGGATGGATGGGTTAGGGTTACGCTTAATTCGGATCATAAGTTTTTTTACATTACAATTAATGATTCTGGTATTGGTATTCCAGCTGAGAACATTGATAGAATTTTTGATAGATTTTATAGAGTTGATAAGGCCAGAGACAGGGAGACAGGTGGATCAGGATTAGGACTTTCAATTGTTAAGAACATCATTATTCTTCATGAAGGTGAAATAAAGGTATATAGTAAGGAAGAGGAAGGCACTACATTTTCAGTTAGAGTTCCGCTAAGAGTTCTTAAGGAAAACGAAAATATTGAAGATACAGGCTTTATAGAGATTCCTGAAGAAGAGGAGGACATATATGATGAAGAAGAAGATATGTAGTTATGTATTAATCCTTGTATTGATTTCAGCTTTGTTTTCACAGTCGGCCTGCAAAAAGAAAAAAGATAATGGACTTGTTATATATTATATGAATCAGCAGAGTACAAAGTTATTAACAGATTCTTTTTTTGCAGATTCAAAAAATGAGGAAGAAGTTTTGGTTGAGATGTTTGAAAAACTTCAAAGTAAACCAAGTGATGTTGATATGTTTGAAGCTATACCTGATAGTGTTAAGGTATTAGGTAGTGATATTGATACACAAACCAAAACGTTATCTGTAAATTTTAGTAAAGAGTATTATGATATTGAAAGGTCAACGGAAATCCTTACAAGAGCAGCAGTAGTACTCACAGTTACTCAGCTTGATTCTGTAAATTATGTGGACTTTTTAGTTGATGGTGCAAGACTTGTTGATTCAGATGATCATATAGTTGGATTTATGAGTGAAAATTCATTTGCTGATATATCTGCAGGTAGTAAAATCACCAGTAGTACTAAAAGTGATTTTACAATTTACTTTGCGAATACGGACTATTCGAAGCTAGTTCCAGTTAAGCATACAGGTAGATATTTAGCTGATGCGTCTCTTGAAACTTATATTATTAAAGAAATAATAGATGGACCGGATAGTTCAGAGTATAATGCTACAATTTCAGGAGAAACAAACCTTGTAAGTGCAGTAACTAACGATAATGTGTGTTATGTTATATTTGGTGATGACTTTGAAACACTTAATGCAAGTTATAATTCAGATATACTCATATATTCAATAGTTAATTCTTTAGTAGAACTTCCTTATATTGATTCAGTTAGAATTTCAACATCTAGTTCAAGCGTGGATGGAAGTAATAGTTTTAATGGTATATCGCTTGAGGATAATTTTACAAAGAACCCAGATATTATTGAAGGAGATTTAAATAAAAATTGATAGTTAAACGACCAATGATTATTGCGTTAATAGCCTACGTGCTAACCGAATGTATGGCTTATGCAAATTGTTCGATTAACATTTTTGTATATACATATGCTGTGATTATGTTATTGTTTTTAGCGAATAGACGGTATATGCAAAAGAAAATATTAAAGAATAATAAAAAAGCCGAGCAGAAATCTGTTTCGGCTTTTATTTGTGCAGGGATTCTAATATTTCTTTCAGGATTACTTGGATATAATGTTATGGAGAAAGGTCTAGAAATAAAAGCAGAGGTATATAGACTTTATAAGCCAGCAAGAAATGAAGGGAATTTTGATGAAAGGCGTTATGAATTAAGTATTCAGAATATATTTTTTTATGAGAAAGATGTAAATAATAATAGTATTAAAAATGGAGAAAAAGATAATAAAAAGCATAAGATAGGTTTTATAAATCCTATTATTTATCCTAATGATGGTAATTTTGCTGGTTTAATAAAAAAGAATATAAGTTTTTTTGCAAAGAACTATATGGATAATTTAAGTAAGATAAAGTTGTGGATGGAGTATAAAATAGATAATAATTGTGATGAGGAAACAGCCTCTATTTATAGAGCTCTTTTGATAGGAGATAAAAAATCTATTACAGAGGATGATAAATTAATGTTTCGAATAGCAGGTATTTCTCATATATTTGCTATTTCAGGATTACATATCTCTATATTAGGAATAGGATTATATAATTTATTAAGAAAGAAATTTATGATGCCTTTTTCAGTATTGGTTAGTATCTTTCTGATTGTAAATTATTCTCTTATGATCGGTATTAGTGTTTCTACAACAAGAGCAATAGTCATGTTTGCACTTAGAATGATAGCTGAAGTATATGGGAGAAAATACGATGAAGTAAATGGATATATTATTAGTTTAATGATTGTGAGCAGTATTTATCCTTGGGGATTTACAGGATTTTCTTATCAGATGTCATTTGCTGCTGTGGGAGTATGTTATTTTATTATTCCAAAGGTGACAGGGTTTCTTAAAATCAATAGTTTTGTTTTAAGAACTATTATATCGAGTGCAATTCTAAATATGTTTTTAAGTGTTTTAATTGCTATTAATTACTATGAGATTTATCCATATACTGTATTGACAAATATATGTATATTACCTTTTATGGGGGTTGTTATAGTATTAGGATTTCTTGGATTGTTTAAAATTGGAGGATTTTTGATAAAATGTGGAATGGGATTATGTGATGTAATATGTAGTTTTAAATATAGTCGGATTATATGTGGAAAGATAAATGAATGGCAAATAATAGTAATAATAATTATCTTTATGGTTTACATAATATATATAAAGGTATCAGAGAACAAAGACGAAAGAAATAAAATAAAAACAGGAGATTTTAATGATTATAAGGATGAGAAGAAAACTGCAGTAATAAAATGGATTAGTACAGGATTAATTTATGTAGCGGTATTTGCTAATGTTGGTTTTGGAATACATATTAAGGATTTTTTAATCAATTATTTTAACATATCAGAACGCAAGATTGAGATGGTTATGGTTGATGTAGGTCAAGGGGATTTCTTTTATGTTAAAACCAAAGAAGGACTTAATGTAACAATTGATGGTGGAAGTAGTGATATAAGGGAAGTAGCTAAATACAGGATGGTTCCTTTTTTGAAATATAAGGGAATAAGTACGATTGATTATGCGTTTATTTCACATGGAGACGATGATCATAATAACGGAATAATGGATATTATAACTAATTATGATTTGTATGGAATTAGTATTAGTAATCTTATAGTCACAAAGTTAGATAATATGGATGAGTCGTTAGAAAGGATTATAGATACAGCATATGCTTATGGCGTTAATGTAATAAGGATGGAAGAAGGAGATAAGCTCCTTGATTTTATATGTGTTATGCCATACAAGGAACTGACGTATGAAGATCCTAATGAGGCTTCAATGGTGTTGTCTTATGAAGATAAAGAAACATCGGCATTATTTACTGGAGATTATAATTATGATGAAGAGTATTTGCTAAATAATATAAGCAAATATACGGATGTTGAGTCGTACACTATCTTAAAAGTGGCTCATCATGGATCAAGATTCTCAACAACTGATAGCTTTCTAAAAAAAATAAAACCTGATTATGCATGGATTTCCTGTGGGATAAAGAATAGATATGGGCATCCCGCTAACGAATTATTAGAAAGAATAAGTAAAAATACAAGTGCATCAATTTATGTTACAAAGGAAGTTGGTGAGGTTGAATATAATAAATAATTAGTGCGGAGTTTACGGAAATATGGTATATTATAAGGAGTCGCGAATAAAGCAGAAGTTTAGTTTAACATATGGATTTGGGTTTATTTATGAAAAACATTAATAATGATATTAAAGATAAAAAATTTAAAAGTGTATATCTTCTGTATGGGGAAGAAGGGTATCTTGTAAAGTTATATAAGGATAAACTTATTGAGGCCATTACGAGTGGAGACCCTATGAATACCATGAAGTATGAAGGCGATAAGATTGATATTATAAGTTTGATAGATGATATTAATACTGCACCATTTTTCGCTGATCATAGATTGATTTTGGTTGAGAATACTAATCTGTTTAAAAAGGCGAATGATGATTTGGTTGAGGCAATAGGTAATGTACCTGAGCAAAATGTGGTGGTATTTGTTGAAAAAGAAGTTGATAAAAGAGGTAAACTTTTTAAACAAATAAAATCAAAAGGTTATCCATGTGAATTAAACTATTTAAGTGAAAGTGATTTATTTAATTGGACACTGAAACAGATTAATGGACAGAACAAAAAAATAAGCAAAGATACTCTTAACTTGTTTTTATCGAAAACAGATGGCGATATGTATATGGTAAGTAACGAAATTGCTAAATTAGTTGCCTATGTTGGAGATAGGGAAGTTATAGAATCTAGTGACGTTGAAGTTTTATGCCAGGCACCTGTTGTAGGAAAGATATTTGATATGACTGATGCAATGTCTGTTAAGAATAAGAAGAAAACTATGGAGCTTTATTATGATTTGATAGCAGCTAAAGAAGCGCCAGCTTATATTCTTACTATGTTAATTAGGCAGTTTGATTTACTTCTTACAACTAAGGAATTGGCAGATAGAGGATATGGTGTAGAAACAATTTCTAAAGAGATGAAGATTCATAGTTTTGTTATTAAAAAGTGTTTTAATCAAAGTAAGAATTTTGATGGTAAAACTTTGAAGTTGGCTTATAAGGCATCTGTAAAGATGATGGAAAAAATAAGAAGCGGATTGATGGATGAAAAGGTTGGTGTTGAAATGCTTCTTATGAAGTATAGTGGGTAAATTTAGTTCACGTTAGATTTTTGATAATGAAGGGTGGAAAAATGAAAGAAAAAAACAATGAAAAAGAAACTAATATAATTAAAAACGATGGTGATTTGGATAAAAAGATAATAATTAATAATAAATGTGTTTTGTTGTTATTTGCAGCTTTATCTTTGGTATTTTATGTATTTGTTTTTATGAATCAAGGTTTGATAGACGACGGAGCATTTCATATAGGAAGATTAAAAGCGTTGGCATATGATTTGTCTTTTTCAAATATTAAACCTTGGATTTATACACAAACATATTATGGCGTTGGTTACCCATTAGGTATCTTTTATCCTGATATATTTTTGGTTCCATTTGCTATATTGGTCAAATTAGGTATTAGTGAATATGTTAGCTTTATGATAATGCTTGTTTTTATTAATTTTTTCTCAGGTATAAGCGCATATTATTGTGTGAAGAAAGTATTGAAATATGAGAAATATGATGATGTAGAGTATAAAGCACTTGTAATAGCATTAATGTATTTTATTTATCCATATAGAATATGGGATGTTTTCTTTAGAATGGCAATTGGAGAGAGCATGTCGTTTATATTTATTCCATTGATTATTCTTGGTGTATATGAGATTTTTAAGCGGAATAAATTGGGCGTTTCATTATTCTTTGGAATGACTGGCATAATATATTCACATATATTGTCAGTTGTTATTGTCGCTAGTGTATTGATTGTATATTATTTATTAAATTTCAGGAGAATAATAAAAAATCCTAAAATATTAGTCAACACAATGATTAATGCATGTTTTACTGTTATTTCAACTTTGATGGTTACACTTCCAATTTTGGAGATGCAGTCGTTCACAAAGTTGTATTATCAAACTGGGAAGAAAACATTTGGTTGGTTAAAGGATAATGTTTTATTTGGAATAAAAGGTGGAGATGCAACTTCAATCGTTGTTACAGTGATTTTAAGTGTTGCGTTATGGAAATTATCAACAAAAGTAGGATTAAAAGGAAAACTTGGAATAGCGTTAGGGTATTCAATATTTATTTGCACTGGACTGTTTATATGGGGACCGTTGGAAAGATTGTTTTCGTTTGTTAATATATTGCAGTTTCCATGGAGATTACTTGTTATAGGTGCGATGCCATTTGCTATGTTAGTAGGAATGGCTACGTTTGATAAGAAACCTATTTATATAGCTACGATTGGTATGTTGTGGTTAGCAACAGTGTTTATGTGTTCAACTGCATATATTCCTATAGATGATGTAAATCTTTTTGGAGATTATAGTGTTGGTCGTGGTGAGTATTTGACGGCGGATGAAGAGTATTTCTTCCTTGATAAGCATACTGTTGATGAGATTAAATTTGAGTATGGTATATTGAGAAAAGATAACACATATACTTTTGCTGATTCTATGAATGAGGATCATAGTAGTTATGTTTTACCTTTGGGTTACTATAAGGGATATGAGATAAAAGATAGTAAGAACAATAAGTATGACTACAAGATTTCTGAAAATGGCTTTATAGAGATTGAAAAAAAGGATGATAATATTATAACTGTAAATTATGTTGGTACGATGGTGCAGAAGATATCAATGATTATTAGCATAATTGCTTTCGTTTCTATAATGATATTGATAATAAAAAGAAAAAAAGACTAATAATAAAATATGATTTTCATAGAGTATATTATCAGGTGATTTTGACTTGATAATATGCTCTTTTTTTTATTGATTTTTTTTACTGACTTTTACCAATTTTATAAACTTGTATTGAAAATGTAGTTTCCTTGTGGTACAATAAAATTATACAAAATCCACAAAAAAATGATAGAAACCGATTAAGTAATTGTTAAAAAATAACAAAACCGATTAAGTAAATTACAAAATTATAATAAAATGTTTGAAAAAACAAGAAAGGAGCAAAACTATGAAAAACTTTAAGAAAAACTTTAAGAATAATATGAAAAATGAAAATGGTGCGGTTATGGTTTTGGTAGCTTTGATGATGGTTGTTCTACTTGCATTTGCTTCTTTAGGAATTGATATGGGTTTGGCTTATTATCAGAAACAAAAATTACAGACTGCGTGTGATGCAGCAGCATTGGCAGGTGCGCAATATCTACCTAATACAGTACAGGCAAAGAAATACGCAGAACAGTATTTTAATGTTAACTATAGTAATCATAACGCAGTAAATCTAAATATAGGGTTTACTGTAACTGAGGGAAAATCAAGCATATCAGTTTCAGCAGATACTGATGTTAATTCTGCATTTGGTGGAGTTGTTGGAATAAAGAAAATTAATGTTGCAACTAATGCAGCAGCAAGTGTACAAATAGTAAGTAGTCCTAGTGCACCAGCCGGCAAGGCGGAATTCCCTTATTTATTATATGCACAAACATCAAGTTCACCATTAGCATTAGGTGGTAATTATTTTGAAATTGATGGAGCAGTTCACAGTAATGGAGCAGTTAATGATTATCCTAATACAGGAACAGTTAGACAGATATCTAGTGGCACTACATTCTCATTACAGGGTAATGCGTATGTTAGAGTAGGAAAAGTTGATTTTGTACCTAAAAAAGCTGAAAGTTGGGGACTTGCAGGAATTAATGGAACAATTACAGTTGATCAGATAAAAAATGAAATTGATAAATACTACTTAATACCAGCAGAAGTATTTGATGCATATGGTAATAAGCAGTGGTATATTCAAAGTATAGATTGGCTTAATAATACAGAATTATATACAAGCCAAACTAAGGAAACAAGAGCAGTAGCTCTTCCTCTTTCATCATATATTGATACAGTATTTAAGAAAGAAACATTTAATAGTGATAGTGATGCACCTATTAAGATGATTAAAGAGTATGTAAATGGTGCAGAAGCTAGAATAACAGCTCTAAAGAATAAAGTTAATGCAAAATTTGATGTAATTACAGATGCTTCAGTTAAAAAAGATAATAATAATGCATATTTTGCATCATCACATAATGATGAGGATACAATAGTAGTAAAGAATTCAGGACAGTATTATGTTGGTTCATTACCATCAACGGTAACTCAGAAAAATGTAACTATAGCATACAAAGGGAATAATTATCAGTTTATAAATGCTCAGCCTTCATCATATACTACATATAAGTGTAATACTTTAATATTCTATTCTGATTCAAGTAGTAGTAATGATAATGGTATTGCGGTTAGAAATATGAAAATAACAACTGGAAATATTTATTCTAATTCAAAAATGAAGATTAGAAATGAAGGAGGAAAAGCTCCAGATTTTGTAATAAATGGTGATATATATGCTGATGGAGATTTATATTTATATCATGTGACAGTTAATGGAGATATTTATTGTTCAGGTAATATTAATGCAGAAGGATGTGCTATAAATGGATTTATGGGAGCAGATAAGAATATATCATATAAAGGTGAAAGACCTGATA
This sequence comes from Eubacterium uniforme, assembly GCF_900167115.1. Taxonomy (GTDB): domain Bacteria; phylum Bacillota; class Clostridia; order Lachnospirales; family Lachnospiraceae; genus Eubacterium_S; species Eubacterium_S uniforme. The sequence goes on from NZ_FUXZ01000007.1 coordinate 89,419, forward strand.
TTATTTCAAATAGTGCATCTAACCCAATGGCATTATCAGTTTTCTCAAGAAATGGTAATGTTGAATTTATAGCAGGAGATGCAGCTATACCTCAGTATGTAGCAGGTGTTGTACTCGCTACAAAAGGAAAAATACAGATTAATTCTAGAATGAAATTTTATGGAAACTTTATAGCAAATAAGATAGAGAATAATTCTGCTGAATTATATGCTTATCCATTAAGTGCTTTAGAAGGATTTGAAAGTGATAATATTCTTACAGTAACAGGTGATGGCGCTGGTGGCGGTGGAGCAGGAGCAGCAGCTGAAGAAAAGAAAGTTTTTCTGGTAGAATAAATCATCTATCATTGTGGATATAAAATAAGGGAGGAGGAGTCATATAATGGCTCCTCTTCCCTTTTTTATTACTGTAGTGTTTTAAAATATGCATATTTTTTATTTGATTTTATTAATAAATATTTGTCAGGTTTTGTGATTAAATAATTATAGAGTGGACAGGATGGATCAACAAAAAAAGCATCAAAGTCATATAAATTAAGTAGTTCATTCATATAATTATCATTTGAAAATTTTTTGTTATTATAATTTTTACATTGTTTTAGTGATTGATAGTTTTTGAGTGTATCTCCAGTATATATATCCGCTCTACCATCAACAAATACATTAATACCTTTATAGATTAAGGCTCCACCATAATTGTATTCGTTAAACAATTTTTGGGGTTTGTCTGATTTGATTAATTTAATGTATTCGTTAGAAACATCGAAGGATATAAGGTTATGTTTTTTTGAATAATTCAATGAACGAATGGTAAATGTTATTATAAATGATAATAATAATACTGATGTAAAGAGTAATAATAACTGGTTATGCTTTTCATTAACAGAATCTTTTTTTTGTTTGTTTTTAAATGGCATAATGTATTTAAAAACAAAAAATGAAGTAGCAATCATAAACAATGAAATAAAACGTTGACTTCTAAAAAACATATATGTAAAGAATCCGTATATTAGGAAATCACACATATCTATTTTATATTGCGTTGCAATTAATATAATCGTTACAAGTATTACTGGCACAAAACAAAGCAGTAAAATGGCTAAATCTTTTGCGTCTGGTGAAGCCCATTCACTTAATACTTTCAGCATCATATCATCTTTCATATTTGTGAAGGGATATTCTAGCATTGATAATCCACGAGGGTTAATGCTAAGAGCAAATGTTGATATTATTGTAATAAGTGATAAGGAAAATAATCTATCTTTTTTTAGTTTGTAGCATTTTAGTTTACCGTATTCATAATCTTTGATTCCAGAAATAATAAAACATAGTGGGAGAATATAAATCAAATTAGAAGAACCACCATGAAAATTTACCCAAATGATTGAAAGAATAGGAATAGTATAAATAAGTCTAGTGTTGTGTTCTTTATATTTATATAGTACATATAATAGATAATACATAAAAATCATATTAAACAGGTGAGGTCTACCGTAAAAAAATTGAGTAATTATTAGTGTAAAATAGAATGTATAAATAATTGACATTAGTAAATTATTAAAATAATAATTGTGATTATATATAATAGTTAGTCCGATTATTAGTATTCCAAGTAGTGCGCAGAATAAATACATACCAACACTTCCAAAAAAAGAATATAAATAATAAAAGAAAACTTCTGTTAACCACTCATGGGCAAACCAGTTAAGGTTATTGGCTTCGCCATACCAAGTGAAAAGTGCGGTAGTCGGAATTTGTTTATGTTTTACAATCCATTCGCCTGAGCGTAGATGCCACCAAAAATCATTACCGGACATACCGCTTAGTTTAAAAGTTAATGATATAAATATAAATACTGAAATGAAAATAAATAGCAGTGTATTTTTATTACTTTTATATATTTTTTTTATTAAATTCATTAAAATCTCCTTATTTAGCTTTAACATATACAGCTTCATTGTTTTCAAATTTAATTTCATATTTATCTGAATGACTATATAAGTATGGTAATAAAGCTGAGGTTGGTTCTATTAAAAAAGCATCAAAGTTATATTTGTTTATAATTTCATCTATATATGTTTTTTTATTATATTTTTTGTTCGCGTATGATGAGAAACGTAAGCAAGTATAATCTTTAATCATATCTCCTTTGTATACATCAGCCCTACTATCTATAAATACTGGAATGTTATTATAGATAAGTGTTTCACCAAAGTTATAATCATTAAATAGTTTTTTTGGATTATCTTTTTTTACATAATTTATAGTTTCTTTGGACAATACTTTTTTTATTAATCCTTTTTTTGAATTGTATGTTGTTTTCATATTAATAAAACCAAAAATAGAAAATATTAAACATAATCCAAATAAAAATCCAATCATAAATTTTTCTTCTTTTTTGCCATCGAAGTTAATGCTTTTTTTAGATGGTATCATATATTTAAAAGCATAAAATGCAGATACAATCATAAAAAATATAATAAAACGTGTACTTCTAAAAAATAGATATGCAAAAAAAACATAATTTAAAAAATCAAAACCATCAATTTTTTTATCAGTAGCTATAAATAAAATGGTAACGCCTATTATTGGAACAAAAAAGAAAAACAATTGAGCTAAATCTTTTGCATCTGGTGCAGCCCACTCAGATATGAGTTTTAACATTAATTTATCACTCATATTTGTATAGGGATATGTAAACATTGAAACCCCATGTGGATTTACACATATACAAATTATAGAGATTAATGTTATGATGCTAAGTTTTACAATATTTGTTTTGCTTGAACGATTAAATTCAATTTTCCCAAATTTAAAGTTTAATGTCATACTTAATAATAAAATGATAGGTAATAAGTAAGCAAGGTTAGAAGAACCACCATGAATGTTTGCCCAGATTATTGAAATAACGGGTAAAAAACAAATAGATTTGCTAGATGAATTTTTCTTGAATCTATATAAAATAATATAGGTGATGTTAAGTAGTAGGTAAGTGAATAGTTGTGGCCTACCATAACAATATATATATACTATGCAAACAAAAATTAGGGTATATATTGTTGATAAAATTGGGTTTGAATCAAAGTTTTCTCCTGCAGCAAAAAAGAATAATACGAGTATTGTTATTGCTATACACAGTGAGAATAAAAAAATACCAATTGTTCCACCAATGGAAAATATCAAAGATAATAGTACTTCTGATAACCATTCATGTGAAAACCAATAGTAGTTGTTAGATGATGCGTACCAAGAAAAAATATCATGAGTAGGTATTTGTTTGTGTGATAATATCCAATCACCAGCTTTTAGATGCCACCAAAAATCGTTTCCATTGATTCCTAAAGAAAAAGCATAGATTAATGTGGCAATGCAAAAGCCGAAGATGATAAATGAAAATAATGATATTTTTTTGTTTTTTTGATTATTCATTTTTAATACTCCTTAATTATATTCACGTATTATTGTACCATAAAAATAGAAGAATATCGCTTATTATTTTAATATATAAGGAAATTAAAAAAAAAGTTGATAATTAAATAAAAAATAGTATAATATTCTTGGGTAAATATGAATTATCATATAAATTTATGTATTTTTGATAAAAGGAATGGATATAGTGGAGAAAGTAATTATAATTGGAGCTGGGCCAGCAGGTCTTACTGCTGCGTATGAGTTATTGAAAAAATCAAAAGAATATGAAGTTATAGTACTTGAAGAAAGTGATGTATTTGGTGGGATTTCAAGAACTGTAAATTACAAAGGTAATCGCATGGATATGGGGGGACATAGGTTTTTCTCTAAAGTACCACAGGTTAATGAGTGGTGGGAGAATATCATGCCGACTCAGGGAAGTATGCCATATGATGACATTAAACTTGGTAGGAAATCTACGATTGTTAGTGGAGGACCTAATCCAGAAAATACCGATCGAGTAATGTTAAGAAGAAATAGATTATCGAGAATATTTTTTAATCATAGGTTTTTTGATTATCCTATTTCTTTAAAATTTGAAACAGTAAAGAATATGGGATTTTTAACAACAATAGTTGTTGGTTTTAGTTATTTGAAAAGTGTGATTTTTAAAAGAAAAGAGAAATCGTTAGAAGATTTTTACGTGAATAGATTTGGGAAAAAACTTTATTCTATGTTTTTTGAAAGTTATACGGAGAATCTATGGGGACGACATCCAAGGGATATTTCACCAGAATGGGGAGCGCAAAGAGTTAAAGGCTTATCAATTATTGCAATATTAAAGGATGTATTTGGTAAGATATTTAATAAGAAGAACAGAAAAGTTGAGACATCTTTGATTGAAGAATTTGCATATCCAAAATTAGGCCCTGGTCAGCTTTGGGAAATTACTGCATCAGAGATTGAAAAAATGGGTGGCAAAATCATAAAAAATGCTAAGGTTGTAGGTTTTGAAAAAAGTAGTGATGATATTATTACTACAGTAAGGTATCTTAGTAAAGATGATAACGATGTAACTAAAGAGATTGAGGGAGATTATGTGATTTCATCAATGCCTTTGAAGGATTTGGTTATAGGAATCAATGATGTACCAGAATATATACAGAATATTGCTAAGGGTTTACCGTATAGAGATTATATGACAGTTGGTGTGCTTGTTAATAAATTGAATTTAAAAAATAAGACAAATATCAAAACAATAGGAAATATTGTACCTGACAATTGGATTTACGTTCATGATAGAAATGTAAAAATGGGAAGGATTCAGGTATATAACAACTGGTCTCCATATCTTGTAAAGGATATTGAAAATAATGTATGGATTGGTCTTGAGTACTTCTGTGATGAAGGTGATTCAATGTGGTCTATGACGGACAGTGAATTTGCCAAGATGGCAATTGAAGAAATGGTAATTATGGGATTGATTAATAAATCTGATGATGTGATGGATTATCATGTTGAGAGAGTAAAGAAAGCGTATCCAGCATATTTTGATACATATGAGCATATTAATGAATTAAGGGAGTATATAGATAAGATTTCAAATTTGTATTGTGTAGGAAGAAATGGCCAACATAGATATAATAATATAGATCATTCTATGTGTACTTCTTTTGAGGCAGTTTATAATATTATTAATAGGGTAGACGATAAGAGCAATATATGGAATGTTAATACAGAAAAGGAATATCATGAAGCGAAATGAAAGAATAAGAAAAAATAGGCAGATTATTCTATTATATGTCTTGGGAATAATAATAATGCTTTTTAATTTGTATATAATTGCTAATCATGAAGCGTGGAGAGATGAAGCCCAGTCATGGCTTGTTGCAAGAGATTCAAGCATTATTAATCTGTTTAATTTAACTTCTGTTGAAGGTCATCCTTTTTTATATTTTGTAATATTAATGCCATTTGCAAAGTTAGGATTCCCGTATGTTACATCAAATATTTTGAGTTGGTTAATTATGATGGTAGCTATTCTTTTGTTTATTGGCAAAGTGAAAGTAAATTTATGGGTTAAGTTTATAGTGATATTTAGTCCAATGTTTGTTTTTTATTATTCAGTTTTTGCTAGAAGTTATGCATTAATAGGGTTAATTATTGTATGTATAATGGTAGTTTATCCTGATAGATATGATAAACCAATCACGTATGGTATTTTACTTGCATTACTCACTCAAGTTCATGTGATTATGTTAGGGTTTGTTATGATTCTTTCTTTATTTTGGTTAATAGATATAGTAAATAGTTTGGTTCAAGAAAAAGATTTTAGGGATAATAGAAAAAGAATAGAAGGGTTATCAATAGTTTTATTTAGTGGTGTTTTTTTGTTGTGGGAGTTTAGAAAGGTTTTTAATACTACAGCACTTGATGAACAAGATATTAAAAGTGGAAAATCGGAAAACGCAGAAATAATAGGTTTATTGGTATTGTTTACTGTTGTTAGTGTGTGCATAATTTATAAAATTGTAAAAAATAGAAGATGTTTTGAGGCGATTATAATTTTGATATGTTCTCATGTTTGGGAATTGATAGTATTGTTGATTTATCAGGGACACATATGGCAGATTATTACATGGCTTTATGTTTTGACTTTTGTTAGTTGTTCTTTGTTACATAACGAAGAAGAAAGAGAAGAAAGGGGAGTGATTATTACTTTAATATCCTTAATTGTATTATCAATACCAGCCATTTTATCTTCTTATAACATAAAACCAATAGTATGGGATTGCAGTGGAATATACTCAGGAAGTAAGGCTACTTCGGAGTTTATTGAAGAAAAAATAGATGACGACGCAGTTATAATATTTAATGATGAAGATTACTGTTTGTCAATAATTCCATATTTGAAAAAAAGAGAATTATTTAATATTTTTACAGGCAGAAGAGCTAGTTATATAGATAGAAATAAAAACATTAGACATAGGTTAACAAAAAAAGAATATGATAGTTTAATTGAAGAATTATTGATGGAACGAAATGAAATATACTTGGTATATTCAATCAAGTCAAATATGATAGAGGGCTTAGATGAAAAAATATCATCTTATGAATTGATTTACGATGAATCAAGTATGGATATTATAACGGAAAAATACAAAATATATAAGATTGTTGGAAATGTTTGAGTTAGTAGTTAGTGGAGATAGAGTTATGGGTGAAAAGGAAATGATTAAAAAAATAATACTGTCGTTATGTGCGGTTTTATTTACAAGTTCATACCCGGTGTTATTTATTTTTTTGCGTAATATTGATGAAGTGCATTTAAGAGATATCGAGTTGCCGTTAGTAACTTATATTATGATAGCAGTTGCTTTTTTCGCAATTTCAATGTTATTTTTCTTTGATGTGGAGAAAGCAAGTATTTATAGTAGTGCGTTAATGATTATATTTATGAACTTTGTTCTTATACAAAATATTATAGTTATGATTATACCTATATGTTCTTTTGCTTTATTAGGGGGTGTTATGCTTATCATAATGTTCCTTTTTGGTTTTTTTTTAAAAAAACAAAAACAAGAAATGGGTACGGTAATAATCATTATAAATATATTATTTATTTCACTGCTATTAATGAATACATTTAGTGCTATACCTGTGGTGATGAGTGGTAAAGAGGAAATTAAGGAAGTTCAAGTTGAGCAATATGCTAATAAAGTAGAGAACAGAAATATTTATTATTTATTGTTTGATGAGTATGGCGGAACAGAAAATTTAAAATATTATTATAACTATGACAATAGTGATATTAAGAATTATCTTGAAAATATGGGTTTTTCTTGGTCGAATAATACATATAATAAAGAGTCTATATATACATCTGATATTGTTCCGAATATATTGAATATTGATTATGTTAGTAGAGTGGGTTCAGTTCCAAGTGGAAATATAAAGTTAACAGAAAATCCCGTATTATATAGATTTTTTAAAAAAATGGGATATGAAATTAATATTGTGAATCAAGAAAAATATTTAAAAGAAACAGGGTGTAATGTATTAACCCAAAAGCAAAAAAAAGGATATGTAGAAAATGAAGCTAAATATGTTTCAAAGATTGTATTTCAGCAGGGTTTAATTTCAGTTTTTTCATCTATTTGTTCAAATGATAGGATAGAATCAAAATCTAAAAATTTTACAACTGAAGGATATACAACAGAATTAGATGAAGTTTTTGATTGCGCATTAAATATTTGCGATAGAGTTAACAAGCCTTCTTTTAATGTGTGTTATATTCTATGTCCACATGTTCCTTTTTTATATAATAATAAAGGTGAGTATATAGAATATAAAGATATGCAAAATTACGATAATAAGGATATATATATAGAACAGTTACAGTATGTTAATTGTAAAATAAAGGAAATGGTTAAGAATATAATAGATAAAGACTCGGATTCTATAATTGTTATTCAATCAGATCATGGATGGAGATATGCATATCATTGTATGAAAAATTATAAGAAAAAAGATTATAATGTAAAAAAAGAAACATTGATGATGCAAAATGCATTAAATTGTGTTTATATTGGTGGAAAAGAAAAACTTGATATTCAGGGAGATTCATGTATTAATACTTGGAGAAAAATATTGAATGAAGTATATGATACTAACTATGACATGATAGAGTGCGAAGAAGATTATAGTTATACGTGGAGGTATACAAACGTAACACAGTAGTCTTGAATTACTAAGAATTTTTTGTAGAAAGATAGGTGTAAAAATGAATATTAAAAGAAATATTTTATTAAACCCAGGCCCATCAACAACAACAGATACAGTTAAAATGGCTCAGGTTGTACCAGATATTTGTCCAAGAGAAGAAGAATTTGCTAATATGATGAAAACATTAAGAAAAGATCTTCTTAAAGTTGTTCATGCTAGTGAAGATAAATATACATCAGTATTATTCTGTGGATCAGGAACAATTAATATTGATGTTTGTATAAATTCATTATTACCAGAGGGAAAGAAAGTATTGGTAATTAATAATGGAGCATACAGTACAAGAGCAGTTGAGGTTTGTCAGTATTACGGACTTGATTATATTGATTTAAAGTTTAAGGAAGATGAAAGACCTGATCTTGAACTTGTTGAAAAGACACTTAAGGAAAATCCTGATATTGCATTGGTTCATACTACACATAATGAAACAGGAACAGGGCTATTAAATCCTATTAGAGAGATTGGTGCATTGGTTCACAAGTATGGTGCAACATTTACTGTTGATACAACTTCAACTCTTGCAATGAGACCAATAGATATTGAAAAAGATAATGTTGATTTTTGTATGGCTAGCGCACAGAAGGGCTTGATGTCAATGACAGGTTTATCTTTTGTTATTGGTAACAAGGAAATAATTGAAAAATCAAAGGATTATCCAAAGCGTTCATATTACTGTAATTTATTCTTACAGTATGACTTCTTTGAAAAGACAGGTGAGATGCATTTTACACCACCAGTTCAGACAGTATATGCTACTATTCAGGCTTTAAAGGAATACTTTGAAGAAGGCGAAGAAGCTAAATGGGCAAGACATACAAAAGTTTTTAATGCAATTAGAGAGGGTGCGTTAAAACTTGGATTTAAGGAAGTAATCAAAGAAGAATGGCAGGCTGGTCTTGTTACTGCATTGGTTTATCCAGATGATTTAAATTGGGATTTCATGAAGGTTCATGATTACTGTTACGAAAGAGGGTTTACAATTTATCCTGGTAAGATTGCTACAACTAAAACATTTAGATTATGTGCGCTTGGAGCGATTGATGAACAGGATATCAAAGACTTTTATGTAGTATTTGAGGAAGCATTAAGACATTTTAATGTACAGATTCCAGTAAAGTATAATTAATTTAATGAAGAGAAAAAAGAAAAAATAAAGAAGAGAATTACTAGCAAATGGTTTAGACATAAATAAAAAAATTATTTGAAGGGAAAAGTAAACATGAAAAAATTTGAAAAAAAACAATTAAGACTTGTAATATTAACATTATTACTAGTGTGTATGTATCCATGCTTTTATATGTATTTTGCTAATATTACAGAAACAACACCAATTCATGTGGTGTTACCAATATTGGCGTTTTGTTTAATTGCAGCTATTATGGAGTATGTTGCGTATAAAATCGTCAAAGATATTTATAAGTCAACTATATTAACAACTATTGGGATGTTATTCTTTATGAATTATAATCTTATGTTTGATATGGTTAATTCTAGATTGAATTTTGTAGGAAATAAGATATTCTTATTATTCTGTGCAATTGTTGTTGGAATTGTATATCTTATTATCAAGAATGTTAAAGATGAACTTGATTGGATTTGCGAGATTATTTGCGTAGTATTTGCTGGACTTATAGTATTTAATTTTGTTGGAGCTGTACCAAAGGCGTTTGCTGCAAAGAACGATGAAGTTAAACCAGTAGTTTTAAAGAATCATGGTAAAGATACAGGATTTAAGGAAAATGTTTATTATCTTGTTCTTGATGAATATGGTGGAACTGCTAATCTTGATTATTTCTATAATTATGATAATAGTAAGTTTTTAAATAGTCTCGAATCAAAAGGATTTACTAATTCAGATACTTCATATAATTACGAAGGTATTTATACAAAGGAAATACTTCCTAATATTTTGAATTTTGAATATGTTGCACATCCTGGAGATGATAAGGATCAGAACGGAAAGTATTTAAAGAATCCAGCAATGTATAGATTCTTTGAAGAGATGGGATATGACATTAATGTAATTAATCATCAGAATTTTATTGATTCTGATTCAGATGAATGTAGAGAGTTATTTGGTTCTGCAAAGAAGAATTTAAAGACAAATCCATTTGGTATTGAGAGATATATTTATGAGAATAGTTTTCTTAAGTCGCTTCAGAAATTTGCTCCTAAGGTAAAGGCTCTTAGCAATTATGATGGATATAGAAAAGAAGTAAATAAGGCTTTTGACATATTCTCACATAGTTATGATTATTCAAAAGATAAACCTACATTCACAATAGCATATCTTATGGTTCCGCATAGACCATTTGTTTTTGACGAGAATGGTAAAGCTATTGATTATAAGGATGCAAGAGATTGGACAAAGAAGAATGTATATATTAATCAGCTAAAATACATTAATAAGAAGGTTGATGCGGCAGTAGATAACATAATAAAAAATGATCCTAATGCTGTTATTGTAATTCAGTCAGATCATGGCGCAAGATATTCATATTTTTGTATGAATGAATACAGCAAGGATGAATTTGATGCAGAAGTAGAATCTAAGAATATGCAAAGTGTTTTGAATTGTGTTTATTGGGGTAGTGCTAATAAACATGATATAGAAGGACTTTCATGTTTAAATACATGGAGAACAGTTCTTAATGAGTTATACGATGCAGATTTTGATATGATAGATGTACCACGTAAACATGTGGTTAAATGGAAATATAAGAATACAATGGAATAGAACAGGGAGAGTTATATGAAAACAGTATATACATGTTTCACAACAGATTATATTCATGAAGGTCATTTGAACATAATTAATGAGTGTAAGAAACTTGGAAAAGTTATAGTTGGTGTGTTAAGTGATGAAGCCATGGTACGTTATAATCGTATGTCTTCAATTTCTTATGAAGAAAGAATGCAACTTGTAAGAAATATAGAAGGTGTCGATGAAGTTGTTGTTCAGGATGACGTTATGTATGATAAAGTTATTGATAAATATCATCCAGATTATGTGGTTCATGGTGATAACTGGCTTGAAGGACCAATGAAAGCTATTAGGGATAATGTTGAAAAATTATTATCTGTATATGGTGGAGAGATTATCGATGTTCCATATACTTATAATGAAAATGTTAAAAGAATAGATACAAGAATTAAAGAAAAGATGGGTATGCCTGAATACAGAAGAAAAAGACTTCGTCAGATTATTAATCTTAGACCAATTGTTAAAACAATTGAAGTTCATAGTGGGCTTACAGGTCTAATTGCTGAAAAGACTATTGTTGAGCATAATGGTGAGATTGATCAGTTTGATGCAATGTGGATTAGTTCATTATGTGATTCAACGGCTAAGGGTAAACCTGATATTGAACTTGTTGATATGACATCAAGATTTAGAACAATTGATGATGTTATGGAAGTTACTACAAAACCAATTATTTTTGATGGTGATACAGGCGGAAAGATTGAACATTTTGTTTATACTGTTCGTACACTTGAAAGAATGGGTGTATCAGCTGTTATTGTTGAAGATAAGGTTGGTCTTAAAAAGAATTCTTTGTTTGGTACAGAGGTATCACAAACACAGGATAGTATTGAACATTTCTGCGAAAAGATTAAGGCAGCTAAAGATGTTCAGCTTACAGATGAGTTTATGATTATTGCAAGAATTGAAAGTCTTATCTTAGAGCAAGGGATGGATGATGCTTTAGAGCGTGCGCATGCATTTGTTGGAGCAGGTGCTGATGGCATTATGATTCATAGTAGAAAGAAAGATCCTGCTGAAATACTTGAATTCTGTGATAAGTTTAGAGAAAAGAATAAGGAAACACCTATAGTTGTTGTACCAAGTTCATTTAATTCTATTACAGAAGCTGAACTTGCTGAACATGGAGTTAATATTGTAATTTATGCAAACCAGCTTACTAGATCAGCTTTCCCTGCTATGGAACAGACAGCTAAGGATATTTTAAAGTATCATAGAGCACAGGAAGTTGATGACAGACTTATGCCAATTAAGGAAATTATTTCTTTGATTGAAGAATTATAAAGGTAATAAATATGGAAAATGCAATTATAATGGCCTCAGGTCTTGGAACAAGAATGAGGCCACTCACTTTGAAAAAACCGAAACCACTTATCGAAGTTAATGGTAAGCCTATGATTGAAACAGTAATAGATAGTTTACTTACAAGAGATATAAATAAAATATACGTTGTTGTAGGTTATTTAGGAGAACAATTTTCTTATTTGAAAGAAAAGTATGATAATATTGAAATTATTGTTAATAAAGACTATGAAACAGTGAATAATATTTCATCAATTTATTATGCAAAAGAAGTTCTTGCGCTAGGCGATTGCTTTATATGCGAAGCAGATCTTTATATTTCTAATGCAGGAATATTTGATGGTGAGATAAAGGAATCTTGTTATTTTGGGAAATTTGTTAATGGTTTTTCTTCAGATTGGGTTTTTGAAACTGGAGATGATGGTTTTATCACAAGAGTTGGCAAAGAAGGAACAGACCTTTATAATATGGTAGGTTTATCTTTCTTTAAATCTAATGAAGCAAGTTCTTTAAAGACATGCATAGAAGATGCATATGCAAGAGGTGGATATGAAGAACTCTTTTGGGATGATGTTGTAAATGCAAACTTGGATAAACTTAAATTGAAAGTTAAACCTGTTGAAGATGAAGACATTGTTGAAATTGATACAGTAGAGGAACTTGAAGAAGTAAACAAGAGATTTAAGTAAATTCATATTAGGGTAGGAGATTATATGAAGGTAGAAAAATTAGTTGAATTAATTGGTGCAGATTTTTATACTGGTGTACCTGATTCACAATTAAAAGAATTATGTAATTATCTATATAATAGATATAGTACAAATGAGAGACATCACATTATTGCAGCAAATGAAGGTAATGCTACAGCGATAGCAGCTGGTTATCATCTTGCAACTGGTAAGGTTCCTGTTGTTTATATGCAAAATAGTGGTGAAGGAAATATTATAAATCCGGTAGCATCATTATTAAATAAAAAAGTATATGGTATTCCAGCAATTTTTATTATAGGTTGGAGAGGTGAACCAGGTGTTCATGATGAACCTCAGCATATTTACCAGGGAGAAGTTACAATTAAACTTCTTGATGATATGGGAATCCCATCTTTTATTATTGGTAAGGATACAACAGAAGAAGCTATTAAGAATGTAATGGTTAGTTTCAAAGAGATACTAAGTAAAGGTGATAGTGTTGCATTTGTTGTAAGAAAGGGCGCACTATCATATGATGAAAAAGTTGAATATTCAAATGATTGTGATCTTGTAAGAGAAGAAATCATTGAACATATTGTTAAAATTTCGGGAGAAGATCCTATTATTTCAACGACAGGAAAGGCTAGTAGAGAGTTGTTTGAAATAAGAGAAAGAGAAGGTCTTTCTCATAAATATGATTTCTTAACAGTAGGTTCAATGGGACATACATCATCAATTGCTCTTGGAGTTGCACTTAATAAACCAAAACAGAAAGTATGGTGTATTGATGGTGATGGCTCTATGCTTATGCATATGGGATCACTTGCAGTTGTTGGAAGTTATAAACCAGCAAATCTTGTTCATATCATAATTAACAATAGTGCTCATGAAACAGTTGGAGGTATGCCTACTGTTGTAGGTGATATTAATGTTGAAAGAATTGCTAATTCATGTGGATATGGTTATGTTAGAAGTGTTGATGATTATGATAGACTTGATGAAGTTTTAGAGGAGGCCAAGGAGTGCGAGGAATTGTCACTTATAGAAGTTAAGTGTGGTATAGGTTCAAGAGCTGATCTTGGTAGACCAACAACTACAGCCATGGAAAATAAAAATGCTTTTATGGATTATTTAAAAGAAATCTAATATAAAGCAATTGGAGGAAAGAAAGTGAAGTTTATTGAAGATGTTCTAAGTGTACCACTTGGAGAGTTAATGTATTTATGTTATAAGTTTATTTCAAATTATGCAGTAGCTATAATATTATTTACATTAATTACGAAGATTATTCTTCTTCCGGTGTCTATTTGGTTACAGAAGAATAGTGTTAAAATTGTTAGAATAACACCTGAAATTAATAGAATCAAAGCAAAATATTTTGGTGATAAGGAAACAATTGCTGAAAAAACTGCAGAGGTATATAAAAGAGAAAAATATAATCCTTTTTCAAGTATAATTCCACTGTTGGTACAAATTATTTTACTTATGGGTCTTGTACAAGTTATATATAATCCATTGACATTTATATTTAAAGTTGATACAAAACCTAGTAATGAAATAGTTAATACCATTGGTAAAATAGAGGATTTAAATTTGGATGAATCATCTGTTCAGATGCAGGTTGTTGATGCAATTAAGAAAAAAGATTATTCAGAAAAATTAGATAAAATTGGACAGAAATATGATATCGAGATGGATGAATTAACTTCAGACATCAAAAAATCAAATATGTCTTTATTTGGAAAGAGCTTGGCTTTAATTCCAGCAAATAGTAAAGGAGTAACTTTATTAGTTCCAATTTTAGCTGCATTAGCAGCATGGTTCTTATGTGCAATGCAAAATGTTTTAAATCCACTTCAGGCTGAACAGGGAAATGCTAATAAATATGGTACTATGATTTTTTCAGTTGGTTTATCATTATTCCTTGCATTTTTTGTTCCAATTGGTGTAGGTCTTTATTGGATTTGGAGTAACTTGTTCTCGGTATTGCAGCAGGTTCTTCTTAATATTGTAATTGATCCTAAAAAACATATTGATTATGAAGCTTTAGAGGATAGTAAGAAGGAATTAGAGGAACTTTCTCAGATAGGTGGATACAAGAAAAAACTTTTCGAGAAAGATCCATATGCAAAAAAAGAGAAAGCTGATTATAAGAGATTTTTCTCAGTTATAAATAAACATCTTGTTATTTATGCTGAAGGTAATGGTTATTATAAATACTTTAAGGATATTGTTGAATATATATTAGAACATTCTAATGTTACAATTCATTATATTACAAGTGATCCAGAAGATAATATTTTTAATCTTGCAGAACAGAATGAAAAGATTAGAGCATATTACATTTCTGAGAAGAAACTTATTACCTTGATGATGAAGTTAGAATGCGATATCTTTTTAACTTCAACACCTGACCTTGAAAACTTCCATTTAAAGAGAAGTTATATTCAAAAGGATATAGAGTATATCTTCACAAATCATGCCATGAATAGTGATAACTTAACACTTCGTACGCATGCGCTTGATCATTTTGATACTATATTCTGTACAGGTCCACATGTTGTAGCTGAACAAAGAGCAATTGAAAAGTTATATAATTTGCCAGAAAAGAAGCTTGTTGAAACTGGATATATTTTACTTGATAATATGAAGAGAGATTACGACTCCATGGAAAAGAAAGAAAATGAAGTTAAGACAGTTTTAATTGCTCCTTCATGGCAGAAAGATAATATTATGGATTCTTGTCTTGATGAACTTCTTGACAGTATTCTAAAAAAAGGTTATAAAGTTATAGTAAGACCGCATCCACAGTATGTAAGAATTTACAAGGAAAAGATTGCTAATATAGAAGCTAAATTCCAACAGAAGTATGGAGATAAGTTTAATTTTGAAAAAGATTTCTCATCTAATAAAACTGTGTATACAGCTGATGTGTTAGTTACTGACTGGTCAAGTATTGCGTATGAGTTTAGTTTTACAACTTACAAGCCAACATTATATATAAATACTCCTATGAAGGTTATGAATCCTGAGTATGATAAAATTGATGTTGTTCCATTTGATATTAAGGTCAGAGAGGAACTTGGTGCAGAACTTGATTTGGACAGAGTAGAACATGCGGGAGAACTCGTTGAAAACTTGATTGAAGATACCGCACAATTTCATAATGACATAGCTAAACTTAAAGAGGAATCATTCTTTGGTCTTGGTGAATCAGCTAAATTAAGTGGTGACTATATTTTATCAAGTTTGAAAGAGAAGATTAGTAAGAAGAAAAATACTAAAAAGAAATAATAAAGTGAGGTAGAAAAATGAATAATTATGTAGCTTATGTAGATCCATCAGTTATGACTTATATTATCCAGGCTGTAGCAGGTATTGTTATTGCAGTTGGTGCTGGTATTGGTATTTATGCTAAGAAAGCTAAAAAGAAAGTTAGCGATAAACTTGGTATTGATGAAAATAGAAATAAAGAAGTTGAAAGTGATGACATTGAAATTAAATAATTTACTATAATTTTTGGCATCAATATACTGCTGACTATATTAGTTAGCAGTATATTTTTTTTGCGTTTAATGGTATAATTGAAAAGGTTTATTGAATATGAAATATTTTGATAAGGAGTAAAGTGATGGCAGTTAATATTAACATTAAGAAATTAAATGAAAAAGCTATAATTCCTACATTAGGATCAGAATATGCAGCAGGTTCAGACCTTTATGCTTGCATAGATGAACCGATTACAATTGCACCTGGTGAAACTGTTTTAATTAAAACAGGATTAGCAATGGAGATTCCAGAGGGTTACGCAGGCCTTATTTATGCAAGAAGTGGACTTGCAACTAAAAGAGGATTAGCACCAGCGAATAAGGTTGGTGTTGTTGATAGTGATTATAGAGGTGAAGTTATGGTTGCGCTTCACAATCATAGTAATGTAAATGCTACAGTTGAAGTTGGGGAGAGAATTGCACAGTTAGTTGTAACACCATTTTTATCAGTAGCATTTTCTGAAGTGGATGTATTAAGTGATACAGTAAGGGGGGCTGGAGGATTTGGATCATCAGGAACAAAGTGAAAAAAAGTTTGGTGAAAAAATAGGTAAATTTGATGTTCTTTTATTATGTTTGCCATTTTTACTTATGACAAACATTATTAGAATAATTTCAATGGATAAAAAAATATACACATACAAACTACCGGTTTTTATTATCGTTGCATGTATAAATGTATTTTTTGATTTATTATTTATATTCTTGATTGTTTCATTAGCGAAGAATTTAAAAGGAATAGCAGGAAAGATTATTTATGCAGTTGCATTTATCTTTTACTACTTTTTCTTTGTAACAAATTGTATATATTATTTTGCTACAAATTATTATTTTAGTATTCACTTGACTCAGCTTGCAAGTGAAGGAAGTGGATATATTTTAAGTACAATTAAGGGGACAAAGTGGTTTGTTTTCTTGATTGCGATTGTGATTTTACTACTTGGTATTTTAGGATTGGTTTCTATGAAGAAATCAACTGAGAATAAGTGGAAAGAAGTAGTATTTACAATTGTTATATTTGGTATAATGCATACAATACTTCCTATGGCATATGGTCAGCACATAGATAAAACGAGTTTGGAAGAGTGGCATATCCCAAGAAATGTATATGATAGTTTTAATGATGCGAATAAATCCATGAAGGTATGCGGATTTCTTGAATATACAGTAAGAGATATTTATAAATTCTATTTTCATGATAAAGTTAAAATAGATGATAATGAAGTTAAGTATCTTGAAAGTGAATATAAGAATCTCTCAAAGGCGCCATCTAATGAGTATACTGGAATGTTTAAAGGAAAGAATGTTATATTTTTACAGTTAGAGGGTATTGATAGTTTTCTTTTTGATGAAAAAACTATGCCAAATCTATGTAATATGAAGAATAATGCATTTGTGTTTAATGATCACTATTCATTCTTTAATGGTGCAGGTTCTACATTTAATAGTGAATTTGCTGTAAATACAGGATTTATATGTCCGATGTCATATTATAAGAATCCTACATTTATGTATAGTAATAGTTTTAAGGATACTATGCCTAGTCTTTTTAGGGATAAAGGATATAGTGTTGAAGCATTTCATATGAATACAAGTGAGTTTTATAATAGGGGACTTAATTATAATTCTTGGGGATATGATAAGTATTACGGAATGATTGATGATTATAAATATGATGATTTGACATATGAATTGGATACTGAATTAATTAATAATACAGATTTTTCCGATAAAATGTTTAAGAAGGAACAGCCGTTTGTTGATTATATAATCACATATACTCCACATACTCCATTTTCAACAAAGGAAGATGTTGGTAAGTTTCTTGCAGAGAAGGAGTATGGTAAAGGAAATGTACCAGATTTTGATGAGGAAGAATCTGTAAGAATGATGGCTACAGAAACAGACAGAATGATTGGTCTTTTGATCGAAAAATTAAAAGAGAATAATTTGTATGATAATACAGTAATAGTTACTTATGCAGATCATTATTTATATATGATAGAAGATAAGAAAATCCTTGAAAAATATAAGGAAACTAGTAATAATTTAATTAATCATACTCCATTTTTAATATGGTCAAGTGATATAGAAAATACAAAAGAAATTGAAAAAACTAATTCACAATTAGATATATTACCAACAGTACTTAATTTGTTTGGTATTGAATATAATGATAATTATTATATAGGTAAGGATATATTAAGTGATGATTATAGTGGATATGTATTCTTTGATGATTATTCATGGTATGATGGAAATGTATATGTAGAAAATGGTTCGGTTACTAATGGAAAAGAAATCGATTCTGATAAGTTAAAACAGATGAATGATAATATTAGTAATTTGACTAAGAGAAATGATTTAACATTAAAGTACGATTTCTTTGGTGATAGTGTTCTAAAAGATAAGTAAATAAAAGATAAAAGCGTGATGTGAAAAGCATCGCGCTTTTTGTTATAAAAAAGACATTTTATATATATTGAACTTGAAAAATTAGTGTGATAAAATATACTATGTATGTGTGTAGATATACATAAAATTTTAAGGAGGAATTGTAATGAGAAAAACATTTAAAAAGACTATGTGTGTTGTTTTATCATCAGCTATGATATTTACATCTGGCGATTTTTCAAATGTAAATGTTCATATGCCATGGGATTTTAGTGTTTCTGTTAATGCTGCTAAAAATGTTGATGACATTGATCCAACAACAGAAGTTTCAACAGCCATAGTCAAGGATACTACTTTATTAAATGCCTTAAAGCAGATTGTAGGCAAGGGTAGTAACATTACTGTAGCTCAGTTAAAAGCTTATGATGGTAACATTGATTTATCAAGTTACACGGGAATTAAAAGTATTGAAGGTTTAGGTTATGCTAGAAAGGCAAAATCATTTAATTTGTCAAAACTTACAGGCGTAACAAAAATCCCAAAAGAGGAATTTTATTCGTGTGCGATGGAAAGTGTTTCACTTCCATCATCAATTACAGAAATTGAAACATATGCATTTGCTGGATGTGAGAAATTGGCTTCAATTAATCTTCCAAACAGCATTACTATGATTCATGAAAATGCATTTGAGAATTGTTATGCACTTAATAATGTAACACTTCCTTCAGGTTTGGTAAAACTTGGTGGTGCTGCTTTTTCCGGTTGTAAATCAATTCAGAGTATAGTAATTCCAAATACATTAAAGACAGATATTACAGATGTTGATAATGATACAGTTAAAACTATGGGAGCTTCAGTATTTGCTAATTGTGAGAGCCTTAATAAGGTTACATTTGGTAATCAGATGAAGAGAATTCCGGATTCAACATTTTCAGGTTGTAGATCGTTAACTTCAGTAAGCATTCCATCAAGAATAGTTGATATTGGAGTAGCAGCATTTGCTGAAAGTGGTTTATATTCAGTTGATCTTTCAGGATGTACTGGTTTGGTAAACTTAGGTGATTCAGCGTTCTCAAGATGTACATCTATGACTTCTGTTTCATTACCAGCTAGCTTAAGAAAAATTAATAATCATACATTTGCAGCTTGTACTTCATTAACAACAGTTAATATTGCTGCTAATAGTAATATTACAACGATTGGTATGGATGCATTTGGTAGTACTAGAAGTCTTACTAATGTAACATTTATGAAGGACTTGAAAAAGTTAACAACAATTGGTGAAATAGCATTTGCAAATGGTAGTGTTAAATCTGATGCTAAAGATATATATGGAAGAAACATTTATGTTGGTGGTCCAGAATATGTATATATTCCTGGTACTGTAACAACTATTGGACAGGGAGCTTTTCAGGAATGTAGAAATCTTGAGGAAGTATACTTCGCAGATATGACGACTATTCCTGATGGTACAACTGTTAGAAAAATTGGTGAAATCGCATTTTTAAATGACTGGAATTTAACTAAGGTTACTTTACCAGAACAGAATAATACAAATGCAAGGGTTTCTGTTGAGATTGGAACTAAAGCATTTCAAAATTGCAATTGGTTACAGACAATTAATTTTCCAACTTGCTTAACGAAAATTGGTGAGTATGCATTTTCTGAAGCAGGTTTTGGCAAAAAGAATAATAATACAAAAGAATTTGATATGAAGGGACTTAAGAATATTGATTTATCAAATAACACAAGACTTGTTGATATTGGTAGAAATGCTTTTGAAAAATGCTATAACTTAGACACATTTAAGTTTCCTAAAAATATCGAAAAGATTCCAAATTTTGTATTATTTCAGTCAGCTATTAAAGATTCAACAACTAATGTAAATACAAAGTGGTATGGATTAGACTATGTTGATTTAGGACAGAGTGTTAAGGTTATTGGTCAGGGTTCATTTAAAGAGTGTGCTAAATTGAATTTTACAAATGATTTATTCCCAAAAACACTTATTACGATTGGAGATGAATCATTTGCTACTTGTGCAACAGGTGGTTCACTTACATTCCCAGAGAATCTTGAAACTATCGGTAAAGGAGCATTCTCAAAATGTAATTTCTATTATAGTGCAAATGATTGGAGTAATTGGTTCTCTGATCCTAAGTACGGATTGAAGGAAGTTAATTTTGGTAAGGCTAAAAAACTTAAGTCAATTGGACAGCAAGCATTTGAATATACTCCAATTAAATCAGTTGAGTTTGATGCATCAGCTCCACTTGATTCAATTAAGCAGGATACATTCTATGGATGTTTAAATCTTGAAACAGTAAAATTAAGTGACAGTGTTCAGGATATCGGAGCAAGTGCTCTTGGTGCTTGTAAAGTATTAAAGACATTAAATACTCCAGCAACTACAATTTTGGATCGTCAGGTTGTTATGACAAAGTCAAAATCACCTAATGTTCCAAAAACAAATATGTTTACATTTGTTACAAGAGTACCATCTAATAAGATTAATGTTAGAGTTAATGAACATGATGAAATGGGTATTTATTCTCTTGTATACAATGATAAGAGTCCAGTTCCAGGATATGATACAACATTTAGTAAAGTGACAATCAATAATAGTTCATTTAAAGCAGATGAGGATGGTAATTCTCTAGTTGCAGAAGGTACATATGGTACATTACCAATTACTCCTTCTATAGGTAGATCTGAAGTGAAAACTGAAGGTTCAAGTAAGAGTTATAGTGTAAAAACATTAGAATTTGCTGGCAATACAGAAACAAAAAATGTTCCTGTTGAAGTAAGTCTTAAATTAGTTTTGCCGGTAACTCAGGGAGACAGTACAACAGTTCCTTCTGTTATACCTGTAACAGGTAATATTGTATATAATGTCGATGTTACAAAGGTTCCTTGTGAGTCAATTTCACAGGATGATGTATATATTGGTGTAGATAAAACAAAAGCTAAGAGTAAGGGAACAACAATTACTCCTACAATCACACCTGTAAAAACTACAGATAAACTTACTTGGGAAGTTGATTCTTCAAATAATTTAATTGACCTTGAAGTTGCAGAAGACGGAAAATCTGCTGTGGTATACGCTAAGGGAAATGCTTATGGATCAACTCAGATTAAACTTAAAGCTGGTGCAGTTACTGAATATTTTTATGTATATGTTGCAGCTCCATCAAATGGTTTAAAACTTGATAAGAATACATTAAATATTCCGTATAATACATCAAGTTCAATTACAGCAACGATTACATATAGTAGCAAGGATTATGAAAGCTTTTATCAAAGCAATCCTGATCACGTTAAGTTTATAAGTAATGATGAATCGATTGTTAAAGTTGGTAATGTTACATCAAAAATTGGAAATACACCATCTAGTGGTAATACATTTACATGTGAACTTATTGCTGGAAAGATTGGAACAACTACATTAACAGCTATAGCTGAAGCATCAGGGAAAACTGCTACATGTAAGATTTCAGTTGTGGCATCAAATTTAAAGACAACATTAATTAATGTTGATGATGACACAAGAATTAATCATGGTGATTCTATTACTCTTTATAGAATTAATGCATCTGTACATAAGGATGTTGTTGATCAGGGTACAAAGACATTTTTATATGATTTTACATCAGATGATCTTGCATCAAATGATATAGAATATATTGTAGATAATGATAATATTTGTAAAATTGAAAGTTATAGTGCTGCAAATAAGACATTTAAGATTTCAGCTAAACATGCAGGTACAACAGATGTAACAATATGGCCAAAAGGTTTTGATGCTGCTGTTAATGGAGTTACATTTAAGGTAAAAACAACAGCAGATATTAATGGACTTAGACTAAAAAATAAGACTATTAGATCAGGAAATGTAGAATGTATAATTGATAATATTTCAAATAAGTTTGGCGACGTTATTAAGAATGGTGCAGCAGATCCTTCAACAATTACAAATAATTCATTAGAATTTGTATCATCAGATAATAGTATTGCAACTGTTGATGGTAAGGGATTCGTTAATGTTAAGGGTGCTGGGCCGGTAGTTATAACATGTAATGCATACGCACCTGATGGTACTCTTCTTAAAACAGCTACTTGTACTGTGACAGCTAAGATTGGTGTTAATGATTTAGAAATTAGTTCTGTTCCAGATACAGTTTATACAGGTAATGATATTAAACCTGTAATTACTGTAAAGGGAAGAGGAAAAGTGTTAACATTAGGTACTGATTACTCAGTTGAATATAAGGATTGTAAGAATGTAGGTACAGCTAGAATTAAAGTTAGATGTAAAGGAAATTATGATGGTGAAAAAGAAATAACATTTAAGATAAATCCTAGAAAGGTTACAAATCTTAGACAGGTAGGTTCAGCTAGTAAACCATCAATTACATGGACTGCAGTTCAGGAAGCTAATGGCTATGAAATCTTTACATATTCAAAAGGAAATTATACTAAGATTGGTACAACAACTAGTGTTAAATATGTATTAAAGAAATTAAAGAAATATAAAAACTATAAGGTTGCTGTTAGAGCATACGCAAAAGGAAAAGATGGAAACCTTTATTATGGTGATTACACAACAATTTCAGTTACTCCTGGTATGACAGCAGTTAAAATTACAAAGTTAAAAGTAGGCAAGAGAAAGATTACAATTTCATGGAAGAGACAGAAGAACATTAATGGTTATGAAATATATATGTCTACTAAGAAGAAAAAAGGCTTTAAGAAGATTGCAACAATCAAAAAAGCTAAGAAGGTTAAGTTTACAAAGAAGAGACTTAAACGAAAGAAAGTATATTATTTTAAGATTAGAGCTTATAAGAAGGTTGGAAAAGCAAAAATTTATGGACCATTTTCCAAAGTTAAAAAATCTGGTAAAGTAAAATAATACTTAATTAATAAAAGGGTCATCAGGTTAATCTGGTGACTCTTTTGTTAGCATAAAACGTATATGAAAATATGATAATTACGTATTGACATATAATGAGAAGTATAATAAAATATATCTTGTGTCTGTATGTTGGTCCGCATAAAAACATTCATACAGATAGGTTTAGTGATGATTTCTGAACTCTCTCAAGGAAATCATAAGTAAACATATATGGAGGTAATATACCATGGCTAACATTAAGTCAGCTAAGAAAAGAATTCTTGTTAACAGAACTAAGTATGAAAGAAATAAGGCAGCTAAGTCAGCAATTAAGACAGCGATTAAGAAAGTAGAAGTTGCAGTTTCAGAAGGCAATAAGGAAGAAGCTACAAAAGCACTTGTAAATGCTACAAAGATTATCGACAAAGCTGGTTCAAAAGGAATTATGCATAAGAATACAGCTGCTAACAAAGTTTCAAGACTTACAAAACTTGTTAATTCAGCTAAATAGTGTTTAGTGAATAAATAAACTCTGCTCTGTATTTGAGCAGAGTTTATTTTTAGTATGAATATGTAAATGGTTATTGTAAAAAGAGGTTAGTTGATTTTATGAAAATTAGAGAAGAAAAAATATTAAAAGGTTTAGCTAGTATAATAATTATTATGTGTCATATGGATGTTAGAAATATTTTTACATCATGTGGTTATTTGGTTGTTGGCGTTTTTTATTTTTTTTCAGCATATAATTTATGTTATTGTACTTTAAAAAAAGATTATTACTTGGAAGGATTTATTAATAAAAAAGTTGTAAGTATATTCTTGCCATTTTATATAATGACAGTATTGTATCAAATTGTTCAGAGTTTTACTTTAAAAATTTCGTATTTTTATAAAGTATTTATACCAACATATGATTGCAAATATCTATGGTATATTAAAAGTTTAATATATATATATATTGTATATTTTATTGCTTTTAATATTATGAAAAAGATTAATAAGGTGAATTATATTGCATTAGGATGGATTGTATGGTGTATTTCGGGAATCTGTATGATTTCATTTACTCATGATCCAAATAGGTTTATGCCATCTGCTTTTCTTGCGGGATGGTTTATATTTTTGAATGAAGAAGTTATTAAGAATTTTATTAAAGATAAATATATGCTGATTATGATAGAATTTATTATAATAATAGTGTTACATTTATTATTGTTTTATAGATATAATAACATAACAGTTTATATTTTGGCACAATGGGGAACTCCTTGTATTTGTGGATTATTTTGTTATTCGATATGTGTTAATTTTGAATTGAAGAATAAAGTATTGTTGTCTTTAGGAAAGATATCAATGGAGGTTTATTTGGTACATCCGGTAGTACTAGAATTTTTGAAAAAATATAAAATGAATAGTTATATATATATATATATATTGGTATATTTTCTTGGTATTATGATATTAGCTATTTTGTTAAATACAATAATGAGAAAGGTATTATTGAAAAAAAATAAACAATATATATAAGAAGGAGTATTTAATGTCTAAGATAGATAAAGAACATATAAGAAATTTTTGTATAATAGCTCATATAGATCATGGTAAGTCTACACTTGCTGATCGTATTATTGAAAAGACAGGCCTTCTTACTGATAGGGAAATGCAGGCGCAGGTTTTAGATAATATGGATTTAGAACGTGAAAGGGGAATTACAATTAAATCTCAAGCTGTTAGAACTATATATAAAGCAAAGAATGGTGAAGAGTATGTATTTAATTTGATTGATACTCCAGGGCATGTTGATTTTAATTATGAAGTATCAAGAAGCCTTGCAGCATGTGATGGAGCAGTTTTAGTAGTTGATGCTGCACAGGGTATTGAAGCACAAACGCTGGCTAATGTTTATATGGCACTTGATCATGACCTTGAAGTATTTCCTGTTATCAATAAGGTTGATTTGCCTAGTGCAGAACCAGATAGAGTTGCAGCAGAAATAGAAGATGTTATTGGTCTTGAGGCAGAAGATGCTCCTAGAATTTCAGCTAAGAGTGGTCTTAATGTAGAAGAAGTATTAGAACAGATAGTGGAAAAAGTACCAGCACCAAAAGGTGATGATAATAAACCACTTTCAGCACTTATATTTGATAGCATTTATGATGCATATAAAGGTGTAATTGTATTCTTCAGAGTAATGGATGGAAAAGTTAAAGCTGGAGATACAGTTAAGATGATGGCAACAGGAGCAACAGCTCAGGTTGTTGAAGTAGGTTATTTTGGTGCAGGTCAGTTTATACCATGTGAAGAATTATCAGCAGGAATGGTAGGCTACTTAACAGCTAGTATTAAGAATGTAAAAGATACTACAGTTGGTGATACTATTACTAATGCTGAGAATCCATGTAGTGAACCACTTCCTGGATATAAGAAAGTAAATTCAATGGTATATTGCGGCATGTATCCAGCGGATGGAGCTAAATATCCTGATTTACGTGATGCACTTGAAAAGTTGCAGCTTAATGATGCGTCACTTAAATATGAACCTGAAACATCTGTGGCATTAGGCTTTGGATTTAGATGTGGTTTTTTAGGGTTATTACATCTTGAAATTATTCAGGAGAGACTTGAAAGAGAATACAATCTTGATTTGGTTACAACAGCGCCAGGTGTTATTTATAAGGTCTATAAGACAAATGGTGAAATGATTGAACTTACTAATCCATCAAATCTTCCGGATCCATCAGAAATTGATTATATGGAAGAACCTATGGTTTCAGCTGAAATAATGGTAACAACAGAATTTATAGGGCCTATTATGGAATTATGTCAGCAGAGACGTGGTATTTATAAAGGAATGGATTATATTGAGACAACGAGAGCACTGCTTAAGTATGATTTGCCACTTAATGAAATTATTTATGATTTCTTTGATGCATTAAAATCAAGGTCAAGAGGATATGCTTCATTTGATTATGAACTAAAAGGTTATGAACGAGCTAAACTTGTTAAACTTGATATTTTGATTAATAGAGAAGAAATTGATGCACTTTCATTTATTGTTCATGCTGATACAGCATATGAACGTGGTAGAAAGATGTGTGAAAAGTTAAAGAAAGAAATTCCAAGACAGTTATTTGAAATACCAATTCAGGCTGCAATTGGAAGTAAAATTATAGCTAGAGAAACAGTTAAAGCTATGAGAAAAGACGTACTTGCTAAGTGTTATGGTGGTGATATTTCTCGTAAAAAGAAACTTCTTGAAAAACAGAAAGAAGGTAAGAAACGTATGCGTCAAGTTGGTAATGTTGAAATACCACAGAAAGCGTTTATGGCGGTTCTTAAACTTGATGAGGATTAAGAGTTGAAAGAAATTATAAGAGATAGAAAAAAATATTATTTATATTATACAATTATATATTTAGTTGTAATGTTAATAGTTTTTCTCCCTTTTTTGTTGAATGGTAAAACATTTATTGCAGATAATGATACAATCGCACAGCATTATCCGTATATGGTTAAAATTCGGGATTTTTATAGATATAATATAAAAGCTTTAATTATGGGGAAACAATTAAAATTTTTTGATTTTAACACATTTTTAGGTCTGGATATTGTTCAAACATATAACTATTATGGATATGGAAATCCTTTGTTTTTATTGTTGATTTTTGTGCCCAAAAATATGATGCCGTTTATGTATCAGATAATGGTCTTAGTATTCATATATTTAGGTGGGGGATTTTTTTCGGAATATTGTTTTTATCATAATATAAAAGAAAAAAATATTATGATTGGAGTGATTTTATATATTGTTAGTCCGCTTGCAATTGCGACTATGGACCAATTGTGTTTTGTATTATTGGTTTATCAAATACCATTGGCTTGGCTTGGTTTTGATTTGTTACTAGACAAAAATATAAAGAGTATTTTTGTGGGGGCGTTAGTAATTATTTCTTTAAGTGGATTTTATATGTTGTACGTAATTACAATTTGTTTGATATTGTATGGCTTTTATAAAGCAATAAATAACAATAACAATATAAAATCAACTATAATATATTTAAAAGAAAAAATTGCTACTAGTTTGATTTGTTATATCATTGCTATATTATTGGTTTCACCAATTTTTATTGTGAATTTGGTTGGCTTTTTTAATAGTTTTCGAAGTGGAAGAAGCAAAAATTTAAATCTTTTATTTTATAACAAAGAGATATATGATAAAGAATTGTTAAGTTTCATTTTTTATTTTCCAGGTTCATTTTTTACAGTAAATATTGCTGTTTTAATTATGATATATATGATGAAAAAAAAGAAAGAAACGAAATGGTTAATTATTACTGGAATTATTATGGTGTTATCTCAAATTTCGGTTGTAGGGTTTATTTTTAATGGTTTCGCGTATCCTTCGAACAGATGGTTTATGGTGGTTTCTTTTTATTTTTGCATATTATGTGTTCAATTTTTTGATAAATATAATATAAATGCAAAACAACTAGTTTTAATTATTTTGATATCGTTGATTCAGCCTTTGATTTTTTCTTATTTATTTTCGGGGGCGGATGAATGTTTTTCAGTTAAAAAGATAAAGAATATTTCAAACAGGATTAATCAGGAATCAAAGATTAATCGTGTTGACTTAAGCGGAAATGGTTTGAGTAGAGAAAACGCGTATTGTGAGAGTCCTTCAACTTGGATTTATACAAGTATGATACCGAAAAAAATATGTGATACTATGTTGAAATTTGGTAATAAAGAATTACATAGTACTAGTGAAATATATGGACTTGATGGTAGACCAGAATTAATGGCATTATTTAATGTTGATGAGTATTATGGTGCTGATGATGCCTATAAACCTGATTGGTTTGTAAAATCTTCTAAAGGTAATACTTATATAAATACACTAAGTCTTCCGTTTGGATATACATATAAGAATATTATTTATGAAAATGATGTGGAAGATATGAATGAAATAGATAGATCATGGGTTGCATTAAGAAGAGGAATAGTTGATAATTCAAAACATAATAAAAATGATAAAATAGAAGGTATTTCAAAAAAGATTCCATTTATCTCAAAAAATGAAAATAAGAAATATATGTTAAAATTTGACGAAATAAAAAAATCACAGATATACGTCGTATTAGATGGCTCGGAAGGTGGTAAAATTGAAGGAAAAATAAATAATAAAGACTGTTTTGTAAATGATTTTTCATTTTTTACCAAAAATAATCCGTGGTTTATTCAGCGAGAGAAATTGTATATAAATGCAGGATATTATGATAAAATTTCAGAATTGACAATAATTTTTGAAGAAAGTTATGATAAGGGTGTAGAATTATATGCTGTAGATGTATCAAATTACAAAAGTTACTTAAAGGAATTATCTGAAAAACATTTAGATAATGTCAAGTATAGAGTAAACATGATTGAAGGAAGTGTTAGTCTAAATGAGGATAGAACAATGTGTATTGCTGTTCCAAATTTAAAAGGATGGAAAGCATATGTTGATGAGAAGGAAGTAGATATTTATACTGTTAATTATATGTTTATAGGTATTGATATACCGAAAGGAAATCATGTGATAAAAATAAAATATAAAACACCATTATTTGATGAATGTTGTTTTCTTAGTGGAATAACAATGTTAGTATTAATATGTTATGGTGTAATAAGACGTAAAAGAAAAATTAGAGATAATAAGGTTGAGGGGTGATTATGGAAATATATGTACACATTCCTTTCTGTATTAAGAAATGTACATATTGTGATTTTTTATCTGCACCAATGGATGATGAAATTAAAGATAAATATGTAAAGGCTCTATGTAAAGAAATAGAAAATGGAAATAATAAGGATGAATTTGTTAGTAGCATTTTTATAGGAGGAGGTACGCCTACTGTATTAAAAGGCGAATATATTGAAAAAATAATATATACTATATGTGAAAATTATAATGTTAACTTAGATGCTGAAATATCTATTGAATGTAATCCAGGAACAATCACATATGAAAAGTTAATTTCGTATAAGAGGAGTGGAATAAATAGAATTAGCTTTGGTTTGCAATCATCTCATAATGATGAATTGAAGAAATTAGGAAGAATTCATACGTATGAAGATTTTGTTGAGAATTTTGAGTTAGCAAGACAGGTTGGATTTAAAAATATAAATATTGACTTGATGAGTGGACTTATAAATCAGAGTTTAAAAAAATTTAGTGATACTCTAAATAAAGTGGCAAAGTTAAATCCTGAACATATATCGGTATATAGTTTGATTATTGAGGAGAATACGCCACTTTATGAATATGTTAGAAAAATGGAGAGAGATGGAATTGATATTAGGCCATTAGAAGAAGTAGAACGAGAAATGTATAAAGTAACAAAACAAATACTATCGAGTTTTGGCTATGAAAGGTATGAAATATCAAATTATTCAAAATCTGGATATGAGTGTAAACATAATATAGGTTATTGGACAGGAATAGATTATATTGGGTTTGGTATAGGAGCAGCATCATATAAAAATTTTGGTAATAAAGCAATTCGATGGAAGAATACAGATAGTATTAGTAAATATCTTGATAATATTGAGACTAAGCAAGATGTTGAAAGATTAACCATAGATGATATGATGTCAGAATATATGATATTAGGCTTTAGGTTATGCAAGGGAGTTTCAAAAAAAGATTTTTATAATAAGTTTGGTGTTACCTTACAAAAAAAATATGGAGACATAATTAATAAGTATTTAGTAAATGGTTTTTTGGCTGAAAATGAAGACAGAGTTTTTTTGTCAGAAAAGGGAATTGATGTAAGTAATTATATTTTATGTGATTTTATGTGAATATAGAAATAGTTGTATAATAAAAATACATATATCATTAATTGGATATTAAAATTTGGTGAGAACTCGATGTTTGATTTGAGGGTTTGTCGTAACTGACAAACCCTCAAATTGTGTATGTGATTCGAAATGACCTGTGAAAATTAAGTAAATATAAATGTGGAAAATATCGAACTTGAGTATTAGTGAACTAGCAGAAATGAACACTTTAATAGGGTAAATTATCTTTATGTTTAATTAAAAAATATTGTTATTGCACATTTGTTATGACAGTTTTATAATAAATATATATGTTGCACAAAGAAATTGTAAAAAATGAGAATTTATTATAAAAAATCAACAAATGGAGGTAGCGTATGAAGGGGATTTACAAAAAGATTGTTTCGATATTTCTTGTTGCTAGTATGATTATTACTGGTAATGGTGTATCAGGTTTGAAATTGAAAGATGTATTTGCTTCTGATGCCACAATTGAACTTATCAATGGTACTCTTGGATCTTCAGATGGTCTGTACGATGGTAATACAATTGGAGAGGCAATACTTGGTAATACATCAACAAATGCATCGGATGATTTATATATGGATGTTGGATCATTTGTTGAATTTGATATTGCTACACAGAATAGTTCAGGTTATTCATTTTATTTAGCTGAAAATGCTACAGGAGAGAATAAACTTACACAATCGTTAAATTTCGAAGGACGGAAAATTGATGAATTTGATGAACTGGGGGAAAATATAGAAATACATTATGGCGATGATGTTAGTACTTGTACGAGTGATATGGCATCAAGTAGTACTTATTATGGAGTTAAAAAACATAAATATATAGATTATGAGCCAGGTAAAGATCCAAATACAGGAGAGACGGTTATGCTTCCTGTAGAAAAAGAGATAAATGTAGCGTTCGATCTTTTTAGCGTGGAATATGAAAATAATCATATAAAGATTAAGTCTCATAAAGATACTAAGCAATCAATTAATTATAGAGATACCTATTATTTGAATTTTATTGATAAAAATGGTGGATTTAAATGGACATTGAATATCCATGTTATGTTTAAAGCAACCTATGATAATTGTTCAATTAAAGCTAATGCTGTGTTTGTTAGACAGGGCAGAAATATAGTTCTTGATGTAAAAATGAAAAATAATAAGGATTTAATTACGGATGGCTTTGATTGGAAGGTTGTTAATGGGGATAATGTACAGAGTGAAGAAGTGTTAGGTACAGTTACAACTAATAAGCAGGGAACTACCAGATTCTCACAGGAATCAAGCGCAACATTCCATGCTGATTCAGATAAGGGTACAGGAAGTGTTGTTATAACAGCAAGTACTAATAGTGGAATTATGCTTGAAGATGGCGCAAAAGCATGTATAGCTTTAGGCTATAGAGGAACTACTTTTGAAATTACAGTTCCTATAGTTGAGTGGGTTCCTGCTACAGAAATAAGTTTCTCGAATGAAGAATATATTATTCAGGTTGGTTCAACAATTGAATTAAATAAACTTATTACTGCAAAGAGCGCAAGTGCAACTAATCCTAATGATGAATATACATTTACAATACCTACTTCTCAGGGTAAGTATGCAACAATAAATAAAGTAGCTGGGCAATCAACAATGCAACTTGTGAAACCTGGAAAGGTTGAACTTACATGTACAGCGGAAAATACCAGCGTAACAGCGAAGTGTATTATAAATATTATTAAGCCAACAACTAATTTGACGTTGTCAATTAATGGTGAAATAGTATCTCGTTATGAACCAACAACTACAAAAAATGCAACAATAAGAAGTGGTAATGAATTTATTGTTACTGCAGAAGAGTCTACTGGTTCAGATGAAGAGCTGATTTGGAATGAAGATAAATGGAATGGATTATTAACAGCTGAATTAATAAGTGATGTTGATAATGTAAAAGTTTATAGAATAAAAGCTAGTGATGTTACAGAACCAACTAGTGTAACTATGGAACTTGGAACTAATAGAACAAAAATAGGAGGAAATGATCCGGGAGAAGTTAAGGCGTCATATTTGCTTAATATCTATCCTATGATAACAGATGAAAATCCTCTTATAACAAGCGTAAGTTATGATGGCGAAAATTCATATCCAACAGATAGCATAGACTTATATAGTGGAGAGTCAGTGGTTGTTTATGCAAAGCCTGAAGGTATTTTAAATACGGAACCAGTTGATCAAATTGACTGGACTATTCCTCAGAATTCTGCATATATATTAAAAGAAGATTATAGAACATTAGAGAGTACTAATGTACTAAATGCTACAACAATTTACTGGTTAGATGATGGAGAAGAGGCATCAGTCCTTAGAGCAACATCAAAGAGTAATCCAGGTATTTCTAAGGATTTGATTATTAATACAAAAACATCAATAGAAAATATTGGGCTTGAAGTGGATAATTTAACATCACCAACTTTAAATGTAGGTGATTCGGCGGTTATCAAACCTACAATATATCCAGAAGGTGCTGATGAGGAAATAGAATTTGTATCACAATATCCGGATATGGTTTCAGTAGACCAAGATGGTAAAATTACTGCTCTTAAGGCTACAGATGCTAATGGTGTAGTAATATATGTGTATGCATATCATGAAAGATTTGATAATCCAAAGGCTAATAGAAGACTTATGGCTACAATAATTGTCAAAGTTAAAAAGATAGGATCAATTGAAGTTAAATATGATGCTGAAAGACAGTATACAGATAGTACATATTCAGTTACAGCATATGCGTATGAAGAAGGACAGGGTTCACAGGCTTTATCAGATGATACTATCGTAAATTGGAGTATAGTTGATGAAAAAGTTGCTAGTATTTTTGGAAGTACAACAGGTAAAACAATAGATATAAAACCAGAAAAAGTTGGTACAACGGAAGTTGTTGCTTCTGTTGGTAGTGGAGAAGGAAATAATCCTGTAACAGGTAAAGCATTTTTAACAGTTACAGCTCCTATTACAGATAGTAAAATTGTAGTTTCAAATATGAATACTTATACACTGTCAACACCGAATGATAATGCTTACAGATATTTACCTAACGGTGCTAGACAGGATATTACACCTGTTTTGACAGCGACAGGTATAGATTCTAGAGCAAATGCATATGATGAATATGTTCTTGTTGAAGAAACCGATTATAATGTATCAGATTCATTTGTTGAAGGCAGAGGAATAGGTACATATTCAATTAGATTTACGGGAAATGAATTATATACTGGTTCAAAATCTGTAAATTATAGAATATTCCCTAAAGTACTTGGTGACGATGTAAATCGTGATGGTGAAATATATGTTGAAGAAGTTGGTAAGTTAGTATATAACGGACAAGTTCAAAAACCAAATTTAAAGATTACATACAGAAATAGTAAGGGTTCACAGGAACTTGTATTAGGAACAGATTATACACTTAGTGATGGTAATACAGTTGCTGGAGATTATTCTATAGTAGTTACAGGTAAGGGCAACTTTACAGGTAGTTTTATTGTTGACTATACAATTCATCAGTTTGATTTAGAAGAGAACTTCGGTGAAACATTAAAATATAAAAAGACCAATGCTAATGAATACGTGATTTCAGGTAGTGTACCTAATCAGATTTGGAATGGAACAGAAGTTTGTCCAAATTCTCAAGTTTTAGTTTATGCAAAACTTGTTGAAGGTAAAGAAACATGGACTAAGTTAGTAGAAGGAAAAGATTATACTGTTGAATTTGAGAACAATACTGGTGTTGGAATTGCAACAGCAATTATTACAGGTATAGGTAATTATGTTGAAGAAGTACGTTGCGATTATAGAATAGTCGAAAAAGATATTTCAATAGATAATACTGGTGGTAAAAAAGCTACAGTAGCAGAAATTGGTACACAAGTTTATACTGGCTTTGAAGTTACACCAAAAGTAACCGTAACTTGTAATGAAGTTTTATTGCAGGAAGGTATTGATTATGAATTATCATATTCTGATAATATTGATGCAAACGTTAAGAGTAAAAAAATACCTAAGGTTATAATTACAGGTATTGGAAATTATAGTGGAACTATAAGTAAAAACTTTACAATTAGACCAGCAAATATTTCTGAAACAGATTTGGCTGATGGTTTAATTAATACAGAAGAAATAGGCGAAGTTATTTATAATGGATCTACTCAGGTACCAACACTAGATATTAAATATACTAATGATGAAGGAACACTAAATCTTGTAAAAGATGAAGACTATTCATTAGCAGCTAGTGGCGTTAATGTTGGCGAAGGTTATCCAGTTACAGTTACAGGTAAAGGTAATTATACTGGCTCATATGTATTTTACTTTGATATTAAACCATATAAATTACTTGATAAATTTGGTGTGGATGTAAAATATCAAAATGCAAATAAAGAATTTGTAACAGAAGGTAGTGTTGAAGACCAGGTTTATAATGGTACAGAAGTAACACCAAACGGAAAGATACTAGTTTATACATGGCTTAAAGGTCAAAGTGGTAGTGCAACAAAATTAATTGAAAATACTGATTATACAGTTGAATATGTTGATAATGATAGAGTTGGGCAAGCAAGAGCAATTATTACTGGTAAAGGAAATTATTCTCAGTCTATTAATTGCGATTTTAATATAATACAAAGAGATATTTCAGCTAAGATAGCAAACTTAAGCGATAAGGCTACGATAGCTCCAATTGATAATCAAGTTTATACTGGATTTGAAATCGAACCAAAGGTTACAGTGACATGTAATAGTATTGAACTTGTTGAAAACGTTGATTACGTATTATCATATGAGGATAATATTGATACAAATATTAAGAGTGGTAAAAAACCAACAGTTATAGTAACTGGAATTGGTAATTACACAGGAAGTATTAGTGCAAACTTCACAATAGTTCAGGCAGATTTATCAGATACAACTTTAGTACAAATTGATGAAATCCCAGATCAGTATGATTGTGGTACATTACTTGTTCCACCAATCACAGTTAGAATGGGTGAATACACATTAATAGAAGGAGTGGACTATAAAGTTTATTATGGTAAACAAAACTCTACAGAATATAATTATCAAATGGGCACACAGGGTGTTGTTACCATAGAACCGGTTGTTAAAGGAAACTTTACAGCAAATATATACACAACAGTTAGAAACATAAAAGGTAGTGAACAATTCTTTGATATAGTTGAAAAGAGTGTAAGTTCAAATGCTGATGATGTTAGCATTAAGCAGGAAAATGGTGAAGCATTAATTAATGATGCAATATATGTTAATGTTGCTAGAGCAGGAGCTGTAAACTCAACTCTTAATTTCGATATTGAAGCAGTTCGTTTTGATAACACTGAGTGTGATGACATAGTATTAGTATATGCAGATGCTAATGATCTATTTACATATGTTGTTACACCAGAAGATAGTACAAATGGTAATAAGGCAACTCTTTCAATAACAGGTAAAAAAGCTGGAAGAATGAAAATTTCGTTATTAACAAAAACTGGCGTATCCAAATATGTTGATGTTATAGTTAATGATCCAGCAACTTCAGTAAATGCAATTATTAAGGATAGAGAAGGTAAAACTGTTACAATTGATTCATCTACTAATCAGTGTGCTTTATTTGAAAATCATGATTATTTCCTAGAACCTGTATTATCAGTTGGAAAGACAGATACAGTTTCATGGTCAGTAAGTAATGAAGAGTACGCTACAATTAATGAAGATGGTAAATTGACAACAAAGAAGCCAGGAACTGTATACGTTACAGTAACAACTAATCCTTCAGAAGTTAGTCCTGGTGGAGTTTCAAAACAGATTACATGTATCATTAAAGAGAACGTATTAGCTGAAAATGTATTTATTAATAACAAGCAAAACTTATCAGTAGATTTGAAATACGATAAAACAATGGAATTAACTGGTACATCAATTTCAAAAGAGGGAGCAAATGTATCAGAAGAGTTATTATGGTCATCATCTAATGAAGATGCAGTACAGATTATTGCTGGTCAGGGTACAGGCAAGGCTGTAATAAAAGCAGTGGGTCCAGGAAGTGCAATTATTACATATGGTAGTAAGTTAGAAGCGGGAGTGAAGGCTACATGTACAGTTAATGTAACATATGATGTTACAGGAGTAGAACTTTCAGATAATGAACAATCGATTATAGTTAGTGATTCATTTGAACTTACTGCAACATTTAATGAAAATGCAGAAGATGAATTTATCTGGACTGTTGATAAAGAGGATGTTGTATCTATAAGTGAATATGATAGTGAAAAACATAATTCACAAACAGTTGATATTACAGGACTTAAACCTGGAACGGCAACGATAACAGTCAAGTCAAAAAATTATAATAAAACAGCAACATGTAGAATTAATGTTGTTCATGCATATGCCAAGGAAGCATTTATCAACGGAAATAATAATCAAACAATAGAAATGATGAATGGAGACACATTGGTACTTACTGGATCAGCAATATCTGATTTAGGTAAGGTAACAGAAGAACTTACTTGGGAAACAGATAATAGATATATTGTTGATATCATAGAAACAACAGAAGATGGAAAAGCTACAATTAAGGCATTAATGCCGGGCGAAGTAACAGTATCATATGGAAGCACAGTTAAGGATGGAGCAAGAGCAAGATTAAAAATTTTAGTTAGTAATCCGGTTACAGGCATTATGTTTGATGACGGCGATAGAGAAGTACATGTAGGAAGTACATTAACTTTAGGTGCAAGATTCAATGCATTTGCTAAAGGTGAAATGGTTATAACAAATACTAATGATGATGTTGTTCAAGTTACAGGAACTGCTGAAGGTATTTGCGAATATCAGGATATTAATGTTAAGGGCTTAAAGGCTGGTACATCAACAATTACTATTACAGCTAAAGGAACAGAATTATCAGATAGTGTAGAAATAACTGTTTTAGATAATATGGTTAGTGCTGCAACAATTAATGGTGAAGTTGATTCGGAATGCAAACTTAAGTTTGATGATACGATGGTTCTTAGTGGTATAGCAACATCAGAAACAGGTGATGTAACAGAAAAACTTACATGGAAATCATCGAATGAAGATGCAGTTAAGATAGTTGATGGTATTGATACAAATGAAGTTACTGTTAAGGCAGTTGGTCCTGGATCATCAGTTATTAGTTTTGGAAGTGATGCAGAAGGTGGCATAAGAGCAAAATGTACAGTCAATGTATATTATGAAGTTACAGAAGTTAAATTTGATGTAACAGAACTTATAATGACAGCATCATTAAAGAAACAATTAACAGCAAGCTTTAATGAGTATGCAGAAGATGAATTTATATGGACATCATCTGATGAAACAATACTTAAGGTGAATAATTTAAATAGTGGTGTAGCAAATGAACAGACTGTTACATTAGAAGCACTGAAAGCAGGCAGCGTAAATGTTACTGCTAAGTCAAAGTCTTATGGAACTAAATCTACAATTACTGTAACAGTAGTAGATAATAAGGCTTCTAAAGTATTAATTAATGGACAGATTAGTTCTTCTAAGACATTAAAGGTCAATGAGACTATGGAACTCGTTGGAACAGCAGAAGCTACGGAAGGAAAAGTTACAGAAAAACTTACATGGACATCATCTAATGATAAGGTAGTACAGATAGTTACTAATGATGGAAATGGAAAGGCAAGTGTAAAGGCAGTAGGAGCTGGAAATGCAGTGATTACATTTGGTAGTGCAAGTGGTGTTAAAGCAACAGTTACAATAACTGTTGAAAAGGAAGCAGTTACACCAACAGTTAATCCACAGGATGAAAATCAGGTTAAGGAAGGACCAAAAGCAGGTTCAGTTATTTCTGATAGTAAATTAAATTATAAGGTTACAAAGGCAGGAACAAGTAACACACCTGGTGAAGTTAGCATTAAGACAGTTGTAAGCAAGAATGCTAAATCAGTAGTTATTCCGGATAATGTAACAATTAATGGTATAACATATAAGGTTACTGTTATTGAAAACAATGCCTTTAAGAATAATAAGAAATTAGTTAAGGTTACTATTGGTAAGAACATTATTAGAATTGGAACTAAAGCTTTCTTCGGATGTAAAAAGCTTAAGAAGGTAACTGTGAAATCTACTGTATTAAAGAAGATTGGCAAAAAAGCATTTTACAGAAAGGGTGGAAAGAAATTAACATTTAAGGTTCCAAAATCTAAGAAGAAAAACTATAAAAAGTTAATAAAGAAAGCTAAAACTAATAAGTATGTTGTAAGATAATTTTAATATTGATTTATATACATATATATATAGTTGATTAATTGTTTTTCTCGATATGAGGATAAGGGTCTGTCAGATTATGGCAGACTCTTATTATTTTGATGAATTTTTCTTCCAAAACTGTTGACAAACACCCCTCGGGGTGTTATCTTATGTATAGATATTAGCACTCTATAAAAGTGAGTGCTAACAAAATGAACAAAGAAATTTTATTCTTTATATATTATTACAGCACATTAACGAAGGATATATAAAGAAAGGATTATTTGTACGAATACAACAAGGAGAATTAATAAGGAGGTGACCTCATGGATTTAAGTGAAAGAAAAGTAAAAATCTTACATGCTATTATAAGAAATTATCTTGAAACTGGGGAACCGGTAGGGTCAAGAACAATTTCAAAATATACAGATCTTAATTTAAGTTCTGCAACCATTAGAAATGAGGTTGCAGACCTTGAAGAATTAGGATTAGTAGTTTCACCACATACTTCAGCTGGAAGAATACCAACGGATCTTGGATATAGATTATATGTTGATAGTCTTATGAAAGATAGAGAAGATGAACTTGATGAAAGAGAAAAGAAACTTGAAGAAAAAGAAGACCTTCTCATTCAGAAAGTTGATAAGGTGGAAACACTTCTTAAGAATATGGCTAAGATGCTTGCAACTAACACAAATTACACAACATTAGTTTCAGCACCTACATATCAGAAAAATAAGATAAAGTTCATACAGCTTTCACCAGTTGATAGTACAAAACTTTTATGTGTTATTGTAAGTGAAGGTAACATTATTAAAAATAGAATCATAAATCTTGAAGAAGAACTTGATAATGAAAAGGTTTTAAATTTAAATGTTCTTCTTAATACAAGTCTTGCTGGCTTGACGCTTGAAGAGATTAATTTATCAATACTTAATAAGATTAATCAGCAAACATCTGAACATATCCAGATAGTAGATCAAGTTATGAAAGCAATTATAGAAACTCTTTCAGATGATGAAGACTTAAAGATTTATACATCAGGTACGATGAACATCTTTAAATATCCAGAACTTGCTGATAGTAGTAAGGCAGGAGAACTTATAAATGTTCTTGAAGAAAAAGAAGGACTTGAAGAGTTAATTAAAGATGATGAATCTGATATTAAAGTTTACATTGGTAATGAAACACCAGTTGAATCCATGAAGGATTGTAGTGTTGTTACAGCACATTACGAGATAGCTGATGGTGTTAAAGGTGTAATTGGTATCATTGGTCCAAAGCGTATGGATTATGAGAAAGTTATGAAAACGCTTAAAAATGTTAAAACACAATTAAGCGATACATATAATAATGAGAATGGAAGGAGCGGAAAAGATGGAGAATCAGACTACTGAGAAAAACGTAGTTGAAGAGGCGATTGAGAAAGCCAAAGAAGAAGCGGGCTTAAATGAAGCAGAAGATACAGCGACAGAAGTTGAAAATGCAGAAACTGAAAATGCAGAAACAACAGAAGAAACTGAAAGTGATAAAGAATCTGAGAAAACTTCTGATGATAAGTCTGATAAAAAAGGTTTCTTCAAAAAGAAGAAAGATAAAAAAGATGAGATTATCGAAGAACTTACAGATAAGAATAAAAGAATGCTTGCTGAGTTTGAAAACTTCAGAAACAGAAGTGAAAAAGAAAAGAGTGCAATGTTTGAAGTTGGAGCTAAAACAGTAATAGAAAAAATCTTACCTGTAATTGATAACTTTGAAAGAGGACTCACACAGAAACCTGAGGGTTCAGAAGCAGAAGGATTTGTTACAGGTATGGACATGGTATATAAACAATTTCTTACTTCGCTAGATGAACTTGGTGTTAAACCAATTGAGGCAGTAGGTAAGGAATTTGATCCTGAACTTCATAACGCAGTAATGCATGTTGAAGATGAAGAAGCAGGAGAGAATATCGTTGTTGAAGAATTCCAAAAAGGATATATGTATAAAGATACTGTGGTTAGACACAGTATGGTAAAAGTAGCAAATTAAAACTAAATAGTAAATTAATATTTAAAATACTAAGTATCAAATTGATACTAAGCAAATAAATTAGTACATTAAAAGAAAAAAATAACAAAGGTAATTTAGTAGAGATACAATTCTAAGGAGGAAAGAATTATGAGTAAAATAATTGGTATTGACTTAGGTACAACTAATTCATGTGTAGCAGTTATGGAAGGTGGTAAGCCAACTGTTATAGCTAATGCAGAAGGTATTAGAACAACACCATCTGTTGTAGCATTTACAAAGACAGGTGAAAGACTTGTCGGAGAAGGCGCTAAGCGTCAGGCAGTAACTAATGCAGAAAAGACAATCTCATCTATTAAGAGAGAGATGGGTACAGATTATAAAGTAGCTATTGATGATAAGAAATATACTCCACAGGAAATTTCAGCTATGATTCTTCAGAAATTAAAGAGTGATGCTGAAAGCTATCTTGGAGAAAAAGTTTCAGAAGCAGTTATTACAGTACCAGCATACTTTAATGATGCACAGAGACAGGCTACAAAGGATGCAGGTAAAATTGCAGGTCTTGATGTTAAGAGAATTATCAACGAGCCTACAGCAGCAGCTTTAGCTTATGGTCTTGATAATGAAAAAGAACAGAAAATTATGGTATACGATTTAGGTGGTGGTACATTCGACGTATCAATCATTGAAATCGGTGATGGCGTTATCGAAGTATTATCAACATCTGGTGATAACAAACTTGGTGGTGATGACTTTGATAAGAAGGTTGCAGATTATATTATTAGTGAATTTAAGAATGCAGAAGGTGTAGATTTAAGCCAGGATAAGATGGCTCTTCAGAGAATTAAAGAAGCAGCTGAAAAGGCTAAGAAGGAATTATCTTCAGCTACAACAACTAATATTAACCTTCCATTCATTACAGCAACAGCAGAAGGTCCAAAGCATCTTGATATGAACCTTACAAGAGCTAAGTTTGATGAACTTACAAATGACCTTGTTGAAAGAACAGCAACACCTGTAAACAATGCTCTTAATGATGCAGGTATTACAGCATCTGAACTTTCAAAGGTATTACTCGTTGGTGGTTCTACAAGAATCCCAGCAGTACAGGATAAGGTTAAAGCACTTACAGGTCATGAACCATCTAAGACACTTAACCCAGATGAATGTGTAGCAATTGGTGCTTCAATTCAGGGTGGTAAATTAGCTGGTGATGCAGGTGCAGGTGAAATCCTTCTTCTTGATGTAACTCCACTTTCACTTTCAATTGAAACATTAGGTGGTGTTGCTACAAAACTTATTGAAAGAAATACAACAATTCCTACAAAGAAGAGTCAGGTATTCTCAACAGCTGAGGATAATCAGACAGCAGTTGATATTCACGTAGTACAGGGTGAAAGAGAATTTGCTAAAGATAATAAGACACTTGGTAACTTTAGACTTGACGGAATTCTTCCAGCTCCACGTGGAATCCCACAGATTGAAGTAACATTTGATATTGATGCAAATGGTATTGTTAATGTTTCAGCTAAGGATCTTGGAACAGGTAAGGAACAGCATATTACAATTACAGCTGGTTCAAATATGTCTGATGAAGATATTGATAAGGCTGTTAAGGAAGCTGCTCAATTTGAAGCAGAAGATAAGAAGCGTAAAGAAGCAGTTGATACTGTTAATGATGCAAATTCAACAGTATTCCAGACAAAGAAAGCTTTGGATGAAGTTGGTGATAAGATTGATGCTGCTGATAAGACAACAGTAGAAGAAGATCTTAAAGCACTTGAAGCTATCTTAGAAGGAGTTAAAGATCAGGAAGTTTCTGATGATAAGATTGCAGAAATTAAAGCTGCTAAAGAAAAACTTATGAACGATGCTACAAAGGTATATCAGAAAGTATATGAACAGGCTCAGGCAGCAGGCGTTGATCCAAGCCAGTTCACAGGTGGACAGGCAGGTCCTGATGCATCAGCAAATGCAGGTGCTAGTCAGACACAGACACCTAACGATGACAATGTA
This sequence comes from Eubacterium uniforme, assembly GCF_900167115.1. Taxonomy (GTDB): domain Bacteria; phylum Bacillota; class Clostridia; order Lachnospirales; family Lachnospiraceae; genus Eubacterium_S; species Eubacterium_S uniforme. The sequence continues at coordinate 132,344 of NZ_FUXZ01000007.1, forward strand.
GTAGACGGAGATTTCCAGGAATTATAAAATAAATAATTCGAACTAACAATGATTAAATAAGCCATCTGGAATTATGTAAACCAATAATTCCGGATGGCAAAATGTGTATATATAGAAAGGTTTCGAGATGGCAGATAAAAGAGATTATTATGAAGTCCTTGGCGTTGATAGAAATGCTGATGACGCAGCGATAAAAAAAGCATATAGAACACTTGCCAGAAAGTATCATCCAGATCAGAATCCAGGAGATAAGGAAGCTGAAGCGAAATTTAAAGAAGCATCAGAAGCGTACGCTGTTCTAAGTGATGAACAGAAGAGAAAGCAGTATGATCAGTTTGGACATGCTGCATTTGAAGGTGGCGCAGGTGGTGCAGGTGGATTTGATTTTAGCAATATGGATTTTTCGGATATATTTGGAGATATATTTGGATTTGGAGATATATTCGGCGGTGGTTCAAGACGTAATTCAAACGCACCAAGAAGAGGTGCTGACTTACGTACAGTTGTAAGAATTACTTTTGAAGAAGCTGTATTTGGTTGTGAAAAAGAGTTATCAGTTACAATTAAGGACGAGTGTACAAAGTGTAATGCAACAGGCGTTGCGCCTGGTAGTTCAAAAGAGACTTGTAGCAAGTGCGGTGGTAAGGGACAGGTTGTATTCACACAGAACTCAATCTTTGGCATGATGAGAAATGTTCAGACATGTCCAGATTGTGGTGGTACAGGTCAGATGATTAAGGAAAAATGTCCTGATTGTCATGGAACAGGATACATTGCAAGTAAGAAAAAGATTGCAGTACAGATTCCAGCTGGTATTGATGATGGTCAGTCTATTAGACTTCGTGAAAAAGGTGAGCCAGGTACTAATGGTGGTCCAAGAGGTGACTTATTAGTTCAGGTTAATGTAAGTAGACATGCTAAGTTTGCAAGAGAAGGAGTTAATATCTTCTCATCATCTAAGATATCATTTGCTCAGGCAGCACTTGGTGGAGACATCAGACTTGAGACTATTGATGGCGATGTTTTATTTAAGATTAAACCAGGTACACAGACAGATACAAGAGTAAGACTTAAAGGTAAGGGCGTACCTAATCTTAGAAATAAAGAGGTTAGAGGCGATCATTACGTAACACTTATTGTTGATGTTCCAACAAAACTTACAAATGAACAAAAAGAAGCACTTCTTGCATTTGATAAGGCATGCGGAGATACAGTTAGTGATACAAGCCAGACTAAGACAAAAACAAAGAAAAAGTCTTTTAAAGAAAAGATTGATGATATATTAAGTTAAAAGTAGAAGAATAATCATAATAGTTATTATTATGATTATTCTTTTTTTGTTGAAAATTGAGTTAACGTAAACTATAATTGTTTTTAGGTAAATTATTACAAAGAATAATTTGCTATCTATTATAAATAGTTTTTAGGAGGAAATATGAAAAGAAATATTATTTCGAAGGTAAAAAAATTTGTGCTAGCTACAACATTTTGTAGCGTGCTTTTAGTGGGAGGAAGCGTAAAGGCATTTGCGGATGATAATTCTGGAAAAACGGTTATTTATTCGAGAGAAACAGCTCCTACAATAGTATATGGTGATAGATATGATATGGAGTTAGATAATGATCAGACTACATATTACAAGCTTGAGATTACCGAAAAAACAAAAATTAAATTAAAGGGAAGATGTGAAGATGGTCATTTTCTGTTAACTAGTGCTTATGGTTATGAATTATTTAATAGTGACGGTATTGATAAAAATGATTATGATGATGAGACAGATCCAGAGACCGGAAACAGATATGTGGTATGGCATACAGATAAAACATTTATACTTCCTAAGGGTACATATTATGTAGGATTTACAACTACATTTTACGATTATTCACATATTGATTATGCATACTTTAGGGTATATAAATTAGATATGACTGATTTTGAAAAGGCATCAGAAAGATCGGAGACGGATATTTCTCTTGATAATGTTGCAAATATTTCAGATGTTGAAAAGTTAGTCACATCACAAAAGAATGATAGAGATGTAAAAGGTTCAACATATACTTTACTTCAGGCAAAGGGTAGTGCTAAAGGAAAGAATGCCATAAAAATATCATGGAAAAAGATAAAACAGGCTAAGAATTATACTATCTATGGTAATAAATGCGGTAAATCAAATAAATATAAAAAGATTGCTACAGTTAATAAAAACTCATTTATTCAAAAGAAATTAAAAAAAGGAACATATTATAAATATATTGTAGTTGCTAATACATCAAGTCATGTTATTGCAGTATCAAAGACTGTTCATGTTGCAACTAAAGGTGGTAAGGCAACAAATTATAAGAAGGTTAAGGCACCTAAGAGTGTTAAGATAAGAGTAAATAAATCAAAAAAAGTTAAAGCTAAAGCAATAAAAGAAAGTTCAAAGACAAGAAATCATAGATATATTGCATATGAATCAAGTGATGTAAGAGTAGCAACTGTAGGAAAGAATGGTGTTATAAAGGGCGTTCACAAGGGCAATTGTTACGTTTGTGCATATGCGCAGGATGGAAAGATGGTTAAAATAAAAGTTAAGGTTACAGAATAATTGCACCTTTACATTATGAATTGAAAAATATAGTATTTAAATGTATAATTATGAGGGTTAGTATTTATGCTAACCCTCATTTATTGTATTATATGAAATAATTAAACTGATATGAAAGAAAGGAAAGTCGCTATTTAAGATTATATATAGATTATGAAGTGGAATAAGTATACAATTGCTACTAAGGCAAAAGCAACTGAATATATATGTGATATGCTAATTGGGCTTGGAATTACAGGTATGCAAATAGATGATAATCTTGGCATAACTGAGGAAGAGAAAAAAGCTCAATTTATTGATTATGTGCCTACACTTAAGGATAGTGATGATGCATATATAACATTTTATACAGAAACTAAAGAGAATGCGGAAGATGAAAAATCTGATTCATATAATTTAACAGGAGTTGAAGTGGTTAAGCAAACTTTACAAATTAGTGATGAAGAGTTGCTTGAAAAAATAAGAGAAGAACTTCTTGATGCTTCTAAATTTATGGATATAGGTCTTGGTACAATTACAAAAGATGTGACTGTTGATACAGACTGGAAAGATAATTGGAAAGAGTTCTTTAAAGAATTTAATGTAGGATGCTTTAATATTAAACCTTTATGGGATAAAGATGTTGAAGAAAAAAGAGATTTAAGCCAAGTCGAAAACACGGATAAGACAATTTTCATTGATCCAGGTATGGCATTTGGTACAGGTAAGCATGAGACTACGGCTCTTTGTATACGTGAACTAGAAAAGTATGTTAAGCCTAACATGAATGTATTTGATGTTGGATGTGGTTCTGCAATTCTTTCGATAGCCGCAAGAAAACTTGGAGCAGGTAAGATGCTACTAACAGACATAGATCCAGAGGCTGTTAGCGTCGTTCCACATAATTTAGAAATTAATGACATAAAAGTGGATGAAAACATTACAGTGCTTAAAGGTGATTTGTTATCTGATGAAAACATTCAGAGTTTGGCAAAATCCTATGATTTTGATATTGTCGTAGCGAATATTTTAGCTGATGTAATTATACCTTTATCCGCAGTTGTTGATAGATATTTAAAGAAGGGTGGTATTTTTATTTCATCGGGTATTATTTATACAAGAGCTGATGAAGTTAAAGAGGCAGTTGTAGCAAATGCTAACCTAGAACTACTAGATGTAAAACGAGATGGTGATTGGGTTATGATTTCAGCTAGAAAGAAATAGATTAATGGTATATTGATGATTTGTATCTAATAGTATTTGAATATTGGAGAGATATATGCATAGATTTTTTGTTGATAGTAAAAATGTATCTGAAGAAGAAGTGAGAATCACAGGTAGCGATGTTAATCATATAAAAAATGTTTTAAGAATGAAACAGGGTGATAAGTTTTATGTTAGTGACGGTGACATTACAGATGTAACCTGTGAAATAACAGAGATTAATTCAGATGAAGTTATTGCAAAGATAATTGAAGAACATGAAAATACTGAACTTGCATCAAGAATAGTTTTATTCCAAGGCCTTCCAAAGTCAGATAAGATGGAACTGATTGTTCAAAAAGCAACAGAACTAGGAGCAAGTCAGATTGTTCCAGTTGCAATGAAGCGATGTGTTGTTAAACTTGATGAAAAAAAAGCAGCAAATAAAAAGAAAAGATATGAAGCAATTGCACTTAGTGCAGCTAAACAAAGTAAAAGATCAGTTATACCTGAAATAGGTGATGTGGTTAGTTTTAAAGAAGCATTAAGTATGGCTAAGAATTTAGATGTATGTTTGGTACCTTATGAATCAGCTAAAGGCATGGAAGGTACGAGAGAAGTTTTAGCAGAATTAGAGTATGGACAAAGTATTGGTATATTTATTGGACCTGAAGGAGGCTTTGATGATAAGGAGATAGAAGAAGTTAAAGAATGTGGTTTTAACATTATATCTCTTGGTAGACGAATTCTTAGAACAGAAACTGCTGGTCTTACAGCATTATCTATATTGATGTATATTCTTGAAGATTAATATATGTTTTATTGGTTACATCAATTTTGTATGTTGATAATAATCAGTATGATTTGAATTATTACATAGATTTAATATGATTATGAGTTTGAAAGGAGTGCATGGTAAACATGCAGGAACATATGGAGTGTTATTTTGATAATAGTGCCACAACAAAACCATACAAGGAAGTTGTGGAAGTTATGGAAAAAGTTTTAACTGAAGATTTTGGAAATCCATCATCAATGCATTTGAAAGGTGTTGATTCTGAAAAGTATGTAAAGGATGCAAGAGAAGTTATTGCAAAGACTTTAAGAGTTAATGAAAAGGAAATTCTTTTTACATCAGGTGGTACAGAGTCTAATAACACTGCAATCATTGGTAGTGCAATTGCAAAGAATAGGGAAGGTAAACACATTATAACTACAGCAATTGAACATCCATCAGTTTTATCACCAATGCAGTTTTTAGAAAAAAACGGATATGAAGTTACATACTTAAAAGTTGATGCTGATGGAAAAATCAGTATTGAAGATTTAAAGAATTCATTAAGAGAAGACACAATACTTGTTTCAATGATGCACATAAATAATGAGGTTGGAAGCATTCAGCCTATAGAAGAAGCAGGTAAGGTTATTGCTGAATTTGAAAAGAACCTTCATGCAAATGGTGCAGACAGAAGCAGACATATTAATTTTCATGTTGATGCAATTCAAAGTTATGGAAAAGTAATCATTAATCCAAAACAGTTAAACATTGATCTTTTATCAGTTAGTGGTCATAAGATTAATGGACCAAAAGGTATTGGATTTTTATACATAAAGGATAAAACAAAAGTTTCACCAATTATATTCGGTGGTGGTCAGCAGAAAGCAATGCGTTCTGGTACTGAAAATGTTCCAGGTATCGCAGGATTAGCTCTTGCTAGTAAAAAAACTTACGATACACTTGATGAAACTAATAAGAAATTATATGAACTTAAAGATTATCTTATAGATGGTCTTAGTGCTTTGCCAGATGTATATGTTAATAGTAAGAAAGGTGAAGAAGGAGCAATACATATCGTAAGTGCTTCATTTGCTGGAATAAGAAGTGAAGTTATGCTTCATACACTTGAAGATAAGGGGATTTTTGTTTCAGCGGGTTCAGCATGTTCATCAAATAAACCAGCACCAAGCAAGACACTTACAGAAATGGGCCTTAAGAAAAATCTTATTGAATCAACAGTTAGATTTAGCCTAGGCCACTACAACACAAAAGAAGAAATTGATTATGCGCTTGGCGAAATCGAAAGTGTTTTATCGATGCTAAGAAAATATATAAGAAAATAAATAAGAAAATAAAATAATAGCCTTAAATGTAAACACATGCATAAGTATATTATCTAGCAAGGACCATCGCGGGTCTCAGCACTTAGCGAGCATTGATTGCGAGCTTAGTACTGCTAGGGGTAGCCCGCGCTGTGCGAGAGCAGTGTCCTAGATAGATAATATACTTATGCATGTGTGTAGAAATAAGATTAAGTTATTTATGGAGGATATATGGTAACGGATATTTTTAATACTTTTTTGATAAAGTATGCAGAGATTGGAACAAAGGGAAAGAATAGATACATATTTGAAGATACACTTGTAAAGCAGATTAAAAATGCAATGTATAGAACAGGTTATAAGTATGAGGTTGTTAAAGAGTCAGGAAGAATCTATGTTAATCTTCCAGAAAACTTTGATTATGATGAAGTGGTAAATGCATTAAAGAAAGTATTTGGTATAGTTGGAATTTGTCCAGTTATGCAGATTGAGGATGAAGGCTTTGATAAGTTAAAAGAAACAGTTGTTAAGTATTTTGATGATGTTTATGAAGACAAGAATTTAACTTTTAAGGTTAAGACAAGAAGAGCAAGAAAGAATTATCCGCTTGAATCTAATGATATTAACATGGAACTTGGTGGAGCACTTCTTGATGCATATCCAGAACTTAAGGTTGATGTACATAATCCACAGGTTTGGTTACACGTTGAAATTAGAAATCAGATAAATATATATTCTGAAACAATTCCTGGACCTGGTGGTATGCCAGTTGGTACAGCAGGTAAGGCAATGCTACTTTTATCTGGTGGTATTGATAGTCCGGTTGCTGGATATATGGTTTCAAAGCGTGGCGTTACACTTGAAGCAACATATTTTCATGCACCACCTTATACAAGTGAAAGAGCAAAGCAGAAAGTAATTGATCTTGCAAAGAAGGTTGCTGTTTATTCTGGACCAATTAAGCTTAACATTGTAAACTTTACTGACATTCAGCTTGCAATTTATGAGAAGTGTCCACATGATGAACTTACGATTATCATGAGAAGATACATGATGAGAATTGCTGAACATTTCGCTAAGGAGAGTAAGTGCCAGGGACTTATTACGGGTGAAAGTATCGGACAGGTTGCAAGCCAGACTATGCAAAGTCTAATGGCAACTAATGAAGTTTGTACAATTCCGGTTTACAGACCACTTATTGCATTTGATAAACAGGATATTGTAGATGTTTCACTTGATATTGATACATATGAAACATCAATTCTTCCATATGAGGATTGTTGTACAATTTTCGTTGCAAAACATCCTGTTACAAAACCAAATCTTAATGCTATTAAAAGAAGTGAGTACAAGCTTAAAGATGTAATTGATGATCTTTTTACGAAGGCAATTGAGACTACAGAAGTTATAGAAGTTGAATAATAATTTGGGAAATAAAAAGAAAATGGAAAAACGTAAGAAGTATAGGGGAAAAAGCTATTAAAAACAGCAGGTACAAAAAAATATATTGTTAAAAAGTAGTAAAATAAAAGAATGGATTTATGAAAATCATAAATCCATTCTTTTTAAATTTATTATATCATCTGCAATATATAACTTAAAGTTTTATTATGCTTCTGCTATAAAAGGCTTAATAGCCTCAAGAATTGTTTCGATATTATCTTCCGAGTGGATATTTAAGTCGATAGGCTTTGATAAGTCTAAACTAAAGATACCCATGATAGATTTAGCGTCGATTACATAACGACCAGAAACTAAATCGAAATCAGTATCGAATTTTGTTACTTCATTTACGAATGCCTTTACTTTGTCAATTGAGTTTAAACAGATAGTTACTTTCTTCATTTCAAAATCCCTCGTTTCCTTCTTTGATATTTGTTAGGGCGTTTCTTTGACCCTACTACATTATAATACAATTTTGTTTTAAATAAATCAATGTACAATATGTATAAAAATTAAGGAGTATTGTTGTAAGAATTATTTTGTATATAGTTTTTATTGGTTATTTTATCTAATGAAAAATGACAAATAATTTAGTATAATATTAGGAGGTGTTTTAGAACGTGATAAATTCAAATTTTAAATAGAGATGATTTAGGATACGAGGAATGAATATGGGAAAAACGGTTGCACTTCACAATCTTGGATGCAAGGTTAATGCATATGAGACAGAGGTTATGACAAAACAATTAGAAGAAGCTGGATATGAAATAGTAAATTTTAATGAAAAGGCAGATGTGTATATAATTAATACATGTTCTGTTACTAATATTGCCGATAGAAAGTCAAGACAAATGCTTCATAGAGCTAAAAAACTTAATAAGGATGCTTGCGTTGTAGCTGCTGGTTGTTACGTTCAGGGTGCAAGAGAAGAGATGGAAAAAGATGCAGCTGTTGATGTAATAGTTAGTAACAATCGTAAGGGTCAGATTGTTGATATTATAAATAATTATTTTGAAGAAAAAGATATAAGAGATAAAAACTCAGATATAAATGAAATTAATGAATCTATAAACATAAATAACGAAATAAAATCATGTAAAGAATATTTTATTGATATTAATAAAACTTCTGAATATGAGGATATGACACTTACAGATACAGGTGAAAAAACAAGAGCATATATGAAAATTCAGGATGGTTGTAATCAGTTTTGTTCATATTGTATTATCCCATTTGTTCGTGGAAGAATAAGAAGTAGAAGTATAGAGAGTATAGTTAAGGAAGCTGAAGGTTTAGCTTTACGTGGATATAAGGAAATTGTTCTTACAGGAATTCATATTAGTTCTTATGGTAAGGATTATTTGAAAGATAAAGTGAATACTAAAATTGATAATAATGATGTTGAATTAGATAAAAATAGTGGTAAAGGATTAGGATCAGCATTGAAAGATGAAAATGATTATTTGAGTTTATCACAAGACCTTGAAGAAGTTATAGAGGATAATAAGAATATTCTAAGTTTAATTGATGTTATTGAAGCAGTAAGTAACGTTGATGGAATTAAGCGTATACGTCTAGGTTCTTTAGAACCAAGGATTATAACTGATAATTTTGTTCAAAGACTGGTAAAGCAAACTAAGGTATGTCCACATTTTCATTTATCACTTCAAAGCGGTTGCGATGAAACGCTTGCACGTATGAATAGACATTATACTTGTGATGAATACGAAGAAAGCTGCAATATCCTTAGAAAGTATTATGATGATCCAGCAATTTCAACAGATGTTATAGTTGGGTTTCCAGGTGAAACAGACGAAGAATTTAAAACTACGCATGCTTTCTTGAAAAGAATCGCATTTGCTAAGATGCATATTTTTAAGTATTCAAGACGTAAGGGCACTAGGGCAGATAAGATGCCTAATCAGATTTCGGATAGTGTTAAGCAGGTACGTAGTGAAGATTTGCTTAGTTTAGAACAGAATTTAGCATATGCATACATTAATAGAAATCTAGGTAAGGAAGAGGAAATCTTATTAGAAGAAGTTATAGAGGTTAGCGGCAGGGATTATATGACCGGATATACAAGTACATATGTAAAGGTTGCCGTTCCAATTGATGATGGTAAGGTTTATGGTGTTGATGTTTTAGAAGCTAATGGTAAGATTATAAAAGTTAAGTTGGATAGAGAACTTGAAAGCGAGCTTGTATTGGTTAATCCAATTGAGTGGGTGGAGTAATCTTAAGAGCACGCGGTTAACATAAAATATAATTGTTAAATTTTTGATAAATATGTCAAAAATTATCTAAATATTTTTAAATATATGGTGCCTATATAGCAAATGACACTTGCTTATAATAGGTAAATAAACTATAATAAAACCAAAGGTATTTATGTAAATAATAAGGAAAAGGACGTGAAAAAAATGGATTTAGGAAACACACAATATTTTAAAGTTCAGGCTGATAAACAGATTTCTGCTGAAGATGTTTTAGAACAGGTATATGAAGCTTTAGTAGAAAAGGGATATAATCCAGTTAATCAAATCGTTGGTTATATTATGTCAGGCGATCCAACATACATCACTAGTCATAAGAATGCTAGAAGCTTGATTATTAGGGTTGAAAGAGATGAGTTATTAGAAGAAGCCTTAACTTATTACATTGAGAAGAAATTAGGCGGAGATGTACAATAATGAGAATAATGGGCTTAGACTTCGGTTCAAAAACTGTTGGCGTAGCCGTTACGGATCCTCTGGGCATTACTGCGCAGGGGATTACGATTGTAAGGAGGGATTCTGAGAAGAGGCTTAGAAAGACTTATCAGGCAATCGAAAAGCTAGCTAAGGAATATGAAGTTACCAAATTTGTCATTGGACTTCCTATGAATATGGATGGAAGTTCGGGAGAGAGAGTGGAGAAATCTAAGGCATTTGCTGAAGATTTGCATAGAAGAACTGGTATTGAAGTTGAGTTATGGGATGAGAGACTAACAACGGTTGAAGCTCATGAAATTATGAGTGAACTTGGTATAAAAGGGGGAAAACGTAAGGATTATGTTGATGAGATAGCAGCAGTTCTTATTTTGGAGGATTATTTAAGGGCTAATCCTGATTGTTTGAAATAATAAATGTGAACATTAATTGATTGAGGGATATATAATCATAAGAGTTTAAGGAGATTGGTATGGAAGACATTTTAACATTTATTGATGATGATGGAGAAGAGATTAAATTCGAAGTTTTAGAAGAAACAAGAATTAATAATACGAATTATATTTTAGTTGCTGAAGATGGGGACGGAGACGAGGCAACTGTTTATATTATGAAGGACGTATCGGAGCCTACAAGTGAGGAAGCTTCTTATGTTATCGTGGATGATGATACGGAGTTAGAAAGCGTTATGAAAATATTTGACGAATTACTTGGAGACGAAATGAACATTGAAAGATAGGTCCTCTAAAAATTATAGGAGGATAATATGAAGAAGGATGAAGTGAAAATCATTCCTTTAGGCGGTTTAGATAAGATCGGAATGAATATAACTGCCTTTGAAACGGATGAAGACATTATTATTGTGGATTGTGGTATGTCTTTTCCGAGTGAGGATATGTTGGGAATTGATTATGTTATTCCTGATATAACATATCTCATTTATAACAGAGAAAGGGTTAGAGCTTTTTTTATAACACATGGTCATGAAGATCATATAGGAGCTTTACCATATGTTTTAAAACAATTGAATGTGCCTATCTATGCTACGAAACTCACAATGGGTATTATAGAGGGCAAACTTGAAGAAGCTGAACTTATGGATGTCACTAAGAGGAACGTGGTAAAATATGGTGATATTATTGAGACAGGCGACTTTAAGGTGGAATTTATAAGAACTAATCATAGTATTGCTGATGCGGCTGCATTAGCTATTACGACTCCAGCAGGTGTGATTGTTCATACAGGTGACTTTAAGGTTGATTATACTCCAGTATATGGTGAGCCTATTGATCTTAAGAGATTCGCTGAACTTGGTAATGAGGGAGTACTAGCAGTAATGTGCGATAGTACAAATGTTGTACGCCCTGGTTTTACTATGTCTGAACGTGCAGTTGGAGATAGAATAGATAAGATATTTGCTGATCATCCAAAGAACAGAATTATTATTGCGACATTTGCTTCAAATGTTGATAGAGTTCAGGAGATTGTAAATGCTGCGCAAAAGTATAATCGTAAAGTTATTATTGAAGGCAGAAGTATGGTTAGCATTTTTGATATTGCGCAAAAACTAGGATACCTTGAAGTTCCTGATAACATTATGGTTGATATTGAAGAAATTGGTAATTATACTGATGAGCAGATTTGTCTCATTACAACAGGTAGTCAGGGAGAGGCTATGGCAGCGCTTTCACGTATGGCTTCATCAGCTCATAAGAAGGTTTCAATTTTTCCAGGAGATACTATTATATTTAGTTCAAACCCTATTCCTGGTAATGAAAAGGCGGTTACAAAAGTAATTAATGATCTTTATGATAAGGATGCAGAGGTTATATTTGAGAATACTCATGTGTCAGGCCATGCTTGTCAGGAAGAGATAAAACTAATATATACACTTACAAAACCAAAGTATGCCATACCAGTTCATGGTGAGGTTAGACATTTAAAGGAGCATGCAAAACTCTGCAAGAGCCTTGGTATGGATAATGAACATATCTTTGTTTTACATAGTGGAGATGTTTTGAAATTAAGTCCTAAAAAGGGGAAAATTGTAGATAAAGTTGTAGCCGGAGAGGTTATGGTTGACGGTCTTGGCGTCGGTGATGTTGGTAATATTGTTCTTAGAGATAGACAAAGTCTATCAGAAAATGGTATTATGATTGTTGTTATGACGCTTGAAAGATATGGTTCAAGAATATTAGCAGGACCAGATATTGTTTCAAGAGGTTTTGTATATGTAAGAGAATCTGAGGATTTAATATATGAAGCACAGACTGTTGTAAGAGAAGCACTTGAAAGATGTTTAGGTTCAGGTGTTAATGACTGGGGAAGAATCAAGACAGTCATTAGGGATACTCTTAGTGAGTTCTTATGGAAGAAGATTAAGAGAAGTCCTATGATTATTCCAATTATTATGGAAGTTGATTAATGGTATTTTGATTATTTGTATGTATGTTGGAATAAAATAAATTTATGAGAGGCGATTATGAGTTTACTTAGAAAGACATCAACTGGATTTGCTAAGACAGTATTTAAGGTTGCAGTATATATTGTGCTTGGTCTTGTGTTGTTTTACGGATGTTCATATGCATATACTTATGGACAGAAAGTATTTTCTTCAAAAGGTATGGAATCAAAACCAGGTACAGATATTAAAGTTACAATTAAGAACGGAACAAGTGTAAAAAAGCTTGGTACAATTCTTGAGGATTATGGACTAATAGAGGATGATTTTATATTCTATTTACAATCTATAGCATTTGAGTATAAAAAAGTAATTCCAGGTACATTTGATCTTAATACTTCAATGAGTGGTGAGGAGATTATCAGAGTGTTATCTACTGAACCACAGGAAGATGAAACTAGTACAGAGAAGGATAAAGAAACTGAAAAAGAAACTAAAGAAGAAAAAACTACAAAAAAAGATAAGGATGAAAAGTAGTTTATAGTTTAGTTGGTCTTTAATACAGATAAAGGATGAATTGATATGATTAGTGATGAAAGAATCACAACATATATTAATTCACTCGATAAAAATGATAATCCATTTTTAACTGAGCTTAGGAAAAAGGCTGAAGAAGATAGAGTTCCTATAATCAGAAAGGAAATGGAAAGTTTTATAAGGGTTTTATTTAAGTTAAAAGAGCCGAAGAATATTTTAGAGCTGGGTAGTGCAATAGGCTACTCAGCCATTTTAATGAGTGAATGTATAAGTAGTGATGGTAAAATAACTACAATTGAAAATTATGATAAACGTATTGTTCAGGCTAGAGAGAACTTTAAAAAGGCGGGGAAAGAAGATGTGATTACGCTTCTAGAAGGGGATGCCCTTGAAATCATAAGTAAGTTAGATGGTGAATATGATTTTATATTTATGGATGCTGCTAAGGCACAATACATAAATTATCTTCCACATTTAATTAGACTTATGGAAAAAGGAGCAATCCTTCTAACCGATAACGTTCTTCAGGATGGAGATTTATTTGAATCACGTTACGGTATAATAAGAAGAAACCGTACAATTCATACACGCATGCGTGAATACCTAGAAGCAGTAAAATCCAGCAACGAATTAGAAACAAGCATCGTTCAAATTGGTGATGGTATAACACTTAGTGTGAAATTGTAATTAGATGGCTAAATAACCATCTAAATCATTAAATATGTAAGTTCCTAAGTGAACGTAGAGAATTAAGAATGGAGAGATGATATGAAGAAACCTGAATTGCTATGTCCGGCAAGTAGTTTGGAAGTTTTGAAAACAGCGGTGAATTTTGGCGCGGATGCTGTTTATATAGGTGGCGAGGTTTATGGACTTCGTGCAAAAGCAAAGAACTTTTCACATGAAGATATGATAGAAGGTGTAAAATATGCACATGCTCATAATGTCAGAGTATTTGTTACAGCAAATATCTTAGCTCATAATGCAGATCTTGCAGGTGTTAGAAAGTACTTTGAAGAATTAAAAGAAGTTGGAATGGATGCACTTATTATTGCTGATCCAGCTATATTTACAATAGCTAAGGAAGTTCTTCCGGATACAGAAATTCATATTAGTACACAGGCTAATAATACAAACTATGGTACATTTAATTTCTGGTGGAATTTAGGTGCTAAAAGAGTAGTTACAGCAAGAGAATTATCGCTTAAAGAAATAAAAGAAATTAGAGATAATATTCCAGAAGATATGGAGATTGAGACATTTGTTCATGGGGCTATGTGTATTTCATATTCGGGAAGATGTTTGCTTAGTAGTTTTATGACAGGTCGTGATTCAAATAAGGGAGCATGTACTCATCCATGTAGATGGCAGTATGCAGTTGTTGAGGAAAAACGACCAGGAGAATATATGCCTATATATGAAAATGAAAGAGGAACATATATCTTCAATTCAAAGGATTTATGTATGATTGAACATATTCCTGAACTAATAATGAGTGGTGTTGATAGTTTAAAGATTGAAGGACGTATGAAGACTGCTTTATATGTTGCAACAGTTGCAAGAACATATAGAATGGCAATAGATGATTTTTTTGAAGATCCGCTTAAGTATAAAGAAAATATTCCTAAGTATGTTGAACTTATGAGTCAGGGTATTTATCGTCAGTATACAACAGGTTTTTTCTTTGGTAAGCCTGATGAAAATTCACAGGTTTATGATAAAAATGATTATGAACATAGTTATACTTATCTTGGAATTATTGGAGATGTTGATGAAGACGGTATGTGTCATTTTGAACAGAGAAATAAGTTTAGTGTGGGCGATGAAATAGAAGTAATGAAGCCTGATGGAAGAGACATTAAGATTAAGGTTTCTAAGATGATGGATGAAGAAGGTAATGAAGTTGAATCTGCACCACATCCAAAACAAAAACTTAAAGTTTATCTAGATGGTCAGGCAGAAATTGGCAATCTTATTAGAATGAAATCTGAGAAATAATGATTATACAGTCTTATAGTGGTATATAGTATGTTAGACAACGCTTTAAAAAATTTAAAAAGTGTAAAAATTTGCTTGATTTTTTTATATAATTAGATACAATGTACAGGTTGTATACATAATAATTTATTTACGGATTAGGAGGACGAAAATGAAACATTTTAAAAGAATTATTATTTTATCGACTGTATTAGTGTGTTTAGTAAGTATGACAGTTTCTGCAAAAGCAGGAAGCTATAGTTCTACATATAGCATGAAAGGTGGAGTTTTTTCAAAAAAATGGATTGATCCTAAAAGCAAATGTACAGTAGATGTATTTCCTGAAATTGGAACACCAGGTGAAGATATGGCAGTTATATGGGCTAATAAGGTTTTTTTTGGATGGGATGGAGACTACAAATGGACATCTTCGACTGAACCAGGAACAGTTACATTTAAATCAAGTAGAAGAAGAAAAGTTTGGTTAAGAAACTTTACAGGTATTCGATGGGAAGGAAAGGTTACATTTTCTTGGGATTAAGGTTTGAGATATGTATATTTTAGATTTACATCTTTTTCTTTTTGTGATAATTTTAATGTTTTTATTTGGTATGACAGTGATAATATGTAAAAAGAAAAAGACGAAGTATAGGAGACTTTTTTATTTTTTAATTGAAATATATTGTTTATTAATGGTAAAAGTTGTTGTTATGCCAATAGTTTTACTTAATGCAGTCAGTAGACATGATTTTATAAAACATTTAGGTAGAAAAGTTATATATGGTATTCAAACAATCCCGTTTCAAACAATAAAAAGTAATTTGACGCCAATCACATTTGCTGGAATAATACAAATATTTGGAAATATAATATTATTAATGCCGGTGGCAATTATTATAGTTTGGATAATTGAAGAGAAAAATATAATATTTGTTTTATCTCTTGGACTATTTGTTTCGATTATTGTAGAAGGAATGCAGTATATTATTAATGCGTTAACTTTGTATCCATCGCATGAAGTAGATGTTGATGATTTGATTTTAAATTATTTAGGATATATTCTGATGATTGGAGTTATTTATATTATTAAGAGAAAAAATATTAATGTATACAATAAAGTAAGAAAAATGTTCGTGATAAATGAATAATTGAAAATGCTAAGAATATTACTTGACATTACTAACGCAAAGTGTTTAAATATTCTTAGCATTGATTTTTTATACCACGTCTAACAGAAATGGAGGATATGTGGTAAGTAAAACTTATTGCGCGGTACTACAGGGTATAAGCGCAGAAATAATTAACATTGAAGTAGATATTGGTGAAGGTCTGCCATCATGTGAGATGGTTGGCCTTCTTTCGTCTGAAGTGCGTGAGGCCAAGGAGCGAGTTAAATCAGCTTTAAGGAACTCAGGCATTTTTTTGCCTTCAGGGAGAACTACAATTAGTTTATCCCCTGCTGATATCAGAAAGGAAGGCTCGGGATTTGATTTAGGAATTGCTGTTGGAATCATGATTTCATTGGGACTTATTGATGAAGAGAAAGTTAAGAACAAAATCTTTATCGGTGAACTTGGATTAGACGGTGAAGTTAAGAAAGTTAACGGTGTTTTAAACATGGTTATGGCAGCAAGGAATAAAGGATTTAAGGAGGCAGTTGTACCTTTAGCAAATGTAAAAGAAGCAACTATGGTTTCTGGAATAAATATTATTTCATTTAAAAACCTAGAAGAGTTAGTGGTGGCTTTTGATAGTACTTTAAAATATGAAGAAACCGTAGATATTTCTAAAATTATTGATGAGGATGAAGACAAAGAGGAAGTATATGATTTTTCAAATGTTTATGGACAAGGTATAGCTAAAAGAGCAATTGAAATTGCTGTAAGTGGAATGCATAATATTATGCTTGTTGGTCCACCGGGATGTGGTAAGTCTTTGATGGCAAAATGTATACCATCCATTATGCCAAAACTTAGTGTTGATGAGGCATTAGAAATTACAGGAATTCATAGCATGGGAGGAAGACTTGGTAATAATGAAGTGATTACAAAAAGACCATTTTTAAGTCCGCATTATACAACAACAATTACAGCACTTATGGGTGGCGGAAAGAATCCAAAACCTGGAGATATATCTCTTGCACATGGTGGTATTTTATATCTTGATGAATTTCCTGAATTTCCAAGAAAACAATTAGAAACATTAAGGCAACCCATGGAAGATGGGCAAATTACCATATCTAGAGTTAATGGAAATTATACATATCCAGCTAGGTTTATGTTAGTTGCTTCTATGAATCCATGTCCTTGTGGATATTATCCTGATAGGAACAAATGCAATTGTAGCATTTATCAAATAGAGAAATATAAATCAAAACTTAGTGGGCCGATGTATGATCGAATTGATATATGTGTAAATGTTGAAAGTGTTAAGTTAGAGGAATTAATGAGTGATGATTATGATAAGAATGGTTTGCAGAATGATGTAAAAAGAGATACATCTAAAATTATTAGACAAAGAGTTGAAAGAGTAAGAAAAATTCAACTTGAAAGATTCAAAAATGAAAGCATAAAATTTAATTCGCAGATGAATAATGAACAAGTAAAAAAATATGCAAAAATGGATAGTGAGGCAGCGAAATTTTTAGGACAGGTTTTTGAGAAGAAAAAACTTAGTGCAAGAAGTTATTATAAGATAATAAAGGTTGCTAGAACCATAAGTGACATAGAAGGAAAAGAGTTTATAGATAAAACATCAATAGCAGAGGCAGTTGGATTAAGGGGGAATATCAATGAATGATAAAATGTATTGGTTATGGCTTAGTGGCATAGATAATATGTGGTCTAAAAAAATAGAAATTTTAATAAAAAGATTTGGAAGTGCTGAAGAAATATATAAAGCAAGTAAAAAAGATATTATGGCTTTTTATAGAGATTACAATAAGGTGGAAGAAAATATAAATGATGTTGTATTTAATAGTAATAATCAAAATGATACTAAGTATGTAATAAAAGGTCATAAAGTTGAGTTTACAATGGAAGATGTAAATAGAATTTTAGACAAAGAATATGGGAAGAAAAAGCTAGAAGATATGGTGAAAATTATGGATAGGGAGAGAATGAAATTTACGTATATGGGTGATGAAAACTTTCCTATTAAATTATATGATTTAACAACTCCTGTATATACGCTTTTTTATATTGGTAAATTACCAGCTGGAAAGACCTGTAGCATAATTGGTGCAAGAAATTGTAGTGAGTATGGTAAAAAATATGCATTGACAGTTGGCGAAAATTTGGCACGTGGAAATGTAGAGGTTATAAGTGGCATGGCTAGAGGAATTGATACATATGGTATGTATGGTGCATATCGTGGTGGAGCAAATGTATATGCAGTTTTGGGAAGTGGCGCAGATGTATGTTATCCGAAAGATAATTTAGAAATATATGAGGCCATAAAACAAAGAGGTGGAATTATATCAGAATATCCCCCAGGGTGTTTAGGGTTACCTTGGCATTTCCCGCATAGAAACAGAATAATAAGCGGCTTATCAGATTGTGTGGCTGTTATAGAGGCTAGAAAGAAAAGTGGATCATTAATAACAGTTTCGTATGCTATACAAGAGGGGAAGGACATATATGCACTTCCAGGACGAGTTAGTGATGAATTAAGTGTAGGCTGTAATGAATTAATTAGAGATGGAGCAGCAGTTATTTTTGATGGTCGAGAAATTGTTTTTGATATTACTGGAAAAGAAATAAGGAGAAGAGTTAGTAAAAAAGCATTAAAGAATGAATTGGGAGATGAAAAATATAAGATATACAGTTTACTTTCTATGACACCTGAAAGTATTGAAAATATATCAAGAAAAGCTAATGTAAGTATTGATATTATTAGGTCACATTTGCTGGATTTAGAGATGAGTGGATACATTGTAGAAGTGACTTCTGGATATTATGTAAGAGGATGATTTTTAAAAAACTAAAATCAAAAATTTTATTAAAAAAATAAAAATTTACTTGCAAAAGATTCGAATAGGGTGTATAGTTGCCTTGATTTGCTTTCAGAAGGGGAGCAAAAAAAGGGATGGTTTTATGAAAGACCAAGAAGGAGATAAGGATTATAATGGCTAAAAAATATTTAGTTATAGTTGAGTCGCCTGCTAAGGTTAAGACAATTAAAAAGTTTTTGGGAAGCAATTATGAAGTGTTGGCTTCTAATGGACATATAAGGGATTTGCCTAAGAGTACAATGGGCATTGATATAGAGAACAACTTCGAACCTAAGTATATTACAATAAGAGGTAAGGGTGAGAAACTTAATGAACTTAAGAAGAATGCAAAGAAAGCAGATAAGATTTTTCTTGCAACTGACCCTGACCGTGAGGGAGAAGCTATATCATGGCATTTAAAAACAGCTCTTGGACAGGACGAAAAGAAGCTATATAGAATTTCATTTAATGAAATAACAAAAAATGCAGTTAAGGAATCATTAAAGAATCCTAGACAGATAGATATGGGACTTGTTGATGCACAGCAGGCTAGACGTGTTCTTGACAGAATGGTTGGTTACATGATAAGTCCAGTTTTATGGCAGAAAGTTAAGAGAGGTCTTAGTGCAGGTAGAGTTCAGTCTGTAGCACTTAAGATGATTTGTGATAGAGAAGCAGAAATTGATGCATTTATTCCAGAAGAATATTTTGATATTGAAGCAGAACTTAAACTTGAAGGTGAAAAGAAACCATTTTTATGTAAACTTAATTACAAGGGTAAGGAAAAACTTAGAATAACAAATAAGGAAGAACTTGCTAATATTATTTCTGTTATTGAAAAAGCAGATTATAAAGTTTCAGATGTTCAGGTTGGAAAGCGTACTAAGAAGGCACCAGTTCCTTTCATTACTAGTACACTTCAGCAGGAAGCATCTAAGACTCTCAACTTCTCAACACAGAAGACCATGAGACTTGCTCAGCAGCTTTATGAAGGTGTTGATATTAAGGGAAGAGGTACAGTAGGTTTAATTACGTACTTACGTACTGACTCTATTCGAATTGCTGAAACCGCTCAGGAAGCAGCTAAAGAATTTATAGAAGAAAAATATGGTAAAGAATATATAGCAACAACAGAGAGTACAAATAAATCAGGTAAAAAGATTCAGGATGCTCATGAAGCAATAAGACCAACAGATATTACACTTATGCCTGAACTTATTAAGGATGAGTTATCAAGAGATTTATTTAGATTATATCAGCTTATCTGGAAAAGATTTGTTGCAAGCCAGATGGAAAATTCTATATCAGAGATTAAGTCAGTTAAAATCTCAGCTGATGAATATATTTTCAATGCATCAGATTCAAAAGTTTTATTTGATGGTTTTACAAAGGTATATACAGCAAGTGATGAGGAAAAGGAAAAGTCTGATAATGTTATTTCAAAACTTACTAAGGAAAGTGAATTGAGTCTTGTTAAGCTTAATCAGAATCAGCATTTTACACAGGCACCTGCTCACTTTACAGAAGCAGCACTTGTAAAGGCACTTGAAGAAGAAGGCATTGGAAGACCAAGTACATATGCTCCAACAATCACAACTATTTTAGCTAGACATTATGTTACAAAGGAAAATAAAAATTTATATGTAACAGATTTAGGTGAAGCTGTTAATAATATTATGAAGGAAGCCTTTGAGGTTATTGTTGATAGCAAGTTTACTGCTAATCTTGAATCATTGCTTGATATGGTTGAAGAAGGAAAGGTTGAATGGAAGACTGTTGTAAGTAACTTTTATCCAGATCTTGAAGCAGCAGTTAAGAATGCTGAAAAGGAACTTGAAAAAGTTGAAATTGCAGATGAGGTTACAGATGTTATATGTGAGGAATGTGGAAGAAATATGGTAATTAAGTATGGTCCACATGGTAAGTTCCTTGCATGTCCAGGATTCCCTGAATGTAGAAATACAAAACAATATTTTGAAAAGATTGGAGTTGCTTGTCCTAAGTGCGGTGGCGAAATCGTAATTAGAAAGACAAAGAAGGGCAGAAGATACTATGGATGTGAAAACATCCCAGAGTGTGATTTTATGTCATGGCAGAAAGTATCAAAGGAAAAATGTCCTAAGTGTGGTGGCTTTATGGTGGAACGTGGTAATAAGCTTACATGTGGTGATACAGAGTGTGGCTATGTTTGCGATAAACCAAAGGAAGAAACAAAGTAAATATTTTTTTGAAATATATAAACTATAAAAAGATTTTAATAACTTAAGAACATTTTAAATGATTGTTAAATGAATTTAAGATGATTCTGAAAATAGTTGTTGAAATCTTTTTTTATTTATGCTAAACTTGAAAGGCTGAATATGCACGTGTGGCTAGTAGAGCCGGTGCCTTTATAATTAAGGTGGTATTCTATGGAAGTGCACACGGAAGAATAAAACCAAATGGAGGTAGAGAAATGAGCGTTATATCAATGAAACAGCTCTTAGAAGCAGGTGTTCACTTTGGACATCAGACAAAAAGATGGAACCCTAAGATGGCTCCATACATTTACACAGAAAGAAATGGTATCTACATCATCGACTTACAGAAGTCAGTAGGTATGGTAGATACAGCATACCAGGCAGTAGCAGACATTGTTGCTGATGGTGGTAAGATTCTTTTCGTAGGTACAAAGAAACAGGCTCAGGAAGCTATCAAGAGTGAAGCTGAAAGATGCGGTATGTACTATGTAAACGAAAGATGGCTTGGTGGTATGCTTACAAACTTTAAGACAATCAAGTCAAGAATTGCTAGACTTAAAGAAATCGAAGCTATGTCAGAAGATGGAACATTCGATGTTCTTCCTAAGAAGGAAGTTATTGAACTTAAGAAAGAATGGGATAAGCTTGAAAAGAACCTTGGTGGTATCAAGAACATGAAGACTATTCCAGATGCTATCTTTGTAGTAGATCCTAAGAAAGAAAAGATTTGTATCCAGGAAGCACATACACTTGGAATTCCTCTTATCGGTATCGCTGATACAAACTGTGATCCAGAAGAACTTGATTATGTTATTCCAGGTAACGATGATGCTATCAGAGCAGTTAAGCTTATCGTAGCTAAGATGGCTGATGCTGTTATTGAAAGCAATCAGGGTGCTGAAGGTGAAGACTTTGAAGCAGCAGAAGAAGTTGCAGAAGAAGTAACAGAAGATACAGAAGCATAATATAATTTTTGATAATATATAATTTCATAATATAGGAGGATAAGAAGATGGCAGATATTACAGCTGCAATGGTAAAAGAGCTTAGAACTCTTACAGGTGCTGGTGTTATGGCTTGTAAGAACGCTTTAGTAGAAACAGATGGTAATATGGATGAAGCTGTAGAAGTTCTCAGAAAAAAAGGTGAAGCTACAGCTGTTAAGAAATCAGGCAGAATCGCTGCAGAAGGTACAAGTTTTGCAGTAGTAAAGGATGATAAGAAGGCTGTTGTTGTTGAAGTTAACTCAGAAACAGACTTCGTTGCTAAGAACGAAAAGTTCAAGACATTCGTTGCTCAGGTTGCTGACCAGATTATAGATTCAAATGCAAAAGATGTTGAAGAGTTACTCGCTGAACAGTGGAAACTTGATGCATCAAAGACAGTTAAAGATGAATTAGTTTCACAGATCGCTGTTATCGGTGAAAACATGAACATCAGAAGATTTGCTAAGATTGAAGCTAATGATGGTATCGTTGCATCATACATCCATATGGGTGGTAAGATTGGTACTCTCGTATATGCACAGACAGATGTTGTAAATGATGACATTAAGACAGCACTTTACAATGTTGCTATGCAGGTTACAGCTTTAAATCCAAAATTCATCACAGATGAAGATGTTGATCAGGATTACATTAATCATGAAAAAGAAATTCTTCTTGCTCAGATTCAGAATGATCCTAAGGAATCACAGAAGCCTGAAAAGGTTATCGAAGGTATGATTATGGGTCGTATCAAGAAAGAGCTTAAAGAAGTAGTTCTTTATGATCAGGCATATTTCCAGGCTGCTGATGGTAAGCAGACAGTTGCTGCTTATATTGATGAAGTAGCTAAGGCTAATGGTGCTAACATCAAGATCAAAGAATTCGTTCGTTTTGAAACAGGCGAAGGTCTTGAAAAGAAAGAAGAAGATTTCGCTGCAGAAGTTGCAAAACAGATGCAGTAATGCTTTTGATTGCAAATCAAAAGAGCCCTCCGCGGCTTTGAGCGGAGTCAGAAATTCTCTGTAAGAGAATTTACCTTGTGTGATTGTAAATCAAAAGTAGATATATATAAAACCACGTACCAATAGGTACGTGGTTTTTGTTTGAAGATGGAGAATAAGATGCATAATAAAATAAAAATGATGATTCCATATTTATGTACAGTTTTGTTGGTGATGCTGATGACATTGTTTTCGGAGGTATTAAATGAAAAAGAAATAATATTTCCTGAAATAACAGCATTAGCTGTTGGATATATGGTAGCGAAGAAAAGAAGTTGGAAAGTAAATGGAAAAAGAATGTTAGCCCTTATAACAGTTTGTGCTATTTTAGGAGTTGGAATTGTAAGATATTTGAATGCACCTATTTTAGTAGAGGTTGTTGTAGCGTATTCATTTGCTCAGGTTTTATTTATGTATTCAGGTACAACATTTGCTCCTTTTGTATCAGCAATTGTTCTGCCAGTTATGATGCAAACAGAAAGCATAATATACCCGATTTCTGCTTTTGCATTAACTTTATTGATAATAATATTTCATAATATATTTATATTTTTGGGAATACGTGAGGATGAAGATTATATACCAGTAAAGCTTAATTTAGAGGAAGATAAGTTAGATGCAGCAATTAGAATTTTATGTGTTACTCTTATGGCGAGTGTGGCTTTTATGAGTGGATTTAGATTTATAATTGCGCCTCCATTATTAGTTGCGTTTACGGAGTTTTCCAGACCGAGGAATAAAACAAGAAATAAGCCAGTAAAAGTAGTATTTGTTATCACGATTTGCGCATTTGTAGGAGTTATTACTAGATATATAGTTGTCATTAAATTATTACTTCCATTAACGATTGCTGCGGTGATTGCAACTAGTATTATGCTTATTATTCTTAATAAAACAGAAATGTATATGCCACCTGTTGGTGCAATCACGATGCTTTCGATGATAATTAAAAAAGAGATTTTATTTACATATCCTATTCAGATATTTGTGGGTAGTGTTGTTATAATGGTTATGTCTAGAAACTTATTTATGAAGCGTCAAGATAGAGGAAAATATGAAACAGAGCATGAATTAAAAGCTGGTTAATAGCGTTTTTTGGTAGACATATTTGGTGATAATTAGTAAAATATATAGTATGAGTTTACGTTTGTATATATAGAAATATGGGGATTTAAACAAAGGAGAAAGATTTATGCAAAAAAACAAATTTTTTCCAGAAGTAAATGGAAATTTTGCTTTTGGGTGTATGAGGCTACCTATGAAGGGGAGTGAGGTTGACTATGATGAATTTATTAAGATGATTGATAAGTTCATAGAGACAGGTTTTAATTATTTTGATACAGCACATGGCTATATTGAAGGGAAAAGTGAGACTGCAATTAGAGATTGCTTGTCAAAAAGATATGATAGGGATAAGTTTTTGCTTACAAATAAACTTACTTCACCTTATTTTGATAAAGAAGAAGATATAAGACCTTTCTTTGATAAACAACTTGAGTTATGTGGAGTTGATTATTTTGATTTTTACCTTATGCATGCGCAGGATCATAATAACTATCCAAAATTTAAAGCATGTAATGCTTATGAAACTGCTTTTGAATTAAAGAAAGAAGGAAAGATTAAGCACGTTGGAATTTCTTTCCATGATAATGCATCAATGCTTGAACAGATTCTTACTGATTATCCAGAGATTGAAGTTGTTCAAATTCAGTTTAATTATGTGGATTATTTAGATAGTGCGGTAGACAGTAAAAATATTTATGAAGTATGTGAAAAATACAATAAGCCAGTCCTTATTATGGAACCTGTAAAGGGTGGCACTTTAGTGAATCTTCCAGATGATGCTGATAAAATATTTAGAGATTTAGGTGATGGTTATAGTAATGCTAGTTATGCAATTAGATATACAGCATCATTTCCTAAGGTTTCAGTTGTATTATCAGGTATGAGTAATATGGAGCAAATGAATGATAATATGAGTTTTATGGCTGATTTTAAACCTTTAGATGAAAGAGAAATGCTTGCTGTTGCAAAGGTGTGTGCCATTTTTAAAAATCTTGATTTGATTCCATGTACAGGTTGTAGATATTGTACTGAAGGATGTCCAATGAATATACCTATTCCAGATTATTTTTCATTGCTTAATGCAAAGAATAATTTTTCTAGTTGGAATCAGAATATGTATTATAATAATATTTTACATGACGGAGTTGGAAAAGCGTCGGAATGTATAGGATGTGGACAATGTGAGGGGGTATGTCCTCAGCATTTGGAAATCATTGAATTGTTAAAGAAGGTAGCGCAAGCGTTTGAATAATAATGGAGGTACATTATGAGTATTAAAGTAAGAGATAATGTAAAAGATAAACTATCAATGCAGACTAAAACTATAGCTGCATTTATTGCAATCGTTGCTGCAGTAGCTTTACCACAAATTTTTCATCTTATTGGTGCAGCTATTGGTGCAGATACAGCAATTGGTGAAAAGTATTTACCAATGCATTTGCCAGTTATTTTTGTTGGACTATTAATAGGGGCTTATACTGGTAGTCTTACGGGTTTAATTGCACCTTTGGTAAGTTTTGCATTAACAGGAATGCCAGCAAAGTCTATGCTTCCATTTATGATGATTGAGTTATTTGGATATGGATTTGCTGCAGGAATTATTAAGAATATTATTAATACAGAAGAAGTAGGAGCAGTTAAGAGTCTTGTTGGAAATACAATTAAAGTATTTTTAGTTCAGGTATCTGGTAGAGCACTAAGAGCTATTGCTATCCTATTCTCATTTCATGTTCTTGGTAACAAGGCAATTAAGCCTATAATTATTACAAAGAGCATTAGTGCTGGAGTGGTGGGTATAGTTATACAATTAGTTGCTATTCCAATAATATTATATGTAATTAATGGTAGAAAACATGAATAAATTATTTGAAAAAGAATTACTCGATGAACTTAATAATGGAGATACAACTCTTGTGATTAGATGTGATGAGAAAGTTATCAAATCTAATCACAAGGGTATATCGCCCTTGATTGAATTGAATGAGAAAAATCTTAATTTAGAAGGTGCTTGTGCATATGATAAAATAGTTGGTAAGGCAGCGGCTTTACTTTATGCACGTTTGAATATAAAGTATGTTTATGCTGAAGTTTTATCAAAACGTGGTATGGATACTTTAGATAATTATGGAGTTGAATATGACTATTCTGTTTTTACAGATGAGATAATTAATAGATTGAAAACAGGTATGTGTCCGATGGAGGAAACAGTTTTAGATGTGAAGAATCCAGAGGAAGCATATGAAAAATTAAAGAAAAAAATAATTGAAATGAAAAATAATAAATAGTTGAAATGAAAAGCGAAAAAATAGAAATAGTATTTAGTATATAGATTTTATAATATAAATTATATATATTAATTTTATATTATTAATTTGAAAAAAAGATTTATACAGGAAGGATTATTATATGAATTTAATTTTTGATATTGATGGAACCCTTTGGGATACTACTAAAGTTGTAGCTGATGCGTGGCAGAGGGCTGTAGATGAGATAGGTACGGTGACTACAAAGTTGACACCTGAAAGACTTAAAAAAGAATTTGGTAAGCCTATGGATGTTATTGCTAAGAATGTATTTCCAGAGATAGAAGATGAAGAAGATAGAAATAAATTAATAGAACTATGTTATAAGTATGAAGAAGAGTTTTTAGATGGCTTAAGTGATGAAAGTGTAGAAGATATTTTATTTGATCAGGTTAGATACACTTTAACTAAGTTAAAGGAAGAACATGATTTATACATAGTAAGTAATTGCCAGAAAGGTTATATAGAATTATTTTTGAAAAAATCAAAACTAGGTCATCTTTTTAATGATTACTTATGTTTTGGAGATACTAATGCACCTAAGGGTATTACAATTAAACAACTTATGATGAATAATCATCTCTTAGAAAAACACACTTTATATGTTGGTGATACTATTGGTGATTTTGAAGCAACATTACTAGCTGGAATTAAATTTGTATTTTGTAAGTATGGATTTGGCCAGGTACCAAATGCTGAATATCAGATAGATGGGATAAGTGAGTTGTTATAATTAATAGAAGAGGTATATAATAAAATTTTTATAATAAGAGTTAGTTGTAAATTGATACTAACTGATATGGAAAGTGAGAGCGGATATGGAATTTAATGAAACAAGACCTTTTGTAGAATTTGAAAAGATGAAGAATTTTATTGCGGATGCATTTGCTGCATATGGAGTTCCTAAGGAAGATGCTGAAATTTGTGCGGACGTTTTGATTGAGTCAGATAAGCGTGGTATCGAAAGCCATGGCTGTAATAGATTTAAACCAATCTATATTGATAGAATTAAGAATGGTACACTTTTACCTGTTACTAATATTGAAATTTTAAAAGAGACTCCAACGACTGTAGTTATGGATGCTCATGATGGTATGGGTATGGTTGCTAGTCATAAGATGATGACTATGCTTATTGAAAAAGCTAAGAAGTATGGTATGGCGGGTGGCGCTATTAGAAATTCAACTCATTATGGTATCGCAGGTTATTGGAGTGGTATGGCTGCTGATGCAGGACTAGTTGGTATTACAGGTACTAATGCAAGACCTTCAATTGCTCCAACTTTTGGCGTTGAAAATATGCTAGGAACTAATCCACTTACATTTTCACTCCCAACTGATGAGGAATTCCCATTCTGTTTAGATTGCGCGACTTCAATAGTTCAGCGTGGTAAGATTGAATATTATGCGAGAAATGGTAAGGATACACCAGCAGGAATGGTTATTTCTGAAACAGGTGAGACTCTTACAGATAGTGAGCAAATACTTAAGGATTTAGTTGCAGGTACAGCAGCACTTGCACCTTTAGGTGGTGTTGGTGAAGAACTTGCTGGATATAAAGGATATGGATATGCTACAGTTGTTGAAATCCTTTCAGCAGCTTTAAGTGGTGGTAAGTTTATGAAGGCTTTAACAGGTGTTGATGAAAATAAGAAGCCTAGAATGTATAATCTTGGACATTTCTTCTTCGTAGTTGATCCAGAAGCTTTTATGGGTCTTGAAACATTTAAGAAGATTGCTGGTGATATTTGTAGAGATCTTCGTGCATCTAAAAAGGCACCAGGAGAGGAACGTATTTTTACTGCAGGTGAAAAGGAACATGAAGTTTGGCTTTATAGAAAGGATAAAGGGGTTCCAGTAAGTGAAAGCGTTCAGAAAGATATTATTGAAGTTAGAAATGAAAAGAATTTAGATTATAAATTCGATTTTGAATAGAAAAAATATTAGAATGAATATTAATATAATTGAGTATTAATATAATTAGATAAGGATTATAATTATGTCGGCTAAAGATTATTTTAAAAAGTATTTACCTTATATTATCATTTATGCAGTTATTGCTATTGTTTTGATTTTTAAAACTATTTCTAATCAACCGAAGGAAGAAAAGCGGAATAAAAAAGAACTTAGTTTGGTAACTGAGACTAATGATAATGAAAAAAATAAAGAGACAAATAAAGATACCACGTTAGCAACAACTATAGAATTTGAATCAGAGACAGAGACAGTTGATTATGTGGAATATAAGTTTAGAAATAAGAATTTATTAAATCAGCATTTTGAAAAACATGGAAAAGACATGGGATTTGCTGATGCAAAGGCTTATGAAAAAGCAGCAAGTGATGTTGTTAATAATAAGTCAGCTCTTCATAAAACAGAAGAAGAGGATGGAGATGATATTTATTATGTAGAAAGCACCAATGAATTTGTTGTGGTTTCTACGGATGGATATTTAAGAACTTATTTTAATCCGGATAGAGGTCTTGATTATTTTAATCGACAGTAATACAATAATATAAGTGTGTTTGCTAAAAAAATTGAGATATTTTGAGATAAACACCTGGGGTCAAATATAAACTATATTGAAAGGCATATTATGAAAGAAGAATTACAAAAACGAGTAGATTTATTTATTGAAAATAAAGATAAGATAAAGGCAGAATTTCCAAAGGAAGCAGAGACATTAAGTATTCTTTGTGCTGCACTAATTGGACTTAGAAATAGGGAAGCTGATCCTAAAAAAATGAGAAAGTCATTAGAAATTGTTAGAGAGAATACAGGTGTTTTTTCAAGTTTTAGAGGAAGTTTAAGAATGCCTATTATTACGAAGATGTCTTTAACAGGTGATTCTAAAGACTTTTTATATGTCGTTCAAAAGAATTATAATGCATTAAGTGGACATAAGTGGATGGGAAATATTTATCAGATTCTTGCATCTATGATTATGTATGAATATGTTGAAAGAAAAGAAGTAAATGCTATGGTTTCATCAACCAAAGCAATTTATGCAAAAATGAAAAAAACGCATCCATTCTATACTTCTCAGGAAGATTGTACATTTGCTGCACTTCTTGCAATGACTGATAGAAATGAAGATGAGATGCTTGCAGATATTGAGAAGATGTATAAGATTCTTAAAGAGAGATTTAAGTATAATCGTAATGCGACACTTGCACTTGCACATGTTTTATATCTTAATAATGATGATATTGATACTAAGTGTAAAAAGGTTATAGATATTTATGATGCACTTAAGGATAAGGGTGTAAAGTTTACAACTACTTATGAGTTTGTTACTCTTGGAGTTATTACAAATCTTGATGTTGATATTGAAACTATAGCAAGTGATATCTATGAAGTTAATCTATTTTTAAAGAAGGATAAGGCATTTGGTATGCTTGGTGTTGGTAGATCAGAGCGCCATATGTATGCTTGCATGGTTGCGGTTTCCCTTCATTTGGAGAACATAGAAGGACTTATGGATAGTGCTCTTAATGATAATGTTGATGGAGACATTGATGATGAATATGAAGATGAAAGTACAGATTTGATTGATTATAATCTTTCAATTAGAATGGCAGAGGAGATGGCTCTATTACTTATGATGACAGGTGATAGTGAATCTGCATTGAAATAGCAGTTTCATAAAAGTGATGAAGATATTGTGAGAAATGTAGAAATATAAATGATAAAAAGAGGCTGTAAACAGTCTCTTTTTATTATGTATAAGGAAAACTCCACTATTATAAGGAAATTCTCTATTATGTGGGGGGAGTGAGCTTGCTTTTGTGAGTAGGAGTAATCAAATGCTTTCCTATTAGCCAAAAATGTAAAAAGGAAAGCAAGTTTAAGCATGTATTTGTAAGTATAGGTTACCAAATGCTTTCCTATTGGTCAAAAAAGTAAAAAAGGAAAGC
>NZ_FUXZ01000007.1:162958-196055 GCF_900167115.1 Eubacterium uniforme
ATGTATTTGTAAGTATAGGTTACCAAATGCTTTCCTATTGGTCAAAAAAGTAAAAAAGGAAAGCGAGTTTAAGTATGTATTTGTAAGTATATGTTGCCAAATGCTTTCCTATTAGCCAAAAATGTAAAAAGGAAAGCAAGTATAAAAACGTTAAGATTAATATTCTTCAA
Source organism: Eubacterium uniforme (assembly GCF_900167115.1). GTDB lineage: Bacteria > Bacillota > Clostridia > Lachnospirales > Lachnospiraceae > Eubacterium_S > Eubacterium_S uniforme. The sequence continues at coordinate 163,129 of NZ_FUXZ01000007.1, forward strand.
ATATCATATAAGAGTATAAATTTGTTGTGTATAAAAGTATACACTGATATTAGCTTTTTATTAATTATTATTATAATTAATCTTAATTTTCATCATAGTTTACATAAGACTAAAAACAAAAATAATCACAATAATAATATATTTAATCAATATATTTGATTAAATATAATCATTAACAAATTAAAATTAGTCTGTTATTATATATACAGCAATAAAATAAATCAATGAATATAATAAGAAGACATTGAAATGATTTAATTAGTTTTAGGAGGATTTGTTATGAAAGGTTATGACAAGTATGAAATCCAGTATCATATGCCACCAGTAGTGACATACGACTGGGTAAAGAAAGACCGTATTACAAAAGCACCTATTTGGTGTTCAGTAGACTTAAGAGATGGTAATCAGGCACTTATAGAGCCTATGAGCCTTGACGAGAAATTGGAGTTCTTTGAATTACTTGTTAAACTTGGATTTAAAGAGATAGAAATTGGTTTCCCAGCAGCTTCAGAGACAGAGTATAATTTTGCTAGAGCTCTTATTGAAAGAAACATGATTCCTGATGATGTTACAATTCAGGTATTAACACAGGCTAGAGAGCATATAATTAAAAAGACATTTGAAGCTATTAATGGTGCACCAAGCGCAGTGGTACATCTTTATAATTCAGTATCTGTAGCACAGCGTGAACAGGTATTTAAGAAAAATAAAGAAGAAATAAAGAAGATTGCAGTTGAAGGTGCAAAACTTCTTGATGAACTTGCAAAAGAAGCAGATGGTAATATTTCATTTGAATATAGTCCGGAAAGCTTTACTGGTACAGAGATGGATTATGCTGTTGAGGTTTGTAATGCTGTATTAGATGTATGGAAGCCTACACCAGAAAAGAAGGTTATTATTAACCTTCCTGCAACAGTTGAAAATGCTATGCCACATGTATTTGCTTGCCAGATTGAATATGTTCATAAGAACATTAAGTATAGAGATGCAGTTACAATTTCACTTCACCCTCATAATGATAGAGGTTGTGGTGTTGCAACAGCCGAACTTGGAGTTTTAGCTGGTGCCGATAGAATTGAAGGTACACTTTTTGGTAATGGTGAACGTACAGGTAACGTTGATATCATTACACTTGCTATGAATATGTTCTCGCATGGTGTTGATAGTGGACTTGATTTTTCTAATATGCCAGCTATTAGAGAAGCATATGAAAGATTTACTGGTATGAAGGTTTATGAGAGACAGCCTTATGCAGGAGATCTTGTATTCTCAGCCTTCTCAGGTTCACATCAGGATGCCATTGCTAAGGGTATGGCTTGGAGAGAGGAAAAGAAACTTTATAAGTGGACAGTTCCATATCTTCCAATTGATCCAGTTGATGTTGGTAGAACGTATGAATCTGATGTTATTAGAATTAACAGTCAGTCAGGTAAGGGTGGTGTATCGTACATCTTAAAACAAAATTATGGTATTACACTTCCTGTTAAAATGAGAGAAACAGTTGGATATACTGTAAAACAGGTATCTGATGAAGAACATAAAGAATTATCACCACAGTGGGTTAAGGAAATTTTTGAAGATAACTTTGTAAATCACACACCAAACTTTACAATTTCAGAATGTCACTTTAAGCAGGTTGGTGGAATATTTGCTGAGGCAACTATTGTTCAGGGTGATAAGACTCATATCATTAATGCAAATGGTAATGGTAGAATTGACGCTGTTAGTAATATAATTAAACAGTACTTCGATGTGAGTTATGAACTTACTGAGTATGAGGAACATTCACTTTCAAAGGGATCTTCTTCAAAGGCAGTAGCTTACATTGGTATTACATACCAAGAGAAGATGTACTGGGGTGCTGGTACTGATGAAGATATTATCAAGGCTTCAATTAATGCTTTAGTAGTTGCAGTTAATCGTATGCTTGAAGTAAGAAAGATTGATTCAATCCAGGATGAAAGATATATTTCAATGAAGAATTTCATACAGTCAAATTATAAGAATGTAACTCTTACAGATATGGCTAAGGAATTTCATTTATCAGAACCATATATTTCAAAGTACATTAAAGATAAATCAGGTAAGACATTTGGTGAAATCGTAACAGCAACTAAGATGAAGAAGGCTAAGACATTACTTAGAAATAGTACTCAAACTGTTGAAAGTGTTGCAGAGGCAGCAGGTTATCCTAATGTTGAACATTTTTCAAGACAGTTTAAAAAACTTTATGGTATGACACCACTTGAGTATAGATCAAAGAATAATAAATAAACTAGTTTCATGATAAAGGGAAAGTCCAATATGAAATTATATAAAAAGTTATTAAAGATTGCTTAATGCTTTTAAGCATATTAAATATTTAATAGGGGTAAATATTAACCGAAATTTGAGGATGTAATAAGTATTGCATCCTCTTTTTTGTTTTTATTATTGAAAAAAATATATAAAGAGTCTATAATTAGTAATTGTCTATGAGCAAATATTTTGGTTGAAAATCAAGATATTAAATATTCTTTAGTTTAGAAAGGAAATAAACATGAGTGAATTAAAGCCAATCAAAGAAGGTAAAGTAAGAGAAATTTATGACAATGGGGATAACTTAATTATGGTTGCTACAGACCGTATTAGTTGTTTTGATGTTATCCTTCATAATGATGTAACTAAGAAAGGTACAGTTCTTACACAGATGTCAAAGTTCTGGTTTGATTATACAGAAGATATTTTACCAAATCACATGATTTCAGTTGATGTAAATGATATGCCAGAGTTCTTTAGACAGGATAAGTTTGATGGAAATAGCATGATGTGTAAAAAACTTGAAATGCTTCCAATTGAATGTATCGTTAGAGGTTACATTACAGGTAGTGGTTGGGCAAGTTATAAGGAAAATGGAACAGTTTGTGGAATCAAACTTCCAGAAGGGTTAGTTGAATCAGATAAACTTCCAGAACCTATTTATACACCATCAACTAAGGCTGAGATTGGTGATCATGATGAGAATATATCATATGAGCAGAGTATTGAAGTTTTAGAAAAAGCATATCCAGGTAAGGGTGAAGAATATGCTAAAAAACTTAAGGATGCTACAATTGCTCTTTATAAGAAGTGTGCTGATTACGCACTTTCAAAGGGTATCATTATTGCAGATACAAAGTTTGAATTTGGTCTTGATGAAGATGGTAATCTTGTAATCGGTGATGAAATGCTTACACCAGATAGTTCAAGATTCTGGCCACTTGAAGGTTATGAAGCTGGAAAGGGTCAGCCTTCATTTGATAAGCAGTTTGCTAGAGATTATTTAAAAGCAAATCCAGATTGTAATTGGACATTACCACAGGATATTGTTGATAAGACAATTGCTAAGTATTTACAGGCTTATAAATTACTTACAGGTAAGGATTTATAGGATTATCTTAAAAAAAGATTAACATAGATTATTTATAAATAAGGATATATGAAATAGCCAAGAAATTAGATATGATTTCCTGGCTATTATTTTATGTAAACTTATAGTGCTAAAATTATATTTAGTTTTTACTTTGATAGAAACTTAATTATTGTTGTATAAGAAACTGCTTTGCGTTAAAATAGATATATGAAAATATAGGCATATTATGAGTATGTGATTTAGGGGTTAAAAAGAAATTAGTATGATTAATATGTAAATAAATGAGAGCGAACATAGGAGGTATTATATGTTAAAGGTTGGTTTTTTGACAAGTGGCGGTGACTGCCAGGGACTTAATGGTGCTATGAGAGGTACAGTTAAGGCATTAGTAACAAATAGCAAGGAAAAGATTCAGATTTATGGTTTTAATTATGGCTATTTGGGGATGATTAATGAAGATTACAGGAAGATGAAACCAGAGGATTTTGAGGATATTTTAAATATTGGTGGTTCTATACTTGGTAATTCTAGATGTCCATTTAAACAGATTGAGAAACCTGATGAGCAGGGTAGAGATAAAGTTAAGTGCATGATTGAAACTTACAAGAAACTTGAGCTTGATTGCCTTGTTGTATTAGGTGGTAATGGCTCTCATAAGACAGCTAATTTATTATCATCTAAAGGTCTTAATGTTGTTACATTGCCTAAGACTATTGATAATGATATTTATGGAACTGAAGTTAGTTTTGGTTTCTGGTCAGCAATTGATATTGCAACTAGATCACTTGATGAACTTCAAACTACAGCTAAATCACATAAGAGAATTATGATTGATGAAATCATGGGACATAAGACAGGATGGCTTACACTTCATGCAGGTATTGCAGGTAATGCCGACGTTATTCTTATACCTGAAATTCCATATGACATAAAAGAAGTTAGAAAAGCAATTGATAAGAAGATGAAAGCTGGTAAGGATTATATTGTTATTGCTGCAGCAGAAGGTATTATTTCTAAGGAAGATGCTAAGTTATCTAAGAAAGAACTTAAGGCTAAACGTGCTGAGGACGGATTTATATCAGCAGGTTATAGACTTGCAGCAGAATTAGCACCACATTATACAAATGAAGTAAGAGTGGTAGTACCAGGACATGTTCAAAGAGGTGGCAATCCAGATGCATTTGATAGAGTGCTTACTTCTAGACTTGGAACTAAGGCTGCAGACCTTATTCTTAACAAGAAATTTGGTATGGCAGTAGCTGTTGTAAATAATAAGATTACAGCTATTCCACTTCCACAGGCGGTTGAAAAGACTAAATTTGTAGAACCTGATGATGAATTTGTAATAGAGGCAAAGAAATTGGGAATATGTTTGGGCGATTAAGGTTTTATATTAGCAAATTATTTGCTAATGAAGATAAATTAGGGGATGATAAGGGGGTAGAGTTATCTGAACCTATTGAAATTTCGGATAAGGATAGTGGAGAAGGTATGGGCAATAGAAAAGATAATGAAAAGAAATATAAACAGATTATCAATGAATATAAAAAAGAAATGAAAGAAAAAAATAAGGAGAGTGAATCGGCAGATGCTGAAGCGAAGACAGGTGAATTTTCAGCAAATGCAGATTTGCTGAGCAAGAGTAAATCTTCTAAAAAGAAGGTATATAAGGTTAAGGTAAATAAGAATCTAGAGAATAAAAAACTTAAGAAGAAAAAGAAAAGTAAAAAGCATAAGAAAGATGAATTTACTGTTTTTGGAAAGTTGCCTGGCTTTGATGAAAGTAAATCAAAACATATAAAGATATATGATAACAGGGAATTATCATGGCTTAAGTTTAATGATAGAGTTTTAGAAGAAGCTGAAGATTCAAAGAATCCTTTGTTGGAACGTCTTTCATTTGTTGATATATTTAGAACGAATTTAGACGAATTTTACAGAGTAAGAGTTGGTACTTTGTACGATAGAACTTTAGTTGATACAGAAAAGAATAAAAAGGATAATAAAACTGGATTAACTCCAGAAGAACAGCTAAAGAAAATTTTCGGAAAAACAAGAAATTTATTAGCTAAAAGAGATGGAATTTATGTAAACCTTTTTAGCGATATAGCAAGAGAAGGTCTTGTTATGGTTTCAACAAGTGATTTGAAGGTTGATGAGGAAGTTTTCTTAAAGAGAGTATTTGATGCAAAGATAAGAGATGTATTATCACCACAGATTATTGGAAAGAAAGAGCCTTTCCCGTTTTTAAATCATGGAGAAACATATGTTGTTGCATTACTTGAAGGAAAGAGAAATAAAAATACAGAAAAGATATGTATTATGCCTTGCAATACCAGTATTTTTACAAGACTGATTTCTATGCCTTCTGCAGAGAAAAAATATGTTTTGGTAGAAGATGTTATATTACATTTCATTCAAGAAATATTTGATTCATATACGGTTAAGAGTAAGGCATTAATAAGACTTATAAGAAATGCAGATATAGATGTAGATGAAGAATTTGCTGATGAGGATTTAGGTCATAGAGATTCTATGGAGAAACTTATTAAGATTAGAAAGAGACTTGGACCTATTATGCTTCAGTATAGAAAGTGTACTGACATAAGAGTAGTTAAGAATATCTGTAAAGAACTAGGATTAGGTTTAGAGCAGTCTTTTGAAATGAGTACTCCATTAGATACATCTTTTGTTTTTAGTCTTCAGGATGAACTTAGAAATAGAAAAGAATTATTCTTTGAAAGAAGAGTACCCCAGACTTCTAGGATGATTAATCCTGATGAGAAAATCATGGATCAGGTTAAGAAGAAAGATATATTACTTAGCTATCCATTTGATAATATTGCATCTTTTATTAAGTTATTAGAAGAAGCAGGAAGTGATGATTCAGTTACTTCAATTAAGATGACATTATACCGTGTAGCTAAGAATTCTCAGGTTGTAGAAGCTTTGATAAATGCAGCAGAGAATGGAAAGCAGGTAGAGGTTTTAGTTGAACTTCGTGCTAGATTTGATGAAGAGAATAATATCGAATGGTCAAGGCGAATGGAAGATGCTGGTTGTAAGATTATTTATGGTATCGACTATACAAAGGTTCATTCTAAGATATGTTTAATAACATATAAGGACGGAGAAGATATTAAACATATTTGTCAGGTTGGTACTGGAAATTATAATGAAAAAACATCTAAGTTATATACAGATATTTCTCTTATGACAGCTGATGAAAATATAGCAAATGAAGTGGATGAAACATTCACAAGAGTTTCTAACGATCAGGTTATGGAACATACAGAGCATTTGCTGGTTGCGCCAAAGTGCTTGCAGAATAAAGTTATTGAAATGATTGATGAAGAAATTGAACATGCTAAGAATGGCGAAGAAGCTTATCTTGGATTTAAGTTTAATTCTCTTACAGATAAGGCAATCATTGATAAACTTATTGAAGCATCTAAAGCTGGAGTAAGAATTGAAATGACCATAAGAGGTATATGTTGTTTGGTCGCTGGAGTACCAGGTTATACAGAGAATATTAGAATTCAAAGTATAGTTGGAAGATACCTAGAACATTCAAGAATATATATATTTGGTCCTGAAGGAAGAGATAAGATTTATATTTCATCCGCGGATTTTATGACTAGAAATACTTTAAGAAGAGTAGAAGTTGCATGTCCTATATATGATGAAAAGATAAAAGAAAGAATAAGAGATATGTTCTTTATAATAATGAGTGATAATGTTAAGGCAAGAGTAATGGATGAAAAAGGTCATTATCACAAAAAAGACATAGAAGGACTTAATGAAGCTGAAATTTTAAATTCACAGGAATATTTCTTTAAGGAAAGTTATGGTGAGTTGGAGTAGATGAAGGATAGAAATATTTATTTGTAGATTAGTTAAAAGAAGATAGTATCAATATGATACTATCTTCTTTTTAGTTATAATCAACTTTCATTAAACATAATCCAATGGCAGGAGCTGTAAAGCCAGCGGCCTGTCTATCTTTAGCTTCAATTATATCAGGAATGTCTTCAACATTCTTTTTACCCCAACCAACTTCAAGTAGTGTACCAGTAAGTATTCTTACCATGTTTTGTAAGAAACCTGTACCGTGAAATGATAGGGTTAGATAGGAGCCTTTTGATACTATCTCTATTTTATCAATCTCTCGTACAGTTGATTTTTTCATCTTTGGATTGCCACAAAAACTTTTAAAGTCATGAGAACCTATTAAGTACTTAGCTGCTTCTTGCATTTTATTAATATCAGGCTTTCTGTTAAGTACATATACATACTTTCTATTAAAGATTGGTTTTATATCACCTATATAACAAGTATAAACATAAGTTTTACCTGTAGCTTTATATCTAGCATGAAATCTATCAGAAGCTTCCTTAACTTCGCATATACATATATCATCAGGAAGATAATGATTCATGTAATCTCTTATTTCATTCTCAGATTTATCAGTTTCTAAATGTGCATTGCAAATCATGGCTCTAGCGTGAACACCAGCATCAGTTCTACCAGCTCCAATAACCTCAACCTTACTATCAGTCATAATGGAAAGCACAGATTCTAATTTCCCTTGTATTGTCATTTCAACATTAGGTTGCTTCTCAAAACCATGAAATCTACTTCCATCATAAGCAACTGTAAATTTATAATTCTTCATAATCTAAATCCTTTATTTATCTAAAATATTATCGAAAATCATTCCATTAGAAGATAACATATTTCATGGTGTTTTGTAAAGATTATTGAAATTATTTACATTCTAAGCATCTGGACAGATATTATATTTTCTAGATGGGACCGTTGCGGGTCTCTACACTTAGTGAGAAAGTAATTGTTTGTGATTTATGAATTTCATTCGCATAACGCGAAGCGTTATGATGCGGAAAGAAGAGCATTTCACGAGTGTTTACACTCGGATGAGTTGCTCTTCTTTTTGTATTATAATACTTGTATTATACGAATGAAATGAATAAATCATATAAAAACAATAACTTTCGAACTTAGTGTGGCTAGGGGGAGCCCGCACCGTGCGAGAGCTGAGTCACAGATAGACAATATAAATCTGGGAGGATGCGTAAGTAGAAAAATAATTTCAATAATATGATTTGTTAAAATAGGGTAAAGATGTTATACTACTAGAGTAGTAAAGGAGAACATATGGAAAAATTTAATGTTTGTTTATTGAACGATTCGTTTCCACCTTTGATTGATGGTGTTGCTAATGCAGTGGTAAACTATGCGAAGGTTTTAAAAGAGGCAGACCTTGCAAATCCATTTGTAGTCACACCAAAATATCCAGGGTATGATGATTCGGATTTTGAATTTCCGATAATGAGATATACTAGTCTAAATATTGGAAATTTGGTAGAGGGGTATAGAGCGGGATTTCCGTTTATTCCGAAGTTGCTATCGGATATTATAAAAAAAGAACCAAATATTATACATACACATTGCCCATTTGCTTCTACTATGATTGCCAGAGAACTTAGATCAAAGGTTTTTGCACCTATTATATTTACATATCATACAAAGTTTGATGTAGATATTGCAAAGTCTGTAAAAAGTAGAACAATTCAGAAGAATGTAGCAAGATTTATTTCTAGAAATATTTCTGCATGTGATGAAGTATGGGTTGTTAGTAAAGGTGCTGCTGATAATCTTAGAGAGATAGGTTATGACGGCGATTATGTTATTATGAATAATGGTGTTGACTTCCCAAAAGGAAAACAGGCTGAAGATAGGGTAAGAGAAGTTTCAAAGGAATTTGGAATAGATATAGATGTACCTGTTTTACTATTTGTTGGAAGAATGTTTTGGTATAAGGGGATAAGAATTATTATTGATGCACTCGAAAAATTAAAAGATGAACAGGACTTTAGAATGGTATTTACTGGAAAGGGTGCTGATGAGGAAGAAATAAGAGAATATGTAAGAGAACATGGACTTGACGATAAGGTAATATTTACTGGAGCAGTTTATGATCGTGAAAAATTAAGAGCCATTAATACCAGAGCTGATTTATTTTTATTCCCATCAACTTATGATACTAATGGGTTAGTTGTTCGTGAGGCAGCAGCTTGCGGTCTTGCAAGTTTAGTCATAAAGGATAGTTGCGCATCAGAAGGAATAATTGATGGCGTAAATGGTTATTTATGCGATGAAAATTCATGGTCTATGTATGAAAAATTAAAAGAAATACTTAATGATATGGATCATTTGCATCAGGTTGGAGATACAGCCATGGATGAGATTTACATATCTTGGAAAGATAGCGTATCAAAAGCATATGAAAGATATCATCTTTTATATGAGCGTAAAAGGGCAGGAAATTGTTATCCTGATAAACAGGGTATAACTGATCAGATGTATAAAATGTCCACTAGGATGTTATTACTTGCACAGAAAAGCATAGAAAAATATAACTTTAAAGTGGATGATTAATTATCAAGAAAACATAATGATTTAGAGAGGAACTAGTATGCCAGTTTTTGATTTTAATAAGCAGAAAGAAGAGAAGGTTAACGCAGAGAAATCATATGAACTTGTTTATTCTTCAGAAAGAGAAAGTAATGCAAGTAATCCTATAATGATATTGGAAGATAAGAGTGGAATTTTAAAACATCATTCTGATGGTATGTTTGAAGCTCCAACTAAGGGAACAGCATTTGCTTATGATAATGAGGAAAAAACATCACATGATATTTTAAAACTTGACGCAAGATTTGAAAACCTTGTTAAGTGGCTTGGCGATAATCGAATTATGGTTAGATTATCAGGTAAAAGTACAGATGAAGGTTATGCAGTATATAAGATTTTAGAAACTGGTGTAGCAGTTAGAGGAGCTAAACTTTCAGGTGAGAATGGATTTTTACAATTTATCATTGGAAGACTTTTGCAAAGTGATGCTCCAACAGATACAGAAATTGATTTGGATGAGATAGACGATGCTGATGACATGAGACTTACAAGTATTCAGAGCATAACTGATTACATTACTTGTGCAGGCACGACTCTACCAGAGAATATTCGCTTATGGGCTAGACGTAATTTAGCTGTTGCTAAGTCATCAGAAGTTACTCCTGAAGAGAGAAGACATGCTCAAAGAGCTTTGTCTATGATGCTTAACATTCAGTGGAAAAATACAGAGTTTAAACCTATTGATCCAGTTGAAGCAAGAAGAATTTTAGATGAAGAATTATATGGTCTTGAAGGTGTAAAACAGAGAATTATTGAAACAATAATTCAGATTAATAGAACACATACACTTCCTGCATATGGTATTTTACTAATTGGACCAGCAGGTACAGGTAAATCTCAGATTGCATATGCAATTGCTAAAATACTTAGATTGTCATGGACAACTCTTGAGATGAGTTCGATTAATGATCCTGAACAGCTTACTGGTAGTTCAAGAATATATGCAAATGCAAAACCTGGTCTTATTATGGAAGCATTTGCTAATGCAGAGAAATCAAACCTTGTATTTATCATTAACGAGCTTGATAAGGCATCATCTGGAAAGGGGAATGGTAATCCTGCGGATGTATTATTAACTCTTCTTGATAATCTTGGATTTACAGATAATTATATCGAGTGTAACATTCCAACAACTGGAGTTTATCCAATTGCTACTGCTAATGATAAAGATGCAATTAGCGCACCACTTATGTCGAGATTTGCGGTAATTGAACTTCCAGATTATTCACTTGATGAGAAGAAAGTTATCTTTACAGATTTCGCAATGCCAAAGGTACTTGAAAGAATTGGTCTTCGTAAGGATGAGATAGTTGTAACAGAAGAAGCTTTAGAAGAACTTATGAAGATATATAGGAACACTTCAGGTATCAGAGATATTGAGCAGGCAGCAGAACATATTGCAGCTCACGCTCTCTACCTAATCGAAGCAGAGCATATGTCAATCGTAGAATACGATGCTCAAATGATCCGTGACTTACTAGGCTAGAATGAAAACTATTAGGTTAGAATGAATTAAAGAACGAAAAAGTAAATAGAAGCCTAAGCACCACCGCAAAGAATATATTTTCTAGATGGGACCATTGCGGGTCTCGGTACTTAGTGAGTAATTAATTATTGTTATTAATATATTTTATTTGCATGACGCGAAGCGTTATGTAATAAGAAAAGGGACGATGGTTGAATGTTTACATTCGAAACTCATCGTCCCTTTTCTTATTAGGTAATATTTATATTATCCAAATAAAATATATTGATAACATAAAATAATTATTTACGAACTTAGTTCCGCTAGGGGTAGCCCGCACTGTGCGAGAGCAGTGTCCCAGATAGACAATATGTCTTTGCGGTGGTGCGTAAATTACTTTTTATTTTCTTTCTTTAATTCATTCATACGCATAGCACGGACCTTGAGTGGAAGACCCCATAATGTGATGAAACCTTCTGCATCGTGGTGATCGTACATATCGCCAGTTGTGAATGAAGCAAGTGATTCACTGTAAAGTGAATATGGTGATGTAGTACCATTCTTGATGATGTTACCTTTGTATAAACGAAGTTTAACTTCACCAGTTACAACCTGCTGAGTTACATCAACAAATGCTGTGATAGCTTCTCTTACTGGAGTGAACCATTTACCTTCGTAAACGATACTAGCAAGCTTGCTACCAAGATCCTTCTTAAGAGCGATTGTATCACGGTCAAGAACAAGTTCTTCAAGCTGCTGATGAGCTTCCATAAGAATTGTTCCACCTGGAGTTTCATAAACGCCACGGCTCTTCATACCAACAACACGGTTTTCAACGATATCAACGATACCAACACCGTACTTACCACCGATAGTATTAAGTTCTCTGATGATGTCAGCGACTTTCATCTTCTTACCGTTAAGAGCGATAGGCATACCTTTTTCGAATTCAAGTGTAAGTTCAACATCTTCATCTGGAGCCTTTTCAGGTGTAACACCTAAAACAAGCATATGATCAAAGTTTGGAGCCTGTGAAGGATCTTCAAGTTCAAGACCTTCGTGGCTAATGTGCCAGATGTTTCTATCACGGCTGTATGACTGATCTGTACCAAATGGAAGATCAATGCCATGAGTCTTACAATATTCAATTTCAGCTTCACGAGAATCCATGTTCCATCTATCATCACGCCAAGGTGCAATTACTTTAATATCAGGAGCTAAAGCTTTGATACCAAGTTCAAAACGAATCTGGTCATTACCTTTTCCAGTAGCACCATGACAAATTGCAACAGCATTTTCTTTTCTTGCAATTTCAACTAACTTAGCAGCGATTGTAGGTCTTGCCATAGCTGTACCCATAAGGTATTTGTGTTCATAAACAGCACCAGCCTGTACACATGGCATAATGTAGTTTTCGCAAAGATCATCAACTACGTCTTCAATGTAAAGTTTTGAAGCACCTGAAATCTGTGCGCGTTCTTCAAGACCGTCAAGTTCATCGCCCTGACCACAGTCAATACAGCAACATACAACTTCATAACCGTATGTTTCTTTTAACCACGGAATAACCGCAGTAGTGTCAAGTCCGCCTGAATAGGCTAAAATAACTTTATCCATTTTAACACCTCTTTTTAATTTTGTTTTAATCCTATATATAATAACTTAAATATCAGCAAATGACAAGATAATTAAAAAAATATTACATTAGAACAAGCGAAAAAATCAAACAGATAATGTTAGAAATTTAAATAGTATGATATAATATTCAATATATATGAAGTTAAATAATTAAGGCTTTAGTGTATAAAAGATATTAGAAAAAATGACGAGGACTAATATGAATAGAGAAAAAAAGATTATACAAACAAGTATAATAGGTATTATTGCAAATGTATTTCTTGCAGGGTTTAAGGCAATTATTGGAATGTTATCACATTCTATCGCAATCACAATGGATGCGGTTAACAATTTAAGTGATGCAATTTCTTCTATAATAACAATCATAGGAACTAAGTTATCAGGTAAGGAACCAGATAAAGAACATCCTCTTGGTCATGGAAGGGTTGAGTATCTAAGTGCTTCTATAATTGCACTTATTATATTATATGCTGGTTTTACAGCTCTTATTGCATCGGTGAAAAATGTAATAAATCCAAAGACACCTGATTATAAGATGGTGTCTTTGTTAATAATATTTGTTGCGGTAATAGTAAAAATTGTTTTGGGATTATATGTTAGAAGTCAGGGTGAAAAGTTAAATAGTGGAGCCCTTAAAGCATCAGGAAGTGATGCACTTTTTGATGCAATTATTTCCGCTTCAACATTAGTAGCAGCTGTTATATTTATAACATTAAAGATAAGCCTAGAAAGCTATTTAGGTATTGTTATTTCTATTATGATTATAAAGGCTGGATTTGAGCAAATAAGTGAAACAATAAGCGAAATATTAGGAGCAAGAGTTGATCCTGAAATTGCAGCGAATATTAAAAAGTCAATTTTGGAATTCGAAGATGTTCATGGTGTATATGATTTGGTTGTACATAATTATGGCCCAGATCGATTTATAGGTTCAGCTCATATTGAAGTGGATGATACTTTAAGTGCAAATAGAATTGATGGACTTATGAGAAAAATTGCAGATAAGGTTTTAAATGATACTGGAATTCTTATGACTGGTATTTCAATTTATGCAAAGAATACTACTGATGAAAAAGCTGTTAAGATGGAAAAAGAAATAAGAGAAATGATTAAGGCTTACAAGGGCGTATTACAAATGCATGGTTTCTTTTTGAATGATGAAGAAAAAGATATAAGATTTGATATGGTTATTGATTATGATTTGAAAAAAGAAGAAAGAAAACAGGTATACGAAAGCGTTTGTAAGGATATTAGTGAAAAATATGAAGGGTACAAGGTTAACATAAATCTAGATTTTGATATATCTGATTAGAATCAAAGTATGAAATGAGGGTTCATACATAATATAAATTAGATTAAATGTATATATTTAATTCTAAAAAAACTAATAAGGAGGCTTGATATGAAAGATTTAATTATTATTGGATCGGGACCGGCGGGGGTTTCGGCAGCACTTACAGCGAAAAGAAGAAATTTGGACTTTTTATGGTTTGGTAATAAAAACCTAAGTCCTAAAGTTGAATTGGCACATAGGATAGATAACTATCCAGGACTAACGAGAGTAACAGGTCTTGAAATGAATCATATTTTTAAGGAACAGATAAAGACTGAAAAACTTGAAGTGATTGGAAAGATGATTAATCAAATTATGAAGATGGGTGATCACTTTATGGTTAGTGCGGGAAGTGATGTTTATGAAGCTAAAACAATTGTACTTGCATCAGGCGTAATTATGGGTAAGTTCATGGACGGCGAAAAAGAACTTGCAGGTAAGGGTGTAAGTTATTGTGCAACATGCGATGGTATGTTTTATAGAGAAAAAGAAATAGCTGTCGTATGTGAAAATAAGGAATTTGAGGAAGAAGTGTTATTTTTAGCAAATATCGCAAAGAAAGTATATTTATTTGTTAATTATGAAACTACATTACAAAAAGAAAATATTGAAATTCATAAGGAGAAACCTTACAAAGTAGAAGGTGAAAATAAGGCAACGGGAATCGTATATAAAGAAAAAGGAACAAATGAAGATGTACTTGTAGATATAGATGGAATATTTGTATTAAGAGATAGTATTAATCCTAATACTTTATTAAAAGGTCTTGAAATGGATGAAGGTCATATTATTGTAGATAGAACACAGGCTACTAGTGTTGAAGGTGTATATGCTGCAGGTGATTGTACAGGTAGACCTTATCAGTACGCAAAGGCAGTAGGGGAAGGTAATGTGGCTATTTATGGTGTAACTCAATACTTAGCCGGATTAGAAGAAGGTAATAATGATTAATGATTAGAATACCGACGTTTGATTAGAATACCGACGTTTGATTAGAATACCGACGAAGTCGGAAGTTTCTAATCTAAAAAAGTCGGAAGTTTCTAGAAAAAATAAAAACCAGTGAATTTTCACTGGTTTTTTATTTATATTAGTTAAAACAAAGGTTTAACTGGTTTACTTGCTTTTTCACAAATTGCAATTCCAAGAGCACCGGCACCTACATGACAGCTAATACTAATTGGAAGTCTTGAAAGACCGATGCTTTCATCTCCAAAGTACTCTCTAACTTGCATAACCCATTCTTTAGCAGCTTCTAAATCTCCTGAATAAGCTGTGTGAATCTCATACTTGTCTCCAGCGTATGTGGTTTCGCGTTCCTTCTTCATGATTTCAAGCATTGTTCTTTTGGCTTTCTTCATGCCTCTAACATTAGCAAATGAATCGAGTTTATCACCTTGAATCTGCAATACTGGTTTTAAGTTAAGTGCAGTTGCAATGCTTGCAGCAGCAGGAGTAACTCTGCCACCTTTCTTTAAAAGATCAAGTGTGTCAACCGCAATGTAAATTGAATTGTCATCCCAAGTTTTTTCAAGTTCATCACAAATCTCCTGAGCACTAAGACCCTGTTCAATTAAATCGAGAGCCTTATATACAGTAGCTCTTTGTGTGACTGAGATTCTCTTGTTATCAACTACAACAACTCTACCATCATAATCCTGTGCAAGACCCTTTGCAGTCTGTACAGCTCCACTAAGTGCGGATGACATAGGAATATGAAGAATGTAATCATATTCTTCTAATAATTCATCCCATGTATCTAATATAGTAGAAGGTGATGGTTGAGAAGTAGAAACATCACGTTTTTCATCTAAAAACTTAAAAAACTCTTCGTAAGAAAAATCTTTACCCTCAAAGTATTCAACACCATCTATTATAAAAGGCATATTTATAAGGCGAACGCCTATTTCTTCAGCTTCAGCAAATGTCATGCTGCTGTTAACGTCTGTAACGACAATAATTTTATTGCTCATAATTGCCCCTTTATCTAGTTTTTTATTCACTAAAAATATTACTATAATATTACAATTTAGTCAAATAAAAAATTGAGAAAAGTTAAATATATTGAGATAAATTTTAGAGATAAATAATAATGATGCTTTTAGTATGTTTTCTAAGGTAGGTTGACTTTATTATGGTATGTGATATTATTGTTAGGTAGAAAATGAGGAGTACGAATAGTATTATGAGTATAATTGAATTATTAATTTTTTCAATCGCACTTGCTATGGATGCATTTGCTGTATCTGTATGTAAGGGATTATCCTTAAAAAAAGTTAATGTAGCGCATCTTGTTTTGGCTGGAATTTGGTTTGGAGGATTTCAGGCACTTATGCCAGTTTTAGGATATTTTTGTGGAAGCAAGTTTGCTGATAAAGTAGATAAGTTTGACCATTGGATTGCATTTGTTATACTTGCATTAATTGGAGCAAGTATGATAAAGGAAAGTATGGGCGATGAAGAAGAAATAAATAGCAACATGGACATTAAGACCATGTTTTTTTTAGCGGTTGCTACAAGTATTGATGCACTTACAGTTGGAATAACATTTGCTTTTTTAGATGTTAACATAGTTGTGGCAGTTTTATTTATAGGTGTGATTACATTTGCTATTTCAGCAATGGGTGTAAAGATAGGTAGTATATTCGGAGATAAGTATAAATCAAGAGCAGAGATGTTAGGCGGTGGTGTTTTAATCTTAATTGGAATTAAGACTTTACTTACTGGCCTTTCAATAATATAAAAAAAAGAGTACAACTTTTATCTTTAATTTGTTATAATAAAAAATACAGATTTTTTATACAAAGAATTAATAGTTAGTAACTATGTTTTAGGAGGAAGAATAATGCAAATAGTTGATCTTGCAAAAGAATTATCAAGTACAGATTATCCTGGAAGAGGTATTATCATTGGAAAGTCTGACGATGGAAAGTATGCAGTATGTGCATATTTTATTATGGGAAGAAGTGAAAACAGTAGAAACAGAGTTTTCGTAGAAGATGGAGATGGAATTAGAACAGAAGCTTTTGATCCTGCTAAACTTGAAGATCCAAGTCTTATTATCTATGCCCCAGTTAGAATGTTAGATAATAAGCTTATTGTTACTAATGGTGATCAGACAGATACAGTATATGAATTTATGAAGAATGGTCGTTCATTTAATAGAGCTTTAAGATCTCGTGAATTTGAACCAGATGCACCTAATTTTACACCACGTATTTCAGGCATTTTAGAATTCACTGATGGTAGCTTTGAATATGCAATGTCTATATTAAAGAGCGATATGGGTGATTCAGATTGTTGTAATAGATTCACATTTACATATGATAATCCAAAGAATGGTTTAGGTAGATTTATCCATACATATATGGGGGATGGTAATCCACTTCCAAGTTTTGAAGGTGAACCAACACCTGTTGCTATTAGTGGTAATATTGATGAACTTACAAGTACAATTTGGAGTAACTTAAATGAGGATAATAAGGTATCTTTATTTGTAAGATATGTAGATTTAGAATCAGGTAAGATGGATACAAGAATTGTAAATAAGAATTAAGCATTTGCTTATTAGCAATAAAAATATAATACAGTGAGGAATTGACGATGAAAGAATTTGAATTAAAGTATGGTTGTAATCCAAATCAGAAACCATCAAAGATTTATATGGCTGATGGTTCAGAACTTCCAATTGAAGTTTTAAATGGTCGTCCAGGATACATCAATTTCCTTGATGCATTCAATGGTTGGCAGTTAGTAAGTGAACTTAAGAAGGCGACAGGTCTTCCTGCAGCAACATCATTTAAGCATGTTTCACCAGCAGGTGCAGCAGTAGGTCTTCCATTATCAGAAGTAGAAGCTAAGATTTATTGGGTAGATGATCAGAAGGATTTATCTCCACTTGCATGCGCTTATGCTAGAGCAAGAGGTGCTGATAGAATGTCATCATTTGGTGATTTTATTGCACTTTCAGATGAATGTGATGCTTCAACAGCTATGCTTATTAAGAGAGAAGTTTCTGATGGTGTTATTGCACCAGCTTATACAGATGAAGCTCTTGAAATTTTAAAGGCTAAGAAAAAAGGCAATTACAATGTAATTAAGATTGATCCAAATTACGTTCCAAAGCAGATTGAAACTAAAGAAGTATATGGTATTACTTTTGAACAGGGTAGAAATGAACTCGTAATTAATGATGAGTTATTCTCAAATGTTGTTACAGATAATAAAGATATTCCAGAGCAGGCTAAGATTGATTTAGCTATTGCTATGATTACACTTAAGTATACACAGTCAAACTCAGTATGTTACGCTAAGGGCGGACAGGCTATTGGTATCGGTGCTGGTCAGCAGTCTAGAATTCATTGTACAAGACTTGCTGGTAGCAAGGCTGATAACTGGTATTTACGTCAGGCTCCACAGGTACTTAACCTTCAGTTTGTAGATGGAATTGGTAGAGCAGATAGAGATAATTCAATCGATCTTTACATCGGTGATGAATATATGGATGTTTTAGCTGATGGTACTTGGGAGAAAATCTTCAAGGTTAAACCACCAGTATTCACAAGAGAAGAAAAGAGAGCATGGCTTGATGGCAACACAGAAGTTGCATTAGGTTCAGATGCATTCTTCCCATTTGGTGATAACATCGAAAGAGCATTTAAGAGCGGTGTTAAATATGTAGCACAGCCAGGTGGCTCAGTAAGAGACGATAACGTAATTGAAGCCTGCAACAAGCATGGTATGGCTATGTGCTTCACAGGAATTCGTTTATTCCACCATTAAGATGGAATAGCGCGGGCCAAGCCGCATATAGTTTATCACAGGCACTGCTCTCGCACAGTGGGGGTGCCCCTAGCGGTACTAAGCTCGTAAGTTGTTATTGTGATGTTATAAATAAACTAAACATACAGAATACAAGTATTCTATAATAAAAAATAGGGACTATGATTTAGAATGTAAACATTCAATCATGGTCCCTGTTTTTCATTACATAACGCTTTGCGTTATGTATGTTAACTTTATTTATAACTAATAACTTCTTACTCGCTAAGTGCCGAGACCCACAATGGCCTGTGATAATTCTATAATGCGGCTTGGCCCCCGCTTATTACATCTAGTGGTGGAAGAATGCCCGTGAATCACATAGTTATGGCCATGCTTGGGGAGGGTGGGGGATGTGTTATCGTCTCAAAAAAATAAGGACAATGATTTTGATTAATCATTGTCCTTATTTTTATATCCATCCGCCATCTACGTTTATGATTTGGCCAGTTAGGTATGGTGTTGCTTTGGTTAGAGCGATAGCTGCAGCAGCAACATCGTCTGTTGTACCAATGCGACCAGCTGGTATTTCTTCTATTACAGCATCTAAGTCATCGGAACTTAGATGTTCGTTCATTCTAGTATCGATAAGACCACATGCTAAAGCGTTAACGCTTATGTTTGATGGAGCTAGTTCTTTTGCAAGCGCCTTTGTATAAGTATTAATTGCACCTTTTGTAGCGCTATATGCTGTTTCCATTGAAGCTCCACAATTTCCCCATACGGAAGATATATTAATAATCTGTCCTGATTTCTTATTAATAAAGTCAGGAAGCGCATATTTGCACATTGAAACGACGCTTGTAACATTATTGTTCCATATGTTATCCCATGATTCTTTTGTAATGTCATTTGCTAATTCAAAAATTGAAATACCTGCATTATTAACAAGGACATCGAGTGTTCTGTCAGAGGAGTGGATTATTTTCATAACTTTTTTATTATTATCAAATATGGAGTGATCTATGCAAATTTCTTTGCAATAAACATTATATTTTGAAATTTCATCCAGGGTTTCCTTGATGCCGGCTTCATTATGCATATATGTAACAAATACGTCATAACCTTCTTTAGCAAATGCAATGGCAACTTTTTTCCCGATTCCAGAAGAAGCCCCTGTAACTAGAACAGTTTTATTCATAATATATCTCCGTTTCTTATTTTTATTGCTGTATCGTAAATATTATATATATATTAAATTTATAAAATATTATTAGTGTAAAATCAAGTAAATATTGATAAAAATATAGTGTTTTTTATGCATTTTTTTCAAAAAAAATACTATAAATTGGGGTCAATGTGTTGACATAAGAGAAAATGATTGTTATAATTCTACTTGTAATAAATTTGTAACATTTAATTTTTTGGAAATCAAAACTAAAAAAAAGTAAATGGAGATTATCATGAAAACAGTTGGAAAGCTAGTTGCTACATCCCTTGTTGCAGGCGCATGCGTGTGGGCAAGTGGAGTTGAAACTAATGCAGCAACTCTTGATACAGAGATTGCAAGTGCAGGTGGTTCAGTAGCACTAGAAGAGTATTGCGAGGCTTCAGACGCAAACAAACCTGAAGCAGAGATTGCCACAATTATTGAGAAATCAGTACAGGCAGTTAAAGAAGAACATTCAATCTTTAAAGATGTTTGTATCGCAAAGGTTGAAGCAGACGGATATGTAAATGTTCGTAAAAATCCTAACACAGAAGCTAAAGTCGTAGGTAAGATTTTTGGTAACTGTGGTGGTGACATTATCAAAGAAAAAGACGGATGGTATAAGATCAAGTCTGGTAACGTTAAAGGATGGGTTAAAGCAGAATTTTTCGTAACAGGTGAAGATGCTAAGGACTATGCAGTAGATAACGGTTATGTACTTGCAACAGTTAAAGAATCTGGTTTAAGAGTTAGAAAGAAACAGTCAAAGAAAGCTGATGTTATTTCTAACGTTTATAAAGAAGAAACATACGCAGTAACAAAGTATGGTAAAACAGATAACTGGATTAAGCTTGGTATCGATGAAGGTGTTGAAGGTTGGGTATCAACTGAATATATCGATTTAAAGATTGGTTATGAACCAGCTATTACACTTGCAGAAGAAAAAGCTATGCTTCAGGCTCAGGCTGAAAAAGAAGCAGAAGAAGAAGCTTCAAGACAGGCAAGTATTGCAGCATCAGAAGCAGCAGAGGAAGCTGAAACAGCTACTGAGGCTACTACAGCAGCAACACAGACATATCAGGAAAGCAAGGAAATGACTACTGTATATCAGCAGACTACAAAGCAGCAGACTACAGCAGCTCAGGTTGAAGATAATGTATCATATGATTCAGCAACAGGTTCAGCTGTAATTGCATATGCTAAACAGTTCCTTGGTAATCCATACGTATATGGTGGATCAAGTTTAACAAACGGAACTGACTGCTCAGGATTTACAATGTCAGTATACGCACACTTTGGTTATTCGTTACCACGTACATCTAGCGCACAGAGATCTGCAGGTGTTGGAGTATCATTAAATGCAGTTCAGCCAGGTGACATTATTTGTTACAATGGTCATGTAGCTCTTTACATTGGTGGTGGACAGATTATCCACGCTAGTACACCTTCAACAGGTATTATTATTTCATCAATGTATTATGGATCAAATCCAATATGTGCTAGAAGAATTATTAGATAATTAAATAAGGTTATGAACCCGGTGATTTATTCACCGGGTTTTTTGTTTTTTTATCCATTTTTATGTATGATTTTTTCTATTGCCAGTAATTGATAAAAATTAAGGTAACATAAGATTATTGTATATCACTTTGGTTTACATAACTGAAAAAGTTATCCACAAGTAAAAAGGGCATATTTTAGCCAAAAAGGGACTTATATACCGAGTTATCCACATTGTCCACCGAAAAAAAGTCTTGAAAACGTGTTTAGGTTATGTAAATAAGGCATTTTTTATGATAATTCATATAATATGAAAATGCATAAAAAAAGCTATTGACTCTTGATGTTTTTTAATATTTCGGACGTTTATATAATGACTTTTTATAAGCAAAAAAATATATTTATTTTGTTTGTAAAAAATAACTAAAAGTCTATGGATAAAAATGGGTTTATATGGTATAATATACAAAAGAAGTTAATAGTGATTAGAAACCAAGAGATTATTGGAATTCTAATCTAAAAAACCTTCTTTTAATACTGACATGAGGAGGTGTATTTATATGAAATACATTATTACAGGAAAGAACATTGATGTTACAGAGGGTTTAAAACGTGCAATCGAGGATAAACTTGATAAACTCGATCGTTACTTTAACAAGGAAACAGAGGTTATTGTTACTTTAAACGTAGAGAAAGGTAGACAGAAGATTGAAGTAACAATTCCAGTCAAGGGAAGCATGATAAGGGCTGAACAGACAAGCGAAGATATGTATGCTTCAATTGATTTAGTATTAGATACTATTGAAAGACAGATTAAGAAACATAAGAATAAAATTAAGGATAGACATCAGCAGGGTGGAGTGTTTACTAGTGAGTTCTTAGAGACAACATATGAAGAAGAAGAAGATATCAAGATTGTAAAAACAAAAAGATTTGGAATTAAACCTATGGATCCAATTGAAGCTTGCTATCAGATGGAATTACTTGGACATGACTTCTTCGTATTCCTTAACAGTGAAACAGATGAGGTAAGTGTTGTTTATAAACGTAAAGGAAATACATATGGTCTCATTGAACCAGAGCTTGATTAATTATTTAGCAAATTTTTATTAATATCAAAAAGATATTAATGTTTATAGTTGAATAGTAAAAAGGAAGAGTATTATTTCTAGAATATTAGAGATAATACTCTTTTCTTTATGTGTATTTAGACTTGAACTTATGCGATTGTTGTGGTACAATACGAACGTTAATGTGCATTATTATGGATATCTATAATTTAACGAAAATAACATGAAAAAATAAAGAGTAAGAAAGTAAAAGAATAATAAGCGTAGATATCTAGAAAGTAGGAGATTAGACATGGATATTGTAAAGACACTTTTTGGTTCAAGTAGTGCCAAGGAGATAAAGAGGTTAAAGAAACAACTTAATAAGATTGAAAGTTTAAGAGATTCTATGATGGCTCTTTCTGATGATGATTTAAAGGCTAAAACAGAAGAGTTTAAAAAGAGATATAAAGATGGAGAAACACTTGATCAATTATTACCAGAAGCATTTGCTGTAGTAAGAGAGGCTTCAAGACGTGTATTGGGTACAGAACATTATCATGTACAGCTTATTGGTGGTATTATTCTTCATCAGGGTCGTATCGCTGAAATGAAAACTGGTGAAGGTAAGACACAGACATGTCTTTTACCAGCTTATCTTAACGCACTTACAGGTGAAGGTGTACATGTAGTTACAGTTAATGATTACCTTGCAAAGCGTGATAGTGAGTGGGTAGGTCAGGTTCATAGATTCTTAGGCCTTACATGTGGTTGTGTATTAAACCAGATGGACAACGATGAAAGAAGAGAAGCATACAATTGCGATATTACATATATTACAAATAATGAGTTAGGTTTTGATTACCTTAGAGATAACATGGTAATTTATAAAGATCAGTTAGTACAGAGAGATCTTAATTATGCCATCGTCGATGAGGTTGACTCAGTTCTTATTGATGAAGCTAGAACACCACTTATTATTTCAGGTCAGAGTGGTAAGTCAACTAAGCTTTATGAAGCATGTGATATTTTAGCTCGTCAGCTTGAAAAAGGTGAAGCAGAAGAACTTACAAAGATGAACGCTATGATGGGTGAAGCTGTTAAGGAAACAGGTGACTTTGTAGTTAATGAAAAAGATAAAGTTGTAAACCTTACTGAAGAAGGTGTTGCTAAGGTTGAAAAATTCTTCCATATAGACAACCTTGCTGATCCTGAAAACTTAGAAATTCAGCATAACATCATCTTAGCACTTCGTGCTCATAACCTTATGTTTAAGGATCAGGATTATGTAGTTAAGGATGATGAAGTACTTATCGTAGATGAATTTACTGGACGTATTATGCCAGGTAGAAGATATTCAGATGGTCTTCATCAGGCTATTGAAGCTAAGGAACATGTTAAGGTTAAGAGAGAAAGTAAAACTCTTGCAACTATTACATTCCAGAACTTCTTTAACAAGTATAAGAAAAAATGTGGTATGACAGGTACAGCTATGACAGAGGAACAGGAATTCCAGAATATCTATGGTATGGACGTTGTTGAAATTCCAACTAACAAGCCTGTTATTAGAATTGATCATGAAGATGCTGTATTTAAGACAAGAAAAGAAAAACTTCATGCAGTTGTAGATAATATTGAAGAATCATATAAGAAGGGTCAGCCAGTACTTGTAGGTACTATTACAATTGAAGCTTCTGAAGAAATTAGTGGATTACTTAAGAAAAGAGGAATTCCTCACCACGTTCTTAATGCTAAGTTCCATGAACTTGAAGCTGAAATCGTAGCGCAGGCAGGTGTACATGGTGCAGTTACAATTGCAACTAATATGGCAGGTCGTGGTACTGATATTAAACTTGATGATGAAGCTAAGGCAGCTGGTGGTCTTAAGATCATCGGTACAGAAAGACATGAAAGTAGACGTATTGATAACCAGCTTCGTGGACGTTCAGGACGTCAGGGAGATCCAGGTGAATCAAAATTCTATCTTTCACTTGAAGATGATATCATGAGACTCTTTGGTTCAGAAAGACTTATGGGAATCTTTAATAGTCTCGGTGTTGCTGAGAATGAAGAACTTCATCACAAGATGTTAACTAAGGCCATTGAAAGAGCTCAGAAGAAAATTGAAAATAATAACTTTGGTATCAGAAAGAACTTACTTGAATATGATCAGGTTAATAACGATCAGAGAGAAATTATCTATGAAGAACGTAGAAAGGTTCTTGATGGTGAAAACATGAGAAGTTCAGTTATTAAGATGATTGATGATACTATTGATAAGAATATTGATACAGTAATTTCATCAGACATTAATCCAAATGATTGGGATGTCGGAGAACTTAATCATCTTCTTATTCCAATCTTCCCATTCGATAAGGATGAGATTCTTAAGATTGAAGAAGATGCATCAAGTGTAGATGAACTTAAGAAAAACGTTAAGGAAGCTGCTCATAAGCTTTATGAAGCTAAGGAAGCAGAGTTCCCAGAAGATGTTACTCCTGATATTAGAGAACTTGAACGTATTGTAATTCTTAAGACAATTGATAGAAAGTGGATGGATCATATTGATGATATGGATCAGCTCCGTCAGGGTATTGGTCTTCAGGCTATGGGTCAGAGAGATCCAGTTGTTGAATATAAATTCGCTGGTTTTGACATGTTCAATGATATGATTTCAAGTATTCAGGAAGATACAGTTAAGGTACTTAACCACGTTAAGATTGAGGAAAGGGTTGAAAGAGAAGAGGTTGCTAAGGTTACAGGAACTAACAAGGATGATTCTGTTGCTAAGGGACCAAAGAAGAGGGATGAAGCTAAGGTTTATCCTAATGACCCATGTCCATGTGGAAGTGGTAAAAAGTATAAAAACTGTTGCGGAAGAAAGTAGACTTTTAATAAAAGATTATCCTAGTTTTTACATGGATAATCTTTTATTATTGGATAATGGTTTAAGTATAAATTGAAAGGTTAGTTATGTTAGAGTTAGAACAGATTAGTTATGATTTAGAACAATTGAGAGAGCCTTTAGAAGAAATAGGTAAATCATTGGATTTGGAAAATAAAGAAAAGAGAATTTCTGAATTAGAAAAAATCATGGAAGCACCTGATTTCTGGGACGATATGAATAAAGCCAAAGAGTACATGAAAGAGGTTAATTCATTAAAAGCATCAAGGGATAAATATAAAGCATTGGTTGATTTGTTTGAAGAAGCAGAGACATTAATTGAAATTGCTAATGAAGAAGATGATGCTTCTTTAATTGAAGAAATAGAAGATAAATGCAAAGAGTTTAGTAATTCTCTTGATAATATGAAGATTGCAGTACTTCTATCAGATGAGTATGATGGTAGCAATGCAATACTTAGACTTAATGCTGGTGCGGGTGGAACAGAAGCTTGCGACTGGGTAAGCATGCTTTATAGAATGTATGTAAGATGGGCAGAATCAAAAGGCTTTAAGGTTAAGGTTTTAGATAGCCTTGATGGTGATGAAGCTGGTTTCAAGTCTGTTACTATTCAGATAGATGGAGAGAATGCATTTGGTTATTTGAAATCTGAACGAGGAGTTCATAGATTGGTAAGAATATCTCCTTTTAATGCAGCTGGTAAAAGACAAACTTCATTTGCTTCATTAGATGTCATGCCTGATATTGAAGAAGATATTGATATTGAAATAAATGATGATGATATTAGAATTGACACATATAGATCAAGTGGTGCTGGTGGACAGCATATTAATAAAACTTCATCTGCCATTAGAATTACACACTTCCCAACAGGAATAGTAGTTCAGTGTCAGAATGAAAGATCTCAGGTTCAGAATAAGGATAAAGCCATGAAGATGCTTAAGGCTAAACTTCTTTTAGTTAAAAAGGAAGAAGAGGAAGCTAAAAGAGCAGGAATCAGAGGTGAAGTAAAAGAAATAGGCTGGGGTAGTCAGATTAGATCATATGTAATGCAACCATATACTTTGGTTAAAGATCATAGAACTAATGAAGAGGTTGGTAATGCTCAGTCAGTTCTTGATGGTAATCTTGATCCTTTTATTAGTGCATATCTTAGATGGAATAGCATTAATAAGAGTGGATTAGAGTAATGGTTAAAATAAAATAGTTGCAATGATTTTCTAACTATGGTAAAATTTTG
Source organism: Eubacterium uniforme (assembly GCF_900167115.1). GTDB lineage: Bacteria > Bacillota > Clostridia > Lachnospirales > Lachnospiraceae > Eubacterium_S > Eubacterium_S uniforme. Next base: position 190,116 of record NZ_FUXZ01000007.1, read on the forward strand.
TGCGAATATATAAATCTATAAATGGTTGTTTAAGAGATTTATATATAGAGGATATTAATTTATTTTATAATTAAAGGAGCAGAAGATGATAAACGTAGCAGTACTTGGATATGGTACAGTAGGTAGTGGCGTTGTTGAAGTTATTAATACTAACAACGAACTTATTAACAAAAGAGTAGGCGATACAGTTAAAATTAAATATGTATTAGACCTAAGAGACTTTCCTGGGGATGTAGTTGAAAACATTTTGGTTAAAGATTACGATGTAATTGTAAATGATCCAGAAGTTTCAATTATTGCTGAAGCTATGGGCGGAATTGACTTCCCATATGAATGTGCTAAGAAGGCAATTGCTGCAGGGAAAAGTTATTGTACATCTAATAAGGAACTTGTTGCAAAACATGGTCCAGAGCTTATTAAACTTGCTAAAGAAAATAATGTAAACTTCTTATTTGAAGCAAGTGTAGGCGGTGGTATTCCTGTTATTAGACCAATTAACGAATCACTTACACCTGATGATATTGTTGAAGTTGTAGGTATTCTTAATGGTACAACTAACTACATTTTATCCAAGATGGCTAAGGAAGGATCAGATTTCGATACAGTGCTTAAGAGAGCACAAGATTTAGGATATGCAGAAAGAAATCCTGAAGCAGACGTTGAAGGATATGATGCATGTAGAAAGATTGCAATTTTATCTTCACTTGCAACAGGCAAGTATGTTAATTTTGAAGATATTAAAACAGAAGGTATCACAAAAATTACAGATGTTGACTTTAAATATGCTAACTTACTTGGATTATCAGTTAAGTTATTTGGTAGATTTAAGAAGGTTGACGGTAAGTACTTTGCAATGGTATCACCTGTTATGATAGATAAGACACATCCTTTATATAGTGTTGAAGATGTAAAGAATGGTATCTTGGTTAGAGGTAACATGGTTGGTGATGTTATGTTCTATGGTAGTGGAGCTGGTAAGCTTCCTACAGCTAGTGCAGTTGTTTCTGATATTGTTGAAGCTGCAAGAGCAATTGGTAGAAACATCAATATCATTATGAGTGATGAGAAATTAGAACTTAGTGATATTTCGGAATTTGAAAGTAGATTCTTTGTAAGAGTTAAGAATGCTGATAAGGATGCTATTGAATCAGTATTTGGTGATGTAGAAATTATTAATCTTGGTGAGATTGATGATGAGGTAGGTTTCATTACAAGATCAATGACTGAAAAGGCATTTGCTGAAGCTGAGAGCAAATTTGATAATGTCATTACAAGAATTAGAATAATGTAAATCTTGTTATTTATAGAAATAGAAATTACGTTTAAGGTAGATGGGGCACACGAAGTTGGAAAAAGCCCTGTGGAAGGAATATAAAATGAAGAATGTTAAGGTTGTAAAATTTGGTGGTAGCTCACTTGCTGATGCAAATCAGTTTAAGAAAGTTGCTGATATTATAAAGGCAGATCCTGCGAGAAGATTCGTTGTAGCATCAGCTCCAGGTAAAAGATATGTTGAAGATGTTAAAGTAACAGATATGTTATATGCTTGCTATAAGGCAGCAGCATCAGGACAGGATTTTGAGTCATTATTTGCTGATATTAAGAAGAGATTTGAAGATATTATTAAGGATCTTAATCTTGATTTCTCTCTTGATGAAGATTTTGATATTATTAGAAGTTCATTTAAGCACATGGCTGGTCGTGATTATGCAGCAAGCCGTGGTGAATTCTTAAATAGTAAGATTCTTGCTAAGTATTTAGGTTATGAATTCATCGACCCAGCTGGAGATATCTTCTTTGATGAAGAAGGTAAGTTTGACTGGGAACATACGAAGGAGGTTTTAGGACCAAAGCTTGCATCAATTGAAAATGCAGTTATTCCTGGTTTCTATGGTTCAATGCCTAACGATACAATTAAGACTTTCTCAAGAGGTGGTTCTGACGTAACGGGTTCAATTGTTGCTCGTGCGGCAGGTGCTGATGTATACGAAAACTGGACAGATGTATCAGGATGTCTTGTTTGTGATCCAAGAATTGTTAATAATCCAGAAACAATTTCAGTTATTACATATAGAGAACTTAGAGAACTTGCATACATGGGTGCTACAGTTCTTCATGAAGATGCTATCTTCCCAGTTAGAGCTGCAGGTATTCCAATTAATATTAGAAATACAAATGAACCAGATAATCCAGGTACAATGATCGTATCTGAATCAGCTGAGGTTAGTCCATTTACAATTACAGGTATTGCTGGTAAGAAGGGTCTTTCAGCAATTAATATTGAAAAGGACAAGATGAACTCAACTATCGGATTTGGTAGAAATGTTCTTCGTGCACTTGAAAAGAATGACATCAGTTTTGAGCATATGCCATCAGGTGTTGATACAATGTCAGTAGTTATCGCAAGTGAAGCACTTCGTGGTAAGGAAAGATATGTTCTTGATGAAATTAACTTCAGAGTTCATCCAGATCATATGGATATTGAAAACAATCTTGCACTTATTGCAGTTGTAGGCCGTGGCATGAAGAGTGTTCGTGGTACAGCTTGTGCATTATTTGAAGCTCTTGCAAAAGCCAGAGTTAACGTTAAGATGATTGACCAGGGTTCAAGTGAATTAAATATCATAATTGGTGTAGAAGAAGAGGATTTCGAAGTTGCAATTCAGGCAATTTACGATAGATTCGTAACAAGCAAAAAAAATAAATAATTTATATCATATTTCAAAAAACATCACAGTTTAGGCTGTGATGTTTTTTTGAATTTGCCCCCCTGGTCAGTTCCATAAAAATATACGGTCAGGTATTTACATATATACTCCGGAGCAGTTGATTGTTTTCTATTCGATTCACGCGCCTATTAACCGGCAGTCGCACTTTGTACTTCGTAAAAGCTGACTTTGTGCCGGTAGCTAGCGTGAATCTCATAACGAAAAAATCAAATGACTCCATCGCATATAATGTAAATTCCTTGACCGTATATTTTTATGCGATTTTGCAAGGGGCAAATTCATATATAAAAACAAGCCTAAACAGTGATTTAAGTTTTTTATGAAATATGATATAATTATGAAGGACTGTCGAAACATATTTGCTAGAGAAAAAAGATGTATTAGACAGTCTGGAAAAATGTAAATTAAGCGAGGAATATTATGACTATTAATGAACAGATAGCTGCTGATCTTGGTATTAAGCTTAGTCAGGTTGAAGCTACAGTAAAACTTATTGATGAGGGAAATACAATACCTTTTATTGCAAGATATAGAAAGGAAGTTACAGGCTCTCTTGACGATGAAATTTTAAGAAAGTTTGATGAGAGACTTAAGTATTTAAGAAACCTTGAAGAAAAGAAAGAACAGGTATTAAAATCAATTGAAGAGCAAGGTAAGTTAACAGAAGAATTAAAAGCTGAAATTTTTGCTGCGCAGACACTTGTATTAGTTGATGATTTATATAGACCATATAGACCTAAGAGAAGAACAAGAGCAACAATAGCTAAGGAAAAAGGTTTAGAACCATTAGCTTTATATATTAGACTTCAGAAAGCGGATAAGGAATTAGAAGAAGAAGCTAAGAAATATATTGATGAAGAAAAAGAAGTTTCGTCTGAAAAAGATGCTATTGCTGGCGCAATGGATATTATTGCTGAACAGATTTCTGATGAAGCGGATTATAGAACATGGATTAGAAATAAGACATTTAAGAATGGTTTAATTAAGAGTGAAGCGAAGGATAAAGAAGCAGAATCAGTATATGAAATGTATTATGACTTTGAAGAGAAGATTTCAAAGTTAGCAGGATATAGCATACTAGCACTTAATAGAGGTGAGAAAGAAAAAGTATTAACTGTAAAGATTGTTTCACCAGAAGAAGATATTTTAAAGTATCTTGAAAAACAGATTATAGCATCTGATAATCCTTATACTACACCAGTTCTTAAAGATACTATTTTAGATGCTTATGAAAGATTAATAGAACCAGCAATTGAAAGAGAAATCAGAAATGATTTAACAGAGAAGGCAGAAGATGGTGCCATAGATGTATTTGGTAAGAATTTAAAACAGTTATTAATGCAGGCTCCACTTGCTGGCAAAACAGTTCTTGGATGGGATCCTGCTTTTAGAACAGGTTGTAAATTAGCAGTTGTAGATAGTACAGGTAAGGTACTTGCAACTGATGTTATATTCCCAACTGCACCACAGAATAAGGTTGAGGAAAGTAAGAAGACAGTTAGAGCACTTATTAAGAAGTATGGCATTGATGTTATCTCAGTTGGTAATGGTACAGCAAGCCGTGAGTCAGAACTTATTATTGCTGACATGATTAAGGAAATGGGTGGCGGAGTTTCATATGTTATCGTTAATGAAGCAGGTGCTTCAGTATATTCAGCATCAGCTCTTGCAACTAAGGAATTCCCTAAACTTAATGTTGGAGAGAGAAGTGCAACTTCAATTGCTAGAAGACTTCAAGATCCACTTGCAGAACTTGTTAAGATTGATCCTAAGGCAATTGGTGTTGGTCAGTATCAGCATGACATGAATCAGGGCAAGTTATCAGATGCCCTAGATGGTGTTGTAGAAGATTGTGTTAATAAAGTTGGAGTTGATTTAAATACTGCATCAGGAAGTTTGTTAGAGCATATTGCAGGTATTAGTAAAGCTGTTGCAGGTAACATCGTAGAGTATAGAGAAGCAAATGGAAAGTTTAAAAATAGAAAAGAACTTTTAAAAGTTCCTAAGTTAGGACCTAAAGCTTTCGAACAGTGCGCAGGTTTCATTAGAGTTAATGATGGTGATAATCCACTTGATTCAACAGGTGTACATCCAGAAAGTTATGATAGTACTTATAAGCTACTAACTATGTTAAATGTAAATTTAGATGATGTTAAAGGTGGTCTTATGGGTGTATCACTCATGGCCAAGGATACAAAGAAGATTTCAAAAGAATTAGAAATTGGTGAAGAAACATTAAAGGATATCATTAAGGAATTAGAAAAGCCAGGAAGAGACCCTAGAGAGGATGCACCTGCACCAATTCTTAGAAGTGATGTTCTTGAGATGGAAGATCTTAAAGAAGGTATGGTACTTAAAGGTACAGTAAGAAATGTTATTGATTTCGGAGCATTTGTTGATATAGGTGTACATCAGGATGGTCTTGTACATATTTCAGAAATGTCAGATAAGTACATTAAGCATCCACTTGAAGTCGTAAGTGTTGGCGATATCGTTGATGTTATGGTTATGAGTGTTGATCTTAAGAAGAAAAGAATTCAGTTAACAATGAAAGGGGTAAAGTAGTATGGCAAAGGTATTGGCATTTTTAGCAGATGGTTTAGAAGATGTTGAAGCATTAGCTGTTATTGATTTACTTAGAAGAGCAAGGGTAGAAACAACAACAGTTTCAATAAAGGATGATAATTTAGTTACAACATCACATGGAGTTATGCTTCATGCAGATAAGAAGTTTGATGAAATAAACTTTGATGAATACGATGTTTTATTCTTGCCAGGTGGTGGAGTAGGAACAGAGAATTTATTTAACTGTGAAAAGTTAAAAGAAAAGATTCTTGAATTTGATAAGGCAGGGAAAACACTTGCAGCAATTTGTGCAGCTCCAAGTGTATTTGGTCGTATGGGACTTCTTAAAGGAAAGAAGGCTACATGTTATCCAGGATTTGAAGAACAGTTACTGGGTGCAACACCAACAGGCGAAAGAGTTGTTACAGATGGTAATTATATTACATCAAAAGGTATGGGTACAGCTATTGATTTAGGTCTTGAACTTATTAAGGTTTTAGTAAGCGAAGAAAAGTCAGAAGAAATTGCTAAGCAGGTGCAATACAAATAGCAAATAGGAGGGGCCCACGAAGTGGGAAGAACCTGTTTGCATTGTGCATGCCCATTGCCGAAGGCAATTTAAAATGCATGCACATCCCGTAGGTAT
>NZ_FUXZ01000013.1 GCF_900167115.1 Eubacterium uniforme
TACAGTTTTAACTGTAGATTGTTCAGGTAGTATGCTTTTAAAAGATTGGATTGATTCGGGATATAAATACGGACTTATTCCATTGGATGAATATGTCACGACTCGTGATAAAACATGTAATAGAATTAAGGCTATAACTGGATTTGTTGAAAATATGGGTGATATGGATAAGGCAGCCATAGTATTTTTTAATGATAAGGCATATAAAAAGACAGAAATGACAAATGATAAGGATACCTTGTTAGATGCTATGCAGGAACTTAAAGATGGAGGAAATACAAGTTTCAATAATGCTTTATCTGCATCAATAGAAATATTTAATACAGAAACCTTTAGTGGTAATAACAGAATTATTTTATTATCAGATGGAGAAGCAGCCTATAGTAAAAAGATTCTTGATTCAGCAAATGCTAAAGGAATAGAAATAGATACAGTTGGATTGGGAGAAGAAGCAGGAGATGAATTATTAAAGGAAATCGCAGAGTATTGTAATGGTGATTTTTATAAGGCATATGAGGCAGAAGAATTGATAAATATATATTCCGTCCTTGGCTTCGGAGATGATTTTGATAAGACGGATAATGATCATGATGGCTTATATGATGCAGTAGAAGCGGCAGGTATTAGATTACAGAATGGAAGTATTTTGTATGGCTGTGATCCTACGAAATCAGATACAGATGGAGATGGGATAGAAGATGGAGAAGAAATAAATCCTATGCCTGTATGTAATGATATAACAGAGTATGGAAGTTATGAGGCTGACGATAGAATAAAAGGTTATTATTTTTCAATGAAATCAAATCCATGTAAAAAAGATACAGATGATGATGGATATGAAGATAAAGTTGAGAGAGATGAGTACAATTCATCTCCGTTATATAGTGATGTTATAAAACATAGATGGGGAAAAGATTATATAAATATTTTGGAAAAAAATGGTGATACTGAAAAAATATATTTTGGAGGGAATCAAGATTTTTTTGATGATTCGTATGTATTAACTCCAGAGTATATTATAAATCGTTATGGCTGTGGATTAATATCTGCATGTGATATTATTCTTTATATGACAATAAAAAATCCAGATAAAGCAAGTACTTTTACAAGAATAGCTACAGAGAATTCATCGGGATTAATAATAGATAAGCCTGATTATATGAAATATGTAGAAGAAATGGATAGAAATGTTATTGGAACAGTAAGATGGTTAGGTGTTAACGGATTATCTATGCAAAATTGTGTTAATGCATATTTTAAAGCCTACTCTATAGAGTTAAGAGCTAAGTGGGGGGTGACTTTTTCTAATTTAAAAAAGTCAATAATTAAAATGTTGGATGAAGATATTCCGGTGTGTTTGGCTATAGGAGATTCAAAGAAAAAATTAAAGATGTATATACCTAATGATGAAACTATGTTACATTTTCCTTTGCAGTATGATAAATATTTCGAAACTAATAGTCATTATGTTACTGTAACTGGACTTGTAGAAGATAGAATTTGCAATAAAACATTTTTACAAATATCAACGTGGGGAGTAAAATGTTATATTGATTTTGATGAATATTGTTCATTTGTTGAAGGGAATGGACTGTTAAATACAACTTTAAGTAATATTTTATATATATATTAGGATAAGGTGAAAAAATGAGAAAAAAAATAGGATTGTTATTAATTATATTTTTGTTGATTGGATGTTTTATTTTTAATAGATATAATTCTTTGGAACGTAGGCTTATTTTAGGTAACATTAATCATTTGTTTTATGCTAAAGTAGAACAGGCAAATATAAATAAAAAAACAAAAATAATAAATATAGAATTTAAAGAGTATGCTGTAAAAAAAGAAAGGTATAAAATTATTAAAGATATAGAAAATAATTGTATAAAAACAATACAAAAAAAGAAATCTTACGATGGTTACAAAGTTATACTAAAAGTTATTAAATCGTCATGTATAGAATACGCTGTTACATTTGATGAAAATATGGAGGCGGAATATTTGGATATTACGCCTATGAGTAATCGTGATATTGATGCATTTAATAAAATTATACGAAATCATCCAAATGTTAGGGTGATTAGAATTGATAATTATATTTCTTCGAATAGTGAAGAATGCTGTAAAATAGATAATTATAATGAGTTTGAAAATTTGGAAAAAATACAATTTGTAAAAAAACCAAGTGACGAAATAATAAAGTATTTAAGAGAACAAGTACCACAATGCGAAATTGAATTTTAATTTGTGGAACAGAGTTTTAAATAGCATGGGTGTTTGATATGAAGAAAAAAATATCAATAGTTTTGTTGATAATTTTATCAGTTGTTTTACTAAAAATAATTAGTTATAGTTCCTTAGAACGAAAAATAATTCTAGCAAATATCAATCATTTTGTAGAAATAGATTTTGGTTCAGTTTATGTGAATGAAAAGGAACATGTGATAGAGGTAACTTTTAAAAGATTAGAAGGAAGAGGAAAAGAGAATAAAATTGTAAAAAAATTGGTTAATAACAGTTTTAATATTATTTTTAAAAGAGATAAATATAAAGACTATAAAATGAAGTTTAGAATTACAAAAGCTTCGAGACCTGAGTTTGTTGTTATAAAAGACTCACAAGGACATACAGAGGAAGTATATTTTGCAATTAATAGATATCGAAAACGTATGGCTTTTTCATATATCAGCCAATATTATTCAGATGTAAAAATATTGCGTTTAGATGATATGTATACCATATACGATGAATATTGCGATGTGAATAATTATAAAAAATTTACAAATTTAGAAAAAGTAAGTTTTAGTAAAAAACCAAGTGATGAAGTTATTAATTATATAAAAGAAAAATTTCCAAATTGTTTATTGGAGTATGATAATGAATAAGAAACGAAAAAGATATATCGTTATTTGCATAATAATATTATTACTATTTTCATATTGGATGCTTAGATATAATTCATTAGAAAAGAAAATTATTATAGGAAATATTAATCATTTTTTTGATGTGGACTTTGATAAAATATATGTGGTGGATGATGATAAAGAAGTATGTATATGTTTTAAACATTTAATTGAAACAAAAGATACACATAAAATTATAAAAGATATTGCTAAAAAATGTAAGAAAATAGTATGTGGTAATAAGAATTATGTTGATTATGATGTTTGCGTATACTATACCCATGCACATAGAACTATGTTTTCAATAAGAATTAAACCAGATAATGAAGTATACAGTATATATAGTTCGATTAATATAAATAAAAAAGTTGTAATACCATTTTCGACAATTAGTAAAGATTATCCTGATATAAAAAAATTAGTTCTAGATGATTATTATCCTGAAAGTGAATTGAATGATATAAAGAATTATAAAAATTTTAACGAATTAGAAGTTGTTGAGTATAGTACAAAACCAAGTGATGAAGTTATTAGGTATTTAAAGGAAAAATTCCCAAATTGTAAAATTGAGTATTAGATAAATTTGGTATATAAAAATGTATTATAACGTACAATAAAGAATATGAATTAGAGTTTAAATGCTTAAGATGTTATATTAATTATAATGTTTTATGCAATGAACGGGTAAACTAGAGGTATAAAACCTCTGGTTTTTCTATGTTTATTAGAAAGAGGTATGATATGGCATCTGTTACATATTCAGGTGTGCGTGAAAGCAGACCGGGTAGAATAAATGATTTAGGTACAACAGGTAAGGAAGTAGAAGAAAAGTTTAGAAAAGGCTGTTTAAAAAGAGCAGATAGGAGTTTTGCACAGGGACTTCAGTGTCAGCAGATTAATAGTATGGCAGCTCTAATGTCATTAGAGGATTCTGTTTTTATATCACATTCACCACAAGGTTGTGTTGGATGCTCAATTATGGCTGTTGATATGTACCGTGTTGGACAGATTCATAGAGGTGTTAAGAATATTAAAAATCCAAGACTTATCGTAACAAATATTGATCAGAAAAGTGTTGTGTTTGGTGGAGAAAGTAAACTTCGTGAAGCTGTTAAAAAGGCGGTAGAAAGATATAATCCAAAACTTGCTTTCGTATATGCATCATGTGCATCAGGTATTATTGGTGATGATATAGATGCAATTTGTCAGGATTTACAAGGAGAATATCCTGATACATTAATTATTCCAATTCATTGTGAAGGATTTAAGTCAAAGATTTGTGCATCAGGATTTGATGCAGCATTTATTTCAATTAATAAATATATTTTAAAGAAAGAAAAAGTTGAAAAGCAAAAAGGTCTTGTTAACTTGTTCGCTCCAACAACAATTAGTTATGCTGACCAAAAAGAAATGGAAAGAATGTTATCTTTACTTGGAGCAGAGGTTAATTATATTCCATTTTATAGTTCACTTGAGAAGATAAAGAAGATTCCTGCAGCAGAGGCTTCAACATCAATTTGTAAAGTATTTGCTGATGAGTTTATGAAGACTTTATGGGAAGATTATGATATTCCATATTCACATACTGTTATGCCTATTGGTATTAGAAATACGGATAAGTGGTATAGAGGAATTGCCAAAGTGATTGGCAAGGAAAAGGAAGTTGAAGAGATTATAAGCAAGGAGCATGAAAGAATAGAACCTCTTGTTGCAAGAATAAGAGAAAGACTTCAGGGCAAGAGAGTTTTCATATGTGGCGGAACTGGAAGGTCATTCGCTGCAGCTGCTTTAATTGATGACTTTGGTATGGAACTTGTGGGACTTGAAACACCAACATATGATGATGATGCTCAGATTGATATTGAATATCTTAACGGAATTCATAAGGATTTTATTGTAGATATAGCAAATATGCAACCATTTGAACAGGTTAATTTGGTTAATAAATTAAAACCAGATGCTTTTATCGGTGTGCCTGAATGGGCTGCTAAACTTGGTGTTCCAACAACTCATGTTCTTGATGGAAAGAGACCAACAATGGGATATGATGGTTTGTTATTCTTAGGTAATAAAATTGCAGACCAGTTAGAAAATCCTGGATTTAATAAAAAACTTGCTGAACATGTAAAACTTCCTTATAAGGATTCTTGGTATAAGGAAAATGCATTTAAGTATATTACTGAAGGAGGAAACTAAGATGTCAGAAATTATGGAAAATCCTAAGGGTGGATGTGTGCTTGCGGGCATTAATTCTGTACTTGGTGCTATAGATAAGGTTTGTCCTATATTACACTCTGGACCAGGATGCTGTATGCAAACTACGGCAGCAGATCAAGGTCAGTCAGGACATAAATCTTCATGCTTTGTTAGTAGCGTTTCGATACCATCTAGTAATATGCTTGAAAAAGAAGTAGTTTTTGGAGGCGTTAATAAACTTAGAACAACTATTCAAGGTTCTGTTGATATTATAGATGCAGATGCGTATTTTGTATTAACAGGTTGTACAGCAGGTATAATAGGTGATGATATAGTTAGTGTAACGAATGAATTTGCTCAAAAAGGTATTCCTGTTTATCCTATTGATACTCCGGGATTCGCTGGAGATAGTAACTTAGGTTATGAAACAGTTTGGAATACATTTATAGATCAGGTTATAGAAGAAGCACCTAAGGATGAAAAGTTGGTAAATATATTCGGAATTATTCCCTATCATGATCCATTTTGGAGTGGAACATTAGAAGAGATTGACCGAATTCTTTCAAGACTTGGCCTTAAGGTTAATACTTTTTTCACTAAGGGACAGGGAATTGAAGATATAAAGAAATCTTCAGCAGCAGCACTTAATATCATAATTAACCCATGGCTATTTAAAGGACCTGCTAAAAAGTTTGAACAGAAATTTGGTGTTAAATCAATTAGATTCCCAGGTTTGCCAGTAGGTGCTACTGATACAACAAGATTCGTAAGAGAAGTAGCAAATGCTCTTAACCTAGATAGCAAATTAGTTGATGCTGTAATAGCTGATGAAGAAAGATATGTTTATAATTACCTTGCACAGGCTATTGGTGTGGTTAGTTGGAAGAGATTCGCTGTTGTTGCAGATGCAAATAATGCAGTTGGATTTACAAGATATTTAGCAAATGATTACAGCTTTTCACCAGTACTTGTTATTATTTCTGAACCTATTTTTAGAAAAGAAGATAAGGAAAGAATTATAAATGAAATCCAGAATTTAGAGTATGCTAAACCACCTAAGGTATTATTTATTACTGATCAATATGAAATAAATAAGGCTATTAGGGAAGAAGAGGAAGAGATTACTCTTCTAGTTGGTAGTAGTAATGAAAGAGAAATAGCTCTAGAAAAAGACATACAGTTTATATTAGGCGCATTCCCTATGAGTGAAAGACTTATTTTTAATAGAACATACGCAGGATATAGAGGAAGCTTAACATTTACTGAAGATATATATGATAACAATTAATGTATAATAAAGATAGCAGATTTGAATTGACATTTGCCAATACAAATCTGCTTTTTTGTATGAAAACATAATTATAAATTATAAAATATACCTCTTACATTAAAATATTTACCTGATACTGAAATTGGGTTTACAAATGGATTCATAATAAATATAATGATGGCATAAGGAGTTGATGCAATGAAAATAACTATTGAAATTGATGAAAATTGCATAGAGGATGAAGTGATAATTCGATGTAGAGAAGTCAATGAATCTATTAGTAAGTTAAATAAGATGATTGCGGATGTATCTAAAAAAGATAGAAAACTGACTCTTTATAAACAAGAAAAAGAATTCTACATAGAAGTTTCAGAGATTTTATTCTTTGAATCAGAATCAGATGGTGTTAGGGCCCATACAAAGGATGATGTTTTTATAGCGAAGTACAAGCTATATGAACTGGAGAATATTCTGCCGAGTGAGTTTTGCAGAATTTCAAAATCCACTATTGTAAATGCAATGAAGATATATGCAATTACAAGAAATATTACAGCATCTAGTCTTGTGGAATTCGAGAATACAAATAAAAAAGTTTACGCATCAAGATCATATTACAAAAATTTAAAAGAAATCATGAATGAAAAGAGGTAGAAAAATGAAGAATAAATTCTGGGGATTGTTATTTATATTAGCAGCAGTATATATATTATTTGGTTCAACTGAACTATTTGAAGGAATTGGACTTGGAACTATAATTTTGACAGCAATATTTGCTGGAATGTTAATTAAAGGTTTGATGAATTTAAGTTTTGGTGGAATTTTATTCCCATCAGCATGCCTTTCAATCATATGGGATAAACAGCTTGGAATTGAAGATTTGACACCATGGCCAGTTTTATTTGCTGCATTACTTGGAACGATTGGACTTAATATGATATTTGGCAAATCAAAAAACCATATTAACATAGATAAAAAAATAATAAAGTTTAATAACGAAAGAACAAATTATGCGACAATAGATAGGGAAAGCGGACAGTATGTTACAGCAAATGTAAAGTTTGGGGGCCTTGAAAAATATATTGAATCAGAGGATTTAAGAAGAGTGGATTTGACAGCTCATTTTGGTGGAGCAGAGATTTATTTAAATAATGCAAAAATTCCTAGTGGTGAAGCAATTGTTACACTAGATTGTAAGTGCTCAGGTGTTGAACTTTATGTTCCAAAAGAGTGGAATGTTATTAATAAAGTCGACGTAACTATGGGCGCTGTTAGCTTAAATGGTAAATCAACAGGTGAAAGTGGCGTAAATCTAATACTTATTGGAAATGCTTCATTATGTGGCGTGGATATTAAGTATGTGTAGTTAAAGGAGCACTCCGTGAGGGGTGCTTTTTTGGTGTGGATAGATTTATCAAAAAAGAATGCTACTTGATATTTCGTCAGAAAAAGTGTATAATATATCTGACGAAAGGAGTGGATGTATGAGGGAAAAATATCAAAAAGAAATACAAGAAAAGATAGAAAATTTTGATGATGGATATGTATTTTCGACAATTGATTTTGTAGAGATAGCAGGCACAGACCCGACAAATAAGGCATTATCAAGGCTTAATGAACTGGGAGTAATACGTAGAATAATGCAGGGAGTATATTATAAGCCAGTTTATAGTAAGTTATTGGATGAATATAGTTCTCCTGATATAAGTAAACTTGCAGAAGCTTTGGCTAGAAAATTTAATTGGACGATAGCTCCAGCAGGAGAAACTGCTTTGAATTATTTGCATATGTCCACACAAGTACCAAATTCATGGTGCTATATAAGCGATGGACCTTATAGAAAATATGAAATAGAGTTACATGAGATAGAATTTAAACATTGTGCAAATAAAGAAATTTCTGGAAGAAGCTATTTAACTATTTCTATTATCCAAGCAATAAAGTATATAGGTAAAGGAAAGATACAGAAAGAGGATATAGAGAGGTTGGCTAGCAATTTGTCTGATGGAGATAAAAGTAAAATTCTAGAAGAAGCCAAAACAACGACTTCATGGATATATCAGACTATTAAGGAGGTTTGTGCATAGTGAAGAAAATTATCCAATTAGAAAAAAATGATAGAGAAGTTTTGTTTTCTCGTACATCAGAAAAGAAGGGGTTAAATCTATCAATAGTTGAAAAAGATTTTTGGGTTTGCTTTATGCTTGACCATTTGTTTCATGATTGTAAGTATAAAGATGCATTTGTTTTTAAAGGTGGAACAAGTCTTTCAAAATCTTATCATGTAATAGAAAGATTTTCAGAAGATATTGACCTAATATTTGATTGGAGAAAGATAACTATAGATACGGATCCATGGGAAGAACGTTTAAAAACAAAACAAGATAAGTATAATAAAATGATAAATGAGTATGCTGCAGAGTTCTATAAAAATAGTCTAGTACCAGCTTTGAATGAAGAATTGTCTATAAAACTTGGAAAAGGAAATTGGGTAGAAGTAGACCAATATGATCCAATGGTTGTAAATTTCTTGTATCCAAGGGATTATGATACAGATTATATTGTTCCTGTTGTACGTTTGGAGATTGGACCACTTGCTGAGTGGATGCCTTCACATCTTACAGAGATAGTTCCGTTTGTAGCTGAAGAATACCCAAATGTATTTGAGCAGAGTATGACGGAAGTGTTAACAATAGATGTTGAAAGATCTTTTTGGGAGAAACTAACTATATTACATAAAATGGCTAATTTTCCAAGAAAAAAGAGTTTACCTAGAAGATATGCGCGACATTTGTATGATGTCTATTGTATGGGTAATAGTTGGGTTAAAGATGCAGCGTTTTTAAAAAAGGAATTGCTAGAAAAAGATGTGGTATTTAAACAGAAGTTTTATTATACCCAAAGTGCACATTATGAAACTGCTACCTTAGCAGAAATACAACTTATTCCTGCTGATTATATTATTGAAGCGTTACGAGATGATTATAAAGCGATGCAAGATATGATATATGGAGAATATCCTGTTTTTGAGGATGTAATAAAGTACTTAGAAAAACTACAAATAGAGATTCATAGTTTAGAAAATTAGATTGACAAGATGAGATATATCTCATATACTGTAATCAGAGAGAAGGTGAATAGTATGATTAAGTTAAATGATTATTTAGATGAGCGAAAAAAAGATCCTGAATTTTTAAAAGCTTATGAAGAAATTCAACCTGAAATGAATATTATCAGAGCATTGGTTGATGCAAGAAATTCAAAACAGATAACTCAAAAAGAATTATCCGAAAGAACTGGAATTGCACAAACTGAAATTAGTAAGATTGAAAATGGGACAAGAAATCCGTCTATAAAATTGTTACAAAGATTAGCAGATGGCATGGATATGGTACTTAATATATCATTTACACCAAAGTCATCTTCTACGAATATAAAGAAATAATCGCATTATTATAAGATGATGGCTTTTAAAACATTTAAAGTTGTCATATAATTGCTTTGTGTGAAGGAGGTTTGAGTATGACATTAGGTGAAAAGATTGAGTTGGAAAAAAGATATTATTTTGAAAAAGGATATAAAGAAAGATGTGCTAAAAATAATATAGAATTTTCTGAAGAAGAATGTGAAAAAGCCTATAAGGAATCAGAAGAAAGATCAAAATTGTATTTTGGTACATTACGAAAACTTTGTGAATTGATAAATGAAGGAAAATTAACCAAAGAAGATGTATTGAAAGTCTTTGATTATAGTGAAAAAGAGATAGATGTTTATACTAAAGTGGTAAAATCAGACTTGGATATTTTTAAAGAATAATTGGAGCACTCCGAGTGGGGTGCTATAAAAATTTTTATGCTGTGTCAAAAATATAATGTGGATAAATCCGGTTATAAGTTGTGTATAAAATATATAGACTTCGCTGTTTGTTAAATATATAATGACATTAAATATATGTCGACAATATTAATAACATAGTGGAGGAAACGTAATGTATGGAAATAAAAAATATACGAGATGATAAAGTACTTATAACAAGTGATACAATGTTCGCATATATAATGCAAGATGAAGAAATATGTAAGGGAATTGTAGAAAGAATTCTTGGTAGAGAAATAAATAAAATTAATTATCCTGAAGGTCATAAAGAAATCAGAGAACTGCTAACTGATAAAAGCGTTATTTTAGATGTTTATTTTACCGATGAAGAAGGAGTAAAGTATAACGTTGAGATGCAACGAGCAAATGTTGGAAACATTCCAAAACGTAGTAGATACTACCATTCAAAAATAGATAGCTTAAAAACAAAAATAGGAACTCCGTATAATAAGTTAGAAAAAAGTTATGTGATATTTATATGTGGATTTGATTTGTTTAAGAAGGACAAACCTCTTTATACTTTTAGAAAAACATGTTTGGAAGAACCAGAGTTAATATTACAAGATGATCAGATTACTATATTTGTAAATCTAACTTCGATGGAGCTGGATTCAGTTGATATTAGTTTAAAAAATATGATATTATATATGCGAGAGGAAGTGTTGAATGATGATTTCACAAGACTTCTTGATTCAAAAGTTGAAGAAGCTAATATCAAAGATAAGGCTGAAGGAGGTAATCTTATGACCCTGGAAGAAAAGATAAATGAAGAATTAAAGCAAAAGGAAGAAGAAACTAGAGAAGAAGTTAAAGCAGAAGAACGTATGAATTTTTTAGTTAAAGTAGTTAATTCAATAAAAAAAGGAACCTTATCAAAAGAAGTGGCAATTGAAGAATTAGGTTTTACTGAAGAAGAAATAAACAAATTTCTATAAATTATTTAAGTTAGAAAGAAGTAGAAAACTATTATGAGTTTTCTACTTCTTTTTGTGAGCAGTGCAAATTCGCCAAAACGTAAATTCACCCGTAAATCTAACTTGCTTTTGTAGGTGGTGGGCAGTGTAAAAGAAGGATATGGCCAAATGCACTGCTGGGAAGCAACTTGTGGTGGACGGAAGAGCAGTGCAAATCCGCCAAAACGTAAATTCACCCGTAAATCCAACTTGCTTTTGTGGGTGGATGGCAGTGCAAAAGAAGGATATGGCCGAATGCACTGCCGGGAAGCAACTTGTGGTGGATGAAAAGGCAGTGCAAATCCGCCAAAACGCAAATCCACCCGTAAATCCCAAAAACAACAAATCCCCAAACCAATAAATCCGCAAAATCACCCAAAAGTAAATCCCCAAACCAAAACCTAATTAGTGCATTTCCCCACCCCAAAGTGCTATAATATACTTAAATCCTAAAAGGAGCGGAATAATATGGAGAGTGAGGTACCGCCCATGCAAAATGATTTCACAACAAACCTAACCAACCAAACCGATTTCACACTAAACCTATCGGGGCATTATCACAACACACTAGACATCGAAGGCTTCTCTAGTATGATGAAAGATCCATCATATTGCTACAAGTTTTACTGGCTGGAAGCCATAGTAAAGCTAATAGCCGAAGATGTAAGCGAAGCAACTTTTGGAGATGTGATAGATGAGATGATAGCAAATGCCTGGTATTCAGTCAGAGAATTCCATATACATCTTAGTGGAATGCAAGCGGATGGGCAGGTTAGGGACGGCCTGGAGCGAGCAGTGCTAAAACTTACAGAAATAAGCAACCTTGCAGCTCATGCATCAAAGGTCGAAATAAAGAACGCAATCAAAGAACATGAAAGAGAGCTAAAAACATATAAAGTACAATTAACCAATATGGTACCATATAGAGCACTTGCAGGATTCTTCAGAAATGCAACGCAGGCCAGACCGTGGGAAAGTGCAAAACGAATGACAGCATATATCGAAATGATAAACAAAGACGTAGTATTGCTGCCATACACACTGGGAGAATCAAGCAATATAAACAAGGAAATCTACTTCAATGAATCATGGCGACGCATGATCCAGGAGAATACAGTAGCAATCCTAGGCTGGATACAGTATGAAAAGATAAAATGGCTACAGAACAACAATCCAGAAGTTCCAGGACTAGTATATAAGTTAGCGCCAATGGACGAGAAGATGCGCAAACTAGCAAATGTCCGCAACCTTTGGAATGAAGTCCTTGTGCTTACAGAAGTAAGAGATGTATTCACTGGAAAAATAGTCGACCCTAAAAAGTATGAAGTTGATCACTTTATACCATGGTCATATGTCATGAATGACGAACTATGGAATCTAATGCCAATGGATTCATCACTTAATTCAGCAAAGAGTAACAAGCTGCCGATATGGGATAGGTTTTTCGGAGCATTTGCTGAGAATCAATATATGATGTATGAGTTTATATATGAGAATGAAAAGGTTCATATGCAATTTGAAAAATGCTATAAGGATAACCTTCATTCGATCTGGGCAGGACAGGAATTATACCGCAGGGGAAACACGAAGGATGAGTTCGTTGGGATTCTTATGAAGAACATGCAACCAGTGTATGATTCGGCGAAAAGACAGGGTTATGAGGTATGGAGGAACATATAGCGTGAACGCAGCAAATGCTATATAAAATATGAGAGGTGAACTGTAAAAAGTTTGCCTCTTTTTTGATGAAGTTGAATGTCGATTTTTTAAAGAAAAAATACAAGAAACTGTAGTTTGTTTATTGTAAGGTTAGGGCAAATTATGGTAAAATATAAGTGTCGTTTTTTAGTGTTTTTTCAAAGAAAAAAGAGGTAAATTAATGATAATAAGTTATAACAAATTATGGAAAAAACTCATAGATAATAAAATGAATAAAAAAGATATTATTGACTCTACGGGAATGAGTCCGAGTACTATGGCCAAAATGGGGAGAGATGAGTTTGTTTCATTGGATGTATTGGTCAGGATATGCGAGATATTTAATTGCGATATAGGGGACATTATGGAAGTAATTAACGAGAAAGTTGAGGAAAAATAGTTGAAAAGAAATACATACAGTGCAGCAGCAGTTTCATCGTTATTATGGTTTATGGAATTTAAAAAAGAGATAATGCTTCTTAATGATGGTAAGTCTTTTGATGAAATAAAGTCAATGAGTGAAAAAGAGAATATATTTGGAGCAGCTACACCAGCACGAGCGAAAAATATTTATTCAAAAACAACATCAAGAATAAAGTCATTGGATGAGAGTATTTATGGAGTGTTTTGTAATGCAGATATTTCAAATCAAAAGTTGATTACGCTTATTGCAACTATGGCACAAGATACATTGTTCTTTGATTTTATGTATGAAGTATTTAGAGAAAAATTAATAATTGGAAGTAATGAAATTAGTAAGACAGATATAAGAGTGTTTTTCAAGAATAAAGCTTCTCAAGATGATAATGTTGCTAAATGGACAGATGAAACATTAAAAAGACTTGAAAGAACATATATCGGGTATATGTCTGATGCGGGAATAATAGATAATAAAAAGAGAGCAGAAAAAAGGAAAATTACAAGACCTATTCTTGATTATGATTTGAAGAATTGGCTTGAATTATATGGATACGAAGTTATAGTGAAGATTCTTGAAGGAGTTAGATAGAAATTTATAGTATTACAGGAGGTAATATGCAAACATTAAGTGAAAGGCTTGATAAGATGGAGGAAGCAATAAAGAATCCATCTTTTAGACAAAGTATAGGAAAAGCTAACGAAGTAAATTATTGGATATTTGATTATGAGCCAGAAGGGGAATTAGAAGTAAGAGAACGAATCAATTATCTTAAGAATAAAAATAGTAAAGGTCATGAAGATTTTACGTTAGTTGTATTTGATTTATATGATATTATTATTGATTTTTTGAAGGAAAATAACTTCTTAGAAAAATGTTTTCAATTTGAAGAGAAGAAAGGGATTTCAAAGATTACAACTGCGGTTAATAACGCAATGAAAATAAATGATGATGATAGTTATATTGTTGAATACATAAAAAAGAATACTCCAGATAATGCTGTTGTATTTTTGACTGGTGTTGGAAAATGTTATCCGATTTTAAGATCGCATAAAGTGTTGAATAATCTTCATCAGGCGTTTGTTAAATCGCCTGTAGTTATGTTTTTCCCAGGAGTTTACAATGAACAGGAATTAATTCTTTTTGGAGAAATAAAGGATGATAACTATTATAGAGCGTTTAGATTAGTAAAGTGATAATAGGTGTTTTGGAGGTGCGGTATGTTATTAAAAGATATGTTTGTAAAACCTATTGATAGAGAAATTCAAGGTGTTATTATTGTTGGTCAGGGCGAGGAAACAAAGGTTTCTCAAGAATTAGAAGAGTATGTAGTAACAAGAGAACTTCAGAAGAGATTCGCTGAGTTTTTTGAAGCATATAAAAAAGGAATTGTTGGAAATACAAATGAAGTTGGTGTTTGGATTTCGGGCTTTTTTGGAAGTGGTAAATCACATCTTTTAAAAATATTATCATATATTTTAGCTAATGAAACTATAGATGGTAAAAAAGCTATTGACTATTTTATTGATGATAATAAGATTGCAGATGCTATGGTTTTAGCAGATATGAAGCTTGCAGCAGAAACACCTACGGATGTAATTTTATTCAATATAGATTCAAAGAGTGATGCTACTAGTAAACAAAATAAAGATGCAATTATAGAAGTGTTTTTAAAAGTGTTTAACGAAATGCAAGGATTATGTGGTAAGTATCCATACCTTGCTGATTTAGAAAAAGAACTCATTGATGCTGGAAAGTATGATGCTTTTAAGGAAAAGTTTAAGGAAAACTATGGAAGCGAATGGGAAGAATCCAGACATATGTTTGATTTCATATATGATGATGCTGTGGATTCTCTTGTTGAAATAGGTTTTATGAGTGAAGATGCAGTTAGAAAGTATTGTGAAAAAGCAACTGATCCATACAAGATAAGTATTGAGGAATTCGCTAAGAGAGTAAAGAAATATATTGATGATAAGGGAAACAATCATCATGTTGTATTTATGGTAGACGAAGTTGGTCAGTATATAGGAGCTGATCCTAATCTTATGCTAAATCTTCAAACAGTTAGAGAAGAATTAGGTAAGGAATGTAAAGGTAAAGCTTGGGTGATAGTAACTAGTCAGCAGGATATTGATAAAGTTACAAAGGTTATTGGTAATGATTTTTCAAAAATTCAAGGACGTTTTGCGACAAGAATTTCTTTATCATCTGCAAATGTTGATGAAGTTATAAAGAAAAGAGTTTTGGAAAAGAATGAAACCGGAGCGCAGACGCTTCGAGTACTTTATGAACAAAATGAAACATCTATAAAAAATCTTGTTGATTTTAAAGAAGGTGGAGCTGAAAAGAAAAAGTATTCTAGTGCTGAAAACTTTGCAGTAGTTTATCCTTTTGTACCATATCAGTTTGATTTGTTAGCAAGTGTTTTGACATCTATACGTACGCATGGAGCTTCTGGAAAACATCTTTCAGAAGGTGAACGTTCAATGTTAGCGCTTTTTAAGGAATCGGCGGTTAAACTTATGAATGAAACAGAAGGAGCTATCGTTCCTTTTTATATGTTTTATGATGCGTTAGAAAGTTTTTTGGATCATAGTCATAGTAGTGTTATTATTCGAGCATATGATAATAGTGAAATTAATCCAGAAAAAAAGACAGATGATGTTCTAGCAATAAATGTATTAAAAGTACTTTTCTTGATTAAGTATGTTAAAGAAGTTGATGCAACTATAGACAATATTACAACTCTTATGGTTAGTAATATTGATGATGACAGAATTAAATTAAAAAATGATGTAGAAGAAGCATTAAAGATTCTTGAGAGACAGACACTTATTCAGAAAAATGGAGAGTTATATATTTTCCTTACAAATGAGGAACAGGAAATAAGTAATGAGATTAATAATATAAATGTTGAAATTGGTGAAGTTATAAATAAAGTATCAGAAATGGTATTTGAAGATATATATCAAGATAAGAGATATAGATATCCTGAATTTAATGGAAGATATACATTTGCGTTTAATCAGGTAGTTGATGATAGACCTTATAAAGTAAATCAAGCCAATTCGTTTGGCCTTAGAATAATAACACCATGGTATGAGGGTGGAACAGATGATACTACTTTAAAACTTTTATCAGGACAAAATAACGAAGTGGTAGTTTTACTTCCTAATGATGCTGCGTTTTTAGATGAGTTATTAGTTTATCTTAAAATAGAGCGATTCTTACGTTTGAATACAAATAATAGCGTATCTAAGTATGAAGAGATTAAAAATGCCAAGCGTAAAGAAATGTTAGATCGTGGGAAAAATGCAAAGCTTTATTTAACAGAAGCTTTAAAGGATTCGACTATATATGTAAATGGTGACATTCCAAAATTATCATCTAAGGATGAAACATCAAGGATAAATGAAGCGTTAGGAAAAGTGGTTCAAACAGTATATAACAAACTTTGTTATATCGAATTTGCTGCTACAGAAGCTCATATTAAAAAGCTTTTTACAAAAACAAATCAGATTGGATTAGACTTATCTGGGGTTGAGACTTCAAATAGTCATGCGCTTGATGATGTTTTACAATACATAAAAGGTAATACAAATATCCATATGAAGACTTCTATGAAAACAATAAAAGACAGATTTATGAGCGCTCCATATGGTTTTGTAGAGGATGATATTTATTGGTTAGTTGCATATTTATTTAAGAATGGTGATTTGAGTTTTACAGTAAACGGTGAGTCAGTGACATTACTCAATAGAAATGAATCAGAGTTGTTTGATTACATTACTAAGAAGCAATTTGTTGAAAAACTATTAATGGAAGTTAGACTAAAAGTTTCAGATAATGAAAAGAAGACACTTCATAAAATAACAAAAGAACTCTTTGGAAATTCTCTTGTAAATGATGACGAAGATTATGGAATGAAAGAGTTTGTAAGATGTGCTGATAATAGAATTCGTGAGATGGAAAAGTTATCATACAAATATACAACGTATGCTTATCCAGGGAAAAATATAATTGAGAATGGTAAAAAACTTTTAGACGAAATTGTAAAGATAAAAGAACCTAGAGAGTTTTATGCAAGAGTGTATAAAAAACAGGATGAGCTTCTCGATTATGCTGATGATTATGAACCTGTAAAAAAATTTTTTGATGGCGAACAAGCTACTATTTTTTCTAGAGCATTAGATATGTTGGAGATATATGATGATAGTAAAACGTATATAGTAAATAAGAAATTAGAGGAAATAGTTGCTAATATGAGAAGTATAGTTAAGAGTAACAATCCTTATAAAGATATTCCTAAGTTACCAGATTTGCGTCAAAGGTTTATTAATTCTTATCATAATATATTAGTTCAGGAAGCTGAACCTGTTCAAGAGGCTATTAATCAAGCTAAAGAACGTGTTGTGGAAGTGGTTGAAAACAAAGAATATGCAGAAGAAAAGAAGCCCGTTTATATAAGATTATTTATAGAGATTATAGATAGTGCGAAGGAATGTAATAATATTTCGGTGTTAAGGAGTTACGCTGATAAGGCAGAAGCACTTAAAATGAGACTTTTAAATGAAATGGATGATCTTGATGCTGAGTTGGCGAAGAAAAAAGTAGAAGAAGAAGCTAAAAAAACTAATGGTGGTTCAGAGGTTGAGATTGTTATAGATATACCAGTTAAGAAAACTAAAAATGTGACTATAAAAAACATCACGCATACATCATCATGGAGAATTGAAAGTAAAGATGATGTTGAAAAATGCATATCAAATTTAAGGAATTCTTTAATTAAAGAATTGGAAGATAATGATATTGTAAATGTTGAGTTTTAAAAATGTAAGGAGAAGTGCACATGAATAAAATTGCAATAAAAAACTTTTCGGTATGGGCAAGAAATAAGCTTATATCTGACATAACATATAGAACGGGACTTTTGGGAATAACGGAAGAAGGTATAGCGAATCCACTTCCGCAGTCTACAAATGACACAGCATTTTTTGATATAGGTACAAAGGAACCATATGCAATAAATGCGTATCAGATGAAACAGAGAGAAAGTCTTGTTAATGAGATAAATCAAAAAGCGGAAGAAGTTGATTATATAAAAGCTTATAAATATGTTATTGAAAATGTTGCATATACATGGTTTAACAGATTAATAGCCATAAGGTTTATGGAGGTAAATGATTATTTACCTTCACATATTCGTGTGCTCTCATCTCATACAGGTAAAGCAGAACCAGACATGGTTACAAATCCATTCGATATGGATGTAGATTTTTCTGATGAGGAAAAAGAAAGAATCATATCATTAAAAAATGATAATCAAACAGATGAATTATTTCAGTTTTTATTTATTAAAGAATGTAATGCATTAAATCAATATTTGCCAGAACTTTTTGAAAAGACAGCAGACTATACAGAATTGCTTTTAAACTTATCGATTATAGATAAGGATGGGGTTATCTCTCGATTAGTAAATGAGATACCAGAAGAAGATTTTGATATAGAAAAAGGCGGACAGGTAGAAATTATAGGCTGGTTATATCAGTACTATAATACAGAACCCAAAGATGCTGCTTTTGCAAAGAAAGGGAAAATTACCAAAGAAGAGATCCCAGCTGTAACTCAGTTATTTACGCCAGACTGGATTGTAAGATATATGGTTGAAAACAGCTTAGGAAGACTCTGGCTTGAAAGAAATGCTGGAAAGGCAGACAAGGAAGTAAATGAAGTATTCGAAAATACATCTATAAAAGCAAACTGGAAATATTATCTTGATGAAGCGGAACAGGAAGAAGACGTAAAAAAACAGCTAAAAAGTATACGAAAAGAGTATGCCAGTTTAAATCCAGAAGACATACATTTCATAGATCCGTGTATGGGAAGTGGACACATACTTGTGTATGCTTTTGATTTGCTAATGCAGATATATACATCAGTAGGATGGACAGAAAGAGATGCAGCTAAAAGTATAGTAGAAAATAATCTTTATGGATTAGACATAGATGATAGAGCATATCAGCTTGCTTATTTTGCAGTAATGATGAAGGCAAGACAGTATAACAGAAGAATACTATCATCAGAGGTAAAATGTTATCTTTATTCCATAAAGGAAAGTAATAGAATTAATAGAAATCAGATAAAGTATCTTGGAGCTGGACTAAGTGACATAGAAAGAAATCTTGCACAGGGACAGTTAGAAGGATTGTTAGATACATTTATTGATGCAAAGGAATATGGCTCAATCTTAAACGTAGAAAAATGTGATTGGAATTTACTACGTTTTTTTGTGATGGATGATAACACAAGTGGACAACAGATGTCACTTGAAGCAGTAGGAATCGATGAAACAAAGGAAAAGATTCTTGAACTCATAGATATCGGAGAAGTAATGGCGAATAAATATGAGGTTGTTGTTACTAATCCGCCATATATGGGTGGTAATGGAATGAGTGCTAGATTAGTTTATTTCCTTAAAAATAAATATCCTAATAGTAAATATGATTTGTACTCTGTATTTATTGAAAAATGTGGGAAAATGGCCAAACAATATTATGCAATGATAACACAACATTCTTGGATGTTTTTGGCAACATTTGAAATATTAAGAAGTATTATTTTAAGAGATACGATTGCAAATATGGCTCATTTAGGAGCTAGAGCTTTTGATGAAATAGGTGGAGAAGTAGTGCAAACTACTACTTTTGTGGTTAATAAACATTTGATTGATGGATATAGTGGAAACTATGTTAGATTACTCAATGTAAATGGAGAAAGAGAAAAAGAGAAAAAATTCTTATCTGGTGTAGATAGATATTCAGCGAATCAGTTTTCTTATGATAATATTCCTGGCAAAACGTTTGCATATTGGGTAAGCAAAGATATGTTTAAAATATTTGCAAATAATAATAAGCTTACATCATACGCATATACAAAAGGAGGAATGGGAACATCTGATAATGATAGGTTTCTAAGACTTTGGTATGAAGTGGAATTAAATAATATTGCTTTTGGAGTGAAAAATCATTCTGATGCTGACAATCGTCGTGAAAAATGGTTTCCATATAATAAGGGTGGTTCTTATAGAAAATGGTATGGAAATAATGATTATTTAGTTAATTGGCAGAATAATGGAAAAGAAATTAAAGAATACGCTGCAAAATTATATAAATCATATTCAAGAACAGTAAAAAATATAGATAGCTTTTTTTTAGAAGGAGCTACGTGGAGTTCTCTTGCAAATAAGTTTTCTTTGAGGTATTCGGAAAGTGGTTTCATTTTTGACTCTAAAGGATCAATGCTTTTTACATATAAAAAAGAAGATTTGTTTCCTATTATTGGATTCTTAAACAGTAAAGTGTCGGATAACTTTTTGGCAATACTTTCGCCTACATTAGATTTTTCAGGTGGTTCTTTATCAAAGTTAACTGTATTACCAGAAATCTTCAAAAAAGAAGTCAGCGAGTTGGTGGCTGAAAATATTAAATTAGCTAAGGAAGATTGGGACGATTTCGAAAAATCATGGAACTTTAAATATCATCCATTTTTTAAGTTTACAAAAGCTATAATGAATTATTCAGATTTACTAGAGAGTATAAGGGAAGAATGTGGAGAAAACATTGAAGATTTTTGCCCAATCAAGGTGAATTATTTGATGTGGAAAAAATATTGCAATAAACGTTTTGTTAAAATGAAAGCAAATGAAGAAAGATTAAATAGCATCTTTATTGGATTATATAAATTAGAATATGAAATAGATTTTACACTCGAAGATGATGATATATCGGTATATAAGGCAGACATGGAACGTGATATTAAAAGTTTTATTTCATATGCAGTAGGTTGTATGTTTGGACGATATTCTTTAGATGTTGAAGGCTTAGTCTATGTTGGTGGAGAATGGGATAGTAGTAAGTATACAACATACATTCCTGATTATGATAGTATTATCCCTATAACGGATGAAGAGTATTTTAAGGATGATATAGTAGGATTATTATGTGATTGGCTTAAAAAAGTATATGGAGAAGATACTCTTGAACAGAATCTGGATTTTATTGCATCAGCTTTATCAAATAAAGGTAATACATCGAGAGAAATAATTAGAAATTATTTTGTAAATGATTTCTATAAAGATCATTGTATGACATATTCAGTAGCAGGATCAGGTAAAAGACCAATTTACTGGTTGTTTGATAGTGGTAAGCAGAATGGTTTTAAAGCATTGATTTATTTACATCGATACAATGCAGATACAATTGGGAATTTAAGAGTAGATTATTTGCATAGAATGCAGAAAGTGTATGAATCAGAAATTGATAGGATGCATGATGTAGTGAATCATAGTACTAATAATCGCGAGGTAGGTGTGGCTAGAAAGCGTATTGAAAAGCTCCAAAAGCAGCTTAAAGAATGTAAAGATTATGATGAAAAGATAGGTCATCTTGCATTATCAAGAATTGAGTTGGATTTAGATGATGGTGTGAAGGTTAATTATCGTAAAATTCAAACAGCAAATGATGGAAAATTTTACGAGGTTCTTTCAGATTCAAAGAAAATTATGAGTAAAGAATAGTACTATATATTGGAAAGTGTGATATGAATATAATTTTGGAAAAAATTTCAATATGGAAAAAATGAGATTTATGTGAGATTTCTTGGGATTATAAGAAACATCTATTGAAATGGATAAATTAGGAGGAGAAGAGATGTTTATAAAGAAACCAAAAAAATTATTAGGATACTTAAAATACGATGATATGGATTATCCTTTTGAATTTATAGAAGAAGATTTTTCTATTGTTTTATATCCGCCCACAAAAGAAAAATGGGATGATGCGGCAGATTTTTTTCGTTTTTTTGAAGATTTGAAAAAACCAAAACCAGACGGATGGGTAAAAAGTATAAAATTAGAAGGAGTAACTTCTGAACATTATAAAATAATATTTTCGGTAAAGGATACTCCATCTAATTATCATGGATTTAAAAGTTATGAGGTTGATTGGTTTTATTATTGCAGACAGGAGTATGATTGGGAAAAAATTGATGGATTAAAGGTTTCGGGTAGAGAAATTAATTACTTTTTTCCACCACAAATAGCACTTCAAAATGAAGTTAAATTTAGTGAGGATAATATAATAGAAAAAATGATAGTATCCACTACTGATGAAGAAACAAAGAGAATGTGTGGTAGTTATTCTGTGAGAAGAGGATTAAATGCAGTAATAGAATTAAATGCCTATGCGACTATTCATTATAATACTGCTCTTAATCCAATAGATGCAACTAGCTATTTATATTATATCTTTTCAAAACCGACTGGAATTGATGATATTATAATAGCTGTTTATCATTTGAAATGTTTTATTAAATATATAACTTATAGAAGTAATATATATATCGATGCTATAGAAACATTTTATGAAAGAGAGGGAAAGCGTGACTATGCTGGCACTATAGTTTTTCCAAATCGAATGAATGGTGAAGATAATAAAAAGGCATCAGATCGAATTATTGGGTATGATGTTTTAGGAAATAAAACAGCTAATATTTTTAAGGCAATTAGGAATGGGAAAATGGGATATGCTCATATTTGTAAATCTATTGATGGTCGTAGGCATTATTCTTCGGGAAGGATGATTATGATTATGTCTGAATTTGAACGTGAGTTTAGAGATATATATGGACAAGATTTTGGACGTTCTGAAATCTATATTTCAACAAAACAAGAGATAGTGGATTTGATTGAGAATTATCGAGAAACTCATACAGGAGATGTAAAGAAATATGCTTCAAGTATAAAAAGAACAATACAGAATCTAGATAATAGTTATGCACAAAATGTAGAAAAAGCGATACTGGATTGTGAAACTATTATGAAACCATTTATTTGTAGGAATTATAAAGGATATACAGATGAAATAGTGAAAGGAATATGCGATAGAGTTGGAGAAATAAGAAATGGGATAGCGCATAGTAAGATGGATTTCACATTAGATGCTGTCCATCTAACGGATACCAAGATAATCGAAGAACTAACATATGCGATACGTCTCAAAAAGGCTAGGATTTCCAATGAACTAATTAAAAAGGGAATAAATGCATTATTTAACGAAAATATAGCTTTATAGAATTACATAATAAGGATGGATTAGAAATGGTAGAATTAAATTTAAAACAAATAATAGATAGGTTAAACCAAGAATTTACAGGAGAGGTACGAAAACTAATATTTTGGTATGATGATAATGCAGACTTTAAAGATGATATATCTTCAGTAGAATTGGAAAATGCAAAAATTTATTATCTTAAAGAAGATAATCAGTTTTATACAAAGTATTATTTGGAAAAAGAGGATACTATAACAAATTATTTGATTTATGCTCCTTTTTCCAAACCTGATGTTAAGGATAATCATTTAGAAGATATTCTTTTATATTCTAAGCGCTTTTATGCAGATAGAGCATCTCTTTTATCAGTAGATTTAGGAATAGATGAAAAAAATAAACATGTAATAGAAAAGCATATTAAATTTTTTGCCAATAAAGAAAGAACACAAAGATTTTATGACCTTGAAATAGAAAACTTTAATAGAAAAAATATACTTGTAGGTTTACTTAGTGCTATATGTAAAACTAAAATTTGTTCATTTGAAGAAGTTTTAAGAATTGTTTTAACTGATGGAGAAATTGAGGATAACAAATTCCTTAAAGAAATGGCTAAGTATGATTTAGTAGAAGATTTTTGGAGACTTTGTGAACAACAATTTGGTTATGTAGATGATAATCCTACATTAGAAAAACTAATAGTTACTTTATTTATTACATATACAGATAGGTTTATTGATGGTGAAGTTCCAGTTCCATGGAGAAGTTTTGTTTCGTCAAAACAAGGTAATATAATAGCGTTCTTAGATGGATTAATGAATAATATTATGTATCACGATTATTATAATAGTCTTTCAGAAAAAATATCTGTTGGTTTAAAAGTAGAAAATAGCTTTTCTAAGAATGAAGCTGAAAGATTAGTTAAATGTGATACGTTTAAGCATTTTGACAAA
Source organism: Eubacterium uniforme (assembly GCF_900167115.1). Classification (GTDB taxonomy): domain Bacteria; phylum Bacillota; class Clostridia; order Lachnospirales; family Lachnospiraceae; genus Eubacterium_S; species Eubacterium_S uniforme. The sequence continues at coordinate 24,374 of NZ_FUXZ01000013.1, forward strand.
ATCATAATAAGTTGGATCATTGGTAGATTAATAAACGAGGATGTTGGGGCTAAATTAAATGATTTATCTATACCAGAATTATGTGATGTAAGAAAAAAGATGCATTTTGGTGATTGCTTTAAAAATGATTATGAAATGCTTGAAAATGCATATTATATAATTAGTAATGTGAATTATAATGTATCAGATAGTTTAGATAAAATTATTGAACAGTATAAGGAAAGTGATTACATAATAGATAGTTGTTATAGAAGATTTTATTATTCTTTAGATATGATTGAAGATACGACTGAGTATGAATCATTACAATCATTGATTGAAAATATATATACAAATGAATACTTAAATGAATTATTACCTAAGTGGAATAAATGCTTTAGTGGAAAAGATGGATTAAATGTAATAAAATTACAACGAAACTTTTATAGAAATTTTGTTAATAATACAAAGGAAAAGACAGTTGTTATTATTTCAGATGCTATGAGGTATGAGGTTGGAAAGGAATTGTTTGATATTATGTCTGATGATCCAAAGTGTAAGGCGTCAATAGATATGATGATGAGTGTATTACCATCTTATACAAGATTAGGTATGGCAGCATTACTTCCTCACAGTGAACTGGAAATGACTAATGATTATAAAGTATTAGCAGATAATGTATTATGTAATGATTTAGCTGGTAGAGCACAGGTTTTAAAGAAATATGATCCAGAGTCTGCTTGTGTACAGTTTGATGATATAAAGTCATTAAAGAAACAAGATTTAAGAGATATATTTACTGGTAAACAGGTTGTATATGTTTATCATAATCAAATTGATGCTAGAGGTGATGAATCTAAGACAGAGGACGAGGTGTTTAATGCTTGTAGAGAAGCGGTAGATGAAATAAAAACATTAATTAATAGAATTTCAACTAATGCGAATACTTATAGATTCATTATAACTGCTGATCATGGTTTTATATATAAGAGAGACAAAATAACAGAGAGTGATAAGATTAGTGGAGTAAATGGCAAGGAGGCATGGATTAATAGAAGATTTATCGTTTCAAATGATGCGATAAATGATACTGGAGTATGCAATATAGGTTTGGGATATATTTTAGGAAATGATGATCAAAAAGTAATATCATATCCTCTAAGCAGTAATGTATTTAAAGTAGCAGGTGGAGGACAAAATTACGTTCATGGTGGATCTTCACCGCAGGAGATGCTTATACCAGTTATTGATATTAAGATGGAAAAAGGACATATGGAAACAAAATCCGTGTCTATTTCACTTGTAAGTATGATTCAGAAAATAACAAATCTTATTACAAGCATGGATTTTATACAGTCGGAACCTGTTACTGATACTATGAAGTCCACAACATATAGAATATATTTTTGTTCAGAGGATGGAGAAAGCATTTCTAATGAATGTACATATGTTGCAGATAGTCGTGAACTTGATTCGCAAAAAAGAATATTTAGATTAAGATTTAATTTTAAAAATATGAAGTATGATAAGGACAAGCAATATTATTTAATTATTAAAGATGATAAAAATGAAATTGAAATATTTAGACATGCAGTAATAATGGATATTGCATTTGCTGATGATTTTGATTTTTAGAATGAGAGGATTTGATTTGGAAGAGAAATATTGGACAATGATGACACAAAAGAAGTTCGATTTAATATATTTAGGTCATCATCTTCATAGAAATATTCTAATAGAAAGGTATATAAATGTGTTTTTAGCAATCACTTCGGTTGGAGCATTATCAGGATTAGTTATTCTTAATGATTATAAGAAAATTATATCTATAATTCTTGCTTTGAGTCAAATAATTACAGCGGCTAAGCCATATTTACCTTATTCTAATAGAGTTAAAGACTTAGATAAGTCAATTATTGGTTTGACAACGGTGTATAATGAGATTGAAGATTATTGGGATAGAATAGTTATTGAAAAAATATGTGAATCTGATATCAACAAAATGTATAGGAAATTACAAAATAAATGGAATGATATAGATAATAAATTTTTAAATGGGGATTCACTTCCAAGAATACAAAAGTACATAGAGTTATCAGAAAAAGAAAGAAATATATATTTTAAGAATTATTATGGAGAAAAATAAAAATGACTGATGAAAAAATACAAAAACACCCCAATACATATAGTCAGAGAGGAAGTAATATTCCTACTCAACCTAGTGTACCTAAGATGCCTAAAACAAAATCAAATTCACAATTAAGTGGAAATCAAAATTCTTTAAATAAGAATAATAACGGTGATAGGAGATAATAAATGGATATTATAACTGAGAATAATGAAAATGTCCAAGATAGTGATAATACTTATATTATAAATCGTAAATTAAGAAATATTTTTGATGGAAAGATAGTTAGAAAAGACTTAACAAAACATATTAAAGAGGGTGCTAATGTACCTGTATATGTATTGGAATATTTGTTAGGTCAGTATTGTAATTCAGAAGATGAAGATATAATCGAGGATGGCGTAAAGAATGTAAAAAGAATATTAAGTGAAAATTTTGTACGTCCAGATGAATCTGAAAAAGTCTTATCAAGATTACGTCAAAGAGGAACTATGAGCATCATTGATAGAGTAACGGTTAGTTTGAATCTTAGATATGATGAGTATGAAGCACAGTTTTCTAATTTAGGATTAGCTGGCATCCCAATATCAGAAGAATATCCGGAAAAATATGATAGGCTTTTGTGTGGAGGAATTTGGTGTATTATTAATCTTGAGTATAATCAGGAACAATTTGATTCGGGTATTATTGTAGAGAATAAAAAGAAAAGTAAAGATGTACCGCTTATAACAATTAGTAAATTGAAACCTATTCAGATGCCTTCAGTAGATATTAATGAACTTAAGGAAGGAAGAAAAGAGTTTACAAAAGATGAATGGATTAGTATAATGCTTCGTTCTATAGGAATGGAACCAGATAAGCTATCAGAACGTGAAAAATGGTTATTGTTACTTCGTATGGTTCCGTTAGTAGAAAATAACTTTAATCTTTGCGAACTGGGGCCAAGAAGTACTGGAAAATCTCATATTTATAAAGAGGTTTCTCCTAATAGTATTTTAGTGTCAGGTGGACAGACTACAGTAGCAAATCTTTTCTATAACATGGGACGAAATACTATGGGCTTAGTTGGAATGTGGGATTGCGTAGCATTTGATGAAGTTGCAGGTATAAAATTTAAAGATAAAGATGGTGTTCAGATAATGAAAGATTATATGGCATCAGGTTCATTTGCTAGAGGTAAAGAAGAGAAAGCTGCTTCAGCATCAATGGTGTTTGTAGGAAATATTAATCAAAGCGTTGATGTATTATTGAAGACTAGTAGTTTATTTGATCCATTTCCACCAGAAATGGGGACAGATACTGCATTCTTAGATAGAATGCATTGTTATATTCCTGGATGGGAAATTCCAAAATTTAGACCAGAGCACTTTACTAATGATTATGGTTTTATTACTGATTACATGGCGGAATTTATAAGAGAATTACGTAAAGAACAGTATGGAGATGTGATTGATAAGTATTTTAAATTAGGAAAAAACCTTAATCAGAGAGATACTATTGCGGTTCGAAAGATTGTTGGAGGATTAGTTAAGGTAATATATCCTGGAGGAGACTTTACTAAAGAAGAATTAGAAGAAATACTTCAAGTAGCACTTGAAATGAGAAGAAGAGTTAAAGAGCAACTTAAGAAACTTGGTGGTATGGAATTTTATGATGTTAATTTTTCATACATAGATAATGAAACATTTGAAGAAAAATATGTTTCAGTACCTGAACAAGGTGGAGGAAAACTTATTCCTGAAGGTATGTTAAATCCAGGACAGGTTTATAGTGTTTCTCATGGAAAGAGTGGAATGATTGGTGTGTTTAGACTGGAATCACAGATGTTACCTGGAAACGGAAAATTTAATTGTACAGGTTTAGGCTCTGATCGGGATTGTAAAGAGGCTACAAACACTGCTTACAGTTATTTAAAGGCAAATGGAAATCATATAAGTGGAAGTATAGGTTTAAGTACAAAAGACTATATGATAAATTATCAGGATCTTCAGGGAATAGGTCTGACAAGTAAGCTTGCTTTGCCTACTTTAATCGCATTATGTTCAATTGCATTAGGTAAACCAATTCTAAGTTCTATGGTTGTATTGGGTGAAATTAGTATAAGTGGAACGCTCATAAAGGAAGATAATCTTGCGGATACTTTGCAAGTATGCTTGGATAGTGGGGCAAAGAAAGTACTTTTACCTCAAACAGCTGCAACTGACCTTGGAACTGTTCCACCGGAATTGATAAGTGGTTTTAATTTAGTGTTTTATAGTAGTGCTGAGGATGCTGTGTTTAAAGCGTTAGGGGTTGAATGAAAAAGTCTAGAAACAACGATAATGATTTTTGAATTAATATTTGGAAATAATATGACCATATGAAAAGACATGAGTAGATATAGAATTAAATAAGCTTTGTTATTAAAAACAAGTGAGGGATTTATAATTGAAACGTGATTTATTAGATGAAGCATACAGAAAATTAAAAGGAAGTGTATTTATGGATAAAACTTTACCATATATACGATATGAAATCGCAAAGTTTGAAAATGAAAAATTCGAAACTAAATTAAATAGATTATTAGAAGCTATAAATGATGAGAAAAAGTGGGGTTTATTGGAATGTGAGATTTTGGATTCCATAAAAGCATATACTTTTCCTAAAAAAATATGCTCTGAGAAAACTGAGAGATGTGAACCAATTGTAATTTCAAATGTATGTTCAGACTCTGTATGCGTTGAAAAATATAATAATTTTATAGATTTATCAATAGAAGGTCACATTTTAAGTGTTCTTTGGATTTTGCTTGTCGGATATAAGATAGATAAAAATTTACCAGATAATTGTTTCGGTAAACGCTTATGTGATAAATTAATATTTTCTGAAGGAAGAGTTTCTGAATCGCCTAGCTTGTTTAAACCATATTATAGACAGTATGTAACATGGAGAAATCAAGGGTTAATAAGTGCAGATAATGTTGTAAACCAAGAGAATCAGAGTGTTATTATTACTATGCTTGATTTGAATAGGTATTACTATAATATTGACTATACTGATTCAAAATTTAAACGAGTGACAAACGTGGGTGATAATTCAAGTGATGAAATAATAAAAATTAATAATTTGATGTATAAAATAATGCAAAGATATTCAGAAATTTTAGGAATAAAAAATAGAATTATATTACCTATAGGTTTTTTACCGTCTAATATTTTATCTAATTCATATTTGATTGATTTTGATGATAAAGCAAATAAGTGTAAAAATACTGTATATTATGGTAGATATGTAGATGATATGATTCTTGTTTCACGTGTTGAACCACATGATAAACTTAAAAGTAAAATTACAAAGAATGGTGTAAGTGAAGTTAGTTCTTATATATTAAAAAAATTAGAAACTTTTGGACTTATAGAATGTAAAGACAAAGAGACTATAAGTTTGAGTGAATATGATGGGCTAGATATTCAGAAGGATAAAATTAGATTCTTTTATGTTGATAAAAGTGGATATGATACTATTATTAAAAAAATAGAAAAAGATATTGCTCAAAATACAAGTGAATTTAATTACTTACCAGAAGACTCAAATTCTATGACAAAAGAAGATATATTACAATTTGAAAGAGTAGATACGGTTAATAAATTAAGGTCACTAAATGGAGTTTCGATTGACAAGTATGTTTTATCAAAGGCAATAGGGAAAAATGTTATGATGGCTCCTTTTGTAGAAAAAGAGACTGTAGATTCATTTGTTAATAGTATTGATCAACTTCTAGATTATAAGGAGATTTTGAATAATTATACTCAATGGGAGGGTGTACTAAACTATTATATTATTAATAGAAAATGGGTAAAAGTAATAGATTTTACTGCTAAGGTTGTTTCGGCACTTAGTGAGTTAGATGAAGAGTCATCAAAAATAGGAGAATACTCATATTTAAATAATAGAGGAATTTATTCTGTTGGAGATACACTTGTTAAGTACTATATTGCTTGTCTTACTAGGTCTATGGCTATTGTTTGGGGAAAGAATATACAGGAGATACTTGAAAAGATTTCATTACTATTAATGAAATTAGAGTCATATAGTGTATTTGAAAATGAATTATCAATAAGGTCTATTAATAAATTACGTAGATATTACTGTAATTCTAGAATGGTGAATAGCAACTTGCTTCCTATAAGCTTAGAGGAATGTATGAATGCTTTTGAACTAAATGATAATGCTGAAAAAGAAATTTGTTTTTATGAAATAGACGAATATTTTAATTCGGACTGTTATCAAAAATATTTAAAAAAGAATAAAAAATATAAGCCTTATATATCATCGCCATTTGAAATATTATATACATCAATTATTAAATCAATCAAAGAAAACAAGATTGATCTATTAGATGATAATTATTGGGTAGATTATATGTGTAAGAAATATGTTGAAAACTTTAATAAATCAGATCAATTATATTTAAAAAAATATATTGAGGGTAAAAGAATAGATTCTGAAGGCAATATTATTATTAATGAAAAAAATGAGGAGAATAATGTTAAGAATGGGAAATATCGCATTGCAGTTGCTAATGTGAGAATGCAAGAAAGCGATTTTCAAGATATTTTATCAGGGAAAAAAAGAAATATTTCAAAAAGATGTAATGAAATAAGCAAGATTGTGAATGAGGCAATTCGTTATAGTAGTGATGTGCTTGTATTTCCTGAAGCGTATATACCAATAACATTTTTGCCTGTTATTCAAAAAAAGGCGGCTTTGCATAACATGATTGTAATTGGAGGAATTGAGCATATTAGAAATGGAGATTATGTATATAATTTGACTGTAACCTTATTGCCTATTGTAAATAGTGATATGAGATATATAGTTCCGTTTTTCCATCCTAAGGTATATTATTCTCCAGAAGAAGAAAGTATGATTAAAAAGTATAAGTGTATTCCGATTGAAGGAAAGGGACATACGTTGTTTAGGTGGAAGAATCTTTCTTTTGTAACCTTTTGTTGTTATGAACTTACTTCTCTTGAGGAACGATGTAAGTTTAAAAGAGAGGCGGATATTGTGTTTGGAGTGGAGTGGAATAAAGATACAAAATATTTTAGCAATATAATCGAAGCCTTAAGTAGAGATCGTTGTTGCTTTTGTGCACAATCAAATATGTCAGAATATGGAGATAGTAGAATTGTACAACCTACTAAAAACGAAATAATGAATATTGCAAGAGTAAAAGGTGGAATTAATGGTACGGTAATAATAGATGAAATCGATGTTGCTGGATTAAGAAAACATATAAAATCACCTTCTAAAAATGGAGGTTTTAAACCATTGCCTGCAGGGTATTAATTATGAAAAAAAATAGATGGATATGTATCAAATAACAATTCTTTCAATATTTTTTATATAAAAAGAAAGGAAAACGTTAGTATGTGTAAGATAAAGGGAATAACAATTTCACACTTTCGAGGTGTTCCTAATGACATAAATTTGAATTTTACTCGAAATAAAGTGCCGACATCTTTGATGATATTTGGTGATAATGGTTCAGGTAAATCAAGCATAATTGATGCAATTGAGTTATCAACGCAGGGAACAATACAGTCAGTTCCTTCTTTTCAATCAGATAAGTGGATTTATAATTCTATTTCTTTAAAGAATGAAAAGTCGGTTTCTTCGGAAATTATTCTATCGTTAACTGATGATAGAATTAATAAGGTTTATATTCATAAAAACGAGGAAGTTGGAAGAGTTACTGGACAAGTAAGTGTTTTATCTGAATTTAGAAATGCACCCTTTGTATTACGTAGACAAGATATTCTAAATTTTTGGAGTCTTCCCAGCCAGCAAAAATTAAATGTTTTCAGAAGTTATGTAATGACAGAAACTCCTATAATGGAAACACCAGTTTCAGAAAAAATGGATTCAGTTGAAAAGGATAGATTAACCTTAAAACATGAAAAGAGAGAGATTATAGATAGATTATCCAAATATTACGGATTTGATTCTAAAGATATGTCTATGAAATCTAAAGAAGAAGTTTATTCATATATAAGATTATTTGAAAACGTTAAGCAGCTAAATCAAATAAAAATAAATAATCCTCGATATAATGATATTAATAGACTTAAAGAAGTGTATTTAGAGATTCAAAAATTAAATAAAAAACACAAAGAATTGAGAAAGAGTCAAGAAAGAACGGTAAAAAGTAATCAACTTCAGAATATTATGACTGAAATTGCACCGATAGTAACGGATACATTTAAAATAATATCAAGAACAAATGATTACGTAAAAAGTATACGTATTTATGTAGGATCAATTTCTGCTCTTTCAATGAATTTTACAGTACAACTTGATAATGGCAGCGAGGTTGATCCAATAATGTTATTTTCTGAGGCAAATTGTGATCTTTTGGCATTGCTTATTTATTTTGAGTTTATTCACCAATCAGTAGAACGAGGACAGGCCAAAGTGCTTGTTTTAGATGATGTATTTCAAAGTATTGATTCAAATATTAGATATAGAATTATGCAATATGTAATAGATCGTTTCTTTGATTGGCAGATTATAATTACTACTCATGATAGATTGTGGAAAGAGCAGTTGACTCAATTATTCAGAAATCATTCAAAGGATATTCAACAGATAGAAATAACGAATTGGTCGTTTGATGTAGGACCAAGAGTAGTAAGTGCATTAAATAATTACGATGAAAAATTGCTATCATCAATGGAAAATGGAAGTACAGCCGATATTTGTGCAAGTGCAGGATATATGCTTGAGTATATGTGTGAGAAATTAAGTTGTATTTTTTCGATAAGTATACATAGACGTTTTGGAGATAAATATACTATTGGGGATTTATGGCCGGGTATTTATAAAATTTTAAAAAAAAGTAAAGCTAAAAATGTATTTAGTGAACTTAATGATTTGGTTTACCTAAGAAATATGGCTGGAAGTCATTACAATGAATGGAGTATTTCACTTTCGAGATCAGAAGCTGAAGATTTTGGTAAGGCGGTACTTGACGCATATTATCATATTTGCTGCAAAAAATGCGGTCGATGGATAAAAAACATAGATGATATATCTGAAATTGATTATAGTAAGATATGTTGTGAAAAATAATAGATTAATTTTTGATGAATTAGTTGGTTGAAAGATAAAACAGTTAATCATATTGATAATATAAAGGGTAGTATCATAACACCACTAACTCTTTTGGGGTAAATAATTAAGCATAATAAATAATAGGAAAAAGGAAGAGAAATGATTTAATAGGTGAAGAATAGAGTGAAGGATAAAGTAAAAGAAAGAATATTACTTGATTTAGTACAACAAAATAAAGATATTATTAATTTTTATTCAGTTTCTAAGGAAGAAAAACAAAAAATATTGGAAATAATAAGTACTGCTGAAGATAATAAAACAGAATATGTTTTTCCGGATTTCGTGTTTGATAATGGTTTTATTGAACATTTTCAGATTACGTCATCACATACTAATAGAAATGGATCCTATATGGAAAGGAAGAATGCTGAAGTTTATCGTGAGTTTAAAAAGAAAATGAAAGAGGCCGATGAAAAACTGTCTAATGGAGAAAAATGGATTGAATCATTTTCTGTAGAACCAGTTTTACAAGATAAACAATCGTATTCTTATTTAATAAAATCCTTCAAGGATGGTTTTGAAAAGCATTTGGAAAGTTTAGAAAAATATGAGGGGATCAAAGAGGTAGGTATTTTTTTGATAGAATATTCAGATTCTGTATTGAGGAAAAATATTAAAAATATAGAGGATTTAAGAAGTATTTTTTCATATGGAGATGTTTCAAAAAATGATAAAAAGGTTTATATGCTATCTAAAGATATTGATTTGTTAAAGTATGTTTTTACAAAAAAAGAGAAAGTAGATTATATAATCTTTGTTAATAGAAGTTGTGTTGATGGATTATATATAGAAGTGATAAAAACAGAGAAGATAATTGAATTAGTGGATATTTTGAAAGATGGATATATTTTTTATCCAATAAATTTATATACGGGTAAGTTTTCTATAGGAGTAAAACGATTTGGTGATTTATGTTGACAACTTAGTATCATCTCGCTACTAACTATTTAACACCAACATTTAGGAGGGTATAAGAATGAACGAAAATCAAAACGCCAAGCGTACGCTTACGCAGGCTGAGATTAGAAGGGCGGAACTTTTAAAGGAGAGAGAAGAAAAACTATTTGCTGATGGATATGAAAGGCATGATTTGACTACCACTGTTGAAAAGGCTAATTCGACTGGTTACTTATTGCCGCTTCCATTTGCTGTGGTGATATTTATTTTATTTATTGGATTGCATGGATTTAAAGATACGATTGATATTCTTAAGAATCATACGGGTCTATGGATAGCGGGTGTATTTGCTTTTTTGATTTCTAATATTGTGCTTGCATTTGTTCACGAATGTATACATGCTATCTTTTGGGCGATGGGTACAGAACATGGTTTTAAGGACATTGAACTTGGTTTTATTAAGGAGCAAATAACTCCTTATTGCACGAGTAAGGCGCCTCTTTCTAAAGGCAGGTATATACTTGGTTCTCTTATGCCAGCGACGATTCTTGGATTGGGATTTGGTATTACTGGTGTTATTACGGGGAATTTCCTTTTTTTGATGATTGGCGTTTGCCAGATTTTAGCTGGTGCGGGAGATTTATTGGTAAGTAGTATGTTGCTTCGTTATAAGACAGCTGGAAAGGATGTAGTTCTTATGGATCATCCGACAGAAGTGGGATTGATTGTGTATGATAAAAATTTAAATATTTAGGCGCCAGCTGCCACCGGGTAGCTAGGAATAACGTCATTTCTTTATCGTTAGGTCTTAGAAGATAAAGAAGTGGCGTTTTATTTTTGGAGGTAGAAAAATGGAATGGATAATGTTGTTATTTGCTGGTATTTTGGAAGTGACATGGGCATGTGCTATGAAAGCATCGGATGGATTTAAGATTCTTGTTCCATCGATAGTTACGGTTGTTGGGTATATATTTAGTGCGGTTTTTTTGGCATTTGCTCTAAAGAAGTTGCCGCTTGGTACGGCTTATGCCATGTGGACTGGGTTTGGTATTATTGGAACTTCAATTTTAGGCATTATGCTTTTTAATGAAAAACTATCATTGATGCAGATGGTTTGTGTCTTAATGATTGCTGTGGGAATTGTTGGATTGAAGTTGCTGGGGGATTAAATGTAGATAAGAAATCTTCTTGCTGTTTTAAAACTATATTGACAAATGGAATTAAGGTTCGTATAATTGATAATGAAATAGAACGTATGTTCGTTAGACGATTTTGGCTTTTGCAAAATATTTCTCTATTAAATTACTATGTAGGTAGGTGAATGTTATGGAAGCGAAAAGATACGATGTGGATATAATCTGCCAGTATTCGAAGGAGGGAAACATAATTCCTCTTCGAATTCGTGTGGTTGGTGATGATGGTGAGCCACGAGTATTTAAGATAGATTCGTATAAGGAGTTATCAGGTAATGGCACATATACAACTAATGACGGTGTATATGTTACTAATCGAACTATATTTTTTGAATGTAAGATTGATGTTGATGGTTCTACGCGAGAAATAAGGCTTTATTACAGAGAGTGTGAGAATAATTGGTTTATAACGGCGTAGGGGGAGATATGCTTTATTTTCAAATTTTAGAGATAGTGGTCTGTATACAAGTTCACTGTCTTTTCTTGACTTTTTTTATGCCAGACGATATAATGGATTTATTAAACTATACAAAAAGTATTAAGAAATTGTATAATATAGTAAAGCGAGGGGGATGACATGAGTGAAAGTATTAGAACTGTTTTTGAACAATATGGTGGTCTGATGAGAACAATAGAACTAAAAAAAGAAGGATTTTATTATAAAAAAATCCAGCATTTGCTAGAAGAAGGCAAGATAGAGCAAGTTAGGCGTGGTTACTATCAGTATTCAGGAGAGGATTCTTTTTCAGATATTCCGACAATTAAAAAATTATTTCCAGATGGAGTAATCTGTATGGAGAGTGCTCTGGATTATTATGGTTATACGGATAAAACTCCAGCAGCGTGGCATCTGGCGGTAGATAATAAAAGCACAAGAACCAGATTTTATATTGATTATCCTATTGTAAAGCCACACTTTATTCAAAGTGATCGTTATCAGGTGGGGATTGAAGAGGCTGAAATTGACGGCAAATCAGTTATGATTTACGACAGAGAAAGAACAATTTGTGACTTGCTTCTACATAGAAATAAAGTGGATGGAGAAGTTTTCAATATAGCTATTCAGCGATATGTACAAGACCCCAAAAAAGTTGAGGCGAGACTTATGAAATATGCGAAACTACTTCATGTGGAAAAAAAGGTAAGGGAGATACTTGGAGTATGGCTATAAAGAACATGGAGGCATCGGTGCTGACAAGATTAAAGATTCAGTCAAAAGAAGAAGGAATTCCATTTCAGATGGTACTTCAGCTTTTTGCACAGGAAGAATTTCTGAGAAAACTATCTCTTTCTAAGTATGCTGAAAATTTAATTTTAAAGGGTGGTATGTTTATTTATACGCTTACGGAATTTGATTCAAGGCCAACGAGGGATATTGATTTTTTGATAAAGAATTTTCATGGAAGTTTGGAGAACATAGAACAGACTATGAGGAACATATGCAATATAAGTACAGGGAATGATTTTATAACATTGGAGATTCTGGGGACAGAGACTATTTCAATAGATAAAAAATATCCAGGTGTAAAAACTTCTTTTATGGGACGTATAGGAAGGGTGAAGATTCCGTTTTCTATTGATGTTGGAATTGATGATATCATTGTACCTAATCCAATAAAGAGGATGATTGTTACAAGGTTACCTGATTTCGTTTCTCCAGAGGTTTTCACATATTCACTTGAAAGTACTATTGCAGAAAAATTTGATGCAATTCTTCAAAGAATGTCTGGAACAAGTAGAATGAAAGATTTTTATGATATTTATTATTTGTCAGGAATTTTTGATTTTGAAGGAGGGATTCTTATGGAAGCTGTAAAAAGAACTTTGGCTCATCGAAATAGAGAATTGCCAACGGATGTTTTTGAGGAAATTGATGATTTTAAGAATAATGACGCGTTAAATATCCAGTGGAATGCTTTTAATCCAGCAAAAGAATCTAGATTATTATTTGATGATGTGTTAGACCGGTTAGTAGTCTTTCTTGAACCAATTTATCAGAATATACTAACAGATTCAAATTATAACAAACGATGGAATTGTGAGAGTAAGATGTGGATATAATCAGTCAGTACTCAAATTTGAAAAGCTTCTTTTAAATGAGTTAAAAATCTTTCAGCAATAGGAGTGAATGCTTGATATCTATTCCATGCGATATATATTTTATTCTCAAGCTTTGGAGAGAGTGGTCTGAATACAAGACCGCTGTTTTTTGAAGTATTAACAAGATGTTCATAGGTGAGTAGGTAGCCTAAGCCTTCCATGGCAAAAAGAGAACCATTATAGGATAGGCGAAATGAACCTTCTAATTGAAGTTCTTTAAATCTGCTACCAGCCCAGTTTTTTATATCACCAGTCCAAGCCTGGTCAGAACAGAATAATGGCAAATCGATAAGGTCATCCAAATGGATGGCTTTTTTCTTCGCTAGAGGATCGGTGGCTGGAATAATAAGGCCCCATGTGTCTGCCTGAGGGAATTCGATATAATCGTATTTGCGGCTATCTGGTTGTTCTACTAGCACAACAAAATCAAGTAGACCTTTGTCTACTTTTTCAGAAAGTTGTTCCGTATCGCCACTTGTGATGTGATAATGAAGCTTAGGATAGTTCTGTTTAAAATCTTTTATTGACCTTGCGAGGTGTCGAAGCTGGTATGATTCAGCAAGGCCAAGATAGAGCTCTCCACCGTCTATATCATCTAATGATACAAATTCTTGTTCGATTTTATCAGCCATGCTTACTAAATCTTCTGCGCGGTTGCGAAGTAGGATGCCTTCTTCGGTAAGCTTGATGCTAAATGAGTGTCTTGTGAATAATTTTTTACCTAGTTCTTCTTCTAATGATTTAAGCTGCTTTGATAGTGTAGGTTGGGTTACGTGTAGAAGTTTGGCGGCTCTACTCATATTTTCTTCTCTTGCTACGGCTAAAAAGTATCTTAATGTTCTAATTTCCATAATAACCTCCTTGTATATTCGCAGTATAAACTTAAAATACTATGTATTTTTCGTTCTTCGGCATTTGCTGAAGAGATATATGATATTCCAAATATGCATATCATGATATTCATTATAACCATTAGCGCATGAATATGCAAGGGAGTATAATTAAGATGTAAATTAAATTGGTCTGATAAGTGAGGTGATCACATGGACAGAAAAAAACTGAAGCAATGTCTTTCGGATATAGGATGTAAAGAAGATGCATCGGAGTATATTCTTAGGAGATTTGAATCTGGAAGCATGGAAGATATGTTTCAACTTTTAAAAAGAGAACGTTGCCGCATAATGGATGAATATCATGAATGTGGGAAAAAACTAGATTGCATGGATTTTATACTTAGGGAATGTGAAAAAGAAATAAAAATTAAAAATGGAGGTGTCTAATATGATTAGAAAAGAAGAACTTAGTATGGTAACAGAGTGGGATAAGACTTTTAAAAAGAGTGATAAAGTGGAGCATAGCAAGGTGACATTCGTTAATCGTTATGGAATAACACTTGTAGCTGATATGTATGTACCGAAAGATGCGAAGGGTAAGCTTCCTGCTATAGCGGTATCGGGACCATTTGGTGCGGTTAAGGAACAGTGCTCTGGGCTTTATGCACAAAATATGGCGGAAAGAGGATTCCTTACAATTGCTTTTGATCCATCTTTTACAGGCGAAAGCGGCGGACAGCCTAGATACATGGCATCTCCAGATATCAATACAGAAGATTTTATGGCCGCTGTGGACTTTTTATCACTAAATGATAAAGTTGATCCAGACAGAATCGGGATTTTAGGCATATGCGGTTGGGGTGGCATGGCTATTAATGCAGCTGCTCTTGATACAAGAATTAAAGCCACAGTTGCATCTACCATGTATGACATGACTAGGGTAAATGCAAATGGATATTTCGACTCTGAGGATAGTGAAGAAGAGCGTTTCAAAAAGAAGAAAGCTATGTGCGCTCAGAGACTAGAAGATCTTAAAAATGGTGAATATAAGCTTGGCGGTGGTGTGGTTGATCCACTTCCAGAGGATGCACCTTACTTTGTAAAGGATTATTATGATTATTATAAGACAAATCGTGGATATCACGCTCGTTCTTTAAACTCTAATGGCGGTTGGAATGTAATAGGATGTGAGTCATTCATAAACCAGCCTATTTTAAAATATAGCAATGAAATTAGAAGTGCAGTTCTTGTTATGCACGGCGAGAAGGCACATTCATGCTACTTTGGAAAAGATGCATATGCAAATATGGTAAAAGACAGCAAATACGCTGATAACAAAGAACTTTTGATTATACCAGAAGCATCTCACACAGATCTTTATGATGGTGGCGACAAGGATTATATTCCATTTGATAAGTTAGAGAGTTTCTTTAATGAGTATTTGAAGTAAAAGTTGTAGTTGTTAATTGCAAGTAGGTGTAATATGATTTCTAAGAAAATTATAGTAATAGTGGCGTTAATTATGGTGTTTTTAACGGGATGTAGTGCGGATAATTCTAGTGATAATCAAAAAGATATTAAGGTAGAACATAAGGAATCTAGCACTACGATAAATACAAATGAATCTAGTACTAGGATGAATACGAATGAATCTAAGGAGACGGCTGAAATGAAAAAAACGGATAAAAGCACACTAGCAGATGATCAAATTCGTGTAACAGTAGGGACTAGTTCATTTATTGTGAACTTAGAAGATAATGAAACAGCTAAAGAATTAAGAGAAATGCTTACAGATAAGGACTTGACTATTTCAGCAGAAAATTACGGTGGATTTGAAAAAGTCTGTCAGCTAGGTAAAACTCTACCTCGTAAAGATGAAGATATTACAACTGAAGCTGGAGATGTAATGTTATATAGTGGAAATCAGATTGTATTCTTTTATGGTACTAATTCATGGGCATATACTAAACTTGGTAAAGTGGAAGAGTCGAGTTTAGAGGAATTGGAAAGGGTTTTAAGTGGTTCGGAGACAGAGGTTACGTTGAGTGTGAAATGAGGAGGTACTCGTATGATTTTATTTATAAATGCGTGTGTTCGTAAAGAGTCGAGAACTTTACGATTAGCTAAGAATCTTTTGGATACTCTTGAAGGAGAGATTAAAGAAGTTCAATTGGAAAAGGTTGAATTTCCTATTGTTGATGAGGAGTTTATAAATCATCGCGAGGATTTAAAGAATTCCAGCAAATACGATGATCCAATGTTTGATCTTGCAAGAGATTTCGCAAATGCGGATTTGATTGTGGTAGCAGCGCCTTACTATGATTTGTCATTTCCTGCGATGGTAAAGCAGTATTTTGAGCAAATAAATGTTTTAGGATTAACATTTACTTATTCAGAATCTGGTGCACCAGTAGGACTTTGTAAGGCTAAAAGTTTATATTACGTAACAACTGCAGGAGGTCCAATTATATCGGATGATTATGGCTTTGGTTATGTAAAAGCACTTGCTAATGCATTCTATGGAATTAATGATGTAAAGCAAATTAAGGCTGAGGGTCTTGATATAATAGGAGCTGATGTAGAGGCGATACTTGCGGAAGCTAATTTGAAGTTTGTATAGGGTGAGTATTGTTTTGAGAGAAGTATTGTATGGTAAAAGGTGAGCCGTGATGCTCACCTTTTTTCGTATTTTTTACCCCAAACTCTCCAAATCCTCATAAAAGTTCGGATATGAAATTTTTACAACATCACTATCTGGGATATCTGTTTCGCCATCGGCATTAAGGCCACATATAGCGAATGACATTGCGATACGGTGATCTAGAGCACTATCGATTTTACAACCTATTAGTTTATTAGGTGTTTCGACATTTTCATTTATAATCATGCCATCATCGGTAGCTTTAATATCACATCCCATTGCTTTTAAGTGTGAAACCATGATGTCGATACGATTTGATTCTTTTACTTTAAGTTCAGCTGCATCTTTTATAATTGTTTTTCCTTTTGCGTATGCAGCTATAACAGCTATTACTGGGATTTCATCTATTAAAGTTGGAATTATATCACCACCGATAGTACAACCGTGAAGTTCACTTGTTTTAACAGTAATATCAGCTGTCTTTTCGCCAGTATTATTTACATTTGCTAGAGTGATATTTCCACCCATCATTTCAATTACTTTTATGATGCCATCTCTTGTTGGGTTTATACCAACATTCTTAACTGTGATTTCTGAATTTGGTGTTATAAGTCCTAATACTAAAAAGTATGCAGCGGATGATATATCACCAGGAACGTTAATATCTATTCCATTAAAATCTGAAGCTGTTTTAACTGTAGCAGTAGTACCTTCTGATTTACAATCTATACCAAATTGGTTAAACATTATTTCACTATGGTTTCTACTAAGACTAGGTTCAGTAACTGAAGTTTCACCATCAGCGTATAATCCTGCAAGTAATATTGATGATTTAATCTGAGCTGAAGCAACAGGTGAATCATAATGAATTCCTTTTAATTTTTTACCATTTATAATAAGTGGAACACATCCATTATCTTTTTCACTTTTAATGTCAGCACCCATTTGCGACAGAGGAGTGATAATTCTTTTCATAGGTCTCTTTCTAAGAGAATCATCTCCATCAAGTCTACAAGAAAAGTTCTGCGCTGCAAGTATACCACTAATAAGTCTTGTAGTTGTTCCGCTATTTCCAACATCAAGTGTTTCACTAGGCTCTTTAAGACCATGAAGTCCAACACCTTGTATTGTAACTTTATCATCCTTAACGTCAATATCAACGCCCATTTTTCTAAAACAGTCTATAGTTGATAAACAATCAGCACCCATTAGAAAGTTTGTTATTGTAGTAGTACCATTAGCTAAACTTCCAAGCATTATTGCTCTATGTGAAATTGATTTGTCGCCTGGTACTGTAATAGTACCAGTAAGATTAGTTTTTCTTTTAAAAATCATAATAAAACCTTTCGTAAAATTTTGATGAATTTTCCTCACTGGTTAAATCGTTGTAAAGGATACAACGATTTAATCCCTACGGGACACAAAGTCCTTCGGACTTTGCACAGTTACGCTCGGAAAAATTTTGATAATTTTTCCTCACTACTTCCTCTTAATAACTGTAATTCCGCCTGTTTGTAGGACTGATACTGCGTGATCTCTATCTGAATCATCATAAAGTTCAAGTAAAAGTACGCCTTCTTCAAACATACGATTATGTATAATACCAATATTTTTAATTGAAATGTCATTCTTAGCAAGAAGCGTAGCGATTCTAGCAATAACGCCGGCTTCATCTTCAACATCGCAGTATATCATGGATGGTTTAAAGATAGCGCCACCCTTATCAGGGAATGAATCTCTATACTCACGGCTAGATGCAAACATTTCATTAATCGCCTGACCGTTTTTGGTATCAACATACTCTTTAGCTTTTTGCATTTCTTTTATAAATTTATCAAGCATAATTGAAATGCTCTTTGAATTACTTGTACAAATCTGCTCCCACATCTCAGGGGATGAAGAAGCAATTCTTGTAATATCCTTAAAACCGCCAGCGGCGATAGTTTTCATCGTACCTTCTTCGTTATCTGAATTCTTAACAACATTAACAAGTGAAGAAGCAATCAAATGTGGCATATGACTAATTGCAGCCACAACCATGTCGTGTTCATTATGATCAAGTACAATTGGAATAGCCCCAATCTCCGCAGCAAATGCTTTATATTCCTCAACCTTATCCATAGGAGATAAAGGAGAAGTACTAATTACATAGTATGCATTTTCAAAAAGATGATTATTTGAATTTTCATAACCAGTTTTTTCTGAGCCTGCCATAGGATGTCCACCTATGAAATTACGTTCAAGTCCAACCTTTTCAATGGCTTCATGAATTGGAGTTTTAACACTTCCAACATCTGTAATAATCGCATCTTTCTTTATAATGTTTTTTAATGTTTCAAGATATGTATTATTCTGTTCAACAGGAGTACATAAGAATATGTAATCACATTCAGAAAATTTTTCGTCTATATCATCTGCAATTTCATCAACCATACCTTCAGAGTATGCAAGCTCAAGTCTTGATTTAGTTCTGTTGTAGGCGATGATCTTTACATCTGGATTTACTCTTTTTACTGATTTGGCAATTGAACCCCCTATTAGTCCAAGGCCAATAAAACCTAGTGTTAAATCTTTCATATTTTTTCCTCTTTATCATAAAATAATTTAGCGGTTTAAATCACCATAGTATTATATAATATAAGCTCTAAAAAAACAACAAAGAATAATAAATAAATGCTTAAAAATGAAAATATAAGAGGAATAAATACATTTGGAAACTAAAATTCTGATTTTGTTATAAAAATCTTCTAATTTTTTAAGCAAATGCAACAAACATACTTGTATTTTGTTTAAAAAATTGGTAATATTTAATAAAGCCGAAGGAAAATCATAAAGATTTTCCTGAGCGTATATGTGCAAAGTCCGAAGGACTTTGTGTCCCGAAGGAAAATTATAAAAAAGGTATTTAGATTTTAGGAGGTAAATCGTCATGATTTAAATATATAGTATGGAGGTAAAAACTATGAATGTTTACAAGACAGAAGACATTAGGAACGTAGTACTTATGGGCCATGGGGGGGCCGGAAAGACAACAGTAGTTGAAGCATTAGCTTTTTGTACTGGTGCCATAAGCAGAATGGGAAGTGTAGATGACGGAAGTACCATTAGTGATTATGACAAGGAAGAGATTAAGAGAAAGTTTTCAATTAATTCTTCAGTAGTACCAATCGAATGGGAAGGTATTAAGATTAATCTTCTCGATGCACCTGGTTACTTCGATTTTGTTGGACAGATGGAAGAAGCCATGAGTGTAGCGGATGCAGCGATTATTGTTGTCAATGGTAAAGCAGGTGTTGAAGTTGGAACAAAGAAAGCTTGGGATATATGTGAACGTAGAAAGATTCCTAGATTGTTCTTTGTTACAGGAATGGATGATCCTAATGCAGATTATTTAAAGATTTGTGAGGAACTTAAGAGTTTGTACGGAAAGAAAGTTGCTCCTTTCCATCTTCCATTTTGGGAGAATGATAAATTATCAGGATTTGTTAATGTCGTAAAGATGGGCGGTAGAAGATTCCTTGAAAAGGGATTATATGAAGATTGCGACATTCCATCAGATGTAAGAGGTGATCTTGATCAGGCAAGAGATATGATTTTAGAAGCTGTTGCTGAATCTGATGAGGAACTTATGGAGAAATATTTTGCTGGAGAAGAATTCACACAGGAAGAGATTTCAAAAGCACTTAGAACTAGTGTTATAGAGTGTGATATTGTTCCAGTTCAAATTGGTTCGGGTGTTGATGCACATGGTATGAACATGTTGCTTCAGTCTATTGAAAAATATTTCCCATCACCTGAGAAGGCAGAAGTATTTAAAAAGGGTACTAATACAGCAACAGGTGAGGAGATAGAAGCTGATAAGGATATTAATAAGGATGTATCAGCGTACGTATTTAAAACCATAATGGATCCGTTTATTGGTAAATATTCATTAGTTAAGGTTTGTACAGGTATCTTAAAAGAAGGTACAACAGTTTATAATCCAACGAAAGATGTTGAAGAAAAACTTAGTAAGTTATATGTGATTAGTGGTAAGAAGGTTACAGAAGTATCTGAACTTTATGCAGGTGATATTGGTGCTATTGGAAAACTTAATTCCACTAGAACAGGTGATACACTTGCTACAAAGAAAACACCAATTGCATATCATCCAACAACTATGTCAAAGCCATATACATATAAGGCTTACAGAGCTGTTAATAAGGGTGAAGAAGATAAAATCTCACAGGCACTTACTAAGTGTTGTATAGAAGATTTAACACTTAAAGTTGTTAATGATGAAGAGAATCGCCAGAGTTTAATTTATGGTATTGGTGATCAACAATTAGATATTTTAGTAAGCAAACTTGAGGAAAAATTCAAGGTTAAGATAGAACTTGATAAACCAAAGATTGCATTTAGAGAAACGGTTAAAAAGAAAGCAGCCGATGTTCAGGGAAGACATAAAAAGCAGTCAGGCGGAGCAGGTCAGTTCGGTGAAATCGTAATTGACTTCGAGCCATCAGGGGATTTAGAGAAACCATATGTTTTTGAAGAAGTTGTAGTAGGTGGTTCAGTACCTAAGAACTTCTTCCCAGCAATTGAGAAGGGAATTGCTGAAAGTGTATTAAAGGGTCCTTTAGCTGGATACCCAGTAGTAGGTGTAAAGATTACACTTAAGGATGGTAAATATCATCCGGTTGATTCAAATGAAATGGCATTCAAGATGGCTTCAATTAAAGCATTTAAGGAAGCTATGATGCAGGCGGGTCCAATCTTACTTGAACCAATCGCATCAGTTAAGGTTACTGTTCCAGATTCATTTACTGGAGATGTAATGGGTGACTTTAACAAGAGAAGAGGAAGAGTACTTGGTATGAATCCAGATGATAATGGTAACACAGTTGTTGAAGCTGATGTTCCAATGTCAGAACTTTACGGATACTCAACAACTCTTCGTTCAATGACAGGTGGTATTGGTACATATGAGTATGAATTTGCTAGATATGAACAAGCACCTTCAGATGTACAGGCCAGAGAAGTTGAAAAGTATCAAAATAAAGACGAATAAGAATATAACTGAGTTTGAAAAGAAACAAGCCTGGTATTACTTCGGTGATACTGGGCTTGTTCTTTTGTATAAAGGGTTTTCAATGTTCACAAAGTATAATTTTTGTAGTATAATGTGCGTTGTAACTTTGAAATTTAAGAAGAGAGAATCTTGGAGTATTGTTATGTTTGAAGATGAAGAGAAAAAATTAAATAATGATACAACAGAAAAAGAGAATAATGAAATTAGTGGTTCGGCGTTAATGGATAGCTTGAATTCAAATGATAACAAAGAAGTTGACCCAAGTACAAGGGGTAGGCTTATGGTTGAGGAAGGCAGAAAGCGAAGAAGAAAAAGAAAGAATCTCTTTGATTTTGGACTTAACCTTTTACAACTTGCCATAGTTGCAGTTTTTGTTATTGGCGTTCTTTCATTTGCTAAGAATAAGCTTGATGCTGAAAGAGATGTTACTTCAATTGATAAGAAGAATGAAGAAACTGTAACAGGTGAAGATGAAACGGAGACAGGTGCAGGAGCACAATCAGAAGAAAGTTTTAAATTCGAATTAGTTCTTAATATTAAAAAATATGCACTTATTGTAAATAAAAAGTATAAGGGTAAGGATCCTGAGGTTTTCAAAGTTATGAAGTGTAACATAGGTAATGATGTTAAGAAGGGTGAATATAAGATAAAAGATAGGTATTCATGGACTCAGACAGGTGACCTTGAAAAGACTAAGGGTAGCACGGCGACTCATCCAGGTAAGGATAAGATTGGTTTTTCTACTTATTTTGGTGGGAAGAGTGATGCATATTGGTCACAGTATACTTGCAGATATGCAGAGAATCTTTGGATAGGTTCAGTTTATTACACAAATCCATATAAGTATTATATGGTAAAGGAATCCTACGATAAACTTGGTAAGTATGACTTGGATGGTGGATGTATTCAGCTTTGCGTACGAGATGCTAAGTGGATTTATAAGAATTGTCCGGATGGTACAAAGTTTACAGTTGAAAAGGGCAAGAAGTCTGATAAACTTTCCATGAAGTTTGAGGATATTCCTGAAAGATATAAGAAGTGTGGTTGGGACCCTACTGATAGTTCTAAACAAAATCCATATAACAAGGCGTCTAATGGTAATTTAGTTGTTAATGAAAATAAGATTATTGTAGAGCGTGGTTCTAAAATTGATTATTTAGCAAATGTTTTATTACTTTCGGATAAGGGTAAAGATATCACAAGGAAAGTTAAGTATGATGAAACTACTTCAGCAGCAGAGGATGAACATGTTGTTGAGTATTCTTACAAGAAGAAAGATGGAACTAAGCTTAAGGCTAAGATAAAATATAAGATTGTTGATACAACACCGCCTATAGTTAGATTTACAAGTGAAAAGAAAGATGACTATGTGGTTAAGACTAAAGAAAAGTACGAAGATAAATTAACTAATGATAAGTTAAAGAAGGAAATAGAAGATAAACTTAAGAAAGTTATTAATGCATCTGATCTTGGATCAAAAGAAGATAACAAAAAAATTGAGTTTAATTATCCAAAGAAAATTAAGTTTGGAGATAACATAATTAGAATGTCAATTAAGGATTATTATGGCAATGAAACCTGCTTTAATGCAGTAATAAACATAGAATACGAGCCTAAATAATATTTACACTTGATATTTGCTAATATTTGGTTAAAATATTATCTAGTGATAAAAATATTTTTACAGGAGGATAAAGTTATGTCAGTACCTTATAATCATAAGGAAATTGAAAAAAAGTGGCGTCTTAATTGGGAAAAGAAACCAGTTAATGTGCAAGATGGAAGTAAGAAGGAATATTACTGTCTAGATATGTTCCCATATCCATCAGGCAGCGGACTACATGTAGGTCACTGGAGAGGATATGTTATTAGTGATGTATGGAGCCGTTATAAGATGCTAAATGGCTATCATGTAATTCACCCTATGGGATGGGATGCATTTGGTCTTCCTGCAGAAAATTACGCAATCAAGATGGGTGTACATCCTAGAGTTTCTACAGCTGAAAATGTAGCTAACATTAAAAGACAGATTAAGGAAATCTCAGCAGTTTATGACTGGGATTTAGAAGTTAATACAACTGATCCAAATTATTATAAGTGGACTCAGTGGATTTTCGTTAAGATGTTTAAGGAAGGTCTTGCTTATCAGAAGGAGATGCCTATTAACTGGTGTCCTTCATGTAAGACTGGTCTTGCTAACGAAGAAGTTGTTAACGGTAAGTGCGAAAGATGTGGCGCTGAAGTTACAAAGAAAAACTTAAATCAGTGGATGCTTAAGATTACTAAGTATGCAGATAGATTACTTAATGATTTAGATAAATTAGATTGGCCTGAAAAGGTTAAGAAGATGCAGACTGACTGGATTGGTAAGTCATACGGTGCAGAGGTTGATTTTAAGTTAGAAAATAGTGATGAAAAGATTACTGTTTATACAACAAGACCTGATACACTTTATGGTGCAACATTTATGGTACTTGCACCAGAGCATGAGATGGCTAAGAAACTTGCAACTGCTGAAACAGAGAAGGCAGTAGAAGAATATATTACAATGGCTGCTAATAAGTCATCAGTAGATAGACTTCAGGGTAAGGAAAAGACTGGTGTATTCACTGGTAGCTATGCTATTAACCCACTTAATGGAGCTAAGGTACCTATCTGGTTATCAGATTATGTACTTGCTGATTATGGTACAGGTGCTATTATGTGTGTACCTGCTCATGATGACAGAGACTTTGAATTTGCTACAAAGTTCAATATTCCTATTATTCAGGTTATAGCTAAAGACGGTAAAGAAATTGAAAACATGACAGAAGCTTATACAGATGCTGTTGGAACAATGATTAATTCAGGAGACTGGAATGGTATGGAATCAGCCGTACTTAAGAAGGAAGCTCCACATATCATTGAAGAAAAGGGATTTGGTAAGGCAACTGTTAATTATAAACTTCGTGACTGGGTATTCTCAAGACAGAGATATTGGGGTGAACCAATTCCTATTATTCACTGTCCTGATTGTGGCGCAGTTCCAGTACCAGAGGAAGAACTTCCATTATTACTTCCTGAGGTAGATAGTTATCAGCCTACAGGTACAGGTGAATCACCACTTGCAGATATCGAAGAATGGGTTAATACAACATGTCCATGTTGTGGTAAGCCAGCTAAGAGAGAAACAAATACAATGCCACAGTGGGCTGGTTCATCATGGTATTTCTTAAGATATGTTGATAATAAGAATGATAAAGAATTAGTTAATAAACAGAAAGCTCATGATTTATT
Source organism: Eubacterium uniforme (assembly GCF_900167115.1). Classification (GTDB taxonomy): domain Bacteria; phylum Bacillota; class Clostridia; order Lachnospirales; family Lachnospiraceae; genus Eubacterium_S; species Eubacterium_S uniforme. The sequence goes on from NZ_FUXZ01000013.1 coordinate 49,647, forward strand.
ACCAGTTGATATGTATATCGGTGGTGTAGAGCATGCAGTTCTTCACTTACTTTACTCAAGATTCTATACTAAGTTCTTATATGATATTGGTGTAGTTGATTTTGAGGAACCATTTGCTAAGTTATTCAACCAGGGTATGATTACTGGTAAGAACGGTATCAAGATGAGTAAGTCAAAGGGTAATGTAGTTTCACCTGATGATCTTGTTCGTGATTATGGTTGTGATTCACTTAGAATTTATGAACTCTTTGTAGGACCACCTGAACTTGATTCAGAATGGGATGAAAGAGGTATTGATGGTGTTTACAGATTCATCAATAGATTCTGGCATCTTGTTGAAGATAACAAGGATTGTGGTATTGCTGCTACAAAGGAAATGGAAAAGACAAGACATAAACTTGTTTATGATATTACAACAAGACTTGAAGGATTCAGTCTTAACACTGTAGTTAGTGGATTTATGGAATATAACAACAAACTTCTTGAAATTGCTAAGAAGGAAGGCGGTATTGATAAGGAAACATTAGAAACAATGACAATTCTTATCGCACCATTTGCTCCACATATTGCAGAAGAACTTTGGGAAAGACTTGGTCATGAAAATTCAGTATTTGACAATAAGTGGCCAGAGTATGATAAAGCTAAGATGGTAGATGATGAGGTTAAGGTTGCTGTTCAGATTAATGGTAAGACAAAGACTGTTATTGAAGTTGCAGCAGATATCTCAAAAGACGATGTTATCGCAAAAGCTAAGGAAGCACTTGGCGATAAATTATCAGGTAACATCATCAAAGAAATTTACGTACCAAAGAAGATTGTTAATTTGGTAGTGAAGTAAATTCATTAAGAATTTACTGAACGTACTTGTGCAAAGTCCAAAGGACTTTGTGTCCCGAAGGGATTAAATCGTTGTATCCTTTACAACGATTTAACGGATGAAGTAAATTCATTAAGAATTTACTGAGCGTACTTGTGCAAAGTCCAAAGGACTTTGTGTCCCGTAAGGGATTAAAATTCGGCCAACCGATGCCGAATTTTAACCAGTGAAATAGGTTTTTTAGGTATAGTCTGCAACGTATGTTGCAGACTAGCCTTTATTTTTTGATGGGGTTAGAGAAGGATATGGGACTTACAACTGAGCAAGCCCTAAAACTAAAAGAAGAGGGCAAATATAACGGAAATGTTAAAGCAGGCACAAAGACAGTGGGTGAAATACTATTTGATAATATCTTCACCTTTTTTAATGCTGTCAATTTAGTGGCTGCTATTTTTGTATTTACAACTGGTTCATACAAAAACATGACTTTTATGTTTGTATGTTTTTGGAATGCAATAGTTGGTATTTTTCAAGAGATGAAAGCTAGAAGAACGCTTACAAAACTAAAGATATTACTTAATCCAGTGGCTTTCGTTATTAGAGATGATAAAGAGATTCAAATAAAAAGTGATGATATAGTATACGGTGATACTTGTGTTTTTTATGCAGGTGATCAGGTATGTGTTGATGGTAAAGTAATTGAAGGTGAAGGCTTTGTTAATGAAAGTCTACTAACAGGTGAAAGTATTCCTGTTCCTAAAAAGAAAGATGATAATGTTCTTGCTGGTACATTTGTTGCAGAAGGAAAACTTATAGTTGAAGCAACAGGTGTTGGTGAGGAAAGTTATACATATAAAATTATTAAAAGAGCTAAGAAATTTAAGAAGAATCGTTCGGAAATAATGTATTCTATTAACTATGTTATTAGGCTTGTAACATTATTTGTTATTCCGGTTGCAACTGGTTTAATATTAAAGCAGCATTTTGTAAGTCATGATTCATATAATGAAATTGTTTTAAGTACTGTTGCTGCAACCATTGGTTTTATTCCAAGTGGTTTTGTCCTTTTAACTAGTTTGGTTATGTTTAAGGGTGCGATTAAGTTATCATTTTATAATACATTAGTTCAGGATTTGTATAGTACAGAGAAACTAGCTAGAGTTGATACGATTTGTTTTGACAAAACAGGTACACTTACTAAGGGTAGATTTGATGTAACTAAAATTGTTGAAATAAATTGTAGCAGGGATGAGTTTGAAAAAGCTCTTAAAGAGTATTCGAATACTGGATTTGATAGGAATTCAACCATTCTTTCAATTAGAGCATATTATTCTGGGAAAGATTATAACTGGAATTTTATTGATGGAATACCTTTTTCATCAGCTAGGAAGTGGAGTCTTCTTGAATTTAAGGAAGGAACTTATGTACTTGGTGCACCTGATGTGTTGCTTTCAGATAAAGAGAAATTTAACAGCAAATACAACCAAGAAATGGTTCATGGTGCAAGAATCATAGCATTTGGCAAATGCGAAAGTTATGATAAGGATAAAGAAACATTTGAGGGCTTTAGCCTTATGGGATTAGTTATTCTTAAGGATACACTTAGGGATAATGCAAAAGAAACTATAGAGTTTTTGGATTCTCAAAAACTTAATATAAAAGTTATTTCTGGCGATAATCCGCTTACTGCTTCAATTGTTGCAACGGAAGCAGGTATTAAGGATGCTGATAAATATATTGATGCATCAAGTATTGATAGTATTGAAGATATAAAGGAAGCAGTTGATAAATACACTGTATTTGGTAGAGTTACACCTGAATTTAAACTAAAATTTGTTCGTGCGCTTCAAGAACAGGAACACATAGTTGCAATGACAGGTGATGGCGTTAATGACGTTATGGCGCTAAAGGAAGCTGATTGTAGTATTGCAATGCAGTCGGGAAGTAGTGCCGCAAGAGATATTTCAAGTGTTGTTTTACTTGATTCGGATTTTGCTCACATTCCAGAAATCATAAGAGAAGGACGACGTTCAATTAACAACCTTGAGCGAAGTGGTGTATTATATTTAACTAAAACAGTTTATGCGATTTTATTAGCATTACTCTTTATTGTTATTCCATATAGTTACCCATTTAAGCCAATTCAGTATACACTTCTTGGAACTCTTACAATTGGATACCCATCATTCTTCCTTGCGTTTGAACCAAATGATGAAAGAGTAAGGACGGGATTCCTGTATAATATTTTATTTAAGGCTATACCGAATGGTGCATTAGTTGCAACAAATGTCTGTCTTTCAGCATTAATGGTTTATATCTGGCTACGCTCAGATCTTACATTATCAACAATGGCTACACTTACAACTGGTCTTGTATCAATGTTTATTTTTACAGATCTTTGTAGACCATTTACAAGACTTAGATTTTGGGTTACTGTTTTAGTCCCTATAGTATTTTGGACAGTTTTATTAATACTTCCAGATGTATTTGATGTTATGGGAATTACACTTATGAGATTTTATGGTTCGGTAGTTATTTTAAGTATTGATTTTGTGATTTACTTATTCTACAGAATGCTCACCAGAAAATTCTTCAATAAGGATAAGTTTAGAGCAAGAATTACGAACTGGCTTAATAAAAAGGCGAGAAAACAGGCTAAAATGTAAGATATTCATTGAAATATAAGGATAAATATGATATAAATATAGCGATGTAAATTTATCAAGAATTTACAGAGCGTATATGTGCAAAGTCCAAAGGACTTTGTGTCCCGAAGGGATTAAATCGTTGTATCCTTTACAGCGATTTAACTAATGACGATTTAGCAGGAGGAATTGCAATGGAAAAAATTAAGATGACCACTCCACTTGTAGAGATGGATGGCGACGAGATGACAAGAATCCTTTGGAAGATGATTAAAGATGAGTTATTGCTTCCATTTGTTGACTTAAAGACAGAGTATTATGACTTAGGTCTTGTTTATAGAAATGAGACAAACGATCAGGTTACTATTGATTCAGCAAATGCTACAAAGAAATACGGTGTAGCAGTTAAGTGTGCAACTATCACACCTAATGCAGCAAGAATGCCTGAATATAATTTAAAAGAAATGTATAAGAGCCCTAATGGTACAATCAGAGCAATGCTTGATGGTACAGTATTTAGAGCACCAATTATCGTTAAAGGTGTTGAACCATATGTAAAGACATGGAAGAAACCTATTACAATTGCTAGACATGCATATGGTGATGTATATAAAGCTACAGAAATGAAGATTCCTGGAGCAGGTAAAGCAGAACTTGTTTATACAGCTGCTGATGGTAGTGAAACACGTGAACTTATTCATGATTTCACAGGCGCTGGTATTATTCAGGGTCAGCATAACTTAGAAGATTCAATCGAAAGCTTTGCAAGAAGTTGCTTTAACTATGCACTTGATACAAAGCAGGATTTATGGTTTGCTACTAAGGATACTATTTCTAAGAAGTATGACCATACATTTAAGGATATATTCGCTGAAATCTTTGAAAAAGAATATAAAGAAAAATTTGAAGCAGCTGGCATTGAGTATTTCTATACTTTAATTGATGATGCTGTTGCTAGAGTTATTCGTTCAGAAGGTGGTTACATCTGGGCTTGTAAGAACTATGATGGTGACGTTATGTCAGACATGGTTGCTACAGCTTTCGGTTCACTTTCAATGATGACATCTGTATTAGTTTCACCTCATGGATATTATGAGTATGAAGCTGCACATGGTACAGTTCAGAGACATTATTACAGATACTTAAAGGGTGAGAAGACATCTACTAATCCAATTGCAACAATCTTTGCTTGGACAGGTGCTCTTCGTAAGCGTGGTGAGATGGATAACATTCCTGAACTTGGAGTATTTGCTGATAAGCTTGAAAAGGCTTGTATCGATACAATCGAAGCAGGTAAGATGACAGGTGACCTCGCTCTTATTTCTACACTTGAGAATAAAGAAGTTCTTAATAGTGAAGAATTTATTAAAGCAATTAGAGAGACTCTTGAAAAGAGTTTATAAGATAGGCTAAAAGCCGAATACAAAAGGATGTTTATTAATGCAAAGTGGCATTATTTAGACATCCTTTTTGCATTGATTTATATGTCAGTATATAGTGGTCAAACAGAGTCTATTGTGATATACTATAAGGGTAATGCTAATTAGAAAATAGCGAGTGATAAAATGATTTTGATTATTGAATATTAAATCTATTCTATTAGATTTGGAGGTATACATTATGGCAAACAAGAAATGTGTTGTTGCCCTTGGAAGAAATAGTTTTAGTAGTTCATTTCCAAAGCAGCAAGAAAGAGTTAAGACAGCAGCGAAAGCTATTGCAGATTTAGTTGAAGAAGGAAGAGATATTGTTATTACTCACAGTAACGGACCACAGGTAGGTATGATATGGTCAGCTCTTTCAGAATATAGTAGAAATCACAAGGAAAGAACTAATGCACCTATGTCAATTTGTGGTGCTATGAGCCAGGGATATATAGGTTATGATTTGCAGAATGCAATCAGAACAGAACTTTTAAATAGAGGTATTTATAAACCAGTTTCAACTATTATTACACAGGTACGTGTTGATCCTTTTGATAAGGCATTTAATAATCCTACAAAGGTTATAGGAAAAGTACTTACTGAGGATGAAGCTAATCTTGAAGAAAAGAAAGGTAATCATATTGTAGAAATTTCTGATGAAGAGGCAAGGGAAGCTGGTATTCCAGAAGGTGAAAAAGGATATAGAAGAATTATTGCTTCACCACATCCTATTGATATTTATGAAATTGATGCAATCAAGACTTTATTTGATAATGGTCAGCTTGTAATTGCTGCAGGTGGTGGTGGTATTCCAGTATTACAGCAGTATTCAAATCTTAAAGGCGCAAGTGCTATTATTGAAAAAGATTATACAGCTGCAGCTCTTGCAAATATGCTTGATGCAGATGAATTACTTATTCTTTCATCTTGTGACTACTTAACAGTTAAGGATGAAGATGGTAGTGAGGTTGAACTTAAAGAGATTTCAAAAGAAGAAGCTGAACAGATGGTTGCAGATGATAAATTTGATGCAATTACTTCACTTCCAAAGATAGAAGCAGCACTTGATTTCGTAGGTGTTAAAGATGGAAGAAGTGCTTGTATTTCAAATCTTGAAAAAGTGAAAGAAACACTTGATAAAAAAGTTGGTACATGGATTAATTAATGAATTTATTGATTTGTTGATTTGTTAATTGTATTAATACTTTTAGTTTTGAAATAAAAATAGATTTATGAAATTTAGATATCTAAGTAGCGATTTGCTACTTAGATATTCTTTTATGATTTGGATTGGAGGTTATTATGAAAACACTAATAGTTGTTGATATGCAAAAGGATTTTGTTGATGGCGCTTTAGGAACAGCTGAAGCAGTTGGTATTTTAACTAATGTTAAAAACAAAATTAAAGAATATATTGATAATGGTGATGAAGTTATTTTTACAAGAGATACTCATCATGAAAACTATTTAGATACTAACGAAGGAAAGCACCTACCAGTTGTTCATTGTATAGAAGGTAGTGACGGCTGGCAGATATATGAAGGCTTATATGTTGATGGTTGTAAAATTATAGATAAACCATCATTTGGATATACAGGTTGGAATGAGTTTAAATTTGAAGAAGTTGAACTTATAGGATTATGTACAGATATTTGTGTAGTTAGTAACGCTTTGATACTAAAGGCATTATTCCCTGAAATCAAGGTTTCGGTTGATAGTAAGTGTTGTGCTGGTGTAACAGTTGAAAGTCATGAAGCAGCACTTAAAACTATGAGTATGTGTCAGGTAGAAGTAAAATAAATTTATTCAAGGAGGTTTTTTATGTCAAAGTATTATAACATAAAAGAATTACTTGATGATTGCGAGAAACGTGATTTGGTAAAAGGAACTCCTTATGTTGCAATTCTTTCGTATGAAGAATGGTGTAACGATATGGAGTCATATGATTTTGGAATTGACTTGGATTTAAGCATAATAGATATTCATAATACAAAGGCTGAAGTAAACTATGATTCATTGACAGGTAACTTTTTAATACCGGATAGAAGTAAGCTAGGTGAAGAAGAAAGCAAGTTTGCATTTGCTCTAGATGAAAAAGGAATTGTATTTATTGATGAAAGTGGAAAGGCACTTTCCATAATAGAAGAAATAAAAAGAACTAAGAGATGGAAGAGTCCAAGTTTAGAAAGATTTCTATATGATTTTCTTGAAGGAATAATAAGAGGAGATCTTTTAGTTATTGAAAAATATGAAAAAGAATTAAATCAAATAGAAGATGTTATAGAGTCAGGTAACACAGATATTTCACTTGATAGAGTGAATGAAATACGAGGTGAAATTAGAGAATTATCAGTTCATTATGAACAGCTTATAGACCTTACTCAGGAACTTGAAGAGAATGAAAATAATTTCTTTAATGAGAAAAACGTCAGATATTTTAGAAACTTTTTAAATCGTCTTGCAAGACATAATGATATGATTAATGCTCTTAAAGATTATACCGTACAGGTAAAAGATCTTTATCATACACAACTTGATGTAAAGCAGAATAGAATAATGACATTGCTTACAGTTGTAACAACTGTATTTATGCCATTAACACTTATAACAGGTTGGTATGGAATGAACTTTAAGTATATGCCAGAACTTGAAATGAGATATTCATATTTTGTTGTTATTTTAGTATGTTTAACAATTGCAATTGGAAGTTTAGTGTTTTTCAAAAAGAAAAAGTGGCTATGATTTTGTTGTAAATATGCTAAATATATGATATTATTTAGGAGTTGTATTTAATACAATTAATGCTTCCGTGGCGCAGTCGGTAGCGCGCATCCTTGGTAAGGATGAGGTCTCGGGTTCAAGTCCCGTCGGAAGCTGTGCGAACTGCAAAACATTGCATAAAAGGTAAAAAGAGAATCAGTTCAAGCTCGCTTGAAAACTGATTCTCTTTTTGCGTTTTATATGATGCGCGCAGCGCATCATGAATATTTTCATACAAAGTATGAAAATATGAATGCAATGTGTTTGCAGTTCGCACAAGTAATGTGTGATAAGCGCGCAGCGCATCATGAATATTTTGCAAAGCAAAATATGAATGCAATGTTTTGCAGTTCGCACAGTGCTGTGAGCATATATTTTTGCGAAGCAAAATATGAATGCAATGTTTAAAAGTATTATGATAATATTATATTAGTAATACTAAAATTTAGCCTGTTATCAACTTCCTTTATAATGTTAATTGTTAATGTTAATGTTAATGTTAATGTTAATTGAAAATTTATGTGACCATTTGCTGATTACTATCGTGTACATTATAGAGGAGGAAATAATAAAGATTGTATATTTTAAGAGAAAGGATATACATATGTATGATGGAGTGTAGAAGATTTGATGATGTTGAAATGGTAATAAGAGAATATGGTCATACTTTGTTTAGAAATTGCTTTTTGATGTTAAATAGTAAGCAAGATGCTGAAGATGTTGTACAAGAAACATTTATGAAATATTTTTCAACAAATATTGAATTTATTGATAATGAACATAGAAAAGCATGGTTGATAAAAGTATCTCAAAATAAATGTAGAGATATACTTAGATTTAATAGACGACATACGACCATACCATTAGAAAAGGTTGTTGACGAACTTATTTCAGGTGAATATGTAGAGATAGACGAACTTAACGAGTTTATAAGTATAGCAAAACTTGGTTATAAATATAAAAGTGTGATAATGTTACATTATATTGAAGGTTATAGTGTAGAGGAAACAGCAAAGATACTTAATATTTCAAAGTCAGCAGTTAAAATGAGATTAAAAAGAGCAAGAGAAATATTAAAAGATACGTATGAGAAAAAATATAGTTAAGAGGTGGAAGATGTTATTTAATGATAATGGTGATAATAAGGTATATAATTCTATTAAGTTAGATGAAAATACGATTAAAAAAATAAGTAATGATTGTAAAGGTATTAATTCTAAGAAGAAAACCACTTTTTTTTATATGGTAAAAAAAGTGGGATTCGCAGTAATATCAATCTCTGTAACAGCTTTGATGATAATATGTATTATATTATATAAAAATACTAATAATCGAGATGATAAAAATGTTGCAAAAAAAATGAATAGTAAAATAACTGAGACAATTTCGACAACTAAAGAGCAATTACAATATAGTGATAGTAGTAAGAAAAATGAAAACCTTGATAATGAAAGAGATAATAATATTAGTATAGAAACTGAACAAAAATTAGTACAAGATTATTATGATATTTTTCTTGAAGAATATGTAGATTGTTTAAAAAAAGATACAAATAAAAGTGAGAGTTTATTAAATAAAATAAAAAATAATAAATTAAAAAAGTATGTATTATATACAATATCTAATAAATCATATGTGACTATGTGTAATCCAAGACAGGATACAAAATGTCTATTTGAAAATAAGAAAATAAAAAAAATAAATGATAATAAAATATGTATTAGAGGAAATGTGATATTTGTTGATGAGTCTGCAGGTGGGAAATCAAGTAGTTCAGGTATGGGGTATGCGAGTATAGTATTGTCAAAAGGGAGAAATGGCTATATTGTTGAGGATTTATATTGGGAAAATATGGATTCGCCAGATGAATTATATAGAAAAGAATTTAATCCATATGAGAATTATCAGGATTTCTGGAATAATAAAGATGTAGTAGATTTGTTGTTTGACAAAATAGGAGTAAAATGAAAGAGGTGATAACAATGTTTAATTAATGTTATTTGATTGTTGACAAAGAAAATATGATGTAAATAGGAGGAGTTAAATGATTGGTAAAATTAAAAAAAATTAAAAAAATTATAGCATTTATATTAGTTTTAGTTATTGGAAATACTTCGTTTTTATATAAAGTTAATTCAGCTTGTGAGAATATAAGCAATAATGCATATCAATTTGCTATTAGTTTTCTAAATGATTATTATCTATCAATAGATCAAGGTGAAGATGTTAATGTTGAAAATTATATTTGTGATAGTAATCTTTTAAATTATATAAATAATAAAATATACGCTAAAGCGTATAAGCTTAATGTTTTTGGTGTTGATGACATGCAAAATTATTCAGTTTCATATGAATTAAAAGATGAAAATGTTTTATCTGATAAGGTTATATACACTATTTTTTCTAATGTATCCTTTAATTACAAAAATGAGGACTATATATCTGGATATGGAGAGCATATAAAAATATCAGTTAGTTCATTGAGTGGAAGATATGTAATTAATGATATATATTCTAAGTACGATGATTATGATACTGATATAAGAGATATCAATGTGGGATTAGATTATGAATATAGGATTATTACTAATGATATTCTTGATAAACAGCAGCAAGTTAATGAAAAAATTGTAGATTATTATGATTCGTTATTAAAAGGTGATACTAAAGAATTTTACGAATGTGAAGAAGAAAATTGTACATATGAAGCTAGTAACAGTGAAATGAGATCATTAAATAGTTTAAATAGAAATGCAATGGTAACTTGGGCGGATAATAATTGCTCAAGTAATAATCCATCAAGTGGAAATTCAAGTATAACATATTATTATGATTTTTCAGAAATTGCAGGAAACTACGATTGTACAAATTTTGTTTCTCACTCGATATTAGCAGGTGGATCAGTGATGTATAAAACAAGTAATAATGGTATTGATTCGAATGGATGGTTTTTTACAAATTTAAATAGTAGATCATCGTCATGGTCTGGAGTATCTAATCTATTTAATTTTTTGAAAAATAATACTGTTAAAGGTCCTAAGGGACAGAAAATATCATATACAGATATTTATGCACCGAATACGCCTTATCCGTATAAAGCGGGAGATTTATTGCAGTTTAAAAACAATAATGGTATATGGAGACATTCTGCATTAATTGTAGGATATGCTGCAGTAGGTGCAGGAGGAACGACTTTAGAAGCAGTTGTTGATGGAAGAACAGCAGATGGAGCGTATAATTATCGCCAAAGACAATCTACCATTTATAGTGGAAATGCGAGAAGAGTTATAGTTATGAAGGGATACTATAATTAGAATGGTTGAGAAATTAAAACTATCGATTAGTATTTTATTATTGATTATTTTTACAACATCGTGTAGTAATAAATCGAATAATGGGTCTTCTAGTGAAAATATTGAATATGTTAAAAATAATATTATATTAAATACATCAGAGGATAAAAGAATTCGAATTAACGAAAAATGTAGTAATAAAGAAATTTATATGGAAAACACTACTCATAATAATAACTACAATGAAGAAAGTTTTAGAAATGAAGGACATGATTTGCAAGCGTATATTGAATCATTTATCTGTGATTATGTTGAAATTGTGAAAAATAATAACGGTAAAAAAAAGGTGGAAGATTTATTAAAAAAAATAGATAATATAAATTTAAAAAAATACATATCATATACACTTAAAGAAAAAACATATTTTACAACAATAATCCCATCGATGAATGAAAGATGTATACTTGAGAATACTGAAATCAAAAAAATTGATGATATTACATTTTGTTACAAGGCAGATGTGATATATTCAGATAGAAAAGATTATAAAAATTCTTCATATTCCGGAGCAGGGGGGATTTATGTAGTGGTAAAAATAAGTGGAGAAAATTTTTATATTGATGATTTTTATTGGCCAATTCAAGATAATCCAGATGAATTGTATAGAAAAGAATTCAACCCATATGAGAATTATCAAGATTTTTGGAATAATAAAGATGAAGTAAAATTATTTTTTGGTAAGTTAAGAATAGGAAACTAATAGGCAAAAGAATAGGATAATCAAACTTGTTGAGGGTTTGACGCCCAATTTGAGGGTTTGTCGTGAGGGGCAAGCCCTCAAATTGCATTTAAAGATGGTGGTTATTCGTGGGGGGCTGGTTTGAGGAACAAACTTGAGGGGCAAACTTGATGGTTTGCATGCTTTATAAGAGAGCACTGATTAGTGCTCTCTTATGGTTTGTTAAATGTCATCTTCGTCATAATACTGAACTGGGTTATAGTCGGACATACCATTAAGAACAGGGTTATTTCTTGTAGCATAAAGGAAGCGATTTCTAAAGTGCTCGAAATATTTATGATGCGCGCAGCGCATCATGAATATTTTGCGAAGCAAAATATGAATGCAATGTGTTTGCAGTTCGCACAGTGCTGTGAGTAAAATAACTACGCTATTTCTATTGCATAATAATCTGTGAAAATGATAAAATGTAATAGTAAATATTTTTAAACATGGGGGTGATATTAAATGAAAAAACAAGCAAATAAAATTATTTCAATTTGTTTGGTATTAATGTTAGTTGCACAGAGTTTTATAGGAATTGATACTGTATATGCAGAGGATACAGTAATTTCTAAGATTTATCTTACGATGGATAAAGATTTGATAGATCTTAACACGGCATGGACTGAAGGTGAAGTTAATAGTAGAATATATTCTACTGAGGGAATTGCAACCAATACTACGGAAGGATGTAGATTGGAGGATTTAGGATTGAGATTTTTTGATTCCTATAATAAGCAACATAATGGAATTGGAGATGGTTCAAATTATATTTCTGCAGAGAAAATTTATTCAGTAGAATATGAATTATATCCAGAAAACGGATATACATGGAATTCAGAATTAGAAAGTTGTATTCGTTATAGTAATACAGCATTAATTACTGAATGTCCATCATGCGAAGTTTATGTGAATGGTGTAAAAAGATCTGATGTTTATGTAAGATATATGGGATATGATAATGTAAAACGATTGTTACTTATGGTCGGATGTGGTGAAGTATCTACAAATCCTATAGTAAAAACTATTAATATTAAAGATAATGATATGAGTTTAGCGGTTGGTGAAAGTCATAAATTTGAAGGTGAAGTAACTGGAACAGTAGAGGATAAGTCTATTGTGTGGTCAGTTGAAGGAAATAATAGTTCATCAACAAAGATTTCTGCAGATGGAACATTAATAGTAGGTAGTGATGAAACAGCAGAAACTCTTACAGTAAAAGCTAGTGCAAAAGCAGATAATAAAAAGTTTGATTCTAAGACGGTAACTGTACTTAAAGATGCACCAACTATAGATAGCGTTAGTATATCTCCGAGTGAGAATGTTAGTGTTTTACAGAAGAAAACAAAGCAGTTTAATGTTGAGGTTACAGGTACACAAACAGATAAAACAGTCACATGGGAGTTATCAGGTAATAAAAGTATAGATACTACTATATCAACTGATGGTTTACTTACAGTAGCGCGTGATGAAACAGCAGAAACTCTTACAGTAAAAGCTACTGCGAATAAAGATACAACAAAGTATGATACAGTTAGTGTAAAGGTGATTCAAAATACAAGAGTTAACTCTGTAGATTTAACGTATAATGTAGATGAAATAGAAGCAGCTTGTGTTTCAACAAATACGGAGGGAAAACTCAGAAATATAATAAACGGGAATGTTGATATAACAAATGATAATTGTAACAACGCAGGTAATGATCTTTTTTATTTATATTCCGAAAAAAATTGGTATGGAATTGGAGATGGAACTAACCCATATTCAGATGAAAAAGAATATTTTATCGAATATATTATATCTCCAAAAGATGGATATGATTGGCCTAAAGAAATTATTTCACTAACAAATGCTACAAAGGAAACTGAACTTGATGTTTTTTCAGTAAGTGTAAACGGAGTCTTTTTGAATGGTGTATGGATAGAATATAATAAAGCTTGGAATCTCGTAGAGATTTTAGTTCCATTAAGTGAAAGAGTAGATATAGCCGAAACTACTGTTAGTGATATTGAACCTGTAACTTACAATGGAGAAGAACAAACACCGGATGTAGAGGTTAAGCAAAACGGAAACACATTAATAAAAGATAAGGATTATACGGTTTCCTATAGTGATAATGTTGATGTTGGAACGGCTAGTGTTCTTATTACTGGCATTGGAATGTGTAAAGGTAGTAAAATAGTTAAATTTAAAATTAATAAGGCCGAACAAACCATAACGACATCAGATGAAGACAATAATACTAATAAGAATGATAAAAATTCAAATAAGACATCTAAAGATAATGTAACAGAAGATAAGAAAATAGAAGGAACAGTTCTTACAGATAAAAATGGTAAAGCTAAATATAAAATCATATCAGCATATAAAAAGGATGTTATGCCAGTTGTTGAGTATGTTGCTACTACAGATAAAAAGACAAAAAATTTAGTAATTCCAGATACAGTTGTAATAGATAAAGTTAAATATAAGGTTGAAAGCATTGGAGTAGGTGCTTTTAAGAATAATAAGAATTTAACATCAGTAGTAATTGGAAAGAACGTCAAGAAAATAGGCAAAAAAGCATTCTTTGGTTGCAAGAAACTTAAGAGTATAATAATTAAAACAAAAAAACTTAAGAAAAAATCTATTGGTGCAAATGCATTCAAGGGCATTTATAAAAAAGCAAAATTTAAAGTACCAAAGAAGAAATTAAAATTATATAAGAAACTTATTAAGAAAGCTAAAGCTCCAAAAAAATGTAAGATAACTAAATAATATATTATAATAGAGGTGTACTGAAAACAGTATGCCTCTATAAATTTTTATATGTCATTTGCTGATAAAATATGTTATATTTTTTATATGTGAAAAAATGATGGAGGGTGGAATATGATTAGATTAAGACCGTATAAAAGCTGTGATGCAAAGGTAATAGCAGAATGGATAAAAGATAAAGAAGTATATATGAAATGGGGAGGAGAGTTGTTTGGAGAATTCCCTATTTCAGCTGAAATAATAGATGATAAATACATGAATAAAAATGGCGATTGTGTTGAAGAAGATAACTTTTATCCATGGATTGCTTATGATGATGAAAACAATATAGTTGGTCATTTTATTATGAGATATTTAAATGGTGATAATAGGATTCTTCGTTTTGGATGGGTTATTGTAAATGATTCTATTAGGGGCAAAGGATATGGAACACAGATGTTAAAAACTGGACTTACATATGCATTTGATGTATTAGGAGTTGATAAGGTTACTATTGGAGTTTTTGAAAATAACGAAAATGCACATAACTGTTATAAAAAAGTAGGATTTGTTGACAAAGAGATAAAGGAATCTAAACCTTGGAATATAATTGAGATGGAGATAGGTAATGGAAGTCGTTAAGCAATTATTTGATGAAGTTTATGTTATAAAAAACAGAACAAGAGATGATAATCGTGGAACTATGATAGTTGGTTTTGACGAATCGGTATATGAAGAATGTGGTTTTGAAGTAAAACAATCAAGAATATATACGATGCCTGATAAAGGAACTTTCTTTGGGATACATTATTATGAAGATGATATAAGTAAGATGGTATCAGTAATAAAGGGGAGAGGCATGGATTATATTGTTGATTTAAGAAAGGAATCACCTACTTATCTTAAATGGGAATCAGTGGAACTATCGGGAGATAATTGTAAGGCTGTAATTATTCCAAAAGGATTTGGTCATGCGTTCATATCTTTAGAAGATGATACTATACAAACATTTAGTATAAATAAAGGTGGTTACATACCTTCAAAGGGCTATAATTATCGAGACGAAAAAATAGGATTAGAGTTTGATATACCTATTTCAAAGATTGCTGAATATGATGAAAATGCAGAGTTTGTAAAAGAGTAATTTGTTATTGAGTTACGTGGCTTATACTGTATGGATAATCAAATTGAAAAGTTAGATGTTAGTAATAATAAATTAATTCAAGGTATATGGTGTTCTGGTTGACTTTGGTAGATCAGATGATTACAGTGATTATTTTGAAATTGACTTTGAACATTGGGAAGCAATATGTTGGGCAGCAACTTATCATGTTTTAGTAGGAAAGAAGGTTCCAGGAATGGAAAGTACGGGCAATCCATACGCTGATGGTAAGGATGAGCAAATAATTGATCCATATGGCAAGGCAACTATTGCAGATATTGAATATGCATTTGCTCAGTTAATAGAGGTATGTGTTAATACAGTTGTAGAAGATAAGAGTTCAAAAGCAACATATAAGGTTACATCTAATAAGGGTAAACTTACTGTGACTTACAATTCATCAAAGAATAAAAATGCTTCGAAAGCGGTAATACCTGATTTAGTTAAGATAAAAGGAAAGAAGTATAAAGTTACTTAAGAAAGCTAAATGTAATAATTTTAAATTGAGAATAAAAAAATAAGAGTAAAAGCTACGTAAAAGATACGTAGCTTTTCTTGATAAAAAAGAGAAATAAAAATATATTAAATGTTTACTTGAATAAATGGAAACTATAATGTATACTTTAGTGAACTAAAAAGATTGAAGGTGGTTTGATTGAATAAGAAAAAAATTATTATATTTTCTTTTTTGGTAATAATGTTTTTTTATCTTGTATGGAGTAATGTTACATTTATGACAACAAGGTATACAATTGAGAGTGGTAAAATTCCAAAGGAGTTTGATGGTTTTAAGATAGTTCAGCTATCGGATCTTCATAATGCTAATTTTGGAAAAGATAATAGTAAGTTAATAAAAACAATTAAGAAACAGAAACCTGATATGATAGCGGTTACTGGTGATTTTATAGATGGTTCAAAACCTAATGTTAAAGCTGCAGAGGAAATGGCAAAAAATCTTGTTGAGATTGCACCATGTTACTATGTAAGTGGTAATCATGAGGCAAGTCTTGAAAAGAGTAAATTTGATGAATTCATCGAAGTAATAAAAGGATATGGAGTTAATGTTCTTGAAAATGATGTAAGTTCTATTAATAAGAACGAGGTAAATATTCAAATTGTTGGTTTACAAGATTTGAGTTTTTTGGAAAGAGATGCAGGTGCTGATAATAGTGAAGATATTAAATTAGAAGATTTTGTTGATTCAGACTATTCAGCATTGGAAAATAACGAAAAGATTAATAAAGATTTATATACAATCGTTCTTGAACACAGACCTACATTTATAGATTATTTTTCTGAAAAAGATACTGATTTAGTATTAACTGGACATGCACATGGTGGATGGTTGAGAATTCCATTTGTTGGTGGACTAGTTGCTCCGGATCAGGGACTCTTTCCAAAGTATGATACTGGAAAATATACTAAGGATGATACAGTTATGATTGTTAGTAGAGGATTAGGTAATAGTATAATTCCATTTAGAGTAAATAATAGACCAGAATTGGTGGTTGTTGAATTAAAATCTAAGTAAGAAAAGACTGTTGAGAAACAGTCTTTTTTTGTGTAATAATATTTGAATTATTTTGAAAATTAGCAAATATTTGCTATGTATTTTTTGAAATTATATAGTTATAATTAAATTGTAGATTATAGGTTTAAAGAAATATTTTTATTTGAAAACTATTATTTTTGTTGATAATAAAGAGAGAAAATTAGATTGGAGTGTGTGGAATGAAATTAAAAAATCTATTTAAGAAAGTCGTTGTATCTACACTTATAAGTGCAATGACTATTACAGCAGCAGGGGAATACATACCTGTTAGCATTGTCAAAACAGTTGAAGCGGCAACAACAGAAATCCGCGAAAATGTAAATACACCGCTTAAGAGTGGACATGTTTTAGTAGGAGTACAGGGAAAGGATTATACTTCTAATGTAACTGATGTTTTAAATAAGATAAACCAAGTTAGATATGATGCATGTAAAGAAGGTGTAATTAATCCTGCAACTGGAAACCCACTTACGTTAAATGATTATAAACCATTTAAGATTGGTAAGCTTTGTACTAATTCTGCTAAAATTCGTGCGGCAGAAGCAAGTCTTTATTTAGATCATACCAGACCTAATGGAGAAATATGTCATACAGTTATAAGAGCTTTACATGGTTCTGATTATGGACTTGGATGGACTGGTGAAAATCTTGCATGGTACCCAAATAAAACAACTTCAATTGATGGTTGGATTAATGAAAAAGATGACTATGTAAATAAAGTTCCAAATGCTATGGTTGGTCATTATGAAGCACTTATTACAACGAATTTTAATTATATAGGTATTTCATCATTTAATCCTGATAATGATACACAGAAATGGGATTGGACATGTACTGAAGCTACATTTGCTGGTAATGATACAGAAGTCACTCCGGAATCAGCAAAGAATGGTGCGCCTGTACTTGCAAAAGTTGAAGTTCCATTAAGAAAGACTTTTAATCAGTGCATATCAGGCAATGCCATGGCATATATTGGTGATAAAAATAAATATGAGGTTTTAGTTTCATATGATAATAAACAGAGCGGAAACATGACAAGTAAGGTTTATGATTGTCCAGTTTATGATAATGTTACTTGGAAGAGTTCAGATGAATCAGTTCTAAAATTTAATGGAACTTCATTTGAAGCTCTTAAGCTTGGTAGGGTTACGCTCACAGCTACAGTTGGTTCTGGCTCTAATGTTTTAACACTAACCAAGGATGTTTTGGTAGTTAATAAAAATACTGTGGTTGATCATGCAGAGTCACTTGGTAAAATTACAGTTGAAAGTTATGAAAAACCAGTGCTTCCTAAAACAGCAAATGTTGTTCTTTCGGATGGAAGTAAGATTGCTGTTGATGTAACTTGGGATTCTTATGATACAAGTTTAGTTGAAACTAATCTTAAAAGTAAGGAATTTACTATAAATGGTAAGGCTTATGGTTATGATGTAAAACAGGTTATTCATGTTAATCCTGCATATGTAACTAAGCTTCTAGCTTATGATGTTGAAGGCGAATTTATAAAAGAAATCAATGTTGATTCAGGAACAAAGCCTGTACTTCCTAAATATGGATATGTAGTTTTAAGTAATGGACTTGCATATCATTCATGTGAACTTACATGGGAAGAGATAGATGTATATAAGAAAAGAGAAGGTGGAACATATAAGATAAAAGCAAAAACACCTAGTTATTTCGATACTGATGATGGATATAAAAGTTTTGAAATAGAAATCGATTTGATTGTTAAACCAGCATTTGCTACATCGGTTGAATTTGAATTTACTGAAAAGACAATTAAGTATGGTGGTACATATAAACTACCTAAGGCTTTAGTTACATGGTCTAATGGTGATGAAAGTATAGAAGATGTTACTTGGGATTTAAGTAAAGATAAGATTAAAAAGATAAATGGAATTATCAATAACGAAGATGGTGGTAGTTTTAAGATTACTGGTAGCTATAATGGAAAGAGTGTAACAGTTATATTTATTGTTGCAAAAAAAGGTGTTAAGGTTACTGATATAACAGATAGTAGCAAATCCGGAAAAAGTAGTAAAGATAACTCTAATAAAAAGAGTAGTAAACGAAAGAAAGTATTTTATAAAAAAGGTAAAATTCTTAAAGATAAGAAATTTATTTATAAGGTTATTAAAGTAGCTAGTAAGAATGGAAAAGTTGCTGGCAAACTTAAAATTATTGGACTTAATAAAAAATCTTTAAAGACTGTAAAGATTCCGGCATATAAAAAGTTTTCAGGCGTGAAATATAAAGTTACTGCTATTGGAAAGAAAGCTTTAAAGAAACTTAGAAAGATAAAAAAAGTAAAAATGCCAAAGAGATTGGCTAAAAAATATAAAAAACTGATAAAACAGTAAAAGAAAGTAAAAACAGTAAACGACAGTAAAAGAAAGTAAAAACAGTAAACGACAGTAAAAATAATTTAAATTATATGCTTGACAATTTTTAGCGAACGGTGTATTCTAATAAACGGTAAAAGAGTACAGTGTTCGCTAATTTGATTTTTGAGGGAGAAAAATGCCAAGGAATAAAGATGAAAGTCATGAAAAAATAATAGCTGCGGCATACGATGAGTTCTTAGAATATGGATTTATGGATGCATCCATGAGAAGAATTGCTAATAATTGTGGAATGAGTGCATCTGGATTGTATAAGCATTTCCCAAGTAAAGAAGACATGTTTGCTGCATTGGTTGATCCAACTATCAATGGTCTTATGGAATTATATGGTGATGTTGAAAGTGATTATTCAAAAGAACTCAAAACTACAAAGAAGGATGATTTATGGGTAAACCAAAAAGAAACAATAAGAGCCATAAGTTATATTTATGATCATATTAATGAGTTTAAACTTATTATTTGTAAATCACAAGGAACAAAGTATGAAAACTTTATTCATGATATGGCTATTAAAGAAGAAGAGGTAACTTTGCGTTATATGAAAGAACTTAAGAAAAAAGGAATACCTGTAAAAAGAATTAATAAAAAGGAGTTCCATCTTTTAGTTTCATCTAGCGTAGATGCCATTTTTCAAGTCGTTTTGCATGATTTTACAAAGAAAGAGGCTATGCATTATGCTAAAACACTTGATGAGTTTTATCTACCAGCATGGAAACAATTTTTTGGAATATAGAATTAATTGCCCCGTTATGCGGGGCATAAAAAATGACATACAGTTAGCGTAAGCTAACTAAATATATACATAAAGGAGTTTGCATTATGAATAAGAAAAGAGGATTGTTATCCTGGGTTTTAGAATTTGCAGGACGAAAGAAAAGCTATTATTTTGGAAGTGTAACACTTGCTATTTTAGGTGTTGCTACTTCTTTTATACCTTATCTTTTGATAGCTGATATTGTTAAGAATCTTTTGGATGATAATAAGGATTCTGATTACTATTTGAAAATGGTAATCTTGATGGCTATTTGCTGGATTGTAAGAGTAACATTACATAGTATATCTACTACACTATCGCATATAGCAACATTTAATGTATTAGGTGGTATTAGGGAACAGTTATGTGAAAAACTTTCAAAAATACCGTTAGGATCTGTACTTGATGATAATAGTGGAGCGTATAAGAATATTATAGTAGAGCGTGTAGATTCCATGGAGACAACACTTGCTCATATTATTCCAGAATTTACAGCAAATATTTTACTCCCACTGGTGATGTTTATTTATATTATAAAATTAGATTATAGAATGGGACTTGCTAATTTGATTTCTGCAGTGATAGGTGTAGCATTTGCTGCGGTTATGATGATGAAAAGTCAGGGTGAATTTGATAAAACAGTTAAGAAAACAAAGTATCTTAATGATACGGCAGTTGAATATATTAATGGAATTGAAGTTATTAAGGCGTTTGGTAAAACAGGAAGTTCTTATGAAAAGTTCGTAAATGCAGCAAGGGAAGGAGCTGATTGTTTTATTGATTGGATGAGAAAGTGCATATGGTGGCAGTGTGGAAGTTTATCTTTTATGCCTGCTACTTTTTTAGGGGTTCTTCCAGTTGGTCTATATCTTATTAATAAAGGAAGTTTAACACCTGAAAAATTTATCACATGTATTATTCTTTCAGCTGGTCTTATTACTCCTTTGGTTGTTGCATTTTCATATATGGATGATATTTCAAAGATGAATGTTATATTTGGTGAAGCAACTGAAATTCTTGAAAGAGATGAGATGCAAAGACCTGATAAACTTACAGAAAAACCAAAAGGATCAGACATTGTTTTAAGTAATGTGAAATTCTCATATAAAGATAAAGAGATTTTACATGGTATCAATATGGAAATTAAGCAGGGAGAAGTTAGTGCAATTGTTGGGCCATCAGGTTCAGGTAAAAGTACAATTGCGAGACTTATTGATTCACTTTGGGATGTGGATGAAGGAAAAATTACATATGGTGGTGTTGATATTAGAAATCTACCACTTGATTATTATACAAGTCAGATTTTATATGTCGCTCAGGATAATTATCTTTTTGATATGTCAATTAAAGATAATATTAGACTTGGAAAGAAAAACGCAACAGATGAAGAGGTTATAAATGCTGCGAAGGCAACAGTTGTCATGATTTTATTATGGGACTTGAGCATGGATATGAAACAGAAGTGGGAAGTGCAGGTGGACATTTATCTGGCGGAGAACGTCAAAGAATTTGTATTGCTAGAGCAATGCTTAAGAATGCACCAGTTGTAATTATGGATGAAGCGACAGCTTATACTGATCCTGAAAATGAAGCATTGGTTCAGGAAAGTGTTGCTAAACTTGTTTCTGGAAGAACGCTTATTGTTATCGCACATAGATTATCTACGATTAAAAATGCGGATAAAATATTCGTTGTAAATGATGGTAATATTGAAAATATGGGTACTCATGAAGAGTTACTTAATAAATGTAAATTATATAGTAATATGTGGAAGGCTCATAGTGAAGTGAAGGATAATGATAATGCAGCAAATGCATCTAGAAGGGAGGCAGTACATGCTTAAATTGTTAAAGAAATTTTTTGATTTTTGTAGTCAGAAAAATAAGAATAAATTTTATTTAGCGGCAGCATTAGGAGTGTTGGATGCAATATTTGGTGCAATGAAAATTCCAGCAGCATTTTTTGCAATTAGAGCTGTAATAAAGTATCAAATTGATACTAACACATATATTATTGTTATGGGATTAATGTTTGTAAGTACAATTGGAAAAATGGTAGTAAATCGTTATTCACAGATGCTTCAAACAGAAGGTGGTTATGATACATGCGCAGGTAAGCGAATTGAAATAGGTGAACATTTAAGATATTTACCTATGGGATATTTTAATGATACAAGTCTTGGTCATATTACATCGGTTACAACTAATACATTGGAACAGATGAGTGATATAGCAACAAGAGCGATTATGATGGTTCTTCAGGGAAGTATAACAACAGCAGTTATTGCAATAGGAATGTTTATTTTTGATGTTCGTATTGGATTGGTTTCAATACTTGGTATTATTATATTCCTTTGTGTAAACACAGTTACAAATAAGAGAGTAGCAAGAGCTGCTGATGAAAAAATAATAGCAGATAGAGAGATGGTAGGTGTTATTCTTGAGTATGTTCAGGGAATCGCTGAAATAAGAAATTATAATATTATTGCTCAAAATAATACTAGAGTTTCAAATAGTGTTGTAAGAAAAAAGAATGCTGATATACGTGCTGAAACAGCAGCAATTCCAGCAGTTGGAGTTCAGTTACTCATAACTAAATTAGCAGGTGTAGCAATTGCTGGAGCATCATTGTTATTTTATCTTGATGGAACAATGGAATTAGAATATTTAATAACTATGCTTCTATGTTCATTTATGGTTTTTGAATCACTTGATTTAGCTGGAATTTATACAGCACTTTTAAAGATTATTGGTAAAGGTGTCGATTTGGCAAATGAAATTCTTGAGATAGAACAAATGGATACTGATGGAGAAGACATTAAACCTAAAAACATGGATTTACATCTTGAACATGTAAGTTTTGCATATGAGAATCGAAAAATAATTGATGATGTAACATTAGATATTAAAGAAAAAACAACTACTGCGATTGTTGGTCCATCGGGTGGTGGTAAGACAACTATTACATCACTTCTTGCAAGATTCTGGGATGTTGATGAAGGTAAGGTTACACTTGGTGGTAGAGATGTTAGAGAATATAGTTTTGATTCTCTTATGAATAATTTTAGTTTTGTTTTTCAAAAAGTATATTTATTTGAAGATACCATTGCAAACAATATTAGATTTGGAAAGCCGGAAGCTTCTATGGATGAAGTGATTGCCGCTGCTAAAAAGGCATGCTGTCATGATTTTATTATGAATCTACCAGATGGATATGAAACTATTCTTGGTGAAGGTGGTGCAACAATTTCTGGTGGAGAGAAACAAAGAATAGCAATAGCTAGAGCGATAATGAAAGATGCTCCTATTATCATTTTAGATGAAGCAACAGCGAATGTTGATCCGGAGAATGAAAAAGAACTTACACAGGCAATCGAAAATCTTACTAAAGAAAAAACAATTATTATGATTGCACATCGTTTAAAGACAGTAAGAAATGCAGATCAGATTATTGTTATTGATAAGGGTAAGATTGTCCAAAAAGGAAAGCATGATGAACTTATGAATGAAGAAGGAATTTATAAGAATTTTGTTTCAGGTAGAAAGAAAGCGGTAAGTTGGAAAATAGCTTAAATTGATAAGAAGATAGTTAAATCAGAATAGAATTGACAGTGCAAATGATTAGTATTAAGGTTCTTCAGTGCTTACAAGATAAGCAGTTGAAGTGGTTATAAATAAAATAATTAATGAAATTATAAATAGTGAAATCATCTCTAAATTAAAAGCAATTGCACCAACTACAAGTGCGCCACCAGTGATAAATCCTAAAATTTTATTTTTTAAAAACATATCTTTTTCCTCCTTATTTATATAATTATTTTCAACTTATGTGTTGATTATAGCAACAATAAAGTTTGGGAAAAATTTATCTAACTTACAGTTACATTACAGTTTTGTAAGGGGGAAGGTGTACAATAATATTAATCGGTATTATTTTGCTGGCCTGAAAATGTTTCGATA
Source organism: Eubacterium uniforme (assembly GCF_900167115.1). Lineage (GTDB taxonomy): Bacteria > Bacillota > Clostridia > Lachnospirales > Lachnospiraceae > Eubacterium_S > Eubacterium_S uniforme. The sequence goes on from NZ_FUXZ01000013.1 coordinate 73,932, forward strand.
AATATTTCGAAAAATATTGACGCATATTTGTAGATGTGATAGATTATAAATATGAGGAGGTGGTAGGATGTTAAGCATAGCTCCAATTTCAGATTTGAGAAATTATGGAAATGTTTTAGAAAAAGTCGATGCTGGATCTCCGGTTTATTTGACAAAAAACGGACGTGGAGCATATAGTATTAGAACAATTGAAGATGAAGAGAAATTTCAAAAAGCGGAGGCCATGATTCGTCTTTTTAGTGAATTAAATGCAGGAATAAGATCTGCAGAAGAAGATGGATGGATTTCAGAAGATGCATTCATTGAACATTTTAAACGAAAGTAATAATATAGATGGAATACAAAATTCGATTTACACCTATAGCACAAGGGGACATGGATGATGTGTGGGATGAAGTTTTTGAGGCTTCAAAGAATAAAGAAAAAACAAAGAATTATGTTCAGGAATTTATAAAAGAGATTATAAAGAAAAAAGAATTTCCAAAATCTGGAATTAAGATTGAATATGATGGAGTATTTACAGGCATATATTCTGTAAATTATAAAGCATATAAGGCATTTTATAGAATTAATGAAGAGTATGTTGAAGTATTAAGGATACTTCATAGTAAGCAAGACTATATGAAATTTATTTTTAGTGATGAAAAATAAGATATGATTATAATGTTAAACCCTCGGCTTAATTGCCGAGGGTCTTTATGTTTATGATTCTAATTCTTCTAACTGGCCTGAAACTTCTTCCCAGGATATGAATAACTCATCAAGTTTTTCAGTAGTGCTTTCAAGGTCCTTTTGAAGAGAGATAAGTTTAGCTGCATCTCTTGAAAATAAAGGATTAGCCATATCTTCTTCGATTTTTGCTTTCTTTTCTTCGAGTGAATTAATTTCATCTTCAACCTTATTAAGTTCCTTGGTGAGTTTTTCTTTCTGTCTGCTTAATTCTTTTTGCTTTTTCCAATCATCCTTAGTTGATGAAGTGGCAGTAGAAGCTTCTTCAATTACATCAGGAGTTTGATTTTCTATTACGAGATTGTTTTGAAGTTCTCGTTTTTCAATATAGTAATCATAATTACCAATGTAATTAATAATTGTATTATTTGATAATTCTAAAATTCTACTACAAGTCTTATTTATAAAATATCTATCGTGTGATACGTATAATACAGTTCCGGTGTAACTGTTAAGCGCATCTTCGAGAATCTCTTTTGAAACCATGTCTAAGTGGTTTGTAGGTTCATCAAGTATTAGGAAGTTTGCATTACTAAGCATAAGCTTTGCAAGTGAGAGTCTACCTTTTTCACCACCACTTAAATCTCCAACAAGTTTAAATACATCATCGCCAGTAAAAAGAAATGCTGCAAGTGTGTTTCTTATTTTTGTATTAGTCATACCTGGATATGTATCAGCTATTTCTTCAAATAGAGTCTTGCTATCATTAAGTGTATGATGTTCCTGATCATAATATCCAATGGATACATTACTACCAAATTCCACATCTCCAGTAAACTTATGAAAGTTACCTGTAATGATTTTAAGCAGTGTTGATTTACCAGTACCATTCTCACCGATTATTGCAATACGTTCACCTTTTTTGATTTCAAAATTAACATCATTAAAAAGGGCAGTGGATGCATCATCAAATTTAACGGACATATTTGAAATATTTAATACATCATTACCACTTTCAAATTCGGGAGTAAGTGAAATTCTGAATTTATCATTAAGTGTTTCGGGTGCGTCAATTAAGTCCATATGTTCAATTGCTTTTTCACGACTTTGTGCACGTTTATAGAATTTCTCCTGTTTAAAAGAACGAAGTTTTTCAATTACTTCCTGTTCATGTTTTAATTCTTTTTGCTGTTTGTAATAAAGCTTAAGAGTTGCGTTACGAAGTTCTTCTTTTTTCTTAGCGTATGCATTATAGTTACCCATATATACATGAGATTTAGTATTCTCTATTTCAACAACTTTAGAAACAATCTTATTTAAGAAATATCTATCGTGGGACACAATTAAAACTGCTCCCTTATAGTTACTTAAAAATCCTTCAAGCCAAGTGATTGATTTAATATCAAGATGGTTTGTAGGTTCGTCTAAAAGGATGATGTCAGGTTGTGATAGAAGAAGTTTTGCAAGGGCAACTCTTGTTTTCTGACCACCAGATAGAGAAGAGATAGCTTTTTCATAATCTTCCTCAGCAAATCCTAATCCTTTTAATACACCATAGATTTCACTTTTATATGCATAACCATTCTTAAGTTCAAATGAATGATTAAGTTTTGCGTATTGATCCATTAAATCATTAAGTTCATCGCCAACGACATGCTGCATCTTTTCTTCTAAGTCTCTAATGGTCTCTTCCATTTCGATAATGTCTTTTTTTACTTCTAACATTTCTTCAAAGATGGTATGACCAAGTGAAATATCCTGATATTGGGCAAGGTATCCAATAGTTTTATCCTTAGAAATCGACACGATTCCGCTATCAGCTGATAGTTCACCAATTATGATTTTTAGAAGTGTTGATTTACCAGCACCGTTTATTCCAACAATTGCAGCTTTTTCCTTATCTTCTAGATGGAAGGAAACATCCGTAAGTATTGGAACCTCTATAAATGATTTATTTATATTTGAACATGAAAGTATCATAATTTTTTATGTGATTCACTTTATTTATTATAAGTGATTCTTATTTCTCCTTTATTTTTTTCAAATTTTAAATAAGTCTTTAGCACAGAGATTATATCATAAATTTGTTCATTAAACAAAATATAAATAATTGTATTTATATTTAGCAAATTCCGTGTGAATAAAAAAAGTTAATAAAGGTTAACTAGAACTTGAGAATAGAAATCTTGTATGATAAAATGTTGATTGAGTGTTTTTTATTATAGGTTGAAATAATACAAACTAAAAAATACTAATTTGTAAATAAGGGAAAATAAAAAGGAATGAAAGGTTATGAAATTTGTAAAAACAAAGATTGGGAAAAATAGTCCTAAGCAGAAAGCGCAAAAAAGAACTATAAGCCTTAGAAGGAAGATTTCGTTGATGCTTGCTATTTGTGTTTTGACAACATTGCCAACATCGTGTAAAGGTAAAAAGAATGATGAAACTACTTCAAAGGTAGAATCTACAACAAATTCACAAAGTCAAACTGAAACTGAAACTCAAAAAGTAGAACAGATTAAAAAGATTGATTTAAAGAAATACAAGTTAAAAGATGATAAAAGTATTTTCGATATTACAAAGCTTGTTAAGAAACAGAATAAGGATAAGAATAACAAGCTTGTTTCTGCCTGTGCAATGAGTTACACAATTGGTGAAAGTAGAGTTATCAGACTTTTATATTCGCATTCAAAAGGTGGAGTAATAAAGCAGTACATTGTTAAGGAGTATCTTTTAGATACTAATAAGATGTCGGATGAAGAATATAAATTTAACGTTAAAGATGGTGGTGGAAAAGGTGGATTAAAAGTCATATCTTTAGAGGATTTGATTTTTAGTGATGAAACTAATAAGAGAATATATGCACCAGATTATTTGGATAAAGAAGCTAGTTATTCAAAAATCGGTAGTGGAGAAGTATTTGCTTATAACGGAAAACCTTTTGTATTTGATAATTCAAAGATGGCATTTTATGAGGTTACAGCTAAAGGCAAATTACAATATAACTTTAAACTTTTAAGAGAAAAATATTCTTCAGCTAAACTTATTTCTTATAATAAACTTAAATATGTTCAGATTGAAGCAGTTTCTCCATTTGAACGTAAAAAGATATACATGGATATTGATCCGGGTGACAATGTTATAAATAAATATACTATGGATAAGTACGATGAGTACTTTGAAGAATATGGTGATGGTAGATATTATGAGTTAAATTATGATAAAAATAATGCTCCAGGTATCTACTTATATGATAAGAAATCAAATATCAGAGTAAGAAAGTCTATACCAAAGAGTATTACAAAATTATGTAACGGCTCATCAAAGAAAGTAAGTGTAACAAGCGATGCGGTTATTGATGATTCTTTATTATTCTCAGTGAATAGTGGAAATAGTATTAGTAATTTATACTTATGGAACTTGAAAAAAGGTAAAACACAGAAGCATACTTTTACTGCTAAGAATCCATTTGAATTTACTGAAAAGCAGATGACAGCAGATGCACTTAGACAGAGAGCTAATGAACTTGAAGATGAGTATGGCGTATATATTTATTTCGGTGATGATGCTGAAACAAATTATGGTTCATATATTACTAATAGGTGTACTGATAGTGGTCAGATTGAAGCTGGTTTAAATTCACTTGAAAAAGTATTATCAATGTATCCAAAGGGATTCTTTAGACAGCTTGATTATGGTAATGTAAAAGGTATTTATATTCACCTTACTGGCTCAATTATGGCTGCTGATTCTGGTGGAATTCCTGCTGGAGTTTTGGCATTTACGGGTGTTGCTACTAATAATACTCAGATTGTTGTAATTGATATTACACAGATGATGCAGATTTCTACTATCGCTCATGAGATTACTCATATGATAGATAGAAAACTTGAGTATGAAGGATTCTTAGATGATGGAATGTGGAGTAAGTTAAATCCAAATGGATTTGAATATCGTAATGAGTATATTGATGAAAGTGGTAACAAGACATTTGATTCAATTACAGGTGATTACTTATACATGTCAGCTTTATTTGGTAATGAATCATATGATAATGTATATTTCTATGATGATTATGCGAAAACATATTCTACAGAAGATAGAGCAAGAATTATAGAAGTATTGGCAACGGATACATATGATCAGGATTCATTCCTTAAGTGTCCACACATTAAGAAGAAATTACAGAAATACATGGAATTACTCGAGAGTTGTTTTGATACAATTGATTGGAGTGATTCACTATGGAAAAAGAGAATTAATTCTATATAGTATTAAAAAACTCCCTGTTTATGCAGGGAGTTTTATACTGATAATAATTTGACAATCGCGAATATCTTTACTATAATTATACTAGTAATTTTTAGATTTGCAGGAAGGTAGAAGGTGCTTAATATGAAGAGTATTTCAAAAGCCGTAATCAGTAGATTACCAAGGTATTACAGATATTTGGGTGAATTAAAAGAAGAAGGCATTGAACGTATCTCATCGGGGGATTTATCAGAAAGAATGCATGTTACTGCATCACAGATTAGACAGGATCTTAATAATTTTGGTGGGTTTGGTCAGCAAGGATATGGATATAATGTTTCATATCTCTATGACGAGATAGGTAAGATTCTTAATCTTGATAAAGATCATAGCATGGTGATTATTGGAGCTGGACATTTAGGACAAGCTATTGCAAATTATGCTAATTTTGAAAAACGTGGTTTTAAGGTTATTGCCTTATTTGATAAAAATCCAGAAGTGATTGGAAAGATAGTTAGAAATGTTGAAGTGTTAGATATTGATGGTCTTGAAAATTATTTAAATAATAACAAGATTGATATTGTTGCTTTAACACTTCCTAAAGAACAGGCTACTAAGATTGCTGATACGCTTGTTGCGTGTGGCATTAAGGCCATTTGGAATTTCGCACATACAGATTTAGAACTTCCAGATGATGTTATTGTTGAGAATGTTCATTTATCAGAAAGTCTTATGAAGCTTGCATATAATTATGGAGAAATAGAGAATAGATGATTATTGGTATAGGAACTGATATTATCGAAGTTAATAGAGTTAAGAAAGCGTGCGAGAAAATAAGCTTTATTAAAAAGGTTTATACAGATAGCGAAATTGATATGTCCGGCAGCAGGATTTATATGCTGGCGGACAATTTTGCAGTAAAAGAGGCTGTATCAAAGGCACTTGGAACAGGGTTTAGAGAGTTTAGATTAAGAGATATTGAGGTCTTAAGAGATGAACTTGGTAAACCTTATGTAAATTTATATGAGGGTGCTAAAAAAAGAGCAGATGAACTAGGAGTTACGGATGTTTACGTTACGATTTCTAATACTAAGGATACTTCGGTTGCATTTGCTATTGCAAGTAGAAATGAATAAATTGATACAGGAATATTGCATGAGGTGTAATATATGGAGAGAGTAATAACTGGCAAAGAGGCAAAGTTTATAGATGAAGTTACCATTAATGAAATAGGAATCCCATCACTGGTTCTTATGGAAAAGGCTGCTTTATGTGTGTTTAATGAACTAAAGAATAATTATTATAATTATTTGATTGTATGTGGCAGTGGTAATAATGGTGCAGATGGAGTCGCGCTTGCTAGAATGCTTTATCAAAATGGAGAGAATGTTACTGTACTTTTGATTAGCAAGAGTGAGGGAACAACTGAATTTAAATTACAACTTGATATTGCAAGAAAAATTGGTGTTGAAATAATAGATTTCGTTAATGAGGATAATCTTGACGAAGAATATTTAGAAGAACTATTTTCAGCAAATGACTGTATAGTTGATGCAATTCTTGGAATAGGTCTTGATAGACAAGTGTCAGGTTTATATTTTGATATTATAGGAATGATTAATGAGTGTGATAGTGATGTTTATGCAATAGACATACCGTCAGGAATTTGTGCTGATAATGGAGAAATCCTAGGTACTTGCATTAATGCTACTGTTACAGTGACATTTGGTGAATATAAGATTGGGCAAATCGCGTATCCAGGTAAAAAGTACGTTGGTGAACTGATTAAGAAGGATATTGGATTTTTGGATACGGAAGAAGTATTTGCTAATTATGAGAGTGAAGATTTAGAAATTAGAGATAATTACATTATAACTAGTAAAGATTTAGAATTGATTCCTGATAGGATTGAAAGATCTAACAAGGGAACTTATGGTAAATTACTTGTTATTGCAGGTTCTAAAGACATGAGTGGGGCGGCTTTCTTTACAGGGATGGCAGCTTATCGAATGGGTGCAGGGCTTGTTAATATAGTTACTTCGTATGAGAATATTGATGTTCTTAAGGATAAATTACCAGAGGCTGTATTTACCGGATATAATGATTTAAGAGATGAATGTGAATATTCAAAGATTGCAGAAGCGCTTGATAAGTATGATTGTATTGTTATTGGACCGGGGATTTCTACGGATGATAATAGTGCTATTTTAGTTGAGATGGCTTTGGAATCAGGTAAGAACATAGTCATAGATGCAGATGCTATTAATGTAATAGCTAGCGATGAAAGATATATAGAGAAACTTCATGAAAATTGTATTCTTACTCCACACATGGGTGAGATGAGTAGGCTTATAAAAAGAGATATATCTGAAATTTCAGATTCACCATTTGAAATGGCAACTTTTTTTAGAGATACTTATAATACGACGATTGTTCTTAAGGATGCAAATACAATTATTGCAACTTCTAGAGGTGATAATTATATTAATGTATCTGGAAATGAAGGTATGTCTACTGCTGGAAGTGGAGATGTTTTAAGTGGTATAATAGGAGGACTAATGTGTATTGGCGCTAATAGAGATATTGTTGCACCACTTGGAGTATATATCCATGGACTTGCTGGAGATTATGCTAAGGAAAAACTAGGAAGTGCATCTCTAATGGCAAGAGACATTCTTGAAAATATAAGTGAAGTTTTAATGATGAAAGATAATTTATAATTATATAGATTTAAGGAGGACGGTAATAACCGTAGTGACAATGGAAAATTTAGATAAGTATTACAGAAATTACATTAAAATTAATTTGGATAATATTTATGATAATATATCTGTTTTAAAGGAAAATGCAGGTGAGAACACAGGTCTTGTTGCTGTTATTAAAACAGATGGATATGGACACGGTGCTGTTCCAATTGCAAAAACAGTTGCAGATAAAGTGGAAGCATACGCTGTTGCAACTATAGAGGAAGCCTTTAATTTAAGAAAACATAATATTACTAAGCCAATTTATGTGCTTGGATTTGTTCATTCAGGTCAGTTTGAAACAATGATTTTAGAAGAAATCAGACCAGCTATTTTTAAATATGAAACAGCTAAGGAAATATCAGATATTGCAAAAGCTGTTGGAAAAGTAGCTAAAATACATATTAAAATTGATACTGGTATGGGTAGAATTGGATTTCTTGATAATGATGAATCTGCTGATATTATCAAGAAGATTAACGATTTGCCAAATATTGAGATAGAAGGTATATTTACGCATTTCGCTGCATCAGATGAAAAGGATAAGACTAGTGCAAATAACCAGCTTGAAAGATTTAAAGTGATGATTGGTAAATTAAAAGATAGGAATGTTGAAATCCCTATTAAACATATTTACAATAGTGCCGCATTAATTGATTTTGATGAGGATATTTTTAATCAGGCTAGAGCAGGAATTGCATTATATGGATTATATCCATCAGAAGATGTAGATAAAAGTAGAGCTAAATTAAAACCTTCTCTTTCTTTATATACTCACATTGTATATATAAAGACTGTTGAAGCTGGTACAGGAATTAGTTATGGTAGTACATTTGTTGCTACTAAGGAAACTAAGATTGCTACGCTTCCGATAGGATATGGAGATGGATATAAAAGAAATCTTTCAAATAAGGGATATGTAATTATAGGCGGTAAGCGTGCGCCAATCGTTGGAAGAGTTTGTATGGATCAGATGATGGTTGATGTTACTGATGTTGATGCTCATGAAGGTGATTTGGTTACACTTATTGGTAAAGATGGTAATGAAGAAATTACAGTCGAGGAGTTAAGTGAACTTGCAGGCACATTTAATTATGAGTTTGTTTGTGATTTAGGAAAGAGAATTCCAAGAGTGTATTATAGAAATGGTGAAGTTGTATGCATGAAGGATTATTTCGATGATCCATACATGATGTAGTGATATTTGACCTAATATAAATAAGATGATATACTATACATTGGACTATGTTATCATTATAGCAGGTCCTTTTAGAAGTTACAGATATAGAAATAAACAAGGGAAAAGGAAGGGATTTTATTAATGAAACCAGGGCCCAGTTTTGTAGATTGGTTAACAGGTAAAAAGAATGATAACGTAACAGAAGAAGAGATTGTTTCCATGGTTAATGAAAGCCATGAACAGGGAAACATTGAGGCTTCTGAAGCAACAATGATTGCTAATATTTTTGAACTTGATGACAAGGAAGCTAAAGACATTATGACTCATAGAAAGAATGTTATTGCAATTAATGCAGACATGACATTGGATGAAACAGCCATGATGATTTTAACTGATGGTCATTCAAGATTTCCGGTTTATGATGAAGATATGGATAACGTAATCGGAATACTTTATTTAAGAGATGCCTTTTTATTTAAAGAGAAAAAGGGCATGGGAAGTAATAAGTTAAAGGATATAGAAGGCTTGCTTCGTGAAGCTGTTTATATTCCGGAAACAAGAAAAATCCAGGATATCTTTAAGGAAATGCAACAGAAGAAGATTCACCTTGAAGTTGTTATTGATGAGTATGGTCAGGTGTCCGGTGTTGTGACAATGGAAGATATTCTTGAAGAGATAGTTGGTAACATTTTTGATGAATATGATGAAGTTACTGTGAATATTGTTAAATTAAGTGAAAATACTTATGAGATAGATGGTGAAACTCCTTTATATGAAATCAATCTTAAACTTGGAATTGATTTTGGCGATGAGGATTTTGAAACACTTAATGGTTATTTGATTGCACAGTTAGACAGAATTCCAAAAGAAGATGAAAAGCCAATCATAGATATTGATAGATATCATTATAATGTTCTTGAAGTTAAGGACAAGATGATATCAAAAGTTAAGCTTACAATTGATGAAGTAAGTGAAGACGATGAAGAAGAATAGTGAATACAACGCAAATCTACGATAAATGTCTTATAAAGATAAATGCTTTATGAGTATATTGATAAAATAATAATTCAAAAATACAAGAAGTGTATGAGAAAGGAAAAACGATGTCAGGACATTCAAAATTTGCGAATATCAAACATAAGAAAGAAAAAAATGATGCAGCTAAGGGTAAGATGTTTACTATTATTGGTAAGGAAATTGCCGTAGCAGTTAAAGAAGGCGGCGCAGATCCAGCTAATAATTCAAAACTTAGAGACGTAATTGCTAAAGCTAAAGCTAATAATATGCCTAATGATACAATTGAAAGAGGTATTAAAAAAGCTGCAGGTGAAGCAAGTGCTGTAAATTACGAAGTAATTACTTATGAGGGATATGGTCCTAACGGTATCGCAATTATTGTTGATACACTTACAGATAATAAAAATAGAACAGCAGCTAACGTTCGTCATGCTTTTACAAAGGGTGGCGGAAACATTGGTACACCAGGTTGTGTATCATTCATGTTTGACAAGAAGGGTCAGATTATTATAGATAAGTCAGAAACGGACATGGATGCAGATGAGTTGATGATGGCTGCACTTGATGCAGGAGCTGAAGATTTCGTTGAGGAAGATGAAGCTTATGAAATTTATACTACACCTGAGGATTTCTCAACAGTAAGAGAAGCAATTGAAGGATTAGGTGTTCCTATGATGGAAGCAGAAGTTACTATGATTCCTCAGAATTATGTAGAACTTACTGATGAAGAAGCAATTAAAAATTTAAATAAGATTATTGATTTACTTGATGAAGATGATGATGTTCAGCAGGTATATCATAACTGGGACGAATAATTACAGGACGTATAAATATATGAACACTATTCTTTTTGATCTTGATGGAACGTTACTTCCAATGGATACGAGAGGATTTACTGATACATTCTTTAAGGCTGTAACTGGTAGATTTTCAAGATTGGGAGTTTCGGCTGAAAGCCTTAGACATGCTATGCTTCAGGGTATTGATGCAATGATGGCTAATGATGGTTTTCTTACTAATGATGAATGTTTTTGGAATACTTTTTCAAGAAGTATTTCAGATGATGGAAATCCTATTTCAAAAGGGGATTTGAAATTATTTAAAAAAGAGTTTGAAAACTTTTATAGAAAAGATTTCTTCGTTACAAGGCTTAATACTACAGCCACACCACTAGCGAAGGAATGTGTTCGTATGCTAAAAAATAAAGGTTATAGATTAGTGGTTGCAACTAATCCAGTTTTTCCAGAGGAAGCTATGATTGAAAGAATCAGATGGGCTGATTTAGATGAGAATGATTTTGAATTAATTACGTCTATGGAAAACAGTTGTTTTTGTAAACCAAACTTAAATTATTATCGTAAGATTTTACAGATGATTGGTGTAACTGCTGATGAATGCATGATGGTTGGTAATGACGTGACTGAAGATATGTGTGCTTTGAAATTAGGCATTGATGTGTTTTTGATAGATGAATGTCTTATTAATAAGCAGAATATTGATGTTACTGATTTTAAAAAGGGTGATTGGAAAACATTCAGAGAGTTGGTTTCTGAATTGCCTGAAATTAGATAGAAATAATAAGTTTTGTTTTTAGATAGAATATTTTTAAAATATGAAAATTACGTTAATTACGGTTGGAAAAATAAAAGAAAAGTTTTATCGTGATGCGGTGGGGGAATATGTTAAAAGACTTTCAAAATATTGTGATTTGAATATTGTGGAAGTTGCCGATGAAAAAACTTCAGAGTCTCTTTCAGAACGTGAGGAAGAGATTATAAAGGATAAGGAAGGTAAGAGAATTCTAGGTCATATTAAGGATAATACTTATCTTATAACTTTAGAGATAGATGGTAAAAATCTTACATCGGAAGAACATGCTAAAAAAATACAACAATTACAGGTGAGTGGAAAGAGTAATATAACATATGTTATAGGTGGATCGCTTGGGTTATCAAAGATGGTTACGGATAAATCTGATTATGCATTAAGTTTTTCGAAGATGACTTTTCCACATCAGCTTATGAGGGTGATTTTTTTAGAACAGTTATATAGAGGTTTTAGGATTATATGCAATGAACCATATCATAAATAAAGGAAGGAAAGGTAAAAAAGATGAAGCAAGGGGTTAAAAGCCTGATTGATAAGCTTGATAAGTATGCAGAGAGTTTTAAAGATGAAATGCGTTGGGAACCACAGATTTGTAAGATGATTTGTTCATTTATGTGCGTTATAACAAATATCGAGCCAGATGTGGAAAAATATAAAGATATGAAACAGTATATTATTGAACATACTGGTGCATTCTCATTTTTCAGAGGTGAAATAAGTCCTTATATTGCAACAATGCTTATGGGTGTTGATGATCAGGAGTTTACATTTGATAAATTTGATTATACATATCAGTTACTTCGTTCAAAGAAGTTTACTGGTTCAGAACAATTAGTTTGTACATCTGTTCTTTTAGCTGATAATATTAATAGAGCGGATATGGATATAATTGTTGAACATTTTAAGGATATTTACTACGTATTTGGTAAATTACATCCTATGAATACCTGTATAGATAATTATCTTGGTCTTGCTACAATTGCTTGTTCAGACTTTACACTTGATGAAATTCCGAGACATATGAGAATTCTTGAATCAGAACTTAAGTCAACAGTTGGTGGTGGAAATATCCTTCAGACATTGGTAAATGCCTTATTTATGGTTAAAGGTGATCCGATGGAACTTGCTAAGAGAGCTAGAATTTCTTATATGACATTTAAGTCTAATAAGTATGACTTTAGATGGTATGGAAACATAGCCATGATGGGATTGTTAACTTCTGTTGATGGAGATATGACAAATATTGTTTATGATGTTTTAGAAGCAGCAAAATATGCTGAGAAATTACCAAACTTTAGCAATCTTATGATGGATACATTTGATAGACTTATGATTATGATTGCAGTTTATATTTATGATTATTGTAAATATAAGCTTAGAAGTAGAAATGCTATGAGAGATAAAACATACTATGGTGATATTATTTCAACTATGGTATTGGTTTTAATTGTTGGTCTTTTCGCAGAAGAAGATTTGACAAGATTATAGTTTATAATATAGGACTTGCGCTTGCAAGTCCTATATTTAAATATATATATAAGAGATAATTTATTAAAAAGGATGGAGAAAGAGAAATGGGAAATTTTGGAGTATGTTATTATCCTGAACATTGGGATGAAGAAAGAATTGAGACGGATATAAGTCTTATGAAAGATATAGGTATATCTTATGTTAGACTTGCTGAGTTTTCGTGGCATAAGATGGAGCCTATTGAAGGACAATATGATTTTAAGTGGCTAAATGATGTTGTTGATAAGTTCGCTGATGCAGGAATAAGTTGTATTATTGGCACACCAACTGCAGCACCACCAGCATGGCTTATGAATAAGCATCCAGAGATTTTTCCGGTTAATGACATGGGTGTAAGAGTTACTTTTAATGGTCGACATCATGATTGTCAGTCAAATAAAACATATAGAGAGTATGTTAAGAAAATAGTGACTGAAATGGCCAAGAAATTTGGACATAATAAAAATGTTGTTGGTTGGCAGATTGACAATGAATTTGGTAATGGTCATGGTGATTTATGCTATTGTGATTCATGCAGACAGGCTTTTATAGAATGGTTAGAAGAGAAATATAAGACTGTTGATAATCTTAATAAAGCTTGGGGATGTGCATTTTGGAGTCAGGAGTATAATGATTTTAGTGAAGTATTTCTTCCTGCTCATACTGCGGCAGGTAAAAATCCATCAACTGAACTTGATTTTAAAAGATTTTGTTCTGATTTGATTGTTGATTTTTCAAAAGCGCAGATAGATATTATTAGGCAGTATAGTGAGAATCAGTTTATTACACATAATTGTATGGGCTTTGCTGATAAGGTAAATTATTATGATTTGGCCTCTGATTTAGACTTTGTTTGCCATGATCAGTATCCAGGTGGATTTTATTTACAAATGCCACATGAGGATAATGCATTCCTAGCTCAGACTCTTGAGCTTATGAGAAGTTTTAAAAACAAGAATTTCTGGATTATGGAACAACAGGCTGGTCCTACAGGCTGGAATATTATGGGGAGAACTCCTGCACCTGGACAGTTATCACTTTGGACTGCGCAGGCAATTGCTCATGGTGCTGATAAGATTACATATTTTAGATGGAGAACGGCTACATTTGGTACAGAGCAATTTTGGCATGGTATTTTACCACATAGTGGAAAACCAGGCAGAAGATATGATGAAATTAAATACACCATTAATAGATATGATGAATTGTTGGATGAAATAAAAGATTTAGAATCGGATGCAAAGGTTGCAATAGTGTATTCTTATGATAATTATCATGCACTTAATATACAGCCACATAATCCTGATCTTTCATACGTAGGTGTTTTGGCAGATTATTATAGAGCATTATATGATTTGAAAATTGAAGCAGATATGGTATCTGAAATGGCTGATTTCTCAAAGTATAAGCTTGTGATTGCACCATTACAATATATTCTTAAGCAAGAAGTTAAAGAGCATTTTGATGAATATGTTAAAAATGGTGGACATATGTGCTTTACGTATAGAAGTGGTGTTAAGGATGAAAATAACATCTGTGTCAGTGATTGTGAATTACCAGGTTTGTTATCAGAGATGACTGGTATAGAGATAAATGATTATGACTGCCTAAGAGAAACAGAAGTTACGATTGATTTGGGACAGTATAGTGGGAAAGGAAAGTTATTTGCTGATATTATTACAACTAAGGAAGCGGAGCGTGTTGGTGTATATACAAATAATTACTATAGTGGTGAAACGGCAATTAGTATAAATAATTATGGTAAGGGCTTGGTGTATTATATAGGTTGTGAGCTTGATGATAATTTACTTAATAAACTTATTTATAGTATGCTTCTTCAGGCAAAAATCGAAGTTAAATATAAGGAATTAGATAGAGGAATAGAAGTTGTTACAAGGAAAGGGAAAGACAAGACATACATATTCTTCTTAAATCATAATAATTATGTTGCTAAACTAAATAAAGATCTTATTGAGGGGATAGAAGTTATGATTGGAGAAAAGAATGGCTTATTAGAACCTTTTGGAACAGCAGTATATGTTAAGGAAAAATAATGAATAAAAGAAATTATCAGTTGGAACTAGAAAATATAATTAATACAGAGTGTAAGCAAGATAGACCGACTTTGTTGTTGCATAGTTGTTGCGCACCATGTAGTAGTTATGTTTTAGAGTATTTAGCAAATTATTTTAAAATTACATTATTTTATTATAATCCAAATATTTCATTGGAAGAGGAATTTAATAAAAGAGTTGCGGAATTATATAAGTTATTAAAATTTAACGGTCTTAGTGATGATGTTGAAATTGTGGTTCCAGAATACAATAATAACGAGTTTTATGAAATTGCAGAGGGATTGGAGAATGAACCTGAACGCGGAAAAAGATGTTATAAGTGTTATAAATTAAGACTTGAAAAAACAGCTTTGTATGCTAAGGAAAAGGGATTTGATTTTTTTACAACAACTCTTTCAATTAGTCCTCATAAAAATGCTGACTGGCTTAATGAAATAGGAGAAGAATTTGCAAAACAATTAGATATTAGATTTTTGAATTCGGATTTTAAGAAAAAAGGCGGATATCAAAGGTCAATTGAGTTATCTAAAGAATATGATTTATATAGGCAGGACTATTGTGGATGTGTATTTAGTAGATTATGCTGAGTTTTAAAATATATTGCATAGAGTAGTTTTAAACTATTCTATGCAATTTTTTTATATTAAGGTGATGAAGATGAAGAAGATTAATTTTGAAATTCGTAAAGAAATTGAAGAATTAAGCAGAAAAGGAATTTCACAAAAAAAGATGGCTGAGATACTAAACTTGAATCAAAGCACCATAAGTAGGGAATTGAAAAAATGCAATCCTTATGATGCAGATAAAGCTGAAAAATTGTCAGTTAAAGACAAATCTAAAGATGAATTAATAATTAGCCAGGTTTTATTGTTAAGAAGTCAAGGAATGTCCTTAAGACGTATTTCAG
>NZ_FUXZ01000022.1 GCF_900167115.1 Eubacterium uniforme
ATAGAAACTGTACTCTTACCTTTTGAAACATCAATACCTACTGCGTTCATATATTTGTCACTCCTTAAAAATATAGTGCAATGGATATACACCAGTTTTACTCATTGCCTATTCAATCTACTGTGGTGTGACACGAATGCACCCTATGGTGAAACAACCTGCATAAAACGAACGCTGCTAATGAGGAGCTGGTTATCAGTCTAGTTTACGGACGCGAGGTCCAAGAAAGGAAGCCGATATACCTATTGCTCCCATCATTATACAGCTTAAGCAATAAGATAGATAACATCTTAACTAGATGTTAAGAATATTAACTATAAAACCATTGTAGTAGAAAGGAGATATGGTGTATTCTACATACATCATTTAAGGCGATATGTTACTTACAGTTGATGTTGGAAATACAAATATTACATTCGGTATATTTGATAATGATGAATTACTTGGAACATTTAGAATGAACACAGGAGTTTCAAGAACTTCTGATGAATATGGAATTATGATCTCTGACATGATAAAAATCAGAGGTATTGATTATAAGAAAGTAACAGATGTTATTATCTCATCTGTTGTACCTGCAACAATGCATAGTTTGGTTAATGCATTTAAGAAGTATTTTAATACTAAGCCTATAATTGTGGGTCCTGGTATTAAGACAGGCATTAGAGTTACAACTGCTAATCCATCAGAAGTTGGAGCTGACAGAATTGTTGATGCAGTTGGTGCATATGAGATTTATGGTGGACCAATCATGGTAATTGATTATGGTACAGCCACAACTTATGACTTGGTAAGAGAAGGTGGAACATTTGATGTTGCCATCACAGCGCCAGGTATTAGAATTTGTGCAAATGCACTTTGGCATGAAACAGCTAAACTACCGGAGATAGAAATAGAGTGTCCTAAGACTATCTTAGCAAATGACACGGTTACAAGTATGCAGGCTGGTCTTGTATATGGACAGATAGGTCAGGCTGAATATATCATTAATAAGGTTAAGGAAGAAACTGGTCTTAAGAATATGAAGGTTGTTGCAACTGGTGGTCTTGGCGGAATCATATTTGAACATACTGACTTAATTGAGTATTATGATAAGGAACTTACTCTTAAGGGTATGAAATTAATCTTTGATAAACAGAAGAAAAAGAAGAAATAAAATATGAAGATAGGTAACATAGAAATAGATAGTAATGTAATGCTTGGTCCTATGGCTGGTGTTACGGATATGCCTTACAGAGTTATATGTAGGGAGATGGGTTGTGGACTTTTATATTCAGAGATGGTTAGTGCAAAAGCTATTCTTTATAAGAATAAAAACACTAAGGCATTACTTGAATATGATAAGTGTGAACATCCAATTGCGATTCAGCTTTTTGGTAGTGATCCGGATATTATGGCTGACATGGCTAAGAAAGTTTATGATGAAACAGGGTGTGATATTATTGATATAAATATGGGATGTCCTGTTCCTAAAATCGTAAATAACCATGAAGGTTCATTTCTTATGACGGATGAAGCGCTTGCTGGTCGTATTATTGAAAAGATGGCTAATGCTGTTGAGATTCCCATTACTGTGAAATTCAGGAAGGGTTTTGATAAAGAACATGTAAATGCGGTATCATTTGCTAAGATGGCGGAAAATAGTGGTGCTAAGATGATTGCAGTTCATGGAAGAACAAGGGAAGAATATTATGCGGGTGTTGCTGACTGGGATATTATAAGAGAAGTTAAAGAGGTTGTTAATATACCAGTTGTTGGAAGCGGCGATGTGAGAAATGCTATGGATGCTAAGCGCATGATTGATGAGTGCAAGGTTGATGGCGTTATGATTGCTAGAGCTGCAAGAGGTAACCCTTGGATCTTTAGAGAGGTTAATGCATACCTTAAGGATGGTATAATCATTGAAAGACCTGGGCTTCCGGAAGTTTGTGAGATGATACTTAGACATGCAAAAATGGAAGTTGAATTTAAGGGAGAGTATACGGGTATCAGGGAGATGCGTAAGCATGTAGCCTGGTATACACAAGGATTAAGGAATGCCTGTGTTCTTAGAAGAACGGTTAATAAGGTTGAGACTTTTAAGGAGTTAGAGGTTCTTATTAATAGGGGCGTTAATGAGTTGTAAAGTGAAAATCGTGGAAGTGAACATGAAAAATAATGGGAAATATTATAAAGGAGAAAAGAAAGATGCTAGAGATATCATTTTTAGCAGGAGAGGTAATATTTTCGATAGTATGGGTTCTTTCAAGAGCTATAGTTTGGGGAAAGAATAAAAAGATTGATTTTAAAAGAGAAGTGTTATTAATGCTTATGTATATTAATCTTTTTGTTATTATTCGATTTGTATTTTACGAATTACATAAGGTTGACGGAAAGGTTGTGCCACTTATATTTAATAAAAATAAGTTATGGCCACTTGATGTGAATCTTGAACCGGCGATTCATTTATTTGATTACGAAACAAGAAGAGAAGCGTTAATAAACTTATATGGTAATATTGGATTGTTTATTCCAACAGGAATTATTTTACCGATATTGTATAAGGGTGTTAATAGATTGTGGAAGGCAGTAGCTATAGGCTTTGGAATGTCTTTGACAATTGAAATTTTACAGCTTTTATTTTATGAAAGAACATCTGATGTAGATGATTTGATTATGAATACAGCTGGAGCAGCTATAGGTTATTTAGTTTGCATGTTAGTCAAAGAAATAATTAGTGTATTATCTAAATCAAAGAAACATATGGCATAGAAAGAAGTAAAAATATTAATATAAAACTTTATAAAATGAGTGCGAAATAATTGTGGAAATTTGCAATGTATTTTGCACTTGTTTTTTATTGGTTCGAAAATTACGAAATTTTTGTTCATAATTTGTTCATATTTTTGTTTATAACGGTTGACATTGAAAAAAAATTGATTTATATTGATATTGCACGTTAACGTGCGTTAACGAAAATTATGAAAAGTAAGAATAGTGGATTTCGTAGAAAAAAGTTATAAAGTCGGATAGGAAAAATATTAACCAAACGTGGATGTGTAAAAAAGGAGTGTGTGGAAATGAAGAAAAGAGTATTATCATTATTTATGATAATGGCAATTCTTGTATCATGTTTTTATGTTGATGGTGGGGAAAACTCTGTATTTGCTAAGGGCAAATCTCAGAATTATCACATCAAGAATGGAAGAATTTACAACAAGAAAAACAAGATAGTTAAAAAGAAAATTGTAAAGATTAAAAAGAAAAAATACTATGCTAATAAGAAAGGTCGAGTTGTAAAAAATAAGATCTTTAAGTACAAGAAAGCAAAGTATTTTGCACAGAAAAAAGGTGCACTTGCTAAGTCAAAAATTGTTACTTATAAGGGTAAGAAGTACTATGCTCAGAAGAACTATAAGATTGCAATTGATAAGATTGTTACTGTAAATGGTAAAATATATTATGCTAACAAGAAAGGTGTTCTTAAATATTTAATAGATAAAAAAGAATATGATGCTAATAAGAAGACAGAGGATTCTAAATCTGACGATAAAAAGTCGGATAGTTCTAAATCGGAGAACGGGAAGACAGATGATGGAAAGTTAAGTGATAGGGAACAGATAACACCCGGTGCTCCAATAGAATATTATGATCCTTTATTCCCTCATAATGATGCAATTGATTATTTAACACCACAGATGTTTGATGCAAAGGGTGATGGAAAGACTGATGATACAGAGGCTTTTAAAAAACTCTTTAAAGAAGCTTATAAGCAAGGATTTGATTCATATCCTGGAGCTGAAAATCCTGGATGGAGACACTGTAAGGCGATATTTATTCCAAGCGGAAGATATATTATAAAAGGTACAGTTATAGGTACATTTTCTAATTTTGCGACACCACCTATGTTTGAAGTGAGTGGCGCTGGTCGAGAAACTACAACAATAAAGTATATAGGTAATGAAGTATTATTTGATGATCAGAATGTTTTTGGATTTACAACATTTAGAGATATAGAATTTGCTGGAAATGATTCTGATAATGTTCTCATGAATTTTAAGAATAAAACTAATAGTGGATATGCGCAGAGACTTCAGTTTATATCGTGTTCATTTGTTGAGTGGAAGACAATTATAAACACAATGTGGTCGGATCAGATGTTATCAGAAGTAACATTTGCTTACTGCAAGATAGCAAGTTGTGGATATATTGAGAAACCATGTAAGTTGTTTGTGTTAGATTGTGCACAGGCAGTTAACTGGAGATTTGATTTCACTGATATAGAAGGTTTTAACGGTGATGTATTCTACTATAAGCAGGGTGCAAGTATATGCTTAATTGGTGGTTCAGTAATACCAACATCTGGTAATATCTTTAATTTTGACTTAGAAGATGGAAGTAATACATGGACAGCAGGTCCGAACAATGCTCATCATGCGTTGTGTTATGGAACAAGATTTGAATTAAAGAAGAATCAAAATGGAAATAAAGAAAAAGATAGCACACTTGCAACATCAAAGGCAAATTTACATGATACTGCTTCCATAATGCTCGACTGTTGTGGATTCAGTACATTGGATAATGATACATCACAATTCTTAATTTTCAATGGTGCTCTTAATGTAGACTTTAGAGATTGTAAAGGTCTTCATCAGATGAATATATGTGGAAATGTTACTAAAAATGGATGGATAATGCCTAAAATGACATTTTCAAATTGCAATGACTTAAATATTGATTATTTAGTACAGAATTCAAAACTTGTTAATACTCAAGGTGCTAATTTTGTAAAGAATTATGTAAGAGTTATGGTTGATAATTCATATGATTTTTATCTTGGGAACAAACAGTATATTAAAACTGTTGATGGATTGACTGAATGTAGACAGGTTGTGAATTTAGGTACAATAAATAAAGATTCGAATGAGCCTGATGAATATAATTTTATTGAGTTAAAGAACGGTAAAGTTGTAACAACTAAACCTTATGGATATGTTAAATATGCAGAAATTACTGTTCCTGAGAATAGTAAGTATGGTGATAATTATCCAGTTACGGTTTCAATATATAATGGTGATACAAAGGTTGGAGAAACAACAATCAAATTTGGAAGTAATAAAACGTATAAGATAGACTTAAATGTTTATTCTGATGATTTTAAGATTGTGTTTACTCATTCAAATAATATTTCACCAGAAGTTGCTATGAACTTTGAATTTATTAAGTATTAAGTGTTTAGGTTGGAAAAGTGTTATTAAAAAAGGAGTGTGTGAAAATGAAGAAAAGAGTCTTATCATTGTTTATGGTAATGGCAATTCTTGTTTCATGTTTCTATGTTAATGGTGTGGATAATTCTGTATTTGCTAAAGGTAAATCACAGAAATATCATATTAAGAACGGTAAAATATATAACAAGAAAAACAAGATAGTTAGAAAGAAAATTGTAAAGATAAAAAAGAAAAAATATTATGCTAATAAGAAAGGTCGAGTTGTAAAAAATAAGATCTTTAAGTACAAGAAGGCAAAGTATTTTGCACAGAAAAAAGGTGCACTTGCTAAGTCAAAAATAGTAACTTATAAGGGTAAGAAATACTATGCACAGAAGAATTATAAAATTGCAATTGATAAAACAGTTACTGTAAAAGGTACAGTTTATTATGCAGATAAGAATGGTGTTCTTACATATTTAACTAATAATAAAAAAGCTATTGAAGACAATTTAAAGAAAAAAGAAGATACTAATAATCAGAATACAAAGAAGGATGATTCTAAGACAGAAGAAACTAAGATGGGTAATTCAGAACCTACTACAGGAGCTCCTATAGAAGAGTATTATCAGCCACTTTTCCCTGATGGAGATGCAATCGGATATTTAACTCCACAGGAATTTGGCGCAAAGGGTGATGGAAAGACTGATGATACTGAAGCATTTCGTAAGCTTTTTCAAGAAGCATATAAACAGGGATTTAATACAAAATCAGGCGCTGATCCTGGATGGAGACATTGTAAGGCAATATTTATTCCATCAGGAAAATACATCATCACAGGAGCTGTTTTAAGTCTTGAATCAGCTCTTCCAACAGCTCCGATGTTTGAAGTAAGTGGTGCAGGAAGAGAATCTACAACAATTAGTTTTATTGGAAGTGATGTGTTATTTGATAATCAGAATGTTTTTGGATTTACAACATTTAGAGATATTGAGTTTAAAGGTACTAATAAAAATACATTTATGAATTTCAAAAATACTCATGGTAGTGATATAGCGCAGAGACTTCAGTTTATATCATGTTCATTTGTAAATTGGAATAAGATAATTAAGTGTATATATTGTGATCAGATGCTATCAGAGGTGACATTTGCTTATTGTAAGATTTCAGATTGTGGAACTGTTGATAATCCATGTACATTGTTTACTTTTGCATGTACTCAGGCATTAAATTGGAGATTTGATTTTACAGATATAGAATCATTCCATGGAGATGCATTTTATTATACTCAGGGCACAAGTGTATGCATTATAGGTGGTTCTATTATCCCTCTTTCAGGGAATGTGGTTAATTTTGATTTGCCAACAGCTGCACAGGCTGGTGGAGCAGGTCCAGAAAATGCATATCATGCGTTATTCTATGGAAGTAGATTTGAAATAAGGGATTGGGATGATACGATTCCTTTAGAGAGACGTAGTTGTCTTGTTAGAACAAATACAGCTTCACCAAATACAGCCTCTGTAAAATTTGATTCGTGTTGTTGTTGTACAATTAGTAATAATTCTCCTAACTTTATGGTGATTAATGGTTCGCTTTTAGCTGATTTTAATAATTGTTATGATTTGTATAATGTAAGAATGAATGGTGACGTAACAAAAAATGGATGGTATAATCCAAGAGTAAGATTTACAGGTTGCCCAGATTTGAATGTTCAGTACATGGTTAATAATTCAACTATTATAAACAGACAGGGAGAAGAATTTGATAAGAATTGTGTTCGCGTAATGGTTGATGATTCATACGATTTTTATATGGGAAATAAAACATATGTTAAGACTGTATCTGGACTTGGCTTATGCAAGCAAAATGTTAAACTAAGTGATTATAAGAAAGTTACTTTATCGAATAATAAAACAGTAGAAATTAAAAATCCATTTGGTTATGTTAAAACGGCAGATATAACGGTTCTTAAGGACGATACATATGGAGATAAGTATCCAGTAACAATGGCTATTTATAAAGCTGATAAAAAGATAAATGAAGTAACTCTTAAGTTTGGAAACAATAATTCATATTCAATTCCTATAGAGGATTTTGGGGATGATTTAAAAATTGTGTTTACACATTCGAATTCTAAAAATCCAGTTATTGATATGAATGTTGAGCTTGTTAAATATTAATATATATAAGTTAATAATGGGGAATTTTGGGGGTGGTGATTTACTTGCTGCCCCTATAAATTCGTTATGATAATCATTTTATTACATTTGAGCAGTAGCTTATTAAAGCTACTGCTATTTTATGTTTTGTGTTGTTACACAGTTTATATAAAAATAATACTATTTGGAATTGGTTTTTAATAATATGCTTATTATCAAATGATTCTGGTATATGATTGACCTGAGTTTCTGGCGTTGATATAATTAGTGATGATGAATATAAGAATAATATTGTTGAGGTGATTAGGCATGAGTAATAAAAATATAACTAAAAAGGATAAAAGAAGAATTATAAAAAGAATAATAGCGGGGGTCTTATCTGCTACGTTAATAATATCTTCATTTCCAAAAGTTCAAATATGGTCTGAGGGAAAAGATAAAATCGTAAAATATCCTTATACTTTATATGCAGAGGATGAGGAATTAGGAATCAAAATAAATACGGAGAATTTAACGATTAATGGCACCGCATATACTAATGGAAAGTTTGTTTCAACAGCAAAATATCCATGTGTAAGTGGAAAAATTATAGATAAAGATAGCAAAAATACAAATGATTCTAGTAATGAGAATTTAAATGACTCATTTGATTATACTAAGGATTTAATTATTCTTCATGATAAAATCAAGAACGAAGAGTTTGGTGATGAATGTGATAATCATAATAAAGATTATTCGGTAAAAAATATGAATATTAGTATTGATAAAAAGATATGGACTGATGGAAGTTTAAATATAAATGGAAGTACAAATCTTAATAAGTCTGTAGGAGCTGTATCTGATATATCATGTTTTGGTGGTAATTTAAATGTGAATGGCTCTGGTGTGGTTATGTATTCTAAAACAGGAGACATTAAAATATCCAATACATATGTTTCTTTAAAGGGAATTATATATGCACCATCTGGAACTGTAAAGATTGATTGTGATTATTTTACACTTGATGGAATAATAATAGCTCAAAATGTTATAATAGATGGAAAAGGCGCAAGTATTAATTATAGTGAAAAATGGGCTAAGTATGTTGGTATAGAGAGTGAAGATGGCTTGGCTAGTGATGAAAACAATAGTGAAGACTCAGATGATTCAGATAACGATGGTCTTACTAACGAAAATGAGGAAGAGTTAGGAACTAATCCAAACAAGGCTGATTCAGATGGTGATAAGTTAAGTGATGGACTAGAAGTATATGGGTTAGGAACTGATCCGTTAAAGAAGGATTCGGATGACAATGGAATATCTGATTTTAATGAGGATTTAGATGAGGACTCATTGGTGAATGGTAAAGAAATTCAAAAGAGTACTAATCCATTAGTTGAAGATACAGATGACGATGGATTGTTAGATGGTGAAGAAGTATATAAGTACTTTACAAATCCTTTAGAAATGGATACAGATAAGGATGGACTAGATGATGGCGCGGAAATAAAATTTAAGACAAATCCTAATAATGAATATAGTGATGTAGATGGAAGACGAGATGGAGATATACAACGTGAACAGACATATACTGAAAAAATAGGTAATGAGGAAAGTGAAATCTTGGAAGTCGGGGT
>NZ_FUXZ01000026.1 GCF_900167115.1 Eubacterium uniforme
TGTTTGCAAATTCATCCAGCCAAAACCCTACATCTAATGGCAATCTGTCATTATCATAATATCGAGCTTGATAATACAACTCTTGAAATAATAATGTATAAATCATGCCAGGAACAAAATTATAAGTTTTATCATCATCAGGAATAGTAATGAACAGATGAGATTTTGTTTTACCATCACCATTTTTTCCTATTCCAAATTCTTCAATAGGAATATCATTATCTTTTAATAATTCATGTAATTCTTTGTTTCTCCATTTTGAAAATCGTGAATTACATGATATTAAAATGGATCTTAATGTATCCCCTGCCCCTTTACTCATATCCTCATATGAATATCTTGCATCATCATCCATTGGTAATGTTTTAAATAAACGTTCTAACATCGAAGGCTGGGTATCACCAGTTCTTGGATCAATTATTACATCAGCTCTATGAATAAAGTCCAAAAATGTTACTAGATTCATTTCATAGTGAACCTGATCATTTTCTTCTATCGAACCATATTTAGTCCAATCTATATCACAGGGACAATGCTGCCATATAAACGAAAAAATAGCTTTAATATATAAATGCTCTGCATTATCCCAAAATGGGTCACCACCAGTTGACTCTGTTTCTGGCTTAGTGTTATCCAATATGTTTGTAATTAGCATTTCAAGAGTCGTTGTGTCCCTTATATAAGGAAAAGGATTAAAATGCATGGATTTAGACATATTAACCGTATCGATAAAATAAACTCTTGTATTTTCCTGACTAGCAAGATAATTTCCATATTTTTTAATCAAACTGCCCTTAGGATCTGTATAAATCATGCTACTATGATTAACCAATAGATTAGGTGTTAAAATACTCGCAGATTTACCAGTACCAGAACCACCTGCTATAAATGTGTTATTATTAAGCAAAGTAGATTCATCATATCTAAATCTTATGTTTTCTGATAAAATTTTATTATTTGATTTATCTTCTTTATCTTCAAATTTTTTATTAAATGATTTAACATTTCCCCATTTAGCTGAACCATATTCTTCTCCTGGCATAAAATTATACGTACTATCAGCTAACTTATAAGCAAAGAATAAAAACCAAACAACCACTCCGCCTAATATGACCAGTATTGTCTTGTCATTATAATATTCTTTACTCGGATGATTAATGTAATACATTAAGTAATCCATAAAATTATCTACGTTTAACCCTTTTGTAATAAACAAAGCTGAAACACAGTAACATATATAAATTACCATTACCAGAAAAATAGAAAAAATAATAATGGTATTTCTTCTTTTTATATTCTTACGTTGCATATATTCACTTCCTATTTCTTCTTATTGTTGATGAATTAAAAGCATTTTTCCCTTTTGTTAATTTAATAGATTTAATACCATTTTCTTTATCAAACTTATTCCATCCCTCAGTAAAATAATTGCTCAATTTTTTATTATGTATTATTTCTGTCTTTTTTACATTTCCCCTACTAATCCTTTGGACAACTGATGTTGAGTCTTTATGTAAAAATGTGGTTGCTGTCTTATTATCGTTTGAAATGTAAATATCTTCTTTCTTTACTGCTATCATTAGAAAACTGCCTACACGGTAATCGTATGAACCTGGCACTCTAAAAAACATATAATTTTCATCTTCAGATTTAAATAATGTTTCCATGTCCAATGATATTTTTTCATACTGACTGTTATTGGATAGTGTTTTATAACGTTCTATTTTTGAAGCTGTTTTTAAATCATTAATATCTTTTTCTATGTTTATATCTTCAGATTTTTCTTTTTTTTTAGTATTTTGCTGTTCAACCTGTTTAGCCATTAATGATGATGTTTTATCAAAGTCTTCTTTTTCTTCAATTGATGCATTATCATAATACTCTTCTTCAGTAATTTCACTTATTTTTTGAAGACTATTAAATTTATATATTTCACAAATGTCATTGATTTTATCTATATCCTGAGGATTAACAGCTATTTGAATATGATTATCTCCGTGATTCAAATCAGGTAATACAGCAAATGGAACTTTGTGTTTCTTAAATATTTTAAAGAAATCTTCCAATTCTTTTTCATCCTCACTAGGAATATCAATAATTCTATAATTACCACCTGTAATTTTTTCCATAGTGCCAATTGATACAGAATTATAAGGTCTATTAATTACAGGAAGTGATAAATCATAAAAATGTAGTTTCATTCTAATCTGCAATGCTTTCAATGCACTCTTACTAATTGTTTTTCCTGCTATATCACTACCACTTTTAATTAATAACGCAACATCTTTAAATGCTTCTCCAGAAAACCTCAAAACCTGAATAACTTCAGATAAGTCAGCATTAATATCACTCATTGTTTAACCCTCCATTTCTTAATAATTCTCTAGCCTGTCTTATGCCTTCAGCTGAATATTCAGGTTTTGCTATTTGCCAAACCATATCTTCAGAAAGGCCATCTTCTGTTATAGCTTTACTAATTTCTATTCTCTGTTCTTTAGTAAATTTACCATTAAGTAAATATTCCAATAGATTGTCTTTCTTTTTTCTAATTTTTCTTTTATTTTTGGCTAATTCTATATTAGTTTTCTGTATTTCCTTCGGAATCGATTTCAGCGCCGAACTCACTTTCATCTGAGAACATGTCATCGCTAATTTCGAAATCTGCGATAAAACTTCCTGATGGCAATTCAAATTCTGTTCCTGTAACTTCTTCATCTGTTTTATCATTTGCTCCTGAAGAACTTCTTTCTCGTTCTTCAGTATCTGATTCTCCTGTTGTATTATTTCCAATTGTTGCTGTAATTTCTGGTTCTGTTCCTGTAATTCCTTTGCTTTCTTTATTACCTTCTCCATCTGCGAATAATTCTCTGAGTTGTTCATCTATATCACCCTCTTTCCTGTTGATCATTTCGCTAATTTGTTCTTTTATTACATTTTGTTCTTCAATTAATCCATCTATTTTTTTGGATAATTCAAGTAATTCATCCTTTAAAGGTAAAATAATTTCTATTAACTCTTCTTTACTCATATCAATATCCTCACTATCTTGTTCTACACTTACAAAAGGGATTTTCAAGTTCCACCACCTGCATTGAATTCCTTTCAATTTTATGTACTGGTATATTTCTTTTAACCTTATATACTAATTCTTCATTAAAATCCTTAAATCCTTCCTCACATTGGATAACCTCAACATTTATATCATTTCTTTTTTCTTTTATCATTTGTTTTATTTGTTCTGTCGCTTTAATTCCTGCTGAATCTCTATCTAAACCTAATATAATATTCTTTATATTTGGATTATCTAACCAATAGTTAATTGAGGAAGTTTTAGTTATTCCTGTTAAGGCTAAATAATTCCATTTATATAAATCATCTCCTTGCATACTCATTACCGATAAGGCATCGATAATAGCTTCAGTAATGAATAATGTGTCACTTTTATAGTCTAAAAAAAAGCAGCGATTATAATCGCTACCTGGCACATCTCTTTTATAAGGGTATTGTTCATTTGTTCCTTTTAAATTAGCAAACACTGGTTGTCTAATTCCTTCTTTTGTTTCATAAGCTACAAAAACTATATTTTTATGTTCTTCGTCTTGATATATATATCCTTTGTTAGCTAAACTTTTAACAACATCAACAGATAAACATCGTGTTTTAATTAAATATGCAAAAGCATTACGCATATTGTCTGATTTTCTTGGTAATTCTAATTTACATGACTTTTCATTATTATTTCTTACGTCCCTGAATCTGCTTATTTGAGCTTCTCCAATATAATTATCATTTAAATAATTTACAGCACCAATAAAATCCATGTTTCCAAATTCAATAAGAAAATCAAATACAGATTTACTACTTCCATCCGAACTATATCTAACATACTTGTTCTTCCTTGGATCTATCATCACGGAATCATGTTCTTTTAAAGAATAAAAATTTCCTTTTTTTACAACATGATACCCCATAGCCGAAGCTACATTCTGAATGGGTATATTTCTTAATTTTTCAATAAGTTCTTCTGCTACATATTTCAAAATTATCACCTCCAACTAAAAAGAGAACTAGTTTTTCCTAGTTCTCTTAAAAATTTACATTCTTTATCAATTGTAATTATACCATAAAACGTTAGTCCGTTTAGTACAACTTTAGTACATTTAGTCCGCTTAAAAATATATTTACACGTATGTATTATTATTTTATAATCCCTTTTTCCGTATTTTTCTTTCTTTTAGGTTTGTTTCCAATTCCTTTTTTATTTTATTCATATATTTCTTTTCAGTCTGAAGCTCGTTTTTTATTTTCATAAATTCATTTTTCTTATGAATATACGAATTATAGGCTTGTTCAGTCTTTTTTACATCCATGAATTTTTCTATTTTCTTTATTCTATCCTTATCAATAGTTTCATCTTCAGATAATACTTTATATGTTTTTAATAGCTCAAATAAAGACGGAATATACTTTGAATGTTTTAAGTAATCTTTATATTCATTGTTTAATGATTTTATGGACTTTTGTATTTTAGCTATTTGATTGTCTTTTATATCTATTTTTTCAATCAAATCATTATATGAATTAACTTGATTTTTTTGTATCGTCATAAATGATTTAACAAGAGTATTAATCTTACTAACTGTTCTGTTTACTTCCCAATTAGATAAATGTTTGCCTCTTTTTAATATATGATCTGCATAATAAACCTTTTTAGCTATCTCTTTTTGATAAACAGACATATTATCCCATGAAACAAAACTTTTATATACATGCATTTTATTAACGTTTCTATTTACTGCCAATTCAACTTCTTTAATTACCAATGAATTCATATTCAGTCTTCTTTTCAAATCATCTGGAAAATATCCAAAGCCTAAACTGTTTGCTCTTATGTATTTAGTTTCACCCATAGGCTTATATTTTAATATTATTCCATATTTTTTTGAATAAGCTTCTTTAACTTCTATATCAAAGTTTTTCTCCAATATATCAAGTAATTCTTCGTAATTATTTGCCTGTTCTACCGCTTGATCTATGTTATGCTTAAGTAATTTATGCTTACTTAATGTTCCTCGTTCAATTTCATTATCCAACATCATAATATTAATTAATGGAAGATTATATTTTTCAGAAACCTTATTAACGACGGGTTGGATAATCCTTGCCCAATCTCCATTATTATATCTATATTTTTTTCCATTAACACTATTTACGGAATTAAAAACAATATGTCCATGTGGATGGTCTGTATCATTATGAACTGCGGCAACGTAATCATATTCATCCTTTAATAACTCAGATGTAATGTCATCCATAACATTTAGCATTATTGAATCCTTTATCTTTTCTCCTGAAGGATACGAAACAATAAAATGATATCCCTGTCTTCCGAATCTTTTATTATAATATGATTTGGTCTTTATAAAATTCTTAAATATTTCATCAGCTGTTAATCCAGAGTTACTAACAACCAATAATCCATTTTCTGTTTTTTTTGGATTAAGAATATAATTTATGCAGTTCATTAATCCTTGAGCAGGATCTCCAATTTTTCGTTCCTTGATATGCATGAGTTTAGTTATTGCCATGTTTTATATCCTCCAGTTTTTTTTCTATCAAATCTAATTTATAATTAAGCTGATCAATCATAATATTTAATTCTTTAGACGGCTCAAAAATATCATAAGCATTATATTGATGAGCAATCTGATTAATGTTATTACCAATTTTCCTAATTTCATATGAAATTATCTTATTTAATTCATCAAATTGTTTTTCAGTTATTTTAATATCACATGATTTGATTCTTAAATATTCGCTAACCGTCATATTTGATTTTTGTGCTTTGGTTTTTATTTTG
>NZ_FUXZ01000014.1 GCF_900167115.1 Eubacterium uniforme
ATTACTTTTAGTAACTTTTCTGCATCACATCTTGGACGACCTGTTTTGTAGCCTTTCCCTTCTACAAAGTATGGTGTTAGGTCGATGTGGTCCATTACATCACAAAAAGTATAAACCGGATCAGAAATATCAATTAATTTTTCGATAACTAATGGTAATTTTAGTTGTTTTAATGTATAATTATCATTGGTTTTATAATTAGTTAGTTGTAACATAACCTAATTATACCAAAAAGTAGCTATGAGCGCGAGCTCATAGCTACTTTTCTGTTAGGGGAGTTTTTTTACAGCCCCCATTATTTTATAAAAAGTCTTTAATTTTCTTACTTCTAACAGGATTCTTAAGCTTTCTAAGTGCCTTAGCTTCAATCTGTCTAATTCTTTCTCTTGTAACATCAAAAACCTTACCAACTTCTTCAAGTGTTCTTGGATGTCCATCATTAAGACCAAATCTTAAAATAATAACCTGTTTTTCTCTTTCCTTAAGATCATTAAGTAAAAGATCAATATGCTCACGAAGCATGTCTCTTTCAACAAATTCTTCAGGAGTAACTGTATTATTATCAGCAACGAAATCACCAAGGTTTGAATCATCCTCTTCACCAATAGGTGTTTCAAGAGATGCTGGTTCTCTGGCAATCTGCATGATTTCTAATACTTTATCCTCTGTCATATCAAGTGCTTCAGCAAGCTGAGATGTTGTAGGTTCTGCTCCAAGTTCAAGAGTAAGCTTTCTTTGCATCTTTGACATACGGTTAATAGTTTCAACCATATGAACTGGAACTCTGATTGTTCTAGCATGATCAGCAAGTGCTCTTGTTACAGACTGTCTAATCCACCATGTAGCGTAAGTACTTAATTTGTAACCCTTTTCATAATCAAACTTTTCAACACCTTTAATAAGACCTAAATTACCTTCCTGAACTAAATCAAGGAAACTCATGCCTCTACCAGTGTATCTTTTTGCAATACTAACTACAAGACGTAAGTTAGCTTCAATAAGTCTCTGTTTTGCAACAGGATCTCCCTCTGCTTTTCTTTTAGCAAGGGCAAGTTCTTCATCAGCTGTAAGAAGTGGTACCGTACCAATTTCCTTAAGGTACATTCTGACTGGATCCTCTGTTCCGACGCCTTCAAGCAGTTCTACTGCACTAAGATCTATGTTCTCTTCATCTTCCAATTCGGGAACAAAGTCATCTTCATCAAGTGGCTCTAACAAAGTATCGTCAACAAATTGGTCATCATCCACATCATCAATCTGAAGGATATCGATTTTATTCTCTTCTAAAACCTGATACAACCTATCTGTTTGATTCTCGTCAAGTTCAACATCCTTGAAAACTGCATCGATTTCATAGTTTTCAAGCACACCCTTTTTACTTTTTCCGAGTTCTACAAGCTTCTTAAGTTCTTCTTCGAAAAATTCTTCCTGCATCACTTGCTCCTTT
This sequence comes from Eubacterium uniforme, assembly GCF_900167115.1. Lineage (GTDB taxonomy): Bacteria > Bacillota > Clostridia > Lachnospirales > Lachnospiraceae > Eubacterium_S > Eubacterium_S uniforme. The sequence goes on from NZ_FUXZ01000014.1 coordinate 1,448, forward strand.
CGCCGACCTCAATTTACACTTTCCCAATTGTGTATAAGGGTAGCCTTATCATAATAACCCATTTTTTATAAATTGTCAACATTTCTGTGCATTTTTTATTTTTATCAACAAATCCAAATCATTTATGATTTAATTTCAATAGCACTAGGAATTACACTTATTTCTACTTCTTTATGGTTACCCGCAAACTCACCATCAACTGTCCATGGAATCTTCTCACTAGAAATAACCTTAACATGCTTAGCTTTTCTCTTAATTACACGATCGCTTTCTTCCTTAAAACCACTAAGTACTCCAAGAACCTCATTTAAATCAGGTGGTCCCTGTATACTCTTAACAAATAATAACTCAAAGATACCATCATTAAGAGAAACATCCTTACCTGTAATTCCCTTAAATCCACCAGCTGATGTAGCATTTGTTATCATGGCATAAAGGAAATCATCCTCTATTATTTCTCCATCTACGTCTAATACAACGTGATAGTTTCTAAGTTTTGGAAGACTTCTAATACCTTCTAACAGGTACGCAGGATGTCCTAAAACATTTTTAAGATCCTGCGAAGTACTATATGAAACTTCAGTAAATGCACCAAATGCTGCAATATACACAAAGTATCTTTTGTTAAACAAACCAATATCAATAACGTATTCCTCTCCATTTATTGCAACATCCATTGCATCTTCAATAGACTTAGGAATACTTAAACTATTTGCGAAATCATTAGTACTTCCTGTTGGGATATATCCAAGAGTCGGTCTGTCTTCAATACGCATCAAGCCATTTATTGTTTCATTAAGCGTTCCATCACCACCACTACAAATAATATGGTCAACAATTTCACCATATTCAACCACTTTTTTTGTAGCATATCCCTTTTCCTGTGTAGGCACAGCTATAACATCATAACCTACCTTTGTACATTCATCAATAATCTCAGCAACATACTCAGATATAATTGTTTTTCCTGAATATGGATTATAAATAAATAATAATCTCTTACCCATAATATCCCTCCATCTTACGATAACATTCTGGTTTCCTTACCTAACCACTCCTTCTCTTCTTCATTTAAATAAGGTGAAATTTTCTCATATACTATTTTATTATAATTATTTAACATTTCAATATCAGATGCATCAAGATACTTTGTATCAACCGCATCAAGATCAACAGGACAAAATGTAATTGTTTCAAACTCCATAAATTGTCCATATTCATTCTCTTCTGCTTTTTTACAAACCAGTTCGTTCTCTATTCTAATACCAAATTCATTCTCAATATACACGCCAGGTTCTATGGTTGTTACCATACCTTCTTCTAATACACATCCATCATTTCTTTCTGGTACCTTTCTCCATCTAAAACCATTAGGTGCTTCATGAACAGATAGCAAATACCCAACGCCATGACCTGTACCACATTTATAATCCATACCAAGCTTCCATAACGAACCTCTTGCCAAAATATCAAGATTAAGTCCTGTACATCCATATAAAAACTTAGCATCTGATAAATTTAACATCCCCTTTAATGTTAATGTATAATACATCTTTTCTTTATCAGAAAGTTCTCCTAAAACAATGTTTCTAGTAATATCCGTCGTTCCTTCAAAGTAATGTCCTCCACTATCAACTAAAAGCATCCCCTTAGGTTTTAATATAGCGCAATCTTTTCCTGCCTCATAATGCATCATGGCTGCATTGCCTCCATATGCACTAATTGTATCGAAACTTAAACCAATTAAACTTTTACACTCTTTTCTAAATTCATATAATTTATCTGCTGCCGATTTTTCGGTAATTTCAATCTTACCAATATTATGTTTTAGCCAATATATAAACTTAGTTACAGCAACCCCATCATAAATATGCGCTTTTCTTAAGTTTTCAAGTTCAACTTCATTTTTAACTGCTTTGAAAGCTGTTGTAATGTTAAACTCATCAACATAATCAATTTTTAACTCTTCTAATATCTTAAGTAATCTATAACTACTCATTGATAAATCAACTAAAAGCTTATAATTACCAATCGAAGAATCAATAACTAATAACTTCTTTATGTCTTCATAAAAATCTTCATATTTCTTATGAATAATCTGGTTATATATCTCTGTTCCCTCTACATTCTTATTAAGTGCTTCTTTAACATTTGCATTTTCATTAGAATAAATGTATATCTTATCATTTGTTAAATATACAAAGCTTAAGAATACTGGATTACACTCTATGTCATTGCCTCTTAAATTAAGAAGCCAAGCTATATCACATAGGGATGATAAAACATAACCATTAACATTTTTCTTTTTCATGTAATCTCTAACTCTTTCTATTTTAGAAAGAACACTTTCACCCGAATAAGTAATTTGCAAATCATAAACTTTTTCAAAACGTAATTCACTTCTATCTTCCCAAACATAATCCAGAAGATTAATATCGCATAGAATCTCTCCGTCTCCGATTGAATCTCTAAATGTTTTTCCAAGACTTGAACTAATCATTCTACCATCAAAACCTAATGTTTTGTATTTTTTCTCAGCAAATACTTTCGCAATTAGTTCTTCCTCTTTTAAAACATCCTTCTCTCCCATCTTCATAAGAATCACTTTGCTTGTGCTAAGTTCAGATTCTGCCTGAATAAAATATCTTCCATCAGTATAAAGATATGCTTTTTCATCAGTTATAATAACACTTCCATTACTTCCACTAAAACCAGTGATGTAATAAACTTCTTTAAAGTAATCCTGTATATACTCACTACTATGAAAATCCGATGTGGTTGTATAATAAACGTCCACATTTTTATCCTTCATAACTTCTCTTAACTTTTTTATTCTATCATTAACACTTAATATTTTCATTTCTTATTACTCTTCTTATTCTTCTTACCTATTACCTTTTTCTTAGAAACCTTTTTCATCCTAACCACTTTGATTTTTACTTTTTTAATTGGACCATATTCACCATAAAAAGTATCTCCCTGTACTCTCTTATAACATCTAACCTTAATATAATATGTCTTTCCTGGTTTTAACTTTTTAGTTTTAAAAGATAGACTTGATGTTTTCTTTAAGTCAGAATAACCAGATCTCTTCTTCCTGGAAAACTGAACCTGATATTTAACGCCTCCAGTTCTCTTCTTAAGTTTGATTTTTACATAACCCTTTTTATCCAGTTTAGTTGTAACACTCTTTATTCGTGTTTTCTTAGGGAAAATCTTAAATTCCTTAATTAATGTTCCATTGTAAGAATCAACACCTTCAATAATTATTTTACCAATACCAATATTAACATTATCCTGGTATCTAATAGTATAATCATCATCTTTTGATAAACTCATACCCTTACATACTAATTGAACGGTTGGACAAATTGCTTTCCCAGTATAAACATAAGTATTTTCATAATAAACATCAGCCTGATTAATACTTATTACTTTTACACCCATCTTAGTAATTTTAACGTATTTAACCTTAAATGAATATTCTGCTTCATTACCGCATATATCAACAACTTTTACGTTAAAAATTTTTGTATCATTATTTAAGAATTCATACTCTTGGGTTAATTTCTTTTCACTACTATCTTTTATGTCTCTATTAGAATATACATGTTCATTATTTACATATAAATCATAAATACCAATTGTTGGATTAATATTTACATCATATGTATATTTCTTTTTAGACACTCTAACCACACCGATAGCATTAGCTAAACCCTTATCAACGCTCAAGCTTAGCCCATCACTATATATAACACCTTTTATTGTAAAAATGTTACTTTCTTCGCCATTTTTAAGTAAAACAGAATATGTATTAATACCATTCTTAACAAAAACACGAACCTTAAAATCATAAACATGTTCTAAATCTGTTTTTGTTATTTCAACATTTTTATTATTTATTTTAAAGGAATCTGGTATTTTACCAACTATTTGTCCTTTTATTATAAATTTACCACTATCGACTTCATCCTTCGTAAGTACTGAATATGATTTTAAATTAATGTTTTTAATCGTTGTTTTTTCCAAGTCATACTCAGACAAATCAAAATCATCACATAGTAGCAATTCACTACTATCATCTGTTTTTTCTGCTTTATAAACTGCATTACCTGCCATGTCCATAAAGAAACATTCAACATTTTTTTCATCTGCATTTAAATTATAATAATACTTTCCACTTGTATTTCTACAATCAGATAGCAAATTAATCTTTTTGATTTTACCATTTGAACACATTGTAAAATATGGATAAATCATATTATTATCATAAGCTGTAATCTCTAATTTTGAATCTTTAATGTTTAAATTAACAACCGGTGCAACACTATCAATTACTACATTAAATGTTGCTTTTTCAAAATCATCATTTTTACTAGCTCTAGAATTAATTACATATTGATAGTTTCCATCAGGATAATCACAATAAGCCATTCTTTTTTCATCATAGTATTTTGTTTTAAATCCTATAGGAATCGAACCATTAACATCATAACTTCCTAAATCATTATTAATATTTTTACCTTTTATGGAAACATTAACTTCACGTATTTTTCTATCCGACTTAATAACTGGTCTTATCTCACCATATAAGCCATTAGGAGATAATGCTATATAATCATTACTATAATAATCCTCATATTCACCATTTTTTCTTCTAGTATATAAACCTAATCTATTACCATACTTATCCATAAAATATGAATTATCAAAATCAATAAGTTTTCTCTTACCGAAATTACCTTTATACATAAGAATTGGTATTGATAAGTCAAAATCTCCATCAAACTCAATGAAGCCTTCAACATAACAATCCTCAAGTTCTGGTGTTTGAATTAACATTGTTACCTTTGCACTTGAAAATGCTGGTACTGTAACACTATCCTTAAAAGATGTTATCTTGCCATCTTTACAAGTTTTAAGTTTCTCATCATTTTCGTTTGCCATATAAAGTGGGCAATCCTTAAGTTCATAAGTAACATCTACATCACCATAATTTTTTAGTTCAATTTCTACTAACGTATCATCTTCTTTTGAACTTACTTCACCAAGTTCAACCTTTGCCTTTCCATTAACGCTTGCACATACCTTACTCTCTAAAAAGGCTTCGTCGTTTATAACTCCTGCGCCTTGCTTTCTAACTGAATATGGAATTTCTCCATCATACTCAACTTGAGAAGTATTCAATAAACAATTATTAATATAACTTAGTATTTCCTCGCTACTAAGTTTTCCATTAACCTGTTCTCTTTTCTCTTCGAGAAGTTTCTTTACATGGTTTAAAGAATCTCTAAAAGATTCATCTTCTTTATCATCAACTAGACAATCAGGTTTACATGATAATGAATTATTTGCAATTTCAAAATCTTCACTTAATACTTCATTTATTCCAGCTATAGCTGTAACATATTCAGAATCAGCATAGCTTTTTAATTCATACTTTCCAAATCTATTTGCTTTTTTTTCAAATGCAGATGATAAAAGTAACTTACCTTCATTAAAGGCTTTTTCAAGTGAAACATTTGCTGTATCTGTATTACTAGCTCCCGCATCATAACTTAATACAGCTATCTCATCATCACTTTCAATAATTTTATCGATTTCATCTGAAAGTTCATAATCCATGCAAAATGATTTAATTAATTTCTCATTTTCATTATAGTAATCACCGATATTTAACAAGGCCTTTTTAAGTACCTCTCTGTTATCCCTACTAAGATTTTCACTTTCATTATTCTGATTTTCATTATCCAACGCATACACGCCAATGCCTGTATCCATATTTCCAACTAATACAACCATTGAAAGCGCCATGCAAAGTAACTTTTTCTTCATGTCTGTCTCCAACTCTATCTACTATTATACATTTCGTAGTACATTCCACGTTTTTCTAATAATTCATCGTGATTGCCACATTCAACAACCTTGCCATCTTTCATTGCAACTATAATGTCTGCATTTCTAATTGTTGATAATCTATGAGCAACAATAAAACTTGTTCGTCCTTCCATCAATTTAGCAAATGCTTCCTGGACCTTTATTTCAGTTCTTGTATCAACAACACTTGTTGCTTCATCAAGAATAAGCATAGGCGGAACCGCAAGCATAATTCTTGAAATACATAAAAGTTGCTTCTGTCCAGCTGAAAGTGAACCACCATCTTCCTTTATGTATGTATCATATCCGTCAGGAAGTCTCATAATAAAATTATGACAGTGACTCTTCTTAGCTGCCTCAATAACTTCCTCATCAGTAGCATCTGGCTTACCAACTATAATGTTGTCTCTAATTGTTCCTTCCTTAAGCCATGTATCCTGTAAAACCATTCCAAATCCACTTCTTACGGATTCTCTTGTATATTCTCTACTATCTACATTATCGATGCTAATTTTACCATCTTTAATATCATAAAATCTCATTAAAAGATTAATGATTGTAGTTTTACCACATCCAGTTGGTCCAATAATTGCAACCCTCTGTCCACGCTTTACATCAATATTAAAATTCTTGATAAATTCTTTATCATCAGTATATGAAAAAGCAACATCATTTATGCAAACATCACCATTAAGGCTATTAATATCTAATGTCTTTTCGCCTGTCTCTTTTTCATATTCCTCATCTATTAATTCAAACACTCTAGATGCACATACCAAAGAATTTTGTAATTCAGTAATAACACCTGAAATCTCATTAAAAGGTTTTGTATACTGTTTTGCATAACTTAAAAATGATGTTAATCCACCAACTGTAACATTCCCCTTTATAACTGACATTCCAGCAATCATCGCAACAAATGCATACACCAAACTATTGACGAATCTTGTTGAAGGATTAACTAATGATGAATAAAACAAAGCTCTAAGTGATGATTCACTTAAACTCTGATTTATTTCATCAAATTCATCAATCATGTCTTTTTGCTTTGAATATGCAGTAACTAATTTCTGATTAGCTATTGCTTCTTCTAAATTTCCTGTTAATTCTCCTCTTGTTACCGACTGTTCTGTAAAAAACTTATGTGTATTCTTAGCTATAAAACTTGCAACAAAAAATGAAATCGGAGTTAACACAACAACAACTAATGTTATCTTTAAACTAATGGATATCATAAAAATAAGCGTAAAAATAATCGACACCACGCCTGTAAAAAGATTAGAAAAACCTAATAATAATCCATCCGCAAACTGATCAACATCAGCTATAATTCTACTAACTGTATCCCCCGTGCTTTTTGAATCAAGCATCTTAAGTGGTACTTTCTGGATCTTTTCATATGCATCTCTTCTTATATCTCTTGTAACATTATAAGTAATATTATTATTAATAGTACTCATAATCCACTGTAATATGCCTGATGCAATACATACTAATAGTATTCTAAAACAATATATATACACATTATCAAATTGTACTTTATTTTTCCCAACTATACAGTCTATGGCTTTTCCGCCTAATATCGGAACATATAAACTAAGCGCAACTGATAAAGATGCCGTAATAATTGAAACGAAAAGAAGACCAACATACTTTCTTATGTATTTTAAAATTCTTAATCCTGTTTTTTTATTATTCATAGTCAACCTCACTTCCATACTGAGATTTGTAAATTTCTCTATAAATCTCATTACTATTTACAAGTTCACTATGAGTTCCAATCCCCATAACTTCCCCTTCATCTAACAAAATGATTTTATCCGCATCTCTAACTGCAGAAATTCTTTGTGCAACAATGAAAGTTATAGGTTTATAATCAAGGCTCTTAATTCCCTCTCTTACTCTTTTATCCGTAATCATATCAAGCGCTGATGACGAATCATCCAAAATAAGGATTCTTGGCTTTCCAACCAAAGCTCTTGCAATTGACAATCTCTGTCTTTGACCTCCTGATAAATTCTTACCACCAGCTGTAAGTTCATAATCAAGTTTTCCTTCTTTTTCAGACACAAATTCATAGCTTTCAGAAAGCTTGAGGGCTTCAATTAATTCTTCTTCTGAAGCATCCTTCTTTCTCCAACATAAATTGTCTCTTATACTACCTTTAAATAAAACAGCTTTTTGAGGAACAATACCTATTGTTTTTCTTAATTCATCTTCATTAACTTCACTAATGTCAATTCCATTAATTGATATCCTACCTTCACTTGCTTCATAAAACCTTGGAATAAGATTAATAAGCGTTGTTTTTCCACTACCTGTTCCGCCTATAATTCCAATTGTTTCACCGGCATTTGCTATAAAACTAACATTCTTAACGGCTTCAGCTCTACCCTTATGATAAGCAAATGATACATTATCAAATTTAATATTAATATCACCATTTAAATCTTCATCGATTATTTCATCATATTCACATCTGCTTTCAATTTCAAGCACCTCTTCGATTCTGTCTCCTGATGAAATTGACTTAGTAATGTTTATTACTAAATTTGCAAACTTAACAAGCTCTTCCAAAATCTGAGCCATGTAGTTATATAACGCAACAACCGCACCCTGTGAAAGTATACCAACATCAACCCTGATGGCACCCTTTTGAATTAATACTATTGTCGCAATATTTATAATAATCAAAGTTACTGGATTTAAAAGATTTGAAATATGTCCAACATATTTCTGCATATTTGCTAGATTATCTGTTCTTTCATTAAAATTAGCAATTTCTTCCTCTTCCTGTCTGAATGCTCTAACAACTCTGGCACCAGTAATTGATTCTCTTGTCATAACTAGCACCTTATCAAGAGCACCCTGAACCTTCTTATAAAGTGGAATAGATACTAATATAATTGTGAATACTACAACTAATAATATAGGGATGGCAACAGCAAATATCAATGCAAGTTTAACATCAATTGTAAATGCCATAATCATTGCGCCTAAAACAACGAACGGTGATCTCAGTAAAAGTCTAAGTGCCATATTAACACCTGACTGAACCTGATTAATGTCACTTGTCATTCGTGTAATAAGTGTATTAGTCCCCTCTTTATCAATTGTCTTATATGAAAAGCCTAATATATGTGAGAATAAATCATGTCTTAAGTCAGTTGCGAATCCAATTGCTGCCTTCGCTGCAAAATACTGAGCTGTTATGGAAAATGCTAGTCCAACCGCTGCCAACACCAATAATAAAACTGACATTTTTACGATATATGCATTATCTCCTTTATCTATACCATTATCAATCATCATCTTAATAACAATTGGAACGTATAGCTCAAGAAGCGCTTCTAATAATTTAAAAAGCGGTGCAAGAATTGTTTCAATTTTATACTTTTTTAAATACTTTAGTAACTTAAACATCATTTATCCCATCTTTTACTATTTATTATTTTCAATAGCCTTAATTAATCCATTACAAAGACCTTTTGCATACTTATCTTTATTCTTCATAAAGTGATTAAAATCCTCTTCAACTGACATGTATGCAAGTTCGCATAGACAGCACTCAATACCATAATTTGCCTTAACCCACTTATTCTTTCCATACTGTGGATGTCTTCCATCTGTGTAAGCATTAGTTGAGATGCCACCTAACTCTCTTAACATATATAAATAATCATCACCACGTTTTACATCATATGGAGCAAATCCATATTGAGCAGCTATTGATCTTATTTCAGCAAGTTCTGTTGCACCGAATGAATGTGAATATACACCATCCTCTCTCATAAATGAACCACCAAGATTTGATGTATATGTATTAGCATCCTTAACAACACTATCAGCTAGGTACCTAGCCATGCTTGTATCAGCTTTACTTGAACAATAAATCTGAACTCCACCTTTAGACATATCAGCCTCAGAACTATTTAAATGTATTGATAAAGCATATTTTGCTCTAGAAGCACATGCTAATGTAACTCTTCCATTATCCTCATATGATGTATAAACGCTATAATCATCATTACTTTCTGAGCCATCTCTGGTAATTAATACTTTATAGCCCTGATTCTTTAAATTCTCATAAACCATTTTGGCTATTTCTAAGGATAAATCCTTTTCATAGTAACTACCATGTATAGCTCCAACGTCACTTCCACCATGTCCTGGATCAATCACAATATCGTACACATCCTCAGGTAGTTCCTTTTTATAACAATTTAAAAACATAAACTTTGAGTTTTTCTGTTCTTCAACTTCATTAGGAGTATAAATGTTTATCTCCCTATTTGACTGATCCTTTAAATTTGTAACCGTATAATATTTTATATCTTTTTCCTTAGTCTTATTTTCAAGTGGTAAGAATAAATTCTTCCCCTTCGAATCCTTAACAACTACATATAAAGCGTATGTACCTTGTTTAACGTTCTCTAAAAATAAGCCCTTATTTATAACTGACGAAGCGTTAAAGTTTACTTTTTTCCCTTTATTTTCAAAATTAATCTTTATTGCACCAGCAACTTTAGATGATATATCTTTATCTGACTTACTGATATCAATTAAACAAAGACTTGCACTTTCAACACTGTTGCTTCCTAGTTTTTTAATTCCTATACTTCCCTCAAAGTTAAAATGTGTTCCATATACATAAAACTTATTAACTTCTAGGCTATCATTATAATAATCTGCATTTTCATTAATAAATTTAAGTTCATTGCCTTCAACATATTCCTGAATACTCTCTATTTCATCACCACGTTTTGTTTCCATGCTTTGAAATTCAGCAGTTGTCTTTGTTTCCTCATTCTTATCTTTTTTATCTTTCGACTTACTATTGCAAGCGCAACAATTCGTTAGTATCAAAATACTAATAACTACTAATACAATTCTCTCTTTTATAATCTTCATGTTTATCTTTTCCTTTTATAATTATATCAACCCTATATATTTCTCCCCATGCTCTTTTTACACCTAAAAATAGCGCAAACATAAGTTTTGCGCTATTTCTATCTACATCTGATGTCTGACAACCAGATACTCGTCTCCATTTATATAATATGGACAATTTTTGAAAGAATCCGATAAGAACTTTTGCATTTCATCTTCATCAAGATCTACCATGCAAACATAGCATTCATAATCTTCATCATATTCATAATTCGCGCACTCATCACACATCGACATATAACATACTCCTTTTAGTACTCTATAATTCTTGTTTCATAAGGCTCTAATTCCACTGTACCAATTGAAGAAATTGGAACGTCCACCTTATGATGTTCACCATCAGCATTAATAGCCACTAAAACATTTCCATCCTTGCAACATCTCTTAAATAACAAATACTTGTTATCAATTATGACATTCTCATAATCACCATATATAATGGCTGGAGTAGACTTTCTAATCTCAATTAAACTCTGAATATACTCAGTTAAGTTGTTAAACTCAGGCTCAAAAATTTGAGGTCTTAGAGCTGAGTCATCAGAATTCTTAATACCAGATATTCCCCATTCACTACCATAATAGATACAAGGTATACCTGGCATAGTAAGTAATAGAGCAAATGCTGGATAAAGTTGCTCAGGATTTCTAAGCGCCGATGCAATTCTAGTTACATCGTGATTATCCACAAAGTTAAACAAATGCTTTCCTGTATATAAGCACCACTCTTCAGCACCATACTGTCTGTTAAGTGAATGTGCAATTTCAAACATATTCATATCATTAAAACTTGAATAAATACCCTTGTAACATTCATAGTTTGTGATTGAATCAAGCATATCAGGTCCCATAAGAGTATTGTAATCACCATGTAACATTTCTCCAACGAAGAAGAAATCAGGTTTAATATCTCTACAGAACTTAACTAATCTCTTAATAAAATCATGATCTAATGAATAAGCAACATCAAGTCTTAATCCATCAATATCAAACTTTTCGATCCAACCCTTTACACAGTTTAAAAGGTAATTAACCAAATCTTCATTCTTTAAATTAAATTTCACAAGTTCATAATGACCTTCCCAACCTTCATACCAAAGTCCATCATATTTATATGAATTACCTGCAAAGTTAATATAAAACCAATCCTTATATTCAGATCTTTCACGATGTCTTAAAACATCCTGGAATGCAAAGAATCCACGACCTGCATGATTAAAAACTCCATCAATTACAATTTTCATGCCCTTACTATGAATGTCCTTACAAACTTTTATAAAGTCCTTTTCAGTTCCAAGTCTAGGATCAATTTCATCGTAATGTCTAATATCATATCCATGTGCATCAGAATCGAATAATGGATTAAATAAAACTGCATCTACACCTATCTTCTTAAGGTGCTCAGTAATATTAAGCACTTTCAATATACGATTCTTAACAACCCCATCATTTTTCTGTGGTGCTCCACAAAATCCAAGTGGATATATTTGATAAAAAACACTTTCTAAAGCCCACATCTTAATCCTCCTTCTCACAATACCAGTTTTCTCTACTTTTTTAAATCTATTTAACATTACGCATCTCAATAATAGGTGCGCCTTTGTCTTCTACATATTCCTTAGTAATAATAACCCTACCAATATTATCGTCTTTTGGAATCTCATACATAATATCGAGCATAATCTCTTCAATTACAGCTCTTAACGCTCTTGCACCAGTACTTCGCTTAATAGCTCTTCTTGCAATAGCATGAAGTGCTTCATCATCAAACTGTAAGTCAACTTCATCAAGAAGCAATAACTTCTGATACTGCTTTGTAATAGCTCCCTTAGGTTCCTTAAGGACACTAACCAACATATCCTCAGTCATACCGGAAAGAGCAAATACAATTGGAAGTCTTCCAATAAACTCAGGAATCATACCATAAGTTCTAACATCCTCAACAGTTACTTTCATCAAGAGATCTTTTTCGTCATCATATTTATCTTTTAAGTCAGCCTGAAATCCCATAGATGACTGTTTATTAAGTCTTTCTTTTATAATATTCTCCATATCAGGGAACGCCCCGCCACAGATAAATAAAATATTTCTAGTATCAACTGTTTCCATAGGAACCATTGCATTCTTACTACTAGAACCTATTGGAACTTCAACCAAACTTCCCTCTAATAATTTAAGTAAGCCCTGCTGAACTGACTCTCCATTAACATCTCTGGTACTTGTACTAGTCTTTTTCGCCAACTTATCAATTTCGTCAATAAAAATAATACCAACCTCGGCTTTTTCAATATCACCATCAGCAGCATCAATTAATTTACTAACAACTGATTCTATGTCATCACCAATATATCCAGCTTCTGTAAGAGTTGTTGCATCAGTAATTGCAAGAGGAACATCTAATAATTTTGCAAGTGTCTTAACTAAATAAGTTTTACCGCATCCAGTTGGACCAAGCATTAACATATTAGATTTTTCAATTAAATCCTCATCATTTTGATCAGCTGTAATTCTTTTATAATGATTATAAACTGCAACAGACATAACCTTCTTAGCATGTTCCTGTCCAACCACATATTCATCAAGTTTCTGCTTAATTATATGTGGTGCAGGTATTTTTTCAATGTCTATTACTGGTTTTGATTTATCCTTTTTAGGTTTTCTTTTAACCTTATTTCTACCACCCATCATTGAAGATAAGTCTGATAAATTGATCATGGATATATTAGAAATGTTACTTCCATTATTATCATTTCTATCATCAACAACAGAAACATCATCACCTTCACTATCTTTAGACTCATTAGAATCACTACTTACAATATTTTGAGTATTATTAGGAATACCCATCATTCTACATAATTCATCTAACTGTGCAGGCGATAAATTATTTCCACTAATATTAAAGTTTCCCATAGGCATACCAACGCCTCCATATGTCTTATCTATATCATCAAGACTCTTTTGTAAACAATCTCCACATATGTAAAATCCACCTGGAAACTTAAAAATCTTATTCTTTTCATTCTCACTTCTTCTACATAATGAACAATATTTTACATAAACATCTTCATCATTAGTTTCTTCAATATCAATATTTTCAATTTTATCACTCATAATTATTAACCTTAATTCTTTTTTCCTTAACTTAACCTTAACTTCTAATAAAATATCAACTAATATTATACTACATATCGTAAATTTATGAAATATATATTATAGATTCCCTACTAATTACTTGAAATAAGCCCATATAATTTTCAAACCCCTGCACAAGATTTGTACAGGGGCCCATGAAAAAATTTATAAAGAGGGAAAAGAACGCTTAATTAATTATTTATCTGATCTACCATCAGACATCTCATCTTTAGGAAGTGTATTAGCATCTTTAAGTACTACATCCACTTTCTTTTCTTTATACTCTCTACCATCGAGATATTTTATTGTTACTTCTATTTTATCATTAACTGAATAATATTCAAGTATTTCTTGCAAATCTTCCATATTTTTTACAGAATCACCATCAACAGCCACTATAATATCCTTAGCTTCGATACCTGCTTCCTCAGCTGCACTACCTTTATTTACCTTAACAACATAGGCTCCAATTGGGATTCCATAATCTCTTTCGTCTTCTTCAGTAACAGTTTTTCCTTGTATTCCAAGGTATCCTCTTTTTTCTTTATCAACCTTATCCCTAGTTTCCTTATTCATAAGTTCATTAATTCTGTCTAGGGCAGAAGAAATAGGAATTGCAAATCCCATACCTTCAATACTAGCTGTTCCAGAATAACCATCTGATGAATACTTAGCTGAATTAATACCAATAACCTCGCCATTAGAATTAATTAAAGCACCACCACTGTTACCACCATTGATTGCAGCATCTGTCTGAATAAGATTCAATGTCTTATCTTCAATATTAACTTCTCTGTTAAGAGCACTTATAACACCTGTTGTTACTGACTGTCCATAACCTAACGCATTACCAATTGCAATAACACCATCACCTACTGATAATGAATCAGAATCACCAAGAGTAGCAATCTTAATATTCGATAAAGTATCACTATCCATAGTATCAAGAGGAATTGCAACAATTGCTAAATCCTTATCCGGATCTGTCCCCTTAATCTTAGCTTCTACTGATTTTTCATCTATAAACTTAACCGATAATGAATCCGCACCTGCAACAACATGGTTGTTAGTTACAATTAACAATTCACTATCTGTCTTTCCAACAATAATACCTGAGCCTGCTCCTTCCTGTTCATACTGTTCGTTTCCACCACCGAACCACCAATTAAAATCATTGTAGTTCTCAACCATCGTCTTACTTGTAATTGCTACAATTGATGGCATAACATCTGAAACAACATCTGAAACATCAGTCATCATAATGGCACCGTCTTTAACAACACCCTTATCCTTACTCTTTGAAGTTGTAAGTTTTATCTGGCTCTCAGTCTCATTATTTTTAGTTAGGGAATTAACTTTTCTATTTAATTCCTTATATTTATTATATCCTACATAACCGCCAAGACAAGTAACACCAATAAGTGCTATTGCAGCAGCTGTAAGAACAAATTTCTTAAAAATTGGCATCTTCTTAGTTGCTTTTTTATTATTTCCATTCATATTATTCATCTGATATGCATTATTATCAAATGAATTTCCATATGAATTATTAAAGCCACCATTAAATCCGCCCATATTTTCATTAGGAGTAGCTTGCGCTCTCTTAATATAATCAGCATACTGATTATTTGTATATTCTGAATTTACAGAATTATCTTTCTGTATACTATTTGTATATATCGTATTACTAGCTTCTGTATTAACAGTACCGTTATATTCACCATTAATAGTTGTATTATTAACCCCTGAATTATTAACTTCAATAGTATTATCAACTCTTGAATTATTAACTTCAGTACCATTATCCACATGGTTCATATTATATAAACCATTAGGTCCAATACTAATATTACCAGTATTCTGAGTATTTGAAACTTCCTTTGCAAGTTTCTCTGCTTCTTCGTTTATAATCTGAGAACTAATACTTTCAGTATTCATACCGACATTATTCATATTCTCTCTTTCTTTTTCATCAAACATCTTCTTATCCTCCTTGATTTTAACGTTAAGATTTAAACTTCTTTCGTTTAACTGTCTTTAGTTTAAAACCAAATTGTGTTCAATTTGTGAATACTTCGTCAAGAAAATATGTTTTTTAGATAATAAACCAAGCCGTCAAAATCGAATTATACAGTAAAACTCTAAAAAAAGCAATACTTTTTTTAGAGTTTTATGTATAGTTAATATTATATTGTTTATAAAACTATAAAGTTTCCATAATCCCAACAAATACTAGATACCCGAATCATCTTTCGCATCATCGTATCCATAATTTTGTCCTTCATCGTCAAATGACTTATATTTTGATTTTTTCTTTGTTACTTTAGGACCACCATCAACTACTTCACCCATCTGTTCATCAGTTGCTAAATCCTTAGGTAACTTTCCATCCTCCGATGTAGCCTGCCACTGCTGTGTCTGCATGTAATCAGGATAAACTCCTGTATTAGCCTGAAGATTATTACTAATATTTTCAACCGTGTATGATGGCTGATACTCTTTTTCACCATATAAGAATTCATGTAACTTTGAAACATTATATGATAAGCCTTTAATAATTACGCAACTCTTTCCGCCTAGATCACCAGTTGTGAATGAGTTAGGAAAACTCTGTGTACCAGATAACTGGAAATCAAATATGATTGGCATCATATTCATAAGTTCATCCCACTGGAAACTTGTTCCAATAATCTTTGCATTAGCCTTGTTCTGTGAAAATACCAATTCTGCTGCTTCCTTAAGTTCATTTACACCTGCATCCTTAGCTTTTTCAACAAGTTTCATAATTACAGAACGCTGTCTAGCAGCACGACCAAAATCATTATTGATAACCGCTCCACTTTCTGGATCATAAAATGCCGTTTTTCTTATACGACAGTATGTTGTAGCCTGAATACCGTTCAAATGAATATTCTCTCCATAGTTAGTAACTTTAGCTGTTCGTTTTCCAATTGATAACATTGTACTAGACATATGATGGTTAAGCTGACTCATCTCTTCTTCAGTAAGATTAACATCAATTCCACCTAATGCATCAATAATCTCTGATACGCCAGCGAAGTTAACGACAATATAATCTTTTAAATCCAAATCCATGTTTGTATTAATTGTGTTAAGTGCAGCTGTTGGGCCTCCTCTTGCGTATGCCGAGTTAATCTTATCATAAGCAGATGTTCCATCAGCACTTTGAATAGCTAAATAACTATCTCTATAAATAGAAACCATTTTTACTTCACTTGTTGTATTATGAATACTAACAATAACAATCGAATCACTGTTAGTTCCACTATCGAAATTTGCATCTCTCGCATCAATTCCGAACATAACAAAATTAGTATATTCTCCAGAATACATATATTCTGGCAAATCCTCATTTACTTTAATTTTCTTTTCATCAAATGTAGGATCAAATACTGTACTATTGTAATCTTCCTTACCATAAACACCCATTAGATACTTACCAACAGGAGTTTTTATAAATTCCAATCTTGCTTTAGGAACAAACAGGAACAATAATACGGCTATTCCAATAATTCCAATCAAAACCTCAATGGCTGTAAGCAATCTCCATAATATCTTAATTTTTTTCTCTGACATTACAGGTTTATCTGCGGTTATTTCTTTAGTAGACATTTACTCTTTCTCCGTTATTATAATTTTCCCTTATTATAATTACCCTTCATTATTTTTTATATCCATTTGGATTAGCGCTCTGCCATCTCCATGTATCAGCGCACATATCTTCAATATTATATTTAGCTTCCCATCCAAGTTCAGCCTTAGCAAGTGAAGCATCTGCATAACATTCATCAATGTCACCAGGTCTTCTTGGAGCAATTACAAATGGGATATCGACGCCACTTGCCTTCTTAAAGCTTTCAATAACCTGAAGAACACTATAACCATTACCTGTTCCAAGATTATATGCCTTAACACCTGGATTCTCCCAAATCTTTTCAATAGCCTTAACGTGTCCAATTGCAAGATCAACAACATGAATATAATCTCTTACACCAGTTCCATCAACTGTATCATAATCATCACCGAATACATTTACCTGTGGAAGCTGACCTGTTGCTACCTTTGCAATGTATGGCATTAAGTTATTTGGAATACCATTTGGATCTTCACCAATCTTACCACTCTTATGAGCTCCAATTGGATTAAAATATCTAAGTAATAAAATGTTCCATTCGTTATCTGAAACATAAAAATCTCTGAACATCTCTTCCTGCATAAGTTTTGTTCTTCCATATGGATTAGTTACAGAAAGTGGAAAATCTTCCTTAATTGGAACAGTCTCCGGTTTTCCATAAACAGTTGCCGATGAACTAAATACTAAATTCTTGCATCCATTCTTTCTCATAACATCACAAAGAACTAATGTACCTGAAATATTGTTCATATAATATTCAAGTGGCTTTGCAACTGATTCACCAACTGCCTTTAATCCAGCAAAATGAATTACTGCATCAATCTTGTTTTCAGCAAATACTTTCTCCATTCCTGCTCTGTCATTAATATCTAATTCATAGAACTTTAATGTTTTTCCTGTAATTTCCTGAACTCTCTTAAGTGATTCTTCAGATGAATTGCATAAATTATCTACTACTACAACATCCATTCCTGCTTCAAGAAGTTCAACGCATGTGTGACTACCAATATATCCTGCGCCACCTGTTACTAAAATTTTCTTCATAATAATTCTCCTTTGTTTCTCTTTATCTCTCTGTAGCTTCTGAACTTGATTCAATTTCAGAAGCTCTTTGTGTTTCTTCATTTGTTTCTTTTTTTAATATTTTAACTTTTGCCTTTACATCATTAATAACTTCATATCCATCCGGAAGAGAAAAACTTACCTGATACTCATCAATTTCCTTTGTGGAACCTGATAAATCAACATAGAAATTAATTCTATTAACATCAAACATATTATGATTATCTGGCAAAGCCTTAACGTTAATGATTATCTTTGATGATAATAATGCTGCCTGATATCCTTCAGGAACATTTGTCCACTTAACATTTTCTTTATTAAGTTCATACATCTTCGTTACCATTTTCTCTATGGTAATTACAACCTGAAACTTTCTATTCTCAGAATCATAAATCTTCACACCATCTGGAAGATATTTTTCAAGATCAACCGTTATAGTCGTTGTTCTAATTTTTCCTGAAATATCAAACGTTCCCTTAGGAAGTGTAATATTCTCACATTTTGAAACATCATCCGGTTTACCTATTACCTTAAGTTCAGTGGCTGAGTTTTCAACATCTGTCACTGTACAATCCTTATCAGGCTCACCCTCAATATTATAATTAATCAAAATACTCTTAGTCATGAGAATCTCAATTTTAACCTTAGTCCTTTGTGATGACATGCTAACTTTTGAAGGGTCTATTTCCTCGCCATCAGCCTGGTATAATTTAATATCATACTTACCAACAATGTCTCTTGTTGCATCACTAACATCAACATCAACACAAACCTTGTTTATAAGATTAAGCACTGATGCTCGACCAGTTATATCTATTTTATCTCTACCTATAATCTCCTGACCAATCTCATATCCAGTAAATGGTTGTCCCTCTGTATTGATTGTAACATCAAATTCCTTAGTAACAACACTTTCTACTGAAACCTGAATAGTTTTGGTTTTCTGATTAATAATTACATAGTTCTGATATGCAGCATTTTTAAATTCTACATATACTGGAACAGAATATACCTTTGACATCTGTGACAAAGGTGCCTTAGCTATAAAATCACTACTTGATAAATTTGATACCTTTGATCTTTTACCTGTAATAGTAATCTGTGCAACATTCTCTCCTATGAGATTATATTCTAAATTCTGTCTAGTTAAAGCTTCCGGATCAGTCACTTCTATTGGTATTGCGTTAATAGTTTTTGTTATTTCTGGATCATTAACATTAACTACTGCAAGCCAAACTAGAAATGCAAACACAAGAGAGCCTAACTTAAACAGGATATTCTCGGTAAGAATACCTTTTACAACTCTTAAGAATTTCTTCATTCTACTTCCTGTGTCCTTTCCAAATTTTAAACTTTTTATTATTCTTCTTATTCTTCTTTCTAACCTTAGGCATAAGTTCTGTCTTAAGATTTTCACCAGTCTTACAAGCTACAAGATTACCACCCTTAGCAAGACTAACTCGTCCTGTTTCTTCTGATACAATTATTGTATAGCTATCAGTGACTTCACTAATGCCTAACGCTGCTCTATGTCTTGTACCAAGTTCCTTGCTAATAAGCATATTATCTGAAAGTGGTAAATAACATGTTGCAGCTATTATTCTATCATTCTTTATAATAACAGCTCCATCATGTAGAGGTGTATTATGTTCAAAAATATTAATTAATAACTGACTACTTATCTTAGCATCAAGAGTAATTCCTGTATTTACATACTCATCAAGTGCAATATTCTTTTCAATAACAATTAATGCACCAGTTTTATTCTTTGCCATTTCAAAAGTAGCTTTAATTATTTCATCATAAACATCTGAATTTATAATGTTTGTAGTATCATCTGGTTTAAATATACCAGTAAACAATCGTCTTTTTCCTAATTGCTCTAATGCCTTACGAAGTTCAGGCTGGAACACAATTAAAATAGCAATAATACCAACACTTAATGTTTTATTCGCTATCCATAATATAGTACTCAACTGGAATATGGAGGCTATAATTATAAATAAAAGTAAAAATATAATACCTTTAAGAAGGGACCATGCTCTTGTCTTTTGAATCCACATGGTTATTTCATATACTATAATTGCAAGTATAATAATTTCCACAATGTCAGTATTATACAATTTAGGAATTTCAAAATACTTTAGTACAAAATGTCTAAAATGTTCAAAAACATATCCCATATTTGGCCTCCTTTCCTATATATTCCAAACTTATTAATTTATAAAATTACTTATCTTTATTTTCGTCCTTATTTAAACCTGTTGGTCTTGTACTAGGTCTGTTAATACCTGTTGTTGATGGTCTTGATGCTCCAGGTCTGCTAGCACTTGATGGTCTCGAAGTAGTAGTTGAACTAGTTGGTCTACTTACACTACTTGGTCTTGATGTAGTTGTGCTACTTGGTCTTGTAGTTGTTGGTCTGCTTGCACTTGGTCTACTTGTACTTGATTTACTAACACTGGTTCTTCCAGCAGTTGGTCTACTTGTACTTGTAACAGACGCTCTTGCACTACTACCCTGTCTACTAGTATCTATAGTACTTCTTCTTGAAGGTACTTTACTTTCAACATCTTTCTTTATGTCTTTTGCAGCCTTAATATCATCTATGATGTCTTCATTTTCATCTTCTACTTTTTCATATGCTTTCTTTATTTCATCAGCATCTGACTTACCAGGTAAAACAACACTTCTTCTCTTTGTCTTTCTAGTATTAATATGTTTAACACTTACTTCAGGTGTTGTAACTGTAATCTTAGGTACAGCCTTAACATAATAATAATATTCATCATCCTCAAACTGAGTATGTTCTGTTCTTGTATAATCAACTGAGAATACAAGGAATTCAAATATATATGCTAAAACAATTGAAACCATTGTTCCTACAACAATTGAAACAACAGGTGTCTTAACTGCATTTTCAACAACTGTGTTACCAACAAGGAATACAGCAAGGTTTGCAATACCACCACCGAGAATTGCAATTGCCCATGAATAATTAACTGACATACGCTTAACTGTATATACAATAATAATTACAAGTGTAAATGCTATAACAGTTAAGTACATCTCGTTATTACCAAGCAATGAACCAATAATCATTTTAAACTTATCTGTAACTGAATCTGCAGACATATTGTTAATAAGTGCAGCATTCTTGCTAATATAACTAAGTAAATAATAAATGATAGTACCGCATGCTACCGAAACAGCTGAAATTGGAGACAAACAAAGTCCAACAGCTATTGGTATGAAATATGGAATCTTTATAAAGAAAAAGATAGATGTTAATACCAAAAGAATACTATCATTCCCTGAGAATCGATAATATAAGATGAACATTACTATCATCATAACCATGATTACTAACGCCATCTCCATAGATAGGGCATAAACATGAGCTACAATAACAATAGATAATATAATTGTCATCAAACTAAATGGTAAAAATGAAGCAAGTAAAGCAACTATAAGCATAATTGGTTTAGCTCTAAAAAGAGCCATATAACCTATCTTCTCACCTAGCAAATTCATCGAGAAAAATATAATAAGGAACTTTCCTAGTGCTGAAAGATAAACATCATAGTCATTATATATCTTTTTGCATTTTTCCTTAAGCACCAAAATGTTCATTAGCATTGTCTTCACCTCCGTCATCATCACCGTATTTTTCTTTTTCGTACATTCTTCTTAGCTGTTTCAATCTACCATTATATTCTTTTAAATGCTTTCTAATCTTCACAAATTTAACTAAATATGCCAAATACGCAATAAGCATATTTAACACCAAAAAAACTACATATCCGATTAGAATGTCCTTACCCATCTTAAAGAAATTAAGAGAAGTAAGATTCTTCATAAGTTCATCCGACTTATAAGCAATCACTAATGCCACAACTAAAGCATACGCTATTGTGATTGCAAAAAAAGATCCAATCAAATGTAGTCCTATATAATCACTTTTAAAATATTTACTTAATGGAATTTCCTTCCTTCCCTCTTTCTGTTCATACGTTGCTAATTTTGTCATTAAAATGACCTTATCTCTATTAAGCATAATAGTCTCCTATCATATGTGCATACTTTCTAAAGATTATATCACATCTCAAACCTTAATTCTACAGGAAATTTCTTAATGTTATCTTAATATTCGTCATAAAAACGCAATAATTTTGTTCGTCATTTTATTAAAAATTAAGCAACCATTTTCCAATTACACTTTTTATTTTGCCTTGATTTTTCTCTCTTGATAATTTATAAAAATTTATATATAATAAAATAAGTTATGAGAAATCGGTTTCGTATATTTCACATACGCAAAAAACTTAATAGGAGGATTGGGCAATGAATAAGTTTCTTGAAGAATTCAAAGAATTTGCTCTTAAGGGGAATGTTATGGACATGGCTATCGGTGTTGTTATCGGTGGTGCGTTCAAGTCAGTTGTTGACTCACTTGTTAATAACATCATCAACCCTATAATTGGTTGTTTCTCAGTAGGCGGTCTTAACGGATTATCTTTCAAACTTGGTAAAGCACAACTTTATTACGGTGCATTCATTATGGAAATCATTAACTTCCTTGTAATTGCATTTGTACTTTTCACAATTATCAAGGCATTTAACAAAGTTTCAGATTTCAGAAAAGCTCCAGAAGAAGCTCCTGCTGCTACAACAAAGGTTTGTCCTTATTGTAAGAGTGAAATTCATATAGACGCTACAAAGTGTCCACATTGTGCTTCAGATCTATAGAGTTTTCTGAATAATATAAAAAGGTGATTTGAATTATCAAATCACCTTTTTTATTTATTCCAATACATGTTTTTCAGCATACACTATATCTATAATATCACTATATTCTTTTAATGCATCTTTCAACTCTTCTTTTTTATTTGCTGTAATTGTATCGTTTACTTCAATTACAATTTTACAACCATCTACTGATACATTATTAACATCTTCATTCTCCATAAGAATATTATTAATTTTATCCGATATAGCTTTCAATTCTTCAACAGAGTATTTACTTTTTTTGTATATTATTAAATCCTTATCTATTATCTTTTCAATATTTGCTTTGTATTTTTCTTTTTCATCTTTCATATATATGATTAAGTACAACTTATCATCAACAATTTCTTGCGAATAGCCTCCATACCACTTCTCATTATTAAAATTCTGAACCATCGCAATACAAGAATTAATCGTTTTTTCTCTGTTATATGTCTCTAAATAATCCTTGTTTATATCAATTTTCAGATTAGTTATAAGCCAATTATCAAACTCATCATATCCACTTTTAAAACGAACATAATTTTCATCTTCATCTACACTATCAACAAAAGCTACCATATCTTTTGTTAACGGATTATAATGTATAACATTGTAATTACCATATTCATCATATATATATATATCACGTTCTTTAACTTTCTCACACTCTTCCAACTCAATATCATCACCTTTTTTTTCTCCTATTTTCATCTCACCAACTTTTTCATAAAAATACTTTATTTTATCCTCATCAATTATATCCACATCTGGGATACTAATCCATGAAGTATCAATCGATTCATTAACTTTTACAACAATCTTATTAATTTGTTTATATGAGCAAATATTTCTCGATTTCCAATAATCAAAACCATCTCTTAATTCGTTCGTTTCTTTATTTGTTATTTCTTCATTTATATTCTCTTCTTTTTTTTTTCTACATCCGCAACAACTACTCACCACTCCCAAAACTAAAAGTATTAAAAATACATTTTTTTTACCCATATGTTCTTCCTTCCGAATATTAGTATAATTCCAACTTAAATTTATCCAATATATTCTGTATTTTAATAAAAACTCCCCCACTTGCAGCATGAATTCCCACCGGACAATACGGTTCTTTCATTGCAAAAAAAGGCTCATAAATTACTCCCCCACTATCACCTGGAGCACTCTTATACTTGGCCACTGCTACATCATTATATTTTATATCATCTATTTTTATAGTGGTACTTTTTTTCTTTACTTTTCCACTTGTCAAATATGTTTTAGCACCAGATTTATATACTATCTGTCCCTCTATTGGATTGTTCGGTACACAGTTTAATTTAACTCCAACCGTATCTCCTTTTTCATTTTTATACTTCACCTGTCTAGCTAAATCATAATTAGAATTTGTTAACTCTACAAAAGCTGCATCAATTTTTCCCGATTGTTGCGTAATATGTACTTTACCTATTTGCTTTTCTTGTCTCTCATCGGCATATATTTTCAATCCCACCTTATATCCCACATGTCCAGCAGTAACAAAACCATTTATCGTTCCAAAAACAGAACGACTTCTAGCTCTAAAACCTATACTTCCACAAGCAGGCTGGCTATCTTTATCTCTATAATGTATCATTTCCCCACTTCTTAATTTCTTTTTTTCACCTGTAATTTTACTTTCTTTACTAATCTTAACGCAATCACTATCTATAACATTTTTCTTAAATTCATCAAAATATTTGTTTGATAAACTAATAAATCCAACCTCAACAACATTATTCTTTTCATCTATACCTACTGAGTTAATATAGTTATATTTATCCATTTTATTTATAATTATTTTTTTAACATCATCTAGTTCTTTATATGTATATTCAACATATTTTATTTTTTTTACATCTTCTAACACGTTAACAGCGAGTACATCATCCACTTTTTTTGTCAACATAACAACTAGTTCGTCATTATCATCAATATAAGCACCAGCATATATTTTTTTTAACACATTATCTTTATATAATTTATCACTGATTTTATTCCAACTCTCTATTGACTTTTTATATCGTTTTGATACGCAAGGTATTTCCTCCTTTTTTTCTTCCTCAATCAAATTTTTAAAAATTGTTAATGAATCATCTTTTTCAATCCCATATGCATCACTATAATCAAAATTACAACAAACAACTGCCAATATCATACATACTATTATTATTCTTTTTATCATAAAATATACAGACACTTAATCATTTATTAAATAATTCATTACTTTTTCTCTAATTATCATATAAACAATTTGATTTTTTGTGTCATCCTCCTTAAAATTTATTTTATTTTTTTTAGCATATTTATTAATTTCATCTTCCGAAACCTTTATACCTTGCTTATCAGCTATTTCACAAATTATTAAGCATTCTTTTATTTCATTCTTTGCTTCATCACAACACTCCTCATAAAACGTCTCTTTTTCTTCATTTAATTCATAAACACAGTAATCTTCAATACTATCATACCCATATGCATATGCAACTTCTAAATATTTATGATATATATCTAATGCATTTTTTGCAACCACATCATCTGAAATTTCAAATTGTGAATTATTCATTATTTCATCTATAATCATATTTTCATTTCTATTTTTTAATTCATTTTTTTCGTTTTCATAACAATTATCATATATCCATTTATCAAATTCTTTAACACTTTCCAACCCTTCATTCCTATAATTTTTCTTTATAAACTCGTCATCTATATCAGGTAAAATATACTTTTTTATTCTATTAATAATTATACAATACTTTATATCTCCTATTACATAATTCAACTCTTCGTTTACCTTATGACCAATTAATTTTTTTTCTATATTTTCGTCAAATTTTCCTAATCCAATTTTAATTACATAACCTTTATCTTCATCAATTACTTTTCCTTCAACAATTTGCTTTATATCAGCATCAACGTAACACCCATTACGAACAATTAATTCATTACTATTTTCAAATTTACCAAATTTTTCTAATTCTAACAGCTTATACTCTTCTATATCTTCTTTAGAAATCTTTACTTTAGATTTTTTTATTTTTTTATAACTTCCTAGTTTTGTTATCTTACATTTTGAATATCCTTGAGCATCTAATACACTCTGATATTTATTTACTTTCTTATCTTTACACAATAACAGGAGTAATCCTATAAAAAAGATCACCCCCATAATTATAATAGATTTTCTTCTATATCTCATTTTTCTACCTAAAACATGATTATTTAAAACTACCACCAACATAGTTAGAAGCCTTAAGTCTTGCCATAGCTCTAGAAAGAGAAGCTCTTGAAACATGATACTCTCTAATACTCTGCTTCTGCTGTAACTGTTCACGAGCACGTTCAAGGGCAGCCTGAGCACGGAATCTATCAATGTCTTCTGGTCTTTCAGCCGAATAAACAACTAAATCAACCATCTTTTTTCGAACTCTGATAACACCATCCGATGTTACAACTCTTCTATAATCTTTTTCACCAGGCACTCTAAATCTAACTTCGCCTATATCGATAACCCCTATAAAACCCTCATGATTGGCAAGTACGGATCTATCACCATCATCCATAGGGAATGTGATAATTTCGCACTCACCCTCATAAAAGAGTTTATTACAGGATACTATTTTTAAAGAAAATGTCTTCATACATATCCTCTTTCAATCATTAGTTATGTAAACCAACGATTTATAATTTATTTAATAGTTGCTGCCTTAGCTACAACATCTTCAATCTTACCAACATTAAAGAATGCAGCTTCTGGATATTCATCCATCTCACCATTAAGGATAGCCTTAAATCCTTTAATTGTATCTTCAACAGGTACATAAACACCTTTAATACCAGTGAAGTTTTCAGCTACACTAAATGGCTGTGATAAGAATCTCTGAATCTTTCTAGCACGATAAACTAACTGCTTATCTGCATCTGATAATTCTTCCATACCAAGAATTGCAATGATATCCTGAAGTTCTTTATACTTTTGTAAGGTCTCCTGAACTGCTCTTGCAACCTTATAATGTTCTTCACCAACAACATCAGCCTCTAAGATTCTTGAAGTTGATTCAAGTGGATCTACAGCTGGATAAATACCCTGTTCAACAATCTTTCTTGAAAGAACTGTTGTAGCATCAAGATGTGAGAATGTTGTAGCAGGAGCTGGGTCAGTTAAGTCATCGGCTGGTACATATACAGCCTGAACTGATGTAACAGAACCCTTCTTTGTTGATGCGATTCTTTCCTGTAACTGGCCAAGGTCATTTGCTAATGTAGGCTGATAACCTACGGCTGATGGCATACGTCCAAGAAGAGCTGATACTTCTGAACCTGCCTGTACAAAACGGAAGATGTTATCAATAAATAATAACACGTCCTGCTTCTGAACATCTCTAAAATACTCAGCCATTGTAAGGCCTGTTTCAGCTACTCTCATACGTGATCCAGGTGGCTCATTCATCTGACCAAATACTAATGCAGTCTTATCAAGTACGCCTGATTCCTGCATTTCCTTCCAAAGGTCATTACCCTCACGGGAACGCTCACCTACACCAGTAAAGATAGAATAACCGCCACCTTCTGTTGCTATATTATGTATAAGTTCCTGAATAAGAACTGTCTTACCTACGCCGGCACCACCGAAAAGACCAATCTTACCACCCTTAGCATATGGAGCTAAAAGGTCAATAACCTTGATACCAGTCTCAAGCATTTCAACTACAGGACTCTGTTCTTCAAATGAAGGTGGGTCTCTGTGAATACACCAATGTTCTGCTTCATCAAGTGATTCTTTATCATCTAGAGTTTCACCAAGTACATTAAATAATCTACCAAGTGTCTCAGTACCAACTGGAACGGTAATACCACTTCCTGTGGCAATAACTTCCATATCCTTATGAAGTCCCTCACTAGCATCAAGCATAATACATCTTACGATGCTATGACCTATATGCTGCGATACTTCCATAACTCTCTTTTTGCCATTAACATATACATTAAGAGCATCTTTAATAGCAGGAAGTTTACTGTCTGGGAACTCTACGTCTACAACAGGTCCTGAAACCTGTATAATCTTTCCCTTATTTTTCATAAGTGACTACCTCGCTTGCTTCTTCTTTTTATTTCTTAAAGCTTTAGCTCCGCCTATTACCTCAGTAATCTCCTGTGTAATAGCGGCCTGTCTTACTCTGTTATATTCAATGGATAATTCTGATAACATAGCCTCAGCATTATCTGTTGCTGATTTCATAGCCATCATTCTGGCATTCTCTTCACTAGCTGAACCTTCAACAAGTGCCCCATACATAAAACCTGTAACATAGTTATAAACAAGTTTTTCAAGTGCTCTCTTAGGAGATGGATAAATAGTGTACCAGTCAGAATTAATCTGATCAGCCTTAGCCTGTTCTATATACTCCTGAGTAACGAACTTACTAGTCTTAAGTGGCAGCAAATGCTCCACCCTGATTCCTGAACTAACAGAATTAATCATCTGAGTAAAAATTAGAACAACTCTGTCTACTTCCTCTTCCTTATATAGTTCAACTATCCACTCTGCAATAACTCTTGCTCTATGGATTGAAGGATTATTAGCAGAATATTCAAAGCCCTCTTCAAGTTCATAACCCTGGCTTCTAAAGAAATGTCTTCCTAATTCGCCTACAACAAGTAATCTGTGTGGTCCATCATCAGCTTCAATAATCTTAACGCTTTCTTTTAAGATGTTATGATTATAAGCACCTGCAAGACCTCTATCACCAGTAATTACAACATATGCAGTTTTTTTATATGTTTCTGCTCTATCCTTAGGTCTGTTATCAAAATATAAATGTTCAATATCTGGATAATGAAGCATGATATCAGAAAGTTGCTCCTGCAAACTTTCAAAATAAGGCTCTGTGTTCTCCAAATTCTGCTTAGCCTTTCTAAGCTTAATTGAAGACATCATGTACATAGCCTTAGTAATCTTCATGGTATCCTGAATACTGTGAATTCTACCTTGAATTTCCCTAGCGTTAGCCATATTTTACTTCGCCTCCGCGTCATCTTTCGTACTCTCAGAAGCTTCCTTAGCATCTTCAGCGCTTATTTCTTTATTAACTTCTTCATTAAGCTTAGCATCCTCTGCTGCAATTTCAGCTCTAATAGCTTCATCCTCTGCTGCAGCCTTAGCCTTTTTTTCCTTAATGATTTCTTCACGCTTCTTAGCTTCTGCTAATGCTCTTTCTTCTTCGAGTTTTTTATTCTCCTCATCCTTAATACGCTTACGCTCTAAAGCTTCTTTCTTAAAGCTTTCACACACTGAAAGAATCTGAGAAACTGTTTCATCATCAATGCTCTTTTGAACATCAATTGTATTAAGAATGTCTGTATAATCATTTCTAAAATGATTTACAAGTTCCATACGGAATTTAAGAACATAATCAATAGGAACATCAGTAAAAATATGATTATTAATAGCAACTAAAGTTACTACCTGCTCTGGCATACTGAAAGCTGTTCCTAAAGGCTGTTTTAATAATTCCATAATTGCACGACCATGATTTAACTGATTTAAAGTTGTTTCATCAAGGTCTGAAGAGAACTGTGTAAATACTTCCATTTCTCTATACTGTGCAAGGTCTACTCTGATGCTACCTGAAGCCTTCTTCATAGCCTTAGTCTGTGCAGCACCACCTACACGGGATACTGAAAGACCAACGTTAACGGCAGGTCTCTGACCTGAGAAGAATAACTGGCTTTCAAGATAAATCTGACCATCAGTAATTGAAATTACGTTAGTAGGGATGTATGCAGATACATCACCTGCCTGTGTTTCAATGATTGGAAGAGCAGTAATTGAACCACCACCTGCTTCCGGTGTTAAACGAGCTGATCTTTCTAACAATCTTGAATGTAAATAGAATACATCACCAGGATAAGCTTCACGTCCTGGAGATCTTTCAAGAAGAAGTGAAATCGCCCTATATGCTACAGCATGTTTTGAAAGGTCATCATATACGATTAAAACATCCTGTCCTCTATGCATAAAGTACTCAGCAATTGCTGTACCTGAATAAGGTGCAATATACTGAAGTGGTGCAGCGTCGGCTGCTGTAGCAGATACAATAACTGTATACTTAAGTGCATCTGCTGCTTTAAGTGTATTAACAATCTTAGCTACCGATGATGCCTTCTGACCAATTGCAACATATACACAGACTACATCCTTATCCTTCTGGTTTAAGATAGTCTCAAGTGCAATTGAAGTTTTACCAGTCTGTCTATCACCGATAATAAGTTCTCTTTGTCCTCTACCAATTGGGAACATGGAATCAATTGCTAAGATACCTGTTTCCATAGGTTCTGAAACTGATAATCTGTCAACGATACTTGGAGCAGGCATTTCAACTGGTCTATAACCTTCAGACTCAATATCACCCTTTCCATCAATTGGAGCACCAAGTGCATCAACAATTCTTCCAAGGAATTTTTCGCCAATTGGAATACCAGCCATACGACCTGTTCTAACAACACGGCTTCCTTCAAAAATCTCTGTGTCACCACCGAAAAGGATAACACCGATTTCATCACGACGAACATCCTGTACCATACCCTTAACACCACAGTCAAATATTACAATTTCACCATAGCAAGCATGATCAATACCATCAACGTTAACGATACCATCACCAACCCAGTTAACAATACCAATTTCCTTATCCTTAGCCTCAAGTTCAAATTCACTTACGCTAGTTCTAAGAATTGAAATAATGCTTTCCTGGCTAAATGAAGCGTTCTCAAGCTTTGACATATCGCCAATAATTTTATCCTTAAGCTGTTCAATACGGCCCTGTTCACTCCAGTCATATTCCTTAGTTCCAACTTTAATGATAAAACCACTCTTGATTGACGGATCTTTAGTCATGTCAATCTCGATATCGTTATTTCCACATTCTTTTTTAATAAAGGCAGCAATACCATCATATTGCTCCTCTGTAGGTTCTGTTACATAAATAAGCTCAGCTCTGTTTATTGCATCGCTATTTGCTAAAAATGTATCCCTATATTCTTTTATAATGTCATCAATTAAATTAAAGTCATTACTATCACATAATATTTTTAAAAATGCGCGGATTTCCTTTGGGAATATACGGTCAATAACCATTTGCTTCTTAGTTACTAAAACCGTAGGATCACAAAGTTCCACCTTAATCTGCGGTACAGCTTCTAAAATATCTCTAGTCTGTAATAAAGCATCTTTAGGTATTCCTGAATTATACAAATCCTTCGCATAAGCTATTGTTGCCTCTGTCACTTTTATTCACCTGCTTTTTTCAAAAATTCATCGTAAAGTGCCTTATCCACTTCACTACCCTTCTGCTTTCCTACAGCCTTTGAAGCTGCAACTAAAGCCATCTGAGCAATTTCTTTCTCTGTATCCTTAAGGATCTGTTCTTTCTGGCTTTCACCTGTTGCTCTGGCTCTTTTTCTAATTTCATGAGCATCTTTGTTAGCTCTTTCTATAATCTTATTATACTCGGCATCTGCTGTCTTCTTTGCCTTTTTAAGAGTTTTTCTACGTTCCATTTCAAGTTCACTCATAGAAGCATCGTATTTAGCCTTAATATCTTCTGCTTCCTTCTTAACTTGCTTTGCCTCGTTAAGCTCTTTATCGACTTCTTCCTGTCTCTTGGCTATAATTTCAAGGACAGGTTTAAACAAAAGTACTTTTAATGCCACTGTTAAAATAAGTAGGTTTATAACTATAATAATTAAATTTTCTGGCGTAACATTTAACATTACAATAGTTCCTTTCTACAATATTTTTGGCTTTAATCTATTTCATCTGTCCTGGAAGCATTACAATAATCATAAGAGCAATAACGAAACAGTAAATAGCTGTTGCTTCTGCAAGCGCACAACCTAAGATAAGCATGTTACGAATTTTGCCTTCTGCCTCTGGCTGTCTAGCTACTGCTTCTGATGCTTTACCTGTAGCAATACCGATACTAATACCTCCACCTAATGCTCCTAAAACTGCGATACCCGCACCAATTGCGATAAGACCCATTTTTTTAATCTCCTTTGTTAATCAAATTTTTCATGTCAG
This sequence comes from Eubacterium uniforme, assembly GCF_900167115.1. Classification (GTDB taxonomy): domain Bacteria; phylum Bacillota; class Clostridia; order Lachnospirales; family Lachnospiraceae; genus Eubacterium_S; species Eubacterium_S uniforme. The sequence continues at coordinate 34,009 of NZ_FUXZ01000014.1, forward strand.
TACTGTGTTACTCTATTTCCTCGCTAATATAAAGGGATGTTAAGAATACAAATACATATGCCTGTAACAATCCATCAAAAATGTCAAAATAAACACAAAATACTGCTGGTACAATGATAGGAACTACACATTTTAAAAGTTCCATAATAACAAATGCACCAAGAACATTACCAAACAATCGCATGCAAAGCGAAAGTGGTCTAGTTACCAACTCTAAAATATTAATAGGTGTTACGATTATGATAGGCTCTGTAAATTTATGGAGCCACTTTTTAACACCTAAATGATAAATCCCTGCTGCTTCAACAAGTAAAATACTCATAAGCGCAAGTGCAATGGTAACAGTCAAATCCTTAGTTGGTGATTTGAACCCAAATATACCTATGGTGTTAGATAACCCAAGGTAAAGTAAAACTGTAGTAAGATATGGAACATAAGCTTTACCCTTATGACCAACCATGCCTTCAACAAGACCTGTAAGCTTAGTTACAATAAGTTCAGCAACAGCCTGTCTCTTACTGATATTATGCACCTTTAAGCCTCTGCCTAATATAAATGCAATCAATATCAGAACGGCCATGATAATCCATGTTACTACTACCGCCTCAGAAATATGAGCCGTATAACCGAAAAAATCAAATGAAAAGACTTCTTTACACTCAAGTTCTTCCATGAGTTTTTCGTTTAGATTATTCATCCGCTCACTTCCTTTCTTCTGTCAAAATTTGGGAGGATTTGTCAACCCTTTTTTAATAGTATAGTGCTTTTCCCTACGTACACAAAAACTATATCCCCAATGTAAATTAGTATACTACTATTCTTTTGTTAATTCAAATACAAAGTTCACAAAAAATTGACACTATACCACAAAAAAAGATGCATCTTTTACAAGATGCATCTTTGCATGTTTTATCTTCCACCATTATATGAGAAATGCATATAATCTCTGGTATATTCAGTTGCTGAAAAATTCCATATACATCTGTCAAATCCATATCTCTTTAAAACATTGACAAACTTGCCCTTCATAGGGATGGAATATAAGTTTTTCTTAGGTTTCCAGAACGAACCTGCCTGTACTTTACCATTAGTAATCATATAGTTTTCATTAGCATTAATGTCAATTGCAAGTCCCTGATTATGTTCAGATGTTGAGCCCTTGCCTCTCCAGCTAAATCCGCCAACATCATGAATTGGTCTTCTGCTTTTTTCATCAAGCTTATATAAAGTTCTAAAAATCACCTTAACAGTTGGAGCAATGGCCTTATTAACTGTTAATCCAAACTTTCTTTTATACCATCTAGAAGGTGTTTTATCCCACACCTTAATTGTAATGTTTTTCATATGTCTCTTTGCAATAAGTTCAGACTTATAATAAACATACTTTTTCTTTTTAAAGATACGACGGTATTTGCTGGCTGTCGATTCATTCTTATAGCCATAGTAATCGCAATACTTACCCTTAACGGATTCACTTCTGTACTCAACACCATTCTTAATCATGTATGCTGAAACCTTAAAGAAATACTTTTTACCATTAGTAAGATTATTAAAGCAGTAACTACATATTCCGTTATTTGCTGTCTTAGTAGCTAGTGCGTATGTGCCCTTACTACCCTGTTTATAATAAACATAGTAACCGCTAGCATTCTCAACCTTTTTCCAAGTGATTGTAATAGTTCTTGCCTTTAATGACTTAGCTGACAAAATCGTTGCAACGTCAATTGTAGCGTAACCTGTAACAATATTACTGTAATTTGAATATGAACTTCCACCATTTAATACAGCTCTAATCTTATAATAGTAAGTCTTTCCAAAAACTGTATTTGCGTCAATGTATTCATACTCAGTCTTACCACTTATGTTCTGAACCGTCGAAATCAACTTATACTTTCCATTATAGGATTCACTTCTGTATACCTGATATGATGAAACCAAAGCTCCATTCGCATAAATCTGATACCATGAAAGCCTGATTCTATGATCATCTACAGTATTAACACTTAAGGATAACTCTGTATTTGGATTTGTTAGTTTAACTGGATTATAAGCATATTCAACAAATGCTCCATCAAGTTCATGATAAACTCTTCCTCCAACCTCATCAAAGTATCCACTAATTCTCAATTTGTAATAATAATTATTACCCGCAAGAAGTGAACTATCCACATAGCTCATGGCTTTTACACAATTACTATTAAGGGACGTGAGCCTACTGTAATTTGATGTATCACCAACAGATCTATATATTTCAACATCAACACTATGAGTAGTTATGTACTCCTCTTTTTCAGCGTCAATATTCCACTTAAGTGTGGCAGAACTCTCACTTGCTACAATTGATAAATCCGTAATTTTAAAATCAATCGGCTTATATTCATCCGCGTATTTTTCACTTTCAGTTTCAGATTCACCAGCCCACTCATCCGCATAAATGCAATTACTGCTAAATATCATACTGATACCCATAACTACAGCAAATGCTTTCTTTAAATACTTTTTATAATTCATATTATTAACATTTAGTCAAAAATCCAATTATAAATTATGACTAAACATATCGTCCCTCCTAACATATGTTATTCTTAAAACAATAACAATACACCTTCTTACCATACTTAACAAATAAAAACTTAAGCAAGACTTCCCATAGGATCCCATGGTTCTAAAACAATAGGTTCCTTCTTAAAAGCTTCTGCCTGCTTTTTATTTAAATACTTCTTATCAAGAAGTATCTGATAAACATACTCACTAAACCACTCATCATCCATGACGTAGTAGCCATCAAATCCAACATCCTTTCCCCAGGAGTTTTCAACTTTCCACTTAATAGGTTTACCTTTTTCATCAAGATCAACACCAGTTATAACCATGGCATGAGTCATTAAACTTTCACCAAAATCAAGTCTTTCTTCCTTTGTCATACCAAACTTAGTTGAAAATAGTTCTTCAATACAAAGAGCATCCATTGTTAAGAAGCCCTTCTTTCTTTCAGAAAATTGGCCAACATCTGAACCAAACCAGATAACCTTATTATCTTTAAGTTCCTTAATTGCAATCTTCTTTAACTCATCAATTGGAAGATTTAAATACTTAACAGGATAATCCCCATCTGCAACAGAACCTAGATACTTTACAGTATATGTTTCATAGAAAGGCTTATCCTTAGTTGGTGCATTAATAACTGTTACCAAGTCATTAAGTGGCATTCCAACATACTCCTTATAAAAATCCTGTGGAGTAATATCCTTAACCTTAATAAACTTTCCATCCTTATCCTTAGTCTCCCAGGTAAATTTAACCGGTGGCTTACCAAGGCTAATGCAAAGCATTCTATAGATTGTATTTAACATTTCTTCCTTAGCATCTCTTAAATCCTTAACAGTCTTGCCTTCTGCCTTCATCTTTCTAAATTCACAAGCAAACTCACGAAGCTTTGTAGTTAAGTACTTATCCATCTCCCTTGTCATACTTGATACTTCTGTTTCAGGCATAACATCCTTAGGAACAACTCCGTACTTAGCAACTAAACTTCTAAACATATCCCACTGACCACCGTCACCAAGAGGTGCCATAAGTAAAAATGCAACCTCCCTGCTAGTAACAGGCATATCAATAGTTTCAATCATGTTTTCAAGGAAAAGATTACTCTTTTCTAACTTATCATAAAATAATGGATAGTTCTGGCTAAGCTCCATATTCTCAATATTTAACTTATCCATAACCTGTAATCTAAATGTGTTAAGCGCAGCGAACATCCAGCATCTTCCTGACTGCTTCTGATTACAAACATCTCCTGCCTTAACTTCAATAGAGAATGCATTTTGATTATTATTATAAACATCCCTGTTAAGTGCAGCCTGATTAATACCATTATTAGTCACTGCATTCATTGCAATTTTATTAGCGATATTACTATCAAAATCCTTCTCAAAGCTTTCCAACTTTTTTAAACTAATTCCTTTTTTCATTGTGTCTCCTTTGCTTTGTTTAAATTTTATAACATCACTCAAATCAAATTCTAGTCTTCCTTATCCCCTGTCCATACATATGTTGGATCAGAACGATACTTCTTTAAGAAATCTTTTCTATACTCTTTAAGACTTAGCTTGTTAGCACCACCTGCATAATTTTCATCCTTATTCTGAACATGGTCATTCTCCCAACCACAGATCTTACAAATATCGTATTCCTCCCTAACGATATCAAGACCGCAACAAGGACATGTTTCAAATAAAGCCAACTCAAGATTTAAATTAATTCTCTTATTTGACTTATTTCTATTATCAAGGGGTACAACCCTAAAGCCATTTCTTCTGCAAAATTCAATTGCATCAACGCACTTTCTATTTAGAGCAAATTCAATGTAATTTGCTCCATTTCTTCTAGCGTATCTAATAATCTTTTCAAGAACAATTTCACCTGCGCCCATTCTCTTATAACCTACTTTAGTCGCAAGCATCTTAATATCCCATCTAAAATACTCATCAGGAACAACCGCTCCTGTTGAAACAACAATTTCATCATCTTTATCTATAACTAAAAAAACCTGACCACCTTTAGCAATAATGCCTTCTATGTGATCCCTGCTATAATAAAGTTCATCCTTACTATTAAAAGAAAAATACTCATCAATCCATGCCTTGTTTATAAAATAAACTTCTCTAACAGCATCGTCCATTGAATCTACATACCCCTTTTCAATGGCCTCCTTGATTGAATATGCCTTATAATTACCCATAATAAAAACCTCCTCAAGCAAATATAACAATACCTATACAAAAGTTAATTATACTATTATTTAATTTATAAATCAATTTTAGGGTTACAAACCACATAAAAATGGAGATGCAATATACATCTCCATTTACTATTTATTATTCAGATAAAAAATTGCAAGATTAGTCCTATCTCTAATATCAAGCTTTGCTAAAATATTACTAAGATAGTTTCTAACAGTACCTTCTGATAAGCAAAGACTTGTTGCAATCTCCTTATTATTCTCCCCCCTTGCAACACATTTTACTATTTCAAGTTCTAAAGAAGTAAGCTCAGCAAATGCCTCTCCACTAGATTTAACATCTCTTTCAACATCAGTATCTGCCTTAACCTTACTCATGGCAACAATCTTTTCAGTTACTTCTTTACCAAATACCATGTTACCTTCAAAAACAGTTTTTAGAGAAGGCACAATACCTTCAAAATCCTGCTTTATGATATAACCCTTAGCTCCAATGGATAAAGCCTTATCAATATACTCTTCATCATTAAATGTTGTAAGATATAAAATCTTAGCATCCTTATTTTTATTAAGGATTTCCTCGCCAGCATCAAGGCCCGATAAACCATCCATTCTAATGTCCATAAGAAGAACATCTGGTTTATATTCATCAAAAAGCTTAATAGCCTCCTCACCAGAATTGCCAATTGCAAGTACTTCTATATCCTTATCACTTTCAACAATCATCTTAAGAGATGTTGCAACTAACTTATCATCATCAACAATTATGATTTTCATATATACCCTCACACAATAATTATTTATTTCAAATTATTAATAACTAATAAAATATTTATTTTCATATTCATTTACTTAATCGGAATTGTAACAAATACCTTGAAACCATCATCATCCGTAATTCTAACTAAACCATCCACAGATTCCACTCTGTTTCTTATACCTTCAAGTCCCATACCAGAACTATTACTAATATATGATGACAATGCATTATCTCCACTAGAATTTTTACGTATTCCCTTACTGCTTTCACCATCATCCGCCATCTGATAATAATCATGAATTATTAACTGATACATGGAAGGATGCCATATAAGTTTAATATCAACATTAGAATTAACACTATACTTCATAATGTTGGATATAGCTTCCTTACAAACTCCAATAATTATATACTTAATCTGTCTATTCATGTTTTCATCAATATCAAGATCTAAGTCCACCTTAAACTTATCGTTAAGTGGCTTAGCCATGGTTTCAATCTGAGCCCTTACATCAATTGACTCATCATGAAGATCATGCACAGAACTTCTAATATTATTCATGGCTCCATCTAATGTTTCACGAACACCTTCAAGTTGTTCATGAAGTGGTTCTTCCTTATAGATTGAAAGAAGTGCACCCATTTGAAGAATGGCTCTTGATAACATATGACCTACGTTATCATGAATCTCTCTAGCAATTCTATTACGCTCTGCAAGCTGAGCCGAGTGTATTTGCTCATCCCTGGCAACAACTAATTTTGCATTCTGCTTTGCCAGCTGTTCCTGTTTAATATGAGTATCATCCCTAAGTTCAATACACTTTCTTTTAAGACTGTTAATCTTCTTTGTATTTGCTGCAAGATAAAATGAAACAAGCATTAATATACCAATGTATACTATATTCAAATCTGAAATATTACCATCAGAAGAAATCTGATATGCTAAAGAAACATATACAATTACTGATAATAATAATCCAACTATATTCCTACTAAATGCTATATCATATAAAATCACAGGAATTACCACAATTAATCTTTTATCGCTTAAACAAGCTAAAATAACAATAATATCAAGAACTACCCCGATGTATTCAAGACTACTATCATATTTAAAAAATTCTTTATAATCCCCGTCGTTTAAAAGATAAAGTTCAGCGCCACTAAGAGCTACCGAAAGACATATTGTTAAAACCAAATAATTGCCATGCATTATATTTAACATGGCAATTACTGATAAACAATATATAAGAATTTTATCGAAAAACCTATTCATACCTCAATCCTAATTTAAACTTCGATCATTTTTAATCTTTAGAACTGCAAGGGAAATACCTAAGAATGCAAGTCCAATTGCTATTTGCATAAGGTAAGCTTGAGCAACACTAGAAATAGGAGCTCCATCCACTATCCTATCAATAGCTGAACTATACCAATAATTAGGTGTAAATCTACCAACTCTCTTAACTGATTCACTTAAGTACTCTGCTGGTACAAAAGATCCTCCTAAAAAGGCAAATGTAAGAGAAATACCATTCGCTATAACCATAACAGCATCGTTGAGTTTTCCACTACAAACAGTTACTAAAAATATTACCATATTACAAACTATAGTATAAATGAATAAGTTAATAACTTCAAGTATTAAGGCCCTTGTGGAAGGTATCTGTTTGTAACCAAAATAAACAGATGTTACCAATAATACTATATAGATTAATGTTGATAAACAGATACATCCCATTACTAAACCAAGACCTCTTTCTATAGGTGTTATTGCTGAAACAAGAGTTCTGTTTTTAACTTCTTTTTCATTAAATGCAAGCATTGCATATAATACACTTGAAAAGAGTGTAATCATAACTACATATGGGAGGAAATTAAATGAAATAGCAAATCCTTCAGCATCTGTTTTTTCTTCCTTAATGTTTACAAAGTTAGTACTGTCCATGGCTTTCTTTGCCTCGTCTAAAGCCACCTTAACGTCCTTACCTTCATTAATCTTTTTCTGAACAATTGATAAATACTCATTAATCTGGTTATTTACAAATAAACCAAGTGGAGTTGATTCATTATATAAGTTAGTAATGTTAGCATCCTTACCGTTTAAGATGTTCTCTCCACTACCTTTATTAATTACAACTTTTGAAACTATATCCTGATAGAAAAGACGATCCTTATATAAATCTTCCCTATGTTTTGTTTCATCAACATTATGAATACTCTTTAAATAATCAACAATACCTCTTGATATTTCAGAGTCATCTTCATCTATAACTGCAATATTTAAGCTTGTACTTTCAAATTTTACTGTCGTACTTGTATCTGACTGTCCAGTTAAAAATATTATCATAAAAATGCCTATACATACGGCAACAATAAGTCTTGATTTAACTGCTAAAGCCACTCTAAAGAATTTTTTAAATACTTGCATAGCCTCTCCTTCCTCTGAAAATCATTCCAATTGCTATAAATATAATTGAATAAGTAAACATTGTTACAATTGTTCTTGTATATTTTTCATTTGCTCCATACATATTAAGTGTATAGAATGCATTTGTGATAATTGAAGATGGGTTAATTCTATTAACTAATGGGAACTTCTTTTCCATAACAATATACATATCCCCCTTCATAAGTCCTGCTAAGAATCCACCACCTGTTACAAATCCAATTAATATTGCATTCTTAACATTTTCAGATGCATTTCCTACACATGCTACCATATATCCAAGGGAACATCCCATAAATGCAGCAAACATTGATGTTATAAAAATATACTGAATACCACATCCAAAATTAACTTTAAGAATATATACGTAATATATAATTGATAATATTAAAATCACTACCTGTAAGAAGCTCATTGCAAGCATTGAACACAATGACTGAACCACTCTGTTTACTGGTGATGATTCAACTCTAATTCCTATTGCACTATAATTTGCCTGAGTCTTAACTACACTTATCATTACCCCACTTGAAGTCATTATACTAATCATTGCAAGGATATTATAAAAATACTGAATATATGGATCTTTATTATTTCCTTGTAAACCAGAGGTTTTTACGTATTCCTTAATGTCTATACCTTCCCTAAAAGCAGTAACTATCGATGTTAAAATACTCTGTTTAATACCATTTTTCTTAATTTCCATTTTTATGTTTTCATAATCATATGGATTAATGATTGCATCGATCTTATCATCAGTTAAAAGCTTTTCTGCTTCCTTTTTATCAACATTTTTAATGTTAAACATTTTTGTTCCATCATCATATTCTATTTTTGATAATGTATCATTCATCATGTCATATGCCGTTGGCATGCTTTTAACATAGTCTGAATTTAACTGATCTTCTGGCATTGTTTTTTTCAACCATTCTTTGTGAAGTTCTTCTGTATTATCCATCTTCTCAATGACTATGTTCATTGGTTCGTTTAATTCCTCATCATATAAATGACCAAGGGCTGCGAAAAAAACTGTTCCAAGTAAAAATGGGAATATTAAATTCCAACCTAGGAATGCCTTATTCCTTAATCCTTCTTTTAATTTATAATAAAACAATCTAAGTAACATATCCGTTCTCCTTAATTATCTTAGTATCATTTTGATACTATTATTCTCCATCACGAAGTTCCTTACCTGTAATTTCCAAGAACACATCATTAAGTGTTGGAAGCTGTGAATAAATTCGATCATAAGAAATATCATGATCTGATAAATATTCAACTACATTTGTTATATTATGCTTACCACCGCTACACTTAATAACAAGCTGATTATTTTCATGGGCCACACTGTAAATATGATTGTAACTAAGAAGATTCTTAATGTGTTCTTCATCAATCTTCTTAATATCCACATATATTACTTCTGTATTCTTAATCTTTCCCTTTAATTCTTCCTTAGTTCCAAGAGCAACGGCCTTTCCACTATCCATAATAAGAATTCTTGAACAAATCTGTTCAACTTCTTCCATGTAGTGTGAAGTGTAAATAATAGTTGCACCCTGTTCATTAAGTTTTTCAATTCCCTCTAGGATATTATTTCTACTTTGAGGATCTACAGCAACTGTAGGTTCATCCATAATAATAAGTTCTGGCTTATGAGCAATTCCACAAGCGATGTTAAGTCTTCTAAGCAAACCACCTGATAATTTCTTTGGATAAAACTTTTTAAAATCCCCAAGGCTAACAAATTCAATTGCTTCCTCTACGTACTGCTTTCTCTTAGCCTTATCATTAATATAGAGTCCACAGAAATAATCAATATTTTCATATACTGTAAGTTCTTCAAATACTGCAACTTTCTGGCTTACAATACCAATTCTTCTCTTTATATCATTTCTCTTTGGGCTCATTTTTTCACCAAAGATTTCAATATCGCCCTTATCATATCGTAGTAACGATAAGATACAGTTAATTGTAGTTGTTTTACCAGAACCATTTGGTCCAAGTAATCCGAATATCTCGCCCTTCTTAATTTCCATATTGAAGTTATCAACAGCTATAAGCTCCTTATATCTTTTTACTAAATTATTGATTTTTAAAACTGTTTCACTCATATTTATATCCTTTCATGTTTAATAATCCTTATGTACATCAAAACCGATGTATCTTTCCTTCGTTATACCTATAATACCTCACCCATACAATCAAAACTAGTGAAGTATGTAACTACTTAAAATGACATTTGTCATATGTTATAATGTTGGTAGGTATTTTTCACAAGGGGGATATGCATATGAAATTTAAAAGATTAGAAAAAACTATACTATGTCTACTACTTATACTTTCTATAAGTACGCCTACTTATGCATTTGCTGAGAATGTAATGCATCAAACTATTAAAACCAGCCATCCGAAAAAGGCTACAATTAAAACGTATAAATATAAGAATTTCAAAAAGATTCCAACTGAAATTTCATTAAAGAAAAAGCAATCCATAAAGATAGAAATCAAAAAATATAATAATAAAACTCTAAAATTTAAATCAACTAATAAACGAATTCTATCTATTAGCAAATACAATGTCCTTAAGTCTAAGAAAAAAGGAATTTGCGAACTTAAGATTTATATAAAAAAGAATAAAAAATGGAAAATCAAAAGGACAGTTACCATTTATGTCGGCTATTCTAAAAAAGAAATTAATCAAGAGAAAGACGATAAGGTAGTTCTTCCACAAAGAATAGTTATTGATAATGGAAATTCCACTGTAAATGTTAGAGTTAATAATTCCATTTATCTACCAATACAAATCTATCCAGAAAATGCTACTAACACAGAACTAGAATTTAAAATTGAAGATCCAACAATTGCTAGTATTGATACTAAAAACTTACTTTACGGAATTAAACTAGGACAAACGAAATTAACATGCTATTCAAAAGCTAATAAGAACATAAATGCAAGTATAATTGTTAATGTTTGTAAAATTAATTCTAATAAGAAAAAGGTAATTGCTCATAGAGGTTACAGTACTAAAGCTCCTGAAAATTCAATTGCAGCTTATAAGTTAGCATGTAATTACGATTTTTACGGAATCGAATGTGATGTTCATAGAACAAAAGATGGTGTATTTGTTTTAAATCATGATGAAACAATGAAAAAAACATATGGTGTTAATCTGAAAATTTCTGATTGTACCTATGATGAAATAAAAGATTATAAAATAAAAAATGCAAATAATGTTGATGAATATCCTAATGAAACCATACCAACAATTGATGATTATTTAGAAATAATTAAAAATAGTGATAAGGTTGCAGTAATAGAATTAAAAGGTCAATTATCTTACGATGATTTACTCGACCTATCAACCATAATTGATACTTATAACATTGATACACGTTTAGAATTCATATCATTCAAACCGGACTTATTAATAAACATGAGAAAAATATATAATAGTAAAGATTCAATTTATAAACCCAATTACACATTTCTATCCATATCAGCTAACATAGCACAGACTGAACTTGGTGATTATAAACCTTTCGAATGGGCCATCAAGGAAAATATGGGATTTGGCTGTTATTCATATTTGATTTCTGAAGATATTGTTAAAGCACTTCATAAGCATAATCTCGGTTGTTTCGTTTTTGAAGTAGATAGTTTTTATACAGCCTATGATTTATTCTATAACCTAGATATCGATGCAATTGCGTCTAATACTGCAGAAATATTAGATAACTAAAAATATACATTATAAAAGCTCATATGTTAGAAATTCTACACATGAGCTTTTATTATTCCTCTCTTTTTTCGTTCCTTTCCGTTTATAAATATTTCATGTTCTATTCTTTAACCTCTTTATAAATAACATGTTCATCTTCTATAAGCACCTTAAAATCACCTTTTTTATATACCTCTATCTTATCTTTTAAAACAAAGCCATCATTATATTCACGTGCTAATTCTTCATTTGATTCAGTCTCAACATAAACATTTTGCGCTATCTTTTCTGCTTTATAATCCTTATCAACGCCAAAAGATGTTTTAATTTGTCCATTGCATTCTTTTTCATGATCATACTCAACAAATTCTTTTCCATCATAAAGTCCTTCTGCAGTCACTTCTACATTCTCTTTATAAAACTTCACATCTTTAATGCGCCATAAATTATAATTTGTATCTACGTAATATAATATATTTTCTCCTTTTTCATATGTTGGTAAAATATATAGATATTTAATATTCTTAATAGCTTCTTCAGATTTCTTATCTATAAGTTGTATTACACTTCCTTGAATCAAATTTGAATCCTGAAAATATTTATCTTCTACCCCAACCTGTTTTTTCATTGTCATTTTCTGCCTAAATGCAATAACAATAGTATCAACTTTTTTTAATCCAATAAACTTACTGTACGAATACTTATTTCTTGCATATTTGTGACTCAAACTATTATATATCCATGTTTCAGGTTTTTCGCTTAATCGTACTCTAAGTAAATTGTCTCCCTGAAGATAATATACATAATCATAGGAAGCAAACTTATTACCATATTCATCACAAAGTCTTTTAGCTATTTCTAAGCCTCCATCTTCAACTTCGCTTAAAAATTCTTCCTTAACACTTTCCATATTCTTTTTTGCATCTTCAGCAGTAATAACTATAAAATCCTTTCCTACAAGTTTGATTTTTTTAGCATTTTCGTCACTGGATTTCAATTCAAAAGTTTTTTCTTCATATCCTTTTTTTAATTTTCCATTCGAATCATAGCATTCATCAATATATTTTTTATAATCGTTATTATTTATTACACCGTTTTTATTAGCTACTTCACTATGGAATCCATATAAACTTGATATTTGTTCACGATACACTCTCTCATACTCTTCTTGTTCGTTCTCATCATAATAATAATTAAATTCAAATAGATTACTTTTTGTTTCGTCTTTTGTCTTTTCAGTAGTAGCATTCTTAAGAGCAACGTTTTCATCATTTATACCATTAAAATATTTTTTACCGAAGAATAGCATCGAAGATAGAATTGCAACAACCATTATAGAAGCAACACATTTCATGATTTTCTCGTATTTGCTGCTCTTTTTTCTTACTCTAACCAAATCGGATGAATCTAAAACAATTGTTGTAACATCACGATTTTCAGTAGCATCAGAAGAAGTACCAAAAGAGTTCACTACCATTTCTTCCTGATCTTGCATTCCTCTTTCCATGCATCTATCATATATTCTGCTTTTCATAAAATCTGACATTCCAAGATTTTCATATGCTTTATTATTTTTATCTAGACTCATAAGGCACATCTCCTTCCTCTCTATTATTTTCAATGGCTATTTTCAATTTTTGCCTTGCTCTTTGAAGTCTCTTCCTAACCGTAGCTGAATTAATATTTAGAATATCAGCAACCTCTTCAACTGAATAACCTTCAAAATAATAAAGGACTACAACACTTTTATAATCATATGATAAATTTGAAACCTTTAAAATATCTTCAATATCCTCGCTTTCAACATCCTGATGACCTACAAAGTTCTCCTCTACATCCTCATAAGATATATATGAATGAATCTTTTTATATCTAAGCATGTCCTTACATTTGTTCTGGGAAACTCTAAGCAACCAAGCTTTCTTATGCTCACTAGAATCAAATGCTCTATTACTAATCATATATTTATAAAATGTTTCCTGTGCCGCATCCTCTGCATCATGTTTATTTCTAAGCATCAGGAAACAAGTCTTAAATATAAGATTTCCATATTCTTCAATTGTCTGTTCTAAATCATTATCTCTACTATCCATACTTGCTCCTTTATAATACTCATTAAAAAAACACGTATTTTTTAACCCTTTCACTATATATACGATTCGTATGCAGCAAATGTGACCGCCTTCAAAAAAAATTTTATCTTCAGCTTTTATCTTCACATATTTTAACACGAAAAAAAGCTGTGGTCACCCACAGCCTTTTTCCTGTTCTTTTCCTTTTCATGTTTAAAAATCGTTCAATTCCTCTTTATAATTGTTCTTCCCCTCTTTATAAATTATTCTTTATGAAGTAAGGTTCTACAAGTATATAAAAGCACAATACACTATTTATTTTCCATTTTCGTAAATAATAAAACTATCATCTTGATGCTTCATAATCTTCTTTTCACCATAAACATTTTCATTACATATAACCTTTAACTTGTTAGTTTTATTATCTACTCCCTCTATTAAACCTCCAGAAGAAATAGTTGTTTCATACGCTACAGGTGAAGGACATCCCATATAATTTGAAACACCTTCTTGTAAGATTTTATATAATTCATTACCAGTAATTTTTTCACCAGCATAATTTGTAATATGAATATCCTCTATCTTACATAAATTATCATTAATATCAACATAGTACATAGTTATCTTACCATTGTCATTTACAAAGTATTTTTGATATACAATAAGCTCTTCAAATTTTTCATTACCCTCATCTGTAATTTCAATACAAGTTGGTTTAATAACATTAGCATCCTCAAAATTATGTTCAAAGAAACTCTTCATTCCACTTGTTATGGTATAAACACGATTACCAACTTTTTGAAGTTCATAGTAATCACATGAATTATCTTTCCACACTTCAACTCTGTTGGTTAATTTCAACCTGCAAAGAGTACTATTCTGAATATAATATACATATTCATACTCAGCAAATTCATTCTGTTCTTTTGTCAATTCTTTTTCATCAAAATCAAACTCCTGATCATCAGAACCACTATTATAAATATAATTTAATGCAACCAAATGATTCTTTGCATTCTTCAACGCCTCTTTTTTAGAAATAACAATAAAACTTTTTCCTACAACCTTACAAGTTTTTTCATCTCCATTTTCATCTGTATAAGTAAACTCACGTTCCTCATAATCCTCTAAAATTTCACCATTGTTATAATAAAGTTCATTTTGTTTTTCTACAGATTCTTTATACCATTCATTATCTGTACTTTCAAAAGCATTATGAATACTATCAATACCTAAAACATCATAATGATCTAAATCTTGCCCTTTAACATTTGAGCGGTGAACATACTCTGACTTGGCTGTTTCGTTAACATTCTTTAATGGAACACTTTGTTCATAATCTTTATCTTCCACATTGTTATAGTATTTCACTCCAAGAGAAACAAAAAATGCCAAACATCCAACAGCTGCTACAGCCACCGCTCCTTTTACAAAATACTTAATACCTCTCTTATGCTTTCTACTCTTAATTCTCTTTGAAGCATCCCATACATTTGAATTTTTCTCATCTACTTCTTCTGCACCAGTTCTCTCTAATAAATCAATTTTATAAAAACAATTATCAATTAAATCTCTTTTAAAATCATCAGACATTCCTAAAACGTCATAAACATCATTATTTCTATTCTCTTTAATACTCATATCTACTTCACTCCCTCTCCGAAAAATCTATCATATGTTATCTTCAACTTTTCCCTGGCTCTCTGTAATCTTTTTTTTACAGCCGCCGGAGTGATTTCTAGAATATTAGCTGTTTCTTCAACTGAATATCCTTCTAAATAATGAAGTATAATAACACTTTTGTAATCATAACTCATATTAGTTAATTTAATAATCTCTTCCGCTTCTTTAGTTTCTATATCTCTGCTCCCAACTATACATTCAGCTATTTCATCATAAGCAACATATGTGTGAATCTTTTTATATCTAAGCATGTTTTTACAAATATTATGACAAACTCTTAAAAGCCAAGCTTTCTTATGTTCCTTATTTGCAAAATCATTATCTGTAACAATATATTTATAAAACACATCCTGAGTTGCATCTTCTGCATCATGCTTATTCTTCAAAATAAGAAGGCTTGTTTTAAAAATCAAATTACCGAATTCATTTATTGTTAATTCAACATCGGCTTTTCTATCACTACTATTCATCCCCACTCCTTTGGCTTTTCAATCTAATCAAGTACGCGTTCTTAATCTTAATTTTGTTTTGTTATATATTATACACTTGAGGTAGACATCTGGTGACAATTTTTTTACAAAACAACAAAAAAAGACCGCAGCATAAACCACGGTCTCTTTTCATAAATGAACTATCCCTAAATTATTTATAGTCCTTCCCTCTATATAAAATTTTTTCATCACTCATTAATACGTTTGTATCATTAAATCCATCTATACTCTTAATATACATCTTAGAGCTATCATAATAACTTGCATTATAATCTATATCTTCATCAACACAAACATGCTCTGCTAGTTTTTCAGTTTTAAAATTCTTGCCATCCTTTAAAATATATGTACATCCTTTATCATTTAAAAATTTCGAACCCAAATCTGAATAATCCACATCTTTTAAAGCCCATAATGAATCTTCATCATCTATAAGGTAAATATTTGAGCTACTATATTCATCTATATTTGAATTATCAAATTGATTAACAACATCTTTTACATATAAAACTTGTACTTCTCCTCCAACATCTATTGTTAAATTCATAATTGGAATCATATTACAATCATAAAAATATTCTACATCAGGAATATTATTATCAATTTGATTTTCAAATTTCCCTGGGTTTTTAGGATATATATATACTTTTTTATCTTTCTTTTTTAATTGATCTATCTCTATAAACGAATACTTTTCCGTATTGAAAAACTCATTGCAATCAGTTCTGCAAAACTTATTTCCTTGTAGATAATAAACAAATGAACCTTGTTCAGGATTAAAGCTAGCTACTCCATTCCCTTCTTTATCATTTTGTTCATATTCTTCTCTTGAAATTTCAACAAAATCTCTACCTACAACTTTTTTTACCTTATTACTCCCCATCAATTTATCTTTCAAAATTCGGATTTCATATCCTTCATCGGTTTTAAGATTTCCATCCTTATCATAACATTCTGGATATAATTCCGGAAATTTACTTTCATCATAATCACCTACAAATTCAACTTTGCCATTTTCATCTATCCCTTCTAATCTCTCACCTCCAGCAAGAAACTTATCATCATTAGCAACCTTAACCGTCACCTTATTATTAATATTGTTAACTCCAGTCTTAAGAATTCCTAGTGAAGTAATTATAGCAAATGAAGCCACTCCCATTTTTATAAATAAATCAATCTTTTTATGTACCTGTTTTTCTATGGGTAAACAATCATCTCTGCGTTTACGATATGCATCTATGTTTACTATTTTTTCATCAAATTTCTTTAACTCATCTGGATTATTTAGCATTTCCTTATAATCATCCAATACTCTCTTCTTAAATTCTTCAGACATCTTATAATTTCTATATGCTAAATTATCCTTTCCTTCTCTAAAACTCACATAACTCGCCTCCTTTCCTTTAATCTTCGAGGCCGCTTATTAAATCTTCTCTCATCTATAAATCTTTATTCTTACTCTTTTACTATATATACACATAAGAAAGCAAAAGTGTGACAAAAGAAAAAAAGCTGCAAGCTGCAGCCTTTTTCTAATAATCAATACCTTTATATTTAACGCCTTTATCTTTCTTTATGATATTATCTTCACTAAAACCTTCTAAAGGTTCAACATATATATCGTTTGAAGCAAATCTTTTCTTTTCATCAAACTTAACATTCCTTGCTAGTTCATACTCTTTATAATTTTCACCCTTTTTATAAGTATAAGTAATACTAGCATCCTTTAATCTTAAAGTTGAATCATCTACATCTTCAAGTACCCATAAAGTATTTTCTTCATCAATGAAATATAAATTCAAAATGCCCTTTGAATTACCTTCAGCATCTTTTTCATAATCATACCTAGAAGATGAATCTAACATATATTTATATTCAGTATCTTCACCATCAATAAAAGCATACTTTGTAATAGTCTTCATATTAAAATCCATAAAGAACTCATCCTCTGGAAGTGGATCTTTATCCCTATCACCATATACTCCACGATCCTTTGTAAAGACCATAACCTTACCGTTAATCTTTTTAATATCCTCTATTTCCTTATAAGCATAACACTCTGTAGAGAACTCTAAATTCGCACATGTTCTTAAAAATTTGTTACCTTGCAAATAATAAATATACGTAAATCCATCCTTGTTAAACGGTTCAGCTCCCAACATAGATTCCTTATAATTTGCAACATATTCCTCATTAGTCATCTCTATAAAATCTCTACCTACAAGAATTTTAGAATATTTCTGACCTTCATATTCAAAACTTAGTGTATGATATTCATATCCATCTAATAACTTGCCGTTCTCATCATAACACTCCGGATATAGTTTTGGATACTTCTTTAATTCTTCATCATTCATAGATTCTATTGACTCTTTTGACACACCTTCAGTGATTGTCATATCATCAGAATCTGACTTTTCATATTTTCCAAAAACAGAAGTTTTTCTTTCAGTTTCCTTTGCAACCTTTTTGTTTACTTTATCTCTATTTCCATATGCATCCATACCAAGTTTAACTGCACCAACGGAAGCGATTATAGCAAATGAAGCTACAGCGACTCTAATGAAGCCATCGTAAGATTTCTTATTATCTTTCGTCAAGTTAATATTTCTTCTCTGCTCTAATTCATCAAAACTTACAATATTTGAATCCATAGTATTAACTTCAGACTCCACGCTATTTTGAACGTTATTTTGAACTTCTTTAGCGCTACTTCCATCTACTGTATTCTGACTGTTTAACATTTCCATGTAGTTATTTAACATTCTGCTTTTAAAATCATCAGACATCTTATAATTTTTATACGCTAAATTATCTTTACCTTCTTTTAAACTCATTAGATTTCGCCTCCTTCCACATAAATTTTTTCATAAGTAATTTTAAGTTTCTCCCTAGCCCTTTGAAGTCTCTTTCTAACTGCTGCCGGTGATAAGCCAAGAATTTCAGCCACTTCTTCAGCATTGTAGTCTTCAAGATAATAAAGAATTACAACACTCTTATATTTATAATCCAAATCTGCGATTTCAATAATCTCTTCTAAATCACTTTCTGGAATAAAACTCTCTGTGACAGAAACAAATCCTTCCTCTATGTCAGCATATGATATATGTGAATGCATGCTCTTATAACGTAACAAATTCTTACACTTATTCTGCGATACTCTTAAAAGCCAAGCCTTAATATGTTCTTCCGAATCATATCTGCAATCCGATGTCATATATTTGAAAAAAGTCTCCTGCACAACATCCTCTGCATCCTGCTTATTCTTAAGCATAAAAAAACACGTTCGCATCAATAAATCGCCATATGTATTTATAACTCTTTCAAACTCTCTCGCCTTATCTACATTTGACTCCATAATTACTCCTTAATTTCGGTAATATAAACTTATAAATAAAATCTACTGATTTCGTTAAATTTCAATATATCATACGCACCTTCATATGTCTGACAAACCATATCTCCCTGAACTTCCTTAACAACCTTACTATCTAAATCAACTGAAAGTGGCCAATAAGAATCTTCAGGCTGTGCATAATTTGGATCAGGATAAACCGCTGGAACATCAAGTTTTTCAACGATTTTTAGGTAATTCATAATTACCCTAATATTATCATCAATACATGGTCTAAACCATATATTATTTCTTCTATCACACTTATATTCAATATCATGCTCACTGCAATATTTTGCAAATGCAGTGCTATCAAACCAGTCTTCAGAACTACCATTTACATAGAACCTGTCATACAAAGCTCTTTCATAGTTGCTTGCACTTAACGAATTCCTAAGTTTATTTGCATTCTCTGCATTAAATGTATATATCGAAACTGTAAATTTATCTTCCGTATGCTCATTTGTATCAGGATTAATCTTTAAATCTTTAATATCCTGGCAGTATAAAAGCATTGAACCATCTTCTCTATCCTTTAAGATAAATTTACCATCAATAACTTCCATCTTATCATAGCCCCTGCAAAACTCAGCAATCTCCTGCTCTAATAATTTAAACACAAGAGCCACTAAGTATCCATCTGCTATCGCATGATTCATGCGAACACTTACAGGCATTACAAGTTTCCCATCTTCTTCTCTATATCTTCCCCAATTAATTATTGGTGCAAAATATAAGTATCCATCCGGAAGTTCTAAATTAAGCGAATCATAACTTATCCATGATATGTAAGATGCTTCAAAATTGTTTGGATGATTTGCTGAATCTAGATTATATGATTTTGATTCTTTCGCTTTTTTAATATCCTCAATAACCGCTTTATAAAAACTTCTATAATCCTCATGATACTCAGAATAAACTGGTGTACAAGTTTCACTATCCTCATGAAAAACATAATGAGTAGGATTCACCTTATCATAACATATAAGTTCATCTTTTTCATAAATATATCCCATCCTATAATCTTCCCTTGAGTTTAAAACTTTCGTTAAAACATAAAGAAAATCAACATAAAACTTAGAATTTGTACACTCTGATCTTTTCACCAACTCCGTAACATCAATCCTTGCAGTCATCGAAGTTGAGCACTTACAATCCTTTGTAAAGTGTTCATAAACACCTTTTCTATAATACCTCTCCTTATCAATTACTTTATAGTCCATATAACACCCTCCATTATTTAACATACATTATATACTAACCCATAAAATCAATTCTCTATCATTATACCATATATTAGCAAATTAATATTAACAAATATACATTAACCATAAAAGAAGTGGCCAATACTGACCACTTTCCTTAAAGAACTTCAATCTCCACATTTACATCACTATTTTTTTACATCTAGCATATTTTAATAATTTCTTATAAGCCTTCTTTTTCTTGTTTGGCGCACTGATTTTTATTGTACCTTTACCCTTCTTAAAGAAAGCTTTCTTACCAATCTTTATTAACTTATTTGATTTAATTACGACATTACTTAACTTCTTACAATTATAAAATGCTTTACTTCCAATCTTAGTAACATATTTTCCGATTGTAACAGACCTAAACTTTTTATTATTCTTGAAAACATTTTTCCCAATTGATGTAATCTTATATTTTTTTCCATTATATTTAATTACGTTTTTAATTTTCAATTTTTTTATTTTATTATTTGTAAATCCTATCACTTCAACTTTACCATAATTATTTTTGGTTATAGATTCTTTAAGAATTTTATAAATAAAATTCTTATCCTTTACAATTCTTTTATCCGATGTTTGCTCATCAGAAGTATGGTCAGTCGAAATTGTGTTTTTATTTGCTTCATTAGTTATTTTTTCTTCAATAATTTCAAACTCAACTGTTTTCTCACCTGTATAAAAGCCAATACCTTTTATATGAATTTTAGCATTTCCTACTTCTATGTTATTTTCATATGTAACTTTATAATCCACACCTTCAAACAATCCGCCTAATTTAACTTTTGGAGTATGAGCTTTACCATTATATTTAAAGCTATTATCTGATAGTTTTACATCATACTTATCAATTAAAATCCTTTTTATTTGTGATTCATCGGTGTAATACTCATAAATTATATTCTCAAATTTTGACATATCAATATAGTCACTTCTAGAATTATAATTTCCTATCAAACCTTCTTCATCACCATCTGCGTCCACAAAAATAAAAGTACTATTTTCAATATATACATTAGGAGTAACTTTATAACCATAGTAACTTATAGCTGGATATATTTCAACTGCATCATAATAATCAAACTCATTAAGACTTTCTCCTGTATTTATGTAAATGCTTCCTCCGGAAATTTCTAATTTATCAAATATTTGTATTGCTGGGGCACGCTGCAATTCTTTTAATTCATTAGGGATTCCAAAACCTCTAAATTCTAACCAGCAGCACCGCATATCTACATGACCAGATTTTAATATAAAGTCATCTAATATCATATTTGAATCATATATATTTAAATACGGACCATCAATAATAACACTCCCTCGATTATCTACCAGAAAATCATCTTCATATTCATTTCCAGCTGTTGTAAATCCATTAGTCATGTTTATACTACCATCACCAATTAATTTAACATCTAAATTATAGATTTTAACCCCATACCTTAAACTCGTTAATTTATTATTATTTTTAACGATGATTGTAATATCTTTATGTTTTCCATGTGAATAAATACCCATATCTGTACATTCGAAATTATCCATCGTTAAAATATTACGTTCCTCGTCCCACGAAAGTCCTTTAACATTACTTGGATCAGTATATTCGGCTATTCTATTAAAATTATCAGATTTTCTTATGTAAAACTTAATATCATCTTCCTCTTCTGCTTTTACTATTTGCGTTCCTGTCAATGTAGCAATAGTCACTAATATCATCAGCAAAAATAATTTTAACTTCTTAAATTCCTTCATTTTTTTACACCTTTCTATATTTATATCTCCGAAACATAAATATTATATCGTATATACGATTTATATGCAAAAAGTTTTAATTATGACTTTTCTTATTTCTGATATTATAATCATTTCTAACCTCTTCATCCCAAGCACTTTCATTCATACACTTCTCCACCTCTTTAACACTTCCAGCTTCCATAACAGAGCAAACAGCCTTTGAAACTGAACCATATACGTGACCTATACCAACACTGTCATTTATATAATTAATAGCTCTATCTTTCCTAATCCCAAATCTATTTGCTTCTTTTATAGCATCAATATTTGCTCCAATAAATATAAACTCCCAACCATATTTTTCTTGCTTACGTTTAATCATTCTACTAACTTTTTCATATGAATACTTACGAGAAGCATTCTCCATACCATCAGTTGTAATAACAAATATAGTCTTCTCAGGTCTCTCTTCATCAATCATATGTTTATGAATTCTTCCAATATGATGAATTGCCCCACCAACTGCATCAAGAAGAGCTGTACACCCTCTAACATAATACTCTTCTTCTGTCATCTTTTTAACCTTACTAATATCAACTCTATTATGCAATACTTCACAAACATCATCAAACAAAACTGTAGAAACAACTGCTTCCTTACCAGTAGCCTTCTGCTTTTTCATCATTGAATTAAAACCACCAATTGTATCCTTTTCAAGTCCACTCATTGATCCACTCCTATCTAAGATATATACTATCTCTGTTAAGTTCTTACTCATAATTATTCCTCCTTAATTATCATTAAAACTAAATTTTCATATTGTTCTTTTAACTTTTTCGTTGCAACTCTTTGTTATGTCTTAATAATAAACTAATATAAGAGGAATATGGTAAACTCTAATGCGACCATTTAAACACAAAAAAATCTGCGGAATCATCCACAGATTTTCTTGTAAGTAAATCAATATATAATAATATTATTTCACAACAATATTCTTATATTTCTTAAATAACTTCTTATATTTTTTCTTCAGTTTCTTAGGTACAAAAATCTTAATCTTCTTACCACCCTTTTCAGCAAATACCTTCTTTCCAAGTTTAAGTTTTTTAGCTTTAATAACAACCTTCTTTAACTTCTTACTCTTATAAAAAGCTTTATTTTTAATACTTACAACTTTATAATCGAAACCACCAATCTTAACAGTTGGTTTAATTGTAATCTTCTTAGCATTTTTCTTTTTAAGACCAATTACACTAAGTTTTCCAATTACTGTTCCATCTTCACTTGCTGCTCTAACAACCTTATATTTCAATACCTTGTCAGAAATAATACTGCCCTTCTTTGGACCATATTTCTTTGCAATACTTGAATTAGCTTTTATATTAAAACTAAGATTAATTGTACCATCATAAAAACCTATACCTTTAACAATAGCAACTCCAGTTCCAACCTTAATATTATTAGAATAGGTTACAGTATAATTAATACCTTCAACTAATCCTGCTACATTAACCTTTGGAGTCTTAGCTTTACTATCATATAGATATTCAGTACAATCTAAAGTTGCTTTAAAACTATTTATATCAATACGTGAAACATCTTTAGAAGTTTTTGCATATACAATATGAGCATTGCTTCCTATGTTAACCTTTAGGTCATCACCTTCATAACCTATTTCATCATCAGAATAATCAATATTATATGAAAATGGCTTATCGAAATTCATATTTTTATCAATTCCAATAATGATAATAGAACAATTATCTATATCAATAGGCTCATATTGATTCTTTCCTATAAAATCCTCATTAGCATTTTCTAGGATTATAGAATTAATGTGATAAGTAATGTTTGTATCAGCTAGTTTTTCATATGAAACCACAAGTGTTCCACCATTAATCTTTACACCTTTTTCTTTTGCATAAATAACAGAGCCTAACCACACACTATTATCATGTTCATATTTTGAATAATCCCTATTATAATTTACAGTTACATTACCGGATTTCATTACAAATCCATCAACATGAAAAGAGTTATTAAGCATCTTTTCAAATACAACACTAGCTCCATCTATTGTTACAATACTTTGTATAGTGGAATAATAATATGAATCACGTGTTTCTCTATTACCAATGCTACCAGAAATAATCTTTAATTCACCATCGCCTTTAATTGTTCCATCGCACTGATCAAAGTGAAGTGAATTTTGATACTCACCAAATGCAAATGCAAGATATATACGGTCATTTGCGAAATAATCTATTTCTGTTTCATTAATAACATTTTTTCCCTTAACGTTAATAATAATATTATTATGATATGAATAACAACCTATTCCTATCCAACTACCATTATAACCATTCATAGTAAGAGTTTTATTTTTATCATCCCAACTCAGTCCCTTTATTTCATTAGGATTATATGTCTGATATAGTTTTCCTTCCTTAACAAAACTAAACTGAACTTTATTTTCCTTTTTCAAAAGAATAAAGTCCTTAACCTTATCTGGAATATTAACAGTTACATTTTTACTATTAATTTCAGGTTCATGATGACAAGTATAAAACATATAATAATATTCTTTATATCCCGTTGAAGTTTCATTAGTCAAAATCATATCTTCAGTATACTTTTCTGGGTAATAATAAGATATATTTACCTTGTTATCATTTAACTCTATACTATCTAATGCCACAAATAAATTCTTAGTAAAAACATGTCTTTTTCCATTATTTTCATAATCACTAATATTAATTTCACTTTTTATATTAAGTGTTCCATTCTTTAAAACAAACTTTCCTATTATTTCACAAAATCTCATAAAAAGATCTGAATTAATTGTAGGTCCATCTATTTCAACATTTCTTGCACCATATATTACTGATACATCATAACTCGTACT
The DNA here is from genome assembly GCF_900167115.1 of Eubacterium uniforme. GTDB lineage: Bacteria > Bacillota > Clostridia > Lachnospirales > Lachnospiraceae > Eubacterium_S > Eubacterium_S uniforme. The sequence goes on from NZ_FUXZ01000014.1 coordinate 59,209, forward strand.
TTTTCCTGTACAGTTAAGTACACCATTTCCAACTATCTTCAAATCTATATCATTATCACAAGAAATGGCATTACCTCCAGCACCATATATTTCGTTTTTTCCATTAACCCTAATGGTAAATGTACATGTTTTATCTAAATTCGTATATATATCTATATCCCATCCTTCATATCCATTAAGAATTATTTCCCTATTATCAACATTAACACTTATATTGTCTTCTTCATAATAATCTGAGACTTCCTTTCCTCCTATAAAAACAGTGATATCGTAATCATCACTTGCATATACTGTTTCAGGTATTGCATTAATGCCACATAGCATCAACAAGCCCAAAAATATAATCATTAATCCTTTTTTAAACATCATAAAACTCCTTATTAAACATATTTAAAAGAAACTTTCTTAATTAGTTTTCTTAATATCTTTTCATGTTTCGCACCCTTTTTAATAGTTACCTTTACATTCTTAACTTTACCAAATGACTTCTTAGCAATACTCTTTATATTTTTAGAATTAATAACAATATTCTTAATGCTACTGCATCCAAAGAAAGCTTTACTCTTTATCTTACTAACATACTTTCCAATAACCACTTTTTTGATTTTCTTGTTATTAGCAAATGCTTTCTTTCCTATTGAAACAACCTTATATTTTTTACCTTTAATTTTGATAACAGACTGAATTTTTACAGTCTTAATATTCTTCTTTCTAAGACCAATTATTTCAACTTTTCCATATTTCTTAGCATTTGCTTTTTTAAGAATTCTATAAACATATTTTTTATCCTTATATGTGTTAGCATTTGCTCTACCATTTGAATTATCATTCTTATTCACATCAGAATCTGTGGATAATTTCTTTACAATTTCAAAGGATTTTACAATAGTTCCACGATAAAGTCCAATACCTGTAATTACTATACTAGCCTTACCAAGATTCTTATTGTTTTTATATCTAACTATATAATCTTCACCTTCAACAAGTCCACCAACCTTTACATTAGGCTTAATATCTTTTCCTATATAAAGGTATTCTTTATTTAATCCATTCAAACTAAAATTATTAATATCTACTGTACCTAAATATCGATAATCTGTTGCATATAATAAAAATACATTTTTATTACTTAAATCTTTTTGAATATACTCATAACGATCATCTTCATCCACTATATATGAATAACCAAACTCTTTTCCTTTAATGCCATTTTTATAATCAACAAATGCTATCACACAATCTCTTACATTAATAGCATTATTAACATCCTCTGTGTTTTGTGTTGCAATAGCTGGATAATAATAAATAACCTTACTCCACTTATCTGAAAAATCATATCTATTCTTTATAACTATTGTTCCACCAGTAATCTCAACACTATTACTTGCTAAAATTGCATAACTAAAATCTGATACACTCTTTCTTTCTTCATTAATTTCTTCAAATCGTGAACTACTATCATTATTCATTATTAGTTTTCCCGATTTCATTATGAAATTATCAAAATAAACTAATCCTCTATATCCAAAGCCTTTTATATTTAGTATTGGACCATCAATAACACAATTCTCTTTATTATCATCTTTAGTAAGTTCATTATAATTATTCCAGTATTCTTGTCCAAATACACAACTACCATTTACCACATTACTATCTAATATTAATTTTCCATCACCAGTAAAAGTAATATCTATACCATCTATAGTAAACATACCATCTGAAACAATAGTTCCCGAACCACTATGTATTTTATTTTCATTTTTTATTACAACCTTTACTGATTCATGATAATACTTAGAAGCAATACACATCTCCTCTCCATCATATCCGTCCATTGTAAGTGTCATACTATCAGGATCCCATTTCAACCCTTCTATTTCATTTGGGTTTACTACAGTTTTCCTTTCTGTTTTGATTCTAAAAATTATCTCTTTATCATAATTTATTTTAATTTTATCTTTAATCCTACTATCAGCATTTATATTTACCTTACCCTTAATTACGGGCTTTTCCAAACGACTTTTTAAAACAACTGCCTTTTCCAAATCCATATTAGCCTGTGATGACATGTTTTCAGGCATTTTATATGATGCATTTATCTCACCTGCTAAAATATCAATTCGACTATATGTTGTTATTATGCTTCCATAAAAATATGTTTCTACTTCATCTACCATTCGTAAATGAGGATATATATCCATATTAATAGTACCTGATTTCATAGTAAAATAATCCGCACCTACTACACTATCAGAACTATCAGTAGAACAGTTCTTAATATTCATAGTAGGTCCATCATAAGTGATTCCTACTGTATCCATACAATCTATGCATGCATTTCCATCTTCCTTTACTTTATCAAGTGTTAATGAACCATCACCAACAATAGAAAAATCTAGTTGTCCATCAAATCTATAATCTCGATTTACAAATATTAATGTACTATTACCACTTATCTTTTTTGATAATGTATTATTTCCTAAAATCCTAAGTGTAAATATCTTTACACTTGAATCTTTAACAAAAATATATATCTTATCTCCTGTAAAATTATTCAATGTAAGTTCTCTTTTAGTTTCATCATATGATACACCGTTTAACTTACTAATATTACTCATATAATTACCATTTGAATAATAATTATCTTTATCTACAGTTACTGTTACTTCAACTGAATCATCTGCCATTACGCTTTTGCCCATAAAAATAATGCTCATAAAAAGCATAACTAAAAACCATATCTTTTTACATTCCCTTACTTTACTCATCATTTCACTCCTTATTTTATTAGATTATCCGTCGTTTTTAACGGTCGTTATACGAATTATATCATACAAAAAACATTTATTCTACAAAAAGAAGCGGCCAAAAAGGCCGCAACTCCTTTAAAATTTAAATAATTTCTTGTATGCTTTCTTTATATTTTTAGGAACAACAAATTTTACCTTTTCCTTGCCCTTCTTAAAGAAAGCTTTCTTACCAACCTTCTTAAGTTTCTTTGATTTAATAACCACCTTATTTAACTTCTTACAATTATAAAAAGCCTTACTTCCAATCTTAGTTACATTCTTTCCAATAACAACAGACTTGATTTTCTTATTGTTCTTAAAAGCTTTCTTTGCTATTGAAGTTATCTTATACTTCTTATCAGCAAATGCAACTGTATTCTTTATCTTAACTTTCTTATGATTTTTATTAACTAAACCAACAACTTCTACTTTGCCATATTTCGCATTTGCTGAAGATTCACTAATGATTCTATATTTGAAATTCCTATCTGTAAAAATAGAATTAATGTCATCATTGCTAGGATTTGAAGCATTTTCTTTCTTAGGTTTTACAACTCCATTCTTATCAATAATATCGAATTCTACAGTCTTTTTACCTGTATATAATCCAATACCATTAATATGAGCTTTCGCCTTACCAATTTCTATATTGTTTTCATATGTAACTTCGTAATCAACACCTTCAACCAAAGTACCTAACTGAACTTTAGGAGTCTTCGGTTTGCCATTATAATAACATGGATTAATTAATACTTTTACATCGTAGTTATCTATAGAAATCTTTTTTATTTCTGACTCATCTGTTGCATATTTAAAATCAACATTTTCACTTTTAGTCATTTCAAACTCTTTGTTAATTTTATAATAATAATCTATAAATTCTTCCCTTGCTCCATATTCATCAACAAAAATAACATTACAATCTTCAAATCTTACCTCAGGGATAACATAATCATCCTCATATTCATCTCTACCTACAACTCCTATAACTGGATACAATTTTAATGAATCATAATCTTCATATTCCTTTGGTATTTTATCCATTTTCACATACATAGTTCCACCAGAAATAACCAACCCTTCCCTTACCACAATTGCAGAACGACGTATTAAAGAAAGTGAGTCACTCACCCAAACATCCTTATACCAGTCAACTGTCATATCTATACGACCAGATTTTAATTCAAATCTATCAAAATACATATATGAATCATCAATTTCTAAATAAGGGCCATCAACAACTAGTCTTGCTTTTCCATCATCTCCAGTTCTAGCTGCCACATAATAACGCACACTAGCTGTAATTCCTCCAGTCATTTTAATAGAGCCATCACCAATTAATGTTAAATCCAAATCTTCAATTACTATTCCATAAGCTTTACTATGAAAAATATTCTTATTCTTCACATTAATTGTAATTTTCTCATGCATGTTCTCTGATTTTATTTCAAGCCAAATACATTCAAAATTATCCATTGTCAAAATTTTGCTTTTAGCATCCCACGTTAGTCCATCTATACAACTTGGATCATCATACTCCTTCACAGATTCTCCATCTTCTAACAAAATCCTAAAACGTAATCCATAATTTTTTTTCACCTTAACGTATTCTTTCAATTCATCTGCTACAGATAAATTCACTTTATCAGTTCCCTTTGGTTCATAACCATAAATATCTAAAACCACATAATCAACCCAATTAATAATTACATCTTTATCATCATTCTTAAAATACTTGTACGTTACATTAAATTCACCATCTAATATATCTATTTTTTCTTTAGCCCTAATGACACTATTATAAAAATACCTAACTTTATTATTTGATTCTTCTTTAATATAAGGATAAACTGTTACATCTAATTTCCCAGATTTCATAATAAATCCATTTGATACAATAGCTGGATTATAATAATAACCGCAATCATACTGCGGCATAACAACAGTCGGTCCATCTATTACCACATCACCATATTTATTTTCAATATAATTTCTTGAAGGAAATAAATCTGTATAATCCCAATATAAATATAATTTTCCATCTCCCTTAATAACAACATTAGTCTTTTTTGCATTTGCTGATGAATCCTTATATACTCTTATAGGCCTATCTATACCTTGTGTTCTAATTATACTATTCCCTTTTAAAACAATACTAAAATCCTCAAAGTCCATGTTATAAACATTAATTGATAATCCACTCACTCTACAATTATTTAAGGTCAATTCCTGTTTTTTATAATCATATGACACACCTTCTAATTCATCAAAAGAATTATCTTGCATATTCTTATAATAATAATATTTTCTATAACTATCTTCATCTGAATTTTTGTAAATCTCAATTTTTATATCTCCATCTGCAGCTTTAACCTGCTTAGGACCTATCGCCATGCCGCATAATATTAGTACAGCAAATAATATCATTTTCACTTTATTCATTTATCTTTGCGCCCTTTCATAAAACATTCTCGGTTTCCCTACACTATTTATACACATAAAAAAGGAGATGTGTGACATCAGCCCACATCTCCTGATAAAGTATCTAATCCTAAATCAAAAAGATAAATATCTATCTCAATAACATTATATTTTTTATTCTCAATAAAATACTTAACAACCAAGTCCGTCTGCGAAATCGGAGAAAATGCATATCCAGCAAGTTTCAACAGATCAATAGTTTCATCAAGATTAAGTCTAAGTCCAACCGCAAGGGATAAAACCTTTTCCTTAGATGGATTAACCTTACCATTAAGAAGTTTTGAAAAATACTGTTTAGAAATGTTAGCTGCTGCATAAACTTGCGAATTCTTCAAACCCTTTTTGTTTATAATCATCTGCAAATGCTTTGCAAATGAATCAGTGTATATGTTTTTAAGTGCCTCATCCAAATCTTCCTTTGTGCAAGGCTTCGCTTCCATATTGCAGGCTATATCAAAATCATCATATTTTGCTGATTTAGATTTCTTTCCCCTACCTGCTAACTTTTTACCTGCTAGTTTCTTTCCAAGCAATTTATCACTAGTTTTAACACTTGCACTAGCCTCCATAGGCATGGACATTAAAATCATCTCATCTGGTAATGCACATTTTTCATCCATGGAATCATCAATATAAGTCATAAGTTCTCTAGCATTTGCTGCAGGTACTAAATCATTCCCATCATACACAACAAGGATAATATCCATCTCAAAATCTTCTAAAAACTTTGTAAAAGACTCAACAGCAATCTCCATGCCAAGTTCCCTTGGAAAACCATAAAATCCTGTAGCAATAAGTGGAAAAGCTATGGACTTACAACCACTCTCGAAAGCCAGTTTAAGCGCACTCATATAACAGTTCTTTAAAATATCTCTCTCGCCACTATTACCGCCATTCCACATCGGTCCACTAACATGAATTATATACTTACTACTAAGAGCAAATGCCGACGTAATCGCAACTTCACCAGGATTTAACACCCCAATCTTCTTTCTCTCATTAAGAAGATCATCAAATCCTGCCGCCTCATAAATAGCACTATCAACACCAACTCCTACCACCGGATTTGGATTCGCTGTGTTAACAATCGCATCCGCATTTATCTTTGTAATATCACCATTAATAATCTTAAATGCCATAATACACCCTCATAAAAACTAACAAATTAAACTTCATATTAAACATCGCTAATTACACGCCCTCACTCATAAGGATGGCACAATTTTTCTCCTGATACTCAATAACATCATTCTTCGTATAAATCGTAAGTGTAAGCATCGCATAAGGGCTCTCACAATTAAACTTAAACTGTGCAATTCTTCGATTAAAATTAAGAGGAATCTTCTTTAAAGTTTTCTTCTCAATATCCTGATGCGTAATCTCAGCAAATAACTCCGGATGCGCCTTCACATCCTTAAGCTTTGTAATCAATTTATAATCATTAGAAAGTGGAATAAAACCATAACCTTTCTCAGTCTTATTAAAAACATAACCACGAATATCAGTAGTATTTGTTAAAAGTTGAATAGCTGGATTAGTAATCAAAGCCTGCTTCTGTGCAAGTTCATTATCAACTGCCTTCATTAATGAATTCGCAAAATATCCAGCAAATGCACCTCCCATTTTAGTAGCACCTCTAGTAAAACTATAATTTTTCCATAAACCTGTATCGCCTGGAACATAATCCCTGTTAAGTGCATATAAGAAACAATTCTTCTCACCAATATAACCAACTGATTCGAAAAGTTGTCTAACCCCTTCCTCAGTCTTAAATGAATCAATTGTAATTTCTGACATAAATCTACCTCTTTCTTCTATAAATCTTTCTAGTAAACTTAATTTCATCCTTTGTCCCATTATCTTTCTTGCATTTCTAACCAGTCTTCTTTTGTCATCAAACTTACATAACCAGTTCTTGTTTCATGCATCAATGGTACGTCTACATCTTCTGATTTCCATTGATACTTGAATCCACATTTTTCCTGAACGCGCTTTGACTTATTATTGCCTTCATAATATCCGCACCATACCTTATTCATAGCTAAATCTTCAAAGGCATAACGAAGTATTTCTTTTACTGCTTCAGGCATGATGCCCTGTCCCCAAAATGGTTTTCCAAGCCAATAACCTATCTCACATTCATCATTCCTATCAGTCAAATCTGTTTGTTCACCAAGTTTAAGTCCGATGGCACCTATTGCATTGCCATCTTCTTTAAGACAAATGGCATATGTCTCTTTATCGCTAAGAACATTTTTAATTATTTCCAAGCTTTCTTCAACACTCTGATGTGCAGGCCATCCCGCAATTGGTCCAATATCTGAATCACTTGCATATTTATATAGATCATCTACGTCACTTTCATTCCATCCACGCAGAATCAAGCGTTCTGTATTTAGTAAATTATGGGTATTGCTAGTTGTCATATCAATTATTTTACTCCTTATTTCTTTGCATATTTTATTATTAATTTATTTGAAAGGTTCATATCAATTGTAGTTTCATCGTTTTCCCACTTTCTATCAAAAGTTGAATTAGCTTCACCTTCTTTATAATCCTTTTTCAACTCTTCTTCATATTTCTTTGCTATTTCATCCAATCTTTCGAAAGTCGCATCAGCAGTAGTAAGGCTTTCATCATTTGGAACAAATACAATTGAAATCTTTGATAGTTTTCCTCCCTCAGGTTTCATAACGTTACCTTCTGGAGAAAGTGCTACACTTACATCAACCTTGTTAACATTCTTATAATCACTCGTTTTAAATTCACAATACTTGCTTCCAACTTGTAAATCAATATTATATTCCTTCTTAAGAGTATCCTTGATTTCATTCATTTCAGTTCCCCATTTTAGGCTTTCAATGTACTCACTAAGTGTTTTGTCTGCGCTTTGATTTTTTTCTTCCTGCTTATCAAATTTGTTATTCATTTGTTTAAACAATGCTGCACCTCCAACAAGTGCTAGCATAATCAATACCACAAGTCCTACACAAATTATTAATCTTTTTTCTTCCTTCATTTCTTTTCATCCTTCCTTATTTATACTTATGCATTTGCTGAATTATTTTTATTCAACACTGCTGCATCACCCTTAATTACAAATGAGTAATTTTTTCATAGATGTCTCCTTATGCCTATATACAATAAGTCATATAAATTGGAATATAAACTATTCCATCTTCAACAGACAAATCTTTCGTATATATTATATATCTATCATTCATCTTAATTTTATATTTTTCTTTAAAATAGTCAAATGACTTATGATTTTTATAGCTTGATGATTTAACTTCTATTGGTACAATTCTCTTCCCCTTAACAATCAAAAAATCTATTTCATATTTTTTCCCTTCATTATCTTTAATTTTTGAATAATTAAATTCATGAAAATATAATTCATATCCTTTTGTTCTAAGCATTTGTGCTACCATATTTTCAAATATCATTCCTTGGTTTATGCCTAATTTATCAATAACCAAGGAACGATATATAACATCAATATCTTCACTATTTTTTATAATATCAGATACTAATAAACCTGTATCACCCATAAACATTTTAAATTTTCTTCTATCAGCATATAATTCCAAAGTGACTTCAGGAGCAGTGACATTAACACAATTATTTATTATCATCGATTCATTTAAGAAATCAATAGCATTTATGCAATTTATCATTCTTGCGTTTTTATCTATCACTGAATATTTAAAAATCGAATTATGATTTGATAACTGTTCAGGTAATGATTTAAAAATCACATCTGCTCTATCATTCTCTTCTGAATCATGTTTTTTCAAATCATTAATATATAAATTTAAAATATTTTTTTTAACTCTATCTATCTGTCTATAATCTTTTCCCTCCACATATGCTTCAACTGCTTGTGGCATACCACCAACCGCCATATATGTTCTAAATTCCTGCAATATTTTCCTATGAATTTCCTCCCCTAATGGTTTCTTTTTTTCAAAAGCATCTCTAATAACATCCATAGTTATATCATCACCATTAGCCCACAAAAATTCTTCAAAATCCATAGGATACATTTTTATACATTCTTCCTCAGAAGGTATTAATATATCCTTCACATTCTTTTTTATAGATATCAAGGAACCTGTTTCTATGTAGTCAAAGCGTCCATCTTTTACAAGGTGTTTTATCATCTGTCTTGCTCTAGGATAAAACTGAACTTCATCAAATATTATTACACCATTTCTTTCTTCTAATTTCTTTTTTGTCAACAAAAAAAGATTCCTAAAAAAAACATCTATATTACCTATATTATCAAAATTTGTTTTTATCGCCTCTTCAGCAGTTGAAAAATCTATCAAAATGTAATCCTTATATTCATTTTTAGCAAATTCCTCGACAACTGTACTCTTCCCAATTCGTCTAGCGCCCTCAATTAAAACAGCTGATTGCCCATCAACTTCTTTCTTCCACCTTTTCAAAGAGTCATATATCTTCCTTTTATACATTATCCATCCCTCCTTTTTCTTGATTTTACATCGTTTCCCATCCTTTGTCAAACGAATTTACCATTTCTTTTTACACAGTTTCGCGCGAATTTACCGTTTTTTTTTACACAATTTCACACGATTTTACCGTTTCTTTTTACTAATTTCCACACGATTTTACCATTTCTTGAATTATAAAAGCAGCTATGATTAAAAATCAATAGCTGCTTTATTACTCTAAAATCCAAACTCAACTGTATCCGGATGTTCACCAGACCAACCTATCTGCTCAACGCATGATAAGATGGACATATCTTCTTCACTAATTGTAAAATCGAAAACATCCAAATTAGCTTTCATTCTTTCAGTACTTGAAGCCTTTGGAATTACTGGAACTCCTCGCTGTAGTAAGTATCGAAGTAGAATTTGTGCACTTGACTTACCATACTTTTGGGCGTATGCATTTACTCTACTATCTCCAAGTACCTTACCTCTTCCAAGTGGACTCCAAGCTTGTGCTAATATGTTTTCCTTCTTTAAATATTCTAAAGTATATTCCTGCATATACCCTACGTGAAGTTCTAACTGATCAAGCATAGGTTTTACTTTAGCAGTTTTCTTTAATATTTCAATATGATGTGGTAAGAAGTTTGATAATCCTATGGCTTTTATCTTGCCTTCTTCATAAAGTTTTTCCATAACAGCCCATCCTGCTGCTAACTTCTCCTGCCACTTATCGTCTGTCTGATTTGCTTTTGGCCAGTGTATAAGATACATATCAAGATAATCTGTCTGTAAGTCCTCGCATGACTTAGCAAATGATTCAAGTGTTTCCTTCTCACCTAACATAGTTGGCCAAACCTTACTGCAAAGGAAAATCTCTTTTCTATCTAGTCCATATTCACTAAGCGCTTCTCCTATTTCCTTTTCATTCTTATAAAGCGCTGCCGTATCTATATATCTGTACCCACAATCAAGGGCCATCTTTATAGTATCTTTTCCATTACCTTCTGTAGCCTTGTATGAACCAAAACCAACTGGTGCAATTTCGATAGCATTTGCTAAAGTGAAATTCATATGTACCTCCTTACATCATCTTGACTACCTTCACAAACAACTCATTAAGCTTAGTATAGTCACCATTTCTATCATCTTCTAAAGAGTCGGCAACCGCTTTCTGCTTATCAAGTTCAGTCTCTATAAATTCCTTAATCATCGGAATGTGTTCATTCAAATCACTTTCATTAGTTTCCTTTTTAATCTCAACTAATTTGTTTATTTCATCAAGCAACTCCTTAGTCAAAGTTTCATCACTACCATCAAACATTTCCAACAACTTAGAAAATTCAACCGGTGGATATTCATTATACTTATCGATCCACTTACAACACAAAAGAGGTCTTAATGCATAAAAATATTTTTTGTACTTTACCTTATCCTCTGTCAAATATTTGTGATATGTACTATTAGCCACACCATAATAATGATAAATCGCTACTTTTTTTGAAAAATAAGTTTTTACAACTTCAGCAATTTCATCCCATTCATCTGATTTACGATATTTTATTGGTGAATTCACCCACTCCATAATACTTGGATTTCCCTTACCATATGCAAGAAGAGCCTTTTTCAAATCCCATCCATTTATGTCATAAACTTCGTCAAGCATATAGTCGATATAATCATCTTTATTATCGATTCTTAAGTATTCATCTTCTTTATTCACGTATATAAATCTTACATCATAATCACTATCCGGCGAAGCGAATCCCCATGATCTACTACCAGACTCCACCGAAACTAATATTTTAACATTATATTTTTTCTCTATCTCATCAAGTGATTCCTGTATCTTCTTTTCTATCTCTGTCATATGTCCCTCCTTAATAATTATATTTCTCCATTTATAATTCTTCTATTTATGTCTAACACATATTTTTCCACAGCTTCCATATCAGGATTATCTGGTAACTTACTGTTTTTTTCAGCTTCTGCGTACATTTGCTCATACTTGGATACAACCTTGTAAAACTCTTCAGTAAGTACACTGTCCTTCATGAACTGGCCATCTCTTACTGCCTTTAAAAGTTCAAGTTCATCATCAGGTCTTCTGGTTCTAATAACCTTATTCTCCAAAATATCAATTCCCATCATAAACAATCTCAGCAAATGCATCGCATGCTTGTTTAAATGCAAATCATCTTTTTTATTATTACGCTTCCCTATCTTATCGTACTCTTTAACGACATTCATCATAGTATTCATCATCTCATTGTACTTACGAAGTGGATAGTGTTTAAGTTCACCATCAATGAAAATTTCTTTCTCAAGACCTTCTGTTACAGCTTCATCAATATAAAGTTTAGTAACTCCACCAGTCATCGTTTCACTTCTTCTATTATAATCATCAAGTGCATGTCCAACTGATTTTATTATATGTCCTTCCCTATCAGGTTGACTCATAGAATCTCTTGCAATTGCATTCTGCAAACGTCTTAACTGTGCATCTGCATAGTGACCAAATGAAGCCGCCGCCCTCTTAGTTAAAAACATCTCTTTTCTGTCAAGTAGACTCTGCCCTATTTCATTCTTGATGACATATTCATCCTCATCTATTCCAAGTATTTCAATTGTATTTGGATTACATCCAAGCAACAACTTCATAATCTTATTAAATCCAAATATAACTGTATCTGTTTTTCTATCTTCAAACTGTTCAAACTCAGTAAATCCAATCAAATCAGATGGAAGTTCTAATGTGATTCCTCTAAAATCGACATCACTTCCTTCTCTATTAGTACCATATCCATAACTTCCTGTAACTCCAAGAAGTATAATTCTATTACCAAGTCTTTTATCATTTCTTAAAAAATCATATTCTTCTGTCTTAGCTAACTCTCTAAAATCCATTATATCCCCTCATTTCATGTAAATAATAGTTAAACTCTGTCCCTCTAATTTCTTTCTTCTTTTTTACTATAACTAATTTCCACATCCGGTTCTCCGCTTGCCGCATTATTATAAACCATCATATTAATTGTTCCTTCAGAAGTCTCCCAACGATATTGATCATATGCTTCGTATGTTGGTTTAGAATATAAGTAATTAAATTTAGTAATATAAATATTCTTGAATTCTTTCACGCTATAATGTGCTTCATTTTGTATTACATAGGCACAATCAACTTGATATAAACCATTATCAAAAAAAGCCGTTACACTCGCATCTATTCCTTTTAAATTCATATAGTCTTTAATTTCTGTATCAACAACTTTTTCACTTTGATTTATATATGTACCATATTTTTCTTCCATTCTCTCAGCAAATACATCCTTACTTGTTCCCCAACTAGTTGAATTAAAATAACCTTTTCTATCACCTTTTGTACATTTTGAATATTCGCTAGAATAAAAAATTCCTATTTGATTATATTTTTCCTCATCATCCCAAACTTTAAGTTGGACTGCCCCATTTATGGTCTGCCACTCGTAATCATGTTCATCAAATTCTGAACTTGGACTACCATATACTTCAGTAAGTTTCTTTATATATTTATCCTTTAATGTGTCTACATCATATCCAGTACCTTCATTTTCAAATATATAAATACCCACATCTTTAAGGCCAGCATTTTTATCAAAAAATGCAACAATGTCCGCTCTTACATCCTTCATGGAATCATAATATCTTGCTCTCATTGTTAAATGCTCTTTTTGATATACTCGTGGCTTAATTTTAATTTCTTTCTTAAAGATTTTCTTTACTTCATCCCTACTTGTCCCCCAAGCAATATTATGAAACAATCCACTCTTATCAATACTTGCGTCTAGATTATACTCATAGGATTTATCCCTTAAATACCTCGAACCTCCGATAATCATAAAACAAATTATAAGCGGTAATATCAACCGTTTTAATTTCATAACTTATACTTCCTCCATTAGTCATACAAATAAATCTATATATCAATTATTTTCATAAAGGCCAGCGCACAAACGCTGGCCCAATTAACAATAATCCCAAAATCCACCCAATTATTTATCCATTAAAGATTCACTTCAAGTCCTACAGGGCAATGATCTGAACCAAAGATATCTGTATAAATCTTAGCATCCACAAGTTTTTCATCTAGTGAATTACTAGCTAAGAAATAGTCAATTCTCCATCCTGCATTCTTCTCTCTAGCCTTAAACATATATGACCACCATGAATAAATCTCTGTTTTATCTGGATAAAACTTTCTAAATGTATCAATAAATCCACTATCAAGAAGAACTGTCATCTTTTCTCTTTCTTCATCAGTAAATCCTGCATTTCTTCTATTTGTCTCTGGATTCTTAAGGTCAATTTCCTTATGAGCAACGTTCATATCGCCAGTTACAATTACCGGTTTCTTCTCATCAAGTTTAAGAAGATAATCTCTAAATGCATCTTCCCAAACCATACGATACTCAAGTCTTGCAAGCTCCCTTTTTGAGTTTGGAGTATAAACCGTTACAAAATAAAAGTCCTCAAACTCTAATGTAATCACTCTGCCTTCATGGTCATGCTCATCAATCCCTAAGCCATAACTTACACTTACAGGTTCCTTTTTAGAAAAAACTGCTGTTCCTGAATATCCCTTTTTATCAGCATAATTCCAATAATCAAAATATCCTTCTGGCTTAAAATCTATCTGCCCTTCTGAAACCTTAGTTTCCTGTAATGCAAATATGTCAGCATCTACTTCTTCAAAAAAATCCATAAACCCTTTTCCCATGCAGGCTCTAATTCCATTTACGTTCCAAGATATTAACTTCATATCTACTCCTTTAGTATAAAAAATTCTACCTACATTTTATCATATTCACCCACTTTTTAGAATTAAAATTTAACAAAAAGAAGGAAGTATGCGCCAATACTTCCTCCCTATAAAAAACTGTTACAATTATTGCAAGCAGTTCAGACTCTTATTAAATTTTACTTTACGTCTTTTTCTTATATATACAAATACTAGCCACTCAACAATCATAAATAAAACCATTCTTACAACAATATACCAGTTTACCCAAACATTTCTTTTTAATGGATTTAACATAAATGAATTCATTTCCCATGATAATGCCTTCTTTGTAATAACATCATCAGTGTTAAACACTGCAACAAATGCTACATCATTTACATTATCAATACATATTTGTAAAATATCCTTTCCTCTTGTATATGTTTTAGTGTAATAAGGTAAGTTTTCAGGTAGTTCATCATTATTTAAATATGTAGCCGCTTTAAATATATCAACAGAATTAGCTATTTCCATCTTCGAATTAAATCTATTTTTTATTTTCCTTCTAAATTTTGATTGTTTATCAAGACTTATCATAGTTGTATATCCTATTAAATCCTCCATATCTACGAAATTTCCAATTCCTAGAAGTCTATAATCAAACCTAATATGCTCACTTTGTGGTCTTTCATTCTGTGTCAAATCTTTTTTCTCATAATTCTTTCCAAAATATGTTTTCAAACCTATAATCTGATAATATGATCTGTCCATATTTTTTGACTCATCTTCTTTTTTTAACTCAGAATACTTATATTTATATAATATCATCAATTCAGATGCATTTACCCTATATTTATAACACAGATCTGACCACGCATTTGTAACTCGTTCAACTTTTATTTTCTTTTTTATATTCAATTTCTGTTTTTTTTCATCTTCATCACTCATAATTCTTCCGCTATTACGTTGATAATTCGAATTATTATTTATCGCCTCTTCACCTTCATATTTCTTTATTTTTTCGTTCAACAATCTAGTAATATCTTCACTATAAACGGCTCTTTGCCCTTCTTCTTCCCACTCATCATTAATGCTTTTATATGTTAAAACCACGCCTTGACTAAGTGCTCCAATTTCATATTTCACATTACTAGAATATTCTCTTTTGTATACACATTTTAAAAATTCATTTCTCGAAATTCTATACTTATGACCCTTTCCAGTAATGTAATACTTAAAACCATCTCTATATACCGAAAGAATACTATTACTTTCTAATTCCTTTAATTCTTCATCATCCATATAATATATGTCCGTTGCATTTCCATATAACTTATGTTGTTCATTATAAATAGCCACTTTTACTGGAAGATTAATCTCACCTTTTCTATAATTAAACACCCCAAATGCTACAAATGCCAAAAGCACATATATAATTTTTGTTCTTAACCTAGTTTGTTTTGCTGTTGTTAAAATATATTTTGCTAGTTGTTTTATCTTAGCAAAAATCATTTTAATTATTTTCTTAAAAAAACTATACTTTTTATTTTTTCTTTTCATGGCGCTACCTCTTATTATTTCTATACAATTCCCTGCTTGTAATAATCCCTCTTTATAAATTTCTTATATCATATAAACACCTAAGGAATAAAAACGTTACAAATTTTTTTCAATTAAAAAAAACCGACAAACGACTAAGCGTTCATCGATTTTTTTTATCTATTATTTATCCAACGTATCAATAATATTCTTTTTAATTCTTCTATAGAAAAATAGTGATGCTGTAAGTGATGCTATTTCCGCGATTGGAAATGCCCACCATACATTATTAACATTACCAGTCTTTGAAAGCAACCAAGCTGCTGGAATAAGAGCAATTAATTGTCTAGAAACTGACACAATCAATGAATAAGTACTCTTAGCAAATGCCTGAAATGTACTTCCCAAAATAATACATATAGCAGCAATTGGGAATGATAAAGAAATTATTCTAAGTGCTGGAACACCAATCTTTATCATATAATCTGATGCATCAAATAATCCAAGTAATAACTTTGGTATGCTACAAAACAACACTGTACCCAAAATCATAATGCAGAAAGCCATCTTCATTGAAAAGAACACAGCTTCATTAATTCTCTTCTTTGATTTAGCACCATAATTATACGCAAGTACTGGAATAAGACCATTATTAAGACCAAATACTGGCATAAATATAAAACTTTGCAACTTAAAGTATGCACCAAATACAGCCTGTGCTGTATCCGAGAATGTCTTTAAAATATTATTCATAAGATATGTCATAACCGAACCGATTGACATCATAATCATTGATGGAATACCAATCTCATAAATCTTAATAATATCGCTAACATCAGGTTTAAGTACTTCTTTAATTGATAACTGTACTTCCTTATTAAAGTTAACATTAAGGAAATATCCAACGATACCTGCTACTGTCTGACCAGCGACTGTAGCATAAGCAGCACCGGCAACACCAAGTTTTGGCATACCTAACAATCCAAAAATAAGAATTGGATCAAGGATAATATTTACAATAGCACCTGTAAGCTGACTTACCATACTAAAAATAGTCTTACCTGTTGACTGTAACAATCTTTCAAATGTCATCTGGAAAAACAATCCCAACGAAAGAGTTGTACATATTGTAATATATGTAGTTCCATAATCTGAAATAACTGCCTTATTTGTCTGACTATTAATAAATGGTCTTGAAACAAATATACCTATTATTAAAAACACAAGATAGCTCATTACCGTTAAGAATAAACCAGTATTTGCTGCGGCATTCGCTCTATCCTGTTTTTTCTCACCAAGTGCTCTTGATAAAATTGCGTTCATACCAACGCCCATACCTGAGCCTACTGAAATCATAAGCATCTGAAGCGGGAATGCAAGTGTTACACCTGTTAGTGCTTCTTCGGCAACCTTCGATACAAATATACTATCTACAATATTATAAAGAGCCTGCACTAACATAGAAATCATCATTGGAACCGCCATGGAAACAATAAGCTTCTTAACTGGCAGTACACCCATTTTGTTTTCTTCCATAAATCCTCCATTATTCTCTTTTTCTTTTTTCTATTCAAAACTATGCTAGTTTAACACATACTAACCCATTTTTCAATAAAAGGAAATATAATAATTTTTTATAGGCTGTAATTTTTGCATAGTTTTTGAAATACATATATTATAAACATAAAGCAAGGCTTATGTCCTGATTTTTAACTACTCTCCATATATTTCATGAAGACTTTGCTTTATTTTATTAAAATCAACTTTACACTTGCCATCCCAAATTCCAACTGGAATTTCATCAGTAAATGAATATTCAACTGGTAAATCCTGTTTTGTAAATTCATATACCATAATTTTTTCTTCTATAGGAAATATAATCCAATACTCCTTAACACCTGATTTCCTATACTTTAACATCTTCGTTACAGTGTCTGCTGCCACATTGTTAGGAGAAGCAATTTCTATTATAAAATCTGGTGCTCCTATTATTTTTTCCTTTGTAAGTTTATCCCTATCGCATAATATTAATATATCTGGTTGAACTATAGAGTTATCATTTTCATCTAACTGAACATCTATAGGTGATGTGAATGGTAAACATCTACCTTTATTATCTCTTATAAATGTTTTAAAAATAGTAATAATTTCATCACTTATAAACTGATGAGTTGTACTTGGCCCTGACATATCATATATATCATCATATCCGTATTTATTATAAAACTTACCATCAATAAGTTCTACATGTAATCCTTCTGGCAAAGCATAATAATCCTCTATTGTTTTTTCATCATCTCCTGCTCCATAAGGAACTGCTGTTTCACCAAACATATAGCTATAATTCTTTTTTTCAAAAACCTTAGTTAATGCTTGCATTGTTTCATATCTTGGTGATTTAGTTTCTCCACTAAATATTTTTTGAATAGTGGTCATTGGTACTCCTGAGAGTTTAGATATCTGTTTTATAGAATATCCTAATTCTCTTTTTTTCTCTTTCATCTCTTCTATATTCATAACATAAACCTCCACTCTACTTATCTAATATGTATATGATTGCTTAATGTATATAAAAAAATTATAATTTCAAATCACATATATTTCAACCGTATTCGGTATATTTTTACATTTAACGCTTACCATTTTATATTATTTATATATATTTTTTGTATAATTACGGTATATTACAACACTAGACTCAACCTTACAAATCTGTAATATAAATGTAAGTCTAATAAATGGATACTTATATCAGCAAATGCTATCATATATACAACAAAGGAAAACAAAAACAAATTCCTTTAAAAAACTATTTAATTTAATGAAAAATTTATAAAGTCGGAAAAGGCAAAGGAGGATTATAACATGAAAAAATTAAGAAACTTATTCGTAGCAGGTGGAGTTGCAGGAGCAACAGTTGGAACTAGTGTTGATTTAGTATCAAATAAAATTGAAAAAAGCAGCAAATTATCAAAATTAAAGCTTTGTTTAAATCTTTACACAATAACAGCAATTTTATTTACACTTTCATTTTTTGCAGGAGTAAAAAATTACTCATATGCAAATCCATCAGCACCTAATAACCTTTTATTATCAGCTGCTCTTTCAGTGGCATATATCGGAATCGTATTAGATGCTTATGCAAAATTAAAAAAGGAAAATGAATTAAATAAATAATATAAATAAAGATAATTAACAAATACTTTTCTTATTACAAATTGTTACATACTCAAAAAAGCAGGGTTACTACCCTGCTTTTCACTTATTCTAATTATTCAAACCATAATAAAACGGAATAACTGGTAATCTATCCTTTGAATAAAGGTTAGCTTCACTTGGACAATCGCTCCATGCATATGCTAATGCATTCTCATTTCCATCATATGAATCAATCAAAATAATATTTTTGCTGTCGCCAAACTTAGCCTTAGCCTCAACTCTTTTACCTCCAACTATGAAGTAAAATCCTCTAATGTTTTCTTCATCTCTGTCGGGTGAAACCTTTGCATCTATTCCATGTGATAAAATCAAATCCTCACTGAATGTACATACATATCCTTCATCAGTCTTTTTAACAGAAACCAATTTTGGACCTGGGTTATATGTTTTTCCTTCATAAACCACTTTTTCAACTGCTTCAGAAATTCTTCTTCCAACTTCATTTTTATTAGTTGGATGAAGTTCATTGTACTCTCCCAAATCATAAGCCTGAACCATTGCAGTCTTAGGTAAATCCAAACATTTATATTGTTCATCAGCAAGTCTTGCTCTTAAATCAGTATCTCTAATTTTACCTTCACTAAATCCAGCAATCTGAACATATATAAATGGTATCTCTCTAGCAAATGCTTTTCGCCAATCATTAATTGCAGTTTCAAATTCAATCTTATAATTTTCATATTCTTCAATATTAGATTCACCCTGATAGAATATTACAGATTTTACTTTCTGCTTTCTAAGTGGGTAAATCATACCATTGAATACTCCAGCTGGTTTATATGAAAAGAAAGTTAAATTTTCTATGTATGGCATATCTTTTACAACAGTGTATTCCCATTCTCCTTCAAGAGAAATTGTTTCGTCTCTTTTATTCTTAAGATAATAATCCATATCAGGCATAAATCCACCTTCATTTCTAAATACAACCATTCTAACTTCTATTGTATTTTCACCAGGTTTAAGTATGCCATCCTTAAGTTTATATATTCTTGGTGGATAAAGATATCCAGTATCACCTACTGGGACACCATTAACATATGTCTTATCTGAATCAATGATAGCACCTAGATATAGTTTATAGTCATAATCACCATATAAATCCAAATCTTTATCATCACTGTTTAATATATTTTTATCATCAGAACAATCAGGCTTAAGCCATGCTTCATCAATAAATACTTTCTTTCTTAAGCATATACTCATGCATCTATTTGCAAGTGAACCTTCAAAGAATCCAGGTAGTTTAATTACTCCACTTTCAATTCCAATCTCAGAAAGTTTCTCTTCATAATCCTTATCGCTGAGATTTGCATTTTTATCCAATTCTTCATAATGAATATATGCATCTTCTCTCCAAGCCTGATCTTCCTTATATTCTCTTTCAATTGTTTCTTTTACAAATTCATCATCTAAACATTCTTCAAATTCATCAACATGAAGATTAAGCTTTCGTACTGACTCTTCACTCATCCATGCTTTAATTGGAGTTCCACCAATGGCCGTATTATAAATACCTATTGGAACTTCATGTTTAGCATAAATGTGTTTAGCACTAAAATAAGCTGTTGCACCTAAGTCTAAAATATCAGGATAAACCGCCTTTACCCAGTTACCACCTTCAATCATATCCTCAGTATGGTGAAAATTATATTTTTCTGGAACTGTGAATATTCTAATATCCTCATTATGAGTATTCTTAATCTCTTCCTCATATCTTTCAAGTGTTCTATTTATCTGAAGTTGCATATTAGACTGTCCACCACATAAAAAGACATCACCGAATGCAATATCTTTTATAACAATTTCTTCACTACAAGAGTTAGTAGCATTTACGCTACTAACTCTCATTTCATAATTATGTCCCGCTTCTATTTTTGGAAGTGTTATTTCAAAGTATCCATTTAAATCACTTGTGGTTTCTCCTTCAAAACATATATTAGTTTCTTCACTACAAATATCATCCAAACTAGATACTTTATCTTTATGTTTTTTTAACTCTACCTTAACATCAGAACTTGCATCTGCATATCCATATACTAGATTTTCACAGTCACGCTGTAATATAAGTCCATCAGTAAAAATACGTGATAATCTAATCATTCAATTCACCCCCGGTCCCATATATGATCTTGGAATTTTAATATCCTTCTTTGATAATATAATCTTATCAAGAACTATTTCATTACAAAGACCATAAACATTAATTATGTTAGTTCCCTTCTTAAGTGTTACTACATCTTCAATATATCTAGCATGATTAAGTACGCCTTCTTCCCAATCAGCTGTAACACCTGCGACATAAGTATCTTCTAATACATTGACTTTTCTTACCTTCTCTTCATTAATACTATAAGCAAATGTTATCTTACCTCCATACTTATAACTATTAGTAGGCTCAATTACATAAACTATGTTATATTTACCACTTTTTTTAACATCGACACTATAAGATATAACCGGTGCATCCTTAAGTTTATATACTTTATCAACAACAGGCATTACTTTAACACCATCCGTATCTCTTCCAAGTCCTTCTATGATTTCAAAATTCTCATTTTTATAATACTTAGTGTTATAATGTGAAGCATTAATCGCTTTAATACCATCTCTATCTGTTTTAACATTAAGTGTTACTTCACCTAAATCATATTTAATCTTAACATGACATATTACATATCCTTTTTCAAGATATTCTTTCGCTAAATCAGAATCAAGTAATTTAAACTTTGCCTGTTCACTTCTAGTTAGTTTCTTTTTGCTACTAACTTTTTTCTTTTCATATAAATCATCAATAGTTTCATAATACTTATCTAACTTTTCATAATCTACAAAAATATCAACAAATTTAAGGGGATTTTTAATATCAACATAAGAATTAACAGCACTATTATTATCTATAATATAGTTACCCAAACTTATATCATTATTGTCATCTGTTTTTTTCACACACTTAGATGTATTATTTTTACTCATCACATCTTTACAAAAAGTTTTATAGTTCTTGAAAATATCATCAAGACTTGCATGAGCTTTCTCTCTTAAAGCAACCTTTATAAAATCTGAATCTTTTTCTACACTAAACTTACATTTGTCCTCACTCATAAGACCAATGTATGCAGATGTAATTCCATAGTTTTTAATAGGTTTTAAGAAATTAACATCCATCTGTTTAGGTGACCACTCCCTACCTGAAGTATAATTAGCTTCAGCCTCAAGTCCCACCATCAACTTGCTTCCTTCTATTGGAATAATATTTCTAATTGTAGGATTCTTTCTTTCTTCACAATTCCACTTTTTAAATCCAATATGTTCAGCATCAGCGAATCCTTTCCACTTACCACCTGCTGCTTTATCAAATACTTTTTTAAGTCTTCTATCTTCTTTAATTGCTTCTGTCACCATATCTGCATAAGCATTAGCTACTACTAATCCCTGACTTGCATAATAGCTATTAAATCCACTATAAATCCACATCTTTACAAGGTTCATACCTGCAAGAACGCTATATCCGATAAGTTCAATAAAGCAATCCTTATTAGTTCTCTTACATTTATTTAAAAAGTATTCGCATTCCTTTATAATACTTTCAACTTCCATTAATGTCTTCTGTGCTTCATAGAATCCACACACACTATACACGAACTTACCCATATGCTCAGGTCTTCTATTATGCATGATTCTAGTATACTTAATGTACATTTCAGCAAGTTCTTCAACCTCTTCTTCCGAGTATACATCACCGAATACTTTTTCCATTAATGTATGAATGTATTCGTCCGCACTATTAATATTTGAACTTCCATATTTTTCATAGTCATATGCTAAATCCATAAAATATGAAAGTGGAATTTCATTAAGACCTAAATCACCCACATTAACTATCCAAAGTTTTTTTACTCCATATTCGTAGGCTGTGGTCATTTGCTCCCAAACCTGTGGAAGATAACTTGAATTAATCCATTCATATGAAACTGGATCACCATGATAGTCAAAGTGATAGTACATACCAAATCCACCCTTATGCTTGCGCATCTCTTCATCTGGAAGACTTCGTAAATATCCATGATTATCATCACAAAGCATCAATATAACATTCTTAAGTTCCTTACTGTTCATAAGTCCCTTTGTTTTTTCATCGCCATAATAATATGGCTCAACTTCCTTATAAAGAGCAAGCATTCTAGGAACCTCACGTAGGTTATCATTAACTTCTTCTTTTATAAGCTGATTCTGAACTTTCAACACATCTCTTAAAAGATCAATGTTATCTTTAAGAGTTGCATCTTCGCCTAAAATCTTTGAATCTCTTTCACCACGCATACCTAACGTAATTACATTCTCTAAATTACCATTTCTCTTAAGACCATCACGCCAAAATCTTGTGATACCCTCCTTGTTAGTTCTAAAATTCCAAGCATCACCATACTTAGATTTTGGACCTCGTAACTGACTATATTCCTCACCATGGCGAAGACATGGTTCATGATGTGAAAGCCCCATTACAACACCTAATTCATCTGCAAGCTTCGCACTTTCAAGTCCTGGACCATCATTAGCGAAACATGCTGACCACATTGCTGGCCATAAGTAATTTCCTTTCATTCTAAGCAATAGTTCAAAAACGTGTGCATACATTTTTGCATTAAATCCACCGAAATGCTCCATGCACCAATTACCAAAACATGGCCATTCATCATTAATAAAGAAGCCTCTGTAATAAACTGAAGGCTCCTTAGATACACATGAATCATCTAAAGAGATTTCAAGCTTTTTCTTCTTTTTAGGAATTGCATTAGACCAATTAACAAATGCTGACACACCAAGTAATTCTGATAAATGGAAAAGTCCATAAATTGTTCCTCTCTTATCACTTCCGATAATTAAAATTACATTCTCTTCTGGACGCACTGAGAATTTATAAACTTCTCTTTTACCCTTGATATCCTTAATATCAACTAGTCCTTCTTTAACTAATTCCTCTAAAACTTCGCTCTTACCAATTGTTGCAAAGATAATTGTTGTTTTGCTGCTCTCATTACCCGCCTTGCCAGATTTCACATTAGAAGTATTTACTATCTTGCTAATACTTAAGTTTTTTCTCACCTTAAGCTCTTCTGGGCAAATGCCTAAAACAAGTTCAACATCCTTGCGAACAATATCCGCAATTTTTTTAACACCTGAATATGCACAGTTTTCATAAAGAAACTGTATTCCGTTCTCCTTAGATAAAATTATTTTGTTTTCTCTCATATCATTCTTTTCCTTATTTCTCTGCTTTTTACTGTAGTTACTTCTTTATATTTTTATCTAACTTTTTTCATTCTTCCCTATTTAATTATCCTTACAACTCGCACCAATTAACATATCTTCATTCTAACACATATAATGGATAATTACATTGTTTTTAAAAAAATTTCAAAAAAAGTGTTGACAAGTATCCTTGTCAATGATATTATATCTTTGACAACGATAGTTGTCATTATGAAAATTTTACTTGTCATAATTAAAACTTAACTTGTCAAAATGATCATTTGCTAAATTATGAATTAATTCATACCGGATACGGGTCCATGAAAATTAAAAAGCTGAAGGAAAAGAACTACGCAACATAACAATACAACATTTAACTATCGGAGGAATACAACATGAAGAAAAACAATAATACTGAAATAAAAGGTCTCTCATTTATAGACGTGAAAAAAGCAACTTTAACAATTGACACATTATTTGATGGCTTAAAGGATGTAGTCGACATTAACGAATTAAAGGAAGAAATCACAGAAGTTCTTAAATATGGTGGTAAAGTTTATGCATTAAAAAAGCATAGAAAAGAGGGCAAACCTATTATAGTTATGTGTGGTATCATCGTTGACAAAACTCTTTTTGGTAATGATGAAGAACTTGAAAAAAGAAAGAAAATATCTTTTTTACTTGAAGGAGTTAAAGATGATTTTGAAATGACTAAAATATACGCAAACAAGGAATATGCCACACCTAGAATCAAGAATCATTTTTTATGCCATGTTAATGAATGCATGCAGGATTCAATATCTATGGGATGTGCAGTATCATATACAATTGGTGAACTTAAATATGAAAAGAAGACATATAAAGTATTTGGTAGTGCAATGACAATTGAAGCTATTGCTCTTCTAGCAGGAATAATAGTTGGCATCGTTACTCATAATTTTACATACGGATTACTTATATGGCTTTTATTTACACTTTTTACTTCATCAAAACTTACATTCAACGGCAAAAATGTAAGCAAAAACAACTACCGCAACATTACATTTTCAACTGAAGATGCTTTCTTCGATGTCAAAAAAGGTGATGAACTTGATGAAATCAAGGTTTCTGTAAATAATTTATTCATTACATCAATGTAACACTACAACAAAGATGATTCACTTACATTGAATCTCTGACTCCGCGGGGAGCCGCGAAGGGCTCTTTTGATTAAAATCAAAAGCAAACATAAAAATTTAATAGAAAGGGAAACACTATGAATACAAACAAACACGTTGCAATGAATCGCAACACAACGAATACAGCTGTACTAAAAACCCAAATGCAATTAAAGGAGGAATTTGCTATGTTAATTAACCACTTAAAAGAATATCGCGCGAAACTCGGCGTTAATCAACAGCAGATGGGACAACTAGTAGGAACAAGCAGACAGACCATTAGTCAGATTGAACGTGGAGATTACTCTCCTTCCGTTTCTCTCGCACTCAGAATCGCTAAAAAATGCGATGCACAGGTCGAGGATATCTTCGAACTAGAAGATGAAGAAAGCTAATATAGCTTATTAAGAATTAATAAAAATATTCAAATCAGAAAGGAATAATATCATGGGGAATAATAAGAAAGAAAAATCAAATACTAAAATTGCAATAGTATTTGCTACTATATTAATTATTAGTGGATTTGTAGGATACTTTACATCAGCTATTTTAACAAAGGTTAAAAAATCAAAAAGTACTATGAATGCACTTAAAAATACTACACTTGATATAGCTCCATATTTTATCTATTTTACTATAGCTGTTAACATCATTGCTTTACTATATTGCATAATCAGCTATAACAATTGTAGAAAAACTTATAAGTCACTTGGTGATGAAGATTATGATAAATTAGACGAAATTGAAATCAAATTGGGCCACCCACTTTATATAGCTTCAATTTCAATGATTTTAAATTTATTCTTCTTCACTATGAATGCATATATCTTATTAAAGTTACATGTAATACCTAAAAAATCATCTAATCTTTACACTATACTTACATTCGGAGTGTTCCTATTATCATATGTATGGGAGGTAATTATTCAGGCAAAAACTGTCAGCCTAGAAAAAGAAATGAATCCTGAGAAGAAAGGTAACATTCTTGATACTAAGTTCGTTAAAGATTGGATTGATTCATGTGATGAAGCTCAGAAGATGACCATTTACAAGTCAGCATACGCTTCATATTCAGCCACAAGTGCTGCATTTATGATTATGTGGGTTATATCACTTTTAGGAATGCTTATAGGTGATCAGGGTATGTTTGCTCCAATTTGTGTAACTATATTATGGCTTGTTCAAGTTCTTTCATATTCAATCGCTGGTAACAAGTACGAAAAAGAAGGTAACCACATCGCCGAATAATGGTATAATAAATATAATTCATTATGAATTAATAATAACTACTATATTTTTGTAAAGGGATTATCTTTATGCTTTATGATAAAAATATCAGAGAACCGCTCTTTGATTTCCTAGATGAAATCTACGGAACTAACAGAACCTTAGAAGAACTTATGATTGGTAAATCCAGAGCGGACATATGTATGATTACAAAAGAAAATATAATCGGCATCGAAATCAAAAGCGATGCCGATACATACGTTAGATTAAAAAGACAGGTTAGAGACTACAATAAATACTTTGATATGAATATTGTAGTATGCGGAAGCAGTCATGGCAATCACATAAAGGAACACGTACCTAATAACTGGGGAATCATAACTGTCGAAGAGACCGATGTAAATCAAAATGATTCTGCTGATAGTAGTAAATCGCTACTAAGTACGTCATGTGATTTTTATATTCTTAGAGAGCCTACTCCTAACCCTAAGGTTACCATGCTAAACAAGTTATCTCTTCTTTGGCGTCCTGAACTAGTAGAAATTAAGGATAAATATAATCTTCCAAAGTACGATTACTTAAGCAAGGCTAATCTTGTTTTAAAAATGGAAGAGAAAATAGATCATAAGCTTCTACAAAAAGATATATGTGAAACTCTGCTTGAAAGAGACTATAACACCATTGGTGAAAAAATCGCAGAATATCATAAAAGTAAAAACGTAAAACGCAGACAGACTGTAAAAAAAGCAATCAAACGAAAACGCAGAACACGTAAAAAAGGGGCTGTAAAAAAAGTCTCTAAATAGCAGACCTGCATTGGCCATTGCCAATGCAGGTCTGTTTCTCTATGTATAATTATTATAATTGTTGATTTTTGCGGTACTTTAATAAGCCCTATGTTAATAAGAGCTTTTTTAATCTATTCAGTTACCTGATATCATGCAATCATCTTCAATCTATTTCGTTTATTGTGATATTTATAAAGGTTAAAAGCACAAGCAATCAGGGTTAACTCTAAATTTACGTTTTCTAAGCCTCTTCTGAACAGTCTTTTATATGACCTGTCCCATTTGATGATGCCAAATGTCCCTTCAGATTGTATACTTCTGTTCATACG
>NZ_FUXZ01000017.1 GCF_900167115.1 Eubacterium uniforme
AGTAACTTTTCTGCATCACATCTTGGGCGACCTGTTTTGTAGCCTTTCCCTTCTACAAAGTATGGTGTTAGGTCAATGTGATCCATTACATCACAAAAAGTATAAACCGGATCAGAAATATCAATTAATTTTTCGATAACCAATGGTAATTTTAGCTGACGTGCTGTATAATTATCATTGATATTTTTATTTTTTAGCATAATTAATTATATCAAAAAACGGCTATGAGCGCGAGCTCATAGCCGTTTTTCTATTAGGGGATTTTTTTTACAGCCCCTTTTGAAAATGCAAAATGACATTTGAGTTGAATTTTTGTATAATTGAGAGAGTATGAATTGCTTATATTAGTAAAAATGGTATGATTTGATTATGAAGTTTATAAGGAGGGAATTTTGGATAATAATTTCTACTTGATACTTTGTTTGATTTTAGTTGTTATATTGATAGGCTGCATATTTGTTTTAGCTAAAGTTCATTTGAAACTATTAAAAAGAAATGAGACTTTAGAAGATACCATAGTTAATCTTGGAAAGCTTAATGACAAATTACGAATGGACAGACATGATTATTTAAATCATATGCAGGTTGTATATGGATTAATGGAACTTGAAGAATATGAAGAGATGAGTTCATATCTTAATAAAATTTATAAGGAAATGTTAAAAACAGGTAAAGCAATTAAAACTTCAAAACCTGCAATAAATGCATTACTTGCAGCTAAATCATCTGAATCGGAAACAAAGGGGATAGAACTAGTTATTGAAGTTAAATCAGATTTGAAGGATATAAAAATAGAAGATTGGGAAATGTGTAAGGTACTTTCAAATTTGATTGATAATGCAGAGAAAGCATTAGATGACAGTAATAAAGATGAAAAGAAAATTTGGGTTAATATTAATGAAAACAGAGAGGAATATCTTTTTGAAGTTGGAAATAATGGACCTGAAATTCCAGAGGAATTAAGAGAAAAGATTTTTAAAAAAGGATTTTCAACTAAGAAGGAAGAAGGACATGGAATGGGACTTGCGATAATTTCGCAGATCATTAACGAGCATGAGGGAATTATTAATCTTGAATCAAATCATGAAAAAACAGTATTTACAATAAATTTAAAAAAAGGAGATTAAGATGGAAGCAATTCAGATTTTAGGGATAGTTGTTCTCGTAATAGGAATACTTCTTATAGGCATAGAATTTTATATGCCTGGCTTTGGTGTTCCGGGAATAACAGGAACGATTTGTACAGCAGCGGGTGTATACTTAACAGGTAAGGATACATCGCAAAGAATAATAGTTGGAATAATTGCAATTGTAATTGTTGCAGTTATGTTGGTGATTAGTATTATTGTTTTTAGTTCAAAAAATTTCAAATCACCAATGAAACTTGATACTGATCTTAAAGGTAAAAATGTTTTTATTGAAGAGCAGGATATGGAATATTTAATTGGTAAGCAGGGAGTTGCAATTACAGATTTACGACCTGCAGGAAAAGGCGAATTTGATGGAGTAACATTTGATATATTCTCAGCTAATTATTTCATCAAAAAAGATACAAAACTTATAATAACAGCTATTGATAATAATAAGATAATGGTAAAGGAGGAAAAGTAAATGGATATTAGCGCACCAATTATAATAGCGGCATTAATAGTATTTTTCATATTAGTATTTATATCAGTAATTCCGGTAGGAATGTGGATTTCAGCAGTAGCTAGTGGAGTTAAGATTGGTATCTTCTCACTTGTTGGTATGAAACTTCGTAGAGTAAGACCAGAGAGTATTGTTAGACCTATGATTAAGGCTACAAAAGCTGGTTTATCAGTTAAAATAAATGAACTTGAAGCTCATTATCTTGCAGGTGGTAATGTTGATAGTGTTGTTAATGCACTTATCGCTGCAGAAAGAGCAGGAATTAATTTATCATTTGAACAGGCTTCAGCAATTGATCTTGCTGGACGTGATGTTTTTGAAGCTGTAAAGATGAGCGTAACACCAAAGGTTATTGAAACACCACAGATTGCAGCAGTTGCAAAAGATGGTATTGAACTTTTAGTTAAGGCTCGTGTAACAGTTAGAACAAACATTAATCAGTTAATTGGTGGTGCTGGTGAATCAACAGTACTTGCCAGAGTTGGTGAAGGTATTGTAACAACAGTTGGTTCAGCAAATACTCACAGTAGCGTTCTTGAAAATCCAGATGATATTTCTAAGGTGGTTCTTGAAAAAGGTCTTGATTCTGGTACAGCTTATGAAATTATTTCAATTGATATTGCAGATATTGATATCGGAAGAAATATTGGTGCTAATCTTCAGAGTTTACAGGCTGAAGCTAATACAAAGATTGCTCAGGCTAAGGCAGAAGAAAGAAGAGCAATGGCTGTTGCTCTTGAACAGGAAATGAAGGCTGAAGTAGTTAAGGCTAAAGCGGAAGTAGTTAAAGCAGAAGCAGAAGTACCTAAGGCACTTTCACAGGCTTTAGCATCGGGTAACATGGGAGCAATTGATTATTATAAACTCCAGAATGTTCAGGCTGATACAAAGATGAAGAATGACATTGGAAATGGTGTTATGGAATTTGTAGATAATAAAAAAGAAAAATAAAACTTGGAAGGGATAAGTCATGATTAATGTAATGGTAGTGGAAGATGAGGAACAGATTCGTAAGATTCTTCAAAAGATGATAGAAAAGAATGAAGGTTGTAAGGTGGTATCTGCGTGTGAAAGCTTCGCAACAGCTATCAGTGATTTTATGAAATTACGTCCAGATGTTGTTTTTATGGATATGGATCTTAATGGAGAAAGTGGTCTTGATTGTGCAAAAGCCATTACAGAGGTTGATCCAAAAGTTAAAATAGTATTTGCTACGGCCCATAGTGAGTACATGGCAAATGCATTTGAAATATATGCTTTTGATTACTTGGTTAAGCCATTTAACATGGAACGTATAGCTAATACTTTAGATAGAATTAAAAGCATGTCGGATGTTAAGGAGTCTTCTGGAAAATCAGAGACGGCGCATGATAAATTAATTATCAAGGGTAAGGAAGAAATCAATCTTGTTGATACAAATGACATCATTATGGTTGAACGAGTTGATGGAATGTCTAGAATAGTTACATCAGATGAAATCTTTTTAACTACGCAGTCTCTTGCGGCTCTTGAGGAAAAGTTAAATCCTGATAAATTTATCAGAAGCCATAAGTCATATATTATTAGGGTTGATGCAATTAAGAAGTTAGAGGTATACGGTAGATGGACATATAATGTTATGTTTAAGAATACTGATGAAACAGCACTTATGACATCGGCTAAATATGATGAAATAAAACATGTTTTTGGATAAAAAATTGAGATATAAAAAGGCGCATTAAGCGTCTTTTTATTTTGCCTAAATATGCTTTGACATTTTTATTACATTTTTCTAGCAAATACTTGGTTATTTTTTTATGTGCTGATGATATTATTGTATTGTGGTAAAATAATAAAAGTGAAAGAATTATTTGCCAATGAGTATAAGTGATTTGAGTAAGTATGTTTGGAGGATAGTATGAAGAAATTAATATATGCAGCTGATGATGAAAAAGATTTAAGAGATGTTATGGAAGGTTTTTTACTTAATGCAGGTTTTGAAGTAAAGACATTTCCAACAGGTGATGAATTATATGAAGAATTTCGTAAGAAGGAACCAGACCTTGTAATCCTTGATATTATGATGCCAGGTACAGATGGTCTTACAATTTGTAAAAAAATTCGTGAGATTTCAAACGTTCCTGTTATTATTCTTACAGCTAAAGAAGGTGAAGTTGATTATATTAGAGGATTTATGCTTGGCGGGGATGATTATCTTATTAAGCCATTTTCACCTGCACTTTTAGTAGTTAGAATCAATGCGTTACTAAGAAGAGCAGAGATGTCTAATGGTGTTAAGGATAATAATGATAAGAGTGTTATTGAATTTGGAGATTTGAAATTTAGTGATGCGGAACATACTATATGCTGCAATGGTAAAGATTTGGGATTTTCAATGACTGAGTTTTCTTTACTTAAATGCTTGTTGCAGGATGCAGGAACAGCTTGCTCAAGAGATAAACTGTTAGATGAAGTTTGGGGAATTGATTCTGAGGATATTGAATCAAGGGTTACAGATGAAACAGTAAGAAGAATTAGACATAAATTAAAGGATGCAAAGAGTAGAGTGAAGATAAAAGCAGTATGGGGATATGGATATAAGTTAGAGGATGGAGATCATGAATAGAATTAAGGTTATAATTATATTATTTCTTATAAGTGTATAAATTAAACAAGAAAGCCTATCTATTTTGCATAAGTAGATGGGCTTTTTTTTGGTAGATATGTTGATGGGCTTTGTCTTGACACTACTTTTGCGTTATTCTATAATTTTAAGAGGTTGATTATAGGATTTAAAGTGGATTTTTATGCGATAAAAATATAAATCAAACTAACTTTGAGGTGTTAAGTTGAATAAGCAGGATAATAATAAAAGTACAATAGATATGGAAAAGCATAATGAAAAACACAAAAGAGTACTGCGAGACAAACTTTTTGTATGGATGACAGTTGTATTTGGTGTGGCGTTAGGTCTTATTATTATTAGTAGTATTGTATTTTTTAAACAAAGAATTAGAAAAACAGAAGAGTTTTTAAGTAAAGATAAGATTAATACATATGATAAATATTATGTTATGATAGCGAATAACATGGAAGAAGACATAAGAAACAGTATATATGAAAGTGCTCTTAAAACTGCAAAAGAGAATGATGCTTATGTTGATCTTTTAGGAAGTAATCTAGATGAAGAGTATCGTGTTGAAGACTTATTAAAGATGGCAATTAACATGGGTGTTGATGGTATTATTTTAGAGGGTGATAATACAGAAGAAGTTAATGAACTTGCAAAGGAAGCAAACGAAAGAAATATACCAATCGTTACAATTTGTGAAGATATAGCGGATGAAGAGAATAGAAAGAGTTATATCGGTATAAATAAATATGAGCTAGGAAGAGAGTATGGAAAGCAGTTATGTGAGTATGTGGCTGAAAACAAACTTAATAATTGCGATGTAAGAGTGATTTTTAATGAAACACAGATGAATAGCCAGGATGCTATAATTTCTGGTATTAATAGTAGAATTAAAGATGATCAAAAAGATAGTATTATAAAGATAGAAAGTAAAATAATTGAGAATATTGTAGAATACTTAGCAGAAGAACAGATTAATGATATGTTTATTCCTCATGTTGAGAATGGAAAAGATGGTAGTGGATTTAAGTTACCTGATGTTGTAGTGTGTTTGACTGAAAAGAATACAATATGTGCGTATCAGGCTGTGGTTAATTCAACAAACACTGATAAAGTAAAAGTGTTAGGATATTATATTACACCGGAGATTAAAGAAGCTATATCTTATAATAATATTATGTCGACAGTTTTGATTGATACTGAAGAAGTAGGATATGATGCTGTTGAGGCACTGACTGAATTATATTTAGCAGGTAATGTTAGTGATATTTACTCAGTTGGTACAAAAACCGTTACAAGAGAAAATTTAGCCACATTTGATATGGAAGGAGTCGTAGTTGAAGAAGAATCTAAGTAGCAAGTTTAAAGATGCTTCCATACGTGTTAAATTTACTTTTATGGTTATAGGCACGTTGGTTGTCATGTTTTTAGTTAGTATTTACATGTATTACAATATTAATCGTTTATCAAAACAGATAGATGATATTTATGCAGGTAACGTTAAACTTAATAATCTTGAAGATGCGCTAAATAATGTACAACTTAGTCTTACAGAGTATTTAAATACTAGACGAATAGATAAGAAAAGAGAACATGAAGAGAGTGTTATTGATTATCAGAATTTGGTTGATCAACTTAATGAAGATATTACAGATAGTAAGTTTTTCTTAATGGAAAGAAATATTAAAGAGTTATCTGATTATTACCTTCCAATTACAGAAAAGACTAGGCAGCTTAAAGATGAAAGTGTAAGACAGAAAAGTAAAGTTGAAAGTTATAGAAGAGTTTATGATGAGGCTGATAAAACATATAGATATATTAGAGCTCACATAACTAGTCTTAATGGTCAGCTTTTTAGAGATAATGAAGTTACGTATGAAGCACTATCATCAGCCATTCGATTTCTAGAAATTTCGAGTGTGTTGATTTTTATGATATTAGCGATTTTTGATGTATTTGTTGTATTATTAATCACAAGAAATATAACAAGACCTTTACATGAACTTGCTAGAGCAGCGGATAAAGTTTCAGAAGGTAAACTTGATGAAACTGGAGTTGTTAATGTATATGCAAGGGATGAAGTGGGTGTAGTTACGGAGGCATTTAATCAAATGGTTAGTAGCATTCCGATGTATCTTGATAGATTAAAAGACAGTATGGAAAAAGAACGCGAGTTAGTAGAGAAAGAACTTATGATGGAAGCTAATCTTAAAGAAGCACATTTAAAGGTTTTACAGGCTCAGATTAATCCGCATTTTCTTTTTAATACGTTAAACGCAGGTGCACAGCTTGCTATGCTTGAAAAATCTGATAGAACTTATGAATATATACAGAATGTTGCAGATTTTTATAGATATAACATATCTGCAAGTGATGAGGTTAAGCTTGCTGACGAACTAAGAATAGTAGATACGTACATTTTTATTTTGAATGTTCGTTTCTCTGGAGAAATTAATTATTGTAAAGAGATAGAGAACGAAGAATACTTAAATGTTAAGTTGCCTTGTATGGTATTACAACCTATTGTTGAAAACTGCATTAATCACGGTGTTAGAGATATAGAACGAGAGAAATACATATATCTTTCAATTTATGAAGAAGATGGTTATGTTTGCATAAATATTGGTGATAATGGTGTAGGAATTGAACAAAGTGTAATAGATAACCTTTTAAGTGGTAAAGGCGAAAACATTGAAGATGAAGCAAATGCTGTTATAAAAGAAACAGATTCCGCATATGAAAAAGTCAAGAAAGAAGATAAAAAAGGCAATGGTTTGGGGCTTAGAAATGTTATTGAAAGACTTGATTTATATTTCAATGGGAAGAGTAAGTTTGAAATATATAGTAATGGAAAAGATCAAGGAACTGAATTTGTTATAAGAATTCCTTGTGAAGATAAGGTGGATGAATAAATGTATAGAATTATGTTGGCAGATGATGAGGGAATAGTAATAGATTCGTTTACGTATTTGCTGGAGGAAGAATTTGGTGATGACGTTATAATTGAATCGGGAAAAACTGGTAGAAGTGTTATAGAACTTGCTGAAAGATTTAGACCTGATATTGCTATTATGGATATTAGAATGCCTGGTATTAATGGTATTGATGCCATAAGAGAAATCAGAAAGAGAAATTCTCAAGTAGTTTTCATAGTTGCTTCTGCATATGATAAATTTGATTATGCTAAAGAGGCAATCAATCTTGGTGTAATGGATTATTTAAATAAGCCAGTTGAAAAAAACCAGTTTATTGAAACGGTTAAAAAGGCCATGGAAATCATTGATAGAGACAGAGAAAAACGAACCATGGAACTTGAAACAAAGGAAAAACTTGAAACAGTTGTACCTATTATTGAAAGCGGATTGATTTATAATTTGCTATTCCAGGATTTCTTCAAGGATGATCTTGTAAGTTTTAATAAGTTGCTTGAGATTGATGAAAAATATGGATACATGATTGTTCTTTTATTTGGTGATGATCAGCAGGGAAATCAAATGACTAATGCAATTGGTACATCTGTAAAAGTACAAAACTATATAAGAGATTTGCGAGATATAGTAAAAGGTTATACAGGAGGGATAGTAGGTCCTGTTATGGCTAATAAAATCGCAGTATTTGTTCCTACGGAGAAAACAGAATTTGAATATAATGAAAGAATAAATTTAATTGAAACCGCAAGACTCATGGTAAGAAGACTTAATAGAGAGTTTGATATTAAATTTAGAGCAGGCATAGGTACTATAAAACCATTAGATAAGATGGTTTCATCGTATAATGAAGGTGTTGACGGGTTAACTATGTCATCTGATTCGGTTATTCACGCTGACGATTTGGCTATTGGTTGTGGATATGAAGAAGATTATCCTATTGACACTGAGAACAATCTTATTGAGGGTGTTAGAAGGGGTGACCTTAATATGGCGATTAATGCTGCTGGTCAGTTCTTTGACTGGATGGTTGAAAATTATAATGATTATGATTCTGACATAAAGGTTAAGACATTGGAATTTGTTATATGGGCTGAACATCTAGGTTATTCTAAGGGTGGTAAAACTTATAGATTTAGATCTAGAGAAGATTATTTACCATACATTAATTCTGTTAAGGATTATGATGAACTTAGAAGTTGGTTTATTGATAAAATTTCTGAAGCTTGCCAGAACGTTATGTTCAGAAAGGAAGCACAATCTACAGGTATAATAGATAAGGCTAAAGAATACATATATGCTAACTTTAAAAAGGATATATCTTTAGATGATGTATCACGAGAGGTTGACATTAGTCCGTATTACTTTAGTAAGATTTTCAAAAAGGAAACAGGAGAAAACTTTATTGAATATTTGACTAATATTCGTATTGAGAAGGCAAAGGAATTACTTGAAAATACTGATATGAGCATGAAGGAAATATGCTTAGAAGTTGGATATTCTAATCCAAATTATTTCAGTAGATCGTTTAAAAAGAATGTTGGTGTTACACCAACGGAGTATAAAGGCTAATTAAATGATGGCGGCTAAAAAAGAGGACAAAAAATGAAAAAGAAGATATATATAGTATGCGCAGCTTTACTTTTGGTTATTATTGCTGTGGTTGGGTTGCAAAAAAACAATGAAGTAAAAAATAATAAATCTGCTAGAAGGAATAAGGCAGATAAAATAACAATAGGATTTAGTTTTGATACATTCCTCGTTGACAGGTGGAAAAAAGATAGAGATGTATTTGTTTCAAAAATAAAAGACTGTGACAGCAGTGCTGATGTTATAGTAAAAAATGCAAATGGAAATGTGGAGAGACAGATCGATAATATAGAGTATCTTATTGATAAAAAGGTTGATGTCTTGGTTATTGTCAGCATTGATTCAGAAAAACTAAAAGGTGTTATTAAAAAAGCAAAAAAGGAAAATATTAAAATAATTGCTTATGATAGATTGATTAGGGATCCGGAAGTAGATTTGTATATAACATTTGATAATAAACAGGTTGGAAAGTCCATGGCAAGAGCTTTGTGTAATGAAGGCTTACCAAGAAAAAAAGTATTAATGATTGCTGGACCTAAAGAAGATAATAATGTTTCAACGGTTGAAGAAGGATTTAAAGAAGTCATGAAAGAAAATGGCGTTGAAATAGTTGATAAACATTATACAGAAAACTGGAATGCCGATGATGCTGCAGATTATATAAAAAATCTATACGAAGATGAAGAAAAAAGAAAGATGCTAGAAAGTATAGATGGAATAATGTGTGGTAATGATAATATTGCGACAACTGTTATTACAAAATTATCAGAGTTAAAACTTGTTGGAAAGATAAAAGTTGTAGGGCAGGATGCTGATTTGGATGCTTGTCAGAGAATTGTAGAAGGAATTCAGGTTATGACAGTATACAAAGAAGTTGAGAAACTTGCTGAAACAGCTGCAGAATATGCATATAAATTTGCTAAAGGTATAAAGGTAAAAATAACAGAAAGATACAAAGATGGGGATATAGATTATCCATATGTTTGCTTAGAAACAATACCAGTAACTAAGAAAAATATGGAAGAGGTAATTATTTACTCAGGGTTTCATTCTAGGGATGAAGTGTATGTTAATGGTTATTTAGATGAGGAAATATCTGAAAATATTACCGAATAAATGCGGAAAAACGGAAACTAATTGTACAATATTGTTATAAACAATAGCACAAAATGGCAAAAAGACTGGCACTATGGCAAAATAGTGCTAGTCTTTTTGCAATATGTACAAAAAAATAATAAAAATTGGAAGAAAGTTGCAAACTATTACTAGATATATTGTGATAGTATATGTACATAGGTTACGGGAGGTGTCTGGAGCGGACATCTTTAAGACTAATTTTTTACACATACGGAGGTTTTTAAAATGGTGAAAAAGAAATTACTCGTATCACTCCTCGGTGCAGCAATGGTTGCTTCACTCGTATCAGGATGTGGTGGCGGAAAGAAAAGTGGTAAAAAGACAGTAGGTATCGCAATGCCTACAAAGACACTTGAAAGATGGAACAGAGATGGTTCATATCTTGAGAAACAGTTTAAGGATAAAGGATACGATGTATCTCTTAAATTCTCAGATAACAAGATTGATCAGCAGGTAAAAGATATTGAAGGTCTTATTGCTGATGATGTAGACTTATTGGTAATCGCTGCTATCGATGGTGAATCTCTTACAAAGGTATTAGATGATGCTAAAGAAGAAGATATTCCAGTAATTTCATACGATCGTCTTATAAGAAATACTGAAGCAGTTAGTTACTACGTATCATTCGATAACTACAGAGTAGGTCAGTTACAGGGTGAATTCGTAAGAGATCAGTTAGATCTTGATAATGCTGCTGGCCCATTCAATATTGAATTTACAGCTGGTGATCCTGCTGATAACAATGCTGGTTTCTTCTTCAATGGTGCTTTTGATACACTTAAACCATACATTGATAGTGGTAAGTTAGTTATTAAGTCAGGTCAGAACACATTTGATCAGGTTGCTACAAAGGCATGGGATACAGCAACAGCTATGACACGTTTCCAGAACATTTTAGGTTCTAACTATTCAAGTGATAAACTTGACGTAGCTCTTTGTTCTAACGATTCAACAGCACTTGGTGTTGCTCAGGCTATTGAAACAGACTACAATCAGGATAACAAGGCTGACATTATTGTAACAGGTCAGGATGGTGATGAAGCTAACCTTAAGAACATGGTTGATGGTAAACAGACTATGACAGTTTACAAAGCAGTTGCTAACGAAGCAGTTGCAACACTTGACTTAGGTGAGAAACTTCTTAAGGGTGAAAAGCCAGATGCTAAGTTAATCGACGATGCAGGTTGGAAGTTCACATGTAAATATGATACAGAATCATATGACAACGGTAAGAAGAAAGTTCCTTCATACTTACTTGAACCTACAATTGTTACAAAAGAGAATATGGACAAAGAACTTGTAGATACAGGATATTATACAAAGGATGATCAGGGATATCTTCATCCAAAGAACTAATTAACTATATAAACACAATTAGGGCGGGGCGTTAATGCCCCTGCCCGTTTTTAAAGAAGGAGGTAATGACTTGGCAGAGAAATCAACAGAATACATATTGGAGATGAAAGGTATCACCAAGCTTTATCCCGGAGTAAAAGCATTAGATGATGTAAATCTTAAGGTAAAAAGAGGCGAAATTCACGCCTTGGTTGGGGAGAATGGTGCAGGTAAATCAACACTTATGAATGTTTTATCGGGTACGATTCGTTTTGGTATGTACACAGGTAGCATTCTTTTTAACGGAGATTATTGCGAATTTCGTACAATCCGTGATAGTGAACAAAAGGGAATAGTTATTATTCACCAGGAACTTGCGCTTATTCCTGAACTTACTATTGCAGAGAATATGTTTCTGGGTAATGAGCGAAGTAATGGATTTGGAAAAATCAACTGGGATGATACCTACAAACAGGCTTCAAAACAGATGAAGCGAGTTGGTTTGAAGGAGAGTCCTTCAGTTTTAATTAAAGATATAGGTACAGGTAAACAGCAGCTCGTTGAAATTGCAAAAGCGCTTTCAAAAGATGTTAAGCTATTAATTTTAGATGAACCTACTTCATCACTTAATGAAGAAGATAGTAAGATGCTTCTTGATATGCTTTTGGCATTCAAGGAAGAAGGACTTACATCTATCATCATTACACATAAACTTAACGAAGTTGCTTATTGTGCTGACAGAATCACAGTAATCCGTGATGGATCAACAATTGAAACAATTGATAATCCTGAACATAATATTGATGAAGATCGTATTATTCAGGGTATGGTAGGTCGTGAACTTACAAACAGATTCCCAAGCCGTGAACATAATGTTAGCAGTGAAGTTGTATTTGAAGCACAGGATTGGACAGTATATCATCCAATCTACACTGAAAAATGCGTTGATAAGGGTGTAAACTTTAAGGTTCACAAGGGTGAAGTTGTAGGCTTTTCAGGACTCCAGGGAGCTGGTAGAACAGAACTTGCAATGTCTCTTTTTGGAAAGAGTTATGGAAGTAATATAACCGGTCATGAATTTATAAATGGCAGAGAGGTCTTCTTAAAGAATGAACATGATGCTATTAATCATGGTCTTGCTTATGTAACAGAAGACAGAAAGACCAATGGTCTTGTTCTTTCAGATACAATTGCTAGAAATACTACAATGGCTAAATTGGAAAAGATATCTAATAAGGGTATCATCGATTATGCTTTAGAGAAAAAATATGCAGTTGAATATGCTGAAGCTATGAGAACAAAAACACCTAGCGTTGAACAGGATGTTGGAAATCTATCAGGTGGTAATCAGCAGAAGGTTCTTTTATCAAAATGGATGTTCGCTGAACCTGAAGTATTGATACTTGATGAACCAACAAGAGGTATCGATGTTGGTGCTAAGTATGAAATTTACTGTATAATCAATGAAATGGTTGCCCAAGGCAAGTCAGTTATCATGATTTCATCGGAACTTCCAGAGTTACTTGGAATGTGTGATAGAATCTATGTTATGGATGAAGGTGAAATCGTGGGTGAATTTGAAGCTGCTGAAGCAACACAGGAAAAGATTATGAAGGCTATATTAACTCATAATAATGATAATAGTAATCTAAAGGAGGCGAACTAATGAATACAAGCTCAATTGATGTAAAAAAGCTTATTAAAAAATATACTATGATAATTGCGTTGGTAGTTGTGTTTATATTCTTTACATTCCTTACAGAAGGTAAATTAGTTAAAGCACAAAATATTTCCAACCTTTTACTTCAGAATGCATACGTACTTGTAATGGCATGTGGTATGTTACTCTGTATTTTAACTGGTGGTAACGTAGACCTTTCAGTAGGTTCAACACTTTGTTTATCAGCTGCACTTGCAGCTAATAGTTTGGAAAAGGGAATGAATCCTTTCCTTGCTATTTTAATTCCAATGGTAGTTGCTGTTATAATTGGTATTTGGCAAGGATGGTTGATAGGTTATATTCACATTCCACCATTTATTTGTACACTTGCTGGTATGTTCTTATTTAGAGGATTTGCCAGAGTAGTACTTAACTCAAAGACAATTGCAGTTATGAATGAAAAGTTTGTAAATATCTTTGCATCATATATTAAGATTGGTGCTATTGATAAGAAACATGAATATGTATCAGCGCTTATCGTTGGTGTTATAGTTGCAGTTATTATTGTTTTATCAAAAGTTATTGGTATTGCTAACAAGAAGAAAAAAGGATATGATACTTCTAATAGCACATCAGAAATTGTTAAGGCAGCTGTAATTGCAGCAGTAGTTCTTGCATATTCATTCAAATTATATGAATATAAGGGTATTCCTGTAATGTTAGTTTGGATTCTTATAGTGGTATTAGTATTCCACTTCGTTACATCTTCAACAGTATTTGGTCGTTACTTCTATGCTGTTGGTGGTAATGAAAAAGCTACAAAACTTTCAGGTATCGATCCAAGAAAAGTATACTTCTGGGCATACTTCTGGATGAGTGTACTTGCAGGTTTCTCAGGACTTTTGGTTGCATCACGTATCGGTTCTGTTGATGGTAACATGGGTAATTCATACGAAATGGATGCTATCGCTTCATGTTTCATCGGTGGTGCTTCTGCTTACGGTGGTTCAGGTAATATACCTGGAGTTATGGTAGGTGCTATCTTACTCGGTGTTATTAACCAGGGTATGTCAATCTACGGTCTTTCAGATCAGTGGCAGTACGTTGTTAAAGGTGGCGTTCTTTTAGTAGCCGTTGTATTCGACGTAGTATCAAATCATAAGACAGGTAAATCGTGATAAATTGTTAAAAACTTTAATTATCGCAAAAAATAAAAATACTGGAGAGTGGGATTATGGCTATGGATAATGTGTTTACAAAATTATTATTAAGAGTATTAGTTGCTGGTTATATAATATTTATGTCAGTTAAACTTCTAACTTCATCGGACACAGGCGATAATCAGACCGTATTTACAATAATTGCAATATTCTTTATATTTGCATCTGGTGCATTTATAGTATATGCAATATTGGATTATTTCAAAAAGAAAGATTCTAATGATAGTGATAATTAATACATATTGTTTTAATGAAGACCTCACAGAAATGTGAGGTCTTGTTTTTGAAAATTTTTTATGTTATGCTTGAAAATGTAGATATATGAATGAGTATTTATAACTTTGTAGAAATGTGATAAATATTTGAATTCATATTGATATGGGGAAGTAAATAATAAAATATTAGGTTTGTTTTACCTAGAATAGTAAGGAGGATTTTAATGAAAATCAAAAAGATTTTGGCAACTACGCTTGCCATGGCAGTAACGGTTAGTCCGTTTAATGGAAATTATGTAAAAGAGGTAAAAGCAGATTCTTTATCAGACAGATTGTATTTTGATAGGGATTTTGAATCTGAACTTGGACTTGATAACTCTGCTTACATTGATTACTTAAGAAAGTTTGATAAGGATGATAGTGGTTATCTAGATTTAGATGAACAGGCATCAATAAAGGAAATTAGTATAGTTGATGAAACTGATGGACACGGTAATATTACGATGTCAGCTGGAACTGTTTGTGAACTTAAGAATATTGAGAAATTTGTAAATTTAGAAAAATTACATATTAGTCATTGCAATGTTCCAAATATGGATCTTGCTAAGTGTAATAATCTTAAGGAAGTTTACATACAAAAATACATAGGAAGCTTTTCAATTAATGCTAGTAATATGGCTAATCTAGAAACATTTGTTTTAGGTGATATAATGGGTAAGGAATATACCCAGATTACATCAGTTGATTTTTCAAATGATAGCAAGTTAAAATCTGTTATGTTAATGAAAAATACTGATCTTGAAAAGGTTGATTTTACAGGTTGTAGCGCACTTGATGCTGCATATATAATGTTTGAATCAAAGATGACTTCTCTTGATGTAAGTGATTGTATTAAACTTAGATATCTTGATATTAGAAGAAATATAACAATTAATAAAATCTATGCTCCATCTACATTTAATGAGAAGAATCTTGCTCATAAGTGGGAGGAAGGCAAGGCTGGAAATAATGTAGCATTAGTAAGTGGATTTTATTATGATTTACCATGTACAGTATATTTTGGAAAGCCTGGAAACGAGGCAACTTCTAAAAAGTTTACTGGTGATCCAGCGAAAATAAATACTAACAATGGTTCGTCAAACTCATCTAATACAACACAAGTAAAAGTATTTGCTTATAAAAATAACTATTATAGAGTTATATCAGGTAAAGCAGTTGAATTTACAAGTACTGTGAATAAGAAGGTTAAATCGATTGTTATTCCTGCAACAGTAAAATATAATGGTAAAACATATAAAGTAACAAAGGTTAGTGATAATAGCGGTACATTTTATGATAATGTTAAGAAGATTACTTTTGGAAAGAACATCGCAACAATTGGTAAGAATTCATTCCATTGTCCAAAGTTAACAAAGATAATCTTTAAAGGAAAAGCTGTTAAAAAGATTAAAAAGAAAGCAATCTTAGATGTTAAGAAAAAGGTTAAAGTTAAAGCACCTAAGAAAGTTAGGAAAAAATACATTAAGTTACTTAAGAAATCAGGACTTAAAAAAGTTAAATAAAGATAATTAAGTGTCCATAGGTGTAGGCCTATGGACATTATTTATGTATTTTGATAAAGTATATAATTAGAAGATATATATGTATTGTAGACGACTTGATTATGTATATAATGAAAGGTTTAATTATATATAAGTGGTTAGATTATGGAAGAATATGCTGTAGAGAGTTTATTTAAAAAAGTTAATTGGTATATAAACATGTTCTCCATTATTATTATGGGATTAGTAGGAGTTTTAAATTCAAGCTATGCTATTACTGTAATTATGGGGCTTGTTTTGTTATGCTTATTAAACATAATATACTTTTATGATGGTAAGGCAATAAGCATTTATAAATATCTATATCTAGCAATGGCAATGATATGGGTTTATATTAATCCTATTTATTTTGTATTTGCTTTTCCAGTTGTATGTTGCCTGGTTTTAGGTATGG
This sequence comes from Eubacterium uniforme, assembly GCF_900167115.1. GTDB lineage: Bacteria > Bacillota > Clostridia > Lachnospirales > Lachnospiraceae > Eubacterium_S > Eubacterium_S uniforme. Next base: position 16,341 of record NZ_FUXZ01000017.1, read on the forward strand.
ATGATAATAGAAGGTTTATTGTTTATACCTGTGTAGTAGATAGTATCACAATGATACTAATACTTTATTTAAATGATTTAAAAATAATATGGTCATTGATATTTGTACTAATTTCAATATGTGTTGTTTTGGTGGTTAATGTTATACATTATAGTGAATGTAAGTATATTAATCTAAATGTAAATATGGAAAAAGCAATGAAAAAACTTGCTATTGAAGCTATGAACGAAAAATCACTACGTGAAAAGATTGCAAGAGAACGTAATTTGGAATTAGAAAACATAAGATTATCAGAGAGAGATAGAATTAGTAGGGATATTCATAATCAGGTAGGTCATACCTTATCAGCAGCTGCAGTTACACTAGATGCTGTGGAAGTATTAATGGATAGTGATGATGTTGATATTAGTACTACAAAGGATAAAGTTAGTAAGGCAAATGAAAGAATACATGAAGCAATAGAATCCATTAGAAAGGTAGTAAGAACCATGGACTCCGATGATGATACCATAATTATGAGTGATTATATTGATTCATTAGAGGAACTTATTAAGAACTTTAAAATGGATACAAACATAAATATTATTTCTAATTTTGAACAGGTCCGTGATGATAGTAAAATAAGTATAGAAAACGCTGCATTTTTAAGTGGTGCTATTGCAGAATTACTTACTAATGGCGTAAAACATGGAAAGGCTAACGTATTTGTTATTGTGATGGTTAAAGATAATAATTTTCTTAAAGTTAAAGTTCAGGATAATGGAAAAGGTATAGAAAAAGAGGATGATATGCGTTTTAAGTTGAGTCAGGGATTTGGTCTTAAAAAGATAGAAGAGTATTTGCTAAAGCATGGTGGTAACATGAAGGTAAGTTCTAACGATGGATTCGATGTTGAAATGGAAATAGGAATAGAGGGGTAGATATGGAAATCAGAATTTTGTTGGTGGATGATGAACCATTACTTATAGAGAGTCTTGAAATAATATTAAATAATGAAGATGGATTTAAGGTGGTAGGTCTTAAGAATAATGGCAAGGAAGCTCTTGATTTTATTAGAAGTGAAGAAGTGGATGTAATGCTAGTTGATTTAAACATGCCGGTTATGGGTGGAATAGAACTTATAGAAGAAGTTAAAAAGATTAATGATAATATTAAAATTGTTGTTCTTACAACTTTTTATGATGAAAGTAATATTACATCAGCACTTAAGAATGGAGCTAATGGCTATATTCTTAAGGATTCGGGTAAGAGTGCTATTATAAATGCAATTACCCAGGCAGTATCTGGTAATGGTGTTTTGGATAATAAGGTTATGGAAAAACTTACTGGCTTACTTAAAAATAACAGTGAAACAGATAAGAATGAAAGCATTAGTGTTGATAAAACTAAAGAAGGAAATAATCACATAGGTAGTAATGAAAGTGAGGATGTGAATGAAATTATAAAGGATTTTACACCTAGGGAACTTGAAATCGCCAAGCTTATAGCGGATGGATGTACTAATAGTCAGATAGCATCAATTTTATTTATATCCGAAGGTACTGTTAAAAACTATGTTTCAAGTATTTATGATAAGGCGAATATTCATGATAGAACTCAATTAGTTATTTTTTTAAGAGAAAAAATAAGATAATCATGTACGTAATACGTGACTGTGGTCATATGAAAAAAATATGACTGCAGTCACTTTTGTTTTTGGATAAGAAAATATATATTTATAGTGTATTAAGAATAATTATACTGATTTAAAAATCAAATTAAAGTAATTATAAAGAGTGAAAAAAATTATAAAGAGTGAAAATTAATGATATAGGGAGGTATTAAAGATAGAATATCTTTAAAAATATTATGAAGAAGAATGGAAAATCAAAGCTTAGCCCATGGCCATATGTAAGGAATAATAAAAGAAGAATGGCAAGTTTAATATTAAGTTTGGCGGCATTTGCTGTAATGATATATATGGTGTGTTATTGCATTGATGCATCGTGTAAACCGTTTTATGAGGTTTGTCTGAATAAATATGATCATTTAAATGAGATTGCTATTAATTATGGTGATAGAATCAATGAAAAAATACAAAAAGAAAAAGAACAGAGTAATGGCAAGATGAGTGACAAGGAATATAATAGGCGATTCTGGGAGGAAGCATATAAGGAATTTGCTAAGGATAAGGAAAAGTTAAAAAAATTAGACCATGTGGATGATGTGCTTATGTATAAAAACGGATATGTAAATTATCAGAGTATCGCAGGTAATTATGGACATGTGGTTTATTTATTTGAGAGTATTGATGATATAAAGACTTATATGAATCATATTGATTTGAAAATTATAAAGGGGAGAATGCCTGAAAAAAGGGGAGAGATAGTAGTTGATAAGAAGATTGCTAAAAATCAGGGTGATCACTTATTAGATAAATTAGCTGAAGGATATGAGGTTGTAGGATATACAGATACTGATGATTATGCATGTTTTGGCTACGCCGTGGAAGATGAAAATAATGGTTGGGAATTAGTCCTTACAGATAAACGTGTTAGTGTAAAGTCAGATATAGAAAAACTTGGATTTCCTGTTTTATACGCTTATGATTATGATTCGGCTGAAAAGGATTTGGATACTGCAATAGGAAGTCTTGAGAACGTTAAATACGTGTTTACGATAGTAACAAATATTGTGTTATCTTTGTGTATCATAGTTGTATTGTCGTTTCACATATCGGATAGACATAATGAATGGTGCCTTATTAGTTCAATAGGTTTTTCTAAAATTGAAGTATATGTGATGGCGTTTAAGGAGTTACTGATTGGATTTGTAATAGCTTTAATAGTTGGACTAGTTAGTGGAATAGGATGTGCCTATTATATGGATAGGACCGTGATGGAAAATCTGGGAATTAGTATAGACTTATTTAGTGTTGATGCTATAGTGTTAATTATTTCAATGTATATATTAATGCTTGCGTTATGCCAGATACCATTATTTGTTAATTTAAATAAGATTACAACAATTGATGAGATAGAATAAGGAGTGGAATATGTTTGAATTTAAGGATGCAACAATGATATATGACATGGATAAAGATGATATGGTCTATGCCATGAAAAAGATAAATCTAAAATTACCTGATACAGGTCTTGTTGGAATAATTGGTCCTTCGGGAAGCGGAAAGTCAACATTAATGTATACTATGTCAACATTAAAGAAGTTAACTGAAGGTGATATTCTTTATAATGGAGTGTCTATTGTAGATATTAATGATAATAAAAGACAGCACCTAAGAAGGGATGAATTTGGATTTGTATTTCAGAGACATTACTTGGTTCCTTACATGACTGCTGTTGATAATGCAGTATTAGCAACAAATGCTTCGGTTTCAGAAAGTAAAAAGAAGGCTAAGAAACTTTTATTAGAAATAGGATTAAAGGAAAAAGAGTTAAATAAAAGACCTGCTAAATTATCAGGTGGTCAGAGACAAAGGGTTGCAATTGCTAGAGCCATGATGAATGATCCTAAAGTGTTATTTGCTGATGAGCCTACTGCTAGTCTTGATCATGAGAATGCATTTCTTGTCATGAAAAGACTTAAGGAATATTCAAAGGACAGACTTGTTATTGTTATTACACATGATATTAGTATTATAAAGGACGCTAACATGATTGTTGAGATATGGGATGGAGAAGTTTCTAATGTAAAGGAGAATGCATAATATGAAGCCATTTTCTGCATTGTACTATATAAAAAATAATTTTAAAAGAAGTATAGTCATATCTATTATGATGAGCTTTGTGATGGTATGTTTTATGGGAGGAATGTATCTTGATAACATATCTGAAAGCTTTTTTATTAGGTATGATAAACCAGCTGAATATGCTTGGGTATATGTTAATACATCAAATAATGGTGGGGATGAAGAGACTGGAAAATTTCGAAATAAAATAGATTCTTATTTAACCAAAAATGTTAAAGAATACATGGAGGTTGGATATTTAAATTGTCAGTATATGTCAATTATGGGATTTAATAATAATAGCGAAAGTTTTATATTCTATAGCGTTGAAGATTTTGAAAAGTATAAGAAATATACAACTGATTATCCTGATGATGTTAAACTTAGTGATGGCGAAATTCTGATGTCTGAACTACTTGCAAATAATATTGGACTAAGGGATGGTGACATAGTTCATTATGATAAAGATGCAGGTAAATGTCAAAGAGTAGGATCACACAAGGTTAATTCAAGTTTTGTAAGATTATATAACAGAGATTTAAAAGTTAAAATCGTAAACATGAAGGGAATATGGGTAGCAGCTATTGATTCCACATATAATAATAGTGATAATCTTTTATTTTTAGGTGGAACTGGTAAAGGTGTAGCAGATGATTTAAATAAGATTGCTGATAGTATAAATTCGGAATTTAAGAATGTTAGAGCTAGTACTAATGAGATTTTTATGAAAGATTTGGATCGAGATATTGGATTTATGTATTCGGTTCTTGGTCTTATAATTGGTGTAGTTTCAGTTGTGTTAGCAGTTACAATTAATGCAACAGTTGCTGCAACTTATGAAAAGAGAAAGTTTGAATTTTCAATCTATAAAGCACTAGGATATAATAAAAAGAGTATATTTAAAAAGGTATGCTCTGAAACGTTAATTATGAATGCTGCTGGAGTAATTTTGGGATGTGTATTCTGTGCGATTGTATTTGCTGTATTGAACGAAAATATGTATGAACAAGGATTCCACTTTTACTTCATCTCAGCAAATGGCATAAAAGCCGCCATCATATGTGACATATGTGTCTTAATACCTGTAATATTTTTTAATTACAGAAGAACAAATAAATACGATGTTACAGTATATTAAATGCCGATTGTATTATGAGCCTAAAGCCCAAGGGCTAAGCAGAATAATATTTTTTAGCACGGACCATTGCGGGTCTCAGCACTTAGTGAGTAAGTAGCAGTTTGATACTAAGATTATACTGTATAATAAGATATATTAATATAATTCATTTGCATAACGCGAAAGCGTTATGTAATAATAAAGAAGATAGGATAACTGAATGCTTGTATTCAAGTTATCCTATCTTTTTTATTATTATGTAATACTTGTATTATACGAATGAATTATATGATATATAATATATATTTATTATATGTAATATATACAATACTGCTGCTTACGAACTTAGTACTGCTAGGGGTAGCCCGCACTGTGCGAGAGCAGTGCCCGGGATGAACAATATATTCTGCTTAGCCCATGGGGCTTTAGTCGCTACATACTAATCGGCATTTAAAATGCTATGATTAGACCGAAGCGTTCTGCGTAGAATGAACAAAGACCACGGGTTGGGTGGATACTTACAGAAATGTTTGCCCAGGTTTCTTCGATGATTCCCTTAAGAGTTTCAGCAAGTTCTGAGTTTTGGCAATGAGTAATAACAACTTCTTTGCCGGAAAAACCAATATTTTTAATCTCATTAATAATTGAGTTTAATGCTTTTTTCTTACCACGGCATATATGTTTAACACCGATAGTTCCTTTTTCAGTTGCTTCACCAACACCGATAAGTCCAAGCTTATGAGCAACGAATCCAGCCATCTTATTCATACGTCCGTTTTTAACTAGATTATCAAAAGATGATAATGCAAATAATGTATGAACTGATTTTTGATATTCCTTTATTTTATTAGATACTTCGTCAAAATCAAGGCCCTCAGAAATAAGTTCATTTAATTTCTTTAAAATTAAAATTGGTGATGGGCCAGTTGATAATGAATCAACGATTAAAACCTTTTTATCAGGATTATCTTCTAAAATCATATCCTTTGCAGCAACTGCACTATTATAACTTCCTGAAAGAGAAGAAGTAATAGTAACCGCACAAGAATATCCTTCTTTTGAAAACTCATTATACCATGTTTCAGGTGATGGACAAGCAGTAAGGCTTGCGTTCTTGCTTGCATACATTGCATCGATCATTTCATCGAGATTAATGTTTTCATCATCGACATAATCAACCCCATCAATAGTCATAACAAATGGTACCGTTGAAAATTCAACGTCTTCACCTAAATTATCAAGTTTAAAAATATCACAACTACTGTCGGATACAATATTCCACTTCATAAATCAATTCCTCGTACTTTCCTTTATATACCCTTTAGATTCTATGTAGTAATTAATACCACATATTATCGTATTCGATATCATAAAGAAATTATATTATACTAAAACAACAATGTCAAATAAAAAGAATCCATGTAATGATCATGAATTCTTTTAAAATGGTATAATTAATTCGCATACAAAAACGGTTAAACTAGCAAGAAATGCAACCGTCATAAGCGAAGCGTTTCTAAGTGATAACATAACGGCGACGAAAAGACCGACACTAGCAGCAATGACACTGTTAGGTGCATAAAATATGGCTGGAATAGTCATGGCTGTTAGAACCGCATAAGGTATGTATGCTAAAAAAGATCTTATAAATTTATTCTCTATTTTGTTCTTAACAAGAGCAAATGGCAATGCTCTAATAAGATATGTTGATAAAGCCATTAAAAATAAATAGCAAAAATACGATTTGTTATTCAAAATGATAATCTCCTTACAAATAAGAATGAATGGAATGATTAATTAGTAGATGCATTTTCATCATCGCTAATTGGAAAGAATATAGCACCAAGAAGTGATGCAATGATTGCACATATACTAATAGCAATCCCGCCAGGTACCTTGTTAAGTAATGGCAGAAATTTAAATAAAGTACTAAATATCGCGGCGATAATAACTACAAAAACATAGGAATATCCTTTTTTTAATTCTGGAACAACAATGGCGACAAACATGCCGTATATGGCAATGCTTAGAGCGCTCATAAGTCTGTTAGGTAAAATGCTACCTAGAATCGAACCTAGAAGTGTGCCAGATGTCCATCCTATGTAAGGCATAATACATAAACCAGCAAAGAAAGATCTAGTAATTTCTTCTTCACTTATTGCCACTCCGAAAATCTCATCCGTAACAAATGCACCGAATATCCATCTCCATATTCCAGAAAATTTTTTACTTACTTTCTGTGAAAGAGATATCGACATAAATGAATAACGTACATTTATGGTAAATTGTGATATTAACATTTCAATGTAATGGCCAGGGTTTGTCATAATCTGAATACCAGCATACTGACCGGCGCTAGTAACGCAAAGCATAGATACTAAAACCGACTGCCATATAGTAAAACCAAGAGAAACGGCCATGATTCCAAAGGTAAAAGAAACCGATAAGTAACCAAGGCAAATTGGTATCCCGCTCTTGATTCCACGAATAAAGTTTTTATTACTCATATTTTCTCCAAAAATAATGGATAAACTATTTATTTATCCAAATTCATACCATGATATTATAGAGCAAATACTAATTAACTTCAAGGAATAATATGTAATAAATAGATGAAAAATATAAAGAAAAAGGTTATAATTGTTGATATGAGAAATCGTGGGATTTCGTATAAATAATATAAGGGAAAGTTTGAGGTTATATCATGGTTTTAACAATACTTGCAGTTATACCAGGAATAGTATTATTTTCGCTGGTGTATGGTCTTGATAGGAATGAAAAAGAACCTATGGGACTTATGTGGAAATTATTTTGTCTTGGAGCAATATCGGTAATACCAGCGGCAATAGTTGAGCTTATTTTAAAGAATGTTTATCAGAGTACATTTGCGTTTAATAATATTGTTTATCTTATTGCACTGTGCTATTTTGCAATTGGTTTAGCCGAAGAAGGAGGTAAGTACTTTTTTTTAAAAATGGCAACTTGGAAATCGCCAGAATTTAATTATACTTTTGATGGTGTTGTATATGCGGTGACAGTTTCGTTAGGATTTGCTGTGATTGAAAATATAATGTATGTTTTATCAACAAGAAGTTTTGGTGTTGCAATTATGAGAGCTTTATTATCAGTTCCGGGCCATGCTATGTTTGGTGTATATATGGGTACATATTATGGAATAGCAAAATTAAGTGAAAGTTATATTAATACTGCAGGTAGGGATAAGAATTTATTTAGAGCATATGCAGCAGCTGTGTTTATTCATGGTACATATGATTTTTGCTTGATGACAGGACAGGTTGTTATAGTAATTCCATTTTTGATTTTTGAAATATGGTTTACATTTCATACATATAAGAAATTGAAATTATTAGCAGGTGCAGATAGAAGAATACAGTAGATGATAAAAAACAGTAGTAATTACGATACTACTGTTTTTTATTATAGAGATTTTCTGTATTGTAATGGCGGCATGCCAAAAAGTTTGCGAAAACTTCTTATAAAATAACTGATGTTACCAAATCCGGAAGAAAGTGCAACATCGGTGATAGGAAGCTCAGTTGTTTCTAAAAGTTCACGTGCCTTGTTTAGGCGCAAGTGAAGAAGAAACTCACTATATCCAATATTAAAATGTGCTTTAAAGTATCTTGATAAGTATTTTTCTGACATATGGAATTCCTCAGCCATTGTGGTCAGTGAAATATTTTCAGCATACTTACTTCGCATATATTCAATAAGATCTTTTTGTAGAAGCGTCTCATTTTGTTTCGAAATTTTATATAATGGATGCTTATATGTATATAAAAGTTGAAAAATCTGAAGCAGATATATTCTTGATTGGAAATGATTTTTTGCTTTATTGTGGTCTAGTAAAATTAGACTATTTATGATCATTCTAAATTCCCGTATTAAACTTTTGTTTTTAACCTGATGCTCATATTTTAGAGCTCCAACTCTTAAAGGTTTTGTTAGGTTTTCTTCTAAAGTATCATCCGTTCTAAATGAAATAAATTCAAGTGGGAAAAGGATAGTATAGAATTCAGCTTCATAATTCTCTGTTCCTATATAGTGAAGTTCCCCTGGATTAACTAAGAAAATATCACCTTCATTACCAACAAATGTTTTATCCTCAATGTTAACTTTTACGCCACTTCTAACAATATATATAATCTCAAAATGCTCGTGCCAGTGTACTGGTATTTGATACATTCTTGGGTTATTTTTTATATGATATTGAACATAACCATATTCTTTAGTTCCGTGTGGAACGTTTTCTCTTAAATCTATTCGCATCTAGGAACCTCCGTATATTTTGATATAAATAAAATCTGGAAACTGTGTTAAAAACGGTTAATGAAAGTTAACATAGATTATACCATAAAAGTAGAAAAAGTGCAATTTTAAGTGAAAATAATGCAAGAAAAAGGGGTATTCTGATGTTAAAATTGAGAAAAAATGAAATTAAGTTTAAACCTAATTACGTCTCATTTATCAATGGGAAAAAAAGAGAGAATAAAAACCATTTATAAAACCAAAATATTTATAAAACAAAAAAAGAAAAAAGAAAACTAGGAAATTGTATTTGTAAAAAAGAGGATTAAGAGATGGCGCAAAGGAAGACACTTAAGCAATTGTTTATTCCGATAACCATTGAACTGCTCTGTTTTATGTTAGCAGGCATAATTGATACGCTAATGATCTCCTCTGTAAGCGATCAAGCAGTCGGAGCAGTTGGCACGGCTAACACCTACTTATCTGTTTTTGTAATTTCATTTTCAATAATAAGTAGTGGTGTTATTGCCGTAATGACTCAGTTTATAGGTGCCGGTAAAAAAGGAATTGCTTATCAGGCAAGACAGATAGGGCTTGTCTTTAACTTGTGTATAGGTGTTGCCCTTTCTATTTTTTTGTTATTTTTTTCTAAGAATGTATTAGAGATAGTTGGAATAGCAAGTAATTTAAAAGGATATGCAACTACGTATATGCAAATTGTTGGTGGTGGTTGTTTTGTTATGGCCATTATACCAATTTTTGGTAGTTATTTAAGAGCATTTGGATATACTAAAGAGCCTTTATGGGCAACATTTTCGGCGAATGTTATTAATCTTGTATTGAATGCTGTATTCTTATATGTATTTCATATGGGCGTTGCAGGTGTTGCAATTGCTACACTTATTTCAAGAATAGTTAATGCGGTTGTTGTTATGGTTGCATCCATTAAGATTAAACATAAAGAATATAAGGAAAGAACTGGTAATCTTAAGATATTACTTATGATTATAAAAGTTGGACTTCCAGCAGCGTTAGAAACTGCATGTTATAATGTTGCAATTACAATGGTTATTAAGTTCTTAAATTCAATGGATCCAGATGGTATTAATGTTACCGCTAGAGCTTATACTACCCAGGTTGCAAATTTCTCATATTGTGTGGGATGCGGTTTAGCTCAGGCTAATTCAATTATGACTGGATGGTTTGTAGGATCTGGAGAATATGATAAATGTGATTTTCAAACAAGAAAGGCAGCAAGAATTGGTATTATTATAGCTGCAATACTTGATGCAGTATTTGCTATAACAGCTGGATTATATATGCCGCTGTTATCTGATAATAAGGAAATAATCGATTTAGTTCAAAAATTGTTATTTATAGATATTATACTTGAAGTTGGAAGAGTTACAAACCTTGTTTATGGTGGTGCTCTTAAGACTAGTGGGGATGTATTCTTCCCGTTATATTGTGCAATAATAGTTATGTTTTTAGTGGCAGCAGGTGGTTCCTACTTATTAGGAATAAAGTTAGACTTGCTTGTAATAGGAGCTTATATTGCAATGGCTCTTGATGAGTTCATAAGAGGTGTATGTGTCATGATTAGATGGCGAACCGGAATATGGAGAAAGAAAGGCTTGGTACTAAAAGCATAGAGCATATGCAATCTAATGAAAGGATGGATATGTTAATGATCGAATACAAGAATTATCTTAACGAATTCGGTGTATCTGATGAAGATGCAAATAAAAGACTTAACGAGATTTTTAATACTCTTTTTTACGGAAGTGAAGAAGAGAGAATATATAAACCTGTAGACCCTGATATGGGTATTATGATTGATACAGGTAACATAGATGTTAGAACAGAAGGTATGTCATACGGTATGATGATGTGCGTTCAGTTAGACAAAAAAGAAGAGTTTGATAGACTATGGAAATGGGCAAGAACATATATGTATATGGAAGATGGCCCAGGGAAAGGTTATTTTGCATGGTCATGTAAACTTAATGGAGAAAAGAATGCATATGGTGCAGCTCCTGACGGAGAAGAATTCTTTATCCTGGATCTGATTTTCGCTGGAAACAGATGGGGCAACGGTGAAGGCATATTTAATTACCATCAAGAAGCTAAAGATCTTATGCACGACGTTATAAGAAAAGGAAGCGATGGTAAGCCTGGATTCCCAATGTTTGATAGCAACACCCACTACATAAAGTTCGTAGACGCTGTGAACTTTACAGATCCGTCATATCACCTCCCTCATTTTTATGAGATATACGCAGAGTATGCGTACGACGAGGATAAGGAATTCTTCCGTGAGGCTGCTATTTGTAGTAGAGAGTATTGGAATAAGTGTTGTCATCCAGTAACTGGTATGTCGGCAGAGTATGCAGAGTATGATGGAACACCACATAATAAGGATTATGAGATTTTTGGTGGAAGACATGATTGGTTCTATTCGGATGCATACAGAACAATTCTAAATATTGCACTTGATAGTATATGGTGTGGCAAGAGAGAGGATTCAGTCAAGATAGCAAATAATCATGCAACTTTCTTTAACAAGGCATATGAAGAAGGTACTTGGGATAATATCTTTGAACTTGATGGTACACCACTTTCAGAAAAGGTATTACATCCAGTAGGACTTCTTGCAACAAATGCAACGACAGCTGTGCTTACAGAAGAAGGTAAGCCATGGCTTAAGAGATTTATAGAAACACCACTTAGAGATGGTGACAGAAGATACTATGATAACTGCTTATACATATTTGCTTATATGTTATTAAGTGGTAGTTATAGAAAGTATTAATTAAGTTAAAACCCTCATCTTAAATACAAACAAAACAACCTGGTATCATATCATTTGCTATGTATTAGTATTTTACTAATATATAGTAGGTGGTATGTTACCGGGTTGTTTTATTATGTGGAAAAATAGTTTGATTATTCTTACATTTTTGTAAGGATAATCAATTATAAATCAATGGATATGTAAGGTTTAATAATGTTATTATAACCATGTTGCACAATAGCATGAAAAAATTAAGAGAAGAAAAAGGAGGGATTATATGATTAATCTAAAAAAGAAAGCTATTAGCTTAATGAGTATGGCAACACTAGCGACTATAACAATTTTGGTTCCAGTAAACACACCAGTTTATGCAGAGAAAGAACCAATTAAAATTGAGAAAGGGAATCAGGATGATTGGACAATCGGTATTTACATGTGTGGTGCTGATTTAGAATCAGAAAGTTATGTTTCAACGTTGGACTTTTTCGAAATGCTTGATGCAAAAGTGCCTGAGAATTTTTCAGATAATGTAAATATTGTAATTCAAACAGGCGGAGCAAGAAAGTGGCATTTTAAAGAGGAGTATACAACGAAATTATTAAGGGGAGGTTTTAGTGAAGAGGAAATAAATCAGATTATTCCAAAAGAGATTGATGAAGGAAAAATACAGGAATATAAAATTAACTTCCAACATAAGTATAGGGATGATGAGGGAAAGATAAAAACAATTCCTGCATTAGAGTTTATAAAGGATGTTGCAGATTATTCTGATTATGAAGAATTAACAGAAGAAGATGTAAATGATCCAGGTTTTACAAGTATGGGAAATCAAAAATATTTGGAGAGTTTTATTAATGACTTAAATAAGAATTTCCCATCAGAACATAGAATGCTTGAATTTTATAATCATGGTGGCGGAATTACAGGTGGTGTATGCTATGATGAAAATGCAGGAGATGATTGCTTAACACTTAAAGAAATTTTATCAGCTCTTGATAATACAAAGTCTGATGAATTAGGTAAGTTTGATATTATTGGATATGATGCATGTCTTATGTCAAATTATGAGACATTTAATCACTTATCAGCATATGCTAAGAATGCAGTTGGTTCACTTACTGCAGAACCTGGTGAAGGATGGTATTATACATCATTTATTGAAGATTTAGGAAAAAATTATAATAACGAAAAATTCGATGGCAGAGAATTATCAAGTAGTATCGTTGAGGCATATAAGGATTTTTATAAGACAAATGGAATTGTCGATGAGATGATGAATGAAGGGAGTGTAACGTATTACGGAAGTAACTTCTATGATGATGCTGTTCTTGCAGCAGTTGATCTTGAAAAGTTAAATAAGACAATTCCAACATTTAATGAGTTATCAGATAATCTTATTAAACTTTATGGTGAAAGAGAAGGTACAGACTTTATTCGAAAAGAGATGGAAAAAGCAGTAGTTTTTTATAATTGTAATATTTCAGGATTTGATAAATTTTTAGACATAATTATTGAGAATGCAAATAATAGAATTAAAAAATTTGAAGGAAGCAATGAGGGATTTGATCCTCATACAGTTGAACTATATAAATTAGAAAAACAGCAGGCAGAAAAGCTTAAGGAAGATATTAAAAAGAGTGTTATTAATTCATATAATGGACGTGAAGGTAATAGAGCTGAAGATCTTGGTGCTATGTCTATATTTTATCCTGATTATATGAAGACTAGTTCAAAAGTGGCATTATTTACTTTAGATGAATATCCAGAATATTCACTTAATGGAAACTATACTTTATACACATATTATACTGCTTATGAGAATGGGTCTATTATAAATGATCGTGTAAAGGCGCAGATGAATTTAGATACTAAGGAAAATATATTTACAATAGGTTTGCCTGAAAAAGAAGCGTTATATAGTGATATTAAAGGAGAAAAATTCATTGAAAAAGATGGAAAGTATTATGATGTGATGCAGTTACCAGCTGACATTGGAATCAATGTAAGAGATTATACAGTTAAATATAAATTACACGATTTTCATTTTGAAATGAATGGAGTACCTATTGCTGTTGTACGTTTGGGCGGTTTAATGGATGTTGGAGCAAATTCTTTCGTAACATATATTTGTGATGGTGAACTTAATGGTAAGATAGGTATCTTTAGTTTCGCATATGATGATACAAGTAAAAAGTATATAATTAATTATTTCATGGACGCTGAAAATGAAGAAATTATTAATGTTAAAGCAGGTGATACTGTAGGATTTGCTGCTGAAACTTATAATAAGTTAGATAGAAACTTTGTAGAAGGTGAACCGGAAATTAAAATGGAAAAGTATGTAATGCAGAAGTCTAATTTTATAGAAATTGATGGAGAGAATGCATGCGTTTTACCATTAAATGAAGTTAAGGATAATAATGCAAATAATGTAACATATTATTTTGCAGCAATTCATGATTATGCCTTTGTTTTGCTTGGTGAAAAAAATGTAGAAGATATTGATATGGATATTGTTACATTTAATTACAGCAAATACAATGAATACGCAAATGCAAAGGTAAGTATTTCAAATGATAAATTTGAACTTACTGGTGAAAAAATTGAACCAGCAATCTTATTTGATGACAAAGCTGATAAATTCGTAAAGGGTGTTGATTATGAAGTAACATATGAAAACAATCTTGGACTTGGTAGAGCTAAGGCAACAATTAAGGGACTTGGTGCATACGCAATGTTACCTGAAAGAGTTGTAGAATTTGATATTGTAAAAGCTAAGGTTGTTACAGCAGAAGGTAAGGAAAAAGTAGTATATAAGACAGTTGTAGTAAATACACCAAAACAGGTTAAGGTTAAGACTCTTAAGAATGATAAGAAAAAAGCTTTCACAGTTAAGTGGAAGAAGATTAAAGGTGTTGCTGGATATCAGGTTAAGTATGCTTATAACAAGAAATTCACTAAGGGTAAGAAAGTTAAGACAATTAAGAATGCAAAGAAGACTTCATTTACAATTAAGAAACTTAAGAAGAATAAGACATATTTCGTAAAGGTTAGAGCATATACAATTTCTAAAGATGGTAAAAAAGTATATGGTGACTGGAGTGAAGTAAAAACTGTAAAGATTAAGAAATAAGTTTTAAGGATGTGGTTTAGACCACATCCTTTTTTTAAGATTTTATTAAGAATAAAATGCTTGATTGATAACGGACGTTATAGTATAATTTTTAGTTGAAAGGTAACTGTTACAAAATGGAACGTATTAATTAGGGGTATTTCGATAAAAATGGATACGAAATTAATAGTTATCTTTTACACATGAAAAATTTATGGTTGAATACTAGATTCAATTTGAAAAAACTATGAGGACGAAAATTGAATAGGGGATTTATTCGTAAAGGATAATGTGTAAATGTTTTCGGTAGATAAAAAATCGAAATACTCAACATTATTTTTTAGGAGGGAATTATGTATAATTTCAAAAAAAGACTGATCAGTCTTACCAGTGCGGCAGCACTTGCTGTAACAGGTTTTAATGTACCTAGTATGCAAGTGACATCTTATGCCGAAGAGGCTCAAAAGCCTATCGTACCAGCTAAGGCAAGTGGCTGGACATTTGGTTTGTATTTATGCGGCCAGGACCTTGAAGAATGGAATGGTAGCGCATCAGCAGACCTTTTGGAAATTCTAAAGGCAGATGTTCCTGCAGGTTTTTCAAAGAACAATAATATTATTGTTGAAACAGGTGGATGTATGGGATGGCATTTCCAGGAAATCTACACTGATTACCTTAAGGAGGAAAAAGGCCTAAGTAGAAGGGAAATTGCTCAGGTTATTCCTTTCGAAATCGAAGAAGATAAAATCTCACAGTATAAGATTAATTTTGAACATGAGTATGTTACAGATGAAGGTGAAGTAAAGACAATTCCTGCACTTGAATTTGTAAAGGAAGTTGCTAAATATGACATGGATTCTTCTAAAGATGAAGCTTCAGATGGAGATGAGGATATCGATCAGCTCCATGACGGTGAAGATATGTCAAGAGAAGCAGATGGAGAAGTAAAAGAAGATGAAGTTAAAGGTGCTGACATGGGTAATAAATATTACTTGAAAGCGTTTTTAGAAGATCTTGATAATAATTATCCGGCTGAACATATGGCACTTGATTTATGGAACCATGGTGGTGGTATCGTAGGTGGTGTATGTTATGATGAATATTCAGAAGATCCTATCACATTAGGTGAACTTAAGAGTGTTCTTTCAGATAGAGCTGATGAAGGTTTTGAAAAATTAGACATTTTAGGATATGATGCATGTCTTATGTCAAGTTATGAATCATGGATTAATTTATCAGCATATGCTGAAGTTGGTGTTGGTTCATTAACATCAGAACCTGGAGATGGATGGTATTATACACCATTTATCGAAGACTTAGGAGCAAATTATGCTGATGAAAAATACACAGCTAAAGAATTAGCTTCAAGTATTGTAGATGCATATAATGACTACTATAAATATGATGGTATTCTTATGCAGGAAGCATATGATGAAGAAGAATACACAGAAAGTGAATATGCTAAGAAAGTATTAGGCAGAGAGAATGACTTAGAAGGTGATGGCAAAGTTGATGAAGAAGAAGGTACAGAGTACGATGAAGACTTCATAAAAGAAGCTGAAGAATACTTATCACCAGCTATGCTTTGTGCAGTAGATCTCGAAAAGCTTGCAACATCTGCAGTAGAATTTTCAGCATTTGCTGATGAATTATATAGAGCATATGCAGATGAAAAGGGCCTTAAGACTATTTTTGAAACAGCTACAAAAGAAGGTGGCGTTGAAGAAGGCTATGAAATTGTAGAAATTTCAAAATTATTAGATTCAGTTTCAAAGGTTGCTCCTGAAAGAAAAGCAGAATTAAAGGATTCATCAAATCCATATCATGCAATCGCTGTTGAAGCATATGATAATTTACTTGGTAATGTTGATACTTTAAAAGAAAAAATTGATGCAAGTTTAATTAATGCATATAACGGTTGGGAAGTTAATAAATTTTACGATTCATTAGGTATGTCATTATTCGTTCCTGATCAGTATGCTGGTAGTAAGGTTGCTATGTTTGCAGCTGAAGAATATCCAAATTATTCAATTGGTGAAACATATGCAAAATTAGCATATTTATATGGTAGTGGTTTAGCTCTTGAAGATATTGCAAATAAGAAATTTGATACAACATATAACTATGATTTAACAACAGGTACTTTCTCAGTAAGTATTCCTGAAGAAGATATGTTTAGTGTAGATTATTTAAGCGCATATAACTATCAGACTGTAAATAATAAAACATACTTAACAAATACTGCAATAGTAGATACAATGTGGGATGAACTTAATGTATTAAATTTCACACCTGATTATGGTTATTATACACTTGGTGATGATAAGCCATTATATGCTACAAGCTCTGAGGATGTTTATGATGGTGAAAATGGTAAATGGGATAATCATTATAAATATATTAGTGGTTATTTAAATGATACATATGGTTCATTTGAATTTACTAAGGATTCAAAAACAGGTAAGTATGTATTTAGTTACTTTGAAGAAGCTGAAGAACCAGATAATGTTGTAGATGCAGAAGATAAGGCTAAATTCAGAAAGAACATGATTAAGAAGGCTATTAAGCGTCATAATGCAAAGCATAATCTTAAGTCAACACGTGAAGATGATATCTTTACTTTATTATTCGGTGGTTTCTTTGGTGGCGTTGAAACTTTAAAACCTGGTGATGTTATTAAGTTAGAATCAGCAGTTGCTAGTGAAGAAAAATATTTAACTGATGATTATGAAGACGTTCTTAAATATGATTATTCAAAAGAATATGTAATTTCAAAGAACGATAAGGTTTCATTTAATAATACAGAATATGATGCAGATGGAGATGCGGTTGTAACTGATAAGAAAGTATATACACCAAATCTTACATTTAAGGATGATAAGGGCATTACAGATAATTTATTATTAGGATATGATGCTTGGGTTGGATACAATGAAGAAACAGATAAATATATTTGTAATGTAGATTATAAAACTTATAATGTTGAAAAAATCAAAGCATTTGCTGATTTGAAAGTTTCAGTTAAATCAAAAGAATATACACTTACAGGTGAAGAAATTAAGCCTGAATTAATCTTTAATGGAAATAAGGGTAGCCTTGTTGAAGGTAAGGATTATGAAGTATCATATGAAAACAATATTGGTATTGGAACTGGTAAAGTAGTAGTTAAGGGTCTTGGTCAGTTAGCAATCATTCCAGAAAAGGTTGTTGAATTTACTATTTCAAAGGCTAAGGTTAATGAAGCAACTAAGGAAAAGACAGTATATGTTACAGTAGTTGTTAAAGAACCTAAGAAGGCAGTTGTTAAGTCAGTTAAGAATAACAAGAAGAAAGCTTTCACAGTTAAGTGGAAGAAAGTTAAAGGTGCTACAGGCTACCAGGTTAAATATGCACTTAATAAGAAATTAACTAAGGGTAAGAAAGTTAAGAATGTTAAGGATGCAAAGAAACTTTCACTTACAGTTAAGAAACTTAAAAAGAATAAGACATACTTCGTAAAGGTTAGAGCATATACAGTTGCTAAAGATGGCAAGAAAGTATATGGTAAATGGAGTGATGTTGAAAAAATAAAAGTTGCAAAATAGAAAATATAGGGCTGTTTATACAGCCCTTTTTCTTGTATAATGAGTAGTGTATAAATAAGAAAGGAAGCTGTTAGCAGCGTGAATTATGAAGAAGTTTAGTAGTATTGCATTGGCGTTGTGTATGGTTGTATCTAATACGCCAGTTTCTAATTCTTTGGTTTGTGCGAAAACTACGGAGGCGAGCACACAGAAAGACCTTAAGGGGAAATTAGAGAAGTTTAAGGAAACACAGAGTGTTCAAAAGGAAAGAGACAAGAGTGAAGAAAAGGTAGTTAAGGAAGTAAATCCGAATGAGACAGTAAGGATCATGGTTGAATTTAAAGATGAAGCTGTTAGTTCGGATTTTAAAAAGTATAACAAATTAGCTAAACAGTCAGAGAAAAAATCTTTAAAGAAACAGGAAAGCTATGTTAAGCAGATTGAAAAAATCACAGGAACTAAGTGTGAAAAGAAGTTTGCATATTTAATTAATGCGATTAGTATTGATGCTAAAAGATCACAAATAGATAAGATTAAAAAGATTGAAAATGTAAAGAAAGTTTATGAAGCTAACACATACGAGGCTCTTATGAACGACGCAGTGGATGAAGGTCGTGTAAGACAGGTTTGGGAGGATTATAATCTTCCATTAGATGGTGAAGGCATGCTTGTTTCTGTAATTGATACAGGCGTAAACTTTAATCATAAAGACATGAGACTTGATAGTGGAAAAAAGGTTAAATATACTAAGGAGCAAATGCAGGAAAAAATCAAGTCTTTAGGACGTGGTAAGTATATAAATGATAAGGTGCCATATGCCTATGATTATGTTGATAGCACTAATGATGTGAAGATTGGTACTACTAATCATGGATGTCATGTAAGCGGTATTGTTGGTGCTAATAAAACTAGTTCAAACGGAGTCGAGGGTGTATGTCCAAATGCTCAGGTTATTTCAATGCAGGTATTTAATTCAGAAGGCGAATTTAGTTTGACTGATGATGTGGTTATGGCTATTGAAGATTCAGTTAAACTTGGAGCAGATGTGATTAATATGAGTCTTGGAACTCCAGGTGGTTGGACAGAGTCAGATCATTTAATGATTGAAGTTGTTAATGAGGCTGATAGTCAGGGATGTATTGTTTCAGTTGCAGCAGGTAATGAATATACATCAGTTACAGCTTATGCTGATAGATATGATAATCCTTATGGATTAAAGGATATTGCAACAATTTCAACTCCTGCAGCAGCAGTTAATTCTCTTTCAGTTGCAGCTTGTTATAACGATAATGATAAGCTTGATTCAGATACTCCTAAGATGGCAGAGTTTTCATCATGGGGACCTACAATGGAACTTCAGATTAAACCTGAAGTAACTGCACCAGGTAAGAATATTTATTCAATTGATAATGGTACGAATGACTATATAAATATGAGCGGTACATCTATGGCTGCTCCATTTGTATCAGGTGTGGCTGCACTTGTTAAGGAAGGAGTAATACGTAATAATTTAAAGATTAGTGGTGATGAGTTATCTGATTATGTTAGATATGACATAATTAACACAGCAGCGCCTCTTATGGATCAGACATATGGAAATGGTGAAGATCCATATTCAGTTAGACAGCAGGGTAGTGGTTTGATTAATGCTAAGGCTGCAGTTGATAACAGGGTTATAGCAACATATAAGAATGATGCAACAATTGAACTTGGAAATATTAAAGAAGGTACAACTTCAATTCCTATTGAAATTAAGTTAAAGAATTATGGCGATAAGGATAAGACATATAAATTAGAGGATTGTCCAATCTATACTGATCTTTGTGGAACAAAGTATAAAGCTGAAGATGAAATAGCTTATAAGAATAGTTATAGTTTAATTCAGATAGATGGTGGTAAGATTGCATTTGCTGCAAATAGTGTTACTGTAAAAGCAGGAAGTGAAGCTAAGGTTAGTGCACAGGTTGTAATCCCTAAGGATATGAAAGCAAATCAGTACGTAGAAGGTTTTGTTAAATTAAATGGAGATATTCCACTTAATATGCCTCTATTAGGATTCTATGGCGATTGGGAGAGCGTTCCAATTTTTGATGCACCAAGTAGTGATAAGAATTCAGTGATGGGCAGCTTAGGATTAGATTCTAGATATTGTACATCGAATAATGATGATGTGCTTGGTCTTACATATAAGATTGAGGAAGGTGCGGAAGTAGCATATGTTGATGAAAATAAAACAGCTATTTCAAATAGTTTAACATCAATGTATAGAAAGGCATATCCAGTATTTACATTATTAAGAGGTTCATATAAGACAAATGTTTCTGTATATGATTCCAATGGAAAACTAGTTAAAAATTTAGGTAGTCTTCCACGTCAGATTAAATCGATGTTTACAAATGCCAAATTCGCTGGTCCAAGTGAAGTATCAAGTATGTCCGTTGCTGGCCTTGGATGGGATGGCACAAAGTATGATTATAAGACAGGTAAGAATGTATCTGTTAGTGATGGAAATTATTATTTTGAAATTACTGCACAGATTACAAAGAATGCTAAGCAGCAGAAGATTAAGATGCCAATTAGAGTGGATTCAGTAAATCCAAATGTTGAAACAAAGTACGAATATAAAAACGGCCGTTTTAATATCTACGTTAAGGCAAGTGATAACTTTGCAATTTCACCATATGTTGAATTAAAGTTTACTTCACCTAGCATATCAGATGAAGTTAGTACATATAATTTAGATACAGATTTTGTAAATGATACAAATGGTTTTAAAAAGTTATCGATAAAAATGCAGGAGCCTTTATATTATTCAATTAAAGTTAAGGATATGGCGGGAAATTATATCTTTAACAATCCTATAAATAATAACATGGGTTCAATTGATCCTGAAACTGATGATGATTTATTAGCACCCTCAGTTAAGACAACATTTTCTTCAGGTGCTGTAAAGAAGTATGAAAGTTATCATGGAGTTACAAATGGTGATGATGAAACATCTCTAGCAGCAATTTTATCAGGTGCTCCATCTGATATGGATATCTATTTTGAAGTTAAGGATGATTCAGCGTTGTTAGATGAGGAAGAAGCTGAATATTATGGTATTGAACCGATAATGTTTGCGTATGACAAATGGGTTGAAAATCCTAAGAATCCTAATAAGATGGTGTCAGAGAAGAGTTACAAGACAGCAGAAAAGGTTGGTACAAATAAATATAAGGTTCATCTTAGTGCTGATGATATAAAAGCTGGATATGAATACGGAAGTCATGGACTTTTATTAAATGATACATTTAGTGCAAAGTTCATTGCTATTGATGAATATGCAAACGTGAGAACTTTATATATTAATATATATGGAGCAAATAGCGACGAAGATTATACTAACGAACTTCATATGTATAAGGGTAATCCTATTATGACTGAAAATGGTGCCCTTGATGCAATTGCTGATTTAACATCTAAGGGTGATAAATATATGTTTGTAGGTATCATTGAAGGAATAAGTGCCGATAGTGTAACCGTAAATGGAGCAAATGCAAAATTCGTTCCAATAACAGGAAGTAATTATGAAGAGTATGATCAGATTTCAGTATTTGGTCAGGAAGTTACATTAAAGCCTGGATATAACGTAATTCATGTTGAAGCATTTAAAACTATTTCAGGAAAGAAAACAAAAGTTGGTGAAAAGTACTTTGGAAGAATTATATATAATGGTAAGGGTGCAGATCTTGTAATATCAGCAGGTGAAACACTAAACCAAGGTGTATATGAATGTCAAAGTAATAAATTTGTTTTTGAAATATATGTTAAGTCAACAATGGATTCATATTGCGTTAAGGTAAATGATGAAGTTATTTATGATTTTAATGATATTGCACTTAGTAAGAAGACAAATGATATAAGGTATGCTTACAATATTGAAGGTAGTAGAGTGAATATTGTTACTGTTACTACATGTGATTTGTGTGGTAATGTGATTGAGAAGAAAATTAAAGTTAAAAATGTCGGTCCGAAAGTACAGAAAAACATTAAGAATACAAAGATAAAAGTTGAGTCTAAAAAGGCATATACAGGAAAGAAAGTAAAAGCTAAAGTGACAATTGTTGATGGTAAGACTACATTAAAGAAAGGTGTGGACTATAAGCTTACATATAAGAATAATAAGAAAATAGGTAAGGCTACGGTTGTTATTAAAGGTATAAAGAAATATACAGGAAGCATAAATAAAACATTTAAGATTGTTCCTGGTAAGGTTAAGGTAAAGAAAGTATCAAAACGCTACAAAGGTGCTATTACATTTAAACTTAAGAAAGTTAAAGGTGGCGTAAAATATGAGTATTACTATTCAAATAAGAAAAAAGGTAAGTATAAGAAATTTGCCACAACAAAGAAGTTAAATCTTAAGACAAAGAAGCTTAAGAAAGGAAAGAAGTATTTTGTTAAGGTAAGAGCATTTAAGAAGGTTAAGAAAACAAAGTACTATGGAAGCTTCAGTAAGATTAAAGTAATAAAATAAAGATTAATGGAGAATGCTATGATTTATACAATAACTTTTAATCCTTCGCTTGATTTAAATATGGCGGTTGATGAATTTGTATTATCACATACTAATAGAGCGAAAACAGAAGAATTATTATTAGGTGGTAAAGGAATAAATGTATCAACTGTACTTAAAAATTTAGGTATTGATAATACAGCTATTTTTTACGCAGCAGGATTCACTGGTGATGAAATAGAAAAAAGGGTTCATGACTTTGGGATTAAATCAGAATGTATAAAGTTAGAAGATGGTTTAAGTAGAATTAATGTGAAAATAAAAAACATTGATGGTACAGAAATTAATGGATTAGGTCCAGATATTCCTAGTGAAAAAGTAGATGAACTACTTGAAAAATTAAAGGAATTAAAAGATAGTGATGTTTTGATACTCGCAGGAAGTATTCCTTCATCAATGCCTAATACCATCTATAGTGATATCTTAAATATTGTACCTGCAAAGAATGTAAAAGTAGTAGTAGATGCTACAGGAGAGTTATTGCTTAATACATTAAAGTATGAACCATTTTTGATAAAGCCAAATAATCATGAACTAGAAGAAATCTTTAAAGTGAAGATAGAGGATAAGGAAAGTATAATATCATATGCAAAAAAACTTAAGGATATGGGTGCAAAGAATGTACTTGTATCTATGGCTGGAGATGGTGCTCTGTTAGTAGCAGATGACTACAAAGTATATGAAAGCGAGGCTCCAATTGGAAAAGTTATTAATGCAGTAGGTGCAGGTGATTCAATGGTTGCAGGATTTGTGGCTGGATGTTTGAATGATGAAGGTGGTTTATTAGATGAAATTAATTATGAACATGCCTTTAGATTAGGATTATCTGCTGGATCTGCATCAGCATTTAGTAGTAATTTAGCTACTAAGTCTGAAATAATAGACTTATATAATAAGACATATAAATAATAAAATAAGATACGCCCTAGGTTAATACCTAGGGCGTTTTTATATTGTATATTATTTTTATAATCTAACACAAACTTCACTTATGAAATGGTTATTTTTAGTCGTGAATTTAGCACTTCCTTCATGAGCTTGAGCTGTGGATTCGATTGATGTAAGACCAGTTCCTGCACCGTCGTGCTTAGTTGACTGGTAGACATTATCGATTATTTTTATTTCGTTGTCATATGTGTTATCCATATATATAAATAACATTTCGCCACTAACCTGTGCATTGATTGAAATAATTTTTGGTATGTTTTCAAGATGTTTGCATGCATCGATGGCATTTTCTAATAAGTTACCAAAGATTATACATAAATCAACATCTGAGATGTTAGGATTTGAATTGGGTACAACAATTTTTGCCTTTGTTTTAATACCTTTTTCCTGAGCGTGGCTAATGTAATAACTAATTGTTGAATTAACAATTGTATTATCACAATAATTAATGGAAGTATTAGCAGGCATTGAATCTGCAATGTCTTGTATGTAGTTAGATGCCTCCGTTTCCATACCGCTTTTAATCATTTCATCAATGGTTCGTAAGTGGTGTCTAATGTCATGTCTTTGTTTTCTTATTTCATCATCGTGGCTAATTAAAAGATCCATCTTAGCTTTGTTAGCCTGAATGATAGTTGATTGATATTTTAATTGTTGTTTTAATTCAGTGTTTTTAACGACTGCGTTAATTAACGATCTAACATGAATTGTAGAGTAAATAATTAAGAATGACATAAATAACATAATTCCAAGCTGGAAGAATGATGAAATATGATAGGATGAATTTACTCTATATCTAAGCAATTCGAAAAGTGTAAATATAAGTAGTATAAGGAAAGGGAAGAAGAATGTCTTCGCCCTTCGGTTATTAAATCGAAATGCTTTGTATGTAATGTTTATTGTTATAAGTATCAGTGTCATTATAAGCAATGCATGGAAGTAAGGTAATTGTTGGTGTAATGGACATACGTTAGTAACAAATAGAAGTAATGAAATTATGTATGAAGTTACATTTACAATTACTGCAACGTTTAGGAATGGACTTTCCTTGTCGTTTATAAATACCTGCATGTCTTCGCTTAATGGAATTAATAACATATAAAAAGATAAGAAATCAAATATGTATAGAAATTCCGGCATTTGTACGAAATATGTTACAAGCGTGTTTTCACATAACTGCCATGTACCGGCTGCAACTAAAAATACTCCAGTCCATACTAATGCTTCAGCCTTAGGAGATAAATGTATAATAGCAAATGATGCGAAGAATAACATTATTCCTAAAAAGAAGAAACATAAAGCATATATAAATGAAGGACCATCGTCGGTGAATAGTTTTGCATTTATAGCGTTTTTGTCACCGACCACAGGTGCATACACTCTTATGGCATCTCTTGTCTTTGGTTTTTCATAAACCATTTTGATATTTGTTTTTCCTTTAAACCTATCTGGTATTTTGATTGATTCAAAATTAGTAGGTGGATCAACGAATATTTTTGGGAAACGGTTTATAAGACCATAATCATATATTATTTCATCATCAGCGTATATTCTTAAAGGACAGTAAATAGTTCCAAAAAATAAAAAGTCATCTTCATTCTTATTTATGTTGAATTCAACTGTAGCTTCAGCTTCGTTTTTATTACAAACATAAGTATATGGCAATTTATATTTTTGTGCTCCTTTAACCCTGTTGTTATTATTATCCTCAGAATAGATTGAAACATTATTTATTGTTTTACAAGTTGTAGCTGGGTTGATCTGAGTAACACGGAATACATAGGTTATAATCAGAATGATTGATAAAAGCATGGAGAGAATAACTGCGATTATAACAGATAAATTCCTCTTGGTTAAGTATTTCATTTTATTCGTCCATACCCTTTCTTACGAGTTCAAACATATAATCTTTATATGTTGTTTCAGCTTCTTTTAAACTATCTCTTCTGATGTAAACATTACCACCGCCGTTCATTTCAAAAACGTTGAGTTCCTTGTTAAGATACTTAACATGTGTAAGATTAACTACGAAACTTTTATGGCTTTGATAAAATGGTGGTTTTGGTAGTGTCTTAAGTAAGTCAGAAAGTTTAGTCTGAGGCTTTACAATGATCTCATCCATTAGATAAAGACTAATATCCTTTCCAATCTGTTCCATATATCTAATGTGAGTAAATGGAATATTAATGTCTTTATTGTTTTGAGTTACTGAAATGGATGGAATATTTTGCATCTCATTGTAAGCAAGTTCGATTGTTTCCATTAAATCTTCTTGAGCAAATGGTTTTACAAGATATCTATTTACATGATGCTTATACCCATCAAGTGCATGATCTAGACTTGTTGTGGTAAATGCAATGGTGGTCATTTTATCAACAGTTCTAATTTTAGCAACTGTATCAATACCACCTAATCCCTCCATGTAAATATCCATTAAAATTAAGTTATATTTATAAGGGTAGTACTTATCGAGTAAAGCCTGCCCTTCATTAAAACGTTCAATAGTATAATTATATTTGCAATCGGATAGGAGTTCGGTCAGACGATTATACTCCTTATCTTCATCTTCGCAAACAGCAATTTTTATAGTATCCATATAACACCTCAACACATTATTTTTTATATAAAAACCTCTCGTCAACCCCTTTTTTAACTTTTTTTATTATAAAATATTTTATGGGAATATGCAAGTTTAATAAGAAAAAATATAGTAAAAAAGCCATTGAACAAGCAATTGGTGTTTTGTCAAGTACCAATTTTGCAAGAAAATCTAAATTTTCAGTTCTTTAAAAAAGTCAAAATATGTTGTACCATACAGATGTATGGTTAATATTTATTGATTTGCATAACCAATGTTTCGTGGAAATATAAAAAACAAATAGGGGTTGGCGGTATTATATAAAATTGATGAAAAGAAAAACGAAATGTTATTGTTTTCAGGGGGAATCATAATACTGCAAGAGATAATGGTTATGGAAACAGATAAAAAGACTGTCTTGCTAGCGAAGATGGTCTTTTTTATTTTTGTAAATAATTGTATGTATAAAAATATATATGATATAATAATAAAGTCTAAAGTTGGTTTGACATAAGGGTTATAATTTGTAGGAGGATGAATAATTAAATGAGGATAAAAAGACGAGGGTTGTGTATATCACTAGCGTGTGTAATGTTCGTTACAATTGGACCAGTTGGTGATTACAGAAGTAAAATAAAAGCTGAAAATATTGGAAGTCAGATTATTGATGTTGATGATGAAATAGTTGTTCCTATGATTGCTTTATCAGCGGAGGATGGTTTTGTAAAGTTAACAGAAGAATCAGACATTAAAGGAATTAAACTTGAAGATAATGTACTTACCTTGGATGGATATAAAGGTGGAAGTATACACATAGATTGTAGTTTATATAAAATAGCTGACTTAAAGGTTATAGTTAAGGGGAATAATGTTATTAACGGTAATCTCCTTGTTAATAGAACTAATATAGAACTTAGTGGCAAGGGGATACTAACTATTAACGAGTTAGGTGATGAGATTAAAGAAGAAATCGTAAATGATAGAAACGGTGTATCTATTTGTGATGGAGATTTAGTTATTGATGGACCACGTGTTATTGTAAATGACTCTAAAGAAGGTGTTAAAGTTATAAGTACAAAGACTGATGGTGATGAAGAAGAAACTGAAAGTATAACAGAGACAGAAAGTTCATCTGAAACTGTAAGTGAGACAGAAAGTGAAACAGAAAGTCAGGTAGAAGAAACATCTGAGGAAGAATTTTCTGTGGAAGAGACAGAAGAGTTAACCGAGGAGGAGACGGAAGAATCAACTGAAGAAGAAACTGAAAATAGTACAGAGGAAAGTACTGAGAAATCTACATGGAAAAATTTTAAAGTTGTTAAAAGAAATCTTAATGATAAAAAAGAATACGCTGAATGTAAATTTACAATGAAGTCTGGTTCACTTATTGTTAACATGATTCAGTCTGAGGTTAGTGTAAATAAGGATGTTGTTAAGCATATTTATACACAGAGTGTATTTGCTGAAAAAGTATTTTTAGATGGTGGAGCAATTAAGGTTGAATATAAGGATGTAGATGATTCGCTTGGTAAGATTAATAATGAAATGTCCATATTAAGTGAGACTAAAGATGGAAAGGCTGAGGGCATTATTTTATATTCAAATTATGATCTTGTTCAGAAAGATACAAGATTTATCATTATTACACCAAGAGCGTACAGCGGTAATGTAAAACTTCATTCAGAATTTGAAAATGTAGTTGTTAATCCTAAAAAGATAGTTTATTTAAATAGCAGCGATATTAAGGATTTAAAGGTTAAACTTTCAGAAGATAAATATACATATGATGGAAATGCAAAAACTCCTGAAGTGACAATTAAGGGCCTTATAAAGGATGTTGATTATAAAGTAAGTTATACTGAAAATGTAAATCCTGGTAAGGCAAGTGTTAAGGTTGATGGTATTGATATGTTTACAGGAAGCGTTGTGGTTGATTTTACTATTGAAAAGAATGAAGAGGTAAAAGCAGAAGAAACAACTCCAGTACAAAAACCTGTAAAAGTAACGAAAAAGACTAAGAAAAAAACTAAGGTATATAAAGCTGGCTACAAATTTAAAGATGCTACATTTGTATATGAGATTAGAAAAGTTGGTACAAGAAAGAAAACTGGCGAAGTTAAAATAGTTGGGCTTCGAAAAAAGAAAGTATCAAAAGCTACCATAAAAGGTGTAGTTAAGTATAAAAAGGATAGATATAAAGTAACTGAGATTCAAAAGAATGCATTTAGTAAACTTAAGAAACTTGAAAAAGTTACAATAGGGAAAAATGTTAAGTTTATTGGTGAAGGTGTATTAGCAAATTGTAAGAACCTAAAGAAGGTAACATTTAAAACTGTTATTATAAAAAAGATAGGTATGGGTGCATTTGCTGAAACTCCAGAAGAATTTATTATTAAGGTTCCTAAGACAAAGTTTAAGAAGTATAGAAAGCTTTTAAAGAAGGCTGGATATGAAGGAAAAATAAAATAGGAATATAGAAAACAACAAGCGTTTAGCTTGTTGTTTTTTTGATGATTAGATTGCTTAAAAAACGAAAAAATGCGTTGATATACTACATATATCTCAAATAGATACCTACATTGACATGTAGGTATCTATAAAACAATATTAGATATGGAGGAGGTAGCACAATGAAAACATGGAAATTGGTAGCGGGGATATTATCAATAGTTTTTACAGTTATTGTTTTGTTTCAATCATGTGCTGTTGCAGTAGCTGATGGTTTGGAAGAAAATGAAAGTACATCAAGTGGTGCTGGAATGTTAGTTGCAATTTTGCTATTAGCTGGGGGAATAGTTTCGATTGCGGTTAGAAAATCTATAGGTAAGGGTGGCAATATTGCAGTATTAATTATATTTGGATTAGCTGCATTGATAGGATTTGCTAATTCAAGCACATATCCTGATTTGGTAGTATGGTCTGGTTGGTGTGCAATTAATGCTGGCTTAGCACTTGTGTGTTTGATAAAAGGAAATAAAGATAATACGCCTAAATTATCGGAATGATAAAAAAGACTTGCTTTGTCGTATGACGGGCAAGTCTTTTTTTGTGCTATTTTACATATTGTTGATATTTAATTGATATATATTTGATATAATTATGAAATAATGATATAATAATTGTAGAAAATTGAAGGGAGGGCAAGATATGTATACTTTGGAAGAAATGAAAAATATGAGAGAGATGTATGGGTTTAGTTATAAAGAGATTAGTGAAAAATCCGGACTCCCTATTAGTACTGTACAAAAGGTATTTGGAGGTTTGATTAATAGACCTAGAAAGAGTACTCTTGAAAAGATGTCTGTTGCATTTGTAGAGTATGATAAGAAGACTAGTTATGTGGTGGAAGAGGAACGATACTGTGGAGTGCTTAGTGAAGAGAGTGCTAAGTATGATTCGGGATATTATGATTCAGGTTATGATTTTGGTGATAAGAAAAATGGTGAATTTACATATAATGATTATTTGAATTTTAGATTGCCGGAAGGCAAGAGAGTTGAAATAATAGATGGTTATGTGTATGATATGTCATCACCTAGTCAGATTCATCAGATTATAGTTGGAGATTTATATAGTGAAATATCTAAATTTATAGAGAAGAATAAAGGTGATTGTTTTGTTGGAATGGCACCTTTTGATATTAGACTTGCAGCGGGTAATGATGATAAAACAGTTGTACAGCCAGATGTTTTTGTTAAATGTAAAAGTGAAAGAAAGAATAAGATATCAGAAGGTGGTCCAGATTTGGTGATAGAGGTTTTATCACCGTCAACAAGAAAGACAGATTTAACCATAAAAATGAACAAGTATTGTGAGTATGGTGTAAGAGAGTATGTCGTTGTTGATTATAAAAATGAGAAAGTTATTAGATATGACTTTGAGGATAATTGTTTGATTGATATGTTTGACTTTGATGATAAAATTCCTATTTTGATTTATGGTGGGAAGTTGAAAATTGATTTTGGAAAGATTAAGGAACATATAAAGAAGATGAAAGATATATGGGAAGATTTTGAATGATAAAAAAGGGGCTGTAAAAAAAATCCCCTAATAGAAAAACGGCTATGAGCTCGCGCTCATAGCCGTTTTTTGATATAATTAATTATGCTAAAAAATAAAAATATCAATGATAATTATACAGCACGTCAGCTAAAATTACCATTGGTTATCGAAAAAATAATTAATATTTCTGATCCAGTTTATACTTTCTGTGATGTAATGGATCACATTGACCTAACACCATACTTTGTAGAAGGGAAAGGCTACAAAACAGGTCGCCCAAGATGTGATGCAGAAAAGTTACTAAAAGTTATTCTGTTTGCTTTCATGGAGAACGGTTATTGTTCCTTAAGAGAAATCGAA
>NZ_FUXZ01000043.1 GCF_900167115.1 Eubacterium uniforme
AAGTATACTTGGGTTTGGAAGAAATCCTGCATAACAAATCGCAATAAAGTTTTTGGCAATATTTCATCATTGATTGAGGAAATGAATGATGAAGTGTTATGTACATTCGGAGTTAAGATTGAACCTCGCGATGAATATGCCATTGAATATCTGGAGGCGATTTTAGAAAAGTATGCTGAATTAACAGCACTGGATTTTGACTCTTTTGTCTATGGAAAAGGACACCGAAAAACCACCTATCAAAGGCATTATGAGAAACTAAATGAATATAAAGAAAGATTGAAAAACTATGCCAAACATATAGAAGTATGTGGTGACGAAAGAAACAGTTGTTCTAAAACAGACCATGATGCATCATTTATGAGAATTAAAACGGATTACATGGGAAATGACCAGTTGCTTCCAGCTTATAATCTACAGGCAGCCATCTGCGACGAATACATCGCTGTGATTGATGTGAAGCAGTATGCATCAGATATGGAGTGTTTCATTCCTCTTATGGAAAAGTTTCATAAGACTTATGGTCATTATCCTAAGTATCCGGTGGCTGATGCCGGGTATGGTTCATACAACAACTATATTTACTGCGAAGAACATGGTATGGAAAAGTATATGAAATTCACCATGTTTAAGAAGGAAACAACGGACAAAAAGTATCGAGAAGATCCATACAGAATCGTTAACTTCAAAAGAGATTCCGATGGTAATCTTTTATGTCCAAACGGCAAACGTTTTATATATAAATATGACAAACACGTCTACAAAAACAAATATGGACGAACGGAAGAAATCTATGAATGTGAAGATTGCACTGGTTGTCCTTATCGAGAAAAATGTTGTAAGAAAAAAGAAGGAAACAGAACTGCAAGATTGAATAGAGAATTAACTTCCATGCATCAGGAAGTAATAGAGAATCTTGAGTCAGTTCATGGAGCTTTGCTTCGCATGAACAGAAGCATACAATCTGAGGGAACATTTGGTGTTATCAAGTGGGACAGATCTTATAAAAGGCTGTTCAGAAGAGGCTTAGAAAACGTAAATTTAGAGTTAACCCTGATTGCTTGTGCTTTTAACCTTTATAAATATCACAATAAACGAAATAGATT
>NZ_FUXZ01000015.1 GCF_900167115.1 Eubacterium uniforme
AGCAGGATATTGCATTAGATAAGTTGAGTGTAAGAGAATACGAAGACCCTTTTAAGGGTAGCCAGTAATACAAAAACCCCTGTGTTTTACTGCAAAAATTTGCAGCAAAAATATACTTTTCGCCCAATGGTCCAAAAGTTATATAAGTGTTTTGTAAGATGAAGTTGAAATTCTTTGTAAAGTGTTATATCTTTAAAAGAATTTAGTTGTGTGGTATATTAAAAAAGTTAATGGAAAGTTAATTTGTAGTTATATAGATGATGATAAATCAGTTTTTAGGAGAAAAATGAAATATTTTGTAAGTGATAATGAGAGAAAAAACACTGTATATCATGAATTTCAAAAAGAAAGTTTTGACGGCCATACATTTTGGAAGAGTGATTCTATTTCTATAAGTGATGATGATGCATATGAACTTGGAATTTTAAATTTGTTTAAAAGTGTTATTCCCAATTATAACGATTACTCTGAATTTGAAATTGACATGGCATTATGGAATTGTATAAAGCAAAAAGCTCAACAAATTGGTGGAGAAGTTCTTGAGTGTATATTGGAGGCTGATCAATGGGTTGAAAAAACATATTTAGAGTATGAGGTATTTACTATTATAGGTGTATAGTAAAATATGTTTTTGGTGTGTATGAAGAAAAGTGCACTTTTGGCCCAATGGGCGAAAAGATAGATAGGAATTCTATAAGTAGACTAAGGTGTGATAATATAAAAATGTATAGAAGGAGTATAATATGATTGATTGTAAATTTACTAATTATATAGATATTAATGTTCTTTATGAAAAATATGGTTTAAAAAAGAGTATCCGTACATTATTTCGTATTGGTGTTGACGGGCGCATATATATTTTAGAACAAGAACCTTGTGGAAATAATCGTGCACAATTTAGGCTACTAATTCTAGATGTGGATTGGGATGAAGAGAAACTTAAGAATTCTGAATGTCATAATCTTGGCGAGTTTGATTCTGGATTTTATTTTATTCACCCTATAGGAGACAATATTCTTATGGTTAGATGTCGTTCAAACTATAATAATGGAAATCCAGATAAAAATGCATCAATATTAACTCTTGATGGTGAAGTGATTAGTAAGTATTGTTTTGGAGATGCTATTCGGGATGTATATGTAAGACCTGATAATACAATTGTTACGAGTTATTTTGATGAAGGTGTTTTCGGAAATTTAGGTTGGGGAAATCGAGTAGGTGCTCCACCTATAGGTAAACCTGGACTAGTTGTATGGAATGAAAAAGGCGAGCAAATATATTGTGCTGATCGTGGCATAGCTGATTGTTACGCATTAAATGTTGATAATAATAATAATATTTGGTATTACTATTATGATGAGTTTAAATTAGTAAAATGTAGTGGGGATAAAGAAATAGATTTTGATCCTCATATAGAGGGGGCAAAATTCATGTTACCTACTGAAGATGGACAGAGTGTAATATTTGACTCGGGATATGATAAGTATGGACAATATGAAGTTTATTATTTATATAAAAATATCGAAAATGAAAAAATAAGATTTTTATTCGAAGAAAATGAATTGTTAAGAATATATTGTGAATCATATGGATCCAGAGGGTTATTTGTTGATAATAATAATAGAATGTTTATAAGAAGGTTTTTATCTTTGTGATAAGGATAACAGTTGAGAAGTTTTGACGGCCATACATTTTGGAAGAGTGATTCTATTTCTATAAGTGATGATGATGCATATGAACTTGGAATTTTAAATTTGTTTAAAAGTGTTATTCCAGATTATAACGAATATTCTGAATTTGAAATTGACATGGCGTTATGGAATTGCATAAAGCAAAAAGCTCAACAAATTGGTGGAGAAGTTCTTGAGTGTATATTGGAGGCTGATCAATGGGTTGAAAAAACATATTTAGAGTATGAGGTATTTACTATTATAGGTGTATAGCAAAATATGTTTTTTGTGCGTTTGAAGAAAAGGGCACTTTTGGCCCAATGGGCGAAAAGTTGGATAAGAGTTTAGAAAGTTGAATTTAAACATTAGGAGGCAATATGATCGATAAGGATAGTATGACTAAAGAAGATGTATTAAATGAATGGAAAACCAAGCGTGCTATAAA
The DNA here is from genome assembly GCF_900167115.1 of Eubacterium uniforme. Classification (GTDB taxonomy): domain Bacteria; phylum Bacillota; class Clostridia; order Lachnospirales; family Lachnospiraceae; genus Eubacterium_S; species Eubacterium_S uniforme. Next base: position 2,116 of record NZ_FUXZ01000015.1, read on the forward strand.
AGAAAAAAATAGCCATGTTGTATGGAATTGGACGCAATGTTTACTGATGGTATTTTGTATAATTAATTTTCTTATTGCGGAGAAAAAATATGCTTTTGGTATTATGACTATCTTAGGAATTTCAGAGCTATTAGAAAAGATTTTGTATTATAAAGAAACTAAAGATCAGAGTGTGATAAAAGAGATAATAGGATTAGTGCTTTTGACATTAGGTTTATTGATTGTGACGATAGCTGAATATATAGGAAAATAAAATAGATTAGTTAATGGAAGCGTACAGTGAATGAAATGTATGCTTCTTTTTTATATGGTTGATAGAAAATACACTTTTGGACCAAAAGTAATATAAGTATTTTTAAGATGATGTTGAAAGCTTTTGTAAAGTGTTATTGCTTTAAAAGAATTTAGTTGTGTGGTATATTAAAAAGGTTAATAGAAAAATAAATTACAGTTAAATAAAATATGCTTTGTATGGAGATAAATATGGATGCACGTATTTTTATGGCGAAAGAAAATGATTTTGAGACGGTAAAGGATATAACACAGACTACAATAAAACTGGTATATCCTAAATACTATCCAGAAGGAGTAGTGCAGTTTTTTTGTAATCATCACGCTGATGATAGAATATTGAATGATATAGTTGCTGGGAAGGTGTATCTTCTTGAAGCGGATGATGTTTGTGTAGGAACTGTTACCATTTCCAATAATGAAATCTGCCGGTTGTTTGTACGTCCTGAGTATCAGCATAAAGGTTACGGTAGATTATTAATGGATTATGCTGAGAAAATGATTAGTAAAACAAACAAAACTATAGTTCTTGATGCATCATTTCCAGCGAAAAAGATTTATATAAAGCGTGGATATGAACCGACAGGGTATAATATGATTGAAACTGAAAATGGGGATTATCTGTGTTTTGATATTATGGAGAAAAGTATATGAAAGTGTTGCTGTTTTGCTGTAAGGGATTTGAAACTATGGAGTTCGCACCATTTGTTGACGTTATGGGATGGGCGAGAAATGATTATGATATGGCGCTAGAAGTTGTTACCGTCGGCTTCACTAAAACCGTTGTATCCGCTTTTGGAATTCCTGTTTTGGTTGATAAAATCTATGAAGAGATAGATGCCTCCGAATATGATGCACTTGCAATCCCCGGTGGGTTTGAAGAATTTGGGTTTTATGAGGATGCTTATGATGAACGGTTTTTAAATCTTATACGAGAATTCGATTGTTCTCATAAATATATAGCTTCTGTCTGTGTTGGGGCGCTCCCGCTTGGCGCAAGTGGAATACTTAAGGGAAGAAAAGCCACAACATATCATCTTGGAGCTGGAAGAAGGCAGAAGCAACTTGCAGAGTTTGGCGCAGAAGTGATACCTAATCAGAGTGTTGTGATAGATATAAACGTGATAACAAGTTTTTGCCCTCAAACAGCGCCTTATGTTGCTATTGCCTTGTTAGGCATGCTTATGGGTGGTGAAAAAGCCCAGGTAGTTGCGACGGCAATGGGATATGAATACTCTTAAACTATTTGGAAAGACAACTTACGGTTTATTAAAATGGCGTAAGTAAGTTTTATCGGAAAATATATTTCAGTTAATCTTACTAATGGTTTTTAGGAATATCGCCATTCTATGAAGAGTAGAGCGATTATACGCAGCGTTGATTGCCTTGAACAACAATCATTGTCTATTATTTAAGAAAAACAAAGGGGTGACTTTAAAATGAACAATGAGAAAACAGGAAATCTTATTTCACAGATTAGAAAAGAAAAAGGACTTACTCAAATGCAATTAGCGCAAAAGTTAGGAGTATCAAATGCAACCATTTCAAAATGGGAAACAGCGAAAGGATTTCCGGACATTTCACTAATTGAACCATTAGCGGAGACATTAGATATATCTGTTTCTGAGATACTAACGGGTGAAAGATTTGAAAAAAATGATGAAATCGAAGAACTATTGAATGATTTGGTAGATATATCCATTAATGAACAGAAAAGAAAGGAGAAAATACATAATTGGATAATCGCTATCACGGTAGCTATTTTATATCTCATAGTGAGTCTTATAACTAAAAGATGGGAGGTTACATGGATTATATGGTTTGTGTATTGTTTTTATAGAGTAGCTACGGAATATATTCTAAAAAAACATTGATTGAACATTATATCGGAATAGATGGAATAGAAGAGCGAATTATGTATATTTCTTGCAAGATGGATCCTCCCAGAGGAAGGGAAGAGATGAAAATCGATATATTAACCGGAAAGCTTGTTAATATTTAAAAGAATTATATTGGAAAGAAGGAATGGGAGCAATAAAGGATTCAAAGAAAGTAGCGTATAACAAGGTATATAGAAAAATGAGCTTTTTCATTATTTGATTTATTTAAGTAGTATTTTGTAAATAGAAATTAATATGGATAATATAAATATGGAATATGAAGAGTATCCACATAAGTGTGTATGTTGTAATGAAGGGATTATAGATGATATTCATGACAAATGTTTAATTTGTGGATGGGAAGATGATGAAGTTCAAAATAATGATATTGAATTTGCTGGAGGAGCAAATAAAGATTCTTTGATAGAACATAGAATGAAATTTTTGAAACTTCGAGATTAAAGAAAAATTATATGTGGTGTAATACATGGAAAAAATAAAGTGTATAAAAAGATATGTATAACCGTTGCAGAATCGTTGCAATGATTTTTGTGATTCTCGTGATATATCAATATCGTGCAAAAGATCCTGTAACAATTAATACCGGTGAGACACCACCAAAAGCAGAAGATTTAATTGACGTGAAGTGTTCTATCAAGAATAAATGGAGTGATAGCCATAATCTTAATAATCGTTGCTGTTTTATTTGAATTTTTTTGGATTAATTTTCAGCACAAGAAATGAAGAGAGAATATATAAAATAATAGGTTTTTGTTTAGACGGAGAGAAATCTCCGCTTTTTTATTATGTATAGTTGATAAAAACAAATATTATTGAAATAATTAAACCACACAATGTGTGGTATACAGGAGGCTATTATGGGAGATAAAAAGGAAGAATTAAAAAATCAGATAGAAACCTTGAAGAATATTAGAACGGATTTGGGGCTTAATCGTAAACAGTTTTCCGAATATATGGATATTCCGATTCGTACATTAGAGGAATGGGAAGCCGGAAGAAGAAAGATGCCGGACTACGTTTTGAGATTGATATTGTATTATTCAAAAATGGAAAAGATTTTGGATGATAGAGGAAGTGTAAGGAGGGAGGATATAGATGGAGCAGAATAATGAAATTGTTTTATTTGAAACATCTGATAAGGAAGTGACTTTATCTGTGCCTATGGATGGAGATACGGTATGGTTGACGCAAGAACAAATGAGTAGTCTATTTGCTACTGCCAGATCATCTATAGCATACCATATCGGAAATATTTTCAAGGAGGGAGAACTTGAGAAAGATACTTCTGTCGAAATTTTCGACAGAAGTACAAATAATGCATCAAGACCACCGAAATACTATAATCTTGATGTGATTATTTCTGTTGGTTATCGCGTTAAATCAAAACGAGGTATCGAATTTCGCCAATGGGCCAGTAAAATATTGAAGCAATATATGATCGACGGTTATGCAATTAATGAGAAGCGTTTACATGTATTGCAAAAGACAGTTGATATTCAAACCAGAATGCTGGCGGATGCGTTAAATGTTGAGGAGAAAGATGTACTTCGTGCGGTTAATTTATATACAGACAGTTTAATTCTGTTAGACCAGTACGATCATCAAGCGATAGTAAAGCCTACGGGTGCAAAACCTATTTATAGGATTACCTATGACGACTGTATGAAAATGGTTTCGCACATGAAGGATTCATTTGAGACTGATGTGTTTGGAGTGGAAAAAGAAAAAGGAAAAGTAAACGGTATCATTTCCGCTATTTATCAAAGCGCATTTGGAGAAGATGCTTATCCTTCCATAGAAGAAAAGGCTTCAAATCTTTTATACTTTATGATTAAAGATCATCCGTTTGCGGATGGGTGTAAGAGAATAGCGGCTTCTTTGTTTTTGGAATTTTTGGAGAGAAATGATGCATTACTTAGAGATGGCAATAAACGTATTGGTGACGGAGAGCTAGTTGCTATTACACTTATGATTGCAGAATCTAATTCAGAGGAAAAGGAAGTTATGGTAAAGCTGGTTATGAATTTGCTTAACATGTGATTTGGTTAGAATCACAAATTAAGTGAGAGTGATTCTAAAATGATTCTATTTTTCTGAAAAATACAGGAAAAAATTCGTATAGGTACTTTTACTATAAAACGATGGATTATTATGGTATATTATAACAGTATAAATTAATTTTAGACTATATAATGATTTAGAGGGGGATAACAAAATGAAATGTGAGAAATGTGGTTCTTCGAATATTGTTGAAGGTAAGCTTTCAACTGGAACAGGAGGATTAGTGTTTACAACGAATACATCTCAAAAGAAACTTCCATTTACGAAAAATTATTCAACATTAACAGCAAAAGGATGTAAAGATTGCGGTGCTGTTTTTGATATCTGTATGGAAAATCCACAAATGATTATTGAAGATAAATAAGAGATAGATAATGCAAAAAGTTATACAATCATTACTGCACATAAGATATAATTTTTTGAATAATAGAAGGGGAAAAATTGGGAACTATGAATATTAAAGAAAGCATAAATGATACACGAAAGGGCTTTGAAGAAAGCTTTGCTACAGGAGATTTTTACAATAGACAGACGCAGGACTTCGAGCATCTAAATAGGATACTTGAATTTGTGAAGATTAGTGATGGGATGCGGATTCTTGATCTCGGAACCGGGAGTGGGTATCTTTCTTTTCCGATTGCGAAGAACAATCCTGGTTGTGAAGTGATAGGTTTGGATATCGTGAATGCTGCACTTGAAGCAAACCAAGCGAGAGCAACAGCAGAAAGAATAAATAATTTGTCATTTGTAAGTTATGAAGGAATTGATTTTCCTTTTGAGGCGGGCTATTTTGATCTGGTTGTGACAAGATATGCTTTGCATCATTTCCCTGATATAGAGCATAGTATCGGAGAGGTGAGCAGAGTTCTGAAGAACGGTGGTAAATTATTTATTTCAGATCCGTGCCCTAATGAATGTGATAAGGAACGATTCGTTGATGATTATATGCGACTCAAGAAGGATGGGCATATAAAATTTTACACAAAGGATGAATGGATAGATATCTGCAGCAGACACGGACTCATTATCGTCGACAGCTTTGACAGTTCAATACGATTCCCTAAAAAGAAGGATACGGCATACGGATACGAGGAAGTGCTTAGGAAACATGATAAGGCAGTAATAGAGAGTTACAGTTTGGTAGAGACTGATACGGAATTATATCTCACGGAGCAGGTAAACAATATCATGTTGATAAAAAAATAAAATTCAGTATTATCGATTAAGACAAATCGGAAGTTGTCGAACTGACACATTAGAAAGGATTATATATGAGTGAGTTGATTAAGGTTGATAATGAATATAAGGAGTGGATTACCGGAATATCTACTGATTTTAGAAAAAGCCAAATCAGAGCTTCTATGAAGATAAATGATGAAATGCTAAGATTTTATTGGAAACTTGGTAAGGGTATTTCATCTATGAGTGAACAATTCGGATATGGAATGGGCTTTTATAAAACGGTAAGTGACGATTTGAAATCCATTTTGCCAGATGTGAAATCATTTTCTCCAACTAATTTGAAATATATGAGATACTTTTATGAGATGTATCCTGATGCAGTGATTTATCCTCAGGTTGAGGACGAATTGATTACAGATGCAAATCGTCCCCAAGTTGGGGATGATTTACAAATCATTTTTAGAATTCCATGGGGACATAACAAAATAATACTTGATAAATGCAAAGGAAATTCTGCAAAGGCATTGTTTTATATCAGAAAAACTATTGAAAACAATTGGTCAAGAGATGTTTTACTAAACTTTTTAGGAACGGATTTGTATGAACGCCAGGGCAAAGCAATAACTAACTTTTCTAATACACTTCCGATAGAACAGAGCGATTTAGCACAAGCGATTACAAAGGATCCATATAATTTTGATTTTTTGACTTTGCGTGAAAGGTATGATGAAAAGGAACTAAAGGATGCGCTTATAGAGAAAGTTAATAATTTCCTTATGGAGTTAGGTACTGGCTTTGCTTATATGGGCAAGGAAGTGAGAATTGAGGTAGGAGATACTGAAAAATTTATAGACATATTATTTTACAATACTCAAAGGCATTGCTATGTTGTTGTAGAAATAAAGACAGGAAAATTTGATTCTTCATATGCAGGTCAACTGGGAACTTATGTTGTGGCTGTTAATCATCAGATGAAAACAGAAGCGGATAATCCTACTTTGGGACTTCTGATTTGTAAAGATATGGATAAAGTAGAAGCCCAATATGCATTAGAATCTACTAGCCAGCCACTTGGTATTTCCAGTTATGAATTATCAAAACTTATACCAGAAGAGTTCAGAGGTAGTATGCCTACTATTGAAGAGATTGAGGCTGAATTAAATGAATAACTTACAGTTTGTTGAATTAAGATAAATCGGGATTTATAGGGATAGGTTATGAAAGTTAAAAGTATTATAAAAAAAGGAATAGAAGTTTCCAACGATGATTTTTATCTTATAGAGCCAGAATTATTTCTAGAGCTTAATAATGTAAAGGATAAGCCGGATTTTGTTACTGTATTTATAGAGTTATCTTCTTGGAAAGGAACATCATTACGAAGTGGCGTATGGACATATTATGAAGCCACACACAAAGATCAAGTTGAAGCGGTTATCAAGTATCTTCAGAAATATTCGTTAGGCGAAGAAATATGCAGGATGTATTCTTTAGGGAATCACGATTATTGTGATGAAAAGTACCAAGATGTTTTTGAGTATCCGAAAGAATGGATTAAAGAGTCGGAAATTATAGATAAATGGATTTTTGAAAATGAAGAAAATATAATCGCATATATGCAAGAAATAGTTAGAAAAAATAGAGTCTATTTTGAACAATTATTTCAGGATTAAGGAGTAAAGAAACTATCTTATGTATGAGGAAATATTAATGGCATGTAAGGAATGGATTTATAATATTCAAATTTTATATGCGGATAAACTGGATATTGATATAGAGGTAGATAATGCGAAAGAATTGGTAGTGAATATAGATTCAGATAATTATTTAGGTCAGTTATGCATATCAGGACCTGATTTTCGGCCATACAATTTTGTTGAATTTACCATTCTAGATATTAATCAAGATATTGGAAAAGTGCCAGCATTTTGGTATGGAGATAAAGAAGGAAATGCTGCTCAAGAGATTATTGATAATCTAAATATTGGGCTTGAGTTATTATTACAAGAATAAATATAGTCGAGACAATGACTCAACAACTTCCAATTTGTCGGAATGAAGCGAATAGTTTTAGATGCTTTATGCGTAACCAAATGAAGGGGGAATTATGTCAGCCTTTTATGAATATTTTAAGAATATAGATGGAAAAACAGCGTTTCTGGCAGGTCTTGTATCAACATTGGCAGATCAAACATTATGTGAAATACTCCCTAAATATTGGGCTGTAGAAGCGGATATTTTTGAAGCGAATAAAGACAATTTGGTATCTTCGATAAAAGAACGAATGAGGAAATATGATAGTGAAGTCTCCGGATTAATTGATAATTTGCAGTTTGAAATTGTGGAGAGTATGGTTGATTTTGAGCAAATGACTCATTCACTTTTTGATTCATACAAGTGTAATCATTCTGATAAAGAAAGTGAGTGCATTAAATATTTCTTAGGTGGTTCTCGCCTTCAAATTGGTGACATCAAGGCGATTTATAGATTAAAAGAGCCATTAAGTGACGAGTGTGAAAGGTGTTTTTCACATTTCTATACTTACGTTGTTTTTGATATATTCTTCATTCAATATTCAAATTATATAGTTATGGTTGTTTTTGGTTCTGATGAATAATATCGGAAAATTAGAAGAGTTGATAGAAAAAGAAATTAATCTTAAGGATTTCACTTTTAATAGAGTTTTTGTAGATGGATATTTCTTGTGAGATGGATCCACATGGAGGATGGAAAGAGATGAAAATCAATATATTAACAGGAAAGCTTGTTAATAGTTAAAATAATTGTATCGGAAAGATAATGTCTTGGAAGGGGGAAAGAAAAATGTGGGCAAAATTTGATTTTAATGATCCGTATGAAGGAGAAATTATTGAAAGTATAAACAATATACCGATTCCTGTTGAGTATATTGACTTTATGAAAAAGCATAATGGCGGCGAAGGAGATACAGGCAAATCTTGGTTGTTGCTTTATCCTTTTGAAGAATTGGTTGAGATAAACGAAGATTATCAGGAATACCTTAAGGATGGTTTTATCATCGGTTCCAATGGCGGGGGAGAACTATTTGGAATAAATGGAGACGGAAAGTACTTTATTGTTCCAGATATCGTTGAAGAGGAATATCTTACCGTTATTGGAAATAGCATTGAAAATTTGCCGGAAGATATTAATCGATACTGGAGTAACCAGTAGGATATAAAATCAGAAAATAATAGAGTATGAAAATAAATAATCTTATTGTAGAAGCGTGCAGTGGATGTATGCTTCTTTTTATATAGTTGATAGAAAAATTTATTTGCAGTTCAATAGTCGATGATAAAATTGAGTATATCGGAATGAGGAATAGTAATTTGTTTTAGAAGTTATAGGTGGTATGATGAGTGAAGAAAATAATTAAAAAATAAATTGTGTGAATTTGAATAATGACATTGAAATGCTTAAAATATGCGGTTATGGAATAGCGTTAGCCAATGCCGTTCCAGAAGTGCTGGATATTGCAGATGGCGTAACATTATCAAACGATAAAGATGGTGTAGCTGTATGGTTGAAAGAACAATGCTTGTCATTGATTAATGAAATATAAGAAAATACTTGAAAATAATTTTAAATTAACTTAACATCTTTTTAGGACGTCCAAATCTTAACAAAGAGGTGGAAAATGATGAATAAAGAAGAACTTCACAGATTTATTTCAGGTAGCACAGGAAATGAAAGTAATATTTGCCAGATTTTTGCAATTAAAGATGGTGAGACTATATATGATGATTGCTGGCATGGATTTAAGTCTGAAGATGCTATGAATGTTAATTCAGTGACTAAAGGTGTAATGTCATTGCTTGCAGGAATTGCTTTGGATAAAGGATGTATTAAGAGTGTAGATCAGAAGGTGATGGTTTTTTTTCCTGACTATACTGTAAAACGTGGAGAGAAGACTATATATGATGTCACAATCAGACATCTACTCACAATGACAGCTCCGTATAAGGGAAATTCAGAGCCTTGGAAAAAAGTATGCACCTCAAATGACTTTACTATTGCAACACTTGATTTTCTTGGTGGTCGTAAAGGGATTACTGGCGAGTTTAGATATGCTACGTTGGGAATCCAGATTTTAGCTGGAATAATAGAGAGAGCAACAGGAGAGAAATGCATAGATTTCGCCAACAAAAATCTTTTTGAGCTACTGGGACTTCCGGAGCGAATTCCACATGGTGTCAGCTCAAAAGAAGATCAGTTTGATTTCTTCATGAATAAGAATCCTAGAAAATATGAGTGGTACTCTGATCCTCAGGGCACAATTACGGCCGGATGGGGATTATGCATGTCGGCGAAAGATATGGCTGTAATCGGTGAACTTGTTTTGGGTCGCGGGCTTTATGGCGGAAAGAGGATTATTTCCGAAGAATACATAAAAGACATGTTGACAGCTCATATTAAGCTTGGTGAACGTTTTGGCTTTATGAACTATGGCTACTTATGGTATAAGCCATATGATGATAAAGAGGTATTTGCTGCAATTGGTGACAGCGGAAATATAATCTATGTAAACAAAGAGGAAAATGTATCTGTGGGAATGACAGGTACTTTCAAACCGAGGATTTTTGACAGGGTTGAATTTATTGAGCAAAAAGTGTTGCCTGCGATTAATGATTGATTTTGCACGATAAATTGATATTCGTTAGGGAGGATAGATATGAGAAATCTGACTTGGCTATATTGAAAGAATCGAATGTATAAAACTATGGGACATACGTGTCCCATGGCTAAAACAGGGCATTTGCTCACTTTGTGTCCTGTTATTTGACGGTGAAAAGTTATATGCTTAATACCGCAAAGGAGATTGTAAAAAATGGCTAAACAGAATATTTTTGATAACGAGATTTTTTTTGAGGGGTATAAGACTATAAGGGATAAGGAAGGTAATGCAAATGATCTTTTTGAGATACCAGCTCTTTTTTCATTGCTTCCTGATCTTAAGGGCAAAAGTGTATTAGATCTTGGATGTGGCTTTGGTGAGCACTGTGTAGAGTTTATAAATAAAGGTGCTTCTAGGGTTGTTGGAATTGATATATCGGAGAAAATGCTTGGAGTTGCTAGAAAGGAAAACCCCCATTCGGCGATTAGCTATATGCTTCTTCCAATTGAGGATATTGAGAAGGTGGAAGGTAAGTTTGATGTAGTAATAAGTTCTCTTGCACTTCATTATGTGGAGGATTTTGAGGGTGTGGTTAAAAAAATCCATGACAAGCTAAATGTGGATGGGTACTTTATTTTTTCACAGGAAAATCCTATCAATACTACTTATAGTGGAGAAATCCCTCGTTGGACCAAGGATGAGAATGGTAAGAAGCTCTATGTTAATCTTGCTAACTATGCCAGAGAAGGAGAGCGAGAGTCTGAGTGGTTTATCGAAGGTATAAAGAAATATCATCGAATGTTTTCAACCATTGTAAATACCCTGAGCGAAAATGGTTTTATTATAGAAAAGATGATAGAACCTATTCCTACAGATGAGATATTAAAGAGGTTCCCTGATCAGGATGACCTTTTCCATAAACCAGATTTTCTTTTGGTCAAATCAAAACGTGGTTGTATGATATCATAAAGATAACAGAAAAACTTGAAAAGGAAGGTGAAAAAATGGATAGTTTTGTAGATGCTTTATTGTCACAAAAGACAGATAAAATCCCTGATGAATATGATTGGTTCGCACCACTTCTTGGTGATTGGGATTGTGATTATTATGATGAATTGAACGGACAGAAAAGATATGTAAAAGGCGAATGGATTTTTAGAAGAGTTCTTGAAGGCGCAGGAATTCAAGATGTTTTCATTTTCCCTTCGCGAGCAACTAAGGAGTCTGCACCACAGCCTGATGGTGAATACGGTTCTTCTTTACGTATGTTCAATCATTTTGAGAATTGTTATGACGTTGTTTATACATGCGATTACTGCATGAAGAGACTTCGTTTTACAAAAGAAGGTGATAAACTTATCGGCAAAGTGCTGGATGATGAGAATTCATATTGGATATTTTCTGAGATAACAGCAAATAGTTTTAAATGGGAAAATGTAATGATTATTGATGATGGCACACGTATTCAAGATTGTGAAATTCATGGAAAACGTGTGAAGTAAATATGGAAAAGGAGATTCTATTGAAATAATGAAGATAATTAATTTGAGTGAAAAAAAAGACAAGTCAACAAAAAGAGTCTCCTTATGTTATAAGTTGGAGGCTATAATAGGAAATTATCATTTAGCTGGAGCGGGATTAGATGATATTGAAACATTGTACTATGATTCTGATATGGGAATAGATGATGCTATATCATTATCGAAAGATAAGATAGTTGCATATTTTCTGGAAAACGAAAGTTTTGCATTTGTGCGAATGGATTTGCTGACGAAACTAAAAGCGGATACAGAAGAATTTGATATAAAATATATCCCTGTTAAAAATTTTGAGACGGAAGTTTTGAATAAGGAATTGTTAGAAGAGTATTTTGATAAATCTAGAAAAATAGAATGGATTGATGATGATTTTATGAACGATGATAGTATCGAATTTGATTATGAAGCTTTTGAAATCATAGAAAGTGGAATTAAGTACTTGAATCCAAAACATTTTTCAGTGAATCAATTAATTTCGTCGTTGAATGCATAGCGGGATAAATTCAGAATTTTTAAAAATGTGAGGAAAATGGATATGGAGAGAATTCAATTTAAATATCATCCGAATATTTATGATGATGATATTCTTGTTCGTAAAACAGATATTTGTCAGTGTTGTGGAAAACAAGTAAATGAATACATAGAGCATCTTTATACAGCAGAAGAAGTTGACTGTATTTGTTTACAATGTGTAAGTAATGGGATGGCAGCAAAAAAGTTTGATGCAGAATTTGTTTCATACGCAGATCATGTTAGTGATCCTGAAAAATGGGATGAGTTATTTCATAGAACTCCTGGATATTTGGGATGGCAGGATGATTATTGGCTTGCATGTTGTGATGACTATTGTCAGTATTTGGGACGTGTTGGAATTGCAGAATTAGATAAACTAGGAATCAAAGATGAAGTGTTACGAGAATATGTTCAGCGTGATGATGCATATTCTCTTGAAGATGTTGAGAAATATTTGTATAAAGATGGAGATATGTCTGGATATTTATTTAAATGTATTCATTGTGGAAAATATCATCTATGGGTGGATGCAAACTGATATAAATGAAAATGGTAATTGTTTTACATTTGGGGATAGAGAATAAACAAATCGGAGTTTTTTATGAGATTAAAGAGTATAAATATTTTTTCTGATTATTTAGGAGATGAAAATAAGACTAAATCGTGTACTAAAATATTAAGGAATGATTCTGATTTTTTAGATTATGTTTTTTCTGTCAAAACAAAATATATTAATAATTCATATTTACGACAACTTAATATATGTTGTAGTCCGTTTGTAAAAGAGATTTGTGTTAGACATTGTTTTACTGAAGGATATCCAGAAATAGTTATTCCATTTGATTATTCAAAATATAGTGATATGAGTGAAGATGAAAGAGATAAATATTGGATAGATACTATTGAGAAAGTATTTACATATCTTGGTCCAAGGATGAATTGTCAGGATGATAAGCTAAAAGAATATATTTCGTACTTATATGAAAGTGATATAAAGATATATAAACAAACAGTTAATGAAGCATATAAAAAATGGAGGAGTTATGAAAGGGAATAGAGTTTGGATAGCAATGTTAATCATGGGTATATGTTTCATTGTTACTGGTCTTATACAAATATACTGGAAGAATTATATTTTGTCAGTATGGCAGATTATTATGGGAATAGTTGAAATTATACTTGCATTAATACAACGGAAAAGTGAAAAATAATAACAAATCAATAATTAGTAGAGGTAACAAAATGATTATTATAATAACAGGAGCATCACATACAGGAAAGACAGTGTTAGCGCAGCAAATGCTTGAAAAATATAAATATCCATATTTATCTATTGATCATTTGAAAATGGGACTAATAAGAAGTGGCAATACAAAACTTACTCCATGTGATGATGACGATGAACTAACAGGTTATCTGTGGCCTATAGTGAGTGAAATTATTAAGACGGCTATTGAGAATAAACAAAATCTTATAGTGGAAGGTTGTTATATTCCTAGTGATTGGAAATCTTCATTCGAGGATGACTACCTCTCACAGATTAAGTTTATTTGTTTGGCAATGACTGATAAATATATAGAGCGTCATTTTTCTGATATTAAAAAGCATGGTTCGGATATAGAATCAAGAGGAGATGATTCTGATTGTACAGTTGAATGGATTAAGGCTGAAAATAAGAAATATATTGATTCTTTTAAGTCTATGAACGATCAAGTTTTAATGATAGATGATAATTATGAAAAAATAATAGATTCGATATTGGAATAATTATGTAAAAAATCTTACGCTTATAACTTGTTATGGAGGTAATTATAATGAACGAATTTAATGAATATGTACGTGAGAGTTTTTCAGCATTTGGTGATATTGTTATAAGATCTATGATGGGTGGATACCTTGTGTACTTTAATGGTAAATTGATAGGTGATATTTGCGGTAATGAATTGTTTTTAAAGAGAACACCGACATCGGATAGACTACTTGAGGGATTAGAATTGCGTTATCCTTATGAAGGTTCAAAAACACTGATGTACGTATTTGATAGATTTGATGATACGGATTTGATTGCAGAATTATTGGAAGGTATGTATGAAGAATTACCGGAAAAGAAAGCAAAGAAAGCAAAATCAAAATAGAGTAAATATTTATAGAAGTGTACAGTGTGTAATGTATGCTTTTTTTTATAAAAAAACTTGACTTGGAGTTAACTCCAAGTTGTATAATTATATTATCGGAGGTGATGATATGACGATTAAGGAAGTATGTGAAAAATATAATTTAACGCCGGATACGCTTAGATACTATGAACGTGTAGGTGTTATTCCTGAAGTTACAAGAACACCAGGTGGGATAAGAGATTATCAGGAAGTAGATATTAATTGGGTTGAAAATGCTATATGTATGCGTGATGCAGGGGTTCCTGTTGAAATGTTGATTGAGTACGTGAAACTTTTTCAGGAAGGCGACAAAACAATTGATGCGAGAACCAATCTTTTGAAAGAAGTAAGAGAACAGATTATTGAAAATAAGAAAAAATATGAGATAGCATTGGAAAAATTAGAATACAAAATCGGACGATATGAGGTGGCACAGAAAACAGGAAAGTTAACGTGGGAATAATAGTTGGAGGTACAATATGAAAAAGCGAGTATTGGGAATGATACTTTTTTGTTTTCTTGTAGGCATTGTTGTTTGTTTTAATGGATTGGCTAAGCAAAAAAAACAACTAAAATAAAGATGTCGAAATATGGTGGCTTTGAGCAGGTTGGTTCGATAGGAAGTGTATTGCCTAGTAATGATAAAGACATTACGACAGAGTGTGGAGATATCGTTTTGTATTCCAGTAATCAGATGGTGATTTTTTATGGATCAAATTCTTGGGAATATACAAGACTTGGAAAAATAAATATGTCCAAAGCGCAGATAAAGGAATTATTATCCGGTGATAATGTAACTGTCACAATAGAAGTAGAATAAGGAGAATTTTATGAGTAAGAGTTTGATTATTTATTTTAGTAGAGCAGATGAGAATTATGCAGTTGGTTACATTGAAAAAGGAAATACTGAAATCACTGCAGAATATGTGCAGGAACTGACGGGAGCAGATATGTTTAAAGTTGAGCCATTAGTGCCTTATTCTGCCGAGTATAACAAGTGCATAGAGGAAGCAAAGGTGCGCGTGGGAAATGCGCCAATCAAAGAAGAACTACCAGATATATCAGAGTATGATACGGTTTTTGTTATGAGTCCTATTTATTGGGGGACATATGCGCCTGAGGTTGAGACTGCAATAGAGGGAGTTGATTTTTCAGGCAAGACAATTAGAGTTATCAGCACTCATGAAGGATCGGGACTTGGAAGTATGGTATCTGATGTGAAAAATATATGTAAGGGTGCAAATGTAGATAGTAGAGGTCTTGCAATCAAAGGAACGCAGGTGAAGGATTCAAAGAAAATAATCCAGGCATGGTTGTAGGAGAAAAAGAGATAAGAGGATGCATAGCATGCAATAAATGTTAGGGGTTATAATATGGCAATTACAATTAATATAAGATACACGGGTGAAGGCGAAAATGCAAAAAAGTTCGCAGAAGAAATGGTAAGTAGCGGAGTGGTTGAATCGATTCGAAATGAGAATGGAAATCTGAGATATGAATACTTTTTTTCAATGGAAGATTCACATACTGTACTTTTAATAGATAGCTGGGAAAATCAAAAGGCAATTGATGAACATCATGATTCGCCTATGATGAAAGCTATTGCAGAACTTCGAAAAAAATATGATTTACATATGACAGTAGAACGGTTTCTTTCAGATGAAAGTGGTAATGGAGACAAAGATGAGAAATTTATAAGAAAATAGGAGGAGCATAATCTATGAACAATAAAATTGTACAGACAGCGGGGAGAGAGCAACTTGGTGAGTTTGCACCGGAATTTGCTCGTTTCAATGATGATATTCTTTTCGGAGAAAACTGGAATAATGGAGATATTAATCTCAAAACACGTAGTTTAATTACTGTCGTTGCATTGATGGCGCAAGGAATAACAGACAGCAGTTTAAAATATCATATTATGAATGCTAAAAATCATGGTGTAACACAAAAAGAAATGGCTGCAGCGATTACACATGTTGCATTTTATGCAGGATGGCCAAAAGCATGGGCAGTCTTTAATATAGCGAAGGAAGTATACAATGAGAAAATGGTGGAACTAACGGAAAAGGACAAGTATCAGAACACGATTTTCTTTCCGATGGGTGAAGAAAATCCATATGGTAAATATTTTGTTGGACAAAGTTATCTTGCCCCAATTTCAACAGAACAAATTCCACTATTCAATGTAACCTTTGAACCAGGATGTAGAAATAACTGGCACATTCATCATGCAAAAAGTGCCGGTGGTCAGATGCTAATCTGCGTAGGTGGTCGAGGGTATTATCAGGAATGGGGAAAAGCACCTGTAGAAATGACACCGGGAACGGTAATTAATATTCCGGCAGAGGTTAAACATTGGCATGGTGCAGCACCGGATAGCTGGTTCTCGCATTTGGCTATAGAGGTAGAAGGCGAGGAAGCATCTACAGAGTGGTGCGAACCGGTATCAGAAGATGAATACAATAAACTGAAATAATTAAATGATTTAGGAGGTTTAAAATGTTAGGAAATTTTAGTTACAAGAACGCAACAAAACTTTATTTTGGAGATGATTCTCTAAAATATTTAAATGAGGAATTACCAAAGTATGGTAAAAATGTAATGTTAATATATGGAGGAGGCTCCATAAAGAAAAATGGAATTTATGATGAGGTGGTTTCGATATTAGAAACTAATGGAAAAACTATAATTGAAGATGCTGGTGTTATGCCAAATCCAACGGTTGAGAAATTAAGAGAAGGTGTATCAAAAGCTAAAGAAAACAAGGTTGATTTTCTTTTGGCTGTAGGTGGCGGCTCATGTTGTGATTATGCCAAAGCAGTATCTGTATCAATTAATTGTGATGAAGATCCATGGGAAAAATATTATATTCGTTTTGAAGAACCAACATGTGAGATTGTACCTGTAGGATGTGTGCTTACAATGGCAGGTACAGGTTCGGAAATGAATGCAGGTTCTGTTATTACGAATCATGAAACTCATCAGAAAATAGGACATGTATTTGGAGAGGAGGTTATGCCAAAGTTCTCAATACTTAATCCAAAGTACACTATGAGTCTACCAAAGAGACAGATGGTCGCTGGAATCTATGATATTTTTAATCACATATGTGAGCAGTATTTTTCTGGTGATGATGATAACACTAGTGATTATATAGCAGAAGCGTTGATGAAATCGGTTATTCATAGTTCGTTGATTGCTATTGAAAATCCAGAGGATTATGAAGCACGTTCTAATATTATGTGGTCAGCTACTTGGGCTTTGAATACTTTGATTTCTAGAGGAAAGAGCACAGACTGGATGGTTCATATGCTTGGACAGTCTGCTGGCGGATATACTGATGCAACACATGGTATGACGCTTTCGGCTGTTTCATTACCATATTATAGATTTATTATGCCATATGGATTAGCCAAATTTAAACGATTTGCTGAAGAGGTTTGGAATGTATGTGCAGAGGGAAAAACAGATAAGCAGGTGGCTGAAGAAGGACTTGTAGCTATGGAAAATTGGATGAGAAAAATCGGGGTTGCAATGAGTTTATCAGAACTTGGAGCGACAGAGGATATGATTGATGGAATTACTGAAGGAACATTTATCCTTGAGGGCGGATATAAGGTTTTAACAAAGGATGAAGTAAAACAGATTATAAGAGAAAGTATGTAATCTAGGAGGTAGTAGAATGAGTAAAGTATTGGTAGCATATTTTAGTGCAAGTGGAGTAACAAAAAGAGTTGCAGAGAATTTAGCACAGGCAGCAGGCGCTGATTTGTTTGAGATAGTTCCAGAACAGATTTATACAAGCGCAGATCTTAACTGGCAGGATAAGAATAGTAGAAGTTCTGTTGAAATGAATGATAGAAGCTGTAGACCAGCAATTAGTAGTAAAGTGGATGATATGTCACAGTATACATATGTATTTGTTGGTTTCCCGGTATGGTGGTATCGTGAACCATCAATCATTGATACTTTTATGGAAAGTTATGATTTTAGCGGTATTACAGTTATTCCATTCTGTACATCAGGTGGAAGTGGACTGGGAAATTCTGCAAAGAATATGCAGGCGCTTGCAGATGGAGCAAATGTAATAGATGGAAAAAGATTGTCGAGCACGGTACAAGTTATAGAATTGGAACAATGGGTTAAAGAGGTTGTTGGATAGAAAGCTTAGAAATTGTAGGGTTCAAAATTCAGATTGTAATAATTGCAAATATAGACAAAAAATGATATAATATGTCTATATAAAATGGAGGTGATAATTATGTTAGCACAACAGGAAGTTATCAGACCATCAGCAGATTTACGCAATCATTATAATGAAATTTCTAGACAATGTCGTGAGAATAATGAAGCAGTTATTATTACAGTAAATGGAAGAGGAGATACAGTTTCTCTTGGGTATGAGGAATATAAAAGAATGAAGGCAAGAATTGAACTTTTGGAAATTCTTGCAGAAGCAGACGAGGATGTAAAGTACGGAAGAGTTGCACCTATGAAGGATACTTTTAATGATTTAAGAAGCATTCTTAAGGAGGACAAGGATTGAAGTACGAAGTTATAAGAACAGATACTGCGGATTCGTTGATTCGTAAAATCATTCTTTATGTTGCCGAAAACTTTGGTAATGATGTAGCATTGGAAAAACTGGACTATCTTGAAAAATCAATTATGAATCTAGAGGATAATTCATACATTGGAGTAGAGCCAAAATATAATGTGTTAAGGCGTCAAGGATATTTAGTTCTTATTTTAGAGAAAGATTTAGTATTTTATAAAGTTGATGATAATAAGAAACAGGTTATTGTATATGCAGTTGTAGATCAAAGGCAGGATTACTTAAGTATTATAAGAGGACTTTAGGGTCTACTAGTATATTAATTGATAAATAGAGGTGTACTATAAATGGTATACTTCTATTTTTTTGAATTATCCGCATAGGTTCTGACTATAAAATAATTGATTGGTATGGTATATTAGAACAGTAAAGTTTTTAAAATTGGTAGGAGTGTAAATTATGTTTTTATTTAGTAAATTATTTCATAAAGATGAGAAAAAGAAAGAAACTGAAAAGAAAGTTGATCCGAATGTTGTTGAGTTACCTTGTGGGTCCTTTTTATATGCTGGGGATGACCCAATCGAAACTGGCTATGAAGCTGATATAGATTGGTATG
This sequence comes from Eubacterium uniforme, assembly GCF_900167115.1. Taxonomy (GTDB): domain Bacteria; phylum Bacillota; class Clostridia; order Lachnospirales; family Lachnospiraceae; genus Eubacterium_S; species Eubacterium_S uniforme. The sequence goes on from NZ_FUXZ01000015.1 coordinate 21,562, forward strand.
AGAAAACCTCAGATCTATATTATCAACCGGTTGGAGTTTTTATAGAAGTAGATACACCTGGTACAAAAGATGCATCTGTTGGGTTTGAACGTTTTATTAGACGTTATGAAGATCGAGAGAGGATAGATTATAGAGTTAAGCTAGCAGTAACTGAGCATTATCTTGGAGACAAGGATTCAATAGTTACGGATTGCGGTGATACGATGTCTAAGGAAGAGTTCATGGAGGAATTGAAGATTGAATTTATTTCCATTTATAGAAGTGGAAAAAGAGTTTATCATTTGGATTTTCCTTGGGTACGTGAAGGGGAAGATGGTGTTGTTGTTATATATGATGAGAATGATGAAGTAACGGTGTTAGAAGAAACATATTATCATAAAAACTTTTTATCTCTCATCTATCCGGAACGTGTTAATGAGGAAAATAAGACAAACTAATCAATAATAAATAAAGCGAGGCACAATATGGGATTATTTAATATTTTTGGTGGTAAAAAAATTACACCTGCAGAAAGAAGAAGTAAATCATTAGAAAGGTTAAGAAAAGAGGGAGTAAAGATAAATGAAAATTTGCCTCTTTTACCTTCATCTGAGGAAGTAAAATTTAAAAGTGATGATGAAATAATGAATAGAATAATTGCAGCATTTACTGCAATTCAAGTTGCTTGCTCCATAAGAAATGGAGAAGACTATGATGAAGCTGTACAATATATGATCGAGTTTATGAAAAAGTGTAAAGGCGATCAAAGGTATTTGCTGGATAAAGAACGAAGAATATTAGAAAATAATTATAGTAAACAAGATGTGGTGGATGTTATTTGGACTTATGAAGGTGTGTTTACGCTAATGTGGGCAATTGACTATAAGGCTGATAAATATGAATATGATGTAAGTCAAATATGTAGTGGAGATGCTGTAATCTTTGATATGAGATCTATCGCTGAGGGCACTAATTGTGTTCCACACTTAAGAGAAGAAAAAGTATTGAATATGCTAGATTTATTCTATTGCTATCATTGGGCTTGCGTTGAAAAACAAATTCATCCAGAAACACCTATTGGTAATGTAAACTTCGATGTGGTTGTTGAGAGACGTAGAGCTCTAGAGTGGTTAATTAGTGATGAAAATGATTGGTTTAATATAGATCTTAATACTTGATTATGTATTGATTAGATTTGAATAAGGTTAAGGTGGTGATTATCTTTCAGAAAGATTTGGAGATACACCAGAATGGTATAAGTGGAAGGAGTAATAAATGAGAAGAAGTGATAGAGAAATAACAGATAAATTACAAATTGAACAGTTTATTGCAAAAGAGCAGATTATTAGAATTGCATTCTATGATAATGGAGATTTGTATATTGTTCCACTTAATTATGGTTATATAAATGAGAATGGAAAAGATATTTTTTATTTTCATGGAGCTAAAGCTGGACGAAAATATGAACTTAGTAAAACCTCACCAAAGGTTGGATTTGAAATTGATGGTGAATATGAATTATTAGAGGCTGATGTTGCATGTGATTATTCAGCTAAGTTTCAAAGTGTTATTGGTACTGGTAGATTATCAATAGTTGAAGATAATGAAGAAAAAATAAGAGGATTAAATATTTTAATGAATCATATTTCTGGAAAATCTGAGTGGAAGTATTCTAAAGAAATGGTTGATGCAGTTGCGGTTTTTCGATTAGAAGTTGAGAAGCTATCATGTAAGGCAAAGTAAATGTATATTTCAGGATGATGTACTAGGAGGAGGCATGAAAAATGAGCGAGGGAAAACGTTATAAACATAAATTGAATATGCTAGAGCCAGGGAGCATAATGCTTAAATGGATTGGTATCTTGATTCTTATTGGTTTAGTGTTATATGTCTTTAGTTTTAGAATGGTAGCTTTTGGTGCATGGATTTTATCAGGGATTATTTTTGTAGTTCTACTGATTTTGCTAACCATAGAAGGTCATCAGGACAAAGTGATGAATGAAATTGGTATAAGAGAAAATGAAAAAAACGGTGAACTTTGATATAACCTGACAGATTTTCGCAAACCGGGAAATGTATTTTTTTCTGAGATGGTACATAATGTATTTGTAAGCAGGAGGAAGAAAGTATGGAATGGATTGAAGCATTACAAAAAGCCATCACTTATATGGAGGATCATCTCCTTGAGGAGATTAACTATGAAGACGTAGCGAAGCGGGTGCACACGTCGAGTTATGAGTTTCATAGAGCCTTCAGTTTTGTGACGGGATTTACAGCAAATACATATATTCGTAATCGCCGATTATCTATGGCGGCAAGAGAACTTGTAGAGACTGATGCGAAGATTACCGATTTGGCGATGAAGTATGGTTATGAAACACCGGAAGGTTTCACTAAGGCATTTACTAGGTTTCATGGTGTCGCTCCTAAGACAGCCAGAGAAGAAGTCGGTAAACTAACTCTTTTTAACCCGCTTACGATTACAATATCTGTGAAAGGTGGTAAGAGTATGGATTATCGTATAGTTCAAACAGAAAAAAAGAAATTTATTGCACTCGTAAGAGAATTTAGTAATGGAATTATTAATGACGAAGCAAATCATGACGTTGCAGACTTCTGGGGTGAGTGTAACAGCAATCAGATGCTATCTCCAATTTGGATGTTAAGAGAAGATGGAAAGCGTGACCTTTATGGTCTTTGCAGTCCAACAACAGAAGGAAAAGATACATTCGAATATGGTATTGGAATTATTGTTGATGAAGATACCGCAGAGTTTGATCAGGCAGATTTGGAGAAGAAAGGATTCCGTATTTGGGATGTTAATTCAGGAACTTATGTAGTTTTTGACTGCGTAGGCGAAAACGGTGATTGTATCGCAAAGACCTGGACTAACTTCTATAAGGAGTTTTTGCCTCAGATGGGTTACGAAGCAGCAGAAGAAACAGACTATGAACTTTACTTCGATGGTACTAGACCAGAAGTATTCTGTGAACTTTGGATTCCAATTAAAAAGAAATAATAAATTCCCTGGTGGGTAACCAGGGAATTTTTATATGATGTATTTACAAAATGTTCTTTAAAATGATATAATTAAAGAACAAAATGTAATAGGGAGGTGTTTAATATGGATTATACTATAGATGGTATTAGGTTGTTGATAGAAGAACATGGTGGAGTTGTAACATTAGGTGATTTTCAGCGTGCAGGGATTACTAGATTTATGTTATATGGGCTTTTAGAAAAAGGTATTATTATAAAGGAGTCACACGGAAGATATTTGTTTAATGATGATGAACCAGATGAGTATAAAATAATACAAAATAGATCAGATAAGTTAATATATTCGCATGGAACGGCATTATATTTACATGGTATGTCTGATAGAGTACCGCATATTTTGGAAATCACTGTTCCACAAGGGGATAATGTTTCAAGAATTAAAAAAACATATAAAAATACAAAGTTTCATTATTGTAAAAAAGAATTATGGGATTTGGGAATTGAAAATATAAGAACTCCCCAAGGATATGTTGTAAGAGTATATGATAAGGAACGGTGTATTTGTGATATAATTAGGAATAAACAAAATATTGATTCACAGATTTTTATTCAAGCAATACGTGAGTATTTCAAATCAGAATCGAATCCAAGAAAAATTTTAAAATATGCCAAGTGTTTTAATATTGAAAACAAGGTTCGTAATTACATGGAGGTGTTGTGATGAAAAGAAGGACACCTGAACAATTAAAAGGGCAAGTGAGAGCATTTGCTAAGGAAAGAGAGTTACAATCTCAAGAAGTTTTGCAGATCTTTTTATTTGAAAGAATATTAGAGAGATTATCAAAATCAAAGTATTCAAATAATTTTATTCTTAAAGGAGGATTGTTAATATCTTCAATGGTTGGTATTTCGGAACGAACGACTATGGATATGGATACTACGGTAACTGGAATTACTATGAATGAAAAAGAAATAATAGATATAGTTTGTGAAATATTAAGTATTGATGTTGGTGATGATATAAGATTTGAGTATAAAAAGATTGAATCAATTCGAGAAGATGACGATTATAATGATTATAGAGTTTATATTATTGCTCATTATGGAAGGATAGCGAATGATATGAAGATAGATATAACAACAGGAGATATAATTACGCCTGCTGCTGTTGATTATTCATATAAAACTATTTTGGATGGAGATGATATAATTGTTAAGGCATACAATAAGGAGACAATTATTGCTGAAAAATTTGAAACAATTATTAGAAGAAATATTGGTATAACAAGAGCAAGAGATTTTTACGATTTATATATGTTTTTTAGTTTATATAAGAATGAGATAGATTATAATGTTTTGAAGAAAGCCATAAATAGGACTGTAATAAAACGTGGTTCTGAAAGTGAATTGGATGAATGGGTTAGTATATATGAAGATATGAAAAAAGAGTACGAACTGAGAAAAGTATGGGAAAATTATAGAAATAATAATGTATATTCTAAAAATACAACTTTTGAAGATGTTATAAATGTGGTAAAAGAAATTGGTGAAAGAATTATAGAAGTATAAAGATGTTTGAATTTAAAAGAATTGGCACGAACGAAAAAGAAGAAATAAAAGAATTATTTACAAGTTTTTTACAAAGGAAGAAGAATGATGATTACATATAAAGAAGTAGACAAAACATATTTTGATTTATATGATAAAGTATCTATGAATGTAGAAGTTAATTCGGAATATAAATTGAAAAGAATTGATAGTGGGCTTGGGGGATTTCTTTTTGAGGAAGTTCCTGTGGAGAAATGTATAAAAGATTTAAGTGAGTATGAACTTGCCAAGGAATATGAGAAAACTTTTGATATATCAACTTGGAAATTTTATATGGCATTTGCTGAGAATAAGCCTATTGGTGCTGCAACCGTGGCAGGGCCAACAGAGAATTTAAATATGTTATCTGGAAGAACAGATGCTTGTGTTCTGTGGGATATAAGGGTTCAGGATGGTTATAAGCATCAAGGAATAGGACAAAAACTGTTTGATATGTGTAGAGAAGGCGCAGTTAAAGCTGGATATAAACAGATGATAATAGAATGTCAGAATAACAATGTTACAGCCTGTAATTTTTATAAAAAGCAGGGTGCGTTATTATTTAAAGTTGATATGTATGCATACTATTCTGAACCGGAAGTAAGAGATGAAATTCAGTTAATATGGTATTTGGATTTATAGTTATTTATCAGAAGATAATTCATTTAATTTTTGGGCATAAGCGAGTAATTGTTTAAGTTGTTTTTTGTTCCAATTATTTCTTTGGTTAAGTATTTGAAAAATCTCTGGTTCTGTATTTTTGTTTTTATCTAACTCAAGATGAATATAAAAACTTGATGTCGAAAAAATCGACATCAAGTTGGGGAGGAAGAAGAAAACCACAAAGAGCTTTTATTGTGGAGCTTCATCTAAGGATGCTGCGGTGAGATTAACAACTGCTATCATAGAAATAACAAGTAGTGATATGAAAAAACAAATGCATATTCTTATTGATCAAATGTTAGATAATTCGCCTTTGGTTTTAAGATAAAAGGTAAAGAGGAGAATGAAATATGAAAGTTTTAGTTATACCAGATATACATTTAAAAAAGTGGATTTTTGATAAAGCTGAAAGTATGTTAAATGAAGGAAAAGCAGATAGGGCAGTATGCTTGATGGATATACCAGATGATTGGTATATGGATTTTAATACAGAGTTATATGGGGATGTGTTTGATAGAGCTATTGAATTTGCTAAAACTTATCCAGATACTTTATGGTGTTATGGAAATCATGATGTGAGTTATCCTTGGGGACGTTTGGAAACAGGATATTCACCGTGTGCAGAAAGTATTGTCATATCCAAATTAGAAGAACTTGAAGAAACTATTCAAGATTCATCAAAGATTGCAATTATTCATAGAATTGATAATGTATTGTTTTCACATGGAGGATTATGTGAAGAATACGTAAAATGGTTAGATTCACAATTAAATTATGAAGAAAATTTACAAACTAATTATTTTGAAAAAAACATAGATGAAATGATTATGATTATAAATAATACTATACAGGATAATTTATGGAAAAGTATTTCTCCATTGTGGTTAAGACCACAACATGGTGATATAGAAGCATATAGGAGAGATAAGTATATGCAAGTGGTGGGACATACTCCTGTTGAGGAGATATATGAAAAGAATGGTTTTATATCAACTGATGTGTTTTCGACTTATAGAGATGGAAGACAAATTGGCGAATCTGCTTTCTTAGTGATTAATTCGAAAACTAAGGAGTATGAAAAGCTAATATTTTAGTTATATAAATAATAATAGTGATTTTTCTTTTTGATGGGATAAAAAAATGATAAAATAATAAAGTGAATATAAGAAATACTGTATATAGAGTCACGAAGGAGAATAACAATGTCAAAGATTTTATTTTTGGCGGACTTACATGGAAATATGACCGCTACACTTGCACTAGAAAAAGAAATTGAAAAGATACAGCCAGATGATATTTGGTTTTTAGGAGATGCAGTGGGTAAAGGACCTGAGAATGATAAAACACTGGACTGGGTTAGAAATCATTGTCATCATTTTATAGCGGGGAACTGGGATGAGGTTGTTATTAAGAGTTCTGGTGTGATTAATATAAACACGATTTAAAAGAACAGATAGATGATGAATTTATGGGATGGCTTAAATCTAATGCTTTCTATGTAAATCAGTTGGGTGATGAACGAATAGAGTGGCTTAGATCTTTGCCTATGGAGGATGAAGTACTTATAAGTGGAGTGAATTTTAGATTATTTCATGGAAGACCAATAGATGAAAATTATCATCCATATCTTTCGATGGATGAATTGAATACAGGATTTACAGATACAAAGGGTACTGTTCATCAAGGTTTTATAAGTGCAGATTGTCATATGCCATATATACGTTCTCATAATATGGGTTATGCAATCAACACAGGAAGTGTTGGTAATTCACTTGGTATTCCAAGATGTCATGCTCTGTTAATTGAAGGGGATCTTGGAGAGTCTAAATTAACGCCAATGAGTATGAATATCCTAAGCATTCCATATGATAATGAACTTGCTGCGAAAATCGCAGATGAGTATGATGTGCCTGATAGAGAAGCATATAAGAATGAAATATTAAAAGGTGTTTATTCAAGGTAGGAATTTGAAAGTGACTTTTGTATAATTGGAGCAAATATGAATATTATAAATACAATTTCAAATATAGATGATATTTTTATATCTGGACATTTTGATTTATCAGAATGGAAAAAGTATATGGATTTATACATTCCTGGTGCAAAAGAGATATGTCTTAAGGATATGATTGATTGTCAAAGAGCTGGATATACTTGGGAAAAGGATTATTTACCAATATTGGATGGAGCCTATAATGATTTAGGTAAGATAGATAAAGTTGTAAATGCATTTGCTGAAGTAACACAGAATTTGAATGATAGAATATATGAAGTGTTTAATCGAACGTTAGATGTTGACATATATCTCTATTTAGGTTTGTGTAATGGAGCAGGATGTGTTACAGAGGTATCGGGTAAAACAACAATTCTTCTTGGAATAGAAAAGATTATTGAGTTTGGTTGGTATGACATAGACTCTATGAATGCATTGATACTTCATGAATTGGGACATGTTTATCAGAAACAGTATGGCCTATTTAAAATAACAACTAATTCAGAGAAAGATAGTTTTTTATGGCAACTTTTCACGGAAGGTGTTGCTATGGTATTTGAACAGGAGATACTGGGAAATTTTAATTACTTTCATCAAGATAAAGATAATTGGAGAAATTGGTGTGAAAGTAATATTGAATTAATAATAAGATCATTTTGTGATGATTTAAATACAATGACTCGTGATAATCAAAGATACTTTGGTGATTGGGTTAGTTTTGAAAACCATAGTGATGTTGGATATTATCTTGGTACTAGATTTGTGCGTTTTATGTTGGAAGAGAATTCTTTTGACAGTATTATAAATTATGGATTGGACAAAATAAAAGAAGAATTTGATAGATTTATTGGAGATAAACTTTAATTGAAAACTTGAAAGGATAGGTATTTTATGAGATTAGATGGATTTGGAATATTTGTTGAGGATATGGCAAAGATGATTCGTTTTTATAGGGATGTATTGGAATTCGAAATTAAGGAAGCGGAAGATGCATCTAATGTATATCTTGTAAAGGATGGAACATTATTCTTGTTTTATGGACGTGGAGATTTTGAAAAGATGACGAGTCGTAAGTATGACTATGTTAAGGGATTAAATGGTCATTATGAGATTGCTTTATATGTTGATACTTTTGAAGAGGTTGATGAAGCATTTAAGAAAGCAGTTGAAAATGGCGCCACACCAGTACTTGAACCAGAGTTAGAACCATGGGGACAGAGAACATGCTATATTGCAGATCCTGAAGGAAATCTAATTGAGATTGGTTCATGGAATAAACCATATGAAGAAAAAGATAAATAAAAGGGAGAAAAGAATAATTTTGGAGGTAAAACAATGAAAAGGGAACATTCTATGGAAATGATGAACATCATTCGCACCCACATTTTCATGAATATCCTGGAGATAAATGGAATGTAGCTTTGACTTCATTTCAAAATAGAAATACAATGAATCAGGTTCCATTTTGTTATAGAAATCATTGTGATGTAAATATGGATTACTATGGTGGAGGAATTGAAGATTATAGAAAATTATACGCATATATTTTACTTCCTGATAGAATTGTATATGAAATAGAGCATCCTGTTAATGGTATAATTCATTTAAATCCTGATGATTGGAAAAAGATGAATAGTATTTCAGATGAGTACGGAATAATTGAATTATTTGATATTAAAGAACGTAAATGTTTATTCAATCTTTTGGCCATGGATGCAACATTTGATGGAAAAGTTGATGTTTCAGACCTTGTTGTTATGAAACAACGAACAGGAACTTGGATTGTAATATAATGCAAAGCATTTGCTGAAATAAGGTGTAGGAATGAATAATTGTAAAGATTGTATAAATAAAAAACCAGAACAAACAATAGAAAAATGCCCAGAATGTAATCAACAAACATTAATCGTAAAAAACGGAAGTGCAATATGTACTAACTGCGGTTTCGGATGGGCTACTTCACCAGTAATGGCTCCATGTGTAACAAGTGAGAAATACGAGATATATGTTAACGGAAGCAATAAAGAAAATTATTTGCTGATAGCAAGATTGTTTTGTGTAAATGTAAATGCAGTAAAAAATGCATTTAATAAAGGCGAAAGTCTTTCTATTAAGGGATATACCTATAAGATTAGAGAGATCATGTTGGCATTAGAAGAAAGAAAAATTGAATATAAAGTTGAACCAAATATATTATATGACTTTCCTGAAATAAAGGAATGTATGTGTTTTCCGGGATGGAGAACTGCAGATTAACTATATAGCCAATATTTGTGAATAGATGATTTTAGGGAACTTTTTGCGAATTATAACGCGGAAAAGTTCCCTAAAATTTGTTGCAGGAGAAAGCTGATTATCAAGCTCGTCTTAATCTTATTCCATATGACGGTTCGCCGGAAATAAAAGAGAATAAAACTGGTAGTAGCTGAAGATAATAATAATCAGAAGTAGATGAATGAGCATAACGCTTATTGACTTAAATGGTTAAAATATGTTATTGTATATATAACGAAAACGAAATATAAAAGTTAAAATGCGTTATGTGGGAGGCGTGGTTATGTTATATGAATATTTGATTGAAAATTTTAAGCCATATGAACCAATCTTCACTGCAGATATTGATATCGGCATGGTAGGAAATTCACTTCGTCCAAAATTAAAGGAATTGTGTGATTCTGGAAAACTTTGTAGATATGATGCAGGGGTTTATTATTTGCCTGGTGAAATGAAATTGAAGGGATTAACTCCAATATCGGCTAATACTGTAGCTAGATGCAGATATGTAAATCGGAGAGGTAGAGTACAGGGATATTATTCGGGATATACTTTTGCAAATCAGATTGGACTATTACTTCAGGTTCCTTATGTTCAGGAAATAGTAACAAATGAAGCAAGTGCAAAAGTGAGAGAAGTTGATATTAAGGGACAGAAATTCATTATCAGAAAGCCTAAGGCAAAAATTACTGAGGAAAATATATATGTAATGCAGTTTTTAGATTTCCTTAGTGATATAGATAAATATGTGGATGAAAGTGCTACTAATATTTCTGATAAGTTAAAAAAAATTATCAAGGATGAAAAAATTACAAAAGAACTTGTTGATACTTATATTGGTTTATATCCAACAAAGGTATATAAAAACCTATATGAAACAGGAGTGGTTTATGCTATTACATAAGGATAGAGAACAATTTGAAAATATAATTAATGCTGTTTCTAATGAATTAAGAATTCCAAATTAGTCGATGAGGTAAAATTTTATATTTAGTGTTTTATATTGAATCCCCGATACTATCAGGTAAATGATGATTGTATCGGGGATTGTTTTTGGCAATGTTTTTTATGATAACGTTAGAGAATGTACTTTGTATATTATTGCCATATTGACATATCTATATTTTTTGATTTAAAATAGTTAACGGGCGTTAAAGTATAACTTTGTATATTTACGTTTGGTGGTTTTATTTGTAAGGAGGATATAAAAAAGATGAAAAACATGAAAAAATTTATTGCCACACTTATGTGTGCGGCAATGGTTTTTACGGGAATTGATACTCAATCCGTAAAGGCAGCAAATGATGTTGTAGAAGTTGTATCTATTGACGAAGATCACTTTCCTGATGAAAACTTCAGAAAATGTGTTGTGGTTAACTCTGATAAAGATGGTGATGGTTGGCTTGATAGTAATGAAATAAAAAATACATGGAATTTGTATTGTGAGAATAGTAAGATTTACAGTATCAAAGGTGTAGAATACTTCACAGAATTACAGGGGTTATGGTGTAAGGGTAATAATATTTCAGAAATGGATTTATCAAAAAATACTAACCTTCTTAGTGTGTGGTGTTCATATAATCCTTTAACTGAATTAGATCTTTCAAATTGTCCGAATCTCGTATGGGTTTATTGTTTTAATTGTAAACTTAAAAAATTGGATTTTAGTAAGAATAAACATCTTGCTTTTCTTGAATGTAATGCAAATCCAGATCTTAAAGAACTTGATGTGTCTAATAATCCTGTACTTGAACATTTATTTTGTAGTAATTGTTCGCTTGAAAAATTAGATGTATCTAAAAATTTGAATCTTTGTGAACTTACTTGTTTTTATAATGATTTAGAAGAGTTGGATGTTTCTCGTAATCTACTTCTTAAGAGACTTGATATATGGCACAATCCAAAACTTAAGGATGTAGATATTTCAAATAATAAGGAACTTCAGTACGTAAACATTGCATGGACAGCAGCGAAGAATGTAAATGTAAGGAATCAGAAGCATTTGCTGGAATTGGTTTGTAGTTATAATAATGGTATTACATCGCTAGACCTATCTCAAAATTCAGAGTTGGCATTTTTAACGGTCGAATGTGATACGAAGCTACAATCTCTTGATTTATCTCACAATCCAAAGCTTTATTACCTTAGGGCCTATGGATTAAGTAGTATTGAAAAATTAGATTTTAGCAAGAATTTTCGCCTTTGCAAAGCTTATAATGAGGGTAAATATGCAGATGAACCTAAGATGGGTGAAGTTTACTCAAAGACAATAGATTATGGCGGAAGTAGTTATCCGCTTGATGAACTTAGACATTACGTTGCGCTTGATAATAGAATGAAAGGTTCTAAGGTGAATGCAAAGTTCAACGGTAAAAATGTTCCAGATTGTAAACTTGATAAGAATGATGGACTTAAGGATAGCGATACATTTATTACAAGAGGTCAGGCTATGCAGACTCTTTATATGCTTGCGGGCGAACCAGATGTTAGTAATTTAAAAACAAGATTTACTGATGTTCCATCTGATGCTTCTTATTACGATGCAGTTAAATGGGGCGAAGCAAATAATATATGCTTCGGTTATCCTGTGATTTGCGATAATCAATTTAAAGGCGAGGAACTTATTAATAGACAGGATTTTGCTTTGATGGCTTATAGATATGCTGGTGTGTTTAAGCTTGGTTCAGGGTATGATTATGGTAGATCTGATTGGTATAAAGATTCGCTTGATATGGACTTTTATGCATGGGTAGCTTTCACGTGGGCACTCCAATGGAAAGTTGTTCATATAGAAAAGGACTCAACTTATTGTCGACCTCATGGAAGAATAAATTACGATGAATTTTATGATGGCCTTGTTAATTTGCTGAACCTTGATGCTAGTGCATCTTATTCAGAGAGAGTAGGTGGAAACTACGATGCAGATGGTTATCAGGCTATAGGTTATCCAGGTAATATTGAGCGTAAAAATGTCAAAATTGTAATTCCAAAGACATATGCTGGAACAACTAAAGATGTTTATGGAAATAAGATGGTTCCTCTTGAGGATAAAGAGAAACAGATAAAATCTATTACTGGTGATAAAGATGCGACTGGTTCGACATTCTCGCTTCTTAAGGCTAAGCAGGCGAAGGTAACGAAGAAGAGCATTAAAATATCATGGAATAAGGTTAAGGGTGCTGAGTCATACGTTATTTATGGCAGCAAATGCGGTAAGAAAAATAAATATGTTAAATTAGGTACAGTTACTGGAACTTCATATACTCAGAAGAAACTAAAAAAGGGTACGTATTATAAATACATAGTTGTGGCTGAAGGTAATGGAAAAACTCGTGCTATTTCTAAAACTATATACATTGCTACTAAGGGTGGCAAGTTTGGAAATCACAAGGCTGTAAAGGTAAAAAGGAGTAAGGTTAAACTTAAAAAAGGAAAGACAGCGAGGAGTAAGGCTGTTGCTAAGGCTGCCAGCAGAAAACTTAAGGTGAAGAAGTATAGAAAGCTTTCATATGAAACTTCAAATCCTAAGGTTGTAAAAGTTTTAAAGAATGGAAAGATTAAAGCCGTAGGTAAAGGAAGTTGTGTTGTTTATGTTTATGCGCAGAATGGTGTGTATAAGGCAGTGAAGGTAAAGGTTAAATAAATTATAGGGTTAGACATTATTGTTGTATTTGATTAAATAGTCTAAAGTATTTGCTGAAATTATAACAGGTCGACAGAGTTGATGCTCAGTCGGCCTTTGTTTTTGAAAATAGTGGAAAAATAGTGTAAAATAGTGGAAAAATAGTGGAATTATTATTTTACAAAAAAATACGATTATAAAAGGAGAATTTGAACATGGAAGAAACAATGAAGGATTACGAGGAAATGTTAGAAGAATCATATAGCTTAATTGGCGATGGCGTACATGATACGGATGAGCTGTTAGCCTGGAGAAAAGCAGAAGAGATGAAGGAATCACAGGAGAATTTTACAGTTACTGTAAGTGGAATTGTAAAAGGCGGTGTGGTTGCTGATTTTGAAGGCATAAGAGCATTTATTCCAATATCAAAATTATCACTTGAAAGAGTGGAAGACTGTAATCCGTTCTTGGAAAAGGAACTTGAGGTTAGAGTATTTGAAGCAAATATGGATGAAGATAAACTTATATTATCTGCAAAAGAAATACTTAAAGAAAAGCAGGAAATGAGCAAAAAGAAAAAGATGTCTGAGATTACCGAAGGACAGGTATTCCACGGTGTGGTTGCTACGATAAAGGATTACGGAGCATTTGTTGATATCGGGAATGGCATGTCAGGATTGGTGCACATTTCTCAGATTTCACACGATAGAATCAAACATCCAAGTGTTGTGCTTAAAGAAGGACAGGAGGTTGATGTTAAGGTTATCGAAATTAAGGATGGCAAGATTTCACTTTCAATAAAAGCACTTATAGAGAATTCTGAAGAAGAGGTTGAAGAAGAAGATTTTGAACTTCCAGAGACTGAAGAAATTGGAACATCGCTTGGCGATTTACTAAAAGGATTAAAGATTGGAGAATAATGCCTTTAGCTCAATAATATTTATAATTAAACACGATGAAAAAAATAAAATAGTTGCAGTATATGCAGTTGTTGATCATAGGCAAGAGTACCTTAGTATTATACGAGGTTTATAAAAACCGTCTATCTATTAAAGATAGACGGTTTTTTACAGCAAATGTTATAATAAATGAACTTAATAAGAGAATAAACTTGATAGTAAAAAAATATGTGGTAAAATCAGAAAAGATAATAAGTGTTCGAGATAGAAAAGTATTTGATAATGTACGAAGCGACTATTAAGCCTGGAAATGAATGAGTTGTTATAGATATTTGGATTTAAAGGAGATAACATTATAGGAGATAATTTATGCAGTATAGAGAAGATAAAAATGGTGAAAAACTATCTATATTGGGATATGGGTGTATGAGGTTTACAAAAAAGGGAAACAGTATTGATATTGATAAAGCTGAAAAAGAAATTATGGAAGCTTATAATCAGGGGGTAAATTATTATGATACAGCCTATATTTATAGTGGGAGTGAAGCTGCATTAGGTGAAATTGTTGAAAAAAATAATATAAGAGATAAAATTAAAATTGCAACTAAGCTACCTCAATACTTAATAGGAAATGGTAAGGGTCTTGATAAATATTTTAATGAGGAATTATCGAGACTTAAAACTGATTATGTTGATTATTATCTTATGCATCATTTGACAGATGTAGCTATGTGGGAAAAACTAAAAGCAGTTGGAATTCTTGAATGGATTGAAAAGAAAAAGAAGGAAGGTAGTATAAGAAATATTGGATTTTCTTATCATGGTAATAGTGAAAATTTTATAACAATACTAGAGGATTATAATTGGGATTTTTGCCAGATTCAATATAATTATATGGATGAGGTGACTCAGGCTGGTGTTATTGGACTTAAGGCAGCAGCTAAAAAGGGAATTCCAGTAGTTATTATGGAACCATTAAGAGGTGGTAAATTAGTTAATATGTTACCTGAAAAGGCAAAGAAGCTTATTGATAATAATGAGCGTGGTTGGTCAGCGGCAGAATGGGCTTTTAGGTGGTTATATAATCAGCCTGAAGTAACAGTTGTTTTATCGGGTATGAATTCTATAGAGATGGTAAAAGAGAATTGCCGAGTGGCTTCTGATTCTGGCGAGGGCAATTTAAATGAAAGTGATCTAAAGTTATTAGAAGAAATAAAAAGATTAATTAAGGAAAAAGAAAAGGTAGGGTGTACAGGTTGTAGATATTGTATGCCTTGTCCTAAGGGCGTTGATATACCTGGTATATTTGCGTGTTATAATACAATGTATATTGAAAATAAGAACTCAGGTCGTTTTCAATTTGCACAGACAGTTGGTCTTACAAAAGAACCGGCATTTGCTACTCAGTGTATAGAGTGCGGCAAATGTGAAACTCACTGTCCGCAGAATATTCCAATTAGAGAAAAACTTAAGGAAGCTGATAAAGCTTTAAGACCTTTACCTTTTAAAATTGGAATAGGAATAGCCAGAAAATACATGCTTAGGAAAGCAAAAAAAGAAAAATAAATATATTACAGAAATGGGGAGAATGATATTATGGATAATTTTGAAATGAATATAAACATTTCACCTACTGATAAGAACTATAATTATTATCAAAGTTTTGCAAAACAGGTTTCTGATTGGTATAGTGATGGAAAAGTATCTGAACTTGCTAGTCAGGATACACGTTTTATGTTAGAACAGCAAAAAGAAAAATTAAAGTCGCTTGGTCTTGAGTTAGATATGAAAACTGAGAAACCAAAAGTGGATACGGAGAGAGTTTCATCCATTTCATATGGTGATAATGTTTTTGTGAATTCCATCATTGGAGGGAATAAACATATTACAATAAGTGTTCACAAATCTCAGAATGAGATTTTTAGATATACTGGTGAAGGAACGCTAAGTATTATTATGCAAAATCCTAAAGAGGGCAATCTTCCGTCACCTAAAACTCCAGTGTGTTGCCCACATTGTGGTGCACCGTCTACACTTGGAAAACTTGAGGATGGATGCGAATTCTGTGATTCAAAATTCTTAATGGATGAATTATATCCTAAGGTGATGCATTTCTTTATTAAAGAAGATAATGAAAACTATTTTGAAGAGAATCAAATCAAAAAATATATATTAGGTGGTTTTATTTTTTTCTCAGTACTAACAATAGGGGAAATGATAATTGATTTATTAACTGGAGGTACAAGAATTAACATTGTTTTTGAGGTCGTTTCAAGGCTTGCTGGAAGTTTATTTGCTGGTGCAATATTTGGTGGTATAGCATGGTTTATAGCAGGTAGTGTGGGCTCAGTTAAGCTTATGAGAAAGTCTGCACGTGGGGCCACTAAAACTATGAATTCTCTGTCGTTTTGTCATAAGATGCGCTTGATTGATCCAACTTTTTCAACGGAATATTTCCGCGATAAATCTATGTCATTGTTGAAACTTATGATATATAGTAAGAATCCGCAAGAATTGACTATCTGTAAGTGCGATAAGCCAATTCCGGAAAAGTTTCGTGAGATTGTGGATATGACGTATTATAATTCTGGCGTTGACAAATACAGTTTCAAGGATGGTATTTGCAATGTTTCACTTACGTTTTATACAGATAGCTTACATTACCATAACGGAGAAATCCTTCGTAAGTCCGATAAGATTCGTATGAGTTTGCGTAAAGTTATAAAAAAACCAACCAACCTTGGATTTTCTGCTATGGCTGTATCTTGTCCATCATGTGGTGCAAGTTTCGATGCGGAAAAACTTAAAAATTGTCCGTTCTGTGATAGTGCCTACCCAATTGAGGAAAATGAATGGGTTGTGACAGATATTTGGATCTGATAGTAAAATAAATAATACATGAATAAATAGAAGAAAGCCTTAAATATTATGGCTTTCTTTTATTTTGAAATTAGAAATTTTATTAGTTAAAAAATATTTAAAAATAGTTTGTCACAAAATGATACTAACTGTAGTTATTATGGATGTAAGAACAAAACGTACGGATTATCTTATAGAAAACTGTTATACAAGGAGAAAAGAATGAAAAAGTATTTAACTAAAAAAATAGTAACGGTAACTAGTGCATTGGCAATTGCAATTTCTGGAGTAAATGTACCGAATATGAGTAATTATTCGTATGCTGCAGAAGCTCAGAAATTAAATGTATTAAGAAAATCACCAGGGTGGACATTTGGTTTGTATATGTGTGGTAATAATCTTGAACAAGAATTAGGATCTGCTTCAGCGGATTTAGTAGAGATACTAAAAGCAAATGTTCCAAAAGAGTTTTCTGAAAACAATAATATTATTGTTGGAACAGGAGGGGCAATTGCATGGCATTTTAAAGATATCTATTCAAATTATCTCATGGAAGAAAAAGGACTTAGTGAAAAAGAAGTTGATCAGATTATTCCTGAGGAGATTGATAGTTCGAAATTATCATTATATAGAGTTAATTATAATCATAAATATAAAGCAGATGATGGTAGTGTAAAAGAGATTCCAACTATTGAACATATTAAGGATATTGCAGATTATGACCCTGCGTTGGTTAAGGAAATACAGGATTTTTATGGAAGTTATGAATTTGATGAAGCTGAAGTTGAGAAAAATAAGTTTTCAAAAGGTAAGAGAGATTCAAAGAATAGTAAGGATGAATCTGATGTGCCAAAAGAGTATGACGATGAAAAATATGCAAATATGGGAGCAGTAAAGTATATAAGAGAATTTTTAAATGAACTTGATACAAATTATGCAGCAGAACATATGGCTATTGATTTATGGAATCATGGTGGAGGAATAACAGGTGGTGTATGCTATGACCAGTATACGGAAAATCCAATTACGTTAGGAGAGTTGAAGCAGGTATTAAAAGAAAGAGCAGAAGATGGATATGAAAAATATGATCTTATAGGATATGATGCTTGCTTTATGTCAAATTATGAATCATGGGTTAATCTTGCACCATATGCAAAAGTAGGTGTTGGTGCACTTACTAGTGAATTTGGAGATGGTTGGTATTATACACCATTTATTGAAAAATTAGCAAATAATTATAGTAATGAATCATATGATGGAAAGCGATTAGGTGCTGACATAGTAAAAGCTCATAAGGATTATTATGGGTATGATGGTATTCTTATGAAAGATATGTGGGAAAATGCATATGAAGGTGAAGGAGAGTATTCAGAGGAGTTTTTAGATGATGCAAATTATTATTTAGAGGATGAGACGTTATGTGCGGTAGACCTTGAAAAGATAGCTCAGACAGCAATAAAATTCTCTGAATTTGGAGATGATTTATTTAAAGCATCTGTTGATGAGGATTCGATGAAGGATATTTTATTACAGTGTTCAAATGTAAAACCATTAGATAGGGATTGTTCATTTGTAGGAATAAGTAATCTATTTGATTTATTAGAAGAAAATGCACCTGAAAGAATTAAAGAACTTTCTGATTCACCGCATACACAATATAGAATTGCAGCACAGGGATATGAAGAATGTCTTGAAGATATAAAGGAATTAAGAGAATCAATCACATCAAGTATTATAAGTGCTTATAATGGATGGGAAACATCTAGATATAATGATTCCATTGCAATGTCGGTATTTTTACCAGCAGAATACGCTGGCGATGAAACTGCGTATTTTAATGTAAATGATTATATGAATTATACTATAGGTGATTCGTATGCTAAGGTGATGTATATGTTTAGTCACAATTTAACTTTAGATCGTGATATGTTTGATTTTAAAGATTTGCCATATGATGTACATTACAATTATGATAAAAATAGTGGAAAGTATTCATTTGAAATGGATCAAGAAAGTGCTGGATATGTTGAAAACTTCAGTGGATATACATACGCAAATGTGGAAGGTAAGAAATATTTAATTAACTGTACAAATACTGAGCCTTGGGCTAGTGAGAAGAATACATTTACTATGAAACCAGTGTGTGAATACTTGACATTTGGAAAAGGTAAACCAGTATATTTTGATGAAAGAAATTACTTAGTAGAAGACGATGCTATATTATCGTACAGATGTTGTCATGGATTTTTAAACGGAGTTTATGGAGAGTTTACTTTTGTTAAGGATATGGATTCTGATAGATATGTGTTCGATGGTTTTTATGCTGATAAAGACAATGAAAATATTGTGGATGAAGATGAATTAGTGGTGGCTGAATTAAAAGTTGGTGATAAGATTAAACTTGAAGTATTAGAAGCAGATAAAGCAATGTATTGTGTAACTGCAGAAGATTATTCAAACAATACCAAAAAATCATATACTGATGAATATGTGATAAAAGCTAGTGATATGGTAGAGTATACAGAGCATGTAGGAGGAAAATACGATACAGATATAGAACATTTAAGCAAAAAGAAAGTTTTATCTCCAAAATTTGATGTCTTTAAGGTTGAAGAGAAAGATGTTGATTTAGTTTTAGGATATGATTTAGTTATTGAAAATTTCGATGGAGGATATGAATGTTTTATAACAGATAGTAAAGTATATAATGTTGGAAAAGTTAATTCATTTTCAAATGGTGAGATAAAAATTGAAAAGAAAGAATTTGAATTGACTGGAGAAGGTATTACACCTAAGGTTGAGTTTGTTAATAGTAACTTAAAGGAAGGCGTTGATTATAAGGTTGAATACGAAAATAACATCGGTATAGGTAAAGCTAGAGTTGTTATTAAAGGAATGGGAACACTTGAAGGATTAGAAGATAGAATCGTTGAATTTGATATTGTAAAAATCAAAAATGCAGATGGTAAAATAGTATATAAGACAGTTATTATAAATACACCAGATAAAACTAAAGTTAAGTTACTAAAAAATAATAAAAAGAAATCACTTAAAGTATCTTGGAAAAAGATAAAGGGTGTATCAGGATATGAAGTAGTTGTTGCTCGTGATAAAAAGTTTACAAAGGGAAAGAAAGTTAAGGATGTTAAAAAGACATCAACAATAATTAAAAACCTTAAGAAGAATAAAAAATATTATGTAAAAGTAAGAGCATATAAAGTTGATCCAAATGGCAAAAAAGTATATGGTAAGTATAGTGATGTTAAGAAAATAAAAATAAAAAAATAGATTTTTCTCTTACTAAAAGAATGACAAATAAAAATCGCTTATCTTTTTCGAAAGATAAGTGGTTTTTTATATTTTAATTAGTTTTAACTGTTTTAGTATTGGTTAGTTAGTGTTATAATAAAAGTGGGTTTTTACAATTAGGATAGGAGGGGTATTTATGAGTATGGCGGCAGCGAAAAAAATGACATACGGTGTAAATACAGTAATATTGCTCCTGGTATTTGGATTGGGCTACTTTTTCTGTAGAGTGAATGCACCGTTTCTTATATATTTCAGTATTCCTACAGTAGTTGTTTATTTGGTAGGATATTATCTTATTGCAAAAGAATTGCTACATATTTATGTTTGGCTAGTATATATTTGGATTACTTTGTATATGAGTATGGCGACAGTGTGTCTTGGGTACTCATATGGGTTCCATCTTTATTGCTTTTCAATGATTCCAGTAATGTACGCGACAGAATATATGGCTTATAAATTGGAACGAAGAAGTTTGCGAGCTCTTTACGTTAGTTTTGGTATTGAAGCTGTATACCTTATTTGTACGGGCTATGTATCAGTGGTAGGTCCGATATATGAAAGAGACCAGGAATTAGCGGCGTTCTTCTGGATTTTTAACGCTATTATAGTATTTGGATTTTTGATTTTCTATATTAATTATCTTATAAAGATGGTGATATCATCTGAGGAAAAACTCCGTGAAATGGCTCAGGTAGATAGACTTACAAAACTTTACAACAGACACTATATGATAAATCGTCTTGACGAAGCAAGTAGCAATAGTGAGACAGACTTTATAGCCATGGCGGATATTGATAAATTTAAGAATATTAATGATACATATGGTCATGCGGCTGGTGATGAAGTACTTAGAGTCATAGCTAATACTATGAAATCCATATGTTCAGATTGTGATATAGCAAGATGGGGTGGTGAAGAATTTTTATTTTACTCTGAAAAGTGTAAAAATGGTAAAGAGTTGATGGAAAAACTTCGAAAGAAGATAGAAACGACTCCTATATCATGGGAAGATGGAGAAATTCCAGTTACAATTACAATAGGAATTAGTATGCGTAAGAAAAATCAATCTGTTGATGATTGGATTAAGGACGCAGACGAAAAACTTTATTATGGAAAAAATAACGGAAGAAATAGAGTGGTTACCCAAAAGTGAGTGGGAATTGAAAGTAGGAGTACATATGATAGGAAAATAAAAGGAGATAAGGTATATGAGTAAGAAAATTGTACAAACTGCAGGACGTGATGCATTGGGTGAGTTCGCACCAGAATTTGCTCACTTTAATGATGATGTGTTATTTGGGGAGAATTGGAATAATGAAGATATTGATGTTAAAACAAGATCAATTATTACAGTAGTTGCTCTTATGGCACAGGGTATAACTGATAGTTCGATTAAATATCATATTATGAATGCAAAAAATAATGGCGTTACACATAAGGAAATGGCATCAATTATAACGCATGTAGCATTTTATGCAGGATGGCCTAAAGCATGGGCTGTATTTAATATAGCCAAGGAAGTATATAATGAAAAGATAGAAGAAACTTCAGAAAAAGACAAATATCAAAATGAAATATTCTTCCCTATTGGAGAAGCTAATCCTTATGGTGAGTTCTTTGTTGGTCAGAGTTATTTGGCACCTTTGTCAACAGAACAGGTACCGATATTTAATGTAACATTTGAACCAGGATGTCGTAATAACTGGCATATACATCACGCAAAAAGTGGTGGTGGTCAGATGTTGATTTGTATAGGAGGACGAGGATTTTATCAGGAATGGGGAAAGGAAGCAATAGAAATGACCCCTGGTAAAGTTATAAATATTCCTGCAGAGGTTAAACATTGGCATGGCGCAGCAGCTGATTCTTGGTTTTCTCATTTGGCTATTGAAGTTGATGGCGAGGAAACAAGTAATGAGTGGTTAGAAGCTGTTGCAGAAGAAGATTATAATAAATTAAGATAAGGAAATACATATAAAAATATAAAAGAACAATAAAAAGCTGCTTTGTGTGAAGCAGCTTTTTATTAGTAGAAGTATTGAAAAAATGAAGGTATACATATACAATTAAAGCAAGTTTATAGAAGATTAAAACGGGGGTTGATCTATGAGTAAACCAATGCTTGAAATTAAAAATTTCACAAAGTTGTATGGTGGCGGGAAAAAGGCTGCTGATAATATTAATATAACAATTAACAGTGGAGACATATGCGGATTTATAGGACATAATGGAGCAGGTAAATCCACTACGATTCGTGCGGCAGTTGGTGTTCTTGATTTTACTGAAGGTGAAATTCTAATTGATGGACATTCAGTGAAAAAGGAACCAGTAAAGTGTAAACAGATAACAGCTTACATACCGGATAATCCGGACATATATGAAAACCTTACAGGGATTGAGTATTTAAATTTTATATCGGATGTATTTGGTATAAAAGGAAAATTAAGAGAAGAACGTATAAAAAAATATGCGGATATTTTTGGAATAACTGATTCGTTGGGTGATTTGATTCGTTCGTATTCTCATGGTATGAGACAAAAGATTGCAATTATCTCAGCGCTTATTCATGAGCCAAAATTACTTGTATTAGATGAACCATTTGTTGGACTTGATCCAAAGGCTACTTTTACACTTAAGGAAATTATGCGAGATATGTGTGGTAAGGGTTCAGCTGTGTTTTTCTCAACCCATGTATTAGATGTTGCCGAAAAACTTTGTAATAGAGTGGTTATTATTAAGGAAGGACGTATTATAGCCTCTGGTACTATGGATGAACTTACAAAAGATAGGTCTTTAGAAGATGTATTCTTGGAGGTGGATAGTGGAGAAAAATAGTATTGTTTTAGTTAAGATGCTACTTTTGTCAACTAGTCGATATAACCAGTATAAATATACAAAGGATGAAGAGAAGAAGAAAGAGATACTATCAAATATAATTGGTACATACATTCTTTATGCATTGTTCGCTGTATATGGTATGGCGATGTGCATAGAGTATAACTCATATGGGATGATAGAAAATACACCGCTTATGTGTGCTATTTCCATAAGTTCATTAGATTTTATTTTTACTTTCTTTAAAGCAAATGGTTACCTTTATAATTTTAAAGAATATGATAGTGTAATGTCGCTTCCCTTTAAACCAAAGACAGTAGCAGCATGTAAATTTTTATATATGTATATTAGGCGTATGCCTTGGTATTTAAGCCTTTCGCTTTCTATGATGGCAGGTTATGGTATATTTGCAAAACCATCAATAGCAGTTTATCCATTATGGATTATCATGTCTTTTATACTACCGTTAATACCAATGATTGTAGCAGCTTTTTTAAGTTTTATAATTACAAAGTTAAGTCTAGGTTTTGAAAAAAAGGCATTAGTTCAGACGGCTCTTTCATTTGCTGCAGTTACGTTGTGTTTTTTCTTAAAGAATATTTTTGATGAGTTTTTCTCTAAGGGAAAGATGCAACAGACACTTCGTGATATTACAAAAACTAGTGATAAAGTAGCAAGCATTTACTTACCAATTGATTGGTTTAATAGGGCAATCACAAAGCTTGATTTATTAGGTTTTATTCTTTTGATAGTAACGAGTGTTCTATTATTTATAGTTACTTTTTCGATCGTTGGAAGGAATTATAGACAAATAAATACATCGCTTAAATCACATGGGAAAAGTAGTGGTTTTACGATTAGGAATTTAAAAGAGAGAAGCGTTGTTAAGTCAATCGCTTATAAGGAATATAAGAGACTTATAAGTTCTACTATGTATATGTTAAATGTCATCATGGGAGAGTTTTTGGTTATTGTAGCAGGTATTGTATTTTTCGTTTTAGGTTATGATAAAGTTATGGGTTATCTTATGAAGGATATTCCCGTTTCGCTGGATGTATACAGACCGGCAATCCCATTTATAGTTTATTTATTTATTGGGATGGGTTCTACAACAACATGTACACCTTCGCTTGAAGGTAAAAATCTTTGGATTATAAAAAGTTTGCCTATTGATAAGAAAACCATATATCAGGGGAAAATACTGTTTAATATGTATGTGACAGTACCCTGTATGGCATTTGCTACTTTGTGTATGGCTATCTCAGCAAATGTTCACATATTTGATATAGTGCTATACCTCATAGTAGGAACTGTGATGTGTTTCTTTTCAAGTTGCTGGGGATGTTCATGTGGTATAAAACATATGCTTCTTGATTGGGAGAATGAAGTTGAAGTTTTTCAGCAAAATGTAGTAGTCGTAACTTATATGCTTCCAAATATGTTTATATCAATTTTATTAATGATTGTAGCAATTGTATTTGGAGTGTTCGTTGGACAGAAAGTTATAATAACTGCATTGATTTTAATAATGTCTGTTTTTGCAGTTATAAGTTATAAAAAAGTGATGAGTCTATGTAGATAGATTCATCACTTCTTTTATATGTAATATTCGTCCTGAGGTAGGATACGTTCTAGAAATTTCTTTGTTCGTTCTTCTTTTGGTGTGTAAAAGATTTCCTTAGGAGTTCCACTTTCTACTACAACACCATCTGCCATAAATACAACTTTAGATGCAACTTCCTGTGCAAAACTCATTTCATGAGTAACAACTATCATTGTAATTCCCTTTTTCGCCACATTTCTAATGAGAGTTAGGATTTCGCCGATTAATTCTGGATCTAGTGCGGAGGTTGGTTCATCAAAGAGAATTACATCTGGGTCTAGTGCAACCGCTCTTGCTATGCCAATTCGTTGTTGCTGACCACCGGATAGTTGCGAAGGGTAGTAATCTTTTTTATCTAACATTCCTACCCAAGCTAATACTTCTTCAGCCTTTTTTATAGCTTCTTTGGTAGAAACTTTCCTAGCAGTTATTAAACCTTCAGTTATATTTTGAAGAGCTGTTTTATTTTGGAATAATCCGTAATTTTGAAATACAAAAGCAGTCTTTTTTCGTATCTGTAATTTTTCTTTAGAAGATGCTGTGTGTAAATTCACAGTTTGATTGTCAATTGTAAGCATACCTTCATCAGCTTGTTCTAGAAAATTAATACATCTAAGTAGAGTGGTTTTTCCAGAACCAGAAGGTCCAAGTAATACAACAACATCGCCTTTATCTACTTTTAATGAAACATCTTTTAATACTTCAAGTTTTCCGAAATTCTTTTTTACATTTTTTATTTCAATCATGCGTAATTTACCTCACTTTTGATATTTTTTTTAGAATATTTCTTTTCAATAGTTGAAAGAATTACTTCTAGGATTATAGTAAAAAACCAATATATAATTGCAGCAGCTAGATAACCTTCAACATAACTAAAAGTTTTAAAACATGGTATTAATGAGGCGTTAGTTACTTCTAATACTCCAATTGCCATAACAAATGAGGTTCCTTTAATAACACCTACAAGATTATTAATAAGTCCAGGTATGGCAACAGGGATTACCTGTGGAAGGATAATTCTTTTGAAAGTTTGAAACTTTGTAAGACCTACAGAGTAACCTGCTTCAAATTGTGTTTTTTCAACAGAATTAAGTGCACCTCGAAATGTTTCTGACATAGTAGTTATTGCAGCCAGCGAAAGTGCAAAGTATGCAACTATAATATTATTTACTTTATTAACATCGATATTTAAATGAAAAAAATCAATAAAAGGACCGATATAGTAGGAAAAAAGTAGATTGTATATAAGTAATGCAACCATCATTGGAAGACCCTGGTAAATCGTAATAAAAACTGTTAAAATGTGTGAAATTACAGGTATCTTATAATATCGAAAAATGGCAATAAAAAGTCCAATTATAAGTCCAATGACAACCGCAACTAGAGTTAACTTAGCTGTTACTGGTAAATACTTTATTCCTGATTTAAGTGATTCAGTAAAGTTATCTAATTTAAACCCCATATTATGCAGTCGCTCCTTTCTTTCCAAATGAAAATTTCTTTTCAAGCAAAACAAATATAAATCTTAAAAGCAAACTAAAAGATATATAGACGATTGCAATAAATAGATAAGATTCTAATTGATGTCCAGATGCTGCTCCTAAGGTATTTGCTCGTCCAAGGAAATCAACGACACCTAATTTAAATGCAATTGATGTTAAGTGAAAACATCCTATGGCTTCAGCTCCATAGCTTGGTAACGCAATAATAAATGCCTGTGGAAGAACTATTCGTAGGAAAGTTTGCATTGCTGTTAATCCAATGGAATATCCTGCTTCAGTTTGTTCCTTTGGAACAGCCAGAATGGCAGCCCTAAATTCTTCGCCTAGAAATGCACCTAAATTAAGAACAAATGTAAGGTATACAAAAATTAGTTTATCTAGATCATTTATGTTGATACCTATTTGCTCAAATAATGATGGAAGACCATAATAGATTACCATCATTTGAAGTAACATTGATGTTCCTCTCATAAAGGAAATATATACTGATAGTATTTGATGAATAACGGGAAATTATTTAAGCCGTAGAATAGCGACTATAATTCCGAGCAGGGTTCCAAATAGAAGACCAACTAATACTATCTGAAATGTAATTAATAAATAAGGAGTAAGTTTTGGAATAATATTCCAAAACCTCTCCCATGAAAAAATATCTACCATTATTATTCACTCTTTTCATCGCTAGATTCTAGCCATTTTTTTGCAAGCTTATCAAGTGTTCCGTTATCTTTAAGTTGTTTAATAGCTTTATCGATATCTTGCTGAATCTTAGTATCATCTTTGTTATAAATTATATATGCATTGTTTACGTCAATTTGAGCAGCAGCTTTAACGAAGTCTTTTCCATCGCCAAAGCGTTCATTCATTTTTGCAATATCGTGAGTCTCAAGGCATGCTGCATCCCAAACTCCTTTTTTCAAGTTGAGTGCAGTTTGTTCAGATGTAGATGAATCTGTTGAAATAACTTCTATATCTTCACCATCATGTTCTTCATTCCACTTAGTAAGAATTGCATATGCATTACTTGTAACTCCACCAGCTTCAACTTTTTTACCAGCAAGATCATCAATGCTCTTAATTGAATCATTATCTGATAATACAGCAATATTTGTGATGTTTTCTGAATAGTATTCACCAGAGAATAAGTATTTTTCCTTACGTTCATCTGTTACAACATATTCATGAACAGCTAAATCAATTTTGTCTGAATCAAGAGATAAAAGTATGTTATCAAAACTCATTGAATCATATTCGAATTCATACTGATCTAATAGTTTATCGAGTTCTTCTAAAAATGCATAATCATATCCAGCTCTGTTTCCATCATCATCTAAGTAGCAGTATGGAAAGTAGTTTATACCACTACCAACACGAAGTTTTGTAACTCCTGATTTTTTCTCTTTTGCACTAGCTTCTTTCTTGCTTCCACATCCTGTTAGTGAAGTCGCACTTAATGCTAAAAGTGATAATGTTATAATACTTTTCTTTGATATATTCTTAATATTCTTTTTCATATTTTTTACCTCATATCTATATTTTTATTTGTTATGCCATTCTTCAAATTGCTTTTTGCAATTTAATGCTGATGGCGTTAAACATATTCCACCTGTTGATGTACATTTACATCCATTTGGAAGAGCTTTTCCTATTTGGTCAGCGCTATCTAATACCTCGTGATATGGTATGACTCCTGATCTTCCAGAAAGAGCTAAATCAGCAAATGTCACTGCTAAAGTAACAGCAGATACAACTCTACTTGTACATGGTTGATTAAAACCACCTGGAATAGGATCGCAAGGAAGACCAAGCATGGCTTGAAGTGTAAGAGAAGCAGCTGATTCTACTTGGGATGGATTACCACCACGAATATAAGTAAGTCCAGCAGCTGCCATTGAAGCACATATACCACACTCGCCAGTACAACCTATTACTTCACCAGTAGGAGAAGTTCTTGTATAAGCAATTGCTCCAAATATTCCAGCAATTGCAATTCCCTCAAGAAGTTTATCTTCTAATTCTGGGTAGTTATCTGCAGCAGCTCTTAATACGCTATATATATAACCTCCTCCATTTCCCATTGGACCTGGAACAATCAATACTCCCTTTGACATTGTTTGTGCACAGAATGCATATTCAAGAGCAGATTTAACAACGTCCCCAGCGTATATAGGATTGCTTCTTGAATACGATATCCATTCTTTGCAATGATAACCACTAAACGGTGTTTCGAATACTTTTGAATCATCTTTTATGTATTCAGTACATTGCTTATGCATTGCTTGTTTTATTTTTTCAAAATAATTTATTACTTCATTTTTTGTCCAGCCTGTAAAGCTAGTTTCGTAATCAAGAACTGCTTCAAATAAACTTTTATTGTTTTCATTTGCATATTTTATTAAATCAGTTATCGAGTTAAATAGTTGTTCTTTTCGAGCGTTTGTGAAACTTGCAGGAAGAACAGAAGAAAATACATAATCTTTATATTGTTCTGGTATGTTCTCGATATCAGTTGAAGATTCTTTTATTAAATCAAAAACGGAAATACATCGTTCGCCGTAATATGATATTGGATAGCCGTCAACATTTATTATTTCCATCATGCCGCCACCAGTTGAATTACCAGTTAAAGTAACTGAACAAGAAGGTTTATCAGAAGCATTTGTTGATAGGATAAACTTAACGGCGTTAGTATGATTACTTTCTTTGATTTCTGAAAATTCAAATTCATATTCGATATTTTCTTGTTTTAATATACTTTTGATGTCGAATAGTCTTTCATCATCTGGAAGTAATCCATATGCTCCAGCAAGCATTCCTAAATCTTCATTCATATGTCCAAATGTCCCAGCAAATGATCCGTTTTTATCAAGAATTATATATACACGTGAGGGCTTTTCACCTAGAAGTGAATATGCGCAATAACCTATTCTACATGGACCGGCTGTATGTGAACTAGAGCCAGGTTGCATGATTGGTCCATAAACATCATTAAAGATATCAGGATAGAAAATTGTAGTACTCATCAATACTCCTTTCCGCGCTTGCTTAGCACATAGTTTATTGGGTTAGTTTGAATGCTAACTAACATGTATGGAAGTAAATCATTTTTTGATGTAAAAGTCAATATAATCGATGATACGTTAAATTGATTATGTGTGATTAGAAATATTGATATATCAAAAAGGCTTGATTTTACTAGGTTTTTTGAGGTTAAAGAAAGAAAGGTTTAAAGAAAGTAAATGAAAAAATTTATACTAAATTGCAACTTAGACATACTTAGTTGCAACTTAGCACCACTTTTATTGCGAATATGTTTTTTATGGTTTATTGTTGGTTTATCAAAAGAAAACAACCAACGAAAGGAATTAAAAAAATGGAAATGACAATGAAAAAAACAGAAGCAAAGAAAACAAACAGATTTAAAAAAGGATTAGAGTTTTTACTTTATGCATTAGAAGCATTTGGTGTAATTGGATTTGAGTTATTATGGGGATTCGTAGTTGAACCTAAACTCTACAACAGAAGTGTTAATGATTTTAATACTTGGCAGACGATTGTACACTGGATAGTAACTTGCACAGCTTGGGGACTTGGAGCATACTTAGTAATGAAAGATTGTAAGAAACATACAGGTGTTGATCTTATTGATAATGTAAAGAATGTAAAACTTTTTGATGAAAAAAATAAAATCAAAGCAAGTCAGTGGGTTTTAATTGTAATTGGCGTAGTTATTTGTTTAGTATCAACATGGATTGATTGGAACGGAAGTAAGGTATTATCAGAGTTAAAGAGTCGTGGAGCACTTCTTTTTACATTCCAGTATATTTATTATTTATTTGAAGTTTTATTAGTTTTGCTTATAATAGTATTTGGACAGATGGCATTTGAAAAGTGGTTTAACAATAACAAGATTCCATTTGGTGGAATTATCGTAGCTCTTACATGGGGACTTGGTCATTGGTTATCAAAGGGTTCTCTTGCAACAGGTTTATATACAGCAGTTGGCGGATTTGTATTCGGTAGCGTATATGTATTAACAAATAGAAATGTTAAACTATCTTATATTTTATTATGCATCATGTTTATTCTATAAGATAAGAGGACAATTATGAGATTTATTAAGACTAAAGAGGATAACTTAGAAGAAAATTATCTTGAACTGCATTATGATAAAATGGACGATGAAACTAATGCGGTGATTATCAGACTAACAGATACCTTAAGGTATATTGAAGGCACATATGAAGATAAAAAAGTTAGCATAGCGCTTGCGGATATCTTCTATATAGAAACTGTTGATAGGAAAACATTTGCTTATACAAAGGATATGTGCGTTGAAATTAAAGAAGCATTAAGGGACATAATTGAGGAATTTTCAAAGATAGGCTTTGTGCGTATCAGCAAATCCTCTGTAGTCAATTTATATAAGATTAAAAAACTTCAGGGTGATATTAACATGAGAGTAATTATTTACATGAAGAATGATGAAAGACTTGTTATGAATAGAAGTTATAGAGCTGAATTTTATGAGAGGTTAAATAAACTTCAAGGGAGGAAAGCAAAATGAAATTAATAAACAAAAGTAATTTTATATCCATAGTTTGTACAAGTTTTACCCTGATAGTTTGCGGAAAATTATTGCTTGAAAAATTAAGTGGATTTAAAGATAAATACTATACAGAAAACATATTTACATGTTTGGCATTTTCAATAGTAATTACATTGATTTTATCATTGCATTACTATCTTCAGAGATTTCCATTTATTCCAGTTTTTATCGGACAGTATGTGGTCACAATAGGAATTGTATTTTTATCAATATGGATTAGTAGTCACTTTACAGACATTGCACCTACAGGTTATAGAGATATGTTTTATTCCATATCAATACCATTTGTTATTGGTGCAGCTGTATATTATATATGTTTTTTTCATGAGATTAGAAAAGCTAATAAGATGTTAGAAAAGTTGGTTGAAGAATAGATTGTAAAAGGTCGACAGAGTATGTATTCTGTCGGCTTTTTTTGACTAACTGATTTTACTGATTTATAATTTATTTTAATTAGTTTGTCACAAAATGATGCTAATTGTAGTTATTATGTGTGTAAGAACAAAACGTACGGATTATCTTACAAAATTTATAAAGAATAACTATGAAAGGGGAATCGAATGCTAAAGGCAAGAAGACAGATTAAATTTATCGAGAATTGTTATGAATTGTATGAGCAGAGGATGTATTACGTAGCATATAGCATTCTACATGATGAGGGAAAAGCAGAAGATGCAGTGCAGGAAGCATTCTTAAAATTAATGAAGCATGAAGTACAATTTGACAGAGCAGACTCGGATGATTGTAAGAGATATATAATAACGGTAATAAGGAATTGTGCAATTACAATTTATAACAAAACTAAAAAAGAAAGTGAGTATATGTATCTGACAGACAAAGATGAAAGAATTGAATCACCGGTGGAGGACAAAGTAGAGTCAGATATAAGTTGGAAAGAATTGATGGATTGTCTTCCAGAGAAATATTATGACGTTGTGGAATGTATAATAATCAAACAATTTTCAACCAAAGAAACAGCGCTAAAGTTAAACATCACAGAGGCAAATGTACGAAAGAGATATGAGCGTGCCAAACAGATGATGAGAAATAGTTTAGATGAAAACAAAGAACTTTACGATAAATCTGTGAGTTGCCAGTAAAGGAGAAAAACTATGACTAAGAAAAATAAAGATATAGATAATTTTGCTCAGATTAGCATTGATGAATTTGATAATATGGATAAGAATTTTGAAAAACACACATTCTCAGATAAATACAATAAAAGAAAAATGGAAGAATTTAGAGCATATAAGAAAAGGATGAATAAGGTTAATTACCATGGACTTGAGAAAGTTGCAGTTGCCGCAGTGGCAGCGCTAGTTATATCGTCACCATTTGCTGTAAACGCATTAACTAATGGGGAGTTATTTAATAGAATCTGGGGCAATGAGGGAAAGAAGAATATCAACAGCTATAAGATAGAACAGGTTGAATCAGAAAAGATTGATGATAAAGGTAATGTTTCTAAAAATACAATAACAATGCCTAAGGTTGAGTATGAAAAGGTTGATGATGAAAAAGCAGAAAGACTTATTGGAAAGAATGTTGCTCATGAACCTAAGGTTATTCAGATGGGTGAAACAAAGATGACTGTAAATTCCGTAACAAGAGATAGGAATGGAATAGTTGCGGAGTATACACTTGAGAAAAAAGGTGGAGTGGATTGCTTGAATTACAGTGAATTAGATAACCAGCTTAAGGGCGCTTGGATTAATGAAAATCAGGATTTGAAATTCGCATTTAATGAAGGTTCTGGTAAGATATATGTTGATATGGAAAAATCAACTAAGGATAAGTTATATTGCTACGAATACATGGCAAGTAATGAGGTAAATTTCGTTTCAGTATCATCAGCTGAGAAGATTAAAGATCACCTCACACTTTCATATAGTATTAAGGGTACTGAGGAAAAAGTAGAAATTCCTGTAAAGGATGCTATTAAGACAACAGAATTTGCTAATGCTAAGGGTGGAGATATTGAAGTATCACCTATAGCCATGAGAATTTGTAGTCCAAAAGGAATTTTAACTAATGAAGATTATTTCTATAACATGATTGATTATCTTGGTAAAGTTGAAATTACATATAAGGATGGAAGCAAATATCTTGTAGAAAAGAGAACATACTCAGATGAAAATCTTAAGGAACATAAGGCTGATGAAGAAGTTGCTAATTTCACATATGATTGTGGTGGCGATGGCGGCGTTACTATTCTCTTTAACAGACTTGTGGATGTATCACAAGTTGAAAAGATTTCAGTTAATGGTGTTGATTACACATTAAAATAAATACATAAGACATATAGATAGGAATGGCTCCTTTTATCGAAAGATGAAAGGAGTCTTTTGTGTGGAAACTTTATGAATAAATTGAAATAGATAATAGGATATAAAAATATTGTGAAAATAATATATGTATGATAGAATACTAGAGTTGTTTATACTTAAAGAAAGGACAGAAAATATAAAGAGATTAAAGTCATTTATATTGGCAATTATATTATTAACTAATCATAATATATATAAGCCAATTGAGGTTTGTGGAGATGGATTTACTGAAGAAATGGATATAGTTGAAAGTGATTCAGAATTAGATTTTGAAAGTTTGGAGGAAAGATTTGACGTATCTGTTGAAGTGACAGCAAAGTGGAATCATCATTATAATGCAAATATAATTATAAAAAACATTAGTGATGAGAAAATTGAAAATTGGGAATTGTCATTTATTATGGATGGGAAAGTGGAAAATATTTGGAATGCAAAAATGATTCAGCATAAAGGGGATTCATATATAGTCAAAAATAATATATGGAATCAGGATATTTTTCCGGGAAGTTCTGTAGAATTCGGAATGACAGTGTATTATGAAGGTGAATTTGAGATTCCTAGTGATTTTACTATGGATAAAGTATGTAAAAAAGTTGAGAAGCAGTACGAAATAGAAAAAATAATATATAGCCAGTGGGACACAGGTGTTACAGGGGTTGTTAGGATACATAATAAATCAGATGAAGTTATTGAGGACTGGAAAATAACGTTAAAAACGAATGTTTCTTTTGAGTCTATTTGGAATGCAAAAAAAGAATATAGTGATGGAGATTTATACTATTTTGATAATTGTAATTATAATTCAAATATTGCTCCAAATAGCTATGTGGATGTTGGGTTTAGAGCGAATTATAATAATACATTTTATTTAGATGAAATAGAATTATATAATATTGAAACATATATGGAGGATACAACAGATAGCGACCAAGATGGTTTATATGATTATCTAGAAAAAAACATATATTTTACAGATGCTCATTGTAGTGATAGTGATCAAGATGGTATAACTGATTTCTATGAAATTATGATTTTATTGACTAATCCATTAAATAAAGACGATAATGATGATGGGATAGTTGATGGTGATGAAGATTTTGATGAGGATGGATTGATTAACTCAGAAGAAGAGAAAAAAGAGACTAATCCTTATAATGGAGATACTGATTTTGATGGATTAAATGATTATGATGAAATATACATATATAATACAAATCCACTTAATGAGGATACGGATGATGATGGCATATCAGATAAATTTGAGATAGATAATGGTTTAGATGCATTAGACTCAAATAGTAATAATTGTGTTGATAATTCATCGTGGATAATGCAGAATTATAAGGAAGAATTTAATGAAGATATTGTACAGTATATTGAAGTAGGTTTTAATTCTCCTGATGAAATTGAAGATCATGTTAATATATCAGATGATAATGAAAATGTATATATGATTGAAAATGATGTATTAAGTGAAATGCATATAAATGTAAAATTAATGGATGATGTTATTAAAGATGATATCGTAGTTCTTCAGAAAACGGAAGAAGGATGGGGAAAAATAGGGTTTGAAATAAGTGATAATTTAATTTCATTCAATACAAGTAGTACAGGTATATACAAATTTTTAGTTGAGAATAATTATGTTAGTAATGTTAATAGTAAAAGTTTCTTTAAGGCAAGTGGTGTGAACCTAAAATCTGGGAAAAAGAAAAGTGAGAAAAAATTAAGGGATGAACTTGAAAAACAAGTAAAAAAAGATTTTGGAAAAACTAAAACTATAGTTAAGGGCTTTTTGGGGCATACTTCAGATGAAGCAATTGACATAATCTTAAAATATGATAAATATATAGACAATTTATCGAAAGGTTATAATGTAAATAAAGCTTTAATACAAGCACTTTTATTTAGGGAATTAATTTGTTATGATTCAGCTGATATTATAGCAGATAATGCGGTTATTGAATATTTTGCTCATAAGGAAAAAATGGAAAAATTTATGAAGGCAAAGTGGTGGAAACAATTGATTATGGGAGTGCCGGCTCCTAATGGCCCAATAAAACCAGATTGTAGTACCGGATTAGGACAAATTTTTGCAAGAACAGCAATAGATTCTATTAATTTTGGCTTGAAAAACAAAAATATAAAATTAGATGCTGATAATTGGAAAGTTAGAAAGCAAATTTGGTATTCTTTGCATGATGATGATGAATATAATATTAAAACTATTACTAAAATATTGGTTAAAGAAGCGGATGGAATAAAAAATGTCAATTTGAAATCACCGAAAAATAATCATGCAAAATTGCTTTTGGCGCGTTATAATTTAAGTGGAAGGAAAAAAGCTGGAAATTATGGAAAGGCATGTTTTAGATATTATAAAAAGTTTATGAAATATAATAATGGAGAATAGTAGTTTGAAAAAATATTTATTTAGTAAGGATATTGTTAATATTATCTGTCATACTGTGCTTTCAGAATTAGTATTTTGGTGGGGATGCATTGCGTGGGTTTTTATGACGGATTACGAAGATGATGAACATAAATTAGGAGTTATGTTGGGCTGGATAATGATATTAGGAGGTGCAATAACTATATTATGTTTGGAATCATTTGTATTAAAAAAAGTAAATAAAAAGAGAAGATATTTAATTGAAACAATTGTAACTATTTTTTTGACTGTATTGATAACGTATATAATTGTTAATTATACTTAATTGTATAAAAGTGATAGTGAATAAATATATGCATAATTCCATTATATGGATCGGAATATATAGAATATAAGAAAAAAGTTAATAGATGTATTCCGTGGAAAAGGTGAAAGTGGTTGTATCGACAATTCACTTTCATTTTTGTATAGTTAAATAATTATATATTGTATATCAATTTATTATTGATATTCTTGTATCATAGGTGAAACTAGTTATTACAATAGGAGGCATGCTAATGAAAAGAATATCAATATCGTTAATTATTCTTGCAACAGTAGGATGTTTTATTTTATCGGGATGCGAAAAAGAAAAGGCTAAAAAGAATAAGGTTACTGATGAGATATTTGCTGGAGCGGATTATGATTTTTTTAAACCATTTGCTGATCCGGATAAAAGTTATTGTCTTTTGAATGAAGGTGTAAAACTTCCAGTTATGGATCAGACTATAGGAAGCTGCTGGGCTTATGCGGCTATGACTTCCATGGAGAGTGGTATAAAGATTAAAACAGGTAAAGAGTGGTTGGCAGATCCGCAGGATATAGTAAATAATGTATATTTTAAGGACACTGGCCATAAGGATAAAGAAGGACTTTATATAAGTTCAGGAGAACCGGGGGATTATGGTGGTGGAAGTCATAATATACTCGCAGGAATGGGAACTAATCCTGTTAATGGTTGTATGCTTTCAGATATGAATATATTTAATGAAGGTAGTATAGATACTGTTAAAAAAATGATACGAAAACATGGGGCAGTATCGTGTAGTATAAATTCAAAATTGTTATATAGTCAGTCCAAAGTTCATGGGTATAAAACTCATAATTATGTGGGTAAAGGGGTTAATCATGTTGTGGCTATAGTTGGATGGGATGATGATTTCCCAGCAAATATTTTCATGCCTAATGCAAAACAAAAGGGAGCCTGGCTTGTACAAAATTCTCATTCGGAATCTTTTGGAAATAAGGGTTATTTTTGGATGTCATATGATATTGCTGTTACGGGGGTGATTTATGTTCCAACGGATGAATTTAAAAAGGGACAAAATTATGGAACCTATGCATGGGAGTCGGTAAATCCAGAGGGAGATGAAGTAACTTATGCATCGGTGTATGAGATTAATGGAAAACTTGGTGCAGTAGGAATTTTAACAGGAGAGGATGAAGAAGATTTATCATATACTGTTGAAATATTAGATGGAAAGTTTGGAAAAGAATTATTAAGCTTTTCTGGAAAAGAAGAAATGTATGGTTATCACTTGGCTAAACTTCCCAAGGAGTTAGAAGTTGATACTTGTACTATTGTGGTTCATAAAAGCAAGAATATTCCTGTTGAAGGTGAAAGTAAGGAACTTGATATGGGTAATTTAGGACCAGAAAAAATTTATAATTATACTAAGACAGAACCAGGAAGATGTTATATAATGATAGATGGGAAGTGGGTGGATACCGCTTCTGAAGAAGTTAAAGAAAAACTTGGTATTGATTACATACCGGGAGATATATGTATGCCGGTATTGTACAACTAGAATGAAAGGAATTAACATGAAGAAAACATTATATGTAACAGATCTTGATGGAACTTTATTAAATCAGAAAGACAGAGTAAGTGATTTTAGTATTAAGACAATTAATGATTTAGTTGATAAGGGGATGTTATTTACTTATGCAACTGCAAGATCCTTAGTTTCAGCATCTAAAGTTACTGAGGGGCTTTCTACAAACATACCAGTTATTGCATATAATGGCGGTTTTATATTACGACCATCAACAGGAGAGATTCTTTCAAAAGAAGATTTCAATAATGAAGAGAGAAAATATGTTAGAGAAGTTTTAGTTAAGTATAATATAAAACCATTGGTTTATTCCTATGTTAATGGAATTGAGAAAGTATCATGGATTCCTGAGTTTGAAAATGATGGAATTAAAAGATACATAAATAACAGACAGGGCGATAAAAGAATGCGTTCTGTAAGTGATGAAGATAGTCTTTATGAGGGTGAAGTTTTTTACTATACATGCATTGGTGAAGAGGAAGAATTAAAACCTTTATATGACATCTTTTCAAAGGATAAAAGATTTAGATGCACCTTGCAGCAGGAATTATATAGACCAGAATATTGGTTTGAAATAATGCCAGCAAATGCTTCAAAAGCAAATGCAATTAAAAAACTAAAAGAAATGTGGAATTGTGAAAGAGTAATTTCATTTGGTGATTCCATGAATGACATTCCAATGTTTGAAATTTCGGATGAATCCTATGCTGTTGAAAATGCACTTGATGAACTAAAGAAATATGCAACAGGCATTATTGAAAGCAATGAAGATGATGGAGTTGCTAAGTGGTTAATTGAAAATATTTAAATTTAGAAGAAATATTATTTGATTATTTTGTCGTAAAAAAATTCTTTTATTAACGCTTGATAACTTTATTCTTTTATGCTATACTTCCGGAGGCTCTTGACAGTATATATTAGAAAAAGAGGCAAAATAGGAGGAAGACGATATGCGAAAGAGTTTAAGTAAGATGATGGCAATGTTGATGGTAGGATTATCAGTTTTTTCT
Organism: Eubacterium uniforme; assembly: GCF_900167115.1. Taxonomy (GTDB): domain Bacteria; phylum Bacillota; class Clostridia; order Lachnospirales; family Lachnospiraceae; genus Eubacterium_S; species Eubacterium_S uniforme. The sequence goes on from NZ_FUXZ01000015.1 coordinate 59,899, forward strand.
ATGACTGTAGATGCAGCAGGAAAACCAAAACCAAAGACAAAGGGAAATGGCACAGTGTATGTTCCTAGAAATTGCTCATTTAGATTAGGAGAGGGTTATGCTGGAAGATCGGGGAATGAAAATATTGTTATTGTAAAAGCTGATAGTGTGTATCCAGCACAGGAAGGTGTGGAGGATACATATAAAAAATGTCAAACAGTTTTGCGAAGTGATGGATTATATATTTCGGATTATTATGTGTTGGAAGAAGGAAAGAAAAAAATGTGGTTGTGAAAAATGGATATTTGAAGAAAAGAATTTTTTCCGTTTGGTTTGCTGGCAATAATCCGGATTTAGATGCACGTATTGCATATTATTATAATGGAAAATAAATTTATAAATCCGATGTGTAGAACATCGGATTTTTTATGAGAGGAATAATCGAATGATAAAGTCAATAAAAATACAATTATTACATATACTAAAAAGTAAAAGTGCTGTATTAGTATTTTTTGTTTTAATGTATGCTACAGGAAGTAATTTTATAAATAATATGAATAGAAATCATGAGATGTTGTATGTTTCGGAAATGTTTGATATTACAAAAATGTTAACATTATCAGACTGGACAAAAGTAGGATATTATATAATGCAGTATTATCCATTACTAATAGTAATTCCAACTGCTAGTATATATATATCAGATAAGAAAAGTGGTATGGATGTTTATATAATATCAAAAGTTGGAAGAAAGAATTACATATTTGGGAAAATGATTTCTGTATTTTTAGCTACACTTATTATATTTACGGTTCCATTTATAACAGAATTAATAATAAGTTGTGTATGTTTTGACACATCTTCTGTAGGGGATCCATCAAGATTTCAATATTTTGATACAATTGTGGATGATGGAAAAATTGTGTTGGGATGGTTATATGTAAAGAACAGGTTTGTATATGCAGCAGTATGGATAATAATGTTTGGAATTGTTTCGGCAATTTTAGCTACGTTTAACTTTGCAATTACTTTACTTCCGGTATTTAGATATAGGATAACAACTTTTTTTCCAATATACATACTATTGCATATAATTAATATGATTGGAAAGAATATAAATATAAAATATACAACATATTATCATTTTATACTAAGAATGTTTGAAACTACTAAAATAAAGAATTATCATGCGTATGCATATTTTTTATTTACACTTTTGATAATATCAGTAATTATAGTATGGTATATAATTAAAAATAGAGACATTGTTAACGATTAAGAGGTAAATATGAGACTAATTGCGAAAAATATTTCAAAAAAAATTGGAAATAAAGATATATTAAAAAGTATAAATTTAGAATTAGAAAGTGGAAATGTCTATGGTTTTGTTGGTCGTAATGGTTCCGGTAAAACAATGCTTTTTAGAGCACTTTCTGGATTGATGTCTACTTCATCTGGAGAAGTAATATATGATGGGAAAGTTTTGAAAAAGGATATGAATGTTTTACCAAATTTAGGAATTATAATTGAAAATGCAGGTTTATATCCTGAACTTTCTGGTTTTGAAAATTTAAAGCTATTAATGGGATTAAATAAAAAAATAGATGAAGAAAGAATAAAAGAAGTAATAGCAATGGTAGGACTTGACCCTAATGATAGAAGAAAATATAGAAAATATTCATTAGGTATGAAGCAAAGAATAATAATTGCTCAAGCTCTTATGGAAAGTCCAGACGTATTAATGTTAGATGAACCTACTAATGCTTTGGATGAAGATGGTGTTGAGTTGATAAGAAAATTAATTAGAAAAGAGAAAGAACGTGGAGCATTGATAATAATTGCAAGTCATAATAAAGAGGATATAGAATTACTTGCGGATAAGGTATTTATGCTAAAGGATGGAAAGGTAATAGAAAGAAAATAATATGAAGATTAAATATACTTTTATTTTATATTTATTGTGTGTATCTATTTTAGTAATATTGGGAATGAAAAATAAGAAAGATTATAGGGATTTTAATGATGATAATAAATCTTTAAATAAATTCATAGTTGGTATTATGCCAGATGAACTGATTGACATAGCTATTAAGGTATTAAAGAAAGGTGAAAAAACTTGTAATAATATTGTTGTAGTAGAATGTCTTGAAAAAACGAAGTTTAGTTATGGTTGTACAACTCAAAAAATACGGATAAATAGGGTGATTAAGGGTGATTTAGTAGAAAAAGAAGAGATAATAGATATAGTTTTTGCTGATGAAATTTATATGAATAGTAGTGAGGATACACCAGAGATTAATATGGGATTTGTTAATGAAATGAAAGTTGGAAAGAATTATTTGATTTTTTTAGATGAAAGAATTAAGAATTCTAATATGTATAGTTTAAAACAGAGCTTAATTAAACCTATTTTTGCATATGAAAATATAGAGAATAAGCCTTGTATATCTACTATGAAAGTAGAATCGGCGACGTTATATGGCAATATGTCATCAAATGAATTTTTCGTGGAGTCTGAAAGAGGATTGGAAAAGATAGAAATATATAAAAAATCATTATTAGAGAAGTATCCATATAATTAAAATACTTAATATATGGATTTGTGGAGAATGATATGAAATTTGTAAAGACAATTATAATTGGAATAATTGTGGGAGCAATGGTATTAATTAGTGGAATTAATGTTACAAAAATGAGTATATACCAATATATTTTGTATTTGTCATTTACAGGCATTGGTTTGTATAAAGAATATATAGGGGAATTCTTTTATAGGTACATGCCTTTGTTGGTGTTTAATATTATATATGGGATATATATATATAGACATTTTTGTTGCGCTAGTGTTTATTTTTTCTCGAGAAAAAATAACAGAGTGCATTGGTTTGTAAAAGAAATAATAGATTTGTATATTCATGCTTTATTATATATATTTATGATATGTTTAGTAGGAATGATGGTAATATTTATTGATGATAAATGTTTTATGAATTTTAATGAAATGTTATTATCTTTAAACTATATATTGATTTATTCATTATATTTGTTAATTACAACGTTAGCAATTAATATTGTGGCGATTGTTTTTAATAGTACCGTAGGTTTTATAAGTGTTCAAAGTGTTATTTTTTTTCTGATTGCGTATATGATGAATATGGGAGGAAAATTAGAAATAATTCCTATAAAAAAGAAATATTTATACTTCTTGAAATTAAATCCAGTTTCAAATTTATTATTTCAAATACATAGAATTAGAGTAGATGAGAAATACAAGTTTTTGCTTCAAGACGGTATTAATATTGAAATGAGATACTCAATTTTATATTATTTATTAGTATTAGTTGTATTAGTAATTATAGGATGTGTTATTGTTCATAAAAAGGAATTTATAATAAATGACCGAGAGGACTTAGGTTAATGTCAATATATGGTAGGCGCAAATTTTGCGCCTACCATTTGTGGTTTGGCTATTATTAAAAGTGCATAAAAATGAATTAGTTTCGGTTTGCGTATTCTTTTTGCAGATTAACCTATGTTATAATATTTTCAGGAACTTTTGTAATTATTATAGAGAGGGATAATTGCAAGGGGGGATTTTATTGTTTAGTTTGTATTATAAGGCAGTTTTTGTTATTTCACTTATGCTTCTTGGAATTTATGTTTCAGCATGGCATAAGCACTTTGATACTAAACTTACAGTTATTTTTACATTGATTCCTATATCATGTCTTGGCTATGTATTTCTAGATGAAGCAGAGAACTTGAGAGAAGTAATCATGTCATATAAGATGATATATATTGCTGGATGTTTCTTACAGTATTTGCTGCTGATATATATATTGGAATTATGTACGATAAAGGTTACAAAGTGCATTAAACTTATTGCTTTTGTATTATGGATGGGTGTTTATCTATCAGTATTATCAATTGGATATTTTCCGTTGTATTATAAGGAAATTTCATTTGAAATAGTTGATGGTAAAGGTCGTATTTTAAAAGAATATGGATTTATGCATACAGTTTTCTATGTTATGCTATTTTCATTTTTAGGAATTGGGGTATATGCAATTCTTTATAGTTATCATAAGAAAAAGCAGATATCAAAATTTACGTTGATTCTTATGTTGATACCTTATGCATTTTCAGTATTTGCTTACATAATAGGAAGTGGTCATAACATTGATGTTGAACTTACTCCTATTGGGTATATGATGTTAGAGATTGCTTTTCTTTTGATTGCATATAGAATGGTCCTTTACGATATTGATGATTCTGTTATTGAATCCATGATTCAAAAGGGTGAAACCGGACTTATTTCATTTGATTATAAGTTTAGGTATTTAGGAAGTAATCAGACAGCTAAAAAGATTTTTCCTGAACTTTTGGAATTGACTATTGATAGCCCAATTACAGAAAGTAGTCCTTACGGTAAACGCTTTTTTTACTGGATACAGAGTTTTGCATCAGGTGAAAATAATGAATTCGAGTATAAGTATAATGGAAATAATGTTAATGATGAAATCATATATGCTGTAACCGTTAGTGATTTATATGATGGAAAACATAATAGGGGATATATTATAACGTTAGTTGATGATACATCTAAAAGAAAATATATGGAACTTTTAGATGATTATAATGACAAATTAGTTAGAGAAGTTGAGGCTAAGGCTAAGGATATAGAGTTATTCTTAGAAGAAAAGAAGAAAGCAGAAACTGAACTTGAACTTGCGGCTCATATTCAGGAATCAGTTCTTCCAAGTGCGACTCAGATATTCCCAAAAAGAGAAGAATTCAATTTATTTGCTGTTATGATTCCGGCTAGGGAAGTTGGCGGTGACTTTTATGATTTCTTTATGATTGATGATAATCATTTATGTATGTTTATTGCAGATGTTAGTGGTAAGGGTATACCGGCAGCGCTTTTCATGATGACATCAAAAACGACTATTGCTAACTGTGCAAGAATTAGTTGTTCACCTGCTCAGATTTTAACTCAGGCTAATAGAGCCATCTGTGCAACTAATAAAATGGATATGTTTGTTACTGTGTGGCTTGGAATTTTAGATATAAACACAGGAAAATTAGTTGCAGCAAATGCTGGACATGAGTATCCATTTGTTACAAGGGATGGAAAGTTTGAAGTATATAAAGATGAGCATGGTATGGCAATTGGTGTTTTAGATGATATACAGTATAAAGAGTATACATTACAATTATCACCAGGAGATTGTATATTTGCTTATACGGATGGTGTTGCGGAAGCTTTTAATTCCAAAAAGGAATTATTTGGACTTGATAGAATTAGTGTTGCTTTAAACAGTGCTTCAAAGGAAAAATGTAAATATATAATTAATAACGTTAGATTATCAATTGATAATTTTGCTAAGGACGAACAGCAATACGATGATATAACTATGCTTTGTATGAAGTATTTTGGAAAATCTTGAAAAAATAAGCATGAAAGAGTATAATCTAGAATAGTGTTTCTTAATGGAAGGTGGGTTTTTCCTGAAATTAAGATAAAAATATTAAGGAAGAGGATATAATATGTTAGATATTAAATTTTTAAGAGATAATCCAGATATTGTAAAACAAAATATTAAGAACAAATTTCAGGATCATAAGCTTCCATTAGTAGATGAAGTAATTAAGTTAGATCAGGAAAATAGAGATAATAAAAAAGAAGTTGAAGCACTTCGTGCAAATAAAAACCAGCTTTCAAAAATGATTGGTGGTTTAATGAAAGATGGTAAGATAGAAGAAGCAGAGAAAGTTAAAGCTGAAGTCGCAGCTGGTAACGATAAGATTGATGAATTAACTGAAAAAGAAAGACAGTTAGAAGAAGAAATCAAAAAGAGAATGATGGTTATTCCAAATATCATTGATCCATCAGTTCCTATCGGAAAGGATGACAGTGAGAACGTTGAGTTAGAAAGATTTGGTGAACCAGTAGTTCCTGATTTTGAAGTTCCATATCATACTGATATTATGGAGAAATTCAACGGTATTGATTTAGATGCTGCAAGAAAAGTTGCTGGTAATGGTTTCTATTATTTAATGGGAGATATTGCAAGACTTCATTCAGCAGTAATCGCTTATGCTAGAGACTTTATGATTGATAGAGGATTCACTTACTGCGTACCACCATTTATGATTCGTAGTAATGTAGTAACTGGTGTTATGAGTTTCGATGAAATGGATGCCATGATGTATAAGATTGAAGGTGAAGATCTTTATCTTATTGGTACTAGTGAACATTCTATGATTGGTAAGTTCATCGATACACATATTAAGGAAAGTGAATTACCATATACACTTACAAGTTATTCACCATGCTTTAGAAAGGAAAAGGGTGCACACGGTATTGAAGAAAGAGGTGTTTACCGTATTCATCAGTTCGAAAAGCAGGAGATGATTGTTATTTGTAAGCCAGAAGACAGCATGGAGTGGTACAACAAGTTATGGAAGAATACAGTTGACTTATTTAGAAGTCTTGATATTCCAGTTCGTACATTAGAGTGCTGTTCAGGAGATTTAGCAGACTTAAAGGTTAAATCTGTTGACGTTGAAGCTTGGTCACCAAGACAGCAGAAGTACTTTGAAGTAGGTAGCTGTTCAACATTAGGTGATGCTCAGGCTAGAAGACTTGGTATTAGAATTAAGGGTGAAAACGGAAATTACTTTGCACATACATTAAACAACACAGTTGTTGCTCCACCACGTATGTTAATTGCATTTTTAGAGAACAACTTAAATGCAGATGGTAGTGTAAATATTCCAGAAGCTTTAAGACCTTATATGGGTGGTAAAGATAAAATTACAGGTTAATAAATATAACAAAAGCAGCTATAAGTATTGAAACTATAGCTGCTTTTGTTTAGTCTAATTCTTCTTCAAATTTTCGTATAAAAGCATTTAAGTTATTATATGAATGTTCAATTTCACGCGAGTATATATATATTGTTTTATTTAAAGGTTCATCACTCGCCTTATTAATCATCATCATAAATCTTACACTTTGAACTGCAATCATTGCACTTGCATAGATTTGTCCATCGTATACTGAACCACAAAAATAAGTAAATAATAAAGTTTTTAGAACTTTTTCAAAAATAAACTCTATGTCAGAATCTGGAAACATGGCTTCAGTCCATTCCTTAGAATTTTCATCATGTTCATTCCAATACTTCTGTGTATTAATAAGAGTATCGGTCCATGACTTTTCAGTAGCTTCCATATTCATTAATTCATCAAGTGCATTCATGCAATATTTAAAACTTAGATTCCTATCTTTAGATTCTTCCATAATTGAATCAGAAACATCTCCCATGGAGAATATTTCACCTTCATCAAAACACTCTTGTAATTTATAAGCCATGAAAGCTATCGCATCCATACGTTCCTGTAGAGGCTTTTGTCGGTCTGAAGCAATTTCAAACATTTTATCTCTTGCGTATTCTAGTTGGTCAAATAGGAGAAAATCAAATTCTTCAAATTCCTCTGGATCATCAAAAGTCTCATCCTCTGATTCGGTTATTGAGAACTCGTAATCAGGCTCCATTACAATTCTTGTTACTTCAGGACATGCCAGTGTAAGTGAATACTCGCGAATATCCTGAAATTCTTCAATGTGTCTTGGGAAGAGTCTGCAAGTATCACAAAGATAATCTTCCCCAAGTGTGGATATCAAATCACATAGGCCGCTATCATTAAGCATACTGCATCTTTCGTTATATCGATAAAAATATGATTCTTGAAAGTTTATACCGGAATTAAGCCTATCAGCAAATGCATGTGTTACATTTTGATATTTTTTTAAACTATCTTTATCTATCATTATTTGCCAGCCCACGCAGCAACTCTTAGGACATTTAACGTCTATGCATTTAAATTTGTCATAATAATATTGTTTTCTATATATCATTTTCTTACCTCAAAAATATATCTAAAGTGTAATAAAACAACATAATAATATCACGGCTATGTTTTTACTGCAATGAAAAAATAGATTCTTGACTAGGGTAAAGAGAAATAATATAATGATAACGCTCGTTATTATTTAGAGGATTGAAAGGAGTAAGAACATGAAAAATGCAACTAAGGGTGAAAAGGCAATTATTTGGATATCCGTTTTAGCAATAATCATTTGCTCAATTGGATTTTGCTATGGAATGGTTAACAAAAATTTAATGATTGCAGGACAAGGGCTGGCTATTATCGGCTTGAATTTAAGCATTTTAGCCATAAACTTTAAGAACATAAAGAAAAAGAATGAGAAATAATAAAGGGGCTGTAAAAAAAGTCTCTAAATAGCAGACCTGCATTGGCCATTGCCAATGCAGGTCTGTTTCTCTATGTATAATTATTATAATTGTTGATTTTTGCGGTACTTTAATAAGCCCTATGTTAATAAGAGCTTTTTTAATCTATTCAGTTACCTGATATCATGCAATCATCTTCAATCT
>NZ_FUXZ01000019.1 GCF_900167115.1 Eubacterium uniforme
ATGTCAACGCCAATTTCAAGACATCCGAGGCACATACGCAAGTATGTGAACAAATTAAATTTAAACTCAAGCCATGGGTGCAACGCTATGCACCTAGTAAATATGGTTAAGCTAATAAGAGCGTAGGGTGGATGCCTTGGCACTAAGAGCCGATGAAAGACGTGATAAGCTGCGATAAGCTGTGGTGAGGAGCAAATATCCATTGACCCGCAGATTTCTGAATGGGGAAACCTGGCTAGAAAGACTCTAGTCACTGCATACTGAATACATAGGTATGTAGAGGGAACCCGGTGAACTGAAACATCTAAGTAGCCGGAGGAAAAGAAAGAAACATCGATTTCCAAAGTAGCGGCGAGCGAAATGGAAGGAGCCTAAACCGAGTTGCGTGCAACTCGGGGTTATGGACCGCAATAAGTGACCTAGCGGATAGAAGAAAGGTTTTGGGAAAGCCTGCCATAGAGGGTGAAAGCCCCGTATTCGACATCTCAAAGGAGCGAGCGGTATCCGAAGTAGGACGAGACACGTGGAACCTTGTCTGAACTCGGGGGGACCACCCCCCAAGGCTAAATACTACTTAGTGACCGATAGCGCATAGTACTGTGAAGGAAAGGTGAAAAGAACCCCGGGAGGGGAGTGAAAGAGAACCTGAAACCCTATGTTTACAAGCTGTGGAACTGTTTTAAAGCAGAACCGCGTACTTTTTGTAGAACGGTCCGGCGAGTTACGTTTACTGGCGAGGTTAAGTACTTAAGGTACGGAGCCGAAGGGAAACCAAGTCTTAATAGGGCGCACTAGTCAGTGTACGTAGACCCGAAACCGGGTGATCTATCCATGTCCAGGCTGAAGTTGCCGTAAAAGGCAATGAAGGGCCGAACCCACATCCGTTGAAAAGGGTGGGGATGAGGTGTGGATAGGGGAGAAATTCCAATCGAACCCGGAGATAGCTGGTTCTCCTCGAAATAGCTTTAGGGCTAGCCTCGATTTAGTCTTACGGAGGTAGAGCACTGAATTTCTGCGGGGGCGTCAAAGCTTACCAAGGAATATCAAACTCCGAATGCCGTCAAGATGATGATCGGGAGTCAGACTGCACGAGATAAGTTGGGTAGTCAAAAGGGAAACAGCCCAGACCTCCAGCTAAGGTCCCAAAGTGAGTGTTAAGTGGAAAAGGATGTGGGATTTCGAAGACAACTAGGATGTTGGCTCAGAAGCAGCCATTCATTCAAAGAGTGCGTAATAGCTCACTAGTCGAGAGGTCCTGCGCCGAAAATGTCCGGGGCTAAAACACTACACCGAAGCTGAGGAATGATTTTATCATTGGTAGAGGAGCATTCTTAACTGAGACGAAGCTGTACCGTAAGGAGCAGTGGATTGTTAAGAAGAGAGAATGCCGGAATGAGTAGCGAGAGTGAGGTGAGAATCCTCACGGCCGAATATCTAAGGTTTCCAGAGTAAAGCTGATCTGCTCTGGGTTAGTCGGGGCCTAAGGCGAGGTCGAAAGACGTAGTCGATGGATAACAGGTTCAAATTCCTGTACTACAATATATCAGAACTGTGGGGACACAGACAGAGAGCCTAAGCCAGGAATGGAAATACTGGTTCAAGCGAGGTAGGAGTCTGGTAGGCAAATCCGCCAGGCAATCTGAAGACGTGATGAGGAGCGAAATTAAGTAGCGAAGTAGGTGAGCTGGCTGTCAAGAAAAGCCGCTATTGTGTATATTGTACCCGTACCGTAAACCGACACAGGTGGATGAGGAGAGAATCCTAAGGCCGACGGAAGAAGTATTGTTAAGGAACTCGGCAAAATGACCCCGTAACTTCGGGAGAAGGGGTGCCTACGCAAGTAGGCCGCAGTGAATTGGCCCAAGCAACTGTTTACCAAAAACATAGGTCTATGCAAAACCGTAAGGTGAAGTATATGGGCTGACGCCTGCCCGGTGCTGGAAGGTTAAGGGGAGAGGTTAGCGCAAGCGAAGCTTTGAACTTAAGCCCCAGTAAACGGCGGCCGTAACTATAACGGTCCTAAGGTAGCGAAATTCCTTGTCGGGTAAGTTCCGACCCGCACGAAAGGCGTAATGATTTGGGCACTGTCTCGACAATACATCCGGTGAAATTGAAGTACCAGTGAAGATGCTGGTTACCCGCGCCAGGACGGAAAGACCCCATGGAGCTTTACTCTAGCTTGATACTGGGATTCGATATTGCATGTACAGGATAGGTGGGAGGCTTTGAAGCGAGAACGCCAGTTTTCGTGGAGCCACTGTTGGGATACCACCCTTGTAGTATTGGGTTTCTAACATGTAGCCGTTATCCGGCTAGTGGACAATGTCAGGTGGGGAGTTTGACTGGGGCGGTCGCCTCCGAAAGGGTATCGGAGGCGCTCAAAGGTTCCCTCAGAATGGTCGGAAACCATTCGCAGAGTGCAAAGGCATAAGGGAGCTTGACTGTGACACCGACGGGTGGAACAGGTACGAAAGTAGGACTTAGTGATCCGGTGGTATAAAGTGGGATTGCCATCGCTCAACGGATAAAAGCTACCCTGGGGATAACAGGCTTATCACTCCCAAGAGTTCACATCGACGGAGTGGTTTGGCACCTCGATGTCGGCTCATCGCATCCTGGGGCTGTAGCAGGTCCCAAGGGTTGGGCTGTTCGCCCATTAAAGCGGTACGCGAGCTGGGTTCAGAACGTCGTGAGACAGTTCGGTCCCTATCCGGCGTGGGCGTAGGATATTTGAGAGGAGCTGTCCTTAGTACGAGAGGACCGGGATGGACGAACCTCTGGTGCATCTGTTGCATTACCAAGTGCATGGCAGAGTAGCCAAGTTTGGAAGGGATAAACGCTGAAGGCATCTAAGCGTGAAGCCCCCCTCAAGATGAGATATCCCATACGTAAGTAGTAAGACCCCTTAAAGACTATGAGGTTGATAGGGCAGAGGTTGAAGTGTAGTAATACATGTAGCTGACTGTTACTAATAGGTCGAGGGCTTAACCATACGGTTAGAGGTTTTAATGGAAAGTTATTCCAGGATAATTTGAACTTGATGATTTTAATATGTAGTTTTGAGTGTACAAGTTAAAGCATTTATGCTATAATTTAATATACTCGAATAAAAACATTCCTCGATAGCTCAATGGTAGAGCACTCGGCTGTTAACCGAGTTGTTGTAGGTTCGAGCCCTACTCGGGGAGTTTTTTTTCGGCTCCATGGTCAAGCGGTTAAGACACCGCCCTTTCACGGCGGTAACAGGGGTTCAAATCCCCTTGGAGTCATTTTTTGTATCGTGAAAATAGGATAGAGAAGCACTCGCATAAAAACGGGAAGTCTCGTAAAATGAAGCACTCGCATATAAAACGGGATGTGCTCCCATTTTAAATCGCCTTTGGCGATTGGGTCGCACAGAGTAAACAGGTTCTCCCCACTTCGTGGGTTCCCCCCTATTTACATTTGCCGATGTGGCTCAATTGGCAGAGCAGCTGATTTGTAATCAGCAGGTTAACGGTTCGAGTCCGTTCATCGGCTTACCACTATGGAGCTTTAGCTCAGTTGGTTAGAGCAACCGGCTCATAACCGGTCGGTCCAGGGTTCGAGTCCCCGAAGCTCCACTTGATAAAAATTTAATTTTTATATATAATAACAACGGTGTTTATCATCAAATATATGGCCCGATGGCTCAGTTGGTTAGAGCGCCGCCCTGTCACGGCGGAGGTCGTGGGTTCGAGTCCCATTCGGGTCGTTTCTATTATTTATTTGAGTTATTAAAACTTAAAAAATATTTAGAAAAAATTAAAAAATATTATGTACATTTTTGAGTAAGTATGATATAATATTTTTCGTTGCGGGATCTTAGCTCAGCTGGGAGAGCACCTGCCTTACAAGCAGGGGGTCACAGGTTCGAGCCCTGTAGGTCCCATCATAATACTTGCCGGCGTGGCGGAACTGGCAGACGCGCAGGACTTAAAATCCTGTTGTAGCAATACAGTACCGGTTCGATTCCGGTCGCCGGCATTAAAGCAATAGTCATTTGACTATTGCTTTATATATCTAAAAAGATATGTGTATGCGTAGCTCAGCTGGATAGAGCACTTGGCTACGGACCAAGGTGTCGGGGGTTCGAATCCTCTCGCGTACGCTTAGGGCTCAAAACATATGGTTTTGAGTCTTTTTTTATTTTTATTATAATATACCATTTAAATTTTTGCTTTTTTGTAGTATAATATGGTTAACTGTAGTTATCATATACAGATTTTTAACTAAGTTTGATATAAATATTAACCTCGAAAACACATCGGTTTATACACCGGTGTGTTTTTACTGAAAATAAGGAATTAAAAGCAGGTGATATTCCAGCTGAATGGATGGACATAAAATCATTTTCTTTAATAGTAATAGTATTGATTATTATATTTATTTTTATTTTGAAAAAATCAAAGAATTAATTAGATTAAGTTGTGTAATTTTAGGAGAATTATAATGAGAAGATTAACAACAAGTGAAGCAATTAAAGTATTAGTAATTATTTGCGCTATTTTATTGATTGTTGTATGTTGGGCAGGATATAAAGGGTATAATTATAAAAGGAATTGTACAGCGCAAACACAAGGTGAAATTACATATGTAAGAAGAGGTGGAAGAAGTTTGCATAAAAGATTTGAAGTGGCTTTTTCAGCAAATGGAAATTATTATGTTGCAAAGGGTGGAACACATGGTTTTGATATGATTCATCCAGGTGAAATTAAGGAAGTACATTATAATCCAAACGATCCAACAGAAAGTTATGCTGGCTCAAAGCCAAAAGAATGGGCGTATATTCTTACATATATTGTTTTCGCTTTAGTGGCAACAGTGGGAACATTTTTATTGTATTTATTTTCACCTAAAAAACAAGATAATGAATGATTAAATTTGATATATCTTAAATTTTATAATATCTAACTTTTATCTTTTTTCTAAAAAGAATATAAATATATATAAGAATCTTTAAAAGAAATGAGTAAAAAAATAAATATGAATTATAAGGATTCAAATAAATATGATTATAAAAAAGAAATTTTAAAGAAAAAACTTAAATCAGATATTTTTACTATTTTAGTTGCTCTTTATATAATTGCCTTTTCAATTTGTGCTTTTATATACCTTCCATCAGATGAAGGAATAAAAGAATTATTTTTTAAATATATTGGTTCCATTATAGCCTTTGGTTTTGGAATAAGTTTGATAGTTGCAGTAATATTTGAAAGAGTAAAATTAAATAAGGAAAAAGATGATTATTTTTCAGATTTTGAAACTATGATTAGAATTGCAAATACTGGTAAAATAATCTATGAAAATGAATTTTTTAAAATTGTAGATTCAGTATTTATAGATAAGAGTAATGCTGAAAATATTGTTTATTTGGATGAAATATATAGTTTGCATGATTCTTCATTTTCAGCTGGTACACAGAGTTTTGAAGAAACTTATCATCTTGTACTTCATACCGCAAGAGGTATTGGAACAGTAAAGTTACCTCATGTAACACAGAAAGAAGCTGAAAATATAGTTAAAATATTATTACAATATACTCCCAATGCACATTACGGTTATAATAGGTCATATGTTAAAAAAATGAAGCAAAAGAAAAAGGAATTAGATGCTAGTAGAAATTTAAATTCCTACGAGACTGCTTTTAAAGATAATCATTATATTCCTAGTGATGATTCTAATGAATATGAGTATTTATTAGATGATAGGAAAAATTATGATTCACAAATTTATGATAAGAATACTTTTAAAAAGAAAGCAAAATTAATTTTTCATGATACTGCATTTGCTACTAGTTTTATAATTTTTGTAATTGCATTTATTATATTTGTTATATCAGTTAAAACAGTTGTTGTTTATAATATTGATCACATAAATTATGATGAATCTATTACTCCTAATCTTGATGAATTAAAAGAAGGTAGATACATAGGCGGGAAAATAATCCGTAATTTTGGATGTATAGAAAGCCCGTATATTAATAAATATAGTAAGAATTATTATATTATTCCATATGGGGGTAAGGTGATCTTCTTTATGGCTACCAATGATGATGTGATAAAGAGATTAGATACTCAAAACTTTATGGATATTCATTATCCAATTATAGGTGGAAGAGATTATACATATACATATGAATTTGTTGGAAAAATAAAAAAACTAGATAAGGGTCAATTAGAAAAGAGTTATGATGTTATAAAGCATAGATGTCCAGATATAAAGGATATAGATAAAGATGTTTTGCCTTATTATATAGCACCTGATTATTCTATGAGTAAGGAAGGGGTTATTATTGCTATTGTTACAGGAATTGTTAGCATAATAACTTTGATTATTATGGTTATATCTGGAATTAAGATTAATAAGAAAATAAAAATGAGAGAAAGCGGACAAAGATTATAGCAATGCATATTTAAAAAGGAGAATATATGAAAAGAGTTAAAAGAATTATAGTTAGTACAATTATTGGGACAATGGTAGTAACTAGTTCATTTGCTAATGCTAATGGAGAAATAATAGATAGTAGTAAAAAGATACTATCTAAAGGTATTAAGAAGATAAAATTATCAAAGAAGACAGTTAAAGTAACTGCTGGCAAAAAGGTAAAGGTAAAAGTTAAAGGTAAGTATGGTAAGATAAAACTTAAAATAGCCAAAAAGAAAATCGTAAAGGCAGTAGTTAAGGGAAAGAAGATTATTATTACTGGAAAGAAAAAAGGAAAGTCTTCAATTGTTGTTAAGGCATATAAAAATGGTAAGTTATATGCTAAAGGAAAAATAAAGGTTACTGTTAAAGCTAAGTCAAGTTCACAAACATCAGGTGGAAGTAATAATTCGAACGGCGGTAGTTCAAATAGTGGTAGTTCAAATGGTGGAGGTTCAACAAAACCATCAAGTAATACAAGTAGTGTAGATGCAGGAGAATATTCAATTAATAAAGTTCATGAAGGATATGCAACTTATTATGACAGAGTATCTACAGGTGCAGCTAATCTTGATGATTATGAAGGTGAATACTATACAGCTGCTATGAATAATTATGATTATATGAATGGTCTTGCAGGAGCTTATGTTGAAGTAACTGATAAAGATGGAGATAAGATAAAGGTATTAATTACTGATAGACTTCCAGAGGGAGCGAAGGGTGACATTGACTTATCTAGAAAAGCGTTTAAGAAGATTGAACCTGAAGTAACTGGAAAGATGAAGATTAAGTGGAAGATAATAGCTTTTCCAACATCTGATCCAATCAGTTTTAGATGGAAACCTACAAGTACTCCGTATTGGGCTGAAATTCAGGTTAGAAATGGAAGATACCCAATTAAATCACTTGAGTATTATGATAAATCAAAGGGAAAATACGTAGAACTTGAACGACAGGAATATAATTATTTCACTGCACCAAGTGGAATGGGAAATGGACCATATAAATTTAAGGTTAAGGATTTTTATGGACATACAATAATCGAAAACAATATTCCAATTAGAACTGATGATGTACCTGTAAAAGGTAGTAAGAATTTTGATTATTAAGTGAACATGTTACATGAAAAAATATTTTAGTGGGAGAGTATAATAATGAATTTTAAATTATCATTTTATATTAAAGTAGTAATCATTACTTTGATTGTAACATTTGTTGGTATACTTTTTTTCATCGGTAGTATAAAGATGATTAAATGTAAAAAAATGACATATGGAACACTTGAAAATGTTTATGTTTCAGTTAGTACAGATGAATATGGTAGTAGTACAAAGGCTAAATATGATGTGAAATATATAGTTGATGGAAAAGAATATAGACTTTCAAGTGAAGATCATAAGAAAGGTTCTGAAAAAGAAAGAACAGGAGAAAGAATTAAAGTTTATTATGATCCAAACAATCCTAAATTAGCTTATGATGGGAACATACCTAAGGAATATGTGTATGGTGGTGAATTTACGGGTATAGTAGTTTTTATAATGCTTGTGTATGTAGGTTATTCAATATTTGGTGATAAGAACACGAGTAAGAAAAAAGCTTGGTAAATAAAAACACGGTGAATTGAAATTCAATTTACCGTGTTTTTTAATATATTCTTGTAATAGGTTCATAAATAACAAATTCATTATCAGGTAATTCCTTGTTCATATGATAATGACCGAAGTAGTGCTTTTTATACTTTAATCTCTTTTTAATAATCTCCAAAAAGTCTGTTAGGAAATCAGAGTGGAGATTTGGATTTATTATCTTTTGAGTTGATGTTGAACAGCAGTGTGTAAGTAATAAATCACATTTATAATCATTATTATCTAGAGTTTCAAGGCAATGAATGAACTCTTCTCGCGATGGAAGCTCTTCTTCCCACCATGAAATGTTTTTTATTCTAAACATTTTTTTCTGCATGGACCACATATCAGAAACTTCTTCCCAATTAGGTGTTGTTTCTGGATCAATTATTCCATCGTCAACATCATGAGAGCTAGCTCCGCCTAGAGCAAATGTTTTCACACCATTTAAATCAAACATCTCTCCACGCATAAGATGATAAACTGATCTTCTGATTCTATGTATTTTTCCACCTTTCCATTCTTCAACAGGATAAGCATTTAAAAGATGAAAGTTTTCATGGTTTCCATCTATGAAAAGTGTAGTAAATGGCATGCTATCAAGCTTATCAAGAGTCATTTCTTGTTGCTTATAATATGGACTATCAGCAGAATACCATACACCACCAAAATCTCCAACCACAATTACAAAGTCATCCTTTGTCATGTCTCTTTGTTGTGGAAATAACCCTTTATCAAATTTTGCAAAATCTGAATGACAATCCCCAGTAATATAAATCATAATAATATTACCCTTTCCATAACTTAAAATTCATTATATCATTTATAAAATATATAATAAAGTACTTGTTACTGTAATTTTTTGTGAAATCGCAAGAATGTATAGTTATAAGTTAAGTTATATAATATAATTGAATCAGCAAATGTTATGCTGTTTAAAATAAAAATTGGAAATGAATATAATTTTGGAAATAAACATGTTTCCATAATTGGAATTGATAGTTAGTAAAAAAGTTTTTCTAAGGTGGGGGATACTATATGAGGAAAAAGAAGAAACTAGTTGCAATTATTGTTATGTTGACTATGGTTGTATTAGTGATTTTAGGGATAGATTTTTATAAAAAGATAATAAAACCATTAGATATGAAGATGGCGAATAATAAGAAAATAAAATTTGTTGCAGATTATAGTGCAAGGGATAATAAATTAGTTGTTGAATTAGATAATCCTGTATCGGGAAATTTTGAATATAAGATTGATGGTTTAGAAGAAGGATATTATTATATATCTGCATTTGCTACATATGATGGTAATTGTGATTATTGTTTTTTATATGGACGCCCTTATATTATAGATGTAGGTGGAGGAGACTATCCAAAGACATCGGTGCCAGTAAAGGAAAAACAGCAGGTTGTAGTTAGAGGAATTAAGGTTAAAAAGGATGGTTATCTTGTATTTGGCAGCAGGATGAGTGGTGGAGATGATAGCAAGTTAAGTATTCACTCTTTTAGAGTTAATCGTGAAACGAATCAGGATAGTCAGTATAATTTATTGCTAGGTGGAGCATTATCAAGACTTAATTATGTGGAAAGTACTGGGGCTAAGTTTTATGACTTTGATGGAAGCAAAAAAGATCCACTTGATATTATGGAAGCAAATGGAATTAATTTCTGTAGACTAGAGCTTAATAATAATCCTGGTAAAGGAAGAGGAGATGGAAAGTATTATCTCCCTGAAGGATTCCAAAATCAAGAGGATATATTAAAGATTGCTAAGAGAGCTAAGAAGCATAATTTTGAAATTCAATTATCCTTTATGTTATCTGATTTTTGGACTTATGGAATTCCTGAGGATTTTAGGAAGGATATAGAAGGAATAAAAGATGAAGAAGAGATAGTAAAAATACTTGAAAAAGATTTATATGAGTATGTTAAGGATACCATGCAAAAGATGAAGGAGCAGGATACTGTTCCAAAATATGTTTCAATTGGAAATGAGATGAATGGCGGATTCTTTTTACCTTACGGTGATAGTTCAAAGAACATGCCTAATCTTGCTAGATTTATAAATGCTGGATATAGAGCAGTTAAGGAAGTAAGTGAAGATACACAGGTTGTTTTACATATAGCATGTAATGCTGATGATGTAAAATGGAATGGAAATGGAACGGGTAATTGGTTCTTTTCATTATGCGAAAAGAATAATGTAAATTATGATGTTATAGGAACATCTTACTATCCATTTTGGGCTGAGACCTTATCAGTTGATGATTTTACTCAGTGGTGTAATATGATGATTAGAAAGTTTGATAAGGATATTCTGCTTATGGAAAGTGGTTTTAATTATAGAGAAGATACCGAAACGGGTTCTAGAGGACAGCTTTCTAATATGGGTTATTATGAAGGAAAGTATGATTATTCTGAAGAAGGTCAGAGAGATTTTATGATTGAACTTATTAATGGAATTAAGTGTGTAAATGATGGAAGATGTGTTGGAAGTTTATATTGGGATCCAATTATGGTTGCAGGTGATGGCATAGGCTGGAGCTTTAAAGAATATGATGATAAAGTGGATAGTAATGTCATATCAAATACCACTTGGTTTGACTTTGATCATAAGGCTTTGAAGGTATTTGCTGCATATAAATATAATTAGAAATAAATACATAAAAAAAGTCACAAAAACGGTTTTATAATTTCAGCAAATAGTTTATAATACACATACGTGGTTTTTTACGTACAATAATGGAAGGAGAAGGGCGAGAAGGGCCCGAGAGAGTTAATGAAATACGGATTTTTTGACGAAGAAAAAAGGGAGTACGTCATAACTAGACCTGATACTCCAGCACCTTGGTGTAACTATTTAGGATCACCTGAATATGGCGCAATTATTTCAAATAATGCAGGTGGATATAGTTTTGTAAAAAGTGGCGCTAATGGTAGAATTTTAAGATATCATTTTAATAGTGATGATACTCCAGGTAGATACATTTATTTAAGAGATGATGAAAACGGCGACTATTGGTCAGCATCATGGCAGCCAGTAGGCAAGGATTTAGAATTATATAAAAGCGAAGTTAGACATGGTACAGCTTATACAAAGATGAAAGCTGATTATGCAGAAATAACTTCAGAAGCAACATACTATGTTCCACTTGGAAAAGACTATGAAGTATGGTGTGAAAAAGTAACTAATAATTCAAACAAGGAAAGAAAGATTTCAGTGTTTGGATTTGCTGAGTTTACAAATGATGATAACTACAATCAGGATCAGGTAAACCTTCAGTATACACTTTGCATTAGCCAGACATCTTTTAGAGATAATTTAATTTATCAGCAGATAAACATTAATGCAGAGAAAAGAGAAGATGGTACTAACGGCCTTGAAAGATTCTTTGGTTTAGCTGGTAACCCAGTTGCGTCATATAATGGTGACAAAGAAGCATTCATAGGCTTATATCATAGTTATGGAAATCCTGTTGCAGTTGAACGTGGTGAGTGTGATGGAGTTTGTAACTATAATGAAAATAGTTGTGGTGGCCTTCATACAAAGCTTACACTTGCTCCAGGTGAATCTAAGACAGTAGTATTTGTTCTTGGTAAACATACAGAGAAAGAAGCGAAAGCAATTATTGCAAATTATGAAGATACAACTACATGTGAAAAGGAAGTTAATGAACTTATTAACTTCTGGCATAAGAAGCTTGAAAACTTTAAGGTTAATACACCAAGCGAAAGCTTTAATGCAATGGTAAATACATGGAATGCATATCAGTGTTTCCTTACATTTACTTGGTCAAGAGCAGCTTCATTTGTATACTGTGGTGAAAGAAATGGTTATGGATATCGTGATACAGTTCAGGATATTCAGGGTGTAATTCATACAGATCCAGAAGCAGCACTTGAAAAGATTAGATTTATGCTTTCAGCTCAGGTTGACAATGGTGGTGGACTTCCACTTGTAAGATTTGATCACGATGAAAGAGCAGGACATGAGGGAACACCTGATGATGAATGGTATGTAAGAGAAACAGGTCATCCAGCATACAGAGCAGATGATGCTTTATGGTTATTCCCAACTGTATTTAAATATATTGCTGAAACAGGTAATCTTGATTTTATCGATGAAGAGATTACATGGTCAAATGTAGAGAAGAAAGCTACAGTTTATGAACATTTACAAAAGGCAATTGACTTCTCAATGAATCACTTAGGACCACACGGACTTCCAGCAGGTCTTCATGCAGACTGGAATGACTGCTTAAGACTTGGTAAGCAGGGTGAATCATCATTCGTTGCAATGCAGTTATATTATGCATTCACTGTAATGAAGGCATTTGCTGAATATAAGAAAGATACAGATTATATTGCATATCTTGAAAAGACACAGAAGGAAGTTGGCGAAAAGATTAACAACCTTTGGTGGGAAGATGATAGATTTAACAGAGGTTTCAAGGAGACTGGTGAACTTATTGGTTCAAAGAATGATCCAGAAGCTTCAATGTGGTTAAACCCACAGTCATGGTCAATTATTTCAGGACTTGCAACTAAGGAACAGGCTGACAAGGCTCTTGAATCAGTTAATAGAGAACTTAATACAGCATATGGTGCAAAGGTTATGGCTCCATCATACGTTGATCATGCATTTGATGGCGCACTTGCAATTTTATTCCCACCATCAACGAAGGAAAATGGTGGTATATTCTCACAGCCACAGGGATGGATTATCTTGGCAAATGCTTTAATGGGATATGGTAATGAAGCATTTAAGTATTTTGAAGAAACATCTCCAGCTTCACAGAATGAAAGTGCTGAGATTAGAAAACTTGAGCCATATGTACATGGACAGTATACAGAAGGTGATGAAAGTCCATTCCATGGTAGAAGTCATGTTCACTGGCTTACTGGTACAGCTTCAACATGTATGGTAGGTTGTGTTGAAGGTATCTGTGGTATTAGACCAGACTTTGGCGGTATTAGAATTGCACCAGCTATTCCAAGTACTTGGGATAAATTCACTATGGAAAAGAATTTCAGAGGATGTAAGCTTAACATTACTGTTGAGAATCCTAATGGAAGGGAAAGTGGATTTAGCAAGTTTGTTGTAAATGGCGAAGAGTATAGTGATAACTATATTCCAGCGGATAAGTTAACAGAAGTGACGGAAGTTAAGATTGTATTATAAAGTTCATGCATCACAGCACCTCGTAGCATAGCTACTTCGGTGATGCGATATACGTCGTATATATAAACAAAAAGGAATCATCCTTATTGAGCGAGCTCAAAGGATGATTCCTTTTTATTTATATGCATGAACTTTATATTTACGCACAAAAGAAAACACGACAAAATGCGCCGTGTTTTCAGGGGAGTATAAATAATTTAATAAGGGGTTGTAAAAAGAAAATCATTGAAGGAATTTCTTTTACATAAGTTATTATAACAGAAAAAAACAAAAATGCAACAAGAAACTAAAAAATTACCAATAGTTTCTTGCTATATCGAGAAAAAGTGCTATAGCTTAAGGCTAATTAACACATATTATTATAACAAATAGTTATATAACGTTAACTGCATGTTGTACTAAATAGCCTGTGTTAGCTACATATAGTGCAGGTATGGATTGTTGACCGTTATAATTTATAATGTTATAATTTAACGGATTTTTGAAAAAGCACAATGTGCAAAGATATTTTATAAAGAGGTAGAGAAAATATGAGAAGTTTAAAAAGGATAAAGTATGTTGTTATATTAGCAATTGCAACATTATCACTTACATCATGTGATAACAAAAAGAGTGTTGATAAAATCGCAAAAAAGACGGGTGTTGATTCATTTAATTATGATAATTATATGGAATCAATTGAAGAATACAAATATTTTAAGGAACGTGTGCTTAAAGCAAATGAGGTTTTGGTTTTTAATATATCCAAAAATAATTTAGGATTATACAATACAGGAACTAAGACTTGGAAAGAAATCTATGATTCAGCTAAAAATAATCTTTTTGCATATAATGTAAAGGGTCAAGAACAGAGCAATGTTTTTTATACAATAGGAAGTACTTCATATAATGATTTTAGTGTTGTAAAGTATAATAAAGAAAATAGTATGATTGAATCAGTGATGGATGTAAATGAATCGGATTCAGTAATTCCTATTGGAATGTATGATGAAAAAATGTATTTCATACATAATAAGAATGATTTAGAAGATAATGAAACAAGATCAATTGCCTATTTAGATGATGATAAGTTAGTTAATATTATAGATTTTAAAAATGAATTAGTAACGAATGCTGTAATAATTAAAGATGATATATATTGCGCGGCTTATTCTGAAGAGAATGAAATTAATAATATTTATTGTTGCTCTATAAAAAATCATGATATAAAAAATGTTTTACAGAGTCCATATGATAATATTTTTAGATATAAAGATGAATTAGTATATGTTAATAAGAATATGGAATTAGTTAATATAGAAAACAAAAAATATTATAAACTAGAAGATAATGATACAATTGATGTATTAAGTGATTATGGATTATTGATTAGATCCTATATAGGTGATGATAAGAATATAGCATGCGATGTTGTAGATATTAATGATGGTTCAGTAATAGAAACAGCATCTAAATTCGACGGATATAATTTAAATGATGGTATACTTGAATTATATTGTGAAGGTAATATAAAAAATATTGATGTAGAGAGAGGAAAATAATAATAACAAATATATAATTAGATTTAATTGAGCGCAGTTTATTAAACTGCGCTTTATGTGTGCAGTATTGAGTCACGTGAATTCGGCTTGTTTTTATATAGTGATTTGATGTTTAAATTATTTATAAATTATTGTATAATATAAAATTGTAGTTAAATTTAGTGGAATAAAGGATAACGCATTTATGAGAGGATTTGAAATAATCACTCCATGTCATTTTGGACTTGAGAGTGTTTTAAAAAGAGAAATAATAGATTTAGGATATGATATTACATCAGTATCGGATGGAAGAGTTGCATTCTTCGGTGATGAGGAAGCTGTTGCCAGAGCGAATGTTTTTCTTAGAAGTGCAGAAAGAGTACTTATTAAAGTTGGTCAGTTTAAAGCTACCACATTTGATGAATTATTTGAAAATGTTAAGGCACTTGACTGGGATCGTTTTATACCAGTTGATGGGAAGTTCTGGGTTACTAAGGCAAGTTCTGTAAAGAGTAAGCTTTTTAGTCCATCTGATATTCAGCGTATTGTTAAGAAAGCAATGGTTGAGAAATTAAAGAGTGTATATAATGTTACATGGTTTAATGAAGATGGAAATGATTATCCTGTAAGAGTATTTATTATTAAGGATGAAGTTATTGTTACACTTGATACAACAGGTGAATCTCTTCATAAGAGAGGATATAGAACAATGACTGTTAAGGCTCCTATTTCAGAAACTCTTGCAAGTGCTCTTATAATGCTTACTCCATGGAAGAAGGATAGAATTTTAGTTGATCCTTTTTGTGGTAGTGGAACATTTCCTATAGAAGCTGCAATGATGGCAGCAGGGATTGCACCAGGTATGAATAGAGAGTTTAGAGCTGAGAGCTGGACAAACTTTATACCGAAAAAGCATTGGTATGAAGCAGTTAGTGAAGCTCATGATTTTATTGATGATAAAATAGAGACAGACATTCAGGGATATGACATAGATAAAGAAGCACTTGCAGCAGCCAGAGCAAATGCAAAGAGAGCAGGTGTAGATCATCTTATTCATTTCCAGGAAAGAGATATGAAGGATTTATCTCATCCTAAGAAGTATGGATTTATAATAACAAATCCACCATATGGTGAGAGAATTGCTGAGAAGGAAGAATTATTTGATATGTATCATACATTTGGTGAAAGATTAAAAATGCTTGATACATGGTCAAAGTACATTATTACTTCTTATGATAAAACGGAGAGTGCATTAGGCATGAAGGCGACTAAGAACAGAAAGATTTATAATGGTATGATTAAGACATACTTTTATCAGTTCTTAGGTCCAAAGCCACCAAAGGGAAACAAATAAATATAGAACAATGTATCAGCGTTTGCTGATAAGGAAAAGAGAATGAAGAATAAGTTTTATTGGTTTATGATTATTTCGATAGTTCTTATATCGTATGGATTTTTTAATATCAATAAACCACAAAAGGAAGAAATACAAATAAATAAAGAGTATGGAAAAATTGATCCAATCAACTGGTATGGCATGATTTCAACAGGTGTAAATTATAAGGGACTTAAAGTTGAGGTTGATGGAATTTTAATGAATAATTATTATGGTTATGCAATTATGGATGATAATTTAAGCATTAATATTCCATATAAATCATGTAAGGAGTTGTTTGATTGTAGTATCTTCTTAAGTAATAAAAAGAAGCTTGTTATTAGAAAGGGACAGCGTGAGGTAGTTGCCGAAGTTGGTAAAAATGAGTTTGAACTTGATGGTGAAAAGATGACTCTTGAGAACAAGCTTTATTATGATGAGAAGAAGATGCTTTTCATTCCGCTTGAATTATTTGAAAAAGCTTATGAGTATGAGAGCAAATGGGAATCTAGTTTAAATAAAATAAAATTAACTTGTAAGAATGAAGATAAGTTTAATTTGCCTGAAAAATATAGATTAGATGAAGATAAAAGAGTTTTTAATAGTGCCAGAGATCAGTCATTAAGTGGAACATGCTGGGTGTATGCAGGTCTTGGAGCACTTGAATCAAGTCTTACACCTGAGGGTAAATATGATTTCTCTGAAAAACATGCTAGTACAAATAATGTATATGAAAGAGATAGCGATGAGGGTGGACAGTATTCAATTCTCTGGTCATATCTTGCAAGTTGGAAGGGCCCTGTTTTAGAAAAAAATGGGGCAAGCAGCAAGAGTAAAGTTGCTAAGCATGTGCAGGAGATGCAAATTATAGAAGAAAAGAATTATAAGGATATTAAGAAAGCTATATATAAATATGGTGGAGTTCAAAGTTCTTTATATATTTCCCTTGATTATTTAAACACATCGACAGAGTATTATAATAGTGAAAAGAGTGCATATCTTTATGATGGTTCAGAAAAATCAAATCATGATATTTATATCATAGGTTGGGATGATAACTATCCAAAAGAAAACTTTAATGGAAAAGCCAAGGAAGACGGCGCATTTATATGTCGTAACAGTTGGGGAGAACGCTTTGGAGAGAATGGAAATTTCTATGTATCATATGAGGATACTAATATAGGTACATATAATGAAATTTATACTAAAGTTGATAGTAATAAGAATTTCGATAATATATATGAGTATGATGAAAGCGGATGGTGTGGAACATTAGGTTTTACACATAGTGAAAGAGCATATGCATGTAATGTATATACTGCAGAAAAAGATGAAGTTCTTAAGGCTATGAGTTTTTATGCAACAGTTCCTAATACAAAGTATGAAGCATTTGTTTGTGAGGACTTTAGAGGAACAGCGCAGCTATCAGATAATATGGAACTTGTTAGTAGAGGAACATTTAAACGAAGCGGTTATTATACAGTTAAAATTGATGATATTGATATAGCAGCAGGTAAAAAGTTCGCTTTAGTAATAATGATAACAGCACCTAATAGTACAAAACCAATTGCAGTGGAATGTAAAAATGAATTGGTTGATAAGGTTGTAAAACTACGAGCTGGTGAAGGATATTATAGTTTAGATGGTAAAAAGTGGGAATCTGCAGAAGATTCTGAATGTAATATATGTTTAAAAGCATTTACTGATGATAAGGAGAAAGAAGATGAGTAAGATAATTGTAGCTACAGGAAATGAAGGCAAAATGGTAGAAATAAGAAATATTTTAAAGGATCTTGATATTGAATTATTATCATTGAAAGATGCAAATATTGATGTTGATGTTGAAGAGAATGGTAAAACATTTGAAGAAAATGCAATTATAAAGGCTGAAGCTATTTGTAAACTAACAGGTGAAATTGTAATGGCGGATGATTCAGGACTTGAAGTTGATTATTTAAATGGTGAACCTGGAATTTACTCAGCTAGATACATGGGAAGAGATACATCATATACTGTAAAGAATAATCATATTATTGATTTATTAAAAGATGTTGAGGGTGATGATAGAAGTTGTAGATTTGTGTGTGCAATTGCATTAGCATTTCCTGATGGAAAGACAATTGTAAAACGTGGAACCATGGAAGGACTTGTAGCATATGAAGAAAAAGGTGAACATGGATTTGGATATGATCCAATTGTATACCTTCCTGAAATGGGAAAAACATCAGGAGAACTTTTACCAGATGTAAAAGATTCTATGAGTCATAGAGGAAATGCTCTTAGAATGATAAGGGATGAATTAGAAAAGTTAGTATAGTAAGTATTTATTTGATACTAAGTATAATGGCTGGATTGTTTTAAAGAGAGGATAGAGTTTAAATATGAATGTAATGGTTGTTAGTGATACACATGGGAGAGATTTTAATCTTTTACGTGCAATCGAATTAGAATCAAAAGAAGAGAAGATAGATTTACTACTTCATCTTGGAGATTTATGTGGGCTTGAAGGAATGCTTCATACTATTGCAGGGTGTCCGGTACACTATGTGGCAGGTAACTGTGATGGAGTATTACAACCATCTGAAAAGTTAATTGAGATAGATGGAATAAAAGTATATATGACGCACGGCCATAGACTTCAAGTAGGTGGAAGCTTACTTAGAATGGAATATACCACAAAGGAAAAGGGTGCATATATTGGGTTTTATGGACATACTCATGTTCCTAGAATTGATTATTGTGATAGTGGAGTTGTACTTGTAAATCCTGGTAGTATTGAAAGACCAAGACAGAGTGGATTTAGACCTTCATATATAATGATGGACACAAATGATGGCGGAGAGCCTATTTTTGAAATTAAATATTTGTAAATGATGTGCTGAGTTTTAAAATATATTGCATAGAGTAGTTTTAAACTATTCTATGCAATTTTTTTATATTAAGGTGATGAAGATGAAGAAGATTAATTTTGAAATTCGTAAAGAAATTGAAGAATTAAGCAGAAAAGGAATTTCACAAAAAAAGATGGCTGAGATACTAAACTTGAATCAAAGCACCATAAGTAGGGAATTGAAAAAATGCAATCCTTATGATGCAGATAAAGCTGAAAAATTGTCAGTTAAAGACAAATCTAAAGATGAATTAATAATTAGCCAGGTTTTATTGTTAAGAAGTCAAGGAATGTCCTTAAGACGTATTTCAGACAAATTAGATGTTTATTACGATGCTGTAAAGAAAATAGTTGAAAACAATATTAAAGGAGAGGTAGATGGAAATAAAGAATGATACAGTTAAGTATTATTTATCTCATCCTGAACTTGAGCAACAGATATGGGATGCGACCATATCGCTAAAAAACAAAATATTAGATATTGAGGAAAAAGATGAATCATTAAGAGAAGATTTATATAGTTCTTTTCAAATGAAATCACCATTAGCAAGTACAGATAAAATAAGTTCATCTGGAATGAAATCTGATTTATTTGACATTATAGATAAGACAAATAAGTTTTTGGAAGATTCAAAAAATCAATATTTAAAAATGTATGAAAATTATTTAGATAAACTTGAAGAAATAAAAAGAGTAGATATTTGTTTTTCATGTTTGGATTTACAAACACAAGATGTATTAAATAAAAAGTACAGATTAAAGTATTCATGGTATGAACTAGAACATGATGAAAATAAATTATCTCATAGACAAGTAATGAATATTCTAAATAAGGGTATTGAAGATATAGTGAAATTATTCAATAGTTCATATAATAATCTTCATTTAGCCAGGAATAAAGATAAAAAAATAATATTTAACGAAGAGGAAAACACACAACAAACAATATTTGATATTGAAAAGGAGAATTTTTATGATTAAGAAAAATGAGAAGACTTATATCGGCATAGATCATGGCTATGGATTTATGAAAACGAGTAAAACTATTTTTAAATCAGGAATTAAAGAACAGCCTGTAGAACCACCTTTTTTGGATGATATTTTAATTTATGATAAAAGAGTATTTGTTATTGGACAAAATAGGACAGAACATGGTGTTGATAAGACAACTAATGAAGATTATTTTATATTAACATTAGCTGCTTTAGCATGTGAATTAAAAAAGGAACGTATGTCTAAAGCATCTAACGTTGTATTATGCGTTGGTTTACCATATTCATTTTTTACTGAACAAAAAGATAAATTTAAAAAGTATTTATTAAAGAATAAACATTTGGATTTTAAGTTTGAAGGTAAAAGGTATTGTGTAGAAATAAAAGAAGTAAAAGTATTTCCACAAGGATTTCCTGCGATTACAGAGAAATTTAATAAATATTTAGAAGATAAAATCTCAATAGTTGATTTTGGAAGTAGAACAATTGATGTTATTACATTCAATGAAGGAAAAGCAATGCATGATCAATGCTACTCTATAGATAAAAAAGGAACACTGGAATTAATAAATGAAATAAGAAAATATTATATGAAGCAATATGCTGAAGATATATCTGAAGATAAAGTACAAGATATTTTTCAAAATAGAAAAGTTCCACTATCAGCTGAAAAGGTTAAATTTGTACAAAAACTAATTCGTTTCTTTTTAAAACAATATTTGGATGAATTAAAAGCCAAAGGATTAGCAGATAATATAATATATTGCGGTGGTGGAAGTACGTTAATTAAGAACTATGTAGAAACTAATGAATCAAATGCTGAATTTGTTGAAAACGTTTTTTTTAATGCATCAGGATATGAATTATTAGCATCGAGGTAAATATTATGAATAAATATGAAAATATTACAATAAGATTTAACCTAAGCAATCCCAAAGACAGACTTTTATGGAATAAAATATCATCTCAAAGTCATAAATCAAGATATATTAAAGACTGCATAGAAATAAATGAAGATATTAGATTGCAAAATATTTCAAATAAGTTAGATATTATATTAAAAACATTAGGTAAAAAATCGATATATGAAACTGTTGATGAATTACCAGAAGATAAATCGATTGATGATGTTATAGATGCAATATCAGAAGAATATGAAGAAAAGAGCAAAGGTGATAAGGCAATTGACGATTTTCTTAATTCGCTTGATGATTAGGAGATTTTATGGAATATAATGTTAAGATTAAAATTAGTAAAAATAAACATGAACAAATACTTGATATATTGGATAAAATTCAGTTATTGGAAAAAGATGGTAAAGCTATAGAAGTACCTAAAACTGAGGAAGAGTTGATTCAGAAAATAATAAATATGGGAATAAACCGACATATTTCTGAAAACATAAAATTATATAAAAAAACAATATATGAGTTTTTAAACATACCAGAAGATAAACCGTGTGAAAAAAAAGTAAAAATAATTGAAAAAAATGATAATGTAATAGCAGAATTTAATTCTGAAAAGGATGCACAAGCTTTTATTAATTTAAGCA
>NZ_FUXZ01000008.1 GCF_900167115.1 Eubacterium uniforme
AAATATATCCTCGATTGACGTGGAAAGTTCGTTACGAATAAAGTTGCCGAAAGTGGCAAAGGTAGGAGCTTTCATTTCATCCAACAGATACATGAATCTTATGTCATTATTACAGAGCTTTTCAATTTCTCTTAGCGAACAATAACCATTCTCCATGAAAGCAAACAGAATTACTTTTAGTAACTTTTCTGCATCACATCTTGGACGACCTGTTTTGTAGCCTTTCCCTTCTACAAAGTATGGTGTTAGGTCGATGTGGTCCATTACATCACAAAAAGTATAAACCGGATCAGAAATATCAATTAATTTTTCGATAACTAATGGTAATTTTAGTTGTTTTAATGTATAATTATCATTGGTTTTATAATTAGTTAGTTGCATAACCTAATTATACCAAAAAGTAGCTATGAGCGCGAGCTCATAGCTACTTTTCTGTTAGGGGAGTTTTTTTACAGCCCCTTTACTATTTAATCTTCAATTCTTCATCATCACTTGTAAGAATGAAACCTATATCGTTAAGTGATGCACCCTTAGCAACATCTTCGTTATAATCAACATTTGTAATAGTAAGCTTGTTACCCTTAGCTTTATACTTACCATTCCAGCTCTGATCAACCTTAATGTCAGAAGAGAACTCAAGTTCAATCTTCCATCCACCTTCGATATCATCACCTTTATTCTTAACCTTTAAGTCAAACTGATAATAATTCTTGCCATTGCCTTCCCAAGTATTTGAGATGTTTGCCTTAATGTCGAACTGGTCATTAGCTACCTTAGTTCCTTCATCATCATCGCCATCTTCTTCCTTGTCAGCATCACCCATGTTGCTCTTACCGTCTTTTTCGTTATCTGAAGCACCACTGAGCATCTTCTTAAGCCAGATACCTTCATCACTTAAGTCATCATCCTTAAATCCTGACTTTTTCTTACATCCGCTATCAATAATTGCAGATGATTCATCCTTATTTGAAATGTTCCAGCATACATAGCTTACACCATAATCGTTCATGGCCTTAACCCATTTATCAGCTTCTGCCTCATTGCATCCACCATTACCAGATGCATCACAAATACCAAATTCAGAAACAAACACTGGAAGGCCATCCTTAATTGCAGCCTTCATAGTCTTACGTAAATCTGCCTTATGTGTATTTGCATAAAAATGTACTGTATACATTATATTATCAAATTTCTTAAGCGGATCTGCTGCTGCCTCATCAGGCTTCTGACACCACTGAGGTGTACCAACTAAAATAACAGCGTCCTTATCTTCTTTTCTAATTACAGGAATAACTTCTTCTGCGTATTCCTTAATGTCATCCCAAGTTGTTCCACCATTAGGCTCATTACAAATTTCATAAATAACATTATCGTTATCCTTTAATTTGCCACATACTTCTTTGAAGAACTTCTTAGCTTCGTCTATATTATCATTAGGATTGTTATCTGATAAAATATGCCAGTCAACAATAACATACATATCGTTCTCAGTAGCATACTTAACACCATCATAAACTAAATCCTTAAGTCCATCCTGATCACCATCTGTACAATATCCGCCATTTTCAGCAGTATACATTGCAAGTCTAATTACATTAGCACCCCATCCCTTAAAATCAGCAAATGCATCCGCATTTACATATTCAGGAAACCAGCCAATACCATGAGTACTAAGGCCACGAAGCTGAATAGGATTTCCATCCTTATCGCAAAGTCTTGTACCCTTAACCTGAAGTGCACCACATGTTTTTGGAGAAGCACATACTAGCTTTCCATCTGACTTGCTGTCTTTATCATCATCGTCTTCTTCGTCTGAATCTTCATCATCCGAATCCTCATCGTCATCATCTTCATCTTCGCTATCATTATTAGACTTATTCTTATCTTTCGAATCTTCTGTCTTCTTATCATCACTCTTCTTACTACTATTGCAAGCACTCATGCTTCCGATAGAAAGAATCACGATTAACATAGCAATTAATAATCTTCTTAATAAATTAATTTTTGTCTTCATTTCTACTCCACCTTGTAAAAAATATTTATTGATAAACATCAACCTCGTTCTTTATTTTCCCCATTATTAAGTCATGTTTACCACAAATAATACTACCATATTTTCAACTCATTAACAATCAGATTTTATTTGTTGTCAATAATTTATTTGCTTCACCTGCGTTCTTGTGTTATAATTATTTTGCTACCATATTGAAACTGTAGCTGGGAGGAGGTGATTCACTTGGAGACGCTTATATCCTTTTTGATTTCAGTTGCAGCAAGCATCGTTGCATATTTTATATGTAAATGGTTAGACTGAATCATATGGTAGTGTTTAGGTTATGTTCTTCCTACAAAAAAAGAACAACCCCTTAGAGCAGCAACTCTAAGGGGTTATTTTTATTCACTTGAATAAAACTTATATCCTTTGTATGTCAAATATAATACTTTTTTATCTTTTTGTCAATTATGAATCATAAAAACAAGGTCCCAAGTGGGACCTTGCAAGTATGTATTTATTAGGCTGTCATGGAAACAGGTTTAACAGTTTTAATCTGGCCATCAACAAGTTTTACAAGTGATGTACCATATTCTGCTGCCTCTTCTGAATGAGTAACCTGAATAATTGTTTTATTGTACTTTTCATTAATCTTTCTGAAAAGTTCCATAATCTTAAATCCTGTCTTTGAATCAAGGTTACCAATAGGCTCATCAAGGAATAAAATCTTTGGATCAAAAACTAATGCTCTTGCAATAGCAACTCTCTGCTGCTGACCACCTGATAATTCACGTGGAGTAAGCTTTCTCTTTTCCTTCATTCCAATGATATCAAGACATTCATCAATCTTATCCTTATAATCTGAAATCTTCTTTCCACTAAGCATAAGTGGAAGTGCAATATTATCCTCAACACTTAAATTTGGAACCAAGTTATAAAACTGGAACACAAATCCAATGTCCTCATTTCTCATTCTGCAAAGTTCCTTATCCTTAAGAGTGCTCAAATCAACACCATCAATTTTAACTGAACCAGATGTAGGCTGATCAAGGCCGCCTAAAAGATATAACAATGTTGACTTACCACCACCTGATGGACCCATGATTGATACAAATTCTCCCTCTTCTATATTTA
This sequence comes from Eubacterium uniforme, assembly GCF_900167115.1. Classification (GTDB taxonomy): domain Bacteria; phylum Bacillota; class Clostridia; order Lachnospirales; family Lachnospiraceae; genus Eubacterium_S; species Eubacterium_S uniforme. Next base: position 3,128 of record NZ_FUXZ01000008.1, read on the forward strand.
AACTAATATTCTTTAAAACATGTGCTGTTTCCTTACCATTCTGAAATGATCTATTTACGTTCTTTACTTCTATAATTCCCATTTTAAATTCCTCCATTATATCTAACTATTCATATTTAAGTTCAGCAATTACGCTGATGTTCTTACTCTTCTTTAATGCTGAAAGTGAAGCTACAATTACAATACCAATTACAACTAATCCATATACCAAAACTGCCTTAGGATCAAAGTTTACTGGCATTGGAGTATCCATACTCTTTAATAATGATTCAATTCCAATGTTAAAAGCAAATGCGATTGGAATCGCTACAATAACACTCCATACAGCACACATCATGTTCTCTGCTAAAATAAGGTTTCTTCTTTTACTCTTATTCATACCAACTGATGTCATTACAGCAAATTCTTTTCTTCTCTGCATAAAGCAAATTGTAATATTATTGAAAATACCAATTGCTGCAACACCAAGTGCTATATAAGCAAACGCCGAAAACATCTTCATCATTACTGCATTATTTTCAACATTTAATTGTTTCTCTTCTTCCTTACTTCTTACTGTTGCTCCGTATTTCTTTGTCATTTGCTGGTATTTCTTATCCATACTTGCACCATCTTTAACTATTTCAAATGTAATACCTCGAGCTTCTCTAAGACCATATAATGATTTCATCTTTTCCTGATTAATAAGACAAATCATTCCACTGTTATAAAGTTTAAAATCTGCAATAGTTACAATTTTAAATTCATTTTCTTTTTCATTAACTGTAAGTTTAACTGTATCTCCAAGTTTCTTATCTAACTTCTTAGCATAACTTGTTGAAATTACAATAACATTATCTTTTGAATCTATGAACTTCTGGTAATCATCCTTAAGATCTTTTTCATAAAATCCAACATAACTATTGAGGTATCTACCGTATGCTTTTGGCTCAACACCATATACGCCAAGAGACTTACCATTAAGCTTACCTTCAGTACCATAAATAGGTGAAATTGAATCTGCTTTAACATTTTTATCATTTTTAAGTTCATTAATTAAACTATCTGTTGTACTCTGTGTTGCGTTACTATCAATTATGTTTCCAATATCATAATCATATTCCATGTCTTCATATGCACCAACAACAACGTCTGTCATACTTGTTGATGATGAAACAATACTAAGTATTGCTGCTAAACTAATTGTAAGAAGTTTAATATTACTTCTTAAAAGTTTTGAAGTTCTAATATTATTAATTGCAAGGAACATACTTGTGTTTCCTCTGAATAACTTAGCTCCAATTCCTGTAAGGAACCTTGTAATAATACCAGTTTTTTCGTGAACTTCAACTCTATTTATAATAACTTCCTTAACCTGAAGTTTCTTGATCTTTCTAATTGGAGCATGCGCTGAATACAATGAAAGAATCACAGCAAATGCACATCCAATTGCGATATGAACTGGATTAAAGTGAACTTCATTATAAATACCATACTTTTTATATGGACTAATAAGTCTTGTTAAAATAGCAAGTCCACCACATCCAACTACGCTACCAATTATTGCTCCAACTACTGCATAGAGGAAAGCCTCTAAAAGCAACATACGCTGAACTTTTTTCTTAGTAGCACCCTGGCTCATAAATGTTCCGATTGTCTGCATTCTTTCAGTAATTATAAGTCTGAATACACCTCTTATGATCAAGACGCATACTACACAAACAATACCAAGCATAATGTAAAGAATTGTTTGAATCATATTGTCGCCTTCACTATCATAATTGTATTCTAAATTTGTACCTATAACTTTTTCGTTATTCTTATTAAACTTTTTAAGTTCCTTATCAAGTTCGTCCGGTGATAAATTATCTTTTGTGTAATCTGCAACAACGCGATTATAAGCACCATTTGCATTTAATAACTTGTTTAAGAATTCATAATTAACAACAACTGTAAACTGCTTTGTTTCATCACTATAGAATATTCCATCTGCAGTTGCTAATCCAGTAATCTTTAACTCTTTCTTCTCACCAGAGATAAGAACATTAAGTTTATCTCCAACCTTAAGTTTTCTTTCATCTGCAATTCTTTTTGAAATAATACAATCTGTATTATCTGATGATTTAAGACTTCCCTCAATCATATCTTTATCATATGATTTCATACCTCTAAGGTTTGTATAAATCATCTCATCTTCATCATCAACAACTGCTGGCATATCAATTTCGCCATCTAAATTTTTAATACCAGTCTTGTTAATGTCCTCTTCTTTAAAGAAGATCTCCTCAGTATTTGAACTGATTGCAATGTCTCTTCCTGCAGCCGCTTTCTTCATCGGCTCTGTGAAGCTTTCCACGATTGTATCAATAAGTCCTAAGCTCATAACCATCAATGCACAGCTTAGCATTATTGAAAAAATCAATAGGAAAAGTCTTCCCTTTTTTTCTAACATGTTTTTCCTAATGTACCTAATAAATACTTTCAAACCTGTCCTCCTTCTAAATTCTTCCTGAATTCATTTTTTCATGTGGTTAATTTTTTCATGTTCTTAAGTTTTTAAACTCTTTTCTTGTATTTCTCTTTATTCTTTCATATAAATCTCTTTTTCCCTCTTTAATAAATCTTTCATGGTTCTTGTCCGCTTAAATTTTTTCATGATTTTGTTGTTCTTTTCTTACTCTTTATAAATTTTGTTTCTCTTCTTCTTTCCAGATGCGATGGCCATTCTCGACTGTCGTTGCATTGTTTGTCGTAGTACGTTACTCGTTGCAACGCCTGTCGTACTACATCTGTCGTAGTAAATATATCATATATAAAAATCACTGTCAACACTTTTTAAAAAAATTTTTTATTTTCTGGATTTTAGACAAGTCCATTAACTCCTATACACTTAAAATACATAGCTTTTAGCATATTAGATTAATTTATATACATAACGCTTTTATCATATATATAAATAATAACTAATCTTTATTAAGTAACACTTAATTTAAGTCTTAAGAAAGTCTTAATTGTATTAGAGATACTATATCCATCATGTCCATCCTAATATATTAATTATTAAGGAGTCATTAAATGAACTTTTATATCACGAAATTTACTTTTGGCTACCTTCAACTTATTTTGGCTCATAGGTAGGCTTACCCCTTACTCCACCCACCCCACCATCTCACAATAAAAAAGCAAGCCGAGCATAACACTCAACTTGCTTCACACATCATATTATTAAAATTATTTTACTAGTATTCCAATAATATCTAAATCTTCTCTCTACCTGACCCTAAAGCTTCTTTCATCTTCATCCACAGGTAAAGACTTAACTTCCATATTCTCGATTTTAATAAATCTACCTTGTTCAATGGTCATAATAACCTGATCTATTTGTGCTTCACTTCCTTGGATTTCCATGGATACACTACCATTGTATTCATTTCTAACCCAACCAGTACAACCAAATCTAGATGCTGCATGACTTGCTCTATATCTAAATCCAACACCCTGTACCCATCCATAGAACACTATGCTCTTTCTAATTATCTCATCCATCATAATTCTCCATAACAAATATAACTTAGCATAAATAAAATTACACTAAGTTATATTTTTATAATACATTTTAATATTTTTTATTTAAGTTTACTTCTCTCGATTTCAACAACACATCTTATAACAGATGCTGCACATGCCTCTAAGTCAGCTCTACTAATCTTGAATCCTTCAACTTCTTCACCACTTTGAACAGCCTTAAGAATATCTTCAACATCCTGAGTGCAACCGGGCATAATAAGGTCATTACCAGCATACACACATCCTGAAGGTGCAGACTTTGGATTAACAATTTCATACATATAAAACTGATCGAAGTTACCCATGGTTGTGCACCAATCACTCATAACAAGACCGCTGTATCCCCATTCATCCTTAAGAATATTTTGAACAAGTCCGAAACTATTTGAAGAATGATAACCATTAATCAAGTTATAACTTGTCATAAGAGCTCTAGGCTTAGCTCTTCTAACACAGATTTCAAAACCTCTTAAGTAAATTTCACGAAGTGCTCTCTCACTCATAATATTATTAACGAAAAATCTATTATCTTCCTGATTATTAGCAGCAAAATGTTTGATAGTTGTACCCTTACCCTTATGAGCCTGAACACCTTCAGTAATTATTGCAGAGCACATACCCGCAACAAATGCATCCTCTGAATAATACTCAAAGTTTCTACCACAAAGAGGATTTCTATGAATATTCATACCTGGTGCAAGCCAAAGGTCGACACCATATTCTTCCATTTCACCACCTACAATATCACCAGCTTCATAAAGAGCACTCTTGCTCCAAGTCATAGCAAGTGACCAAGCAATAGGAATAGCTGTACAATACTGATAATAAGTAACACACTTACTCTCATCTAAATCATCGGCCCATGGTGTATATGTATCATCAAAAATCTCACCACCAGGAATATAATTTCCATCAAGATCTGTTTTAAATACAGGCTGAAGTCGTAAACCTGCTGGTCCATCTGCAGTAACTAACTTTCTAACTCCTCTGCTTTCAAAGATGCAATCTGAAGTATCCGCAGCTGCACCTGGTACAGAGACTGAAGAATTACCTGCTATCTCTTCAACATCCTTTTCCTCGTTAGATACTTCTTCCTTATGCTTACCAACTGCAAGAAGTGCAAGTTCTCTATCAGATAACTGTGAAACCATATCTTCTACAGAAGCTTCACCACTTAGTATCATATCGATACTAACATCCTTCTTTAACCTACAATTATTATCATCTTCTAAACTTGTAATATCTTTAGTGTTACTATCACAAGAATATGCCATACTTTCACTACATTTCTTCTTTGCAATATCACTAGCGCTTTCTCTAACTTCAGTATATTTAAATTCAGTAATTTTAATATCTCTAGCCTTAACATCTACAACAAACTTAGACTCTGCTTTTCTTTCATCAAAATCTTCACCTTCAGCAAGCTTATAACCTGACTTAAGTTCAGAAAGTGCGCTAGGCTTCTCCCATATAGTTTTACAAAGACCAAACTTAACCATCTCATCCAAATTGATATCTGCCACATACTCAGTCTCTGCAACATTCTTACCAACATAAATTCTATAATTACCCTTGTGAAGAACCCATGCACTACAATTCTCGCAATATGAAGCCATATCCTTAATATCAACAACCACATATGCATCCACTTCTTCACCAGGTGCAATTTCACCTGTCTTTGTATATCCGATAAGAACCTTACTAGCCTTATCCATTTTTCCTTTTGGAGCAGAACCGAATACTTCCACTACTTCCTTACCAGCAAATGCTCCTGTATTCTTAACCTTAAATTCCAAAAGCACCTTATTAGACAATTCTTCAAGATTCTCAAAACGACCGCAATCAGCGAAAATCTCATTTGCATATCTTTCATACACATCTGAATCTGAATTGAATTTTCCATTTACCTTATCACTAGAATTTTTATCATCCTCAAACTTTAATATATCATTTATATTGTTTGAACCACTTAATCCACCTGCAAGTTCACCCCACGTCTTCTTACATAATGCTTTATAAATGTCCATATCACCAACTGGATTTATATGAGCGAGTTTAGAATAAACTTCATTCATCTTACAAACATTAACAAGCTTAGTTTCAAAACTAGTATAAGATTTTCCATAACCAAATGGATAAATAACCGGAATCTTAAAAGTATCAAAATACTTATATCCAACATAGATTCCTTCACTATATACTTCCTCATTAACATTGCCATTTACATGGCTAAATGTAGCTGATGAAGGATAATCCTCGTATGCATTTGCCCATGTATCTGTAAGACGTCCTGACGGATTAACCATTCCAAGTAAAACTTCAGGTAATACTTCACCTGTTAAATTTCCAAGCTGTCCTAAAAGAATAATAGAATTAATACCCTCTACCTTTTTAATTTCAGACATATCTAAAACACCGCCAACATTAAGAACTAAAACAAACTTCTCATAATGCCCGGCAAGTTTCTTTATACTTTCAAGTTCTTCAGGGAATAATACATAATCACCTTTATTCTCTGATCTATCACATCCTTCACCAGAATTTCTAGCAAGAATGTAAATACACAAATCTGCATCCACAATATCATCTTCAAGAATAGGATTAATTTCACATTCCTTAATTCCTTCATTCATGGCTACTGATGCAACATTAACGCCTAATGATGCTGCACGCTCTGCAGCCCATGCTCTATATTCACTAAAATGTTTTCTTCTTTTTTCATCATATCTTAGTAGCCAATCGCTACTAACTATTCTAAAACCATACTTATTAAGGCCTTGTTCAATAGTTACAAAACTTCTACTATTTACAGAACCCGATCCTGTACCACCCTTAACTGTCCATCTAACGCCATTACCAAAAAGCGCAATATTACATGGTTTCTCAATTGGAAGCAAACCGTCATTCTCTAATAAAACAACCGCTTCCCTTGCAATATCTTTCGCTCTTTTAGCATTATCTACTTCTCTTTGTGAAATCTCATTACTTGTTGATGCAAAATATTTCATACAACCTCCAAACACTGTTCTTTAATATATGTACATACATTTATCTATTGTTTTCTGTTTCTTCTACTTTCTCTTCTTTATTCTCTTCTTTCTCATCATTTGTTTTCTCTACTCTTTCACTATTAATTCTAAATACTTTTCTTACTGTATATGAAGTTCCATATGCAATTACTGCTGGAATAAATAATACCCACAAATACCATGTAAGAAGGAATATCATAGGTTCAAAATAAAATGAAAACAACACTGGTGTAACCCATGCAACTACAATCTTAATCCAACTACCAAAATATCCAACTGATAAAATAATTGAATTCTTTATTGTTCCCAAAAACGTATTTTTATATCTTGCAATAAGAGGAAATAAAAACGGAATTGCAAGAACAACAATTAGCAATTCTATAAACAAAACAAAGAAATATACAACTCCTATAACTCCTCCGACTTTCTGTATAACAAGAAATTCAGCAGCCATTACAACAAATGCAACTACTAATGCAAGCCATGTTAATGTAGCCTGTTTAAAATTCTTTTTAAATTCCGTAAAGAATGGGTATATAATTGTTTCTTCTTCATTTTCCTGCAATCTGATACACATAGAATACAACGCTGTAAATGATGCTCCTATTGTAACTATTGGCAAACAAGCTATTATAAAACAAATATTTAATCCAAACACATTTCCAAATACCTCAAAATATCTAAATAATCTATTTCTATCATCCTTAACTGGTTTTTCATTATTATCTATATCTGCCATCTCTCTAATCCTTTCTAGTGTTTATTATATATAACCAACTCCATATATTTTAACATTAAAACCGATATTTTTACATAGATATATTGTTTTTTCTATATAAAAAAAGCAGGCATTTCTGCCTGCTTTATAAACATATTAAATTATTCTTTTACACCACCAAGAGCAACACCTGCAACGATATATCTAGATAAGAATGCGTACATTACTAAAATAGGTAATACTGTGATGAAAAGTCCACAGTAAATCTGACCCATATCCTGAGTTTTATCATTAGCTTTTAACGCTTCTACGTACATAGGCATTGTCATCTTCTTTCTCTCATTACCAATAATCATTGTTGGTGTGAAGAGGTTGTTCCATGAACCAACGAATGCGAAGATAGCCTGTGTAGCCATAGCAGGTTTAATCAATGGAATTACGATTCGGTTAAATGTACCAAATTCTGTTGTACCATCAATTCTTGCTGCTTCAATTATTTCATATGACAAACTTGCTTCCATGTACTGCTTCATAAAGTAAACAGTAGTTGGAGCAGCCATAGCTGGAATAATCAAAGGAATATAAGTTCTATATGTATTTGTCATTTTAGCAACCTTGATGAAACCGACGATAGAAATCTGAGTTGGTACCATCATGATAGCATAAATGAATCCCCATGCTGCTTTTTTAAATTTAAAATCATATGTATGAACACCATAAGCTGTAAGTGCAGCAAAATAAACCTGTAAGAATGTAGCAGGTACAGTAACCATAAGTGAGTTCTTCATAGCCTGAAGTACGTTTACGTTACTTGTTTTTGCTTCACCTTCAAGAAGTCCCTTAAGATTCTTGAAGAAGTTTAAGCCTGGTATCAAACGAATTGTTCCCTGAATATCACTTGATTTCAAAGTTGAATTTATAAATAACAAATAGAAAGGAAATAGTGATAAGAAACAGAGAAAAATACAAATACAGTTACGATAAATCTTATTACCTGATAATTTTTTCACTCTGTCCACCTACCCTTCTACAACTTCCGCATTTTTAGCATTATTTTTTGGTTTCTTTTCCTTCTTTTCAGAAGTAGCAATGTAGAATACCATACTTACTGCTAATGTGATAAAGAATAATACTACTGAGTAAGCAGCTGCTCTACCATGATCAGGCTTATCAGCGAAAATAAACTTCTTAATCAACATAACAACAGTCTGTGTTGATGATACATGCTCTTTACCAATATTGATAATAGGACCACCATCATTAAACAAATATGGAATATCGTACATCTGTAAACCACCGATAGCCGATGTTACTAATGTAAACTGTAAAATTGGCTTTAACAATGGAACTGTAATCTTAAAGAACTGCTGTCTTGAAGTAGCTCCATCAACCATGGCAGCCTCATATAATGAAGGGCTGATACCCATGATACCTGCGCATAATACAATCATAGTATTTCCATACCACATCCAGAACTGTATAAACGCAATAATAAAGAATGTTGCCCATCCTTTTTCTAGTACATAATGTTCCGCCTTAACCATACCTAACTTTCGCATAATCTCGGTCATCGGACCATTATTATTAAACATCTTGTAGAATAATACCGCAATAGTAGCTGCAGTAATAATGTTTGGCATGTACATAATAACTTTGTACTTACCATCATGTTTTAATTTATATTTTATATCGGTAAACCATGCTGCTAATAATAATGAAAGTAAAATCTGTGGTACAAAGTTTAACAACCACAAACCAACTGTTATAGCAACGGCCCACCAAAACTCTTTCTCAGTACCAATATACTTTTTGTAGTTTTCTAAACCGAAGTGTTCTATACTTCCAAATCTTGTAAATGTTGAATAATAAAATGATTTATAGAATGTATAAATCAATGGATATAACTGAAATACAATGAAGATAAGAAAGAATGGAGCTATAAATATATATCCATACTTACTTAAGTCTACTGTTTTTTTCTTATGACCTTTCAAACTGTCACCCCGTTTCCTTAATGATGTAATAATTTAATATATTTTATTTTAACTATATATCGCGCACCAGAATTTCTGGTGCGCGACCATAATAATTTATTTAATTTAAATAATTATCAAATAATTATTTGCTAATGTGAAGATCTGAATCACACTTCTTCTCTACGAACTCAACAGCTTCGTCAACTGATTTAAGTTCACCAGCGTTGTAACTCTTAGCAGCGTCATCGATAAATGCTTTGATTGAAGCATCAGCGTATGTAACATTAGCCTGTGAGATACCTTCAGCAGCCTTAGCCCAAGCTTCGATTGGGTTCTGTCCACCTAAGAACTTCATAGCAGCGTTATCAGCAGCAAGTTCTCCACCAGTTGTTAATCTTTCATTAGCAGCTTTATTGTTACAGAAGTCACCTGTCTTATTTGTGATTTCAACAGCGATATCTGGATCACATGTTAACTCATAAAGTAAGAATGCAGCGAGTTCTTTGTTGTTTGTGTCTTTACCAACTGATACGTATGTACCGCCCCAGTGATATGATGTAGGTCCTGTGATTGCGCCCCAATCTCCGTCTGTTGCGCCGTTACCCTGCATAACGCCTACCATCCATGGACAGCAGAAGTAGCAGAATACTTTACTATCACTCTTCTGACCTGCAGCCCAAGCGCCATCCTGTGACCAAAGGCTTGTGTTGTTTGTATATCCACCATCATAGAGTTTCTTACCTGTTTCGAAGTAATCTTTAACAGCATCGTCTAACTGTAAGTTTTCTGTTCCATCATCATTAACCTTAACCCAAGGCTGTGTCTGTGAATCCCAGATTGCATATTTAACATCATCTGGACCAGATGTAATCTTGTATCCAGCTGCTTTAAGCTTATCAGCTGTTTCAAAGAACTTATCCCAGTCAGCCATAGCTTCCTGAACTTTTTCAGGATCATCTGAACCAAGAACCTCTTTAGCGATGTCTCTTCTGTAGAATACAGAACCTGGACAACCCTGCCATGTCAAACATTTAAGCTTGTCACCGAATTTACCATACTGCTTAGCGAAATCATAGCTGTTAGCAAGCATATCTTCTGTGAAACCTAATTCAGCAAGATCCATTGTAATACTGTCGTCTTCTGAGAAGTACTTAGCAACATCGTTATCAGCTGGGATAAATGTTGGATACTTATCACCTTCTAAAGCATCCTTGATACCCTGCTTATATTCATCACCTGTACCTGAAACACCGAGAGTAACGAACTCTACATAATCTTTGTACTCTGGGAACTTATCAAGAACAACGCCTAATTTCTTTGAGAAGTCATCATCCCAAGAATAAGCATAAATCTTCTTGCTATCATCCCAACCATCTGTTGATGGAGCTTCAATCTTAGCATCACCTGCTGGTGCAGCTGTTGTGTCTTCTCCACCCTTTGTTCCTGTCTCTTCTGTCTTCTTTGTTGTGTCGTTGTTAGCCTTCTTTGTCTCGTCATCTTTGCCACCACATCCTGCTAATAAAGATGCAGCCATTGTTGAAACAAGAACAACGCTTAAAAATTTCTTTCTCATGCTATCTACCTCCAAAAATAGTTTGCCATTTCAATGGCATAAATTTTTCCGCCCTTCATGCGGTAATTTTTAATTTGTTTTTTATATTATTATTACCTACGTAAATAATATCGTTAATTAGCATTCAGTATTATCACGCCCCCGTAATATAATATTCTTATTTGTTTTTACGTATATCCTTTACCGTGTTCCCTTCAAACACTTCGCCTTTAACTACAACTTCTTCAATCTTAGTTCCTTTCGGATCTTCAATAAGAGAAATAAGTTTCTCTCCTGCCTTCTCGCCGATTGATTCAGTGTCCTGACGTAATGTTGTAAGTTCCGGTTTGATATGTCTTCCTATTCTTATACCATCATAACCAGCTATTGATATGTCATCCGGTATACTTAAACCTCTTTCATTGATTTCATTGATACCACCAAATGCTGCATAATCATCTGGATAAAAAATACAAGTTGGTGGATCAGGTAAATCCAAAAGAGCTGCTGTAGCATTCTGAGAAGCTGTCATAATTCTGTATGGTGCTTCTATGTAATACTTGTTTGGTATCTTGAGACCAAGTCTCTGAGCCGTTTTCTTAAATGAGTAGATACGGTCTCTTGATACCGACGAATCATCCCCATGTACATATGCTACTTTTCTATGCCCCATATTATATACATATGTAAGTAAATCTCTTATACCTGAAATATTATCAGAAACAACTGATATTCTTCCCATTGCAATATAGTCGATTATTACGACTGGAATCTTGCTTGCGATAAGTTCCTGGATTTGTCTGTCTTCAAAATCCATACAAGCAATCATGACTCCGTCAAATCCTCTGTATCTACAATGTTCTACTAATGATAGACCGTTTCGTCCTTCTATATTAGTGTTAACAAATGTAATGTCATAACCCTTTTTCTCAACTGTTCTCTTAAAGCTGTCGAGTACGCTGGCAAAATAATCATGCGTAAGTCCGTTCTTCGCTTCATCTTCAAAAAGAACTCCTATATTATAGGTTCGCCGTGTCTTAAGTGCCCTTGCGTTAGCATTAGGAAAATAGTTCATTTCTTTAGCGACCTTACGAACAAGTTCTTTTGTTTCATCGCTTATGTCTTTATGATCATTTAGCGCTTTACTAACCGTTGCCGTACTCACCTTGCACTTGGCAGCAATCTCTTTTAATGTTCCCATATTGCCTTCTCCAAATCTTCCATTTCGGTGTGTTTGTCTTGCGTAAAATCACTTAATCGTTTTCATAAACCTAATATAAAACATATTGCACAAAAGTGCAAGTCTTTTTTTTTATTTTTTTCACGAATTTATTAAATACCGCAAAATAACTAAAATTATTATAATTAATTTGTCTAAAATTTGCAAGATTAATACTTGATTTTATCCAGATTATTTTATATACTAATCCTATATTGACTTAAACGATTTAGTAAAAAGCTTTCGCGAGAAGGCATTTTGTACAATATATATAGTATTTGTTCAAAAACGCATCGTAATATATTGCGTTTTTGCGAAACATTAACGTTAAGTTTCGTTAACTTAAAACGTTTTCGTAAACGTTAAATATAGTACACTAATATTAAGTTTCCATTTATCTACCATATTATTAACAATTATTTCGATAATTTGTTACATTATAATAGTAGATAAACTCAGATTTCAAATTGCAATCTATGAATACACAATAATAAAGATACTATGAATACATAAATAAATGTTTTGAATAAATTTAAGAAAGGAGTATGTTACATATGAAATTCGGATTTTTCGATGATAATAATCGTGAATATGTAATTACAACACCAAAAACTCCACTTCCATGGATCAATTATCTTGGATGTAATGATTTCTTTACATTATATTCTAATACATGTGGTGGTTATACATTTTATAAGGATGCAAAACTTCTTAGATTAACAAGATATCGTTATAATAATGTTCCTACTGATAACGGCGGAAAGTATTTCTATATAAAAGATGGAGATACAGTTTGGAATCCTGGTTGGCAGCCTGTTAAAACTGAGCTCGACAATTATGAATGTCGTCACGGTATGGGTTATACAACTATTACTTCTAATAAGGGAGACATTAAAGCAACTACACTCGCATTTGTTCCACTTAACGACACATGCGAACTTACAAAAGTTACTTTAACTAATACAGGTAGTGCTGATAAAGAAGTTAAACTTTTCTCATTCGTTGAATGGTGTTTATTCAACGCTGATGATGATTCAAGAAACTTCCAGAGAAACTTATCTACTGGTGAAGTTGAAGTTGTCGGTTCTACTATTTATCATAAGACAGAATACAGAGAACGTCGTAATCATTACGCTTACTTCTCTGTTAATACTGAAGTTGATGGCTTTGATACAAATAGAGATGCATTCCTTGGTGCATACAGAGGATTTGATGATCCTGTTGTAGTTGAAGAAGGAAAAGCTACTAACTCTATTACAAGTGGTTGGAGCCCAATCGGAAGTCATCAGATTAATGTTTCACTTAAAGCTGGTGAATCAAAGACTTTCGTATTTATTTTAGGTTACGCTGAAGTTGATAGAGATAAGAAGTGGGAAGCTCCTAATGTTATTAACAAGGAACCTGCTCTTGCTCTTATTAATAAGTATAAAGATGAAGCAGCTGTTGATAAGGCATTTGCTGAACTTAAAGATTACTGGACAAATCTTTTCAAAGCTTACCAGGTTAAGAGTAGCGATGAAAAGCTTGACCGTATGGTTAACATTTGGAACCAGTATCAGTGTATGATTACATTTAATATGTCACGTTCTGCTTCATATTATGAATCAGGTATCGGACGTGGTATGGGATTCAGAGATTCTTGTCAGGATCTTTTAGGTTTCGTTCATTTAATTCCTGAACGTGCTAGAGAGAGAATCCTTGATATCGCTGCTACTCAGTTCCCTGATGGTAGTGCATATCATCAGTATCAGCCACTTACAAAGAAGGGTAATGCTGATATCGGTTCTGGTTTCAACGACGATCCACTTTGGTTAGTAGCATGTACATCTGCTTACATCCGCGAAACTGGTGATGTTTCTATTTTAGATGAGATGGTTCCATTTAATAATGATGAATCACTCGCAAGACCACTTCTTGAACATTTAAAGAGATCTTTCGATTTCATAACAAATGCTCGTGGTCCTCATAATCTTCCACTTATCGGAAGAGCTGACTGGAACGATTGTCTTAACCTTAACTGCTTCTCAGAGCATCCAGGTGAATCATTCCAGACATTTGGTCCTAGTGAAGGTCCAGTTGCTGAATCTGTATTCATCGCTGGTATGTATGTTAAATACGGTAGAGAGTATGCAGATCTCAACGAATTAGTTGTAAATAATGATGAAGCTTCCAGAGCAAGAAAGCTTGCTGACGAAATGGTTGATATCGTTCTCGATGCAGGTTGGGACGGCGAATGGTTCGTTCGTGCTTATGATGCTAATAGTAATAAAGTTGGTTCTAAGGAATGTGAAGAAGGTCAGATCTACATTGAGCCACAGGGATTCTGTGTTCTTGCTGGTATCGGTGTTGAAGGTGGTCAGGCTAAACAGGCTTTAGATTCAGTTAAAGAAAAACTCGATACTAAGTACGGTGTAATGATTTTACAGCCTGCTTATACAAAGTATCATGTAGAACTTGGTGAAGTAAGTTCTTACCCACCAGGATATAAAGAAAATGCAGGTATCTTCTGCCACAACAACCCTTGGGTTTCAATCGCTGAAACAGTTATCGGTCGTGGTGATAGAGCTTTCGAAATCTATAGAAAGACATGTCCTGCATATGTTGAAGAAATCAGTGAAATCCACAGAACTGAGCCATATGTTTACTCACAGATGGTTGCAGGTGCTGATGCACCAAGACATGGTGAAGCTAAGAATAGCTGGCTTACAGGTACTGCTGCTTGGACATTCGTTAATGTTTCACAGCATATCTTAGGTGTTTACCCAACTCATAAAGGTCTTCAGGTTAATCCTTGTGTACCTAAGGGATTTGGTGATTTCACACTTACAAGAAAATACAGAAATACTACATATAATATAGAAGTTGTAAACCCTGACAATGTTGAAAAGGGTGTTAAGGAAATGTATGTAAACGGAAACCTTGTTTCTGGTAACATAATCCCTTATGATGCATCACAAACTGAAGCATCTGTTAAAATTGTAATGGGATAAATTTTCTTAAAATAATGATTGCAATTTCTTGTAAATCCTATATAATATATCATTAGGATATATTACTTGAGATTATTACTTTTGGATAAAAGTTTTTTCTCATAGACTTCTGCACCAGGGTGCGTGACGCCAGAGCGTCACCCCCGCGGTGCGCTAACTAAGTTTTTTCTTTTTTTCTTTTTTCTTTTTTTGTTTTATAAATATTTTAAAAAACACCGGTGCGTACAGCAATGTACGTCACTGGTGTTTTTTGTTATTTATATATAAAACCTTCCCTATAAGCTATTTTTCTATGATTGGTGTTCCATTTGATCTCTGCATTAATGCAACTAAATCTACAGTACTTATTCTTCCATCAAAGTTTATATCAAGTCCTTTAGAATCAATTAATAATTTGGCTCTATTAGCTGTTTCATCATATTCTACTAATTTATATTTTGGTTTTCCGCCACCAACTCCATTAAGAGCATCTGCTTCTTTTTTACTAGCCGATATATAACCATCCGTTGAATTCATTATTCTTTCTTTTAAATAATCATCCTGTAAAATAAATGCTTTATACTTGTTCACTTCATCATCATTATCATATTTATCATAACAATAATAATCCATGTTAATATCACCATTTACCTCTTTACATTCTGGTACTTGTAACATAGTTTTTTCATTTTGGAATGGATGTGAAGCCATTCTCCATTCATTAACCCAATCTTCGTAACCATATAGTTCATAACTTTCAAAATGTGGGAATATATGATTTCTATTATTATATGCTTTTGTATTTCCATCTTCATCTTCTATTATTACAAGACTAAAGAAAAGATTTCCTTTTTCAATGGACTCATTAGAGAACAAGAAGAATGCATAAAAATTATTTGCTCGGTCAGTTGTAGTATCTATGTAATACCATTTTCCACCAATTTTTACTGCATCCCATGCATGATTCCCGTCATATCCATACTTATAATTTCCTTTAGGGTATGACTTCCCCGGATTTTCTTTCACTAACTTTTCTTTTTCACTACTACTTATTTCTTCTACCTCTTGCGAAGCAACAACCTCTGCTTCAACACCTGCACATTCTAACAAAAAAGCATACATCTCTGCATCAAATTGACATTTTGTAATTGTATGACAATTAAACACCGAATCAAAAGAAGTGTTCACACTTTTATCATATACATAATTATTTACAATATAATCATGTAGTTTTAATGCTATATCATATTCTTCTGAAGCTTCTAAGCTTCCCTTTACCTTTTCACTGTTTTTACCGTAATACTTAATTCCTAAATCATTTAATAAATATTCCGCTTTTTTGTATGAATAATTTATACCAAATGGAGTACCTTCAAATATTGCATAATTATCCTTTATAATATCTGGACAAGTATCATCAGCCGATTTACATTTTACTTTTCTACCATCTATATATACATTTTCTATATACCGATTACAGTAATTCCAAAAAGAACTCTGCTGTAATATAATATTATAGTTCTGTATATTGCTTGAAAGCATTAAATCTGTTACATTTTCATCAAATATTATTGCAGATCCACAAACCTTTTTAACATTCGCCAACTTTGCTTTAGTTAAATATAATGTATCACTTCCCTTTTTTACTCCCGCCTTAACAAGCCATTCTCCAAAAACGATTATTTCTGGACAATTATCAGAATAAAAACAACAAGATCCAATACTAGTTATTTTCTTTGAATTACAACTTACAGAATTAACTTTTGCTTCATAACAAAAATAACCTTCCAATTTCTCTAAATTGTTTGAAATTTGTAAAACATCCATTTCTGCTAGTCCAAATACTAATCCCCCTATTGTCGTTACTGAATTTGGTACATAAACCTTTGAAAATTTCTGGCCGTATCCAAAATAATCTTCCAAAGTCGTAACTTTATAAACACTACCATTAATGTTTACGCTTGATGGAATACCTAATTCCCCGCACTGATCCAACACACGAACTAAACCTATTTCTGAGTTTCCCTTATTCTTATACTGGTATCTTCTTCCATTATATGTAAACTCTCCATCGTGGTCCTCTTCTGCCACTACACTAACAATATCATCAACTTTTGTTGTTGGTACCATTACTGTTAGTGCTAACGCAGCACACAGTATGCCTGCACATACCTTCTTCATTTTCTTTTTCATTTTTCATCCTCCAATATCTTAATCTACAAAACCCTTATAATAAAAACAAAACAATATTTCTTCCCCTCTAAATATTTCATGTTTTAATAATAGAGAACTAGATAAACATAAACTTAAGTTATATCTATCTAGCCCTCAATTGTCCTATATATTATTTTTTTAATGGATCTCCCAATCTCTGAGCAATACAAACCAAGTCACAAATATCAACTGCGCCATCAAAATTCACATCACATGCTGATGGATCAAATAATAATTTAATCTTGCCATTTTCTTTCTTAGCTAATGTTATTGTCTTATTACCACTTGTAGATGAATTAATTGTCTTAAATTCACTATCTGTTAAAGAAACATATCCATCTTTTGATTGTAAGCACTTATTTCTTATTGTGCTTCCCACGCAAAGGAATGCACCAAGCATTTCATCATCTCCGCCTCTACAATAATAATCTTTATTTATATCTCCATGAATCTTACTACAATTTGGTTTCTTAAGTGCGTTACTACGATTTTGGAATGTAATAGTTAATTTATTCCACTTATCATTTGAATAATTTGAATATATAGGAAATTCATCTATATGTCCGCCTCCCCACATATCTGTACCATAATCAGTTGTGTCATTAGAGAATAAGAACAAGCAATACATATGATTTGTCCTATCATTCGTTGTATCTATGTAGTATAACTTACCACCGATTTTAACAACATTCCATCTATGATTTCCCCATTTTCCATACTTATATTTTCCATCTGGGGTAACTTTACTTGGATCTTTTTTTAATAACTCTTCCTTTTCTTTCGCACTAATAGGAATTAATTCCTGTGAGTCAACAGTTTCCGCATCAACACCTGCGCACTCTACTAAATATGCATACATCATAGCATCAAAAGCACATTTTGTAACTGTATGACAATTAAACACTTTACCAAATGAACCATTTGCTGAAGTATCATATGTATAATTTTTTACAATATAATCATGCACTTTCTTACAAACATTATATTCTACCTTTGGAGACAAACTACCAAGATACTTATAATTCGGACCATAATATGTAAGTCCTAAGCTTTCTAATACATATTTTGCTTTCTGCTTTGTATATTCAGCATTAAAATATCCCCAATCAAAGAAATCATAGTTATCCTTTATAATCTTAGGAACTGTTTCATTTGCGCCTGTACATTTTACAAGTTTTCCATTCAAATAAACATTTTTAATATTGTGCTGACAACCATTCCAATAATAATTTGTCTTAAGTAAAGCATTATTATTTCCGATTTTTAAATCAGTAACATGTTCATCAAAATTAAAAACGTAATTAACTGCCTTTGTTACTCCCGATAACTTACTTGATGTCAAATCAATAGTTTTTACATCGCTTGGAACATTATATCTAACAAGCCAATCTCCTAACACTGCGATATCAGGACTTTTTGCATCACAGAAAATATATCCGCCTACTTCTTTAAGCTTTTTAGAAGCACAACTTATCTGCTTTATATCTGCTCCCCAAAAAACCCACTCTCCAATTTTTTCCAAGTTATCAGAAAGTTTTAATTTGTTAATAACGCAAAAAGCAAATGCACTATATGAAACCTCGGTTACTGTACTAGGTAACGAAATAGCAGTATATGTCTGATAATCAGCAAATGGGCCATCAATCCTTGTTACTGTTTTTTTCTTTCCTCCAATAGTTACAGTTGATGGAACTGTAACTTCTCCACCTTGCTCCTTAATTCTAACAATTGAAATTTTTGACGAATCAATATTTTTATATTGATACGTTTTTTTCTGATAAGTAAACTCACCATCATGATCATCTTCAGCAGTAACATTAATCATATCCTGCTTACTTGTTGATGGTACCTTAACGCCTACCACCATAGTTGCACAAAGTATACACGCGCATACTTTCTTCCATACATTTCTCATTTTTTGTTTCCTCCAATATAATTTCTTACCCCTGACTAACAGGAGAGCTTTCCCAATTCTCTCTGTTTTAAACTGAAAGTTATAATCCCTCAATTATAAATTCACACATTTATAAAAGCAAAAAACTAAGAACCCTTTCCCGCGCAAGTCCCTAGTTCCCTGTATTATCCTTATATATATTTAATTATTTATCTTCCCTTTATTCCGTACAAATAAAAAAAGCAAAACACATACAGTTTTCCTAAATTAATCTGTATGTACTTTACTCTTTTTCTCACTCGATTTCCATTATATTAAATCAATTATACAAAGTCAAGCAAAATTTTAACTATCGTTAACCATTTTTGCCAATATAGTTAAAATAAGGGAAACTCTTATCACGAGTTTCCCTTGTAAATCCTTTATTTTACTACGTATTTATTAGTTTTAGCTTTCTTTAAAAGTTTCTTATACTTCTTCTTAAGTTTCTTTGGAACCTTAATAACAAGTTTCTTTCCACCTTTTCTAAAGAATGCCTTCTTACCAATCTTACTAATTACATTTGACTTAATAACAACTTTCTTAAGTTTCTTATTACCAACAAATGCATTTGCTCCAATTGTCTTTACATTCTTACCAATAGTTACCTTTGTAACTTTCTTGTTCTTAAATGCCTTATTACCAATTGATGTAACGTTATATGTTACGCCATCAATCTTAACAACTGCTGCAACATTAACTTTTTTAACAGTCTTTTTCTTGTAGCCAACTACGCTTACTTCACCAATAACCTTACCGTCCTTAGTGCCAACCTTTGTTACCTTATAAATGTAATTCTTAAGTGTAAGCTTTGTACCAACTGCTGGACCATAAGCAACTTCGCTCTTAGCTTCGTCCTTCTTAGCAGGTTTAGTAGCTTCGTTTTTCTTATCGTCTGTCTTCTGTTCTTCTTTAACGTCCTTAGCTTCTTCCTTTGCAACAGTTACAGTTGCTTTATAACTAATTGAACCGTCTTCATTAATCTTAGCATCATGTTCTAATGCTTCAGTAGAAAGGAGCCATTCGATTGTCTCTACATCGTTAGGTGTAAAGATCACTTCATATGTTCCTGTTTCAAGCTTTGTATCAGCACTATCAACAAATGCGAACACACCTTCATCAATCTTTGGAAGTTCAACATCAGCTATTGTAGCGTTAGCATTTGCTGAGAATTCATATACTAATGGAGCTACAACCGGAGTTTTCTCTGGTGTGCCTTTCTTTCTAATATCAATCTTTACATTGATTTCAAGTCTAGCATTATCTGCATCCCATTCGCCAGCTTCAATAAGTGACCAATCGTAATTATCAGCATCGTTTGGATAGAAGTAAAGTGTATAACCAGTTTCTTCATTGTATGCACTATCTAAAACTGCATCTAAATCTTCTTTCCAACTATATGAACCTAAATTCAACTGGTTAATTTTAACCTTACCTAATGTATCTCCTTCGTATCCGAAAGGCTTAGGTGTAACGAACTTTGGAGTACCCTTATTAATCTTTTCAAATTTAACAGTAACACTGGCTCTTGTTAAGTTCTTACCTGTAATTACAACCTTTGCATCAAAACCATCTAAATAAGCTTTTTCAGGTGTACCTACAATCTTACCGTCAACAATTTTTAATCCTTCTGGAAGTGGATTTGAATTACTTTGTGCATACTTAACTGTTCCAGTCTGACCGTCATCATTAATTTTAATCTGAGTCAAATCATAAACTGTTCCTGCATTAACACCAACTGTTAATGGAGCAACGTTAATTTCTGTAGTATCAAGAGTAATCTGCTTACCTTCAGCAGGCTTAACATTTATTGCAATTTCTGATTTATTTGCTGGCATTGTAGCCTTAAAACTGTTATCTCCTGTTGCAGCAAATGTATCCTCACTACCAACAAATGCTACTGATTCAACATCAGCAAATGTATATCCTTCAGCCATTTTAGTAACTTCTACATTAATGTCCTTACCATATTCAGCATATATGTTTTTATCACCTTCAATGCCTTTTCCTTCAGCATCCATTGTTGCTTCTGCAACCATTCCTGGATATGTAAGTGTTACCGGGAAGAAGATGTGATTTCTTGTGCTTGTAAGAAGTTTTTGATCTGATAATTCAAAGTTTACTTTCTTAGCACAATAAATTGTTCCTACTTGCTCTCCTTCACCCTTCTGTTCACAATTACCATAATTATATATAGCACCTAAATTATAAATATTTGATTTAAATTTAAAAGTAGCGCCCTCTCTATTAATAAGATAACCTTCACTCATAATTGATAATCCATTATTATTACCATTTGAATTTAATAAATCAAATTCTCCGTAGTTATCAAATATAGATGTGCCTCCTAAAGAAATGCCAGATGTTCCATAAATTTCACCATAATTAATAATCTTTCCTAGCTTTTCTCCACCATTCCAATAAGTAACCTCAAGGCCATACTTATCACTTGATTCCATTCCTAGGTTGATTTCACCTTTATTAACAAGTGAAAGTCCATTCATAGAACTTCTTCCACCAAAACCTAAATAAGCATACTTATTATTTTCAATTATGTCAGTTTCAGCGCCCTTATTATAAGATAATGAAGTTCTTCCATTAATAATCAAATCACCATTATTAATTATCTTAGAACCTGATGCATTAAAGTCGTTACCTATACTAATTTTATTATTATTTACAAGTGTACCTTTTAATCTAAACTGCATATTTTCATCAACATTAACTATGCCGTTATTTGTTAAACCAGCATACTCAACACCAGCAAATGATCCCTCTAAATCTATACGACCATTATTTACAAAATTTCCTTCAGTACCAATTGATCCAGTATCAATATCATTCTTTGTAATCTTAACTGTAACATCTTTATCTACGGTGATGTTAGCATTTGCTCCATAAACATGCATATTGGTTATATCCATGTCTTTCTTAATCTCATAATCACCGAACAAGTAACAAGTTTTTCTTCCATATGGATCATTAAATCTAATAATACCACTCTTATTAATAGTACAATTATAATTAGAAAGCATGTAATAATCATATGTGTTTCCATAATAAGTAGTTGCGTTAGATAAGTCTATATCGATATTATCAGCTGTTGATTTATACAATGTAATATAACTCTCAGTCTTAAGATTTGCATTATCAGCTGCACGAACTATTACATTTCTTACTTTTGAACCATCTGATACAAGGCCCCAATGTTGTGGATAACTTCTATTTGTAGAAGATACATTACCTTTCTTCCAGTTGACTTTTAAATCACCAGAAACAACAGATTTATTAGAAATCATATTTACGAAATTGTCTGAAATAGCATCACCTACGTATTCGCAATTTACGTCTCCTTCAACATTTGTATGGTTAACACCACAAAATCCACCATATGTACCAAATACATTCTCTCCTTCTTTGGCACCAATTTTAATATTTACATCACCTTTTACGCTACCATAATATGTTGCTTTAGCACGTGTACTATCATAGGATATACCAGAATTACCTGTAATACACTTATTACCTGTAATTTCAAAATTAACTTCTCCTACATTAGTACAACTATTAGCACCAACAACACCATTAAAATTATATCCAATCTCACCACCTGTAACCTTACACTCAACTACAGGGGCTGTAATTCCATAAGCTGCAGTAACATCTTCCGTAATTTTACCACCACTGATATAAACACCAACTTTACCATTTAACGTCTTACCATAAGCATTTACACCATATAAATCTCTAATCTGGCCGCCTTCCATGTAAATAGTAACATCACCATCAGGTACATCAGTATTACTTGAATTCCCCCATCCAGTAATATCAGTAGTAACTGGCAAATCAGCAGTCATTTCACCATCTGTTCCTTTAAACATAAATGGTCTGTTATTATCAGCAACACCATCATGATTTGCATCAAGGAAAACGTTTGCACAATCGCTACCTTCTGTTGTTGTTTTCTTAATAACAACTGAATTACCTTTTAAATTTAAAGAGTTGCCGTTAGCAGCATATGTGAACATAGAATCAATATCGCTTTCATTAGCTAACACGTTAACCGAAGCATTTGCTGCAATACTTCCCTTTCCATTGTTCGAATCAAAGCTTTTCTTGCCATCTCTTACAACTGATGGATTAAACGCAGCAAATCCAAAAGCCGCACAAGTAACTAAGCCCGCTGCAATGAACGAACCACCTCTTAGTTTCTTATTCATTATTATACCCTCCTAGTATATTTCTTTTTTTTCTTCTAATTTTCATCAAGACGCTGGCAATATGAATATGTATATTCACGACGTCTTGTAAATCTACCAAATGTATGATTATTTAAAGCTTTTCTGTGAAGATATCTAAGACCATTTCTTGCTCTAGAGAATCCCCTTGCGCCGCCAAAATGGTCAATGCATTCATCTACAACTGCTCTTGCCTGTGCAGGATTCTGCCAGAACAAATCGCAAAAATATGCAACTAACGCATCATTTGATAAATTATATGTACGAATTGCAACAGTGACCTTGGCCTGAATATCAGACTGAATCTTGGAGCTTTGAACTTTAACACCCTGATCACTTCCAAGAAGACCCTTAACTGCAATAAGTTCCTCATTACTAAATAATCTCTTTTCGTTAACCCAGTTTTTACTACCTAAAATATCCTCATAGAGTTTCTCTGCCTTATCTCTTCCTCGTCTTCCAGCAAATGCACTCTCAATTATTTCAGCAGCCTTATCCCTGTTAGCATTACAAATCTGTCTTAAAATATTATGAGCATTCTCACCATACCACTGCCATGCACCAACAGTAATAGTCTTTTCACCACCTGTAATTGGATTTCTAGCAGATTTAAAATTACCAGATTCATTATGTGAAACAAGTTTAATTATAGAATCCAATAAAGAATTACCAGTAGGCTGTAATGAAATTGAAAGATAACTTTCTAATTCCTTCTTTTCTTTTTCAGAATACTCTCTCTGATATTCCTTAAATTCTTCTTTATCCATAGCCTTAGGACAAGTAACCTGAATCTTAATCTTTGAAATAGGAATCCAGCCTGTTATTGTGGCTGTTCTCTCAACATATGCATACTTTCTATTATCACTAAAAGCCTCAATTGGATAATCAGCTTCCTTATATCCAATTGCAACAACTGTACTATCTCTATTTGCCTTACCAAGTATTCCTACATTCTCACCTTCAACATGAGCAATAACGTCCTTATTATAAACTATGGCTTCCTTCATCTTCTTACCTGTAAGAACGTATTTGCTGCGAACAAATCCTTTTATCTTACCAGACTTAATCTTATACCAATTGTTATCATCAAGTTTTTCAAGAATTTTCATCTTTCCACCATGAGGAATATACCCAACAGTTTTTGATTTTTTATCCATAGTCTCATGAACATACAAAGCCTCAACATCGCTGTCGCCAAGATCAACAACACCCATGCCTTTAAGTGTTTCCTTATACTTTTCATACTTTGTAAGTTTCTTATTAGGCGTAGCAATATCCTTGCTCTCAGGATTATTTATATCACCTGAGCCGTCACCACCTTCAGACTTTTCAGTAGTAGCCTCACTATTATTTGATGATCCTGCAGCCCCCTCTGATGTAGTATTCTCAACATTTGTAACTGCACCTGCTGCCTTGCTTATATTCTGATTGTCATCCGATTTCCCTTTATTCTGTGTTGAGAAGAACGCCCCAAGCGTTAAAACAACACAAGCTCCGCCTATCGCCAAATACTTTTTCTTCTTCATCTTTTCTCTATAATCCTTCCTATATAAACTATGTATCCCCACATATATACCATGAATTGAGTTAACATCTACCCTACGTTAACCCACACTCCTCTATATTATACGACAAAACCCTAAATTTTACAAAATTATTACAAAATCCATTTATCAAGCATTTTCTGCATAAAAAAATCTCCGGAAACTCAGGTATTACTCAACCTGCTTTCCAGAGATTTTATTTAAATCTTTTCGCCCTACATTTCCATCTGATTTACGAATCTAAATTCGAAATCAATGTTTTCTTTAATTTTTGTCTCACGCTTTGTTCTCTTCGATGTTGCAAATAAATTGTTGATCTTTTCCCTCAAAAACTTTTTCATTACAATCCCTCCTAAATCTTTTCCTGAACCTCTTGTTCGATTCCTCTAAATAAATTTTTTCACGGTTAGTTCTCTATAAATTTTTTCTTCATGCATATATCATAGCAAATGCATATTATTATATCCATCTGCGATGCTTACATTTACCTTACAAATTTGTAAGATTACTATTTTTATATAAGCCCTTATCAATTACCCTTACACTATATAAACACTTGAAGGCTCTATTTTGTGACAAATCTAAAAATTTTTACTCTACAAACTCAACTCCCTTAAATACTGGCTCATTATTCTCATAGCCATCACCATTCTTTTTATTTGATTCAACCGGGTCCATATACAAATCTTTTCCATCCTTTGTAACAAAATGGTATAGATCGTAAAAACTATTTGCTACTTCATCGGATTTTATTTCCATGGCGATTACATGGTCTTTCTTATTCCAGCTTATATCTTCAAAATCAATTTCCTCACCTTTATCAATTCTAATCTTTTCTCCACTCTTATCATTATTAGAATAAAAATCCATAGGCTTATCCAAAACATACTTCATAAGAACCATATTCGCATTATCATCATCAAAGAAGTTTTTGTACTCATCTTCATGAATTACTTTGATCTTTTCACTATCTGTAACAAATGTCCCGTTTTTATAGCTGATTTCATAGCAAAGTGGAATCCAACCTGTATACATCAACTCATCCTTAAAGACCATTGTTAATACGTTTTCTTCCATGCTTTTAAACATATCATCCGATGCCTTATCCATATGTGGTAAATCAACTTCAGTTAAAGCCACCTTATAATCCTGTAAACTAACAAATCTACGTGAGCTTATCCAGCCTTCGCCATATACTGCAGTATCAAAATATACGAAATCATTTCCATCACTTAAATGAATCAACTTTACGTCATCAAAGAAATTTCCATCAAATTTATCTTCCGTATAATATTCCTCTCCATTACAGGATATGGCCGCTTCCATTACATTTTCACCGTTTTTATCATAGCCACTTTTACAAGTAAACTTAAGTTCATCATTCAGTCCATCATCATCAATATCATATTCATCAATAAGATACTCATACTTTGCAAGTACCTCTGAATACTCCTCATTAACTCCACCTTTTTTAGGATTAACAAGCTTAAAATCAGCAAATTCACCCGAAACAGCTTCATACATACCATCATCATTTATGGTTTCTGATTTCTTAGTCTCCTCTTTTGTTTCTTCCTTATCGCTACTTAATGTATTATCGACCATCTGAGTTTCTTTTAAAACTGTATCCTTTATTGCCTTTTCTGACTCCGTTTCTTCGTTAGTATCATTTTGATACTTTGCTGCTCCTAAAATAATTGAGCCTGTAGCAATAACAGAAAACGCCACAACTACTATATATTTAACCGCTCTTTCAAATTTTTCATTCTTCATATTTTTCTCCTTTTTATCTTCCTTTTTTTTTAATCTTATAAAAATTTTTAAAACATGTCGTGAAACTTATTATATTAATTTGTTCCTACACTATAAATACACTTAAAAGGAGCGGTTGGTCACATCCATAATTTTGTCGGGGCTGCAGGAAGGCATTTGCTGGAGATTCTTTGCACATTTACAGGTACTAAAATAGGAGCTACACATTAAGTGTAGCTCTTTATATATAGCATGATTAAAAATTTTACTGTGCCCAATGAACGTTTTCAAATATAGCTTCATCGCTATCTTCAACTGTCTGATAATATTCTATACCATCTTTTAATGGATTAAAATAAACATCCTTTCCTTCTTCAGTAACAAAATGATACATATCAATAAAACTATTAACATCTTCCATTATTTTATCTTTTCCGACTGATAATGTATCATTCCAACGAACACTCTTAAGAATTAATTTTTCACCCTTCTTAATAGTAACACTATTCGAATCGTCACTTTCTCCATCGAAAAATTCTGCGTCTTTTCTCACTGCATACTTTCCATCATTTTCCTGAAGCCATTCACGCCAATCTTCATCTGACCATTTTGTAACAACATCAACCCACTTATTATTGATTTTGAATGCATCATCAACACAGTTAATTTCAAGCATACATTCAATAGCTCCAATATAATTTAACTGACAATAATATTCAAAAATAATTTTTTTATCTTTGTTATCAACCAAAACTTTTTCTACTCTTTGCATGTATGGTAAGCAAGCATCAGATACTACTTCTTCATAATCTTGCAAACTTACTACTCTCTGAGCACTTAAAACAGTCTCTTCTCCTATATCAAAGTATACAAAATACTTGTTATCATCCATATCAATAAATTTTACATTTCTAGGATCCTGACCAAGACCAAGATCATATGTTTTCTTTTCAACATCATTTACATAAAGAGTAACCTTACCATTAACATTACCTTTATATTTTTTAGAAGTCTCATATGAAATCTTTATAACATCTTTCTCGCCATCGCCATCAATATCACTTTTAGCATATTCATACTCATATGGTTCGTTATCCCATTCACCATTATCATTTTGATTTGGCTTATTTGTACGCTTAAAATCCAACGCTTCTTTGGCATTTGCTAATTTTAAATCACTCTCTACATCTTTTACTGTTTCTGTTTCTTTTTCTGTTTCCTTTTCAGTTACTGTTTCAATTGCTGTAACACTCTCAGTTGCTACATTTTTACCGACAGTTTTCTTATTTGAACCATTATTATAATTTGCTACTCCAACAACAATTGCTAATGTAGCTGCGATTGAACCGAATGCAACAAGTGCAGTTTTTATTGTTCCTAACATTTTATCATTCTTCATCTTTTCGTTCATCATTCTTTCCCTCCTCAATCCGTCTAATTCCGATATATTATTAGAATTAGATTCGATTTTCTCAACTAATTCATCAATAATTCTTTCTTTAGACTCAGTGTTAAGCTTAATACCGTCATAGATTTCTTTGTTTTCGTTCTTAATTATACTCATCTATAACACCTCCTCTGAATAATGTTTCTTATATATCTTCTTAAGTTTCTCACGCGCCCTCTTTAATCTCATCTTAGTCGCTGATACCGAGATCTCTAAAATACCAGCAACCTCCTCAACTGACAAATCTTCAAAATAATGTAAAACAATTACACTTTGATATTTATAATCCAAATTTGCAATCTTTATAAATTCATCCATGGACCCAACGCTATAACTAGTTCCACCTTCAATACATCCCTCTAATTCATCATATGATATGTGAGCGTGTCTCCTCTTATAATCAAGAAGATTTTTACATAAATTCTGAGACACTCTAAGCAACCATGCCTTCTTATGTTCATCATCTTTAAAATCCGTATCGGACATATAATACTTAAGCATTGTCTCTTGTACAATGTCTTCAGCATCATACTTATTCTTAACCGTAAGAACACAGGTCTTAAATAAAAGATCTCCATATTTGCTCATTAAATATTCCATATCTGATCTTATATTCTGGTCACTCATAATATCTCCTTTACTTCCTAAAAGTCTAACCGGTTTATCCTTTTCACATACTACACAAATAAGTCATAACTTAGGTCACAAAAATTTTCCTAATGTATATTATACTGAAAAATAAACATTTGGTGAAATAAATATCATAGTCTTCAAGCATCTGAAAACAAGTTTTAGCATTTTCTCATCATATAAACAAAAACCGTGGCATCTTGATATGTACCCTCTTTACTGGACAAAAACCAGTAAGGAGGGTATTTTTATGCGTTATAGTTATGAATTTAAAAGAAAATGTGTTGAATTATATTATCGTGGTGAATATCCTGAAACTCCCAGTGGAATAATGGATAAAGAATTCCATGACCAAACGCGTGAGTGGGTCAGAATTGAAGAGTCCTGTGGTTCTGATGCTTTACGACACAAAAATCAGAATAAAGAATGGACTCCTGAAGAACGTTATGCTTTAGTTGCTCGCGTTATGGCTGGTGATTCTTTCAAAACAGTTGCTATTTCAGCAGGTATTAACCGGGGATTGCTGTATCAATGGGTTCGCAAATATAAGATTTACGGTTATAATGGTCTTATACTAAGGAAAGGTCGTAAATCAAAGAATACTGATATGAAAAAAGTAGGAACAAGAAAACCACCAAAACCTAATGAATCAGAGTATGAAGAATTGATTCGATTAAGGGCTGAAAATGAATATATGAAAGCTGAAATAGAAGTGATAAAAAAAGAGATCGCCTTGAGAGAAGAAAGGGAAGCTGCGCGACTCAAGGCGAAAAAGCAGCGATTATCAAAGAACTCAGAGAACAAGGATTCCAATTAAAATATCTTCTTAAAGCTATGTCTATGGCAAAATCGACTTATTATTTTGAAATTAATAAGAGGGATGTTATTGCAGAACGCAATCATGAACTATTAAAAGAGATAATAAATATCTTTGAGTCGAATAAACGAAGATATGGTGTTAGACGTGTTCATCAAGAGTTGATAAATCGCGGATACAAAGTAAACCATAAACGTGTTCAACGCCTTATGAATAAAGCCGGATTAATGGGGAAACGTCCAAAAGAGAAATACCACTCATATAAAGGTGAAGTGGGTAAAGTTGCTAATAATATAATAGATAGAGACTTTAGTACAACTGCCCCTTTACAAAAATGGACAACAGATGTATCTCAGTTCAATTTTTCATGGGGAAAGTGTTATATATCGCCAGTGTTAGATATGAATACAAATGAAATCATTTCATATGATCTATCTATGAGTCCTAATCTCGAACAGATAGCAAGAATGTTAAAGAAGGCTTTTGATAAATTTCCGTCAGTTGAAGGTCTAATATTCCATTCTGATCAAGGATGGCAATATCAGCATGCTTATTTTAGAAATACATTAAAAGAACATGGTATTATACAATCCATGTCACGAAAAGGGAACTGCTATGATAATTGTATTATGGAGACATTCTTTGGTAGATTAAAAAATGAGCTGTATTATGGCTACGAGAAAGAATACTCTTCATTCGAAGAATTCTCAAAAGCCGTTGAAGAGTATATAGATTACTACAATAACAAAAGAATTCAGGTGAAAACAAAATGGATGCCACCTGTACAATACAGGATAGCATCCATGTGTTCAACCTGATTAATAAATATGTGTCCAGGATTCTGGGTACATATCATCTAAACCACGGTTTTTATAGAATAATCATACTTTTCGGAAACTTGTTTATCCTTATCGCAATATATTAAATTATCAACTTTTCAACTAACTAAATTACTCTAATCTTAAAATTCAATTTGATTCATAAGTTTGAATTCTGAATCAACAATATCTCTCATCTTTTCATTCTTAGCTCTTTTATAAAACTTAGAACAAACAAAACTCATCACTCCGCAAACTGCTGCGTAAGCTATACAACTATTGCATAGCCCCATATCCACATCGATTCCACTTAACTTTAACGCTGCCATCATCCCACCAAATGTAGCGAAAGTACAAGTTGCGGAAGCAGCAAACATATAGTACGCTTTCATCTGTTCTAACTGCTTATAAGTATATGTTTTTTTCTTATCTCCAAATAAATTTTTCATATTCTAATCCTCCTGGTATTTATATGTTTAATTAAATAGTTTTTCTTTCGATGTATATATCTTAACAAATACCAGTCTGACTTACCATTTTTTATACTTACAATCACCTTACAGATTTGTAAGAAAATAACAAACTATCACTATCTCATAATATACGGTTATGTTATTCTATTCTCAATTTTTTTCTACCTTTTTAATCTTCTACAACTGAATACTGGAGCATTTCGTAATCTAATCTTACGCCCTCATTAATACCTTCAGGTAGTAATGCCCTCGCAACACATTTTAACTCAGCATCTGGCTCAGCTAAATTCTTTAAAAATGCATAATCTCCATCTATTCTTTCTACTATATATTCTATCTTTTCAAACATAATATTATCTTCATCCTTATTTTAATAGTTTTTCTGCCCATTCAACTTCTTTAAAACCAGTTAGTATCAAATTACCACTAACTAACAATGGTCTCTTTACTAACATACCATCACTTGCAAGCAATTTAATTTGCTCCTCCTCAGTCATATCAGGCAACTTCTTTGATAATCCCAAATCTCTATAAATCATGCCACTTGTATTAAAAAACCTCTTAAGCGCCAACCCGCTTTTCTCATAATACTTTTTAATAGTTGCCTCATCAGGATTATTCTCCTTAATATCAATCAATTCATATTTCACATTATTATCATCAAGCCACTTAAGTGCCTTCTTGCAAGTTGTGCATTTGCTGTAACAATATACCTTAATCATTTTTACCTCCTTGATTTTGGATAATATTTCTATTATTTTTATTGATCCTATCCATCTGTTTTGTCCTTGTTTTAAGCATTCTGCTTCTATGCTATTATTATAAATATTATAATTCTTGTGTATCAACTAGATTCATATTCTCGTACACCTCTCTGACCCTTTCTACGTCGCTTCCATGAAGGAAGAAGTGCCAGTACAAGAAAGTTGTGATAACTCGTGACGCCCACATATATTTTTTAATTTCAGTAACATCAACTTTTTCATCAAATATTTTTTGGTATGCATCGCCGTATGCATTTAAGAATCCATCCTCGTCAATGTTAACCCCATCAGCTCCAAGTCTACTTAAAAAGAAACTCAAATCCTCCGAAGGTCCACCAACCTTAACTCCTTGCCAATCACAAAGAATCAGATTCCCACTATCATCTTTCAAAATGTTTTCCCAATGAAAATCGCCATGAACTAGTACGCTTTTCTCTTTATTCTTAAGCGAAATAATGTCGTTGATATTTGCTGCAACATCATTAAGAATCCCCTCAGAAAACACGCCCTCATGTTCATTCAAAACACTCTTCCAGCCATTCACACAATCTTCAATTCCATTGTCAGATACGAGTTTTTGCTTGTCTGAATTATCATTCAAAAAGCCTGGAATGTCGCTCCCATGAACACCTGCCAGCAAATTCGCAATTTTGCTTATCAATTCGTCATCTATATCGGCGCGATTTAGCTCCGAATATTTCTTCATAATAAGAATTATCTCATCGTCCGATAACTCTAATTCCTTTATTACTGGAACAAATAGATTTTTTCCTTTTTTCTCCTGATAAAACAAAGCTTCTCTTTTGTACGTATCGAAAACCTTACTATCAAGTTTTTCCTTCTTAACATGCTTTAATATATACTCGCCGTCAATCATATATACTCCAGCACCACTCTGTCCATTTGTAATTTCTTCAACCTTATGTTTTACTAGGTATTCTTTTACATCCATTAATCGTTCTCCATCTATTTTCAACTAGGTATTCTATCTTTTCAAACACCGTTTTTTCTTTCTATATATGAATTAATTTATTCACTTAATTATATCAGACTTATTATAGAAAATTTGAAGCTAAATGTATATTTAGTAGATAATCTTATTTAATTACTATAGTTTTTAAAATCAGATATAAACATAAAATCACAATTTGCGTTATTTGCTGTGTTATAATCCTTTTCTTCGTCCCCAACTAGAAGAATCTGTTTCACATCCACCTCGCATTTGCTGGCTATATACTCAATTCCAGCCTTGTTCGGCTTACGATATCCGCAAGTTTTTGATGATACATACAGATCAAACTCGTTCACGATTTCCGCTATGTCTTCCCTGAAAATATAATCAGGCATACCACTCGCCAAATCCGTAAGACACGCGACCTTGCACCCATGCGCCTTACAAGACTTTATAAGGTTCTTTGTGTAATCAAAAATCACAGGTCTCAAGTTCATTCCATCGAAAAAATCTTGGATAATTTTTTTGATGAAGGAATCTATGTCTGAAGTATTATCTTTGTCGAATAATTTGTTTTCGCTTTCGTCTGAATTATTATCTTTGTCGAATTTTTTATTTTCGCTTTCGTCTGAATCATTTATATCAAAATTATGTTTATTATCTTTAGGAAAAACTTGCTCATATATTTGTTTATTTGCATTCCAAGATTTCAGAATTTCCTTAAACATATCTTCCGGATCAATTTCAATCTCTCGCTTCGTAATTCGAGGGTTGTAGGACTTCAATATCTCAACCGCTTTACTAATTTCTTCCTCAGACAAATTTAACTTATTGATTTCATTGACATGTCTAAATGCTTCCGGATAATACTCACTCCAGTTAAGCGGCATCCCAACATACTCCATTAATGTCCCACCCAAATCAAACACTATAACTTTATACTTATCAAATAAACTCATATTTCGTTCCCTCTAATAAGACCTGATTTATTCTATTGATACATCCAATTGATATTTCAATTAAATATTTATATCTTTTATTATTAAAATTATTGTATCCTTTATTATTTAAATATTGATATCTTTTATTATTTAGATTTTTACATCTTTCTATTTTAAATAATATTTAATCATTTCTTTAACATTTGCTGTATTTAATGGATGCTTTTTTGTTTCCTTAGTCAATATAAGTTTCTCTCCACTTCTGATTCCATTTTTCTCATAGGAATCCAACTTTATAAGAAACTTATTCAAGTAATCCTCATCATCAAGCAAACCTAGATGTTCCCAATAGTACTCTTTTCTATTCTTTACATTCAAAACCGTAAAGTCTGGATGAACGACCTTATTGCCAACCTTTAGAGGCTTCTCATAATGATACGGAATCTTCGCAAAATACAAAGCATCTGCAATAATAACTTCAGACTTTGATCTAACTATTTCACCACGTTGTGTTTCATATCCAACCAAACCGGATTCAAGTTTCTTAGCTACAAAAGTTTGCTCTTGCCATTTCTTTGCATACTCTTCATCCGTCATGACAATCGGCGTAACTAACTTTTTCCTACCCTCTACCAGTTTATCATAAACCTGCTCATAAGTAATCTCCGGCATAGTTTTGAAAAATCGTTCTATGCACTTTATTTCTTCTTCGATTGATTTAACAACTTGCTTTTCATAGTCGCGTTGAGCTATAGATTTTGCAATGGAGAGGTTGGATTTGGTTATGTATTTTAGATTTTGAGGGTTGCCTTTTTTGTAGACTACATACTGAATGAAATTATTTCTTTTTTCAGTTTTTAAACAGTTATCTTGTTCATAACTCCTCTTTTTTAATTCAACCAAAATCTTCTCGAGATATTCTTTCTTTTTCCTAAAATATAAGAAAATATTCATTCCCTCAAATCCAGCTATCTCTTTTGTTTCTTTATTAATATTATTACCCATAATATATCCTTTCTTTTGTTTATATTATTATTTTCAATTTAGGATTTTATATTATAGGTTAGCACGTATAGTGCAATTATATACATTGCACATCAAAAAGTAAATATCTTTTTGTCATTTTATCTATTTTTATTCCAGGTCTATTCTTACTTTTTACACTTTTTTCATTCAAAGGTAAGACTGCCACAAACCTCCACTCATCATTAGCAAGTTGCTTTTTCTTACTTTTCACGCTTTTTCAGTCAAAAGTAAGACTGCCACAAACCTCCACTCATCATTAGCAAGTTACTTTTTCTTACTTTTTACTCTTTTTCAATCAAAAGTAAGAATACCTCAGGCCTCTACTCATCATTAGCAAGTTGCTTTTTCTTACTTTTCATGCTTTTTCAGTCAAAAGTAAGAATACCACAAACCTCCACTCATCATTAGCAAGTTGCTTTTTCTTACTTTTCACGCTTTTTCAGTCAAAAGTAAGACTGCCACAACCTTCCACATACAAAAGCAACTTGGACCTCACAGAACTACAAACCCCAAACCATACACAGCTCAGCCCCACTACAAAGGGCGATTTTCCTTTATTCCTCGGGTCCGTTGCTCGTTAAATAAAAAAACGCCACCGGCAAGTAAACTTGCCATTACACCTCAAAAAAATAAGGCGCCGCATGCAAGCATGCGCGCCTTATTTTTATCCAACTCGCTTATTGCGACTATTCATATCTCTTTCTAGCAACATATGAAGTATGAAGTGTATGGTGAGCTTTTTCACTACCATATTCACCAAAGTACTCTTCATAAAGAGCCTTGATTACTGGTGATTCATGTGACATACGAAGTTCCATAGCCTTATCAGCATCGTAAAGAACTTTAGCACGGAGAGCCTTAACATCAACAGTATCACGAACATACTGAGGAACTACTGGCTGACCACCACCAGTTACACAACCACCTGGACAACCCATGATTTCGATGAATCCCCATCCTTCTGGGTTACCAGCAGCAACTTTTTCCATAACTTCCTTAGCAGCCTTAGCACCTGAAGCTACACAAAGCTTAAGGTCTGTACCACCAACATTAACTGTTGCTTCTTTGATACTTTCAGTACCACGAACTGCTTCAAGTTCGATAGCTTCTGTAGCGCCATTTAACCAAGCGTTAGCTGTACGAACAGCAGCTTCCATAACACCACCTGTAGCACCGAAGATAACAGCAGCACCTGTATCAATACCTAATGGTGAATCAAATTCACTGTCAGGTAACTTAGTGAAGTCAACACCAAGTCTGTCTAACATACGACCAAGTTCTCTTGTTGTGATAGCGATGTCAACATCTGGATAACCTGAAGCTGACTGATCTTCTCTACCAATTTCGAACTTCTTAGCTGTACAAGGCATAACTGAAACTGAAACGATATCCTTAGGATCAATGCCCATCTTTTCAGCATAATATGTCTTAAATACTGCACCAGCCATCTGCTGTGGTGACTTACATGTTGAAAGGTGTGGAAGTAAGTCTGGATAATAGAATTCACAGAACTTAACCCATCCTGGTGAACATGATGTTACCATTGGAAGTGTTCCACCATTCTTAATTCTTTCAACTAATTCGTTAGCTTCCTCAACGATTGTTAAGTCAGCTGAGAAGTCTGTATCGAATACCTTATCGAAACCTAACATTCTAAGACCTGTTACCATCTTACCTTCTACGTTAGTACCGATTGGGTAACCGAAGCATTCGCCAAGACCAGCTCTAACTGATGGAGCTGTCTGAACGATAACATACTTATCAGGATCATTAAGAGCATCCCAAACTTTATCTGTATCATCTTTCTCTGTAAGAGCACCTGTAGGACAAACTGTTGTACACTGTCCACATGAGATACAAGGTGTCTCATTAAGAGAAATTCTAAATGGCTGACCGATTGATGTATCGAAACCTCTATCGTTAGGACCAATTACACTTACGTACTGTTCCTTACAGATAGCTACACATCTTCTACAAAGGATACACTTATTGTTATCTCTTACAAGATGTGGAGTTGAGAAGTCAAGTTCATATTCTGGCTTTTCACCTTCGAACTTCTTCTGGTCTACGCCGTAATCATAACATAATTTCTGAAGTTCACAGTTCTGTGATCTTGTACATGAAAGACAGCTCATATCATGAACTGATAACATAAGTTCAAGTGTTGTCTTTCTAGCTTTCTGAATAGCTTCTGTATTTGTCTTAACTTCCATACCTTCTGATACTGGATATACACAAGCTGTTACCTGACGAAATCCTCTGCCTTCGTTAGCTTCAACTACACAGATACGGCAAGCACCGATTTCGTTGATTTCTTTCATAAAACATAATGTAGGAATTTCAATACCTACTGAACGTGCAGCGTCCAAAATTGTTGAGCCCTTTGGAGCACTGACATCGATTCCGTTAATTTTTAAATTTACCATTTCCATTATCTTATGCTCCTTTCTTACTGCTTGCTGATGGCTTTTGGTTTACAGTTAGCCATACAAGCGCCACACTTGATACATTTATCCTGCTGAATTTCGAATGCAGGAAGCTTCTTACCTGGTGCGATGTAATCTGTCTTAACGATTGTAGAAACTGGACAGTTTCTAGCACACATACCACAACCTACGCACTTATCTTTATCGATAACGAACTGAAGGAGTGACTTACATACACCTGCTGGACACTTCTTCTCATTAACGTGAGCTTCATACTCATGTCTGAAGAACTTAAGTGTAGCAAGAACTGGGTTAGGAGCTGTCTGTCCAAGACCACATGCAGAGTTAGCCTTGATGTAGTAACATAACTGTTCCATATCATCAATATCCTGCATTGTTCCCTTACCCTCTGTAATCTTTGTAAGGAGTTCTAAAAGTCTCTTAGTACCGATACGACATGGAGTACACTTACCACATGATTCATCTACTGTAAATTCAAGGAAGAATTTAGCAATATCAACCATACATGTGTCTTCATCCATAACGATAAGACCACCTGAACCCATCATACAACCGATAGCTGTAAGGTTATCATAGTCAATCTCTGTATCGATAAGGCTTGCTGGGATACATCCACCTGATGGACCACCTGTCTGAGCAGCCTTGAATTCTTTACCATTAGGGATACCGCCACCGATATCATAAATGATTTCTCTAAGAGTTGTTCCCATAGGAACTTCTACGAGACCTGTATGCTTAATCTTTCCACCAAGAGCAAATACCTTAGTACCCTTTGATCTTTCTGTACCCATTGATGCGAACCAGTCAGCACCCTTAAGTAAGATCTGTGGAACGTTAGCAAATGTTTCAACGTTATTTTCAACTGTTGGCTTACCGAAAAGACCCTTAACTGCTGGGAATGGTGGTCTTGGCTTTGGCTCACCTCTGTTACCTTCGATAGATGTCATAAGAGCTGTCTCTTCACCACATACGAAAGCACCGGCACCAAGACGGATCTCTAAGTCAAAATCGAAACCTGAACCAAAGATGTCTTTACCTAAAAGACCATATTCTCTAGCCTGATCGATAGCAATCTGAAGTCTATGTACAGCGATAGGATACTCAGCACGAACATAAACAAAACCTTTAGTTGCGCCTACTGCGTAACCACAAATTGTCATAGCTTCAACGATACAATGAGGATCACCCTCTAATACTGAACGGTCCATGAACGCACCTGGGTCACCTTCGTCAGCGTTACATACAACGTACTTCTGGTCTGCTTTATTTGGTGCACAAAGTGACCACTTAACGCCAGTAGGGAATCCACCGCCGCCTCGACCACGAAGACCTGATTTCTTAACTTCTTCGATAACGTCTTCTGGTGACATCTCAGTAAGAACCTTACCAAGTGCTGCGTAACCATCCATAGCAATATATTCTTCAATATTTTCTGGATCAATAACACCACAGTTTCTAAGAGCTACACGGTGCTGTGTCTTATAGAAGTCTGTATCTGAAAGTGAAACACCACCTTCTAACTCTTCCTTAGGTGTTGAAGTTTCATCATAAACAAGGCGGTCAACAACACGACCTTTGAGCAAATGTTCTTCAACGATTTCAGCTACATCTTCAGGCTTAACCTGGCTATAGAATGTACCTTCTGGGTATACGATAACAACCGGACCTAAAGCACATAAACCGAAACAACCTGTTTGTACGAGCTTAACTTCACCTTCAAGATCAAATTTAGTAAGATTTTCCTTGAAAGCTTCTTGAATCTTTTTACTACCTGAAGAGGTACAGCCTGTACCGCCACAGATAAGAACTTGTGAACGTATCATACAAATTTACCTCCAAATTATAATTCACCCTGATCGAGTGTATAGTCAGTGAGAACTTTGCCGCCCTGAAGATGAGCTTCAGCAACTTCTCTAGCTTTTTCTGCTGTCATTTTTACATATGTAACTTTTTCTTTACCTGCTTCAAATACTTCAACAACAGGTTCATACTGACAGATACCAATGCAACCTGTCTGTGAAACAGTTACTTTGTCGGATAATCCAAGCTCATTAACACTTTCAACAAGTGCGCTAAGTACTGGACGAGCGCCAGCTGCGATACCACATGTAGCCATACCAACAACTACACGGATTTCATTACTTCCTTCACGAAGAACAACTTTATTCTGCATCTTCTCTTTAATTGCTTGGAGTTCAGCTAATGATTTCATATTAAATCCATCCTTCCTTATTTCAATTAATCACTGAATATTTTTGTAAAATCATCATTCAGCTTCAACATATTGTTCCTTCAAAAAATCCTCAATCCACTTGATAACTTCATATTCACCAAGTGAAACTCCACCTAATACTTCTCTAAGCTCTCTTGTATCAAGCTTAATCTCTTTTCCATCCACCTTGTGAATGAACAAAAAGTCTGTATCAGGATGCCCCTGAATCAGTGTAGTGATTGAGGAAATCACATCACCAAGGGGTGTAAAATCTATATGATTTTTATTAAATTTTGCAACAACCTTCGTACCATGATTATCAGGATAATCTTTAGCAGTTCTAGATTCAACCTCTAGGCAACCACCAGTCTGTTCCGCAGCAAGCTTTAGAAGCGGAACTCCCAACCCAACCTTTCTTGTGGTACGAGTCGTATAAAATGGATCAACCACGGATTTAACAACTTCCTCACTCATTCCACATCCATCATCTATGAAAGATAAAGTGAAATTATCACCCTCTTCCTCAATTAGAATCTGTGTGAGTGTTGCTCCCGCCTTAACGGAATTCTCCGCAACGTCCAAAATATTTAAAGATAATTCTTTCATAATGTTTCACCTCTCAAAACTTTAAAGAGATTAGAAACTATATCCTGTTCTGTTGTAAGACCATCTGGTAATTCGATGCAGTTTTGTGCATCCCGCATCATATTAAGATAGTGTGCGTCTGAATTGACTAAAATAATCTTATCCCCTAGATTATATTTATCTTTATAAGTGATTATGCTTCCACTTAAATTAAATTCAACGCACTTAAAGTTTGGGGATTCCGGTAATGTTCCAAGTACTGAAACAACGCCATTTGACTTTCTATCAATATGCGCCGGAAAGCATACTCCATCAAACTCCTCCACATAATCTTTAACATTTTCATATGATATATCTGTTGCATTTGGTAAATAATACTCTTCCTGCCCGATTTCTTCATCCATACCGTTAAGAATTTGCTGCTTACCGAATATATCGACCTTATTTTTAACTAAGATTCTATGCTTTTGCAAATCCTCATCAAATGCCATCGCCCTTTCTAATGTTTCAAAAAGACAAACAACATGAATATCCTCACTTGTCGTAAGTTCCATGCCCGCAATCGGTACGATTTCATAACGCCTTGCCGCTTCAAAAAAAGCAGGACAATTCTTAGTGCTGTTGTGGTCTGTAAGTGCAACTATATCTAGGTTACACAACTTAGCCATACCAGCTATGTTATTTGGCGTATTATCGTCATCACCACAAGGTGATAAACAGGAATGTAAATGCAAATCGTAATAATACTTACTCATCAATCTTTCCACTAATCGCAAGAGCCGTTTCATATGATGGCAGTTTAGTCGATAAAACATTGACCATCTTAGCCATGGCCGTTTCAACTAAATCCTCTGAAAGTTCAACACCTTCAGATAAAATCACACATGAGCAATCACTTAATGATGCAACTGCAAGAGTATTTACATTCGTCATAATTGTAATCCATGCATTTCCCTCACTTGCTCTTCCCATAACCCATGATAAAAGATCACCTATATATGCACCCTTCACCACTCTGTCAGGTTCTGGCATTGCTAAAACATCAAATCCGCACTCCTGTGCTAACTCACTTACTGTCATCTTCACTAACTCCCTTGATTATACAAGAGCTAATATCAGCTCTTCCTCTTATAATATCCTCAGCAAATGCTCTACAACTTGGAGCACCGCATGCGCCACAATCAATTCCCGGAAGGGAACTTCTAAGGTCTCTTATATCAGCCATCATTCTCATAGACTCAGCTAAATTATCCGAAAGCCTTGCTATTGGCGCGTACTTTGGAAGTTCATTAAACAAATAAGAATCCGGAATATATTGATCCTTGTCCTTATCAAGAGTATTTCTTGAAACTGGAAGACCACGTCTAAGTGATCTTAGTCTTGCTTTTGCAATAAATGGATTTTGAACAGTTAAAACACCGCCCACACATCCACCAGGACAAGCATTAAGCTCGATAAACTCAAGCTGTGAAATATTTCCATTTTCAACCTGATCTAGAACTCTCATGACATTCTCTATGCCATCCGCAGCCAGATATTTTTCTGAAAAAATTGCTGTAGCCTCACCGCCTGACGACGCCCAGGACAACCCTATAATACCCGTTTCACAAAGACTCTTGATATCGCTACCATACTTCATTTCATCAATCAGTTTAAAATAGATATCACTAATTGAAACCACCACGTCAACCTTACTCTTATAATCAGCAAATCCGTTCTTTACGTAACTAACCTTTGCAGGGCAAGGTGTTATAAAACAAACTCCAATATCTTCATCCTTAAGTTCAGGATGTTCCTTCATAGCCTTCTCTCTTGCGAGATTAGCAGCAACTTCCATAGGTGGAAGCATGTGAATGATATTAGAATTAAGTGATGGATATCGTAGTTCTATAAGTCTTACAATAACCGGGCAGGCAGATGAAATCACAGGCCTTGTAATACCATCTGTCTTAAGGTATAACCTTGTGTACGCCGAAACTAGTTCAGCCGCTTTTGAAACCTCAAATACATCATCGAATCCAATTTTTAATAACCCGTCTAAAACATAATCAATATCATCAAGATTTTCAAACTGACCATACAACGTAGGTGCAGGTAGTGCGATTTTATATTTGAATTTATCCATTTCTTCAAACTTTGATGATACCGCCTTCTTCGCTTGGTGAGGACAATTTCTTATACACTCACCACAGTCTATGCATCTCGTATCATTAATCACTGCGTGACCATCTTGAATACGAATTGCTTCAGTAGGACAATGCTTCAAACAAGTTGTGCAGCCGGTGCATTTGCTAAGATCCAGCAGCACTGAATGTTGATAATTATTC
Source organism: Eubacterium uniforme (assembly GCF_900167115.1). Classification (GTDB taxonomy): domain Bacteria; phylum Bacillota; class Clostridia; order Lachnospirales; family Lachnospiraceae; genus Eubacterium_S; species Eubacterium_S uniforme. The sequence goes on from NZ_FUXZ01000008.1 coordinate 45,257, forward strand.
ATAATCCTTCTCTTTATGCTATATTGATCTTCATTGTAACTGTCGTTCCAACGTCCACTACAGAATCGATATGCATCTCATCCGAATATCTCTTCATATTTGGAAGCCCCATTCCGGCGCCAAATCCAAGAGACCTTGTGGTATCAGAAGCAGTTGAAAACCCTTCCTGCATAGCCTGTTCAATATCTTTAATTCCAGGACCTTTATCTGCGAGAATAATCTCAATACAGTCTTCATAAACCTTCACGTCAGCTGTGCCGCCTTTAGCGTGAATAACCATATTGATTTCTCCCTCATACATCGAGATGGAAACTCTCTTTATAATTTCAGGAGATAGTCCCAATTGTCTTAAGTTATTTTTTATAACCACGCTGGCCTGTCCGGCAGATGAAAAATCATCACCGTCTATATCAAAATGATATACCAGCATTGGCTCATTCGCTACTTTTTCCTGTAAGCCCATTCGTATATAGTATTCCACAAGCCTCGTACAATCTCTTTTTCGTTCTCATGATGACTATGCCATTAGCTCTAGCGAGTTCAAGCATCTCCTCTGTAGGTAATTTTGAACGAACAAATACGATACAAACCATATCCATCATGGTTGCAGTTCTTACAACCTGTGGATTAACAAGTCCTGTAAGTAAAACTCCCTGGTCTTTAACATAAGCTAAAACATCGCTCATAAGATCGCATCCGCAAGCGGAATATACAGGATGTGATAAATTCTCCTCGCAGCATAGAACCTCAGCATCCAATAATGTTTTTAATTCTTCAATTATCATAAATTTAACCTTCTCCACCTAAGCTATTAACTAACCCTGATACTTAGCTAAGATACCTGGGATATCATCAGCTGTAAGTTTACCATAAACTTCATCATTAACTGTAAGTACTGGGCCAAGACCACAAGCACCTATACAACGACAAGCTGTAAGTGAGAACTTACCATCAGCTGTACATTCTTCAAGTCCAATTCCAAGTTCTTCTTCAAGCTTGTCAACAAGACTCTGAGCGCCCTTAACATAACAAGCTGTACCAAGACATACTGAAATGTTGTATTCTCCCTTTGGTGTAAGAGAAAACTGAGCATAGAATGAAGCTACACCGAATACCTTCTCAAGAGGTACATCCATACCTTCAGCAATCATAAGCTGAACTTCTTTTGGAAGATAACCGTAGATTTCCTGTGCTTCCTGCATAACAGCCATAAGACGGCTCTTGTCACTCTTGTTAGCTTCGATTACAGCTTTTAATTTTTCTTCCTGTTCTGGAGTACCATTGAAAGGCAAACTGCTAATTTTCTTTTTCATTAGTACTGCTCCTCCTTCATTTTATTCTTTTGACTTTTTATTAATATCCTCTTGTTGTTGGATTATTATTCATTGTTATATAACCATTAGATTTCTTTATCATCATGTGAACTAATAATGCCACATGTCTTATTGATAAAATTTTAACAATAAAAAAGCCCGTGAAAACTCACCTAAACAATATTTTAACATAATTTCAAAGCGTTGTAAAAACCTTATTTTTACAAGCAAAAAGCGCATTTTTAGGCTAGAAAAATCATGTCATTTTCGTTTGATTTTTCTTAATCCAAAATGCGCTTATTGATAAAAATTATTGATATATTTTATTCAATTTTTAAAAATTTTTGTATTTTCGTTATAGTTTTTGATTATAATTTTCTATCTTACCGTCCTCAATAAGTATAACACTTTAGGCGTTAATGATATTTATTATCTATAAATATCATTAATTTGTCTTATCACTCTATGTTCAAAATTTCTTTAGTTTTCTTAATTGTATCTGCATCAGGCGCTGTTACTCCTTCTAATCTATACTTGATTCCAAGTTTCTCATATGTTGGAACACCCATTCTATGATAAGGTAACACTTCTACCCTTTCCACTGTTTTAAGAGTATCGATAAATTCAGCAAGTTTCTTAACATCACCTTCATCATCAGTAAGCCCTGGTACCAAAACATATCTAATCCACATAGCCTTATCATTATCTGAAAGATAAGTAGCCATATCCAATATGTTTTTGTTAGAGAACCCGGTTAAATCCTTATGTTTTTCATCATCAATCTGCTTTATATCAAGCATAAACAGATCTGTTACTTCACAAAGCTTTTTAAACTTCTCAAACCACTCTCCATCATTCATGTATGGATTACCTGAAGTATCAAGAGTAGTATGCACGCCCTCCTTCTTTGCAAGCGTAAATAATTCAATAATAAAATCAATCTGCAAAAGTGCCTCGCCACCACTCACAGTGATTCCACCGCCGTTCTTCCAATATGGTTTGTATCTAAGCGCCTGCTTAAAGATTTCTTCCGGTGTAACTACTTTGTATGAACAGAGAGAATCATTAGAATTTGTATCTTCTTTCTCTGCTTCTATACTCTCTTCTGAAGAGTCCCCATTCAATTCACTAGGAATCTTCCAAGTTTCAGGATTATGACAATATTTACATCTCATCTTACAACCTTGCATAAATACTACAAATCTTACACCTGGTCCATCTACTGCTCCAAAACTTTCTATTGAATGTACATATCCTTTTATCATATTAAAAATCTCCATTATTCCTAGTCATTATTAAATCACCACAACCTATAACTACTTTATTATGACTATAATTCTTCAGTCTTATATGTATAATATCCTTCATAAAAATAACTATTATCTATCCCCTTCATAAACACTTCTCTATTATTAACTTCATTTGTAAGAGCCTGTCTTAATATTTCCTTTATTTCCAAATCCTTTATCGGACTTCTCTCCATAGCCATAAGATAATCTTCTTTATCAACTCTACTCCAATCAACAACTTGACCTAGTTCTTCTTTAAAAATATGATCTAACCATATACGCATACTTCTTCCATTTCCTTCTCGAAATGGATGTGCAATATTCATCTCAACATATTTTTCAACAATTTCTTCGAAAGAAGATTGTGGCATATTCTCTATATTATTTAAAGCAACATCTAAATATACCAAAGGTGCAAACCTAAAGTTTCCCTTTGCCATATTTACATCTCTAATTTTACCAGCAAATTCATAAATATCTTCAAACAAAAATTGATGTATATACTTCAGTGTATCTACCGTTCCTGGTTTTTTATCACACAATACCTCTTCCATATATAACTTCAGCGCTTTCTTTTTAGTAATTTTTTCCTCTTCTCGTGCTAATTCTGAAGAAACCTTTATTCCCAATTTATTATCTAATGTCATTTTTTCTCCTAACTATCAAATACTAAAATATAGTATAATTCTACCACATATTATCACTTATTCCTACGCCTATAAATCACCCTCGTAAACTCTATATCATCACCAGCGCTTTCTCCAATTTCAACATCAAAATCCTCCTTGTTAAAATCTGGAAAAAACACATCACCATTCTCAATATATGTTTTAACCTCAGTAATATACATTACATCAACATACGGCATAGCCTCCTTATAAAGGCCGTACCCGCCAGCTATGAAAACCTTCTCATCACCCGCAAGGTCAATGGCCTCCTTAACCGAACCGACAGTCGCAAGATTCTCCCCCTCAAACACCTTATTATTCGAAACAACAATAGTCTTTCTGTTTGGTAAAGCTCTTCCAATCTCTTCAAAAGATCTACGTCCCATGACCACAACATTACCAATAGTTAACTCTTTAAACTGAGCCTGCTCGCCCTTGATTTTCCAAGGAATCTTGCCATCCTTACCAATGACATTGTTAATGGAACGCGCCGCAATAATACCAACCATAAGTGAACCTCACTTTCTAAAATGCTTTGGAAATCTTTCTTCCTACAATCACGCCAATAACACAACAAGTACAACTAAGCACCATGTACAAACCTCCAGCAAATACCCTCTTCTCATCAAACATATTTACCGTCTCAAGCGAGAATGTAGAAAATGTCGTAAATCCTCCACACACGCCAGTTTTCAAAAACAACATAGCCTCGTCGGAAACATTTTCATGATTATCCGCAAGCCCAACAACAAATCCAATCAAAATGGCACCAAGAATATTCGTCACCAATGTAAGAATAGGAAAATCAGACTTAACTGGAAGCAAACTTATCGCATACCTTGCCATCGCACCAAATGCGCCACCAAGCGCAACATATATAAATTTCATGTTATACCTCACTAATAATCTCAATGTAGTAATTATATCGCATGTATTGTTGATATGCAAAAGAAGAGGACATTAATCCTCTTCTTAAATATCAGGTTTATTTATGATACTTTGCTTTATGATTAGCTAAAGTTTTACCTGATTTACTCTTTGTGGCTTTCGAAGTTGACTTAGTAGCTAATTTTTTTGCTGCTGCACCAACTTTGCCACCATGATGTACTGCCATAGCACTTTACCTCCTTCTGAATTTCTCCTTGTCAGAAATAAAATACTTTGGTATCATTAATTTGAGTTTATGATCAAGTATTTTACTTGACAAGGGATTGCTGGAATTATCATTCCAGCTTTTTCTATATAAATACCGAAAACTATTTTTCCAGTATTTTCTTTATATATTTTCTAACTCCGTCCTCCGTTTCTATATTATATTTCTCATCAATACGCTTAAAGTAATCTTTCATACTATTTTTACTTATAAGAACATTTGATGGTATTCCATCATCATATCCTAATCTAGCTTCAATCCAAGGAGTTTCAGAATGTGTTATTCTTTCTAATGTTTTTGCACTATAAACGCCAAATGTATTAATGACTAAATCTATTATTTCTTTCTCATTTATATCAAGTTCACTTTCAGTATTTTCAAATATTACAAATCTATCATCTTCTATAGGGTTATATTTAAAATCTTTAAATATATCATATACTTCTCTAAATACTGGTCCATGTTCCCAGGCTTTACATTCTTCTTTTACCATTTCTTTTCCATATATAGCTAAATTAAATCCCTGAATAAAATATAATATTTTTTGTAAAGCTAACGGTGTTATCTCCTCCATTTTTTCAAAAATGTATGATATAACATTCAGCATTTTTTTCGATACTGAAAATAAATCTCGCATTTCTTTTGCCGCCTCATATGCTTTTTTATATGCTGTTTCCGCAATTTTATCTTTATTTTCTTCAAGTTTATCCATCATATATTTCGGTGATGCCAATACTTTTTTTATAACATCTGAATATTCCTTTGAGGGTACTTGCCCCATCAAATATCTAGTAATCGTTATTTCACCAAATCCTAACGCTATAGATAAAGGTGCTTTACCAATTTTATATATATTAATAACCTTTTCTATATCTTCAATCGAAACTATCCCCTCTATCTTTCTATATTGCTCATCGATTTCCTTTATATTTTTGTCCATCAACCCATGAACATCCATTTTCATTCCACATTCTTCACAAAATGCCTCTGTTATTTCAAATGTATATTCTTTATCTTTAATAAGTTTTTTAACATACTGCTTTCTTAAAGAGTAATAGCATTCCTTCCTGCATTCTATGCAAAAATCTTTCCTCTCACTCATAGTATTTCTCCTTCATTTTATCCTACCAAAAACTACTAAAAACAATACCTAAGCGGATATTGTTGTTTATGGAACGAAATAATTATAACATAATTATTTCCCAATTTATTAAACTTTATATATAATGGTACAATAACTTCTTCACTCCCATATCTTTCCAATAATTTAACTTCTTTACCAAATATATATAAAATTTCATTTTCCCTCCCTTCTTTTTCATTTCTAACTTTCTCCGAGAAGTCTTTTATATTCAAATCAAAAATAATACTTTTTATTTTTTTACTATCTATAACATAATCATCTATCAATTTTTTGTTTTCTGTTCTATTATCATTTAAAGAAAGTGTATATCTTCCCCTTTTTATCAATTCTCTTACATCATAAAGATATCTTTCAATTTCTTCTTCTGTAACATTCAATCATTTTCGCCTCCCTTTGATAGTTTTTTTATATTTTTCTATCATTATACGCAAATGATAGAGTTTTGTCAATATCCTATCATTTGACAACAGGCAAATAAATAAAGAGGATGTACAATCCTCTTTATTACCATCATTTCGTCCTAAGTCTGCATCCCTGCAAACTACTTTCAATATAATTATTCCTTCTCAAAAATCTTACTTAATTCTTTTTCCATCTGACCAATTACATTAACGACCAATGCGTTACCCATCATAAACCTTCTCTTATTAAGTGGCATTTCAACAACTTTATTACCTACAATAACATCCTTAGTCCAATCAGTTGGAAATCCCTGAATTCTCTCCGTTTCTGCTGCAGTAAGCAATCTAATTCTTCCTGTCTTCTTATCTTTTACGATATGAGTTGTTCTACTAAATCCACCTTCTGATGTAAGCATTGTTCTTGCTGGTTTATCGTAATCATCAATCATAGGAATTGCACCTTCTGAAAAGATATACTCATGACCATTTCCTGCTTTTCTAGGCAACTTCTTTGCACCCTTTAAATACTGCCATGTCTGTCTCTGTTCAACAGATAATCTTTCAAGCGTTTCATCACTATGTGTTATTTCTGGATATGTATAATATAATTTTTCCTCTGGAATAAAATATAATTCCTCAACATCTCCTTCATCCATAACATCACCTAATGTAACAACATCACCATGATAATTTGGAACAATTTTATAACTGTAAATTATTCCATCCTTCATAATTCCTGCATTTTCAAATCCAAAAGAAAATGTATCTGACAACTCACCTAAACCTGTTGGCAACTCTATAATTTTTATCTTGTTTCTTCTAGTCACGATACTTTATATTGGCTCTATATCGTGCTATCGTGTCTAGATATTGTGGTGAAATTCCACTCATTCTACGTAATTTTATTTTTTCTAAAAGTTTTTGCAACCAAATTGCAACCATCATTATTTATATATAGCAATCACTTCAACCTTCAAAACAGGACCATCCACACAAATACTTTCTAGCCCTTTTTTTGAATCCTCATCCATTCCTCTTCTAACTGCACGCGGAAGTTTAATAAAATCTTTTAGTGGATTAAATACCTCCACCTTTTCCTTGTTCATAACTCCAATTACTTTACATAACATAAACACATCTTGTTCCGTATATTCTTCTAACTCTGGATATGATTCAAAAAGACAATTTGTATTCAACTTGCCAGATATAACAACATCTTCATCCTCAACCAAGAATGGAATGTCCGCCGATGCCTTCCCTAAAAAAGCTTCAAGGATTTCTTTTTCATCATCACTACTTGTTTGAATCTGACTTGTAATTAAAGGCATAAAAGCTTGCGCAACGCTATACATATCAAACTGTTCAGGTATTTCAAATCTACCATCAAATCGTATAATGCACATCTTTGGGAGACTTTTTAAATCATAACCTGAATTCAACACAAAATCAAAATATTCGCTTGCTTCTAACTTTTCCAAATCTTTTTCAAATCTATCATAGTCATTAAATACATCTTTTTCATAACTTCTTTTTTCTTCAGTTTCTGTCCCAGCATTTAAGTTCAGTGAAGGCAAACCTATACTTCCCCCTTTGGCTCTCTTTGTATTTACTTCCATCGGTCTATTAACAAAATCTTTGTCAATCTGTTTTAAATATGAATACAGTTTTTCTTCATCTAAATATACAAAACTTCTAAACATTTACCATTCCCCCAACAAACAATAGTTTCCTCTAACATCATTTTTCCTTAAGGCAAATCTCATAAAAAGAATTAGCTAAAGCCGTCTTTTTAATATGTTTTTTTGTCTCTTTTATTTTGCCAATATTCATGTTTTCTAGTTTTTCCCTTTGTTCCTTGTAAACACTAGTATTTCTAATTGAATTGTATACTCGATCGTCAGCATAGCTCTCGCCAAAAGGAATTTCTATCAATCCCATTCTTTCCAAGTTATCAAGTGCTACAGCAATGTCATCATATGAAAAACAAGTAATCCATGAGATATTATATATATGATTATCATTTCCTTTATCAGTTCTAATCGACAAATCTATTAACGGAGTAAGAGATGATTTGAAAATACCATCAAGGATTAGCGCTTCTCGGGGCGCCATCTGCTTTATCAACTCAACAAATGCAGGGTGAACCTTGTCTTTTTCATCAACATTCATTGCTTTTGCCAGAAGATTAGCATACATATTTCTCAGTTCTTCGCTATCCATAGAGTACGAAATGGCTTGCAAAGCAGGCACTGCAACGTATGCTTCTGGAGTAACTATCTTATTATAATCTATATTTCTAAGCTTTATTTCTAGCAACTTTTCAGTCTCTGCCAAACTATACTCTCGTTCAGCAATCCATTTTCTAAGTGGAACTAACGCAGCATTAATAGTCTTCGGCAATAATGATAGAGTCTTCCCAGACTCTTGTACCGCTGGTTTCAAACCATCATCATACAATTCAGGAACCGTCTTTATAGCCTCGCCTGTTCCTTCTAATAATTTGTTTACACCTGTCTCCATTTTTCCTCCAAATACCAACATACACTTTTTTATCTGATATTTACTATCCTCTTCGCATACTCATAAATTCGCTTCAAAGCATTTTCATCAACATCATCAACTACATTGCCTGCGACTTTCGAGAATCCATTATATGTACTAAATCCAAGCAAATACACAGCTAGTGCCATTGCCAAGTTTTCATCATCTGTATCCATCTCCTCAGCAATTCTACGAAGCTCGCTCATTACAGAATCATGTGGTACTTTGACATCTTCTCCACCTTCATTGACAACCTTCTCTATAACCTTTGGGAGAACCATGCACATCTTATAAAACGCATCCTCCTGTCCTGTTACAAGAGCATAAAACTGATCTAAACTGACTCTACGAATCTTTTTATGCGAAACGCTCTTTCCATCAACAGTAGTGGCCCACTTAATGTTCTGAGATTTCTTTGCAATTGCTTCAACTAAAAAGCATGCGCAATCGTCATCATCTAATAACTGGCTCTGCATCTTAATATATGTTTTGCCAGCTGCAGCAGAGTTCATGGTGTTATGCTTATTTTTCATTTCTACATAAACAGTATGAACAATATCCCCTTCCGGAAGCGTTATTCCTTCAGGCACTTGAAATATAACATCCCAACCACCTTCTGTTCCGTTATCAGGAACATGGCAATTATTTATATACTGAAAAATACGCTGATGAAAATATCCGATGTCATTATTGTTAGATTTGTCTCTTTGCCTAAAAATCTCATTTCCAACGATTTCATCCCATGATGTCTGATATACAGTTTTATCGAATATCATCTTAATCGGATCAACAATGTTCTTGTTAAAACGTACAATGTCAAACGACTCCAGCTTCTCCCCGTATTTATCAATCGTATCTTTTACATGATTAGTAAAATCTTTCTCTGAAATAAAAGATAATTCCCAACTCATTAGTCCTCTGCTCCTTCCAATGCTTCATATATCATATTTGCTACTTCATATCCAAGATTAACCGGAACTGCATTTCCTACCTGCTTATATTGTGACATAACCTTCCCACAGAACTCCCAGCTATCTGGGAAAGATTGACACCTTGCGTTCTCTCTTACAGTGAAAGGTCTTGCCTCTAAAGGATGACACCTTTCCGTTTGCTTCTGCGACGGTGAAGTAAGTACCGTTAATGAAGGCTCGTCCATAGATAACCGCCTTAAAATTCCTGTTCTTCCACCTTCCATATCCCAACAACTCTTCATGTATGCTTTCGCCAATTCTGGGTCTATATCTCTCCAATATCCACCGGCCGGTACGAGTTCAAAAAGCTTACGCTTATTCTCTCCATATGACACACCTATACTCTCCGGGACATTTTCTAAGATATCTCTTAGCACTGGTTTATAGTCATGTGCCTCTGGGAATTCGAATGTTATTTTTTCCATTAAGTCCTTACGAATACCTATCGTGATAAGACGTTCTCTCTTTTGTGCAACTCCATAGTCCCAAGCATTCAAAACCTGCTTTTGAATGTCATATCCTGCATTTTCAAAAATTTCAAGCATGGTCTGATAGGTCTTTCCATGGTCATGCGTCAACAGTCCTCTAACATTTTCAAACAAAAACATCTTTGGCTGTAATTTTTCCAAAAAAATCGCATAGTGATAAAACAAAGTTCCTCTTGCATCTTCAAGTCCCAATCTTTTACCTGCGTATGAAAATGCCTGACATGGCGCTCCACCGGACAGTAAATCTAATTCACCTTTCTTGATTCCAAAGTAATCTTCTAAATCCAATTTAGAGATATTAGCTATATCGTCACAAATAACTCTCCAATTGGGACGATTCTTCTTTAATGTGTCGCAAGCATCTCTATCAAATTCAATCAATCCGATTGTATTAAAGCCAGCTTCTTCCACACCTAATGCTAACCCACCAGCACCTGCAAATAACTCTATTGTCGAAAACTTTTTTTCTTTAACTGGGTACACTATATTGTAAAATGTATTTTGCATATTCCTTCTAATGCGGCGAGGATCATCTGGTTTTTCTGTATTATCAGGGATTAACCAAGTATTTCCCTTTAAAACAGCACCTTCTATTCTTCCTTCACCACACAAACGAGTAATTCTTCTTCTAGAAATGCTCCATTTTTCGGCCATTTCAGTAGTTGTTGCAAAACTCATATTTACCTCCAATTAATAAAAACATACGTTTATATTATATTCCCTTTGCGGTACATTTTCAACACTTTCTGAACTCATTTTTAAATCGGACAATTATTCTACAAAGCGTTGATTTTATTGGTTTTGTTGTACTCATCATTTCATCCTATTATGTAATTCGGGTTTATTTAATTCTTTAAGTATATCTTCTGTCTTCACATTCTTGTTTTTCATCTCCAGATATTCCTCAAACTTGATTTCAAAATCAAATGTTAATCACGGTGATAAAATGTACATAAATCACGCTCAAAAAATGTACATCCAACTTCTAAAAGTGTATGATATTTTTCATAGACTTTTGGAAGTCTTAAAGCATGAATGGAGATAAATGGATGAGCATTAGAAGTGATTACAAAAAAGGAATGTCCTATGTTGATATTACAAAAAAATATAACATAGCTAGACGTACTGCAAAAAATATTGTATTGCTGAAACAAAACCAGAATATACATATACAAAACCAAAGAAAAAATAGAAGAACATTTCAATATAAAAATTGGATATACAACTGTTCAAGAATACGTAAAAAATGTAAAAGCTGATTATAATAAGCAGGCTACAGTAAGATTTGAAACCATACCTGGAATTCAAAGACAAGTTGATTGGGGGGTGAAAACTATAAAGTATATGACGAAGATGGTAACAAGAAAAAACTTTATTGTTTTTTGATGATTTTAGGCTATTCACGTATGAAAATAACCTTTTAAAGTTAATATTATTCATATTATCTCTATTATTCAATAAAAAGGTATCAAAATGCCCCACTTGTTACAAAAATATCTTTTTTGTTTTACCACTATCTGCCAACATTTTCACTCATCAAACCACATTTTCCCACAACAATTTCACGTTAAAATTTCAAAGACTTTAAAAGAAAATGAACTAATCTTTATTGAAGATATTCCCGGCAAAAAATCGATATTACATTATAAAAGACTCCACCCCATAGGGTGAAGTCTAATTAATATACTTAAGGTTATCCCCCATCTCCTTTTCAAATTCCTTCAGAAATGATTCCATAAAGGAGTGCCTTGCATTTGCTACGATTCTGGCTTCGTCCGTATTCATCTCATCCTTAAGAAGTAGGAGTTTATCATGAAAATGCTCTATAGTTTGTTCAAAACTTCTACCGTTCTTCCCACCATAAGCAAATGCTCTAGCGATACCAATCGCTCCGATTGCATCAAGCCTGTCTGCATCCTGCACAATTTTAGTTTCTATGGTATTAGGCTTTTTGCCTTTGTTCTTGCTATACGATACCGCATTAATTATCGCACAGATTTCCTCTATTCTTTCATCGTCAACATTCTGATTTTTAAGACAATTACGTGCATTTTCATTGTTTGTGTTTTTAGTCAGTTTATAATCATCAACATCGTGAAGCAATGCTGCATATGCTACTAATTCCTTATCACATTCATCATAATGTGCTGCAATTTTCATCGCTTCATGATATACGCGCATAGTATGCGCCACGTCATGCCCATCTGAATTATTCTTAAATATATTTCGTATATAATCGACTATATAAGTTATATCCATATTACGTAATATTTGCTATTGCTTTCCTTCCCTAATTTTAGCTAATCCTCACTATTGATTTGTACAAATTTTTCTTACTTTCCCCTAACCATTTCCTTTATAAACAATCGCACTCACCAATTGCTTTCTTAAGTGTATCTGCTGATTCCTTTAGCTTACTTAATTCATCATCACTAAGCTGAATTGGTACAAGGGCTTCAACACCATTTCTACCAACTATCGCAGGCATACTAAGTGAAATTCCATAAATTCCAAACTGTCCATCAAGGTAACTTGATACTGGAAGAATAGATTTTTCATCTCTGACAATGGCTTCGCATATACGCTTTACACTCATTGCTATTCCATAGTATGTTGCGCCTTTTCTATTTATGATTTCATATGCACTATTCTTAACCTGCTCTGCGATATCCTGCATTGCCTTTTCGTGGTTATAAAAACCTCTCATTTCACAGCACTGACTAAGTGGGATACCGGAAACATTTGCTGAGCTCCAGGCAGCTATCTCGCTGTCGCCATGCTCACCGATTATGAATGCGTGTATGCTTCGGCTGTCAATTTCTAAGTGCTCGCCAAGAAGGTATTTAAGTCTTGCTGTATCAAGTACTGTTCCTGAGCCGAATACTCTGCTCTTTGGAAGTCCTGATAATCTCTGTGCAACTGTTGTTAAGATATCAACTGGATTAGCTACAACTAAGATTACACCTTCTACATTTCTCTTTGCGATTTCGGGCATAATCTGGCCAAATATCGCAACATTCTTCTTTACAAGATCAAGTCTTGTTTCACCTGGCTTCTGATTAGCGCCAGCTGATATTATGATTATTGAGGCATCAACGATATCATCGTAGTCGCCTGCATATATTTTCATTGGTTTAGAAAATGGAAGTCCATGCGCGATATCAAGCGCTTCACCTTCCGCTTTTTCCTTGTTTGCATCAATAAGCACCATCTCTGAAAATAATCCACTTTCCATAATTGAAAAGCATGATGCTGCCCCAACAAAACCACAACCAATCATTGCTACTTTTCTAATATTCATATTTCTTCTCCTTTTAATCACGTATAAATTTTTAATTACATAAGTTATTATATCACAAAAAAGCATGTGAAAATTCAAACTGTAATTCTCACATGCTTTACATTCATCTATTATCTAATTCGAAGTCCAACAATCCTATAAACTCTCATGGAATGTTCTACTAATAACATCCATCTGCTGTTCCTTAGTTAAGTTAATAAACTTAACAGCGTAACCTGATACACGAATTGTGAAGTTAGCATACTTAGGATCATCAGGATTCTTCATAATATCAAGAAGTGTTTCCTTATCGAATACGTTAACATTTAAGTGATGAGCACCCTGGTCGAAGTAACCATCAAGTACATTAACAAGGTTGTTAACTCTTTCTTCTTCATCATGACCAAGTGCACTTGGATTCATAGACTGAGTATTTGAAATACCATCAAGAGCCCATGAATATGGAATCTTAGCAACTGAGTTAAGTGATGCTAAAAGACCACTTGTTTCTGCACCGTAACTTGGGTTTGCACCAGGTGCAAGTGGTGTCCAAGCTCTACGTCCATCAGGCATGTTACCTGTGTACTTACCATAAACAACGTTAGATGTAATAGTAAGAAGTGAAGTTGTAGGCTCAGAATTTCTATATGTATGACGCTTCTTAATATCCTTTAAGAATGTATTTAATACCCAGATACCGATGTTATCTGCTCTATCATCATCGTTACCATATTTAGGGAAATCGCCTTCAGTTTCAAAGTCAACTGCAAGACCTTCGCTATCACGGATAACTTTAACCTTAGCATACTTAATAGCTGAAAGTGAATCAATAACATGTGAGAAACCAGCAATACCTGTAGCAAATGTTCTTCTTACATTTGTATCAATAAGAGCCATTTCTGCTGCCTCATAGTAATACTTATCATGCATATAATGAATTAAGTTAAGTACATTTACATAGATTCCAGCAAGCCAATCCATCATGTCTGTAAATCTATCAACTACTTCATTATAATCAAGATATTCTGATGTAATTGGTCTAGTAGCAGGACCTACCTGTAAGTGTGACTTAACATCCACGCCACCGTTGATAGCGTATAATAAACACTTAGCAAGGTTTGCTCTAGCACCGAAGAACTGTATTTCTTTACCTGTCTGAGTAGCTGATACACAGCAGCAAATGCTGTAATCATCGCCCCAGATTGGCTTCATAATATCATCATTTTCGTACTGAATTGAACTTGTCTTAACAGAAATTCTTGAAGCATATCTCTTAAAGCCTTCTGGAAGCTGTGAAGAATAAAGAACTGTTAAGTTTGGTTCAGGTGATGGTCCCATGTTTTCAAGTGTATGTAAGAATCTGAAACAGTTCTTAGTAACAAGTGGACGTCCATCCATACCAATACCAGCAACTTCAAGTGTAGCCCAAACTGGGTCACCTGAGAAAAGTTCATTATATGACTGAATTCTTGCAAATTTAACCATTCTAAGTTTAAGAACAAGGTGATCAATTAATTCCTGTGCCTGCTTTTCAGTAATAACACCCTTCTTTAAATCTCTTTCAATATATATATCAAGGAAAGTACTAATACGTCCAATTGACATTGCAGCACCATTCTGTGTTTTAATAGCTGCAAGATATCCAAAGTATAACCACTGAACTGCTTCCTTAGCTGTAGCTGCTGGTCTACTAATATCAATACCATAAGCCATAGCCATAGTCTTCATACCTTCAAGAGCACGAATCTGTTCAGCAAGTTCTTCTCTCTGACGAATAACTTCATCTGTCATTGTTCCATCGCCACAGTTTCTCTTATCTTCTTTCTTCCATTCAATAAGCTGATCAATACCATAAAGAGCAACTCTTCTGTAGTCACCTACGATACGTCCTCTTCCGTATGTATCAGGAAGACCTGTAACAATATGACTCTTTCTAACAGCTCTCATTTCCTCTGTATATGCATCATAAACT
Organism: Eubacterium uniforme; assembly: GCF_900167115.1. Classification (GTDB taxonomy): domain Bacteria; phylum Bacillota; class Clostridia; order Lachnospirales; family Lachnospiraceae; genus Eubacterium_S; species Eubacterium_S uniforme. Next base: position 60,477 of record NZ_FUXZ01000008.1, read on the forward strand.
GCCTGATTGTGAGTTTTATGATACTCAGTAAATACCTTATGAAGGTTCTTATTTGGTTCATAACCATACATCTTAATAGCTTCTTCAGCCATTCTTATACCACCATATGGCATAAACGCACGCTTAAGTGGCTTGTCTGTCTGAAGACCAACAATCTGTTCTAAATCCTTAAGTGCATCATCAATGTAGCCCGGACCATATGAAGTAAGACTAGAAACTACATCTACTTCCTCTTCAAGAACACCACCATTATCTCTTTCAGCTTTCTGAAGAACCTGAACCTTATTCCAAAGTCTATTAGTAGCATCTGTAGCATCTTCAAGAAAACTTTCATCACCTGTATAAGGTGTGTAGTTATAAGTAATAAACTCTCTTACATTACACTCTTCTTTCCAAAGTCTCCCCGTGAAACCTTCCCACTCTTCATAGTTAAGAACTACTTCTTTTTGCATCGTGCATCCTCCTTCATCGATACATGTCATTTGACATATTTTCCTCTAAGTTTTTCCTCATAAACCCGGGTATACGGGTTCAAATATTTATAAATGTTTAAAAAACATAACTAGCACTTTTTAAATCTATTTTGCTTTTCCGTCTCAAATTATAATCACATCACAAATTATAATCTTTGATTTAAATCAAGTTTTGCATATTTATTTTGATAGTAATTATCATCTATTTTCACAATTATTGATTCAAATCAAGTTTCGCAGCATAACTTTCTTGATTCAAATCAATAATAAATCACTCAATTTCTAACTATCTATCTCTTTCTTCCAATACATGTATTACTTCTTTGGAATTTAAAATCTCATCTATTCTTTCTCTTACAAAATCAGGTTTAATTACAACATTCTTTATGTCCTCTACCGAAACCCATGCAAGTTCCTCACCTTGATCTGTAATCTTCTTGCAATTCTTTATATCCTCGGGTGTAACCTTCATAACATAATAAAACTCTAAAACATGACAATCCTTAGCATCCATTATGCCTCCAACTCCCTTAAAGAAGTTTTCACAAACAACTGCTAGATGATCTGCTTTTAATTTCATGCCTGTTTCTTCAAAGATTTCTCTTTCTATACACTGCACTGAAGTTTCACCAAGTGTAACTCCACCGCCAACCATATAATAGTATCCACCCATAAATTCACTCTTAACAAAAAGCATTTTGCCATCACAAATAACAAATCCTCCTGTCCTATATCTAAACCAGTTATTCTCTTTAGTAAAACCACAATCGTATGACATAATGCCTCCTCCAAGATATTAATATTTCTCGACCCAATACAAATATCTATAATATATAATTTTTTAACCTTTATCTACTGACATAACAACTGAATCTTCTTATAATCAATTATTTCTAATTTACCCTTGCCAGCTCGTTTAATTAAACCTTCTCTTTCTAACTGTTTAAGCTTTCTACTTACGGTTTCCATACGAAGATTAATACTTGCAGCAATATCATCAAGTGTAAGTTCAAGATAATCCGTAGTTCTACGCTGCTCGCTATAAACTAAGAATCCTGCAAGTCTTGCAAGTGGATCTTCCATGGCAAGATAAATATTTCTAGCATTTGCATCATGAAGTTTTTGGCTTAATAAAACTATAACCTTCTTAGCGAAATGCTTCTTTCTAAGCATTTTCTCAAAATCCTCATTACTTATCTTGTAATACTTTCCCTTTGTAAGCCAAACGCCAGTATATGGATAAGTACTATTATTAAGCAAAAAACTTTCCCATAAAAACTCATGCTCCGAAAAGATACCAACTATACGCTCCCTGCCATTAGCATCGTATCTAGTAAGTTTTATACTGCCCTCATCAATTAAATATACACCTTCAACCTGATCGCCTTCATGAAATAGTGCGCTATTCTTTCTAGCCTTCTTATATATGGAATTTTCAAGAAGGGAAACTAATTCCTCACTATCACCGAATCCGGCAATATTCATGGTATTATATGCATTCATATCATTCACCTCGCAAGTGTTCTACTTGCATAAATCATTTCCATCCTGTCATAACTGCTAAAACAGTCCCTCATCCTAAATAACAAATCAAAACAAAACATTAAAACAAACAAACCATAATATGAAAAACAAAATACACCCCTACTTAGGGGTGTATTTGTAATAATCTAGAATAATCCAGAAATCTTTCCATTCTCATCTACGTCTATCTTAACTGCTGCTGGTACTTTTGGAAGTCCTGGCATTGTCATTATATCCCCTGTAAGTGCAACTATAAAACCTGCTCCTGCTGAAACCTTAAGATTTCTAACTGTAATTTCGAAATCCTTAGGTGCACCAAGCTTAGTCTGATCGTCTGTAAGAGAATACTGAGTTTTAGCTACACAGATTGGCATATTACCAAATCCCTGAGCAGTAAGCTGATCAGCCTGTTTCTTAGCCTGTGGTGTTAAAACCACACCCTTACCACCGTATACTCTCTTAACGATTGTATCAATCTTCTCCTCGATACTACCTTCAAGCTCATATGAGAAACTAAAGTCATTAGGTTCCTCAACTAAACGAAGTACTTCCTTAGCAAGAGTAATTCCGCCTTCGCCACCCTTAGCCCAAACTTCTGAAAGTGCAACATTAACACCTAACTCTTTACACTTATCTTCAACAAGTTTAAGTTCAGCTTCAGTATCTGTTGGGAATCTATTAATAGCCACAACACAAGGAAGTTTATATACATTTTTAATATTATCTACATGTTTAAGTAAGTTTGGAAGACCCTTTTCAAGTGCTTCAAGATTTTCAGCACCAAGATCTGCCTTAGCAACACCGCCGTTATACTTAAGTGCACGAACTGTTGCAACCACAACAACTGCATTTGGCTTAAGGTCTGCCATACGACACTTAATATCTAAGAACTTTTCAGCTCCAAGGTCAGCGCCGAAACCAGCCTCTGTAATAGCGATGTCTGCAAGCTTCATGGCCATCTTTGTAGCTGTAACTGAGTTACATCCATGTGCAATATTAGCAAATGGTCCGCCATGAATAATAGCTGGAGTATGTTCAAGTGTCTGAACAAGATTTGGCTTAAGTGCATCCTTAAGTAAAGCTGTCATAGCACCTTCTGCATGAAGGTCACCAGCTGTTACTGGCTTTTGTGTAGCAACTGGACCATAAGTATAACCGATAACCATACGGCTAAGTCTTTCCTTAAGGTCTGTGATGTCATTAGCTAAACAAAGAACTGCCATAACTTCTGATGCAACTGTGATATCATAACCATCCTCACGTGGAGTACCGTTAACTCTACCACCTAAACCATCTGTTACAAAACGAAGCTGTCTGTCGTTCATGTCAACACAGCGCTTCCATGTAATCTTTCTAGGATCTATATTAAGTTCATTACCTTGGTAAATGTGATTATCAATCATTGCTGCAAGTAAGTTGTTAGCAGCACCAATAGCATGGAAATCACCTGTAAAATGTAAGTTAATGTCTTCCATTGGAACAACCTGTGCATATCCGCCACCTGCTGCGCCACCCTTTACACCAAACACTGGTCCAAGTGATGGTTCACGAAGTGCAACACAAACATTCTCTCCAAGTCTTGAAAGTCCATCTGCAAGACCAATTGTAGTTGTTGTCTTACCTTCACCTGCTGGAGTTGGGTTAATAGCTGTAACTAATACAAGCTTTCCATTACCTCTGTTCGACTCCTTAAGAAGTGAATAATCAATCTTAGCCTTGTACTTACCGTACTGCTCTAAATACTTCTCATCAATGCCTGCTGTCTTTGCAACTTCTGTAATAGGTTGCATTTCTACTTCCTGTGCAATTTCGATATCACTTTTAAACTCCATTACATACCTCCGTTTACAACATATAGTGCTGTATGAATAACTATACCACTATATGGTGTTTTTTTCTACCGTTTTTTAAAAATAAAACTGTCTATTTTTTATCAATATATTAAAGGCTTTATTTTAAGCCATTTAATCAGTCACTTGTATATTATACTTGATTTTAATCAAATATCAAAGTTTAAATATATATAAATTTTCTATCATATATCATAGTTATACAGAATATTCAACATATCATCTATTATTGATCAATTTTTCTATATCTGCCTGTATAAGTCCTAGTTCTTCAATCATCTTAAAACCATGATACATGTTTGTATCAAGTCTTATTGGATGATGGGCATCCGTACCTAATACTACTTCTGCTCCCAGATCCGCTGCTATTTCCCAAAACTGTCTAATTGGATAGTTTAAGTTACTAGCTTCATCAGGATGAAGTGCAGTTTTACATATACCACTAACATTTAATTCAAGTGGTACATTGCATCCAACTGCAGTTTCTATAATGAACTTTGACATTGCGTATACTTCATCGTTCCAAGAAGGCATTTGCTGACCAAATAAATCTGGATGATTAACATATAAGAAATGTCCACTTTCAATTACATCCACAATGCTATTGGTATAACTTTTCATCATATCAGTATCCATGCTCTGTCCATGAACGCCTCGAAGACCACCTTCATATGGATAAACGTGAACGCTACCGGTTAAATACTCTATACCCTTTTCTCCTAAAAGAAAATCTCTATAATAACTATCAAATTCTTTAAAATAATCACATTCAAAACCTGTATATAGCTTAAGAGTTGGATAATCAATTCTTGCCTGATTAATGCTTGAAATATAGTCATCTAACTCACTAAAATCCATTCGAATACCAGGAATCGGCTCGTTATCTGGAAATGGATTGTGATCTGTAAATCCTAATGTATCAAACCCACGCTCTATTGCTCTTTCACAATAATCATACACATCACCCGTTGCATGATTACATCTATATGTATGAGTATGGAAATTTTTAAGATGTCCTCTATATGAATCTGGCAATTCAGGATTTCTTCTATAAAAATCATCATTATAATCAAAATCAAACAAATCGGCATCTTTAGGCTTATTTAATGTATTTATATACTTAGTCTTGTCCATATTTTTCTCCTGTCCTATTACATTAACCCTTCCCTAAATCCAAAACATCTTACTTCCCCATATAACGCATAAAAGATGGGAGAAAAATCTCCCATCTAATTAATACTTAATTTTTACAGCGATAGTATCTTTCCACTTAAAACCTTCTGTAAAGTCAAGTACAAATACCTGATCGCCTACTTTATATCCAAATTTAAATCCATAATAATCACTTCTTGTATCATCAACCTGTAATCTACCATGTAAGAATTTCATCTTTTCATTAGGTTCATAACCTGTAACAAATCCCTGTTTCCACACAAATCTGCCATCTTTGATAAACTTGATTCTTCTCATGTACATAAATACAATTGCTGCTGCTGAACCAATCACGATTGCAATCATAACAATTCTAAAAATTAATGCTACATGATTATTATTCCACATTGCTTCTAATATTCCTAATATGAAATATACAACTAAAAGCATCAAGCATCCAACAATTGATAATCGTTTAAATGCTAAATCTTTCTTAATAATCTTTTTCTCTTCCTCACCCATTAATTCGCCTTCTAACCAGCTATCCATGTGCGACCTCCTTAATTCCTATAATCCTTTTTTCTTTTTCTTTCTCTTATATAAACGCATTCAACAACTCTATTATAATACTTTATTAAAATAAATCAAGTTTATGTAACATTTTATTTTCCATCCATAAAATGAGTCCAATATTGAGACTCTACTTCAGGATATCCATATTTTTCTTTACCATCTTTTATGGCCTTAATTAAGAACGCCATGTTTCTTGCAAGATTTCTCATAGTCTGAAGGCCCTCTAGATCTTTCTTTACATCTTCAGCACTAAATCCATGAACCTGATTCCAATATGTACTTGCAGCTATCGGCATTCCACTTATTGGAAAATATTTATTTAAAACATCAAAAGTTGCTGTATTTCCTCCTCTTCTACAACTAACAACTGATGCTCCAACTTTCATTTGCTTAGAAAAATTCGTACTATAAAAAAGTCTATCCAAAAATGAAAGAAGTGTTCCATTAGGTGAGCCATAATATACAGGGCTTCCAATAACTAGTCCATCAGCTGCTTCAAACTTAACAGCAACTTCATTAACTAAATCATCAAAAACACATTTGCCCCTTTCTCCACAAGTATTACAGGATATACATCCTCTAATTTCTTTATTTCCAACATGCAATATTTCAGTTTCAATACCTTCCTTGTTAAGCTCATTTGCCACTTCCAAAAGAGCTGTATATGTACAACCATTTGAATGCGGACTACCATTAATCAATAATACTTTACTCATTTTACATACCTCCGTATCTTCTTACCTCTCGTTTAAACCTAATATTCATTATATAATACTATATCAAATAAAAAAAGGAGCTAATTAACTCCTTTTTAACAATTACAATGAGCCACTTTGCTAAATGCAAAGCGACTCATCTTAAAGCATGCAAGGTTTAATCCTCTCCTCTCGATGCTCTTCCAACCTCTGCGCCTGCATCTGTTAAACCTACCAATTGTGAAACAAATGGTGATAACAACACTGAAAGCACATAACTTAATATTAATGTTGGAATCAATAACTTTCCCCAGCTTCCTAACCACATAATCGGTAGTGGTGGCATATCAGCAACTGCTGATGCTGGAGCTTTACTTCGTCCCATAGCAACTCCAAAGAAACTAACCACCAAACTTACTATCAAGGTGTTACCTACTGAGAACGGAATTGCATTAAGAAGAGTAAACTTCATTGCTGGAGGTTTCGCATGAGCCTTTTGGGCAAGAGCTCTTCCCATTTTACCAAGTGGTAAACACAATGCAACGATAATACCCACGGTAACTGATAATAAGATATTTGATATGTACATCATTGGAACTGGCACAGACTTCATTGCCTTTGGATTTCCTTTCAATACGAGATATGCTGAAAGCGCTCCCATCGCTGCCGACATAATAATCGACATAACGAGCCCCATAGTACGTTCCTTCTTTTTCATATCTTTAACCTTCCTTTCGACTCTTGGTTCTTCACAATTAACCAATATTCTACAATCAGATTTTGGATATGTGCAACACGGATGTATATACCCTGTTAGCTTGTCATATTGTCTTCTTTTTTCAACCTTCTCCGGTATAAACACATCACCCAAAACAAGTTTCGATCTGCAAAAACCACATTCACCGCTTCTACACTTACTAGGCGCCTTTATTCCTGCGCGTTCCATAGCAACAAGAAGTGACTCTGTGGCCTTTGCATCTACAACCCTTTCCTTCCCGTCGTTAGTTACAACAGTTAACTTATATATACTTTCTTTAAATTCATTTATGAACTCGCTATCACGTTCTCCAAGTTCATATTCCCCATAAGCATCATATCTTATATATTTTTTCGCTATATTAAGTTTTATTAATTCTCCGTCTAGATAATCATACATAGCCTGACTTCCGCATACAAACACGGAATATTTTCCGTCGGCATTGTTAGTATCATTTTGATACTTTCTAATTATGTCAGCGGTTATAAACCCATGTTCAAATCCATCTTTTTCTTCATCCGACAGCACGTAAAAAACTTTAACTTTCCCATTACTTCTTTTTGAAAGTTCATCAAGTTTTTCTTTTAACAATATATTTTCACTATTCCTACTTCCATAGATTATAGTTAAATTAAAATCTTCCGTTCCATCACATATAGCTTCTGCCATAGAAACAAATGGTGAAATACCGCTACCACCTGCAAGACCATATACAAACTCTGCATCCCTAAGGCCCTCATAATAAAAGAAACCTTCAGGTCCAGATATTTCTAAACTATCGCCAACCTTTAATTCTTCGTTAATGTATTTGCTAGCGAATCCATCCGCCTTTGTTTTTACAAGTATTCTATATTTACCTTCAAAAGCTTCTCTTGGAGATGAGCATATTGAATAAGGCCTTGTTAAAACTGAACCATCTATTTTTAAAAACAAGCTTACGTACTGACCCGCTCTAAAATAAGCAAGTTTTTTAGTTCCTAAATCAGGGTTTGCACAAAGTGTATATATCTTTGCATCCGCCAAATCCTCAATGTCTGTTATTTTCACATGCTGTACTTTCGGATGCAAATTCTTTGCAAGAACATTTGCATTATATTCATACTTTGGCATGGAATCTGCCGCTTCACTAATTACCTTTTGTCTTTTAGATACAATATCTTTAACTTCAACGTCCGGTACATCATTTAAGTACTTATTTTCCATTTACACGCCACCTCCCATAACATATCCAAGCACCTGATAACCTACCCTGTTACCAGATGTATATGTTGGAAGGAATCCTGATAACATCTCTCCATGTGCACCTACAAAAAATAGTCCCGGAACCGTTCTTTCACTTCCCGCCGAAAGCATTCTTGAAGACATTCCATCCCATCTTTCAGAAACATAACCATATACAGAACCCTGTGGAGATTGCATATATCTAGCAAATGTCACAGGACTTGCTATTTCAATCTCTTCAATATGTTCACGAACATTAAAGCCCATAATACTTTCAAGTCGATCAATCATTTCACTTGCAACTTTTTCCTTAGTTCTTACATAATCTTCTTCGCTTATATTTGCCCATACATCCTTGGTATAAGACTTTGTAAGAATCATAATTGTTGTTCCCTTAGGTGAACAATCCGGAATTGCAATATTAGGACAACACACATCTATGGCATATTCATCACCATCAAAACTTCCCGCACTTTTATATAAAGCCTGTGTGTCCTTAGTTGTACTAATAAATATTGTATAATCCTTAATTCCAACTTCTTCAGGTGGAATATCCAGTCCTAAATAAACACTAAATGCTCTAAATCCATATTCACGTGCATTTGCTTTTTGTAGCTCTAGTTTTGGAATAAGCGATTTATCGTCTAGCATCTTTGAATAAACAACTTCAGGAAATGCATTCGATACAACGGCTGTTGCCTTAAATACTCTTCCATCATCAACTTCCACGCCACATACTGCACCATCTTTAGTTAAAACTTTTGTTACTTCCGTATCAAACAAAAATCTTGCTCCAAGTTCACATGCACGATTCATTATAGCTACTGATAGCTGATGAGATCTCATCTTTGGTATATGAGCCCCCTGTACAAAGAATCCGTAAATCATCAATATATATCTACTTGCATCTATTGTATAAATATCCGCTCCCTGATATGGCCAGTATGCAGACATTATATCAATGCACTTTTCACTCATGTTTATATATTTAAAAAACTCTCCCGTTGACATCGACATTATCTTAAGAAAGTTTGAATGTTCATTTTTTAAAACCTCAGGATCTGGATTTCCCCTTGATTTTCCTATATATTCCAAGCCTTTAGTAATATCATCGTACGCCAAAAAAAACTTTTCAAAAGCCTCTGAATCTTCAGGGCATACCTCATTCATATACTTTATAACTTTTTCTTTTCCATGTGGAATTGTTACATCGAGCGAACGCTCTTTGTCTTTTTCGATAATAAATCGGAATGCATCCTTTATGGTAACCATATCTACCTTAATTCCAAGTTCATCAAAAATCCGTCCCAAGTCTCCACGCATCTCACCTTCACCAAGATCTGGCATCTCATGCAAGGAAGCTTCAAACTCAAACCTCCCTCTTACGAAACTTGATGCAGCTCCACCAGGAAGATTATGTTTTTCGATAACCAAGGTTCTAAGACCCATTTTAGACGCTCGACAAGCCGCCATAAGTCCTCCATTACCAGCACCTATGACTAAAAGATCGTACTTGTCCTCCAAAAAACCACCCCCATTAGTCAAATATTTATACTTTCCCCTCAATATATAAATATTCTCACGACTTTTGGAGTTATTGCTAACTCATATATATAAAACCTTCATCTATTCTTCTTTTTTTCTTTTTTCGTGTAGCACTTAAAATATAAGGTTACTAGGTTTCAACACTAGTAACCTCCCCATTATTTTTTATACAAAGAAATAACCCCATCTTATTTCGATGTAATCTTAAAGTAAATAGTATAATATTTAATATGCGTTAACTATTACTATGAATATTGTACCATTTATTTTTCATAATTCCAACTACTTTTTTTCACAAAGTAAAAATAGTTTTCAAATCTCCTAAAAAACGCTTAAATTATAACCTTTAATTATCATTTTATCCATTTGACAACCCTTAGCAAATGCACTAAAATATTATTATTACGATTCGACGTAAAATATTTATAAACAAATTAAGAAAAGAGGTTAAAAACATGAATGATAATGAAAGAAAACCCCTTGTAACTAACATCTTCACAGCAGATCCATCTGCTCATGTATTTGATGGTAAAATTTACATCTATCCATCACACGATATGGATATCGATCACGAAGAAGATGATGACGGCGAACAGTACTGCATGGAGGATTATCACATCCTTTCAATGGACACTATCGATGGTCCTTGTAAAGATAATGGTTTAGCTCTTCATCAGGATGATATTCCTTGGGTTGGAAGACAGCTTTGGGCTCCAGATGCTGTTAAAGTTAATGGTAAATACTACCTTGTATTCCCTGCAAAGGATAAAGATGATGTATTCCGTATTGGTGTTGCAGAATCAGATTCACCTGTTGGCCCATTTAAACCACAGGATAATTACATCGAAGGAAGTTACAGTATTGATCCAGCAGTTTTACTTGATGATGACGGAAGAATCTACTGCTACAATGGTGGCCTTTGGGGAGGTCAGTTAGAAATGTGGCAGTCAGGAAGCTTTAATCCTGATGAACATCGTCCAGAAGGCGATGAAAAAGCTCTCGGCCCACTATTTGCTGAGTTTAAGCAGGATATGACAGGATTCGTTGCTGCACCTAAGATGATTGACATCTTAGACGAAAACGGCGAACCAATCAAAGCTGGCGATGAAGATAGAAGATATTTCGAAGGCCCTTGGATGCATAAATTCAATGGTAAGTACTATCTTTCATACTCAACTGGTACAACACACTATCTCTGCTACGCAGAAGGTGATAAGCCAGATGGTCCTTTCACATATAAAGGAAGAATCATGGAGCCAGTTATCGGATGGACAACACATCATTCAATCGTAGAAATTAACGGCGAGTGGTATTTATTCTATCATGATAGTGAATTCTCAGGCGGTGCATCTAACAAGAGATCAGTTAAGTATACAAAACTTAACATTGCAGAAGATGGAACAATTGAAACAATCCATCCATATGATCACCAGAAATAATATATAAGAAAACACCAGCCTAAATAGGCTGGTGTTTATTATATTACAAGCAAAAAATAATCTAACATATCCAAAATTTATTTCCTTCTTCACTTAAAAACCTAACTAAAAACTCATCAAAATCACTTGAAATTATTTCCCAATCAGATGGCAATTCTTCAAAATAACAATCAAGAATATCATAACCATATTCTTTTTTTCTGAATCCCAAATAATTATCCTCGCCTATAATTTTAGCAAAAATAATAATATCATCATCCCAATCTTCTTCATATGTATTTTTAGAATACTTCGTATATTTTTCTATCTCATCTAATCCCAACAATTTCAAGCCATCTATATTATCATAATTAAACAACTCTATCCCATCAGAAAAACACAATAAATCAACATACTGTCTAGGAAGCAAATCTATCAAACCATACTCTTTATCACTTATTTTAATACCATCTTTTTTAGTATTATATGTTATTATTTCATTTCCATTCGAATCTTTTATTTTTAACTCACAATTATTTTTTCCTTCAAATAATTTTATTAATAATTTTATCGATTTCATATTACATTTCCTTTCATGGATATGATCTCCACCAATTAGTAAAAGGTTGATGCTCCTCCGGTTGAACCAATGGTACTAAATTATCAAATGCATTTGTTCCACCTTTTGATAAAGGTTTTATATGATGAATATTAACATTTCCTTCCGGCCATTCTCTTCCTTGTCTTATCCACCACTCTTTAAATTCTTTTTTATATGCACTCGTAAACTTAACTCTCATCGTTTTTGAATTATTTGGAGTATATGGACCTTCCGGGAATGGAACCTCACCATAATCCTTTACGACTATTCTAGGATATTCTACGCCTTTTGAATTTAAAATTCTCTTTTCACCATTATTAGCATCAAAAATATCCTCTTCATTTGCAAATTCTCCTTTTGGCGATTTCTTGTCCACACTAACTAATCCTTCTTCATTAGCGAGCATTACTTCTCTAATTCTACCACTATTTCTAGCAACACAATCAACAACACCTTTAGCTCCAAGCATTACACCTGATACCATAAACATATCAGCTGCGCCGTTTAGCATACTATTTATAAATTCAGTTTTATCAAAATGGCCAGTTACTAATGAACTTACTCCATATATGGCTCCATTAAATATAGCTCCACTTATTGCACTCTTTGCCATTGTTGTGGCTACATATGTTGCTCCAACTCCTGTTGTTATGGCTATTGCTGCTCCAATTACACCAATTCCTACCTTTGCCCACGTAGGTAATCCTTCCACTTTTTCTGTAACATAATTAACTGTTTTAACAATAGGATCTACTATTGGTTTTACAACATTAGCAACCTTATCTGCAACATCGCTTATCTTTCCAACTAGCTCTGCAGCTTTTTTAAAGAATCTATTATTAGTTATTTCACAAGTAAAACTTCTTCCATCTCTATCAACATATGTTAATGGATTATCACCTGCATAAATGTAGCTGTTAACTCTACTTGGTTCATCAATACTTCCTACAACAGGATCTTTACTTATAAATCTCTTATCTATTGTACTATAGAATCTCTCGTATGCATACCATGTTGTATATTTATTATATCCTGTTTCATCTCCCAAGTCTTTTGATTCAGAATCACCATATACAGTACTACTTATCTTTTCATCCTGTAATGACTTTAATTCATCTGAATATACATATGAAGTATACGATGGTAGAATATCTGATGTTTTTAATTCTTCTGCTAGAATATCATCACTTTCTTTAATATCAATGTCTTCAACATTACCGAAGGATCCATATGATACTTCACCTGCTGTATTTCCAGATAAATCAAGTGCTTTTAATACACTACCCTTAGAATCTGTTATTAAAGTGTATTCAGTTGAATATTTATCAGAATTATTATCGCCATCTTCCTTTACAACTGTTTTTCCAAACAAACTAGTTGTTTTCTTGATAGTTTTTGTATTTATTTCTCCATCAACATTTAAAGAAACAGAAATTTTCTTATCGCCTTCATATACATAATTGCTATCTATCTTATATTGTTTATCAGTAGATGTAATTGTATTTTCGTCCGAATATTTCAATATTGATAAAATATTTTTTTCGTAGTAATAATCATCCTCATCTGTTGATGATACTGAAATTTCACTACTCAATACTGTTGGATTAGCATTAGTATAATCATATAAATATTGTTCATCTTTTATATAATTTTTTGTTTCTATATCCGATTTAACATATCCTAATGGATTATTTTTATACTTATAATCAGTTTTTCTACTTGATGTTTTTTCTATAAGTAATCCTAATGCATTATATAAATAAGTATTATCAATTTTTTCAGTAGTTTCTATATCAGTCTTATTACCTTTATCATTATTCTTAATATCCAATAATACATATGAACTAGTAAGTTTTCCGTCTGCATTATAACTATATGTCTTATTATAACTATCTGATTTTTCTGATAATAAATCACCTAATACATCATAATTATATTCAATTGTTTTTTTATTATTTGTACCAGTCTTTGAACTGCTTGTGGATTCTACTCGATTATTTAATCTATCACCATTATCATATGAGTATTCTACAACCTTGTTTCCTTTGGTTTCTTTAACAAGATTACTGTTAGTATCATATTGATACTTAGTTGTTGTTTTTTTATCTCCTTTTTCTGTTGTTTCAGTAGTTAATCTTCCATTTTTATCATAAGAATATTCAGTCTTTTTACTTGAAGAACCTTTATATTCTTCTTTAGATATTAGGTTATTTATAGTATCATATTTTAATGATTCTCTTAAGGCATCGCCTTCATATATTTTTATTAATCTACCTAATTTATCATATTCATACTTTTCATTTATATGGTTTGACTTTTTGGAGATTACCTCGTCAAATGAATTATACTCATATTCAAACTTGTCATTTAATGTTTTTATAGTTTTAATTTTGCCATTATTATATTCATAGCTTACTTTATCTCCATTTGGATAAACTACAGAAGTATTATTATTGTCTTTATCATAACCATACTTAACTGTTTTATTTCCATCACAAACAGAAACAATATTCGATAATGCATCTCGTGTGATGTTTACAGTATTATTCTTTGAATTTACATCGCTTGAAAATTCAATTAATTCATTATTATTATCATAAGAATAATTATAATTTTCTATATGTTTTCCTGTAATGATTGTTTTTCTAATATTGTTTCCATTTAAATCATAAGCATACGAAACACTACCAATGTCATTATTCTCTTTTGTAACATTTCCAAAGCAATCATAAGTATATTCTTTTTTATTTCCAAGTTCATCTGTTTCTAAAACTAAATTTTTGCATCCATCATATGTATACTTAATTGAACCATTATTTTTTATAATCTCACTTAGATTATCATTACAATCGTAAGAGTATTTAATTGAATTACCCATAGGTTCTGTAACTTTTATCAAATTACCCCTATAGTCATAATCATACTTTGTTTCATTATTTTTCGAATCTACTTTTGATGTTACTTTATCGAAAATATTATATTCATATTTTTCTGTTGATGCATCTGGATATGTAATCTTTATACATCTATCAAGATTATCATATTCATAAGATATGATTCTATTACCATCTTCCTTCTCATCAACTTCAATTTTCTTCGTAATATTATTATTTTCATCATATGAATATTCAGTAATACTTCCATTTGAATCTGTAACTTTTATAAGATTATTATTTTTGTCATAATCATATGATTCGTCAATCATACCTGATGATTTTTTTATCTTAAGATTATTGAACGCATCATAAGTAAACTCCGTATAATTACCGAGTGCATCTGTAATCTTTTTCGTATTATCTTTATCATTATATTCACATTTTGTTACATTACCATTTCCATCAGTGTACGAAACAAGATTTCCATATAAATCATAATCATATAAATATACTATTTTTGTGTTTTCTAATATAGCATCATCTATATCACCAGATCCTTCATCATCAGAATCATTTTCATCATCTGATGAATTAGTTTTATTTGATTTTTTAACTACTTTTCCGTCATAACTTATACATTTTTCAATTACGTTATTATCTACATCATATGTGTAACTAATCACTTTACCTGTACTGTATTTTTCCTTAGTTACATTGCCTCTTCCGTCATATTCATAAAAATACTTATTACCATTAGAATCTACCTTACGGATGACTCTTCCATTAACATCATATGTATACTTTATTTTATCCTTATATTCACCATTTATTTTTGTATAATCTGTTTCTGTTAAATTACCAAGTATATCATATGTATTTTTATATTTTTCAATCTTATTAGTATCACCATCTGCATCTTCGATGCTTTCTGTTAAAATTCTTCCAAGCTCATCTCTGGTATACTTAATTATATTTTCATTTGTTGTAACTGTTATAAGATTTCCAACAGAATCATATTCATAGTTTTCTTTCTTTCCTTCTGGATATGTTTTTTCTGTAACTCTTCCAGCATAATCATATGAATATCCATATTCGCGGTCACCATTTGTTTCCTTAATGAGTCTATCTTCTTTATCATACTCATATAAACAAACATTACCTTTTCTATCTTTTGTAGATGTAAGGTTTGAATTATCATCATATGTATATTCTACATATGTATCATCACAATAAATGATCTTAATTAAATTACCAACTTTATCATATTCATAAGTAGTTTTATTATTATGTTCATCTATATAAGACTTTACATTTCCTCTAAAGTCATATGTATATTCTTTTACGTGTTTTTCTGTTTTAAGATTTTCTCCGTCAAGATGTATCTTTGTGGCTGTTTCTTTCTTAACATTTCCATTTAAATCATATACATATGAATATGTCTTATCACCAGTTTTAGATTCAATAAGATTATTATTTTCATCATATGTGTTATATGTAGCTATGTTGTTTTCATCTATATAAACCGTAAGATTTCCATTAGCATCATATTCATATTTTTTAATGTTACCATTACCATCTTTTTCAGTTTTTATTCTTCCAACTTTATCGTATGAATATTCTTCTACATATGAATTTCCATTAGCATCCTCAATTAGATTTCCATCCTTATCAAGGTATTTTTTTGAAACAACGTTGCCATCAACATCATATTCATACTCTACCGTTAACCCTTGTGGATTGATTTCTTTTGATAATCTATTAGATTTATCATATGCATATTTCCATTTATTTTTATTCTCATCTGATTTAGATACCACATTACCATATGCATCGTATGATAACTCTACAATGCTCTCATCTGGATTAGTTGTTTTAACTAAATTTCCATAATCATCATATTCATATTTTGTTTTATTTCCAAGCTTACTAGTGTAAATAGTAGCATCACCAGCCACATTTAACTTCATGCTTTCTGTATTATCTCGTTTATCCTTAACATCAGTTACTTTACCATTCTTATCGAGTGTATATTCAATAGATTTTCCATATTCATCTTTTATCTCTTTTAAAACTCCTCGATAATCATATGTGTAATTAACACTTTCACCTTCGTTATTTGTACTAGATATAACATTTCCAAGTGCATCATAACTAAAGGATGTTATAAATCCTTCGCCATCCTTTATGTTCTTTATTCTTCCATCAGAATAATACTTGATTGTTTTAAGTGTATTTCCATCAACAATTTCACTTAGTAGTCTATTGCTACTATCATATTTATATAATGTTTTATACACATCTTTAGTATTCTCTGTATCTACAACTTTCTTCTCTGTTAATAGATTATTATCGTCATACGAATATTCTGTTTTTACACCATTTCTATCAGTTGAACTCATAAGTAAATAATCTTCGCTAGTATCATAAACAAATGATTCTGACGTTTTATCAGCATAAGCCACTTTACATATATCCTGTCGACTATTATATGCTATAACCCTTTTATTCTTATTATCCATATTATCGTTCTCTACGATAATTACAGGAAGTCCATCTGAATTATATTCATATGTTGTCTTGCTTCTTATATTTTCATCAACTTTTTCTAAATCACTAACAACCTGTTTTAAGTCATTATATTTAATCTCTCTCTTGCAATTTTTAAATCCAATCTGAGTATTTACCTTGTTAATCTCATCATAGATATATGAAAAAGTACCTTTTCCATTTACGACCTGACTTTTAACTCTTCTTTTATTGTCATATGAATTCTTAATTACAACATTTCCATTATAATCAGTTATAGTTTTAAGAAGCATTACTTTATCATTATTTTTAGTTGAATCACCAATAGTGAATTTTGATACTGACACTCCATTAACTACACTTTCTGATTTAGCATATTCTTTCTTATCACTGTTTTCTTCTGTATTATCTGTATCTTCATCTAATTCAATATATTCATATTTTTCCAAATCACCATTTGGATTCTTTTCAGAAATTAGATTATTATTCTCATATGCATACTCTATTTTTATGGTTTTACCATCTTTTGTAAAACATATTTCTGATATTCTGTCTATAACATAATTCCAAAATACTTCTATTTTTCCAGTATCGTTACTAATCTCCTTAAGAAGGCCTCCATCATATACAAGTTTTGTTTCAAATCCTTCAGAATCCTTAATGCTTATTAGTTTTTTATTACTGTTAAAAGTATAGACTACCCCCTTGTCATTCATAAGGATTTTATCTATTTTATCATTCTTCTTAATTACTTCTAAAGTTGAACCCTCTTTTGAGATATATTTTCCTTCGTCTAGTCCATTAAACTTCTTTTCATCATCAACTTTTCCATTTTTATCAAAAACATCATAATCATATGAACCATTTGATATTTTTTCAAAATTATATAATCTTCCATCTGGACATCTTATCTGAATACATGATTTTCTAGAGTCATTAGAATACTCATTATTATCAGTATTAACATTGCTGCCGTTCATTACAATCGGCAAATCTTCTATACCATAATCTTCAATCACATAGTCATAATTATGTCTCCATCCTCTACCAAAACTTTCATTATAATCATCCTGTGAATTATAAAATCTCTTAAAGTCTAAATATCTATATCCTGAAATTTTTAAATCATCAAATTCAGATTCAAAAGAACCTGTTAAAAGATTGATAGGATCACCACCAAATACATCCATGGAATTCTTTCTTGTGGCTTCTTCTATGTTCGCCGAATCTTTAGCTGTTGTTATAACACTAAAATATACATCCATAGATGCAGTGCTACCTTCTAATATTTTTAATCCATATGATGCAAGCTCTGTAATTACATCTTCTTCTTTTTCATTTAAAAAAGTAACTTGTGTCTTATATGTTACCCCAATAAATTCACCCGGTTTTAATTCATCAACATGTGCATTATCCACAGGCATACCTAATGGTAATGGAGTATCCGTAATATTATCTATGTCATCTACTTTCCCTATTGACAACAATCCTTTACCGTAAGTTGTATTTCCCGGTGATAACTGTATTTCTTCATCAATTGCAAAATTAAGATCATAAATACTTTTAGGAGATTTATTAAAATAATTAAATCTTATTGTATATGATCCTCCTGTTGCAGCCGTCTTTTCAAGTTCTATCAAAACACCAAGAGCTGACTGCATATAAACATTAACATATTCTTTTGACTGGAATAAATACTTAAATTCATAGTCAGCTATTTCAATTTCATTATCTTTTTCATCTGTCGATGTTTCATCTTTCTTATGCATCTTTCCTGTTACTTCTGCATTTATAAGATAACTTCCATCAATATCACCTCTTACATACCAAACTGTAGAAGCACTATTTTTAGTATCAATATCACCCAATGACTTATTTTTATCATTTCCACCATTGTTCATCTTTGCAAGAGATAATCCGTCTGGCAATTTAATTTCAGCATTAACATCTTTAGCGATCTCAACCTCTGAATTATTTACAACCATAAGTTCAACTTCAAACATGTCTTTAAGCCATGTATTAGTTCCTCTTATAATCATAAAGTATAAATTATGATTATATTCATCCACCCCCGGCTCTATACTAAAATCACCATATTTTGACCTATAATTACCCTCAACATCTATAACTTCATAATCTTTATTTACGAAGAATGAAAAACTCTCAGCCTTAACTGGACCTTTTATTTCAACAAATGTTAAATCTAATTCGTATTTTACAATTTGTCTATTTGATTCATCTTCAATATCAATACCAGCATTTTTTATTTCATCAAGTGTTAATTCTTTAACCTTAATATCACCTTTTATTGTGTCTCGAGTGCTTAAATAAATTACTGCTTTACCATTTTCCTTGCATACTGCTGATGTTGTTCTTAAATAATATCCATCAGCAGCCGCTGTTATATTTACTTTTCGATTTGGTGTAGTTAAAAACTCACAAATACCAATTGCAGAATTTTTCTCAGCAATTTTTTTATTATCCTCATCTGTAATATAAATATATGAATTTGGTATATATTCATCAGTATCTGTTGACTTAACCTCAACAGTAACAGAAACAAGGCCATCTCCACTTACATTTATTTCCAAGGTCTCTGTACTTGTTTTTCCGTCTTTATCCTTGACTGTTAATGTAACCATTCTCATTCCTGCTGATGTATATCTGTGCTTTACTGTTATACCATTAGCATAGTTTCCATCTCCATCACTACCTTCCCCAAAATCCCATGAATAACTAACAATTCCTGTATCATCAGTTGATTCACTTGCAGAGAATTCAATTTCTTCATATGCATTAATTTTATTTGCTTCCTTATCGATATTTATTTTCGCTACAGGAGCTTTATTTAATCTACCAACATTTATATTTAATTCTCTATCTTCATCTACTTCAAATTCTAATGTCTTTACATTTTTAATATTATAATCTGCAGGAAGTGATAAACATTTTAATGCATAATTGCCTTTTATCAACTTACCAACAAAAATCTTTCCGTCATCATCCGAAGCACCTGTGGTTGTTATGTATTTATATTTATTTCCTTCAATTTGTTTCCACAATTCAAAAACTGCGCCTGAAACATTTTTATTTGAATCATCAATTACTTTTAATGAAACATTACTATACTCGCTACACAAATATACTCTGTTTTCATCTGCAATAATATCTTTATTCTTTTCATCACTTACAGAAATAACATACCATACTCCATTATTAACAGCTTCATAAGACAAACCTTCTTTACCATCATAGTAAACAAAGTTATATTCCTCTATACTAATATCACTTTCAAAACCAATATTAATTTTATTTTTTGAATTATTATGATATTTAAATTCATCTTTAACCGTAATACTTTTATTATTTCCAAGCAATATATGAACATTATCATCATCTTCAAAGTGAATATTTTCCTTTAAAGTCAATTCACCATTACTATATATATCATCTCCATACTTTACCTTATTTAACTGTTTATTACTCGTATATAAACTTGCATTATTTCCTTTAAAACTAACATCATCAAGCTCAACGTATCCCTCATTATAAATAGCTGCACCTTTAGATGCATAATTATTCATCATATCCAAACAATTTGCATATAATTTTCCATTAGATGATACATTAATGCCTCTTTCACAACCATCAATTATATTTCTATCGGTTTCTATTTTCCCAAAGTATTCATCATCATATTCACCATTTTTTTCAAAATAAACACTACCAGAATTTACCTTAATACCATATGAAGGTTTACTTTCTTCTTTGCATTTATTTCCAATTTTCACACCATAGAAATATACATCTCCATTATCTACACTAACATTTCCACCGGTTCCATTTCTTGGTCCCCATGAACAATATCCACCTGTAATTTCACTATTATATATTTTTGATTCACCTTTACCAATAATATGAACTGCTGCAGAATTATACGGACATTGTGATCCTTCAATTTTACAATTATTCATATATAATCTTTCTGCTCTAATCAAACCACCACAATATACATACCCAAGATAGGTTTGTACATTATCCATTACAAGTATTCCAGATGACTTCACCAATCCACCAGAATTAAATGAAGATTGTGAATAAATTTCAGAAAAATATCCACCTGTAATATATGAAGTATTACTTGCATTTATGAAAGCTTTATCATTATTGCAATACAAATCACTAATTTTACTTCCGGTAAAATCCAATCTACCTCCATTGACATTTATTACTGGATTTTTCTTAAATACAAAACCTTTAATAATACCATTAGTGTATGAAAAATCACCTTCACAATTAATATTATATCTTTTCTCTGGTAAAGTACTTCGAACAGTATTATCCTTTTCATCTTTATAATATCCATCCATAGTAAAACCATCTAAAGTTAAACTAGCATCCTTTTCAACATTAAATAAATTAGCATTTGATGTTCCATCTTTATCTGGATTAAAATCACCATCTATAATAAATTTCTGTTTTTCATCCGATTCTATACTTTCTATAATTTCACCATTATCAGTTATTACTCCTGATTTGATAATTACTTTTTCACCATTTTTGATATCAATACCTTTAGTTAGTTTCAACTCACCACTAACTAATACTTCGATATTTTTATCACCTTTTTCTCTGGCTTCTTCAAGTACATCATAAATTGTTTCATATTTTTCTCCACAATAAAAAAAGTTTTTGCCATTATTTAATTCATCAGCAAAAACTTGTAAATCAAAAGATGTAAATAAAAGTGCACTTGATAAAAGTACAGCTACAAATCTCTTACCTATACCTAACTTCTTATTATTCTTAAAGTTTCCAATAATACGTCTCATTATTATGTAATTCCTTTCCATACGCAATTCTATCCGACATTTTATCACATTATAGCTATTAATACAATAAACATACCTTTACACAAACAAAAAAGTTCTAAGCTACATTTAACTTAGAACTTCTTTTATAATCATCTTTCCTATAACATCTATATCCTATGCTTTAATATCTTTCTTATTATACTTCACATAACCCACAACAATTCCAATAACCATAATTATCATACTAGGTATCAAATATTCTATCTTAAGTGCTTTATCATTTATTATGTCAGAGCCTTCCGTATAACCAAATGGTGTAAAGTATTTAAATACTTTTGCATCCTTTGAAATATTAGCTACAATATTAAGGAAATACATCATTGAAGCTATTCCTATGCCGATACCTATTCCTGATTTACTTAAGAACGCTGATATGCCAAAACATATACCTGCTATTTCAAACTGCATCAATAAGTATGCCAAATGGAATAATAATACCAACTTCCAATTTATGCTTTCACCTATTAACACTACAGAAATTGCAGAACAAGCAAAAACAATTGCATTTAAAATTATAATAATCGCAAAAACACTCATTAATTTTTCTGTTACTATTTTAGTTCTTGATACTGGATGTGTTAACAAAAATTCCGCTGTTCTATCTTTTTCTTCTTTTAAAAGTGATGTTACCGCCGTAATAGCTGCGAAAAATGCACCGCCTATTGCTAATATATTACCACCTTCAACAGCATAGAATCCTATTAATGTTCCAAAGTTTAATTTATCCATACCAAATGCAGAAGTAAAGCTTCCCATGGATGAAAAAATTTCATTTACATCATCCATCTCAGACTTCATGCTTGGGTACATAAATACGCACATTGCAATTAATAATCCTATCGAAAAACTCCATATAAGTATTGCTAATTTTTGCGATTTTATCTCCTGTTTTAATATCGTCATAATCCATACCTCATGTTTTCTATTAACCATTTACTATTCATAGTATTCCATAAATATCTCTTCTAAACTAGGTTCAGTTATTGATACATCAACCATGTTCTTTTTAGCTAATTCCCTAATAAGCTCATTAACTTCGCCTCTATATAAGTATTCTGAAATCTCTTCTTTTGTTTTTACAACAACTTTTTTAGTTCCTGTTTGTTCAAGATTTTCAACTTTATCAGACATTATGATTTTTCCATCTTTAATGAATGCAGCTGTCTTACAGTTACTTTGAACTTCCGAAAGAACATGAGAAGATAAAAATATAGTTGCTCCTCTTTTATTCTCTTCATTTAAGATATTAAAGAATTCTCTTTGCATTAATGGATCAAGTCCAGATGTAGGTTCATCAAGAATCAACAAATTTGGACTATGACTTATTGCTGTAATAATTCCAACTTTCTTTCTATTTCCAAGAGATAATTCAGAAACCTTTTTATCTAAATCAACTCCTAGCCTTTCTGATAACGAGCGTGCTTTTTCATATTTTTTTATGCCTCGTAAATCAAGCGAATATTTTATTACATCCCATACTTTCATTCCATTATAAAAGTTAATTTCAGAAGGAAGATATCCTGTATTCTTTAATATCTTTTCTTTTTCATTTTCTATATCAAACCCAAGGACTTTTGCACTTCCCGCTGTCGGCTTAATAAGTCCTAAAAGCGTTCTAATGGTAGTTGATTTTCCAGCTCCATTTGGTCCGATAAATCCGAAGAAATCACTTTCTAAAACTTTAAGTTCAAGTTCATTAATCCCTCGATTATTTCCATATGTTTTTGTTAATTTATTTGTTTCAATTACATTCATAGTTTCTCCTACTTAAGGTATAATCCTCTCCAAAACTCTATAATCTTCTTATAATCACTAACCATTTTATCAACATCTAGATTATCTAACTGCTGCATACGCCATAGATACCCTTCCGATGCTAAATACATATCTTGATACATCATGTTTAAATCAAGCCCATCTTTAAACTTATTTTTATCAAGGATTGGTAAGATACTATTCGTATCCATTTCAGTGTATGGTTCAATAATTTTTCTAACTTCCTTTGCAACGTCAGGATCCTTTTCATAGTATGCCTTTATGGAAAAATTCCCCATATCCGGGTACTTCCTCATCATGTTGGCCTTAACAAGCAAACCATTGTACATAATATCGAAAATATCATCTCCAGAATATACATTAGTTTCCATCAAAGCATTCCTAGTTTCCTCCTCAGCCGTTTTTAATAAAAACAAATACAATTCCTTTTTATTTTTAAAATAAAAAAATAATAAAGATTTACTTATCCCTGCTTCCTCAGCTATTTCACCAACGGGACTTTTCTTATACGAATTCTTAGCAAATACCTTAAATCCTGCATTTATAATTCTATTCCGTTTTTTTTCAGGAAGCGAATAAAATTTTTCATTCATGAGCCCCTCCGTATATACGCGTTTTTCTCATTGACCAGTCTGGTTAATTCTAATTATAATCCATTGACCGTTTTTGTGAAGACCCTAAATTACATATTTATAAATTTACAAAAAAACTGTGGATATCTGATTAAAGGCGACTAAATCATAATACCCACAGTCTATAATTATTCTTAATATAAAATCTACTAAACTATTCTTAGTGTGATAATCTCCAGAAACCACCATCATGTGGAATCTTTACTTTTCCATCAACTAACTTCTTTTCAAAATATTCCTGTAATTTTGCCTTATTATCTTCAACAAATTTCTTATCACGAAGTAATTTTTCTAAATCAACAAAAATGTTTTCAACGTCATCAATTCCAGAGAATGTAAATGTACATGGAACAATTCGTTCGTCTATTTTTTCAAAATACTTACTAAGTACACTTACACACTCATCATGAACTTTCTGTTCTTCTTTTACAACTGCATCAATAACATTTGTCTTAATTCCAACTTCATTAAATACCTCGTACCAAAAATCAAAATGCGTCATTGGGACATTACCATAAGCATTAAGTGAAAAGTATCCATTGTCATCTAAGACTGCTGCAGCATGAGCAATAAAACTTTCCTTATCCTTAATATCATCAATCATATAATGTGCAAGAATCATAGAATACTTTTCATTCTTCTCAATACCTTGCCAAGTAGCTTCCTCTTCTAAGTTTTCAAACTTAAGATCAATTTCTGTATTCTTAGCTAAATCATTCTTATTACTCTCTATAAATTTATCAAAATCATCGGCCCAGCTGCCTGGAATATCATACGCATCAACCTTAACATCTTCTGGTATGTCCTTCCAGTTATTTCTCCAAATCTTAGAAAAACCACATCCCAAATCAAGAACTCTTTCGCCCTTGTTAACTTCTACATATCTATAAAGTTTTACGTACCAATCAATATCATCCTTTGTGTGATCCAAAGCAAAGAAATGTCCTGAATCCTTGTTCTGATCCACCTGCATACTCTTTAAAATATCAGATACATCATCCCAATCTGGTTCCCCATCCGTTCTTGCAAGAACAGCTTTTATTCTTGTAACTGATTTTTCAAGTTCATATCTTTTGGCTTCCATTAATTCAATCTGATTATTAAGAGATGCCAAAATATCCTCACTATTATCATTTAAGATATGATCCTTGATTTCCTCTAAAGAATATCCAATCTGCTTAAGTGCAATAATTTTCTCTAAAACAAGAAGTGCTTCCTTATCATATAATCTGTAATTTCCTTCTGAATATTCTGAAGGTTTTAATAGCCCCTTCTCATCATAAAGTCTAATTGCTTTCTGTGAAACTCCTGCTTTCTTTGCAATTTCACCTGATGTCATTTTTTCATTTTCTTTCATGTTCTTATCCTCCAATTTCTGAATATTTTTGTTTCCTTGAACGTTCATATATTCATCTTAAAGGATTCCCCAAGGGAAGAGTCAACAACTTTATAAAAATTTAATTTAAATTATATTGCATGAAATTTCCGTTATGTTTAAATCCAAATGCAGTATATAACTTAACTCCCATATCTGACGCAGTAATGTGAACCGCACCACATCCGTACTCTCTTGCTTCTTCAACCACTCTTCGAAGCAACTCTTTACCAATACCACATCTTCTATAATCAGGGTCTGTAAACATACTTGATAAGAGTCCAATTCTTCCATTAGGACAGCCAAAATATGGTGGCTTTTCAACAAATGACATTCCACTTGTTCCAATTATTTTATCGCCATCTAATGCAAGCCATGACACAAAGGTGCCATCTCCCATATGTCTATTGTAGTAATCCTTAAGGCTTGGCACTAAATCAATATCCTCTGTAGCACCTTCCTCTCTAAGCTGAGTTATTCTCATATTTATAAATATATCCAAATCATTTTCTTCTAATTTTCTATATGTTATATTCATTTTCGCTCCTTTTCTTAGGTCCCAATACATCTTTTAAGGTTCATTTTTCTTATTAAATTTACGTTCTTTTACGAATAATTTTAACAAAACCTAATTTATTTTGCAATTTTGCAATTTTCTTACATTTTTGTGACTTTTTTTCGTTCTAAAGCGTTTATAATATAGATAGGAAATAAATGAGTTAGCCAACACTTACATATTTTCTTGTAAAATCGACGAAAAATAGCCTATTTTTGCTATTTTCAACAAAAAAATAATGTGCTATAATTTCAGTCGGATAAAAAAATAGTATTTTATATACATGGAAAAATTATATAAAAAAGAAAGGAAAAATAAAAATGATTTATTCAAAAATCAAAAACAAAACCAAGCTGATAACAAGTCCTATGTTGATTGCGATGTTAACTTTAAGTTTATCAGCCCCTGCATTTGCTGATACTCAACCTACACCAGCAAGTGACAAAACAAACACTACAAATACTACAGTTAACACCGATAATAAGAAAGATGCTACAGACTCTGTAGAAGAGAAGAAAGTTTCTGTTCCAAATTATAAGGAAGTGGCACTTAAAGCTAATAATAAAAAGAACGTTTCTGTTTATTCTGGAACAAAGATTAAACTTTTACCTTCATATCCAGAAAAACTTAGAAAGAAAAAATTCATATACAGATCTTCTAATCCAGAAGTTGCAACTGTTTCAAGAAGAGGATTAGTTAAGACAAACAAAAAGGGAAGAGCTAATATTACTCTTATTCTTAGAGGAAGAAAGAACAGAGTTCCATATAAAGCAAAATTTAAATGTAAAGTAATAATTAAGCAAAGCGTTACTTCAATTAATGTACCTAAGACAGAAGCTCATTACTATGTTGGAAAGAAATATAATTTAAAAGCTAATGTTTTCCCTGCTTTCCATCAGGAAAAAATTCTTTGGAAAACATCTGATAAAAGCAAGATTTCAGTCAAAAGAAAAACTGGCGTGATTAAAGTTAAAGCGCCTGGCGATGTAACCATTACAGCTTATTCAACTAAAACAAACAAGGAATTCAACCTTCAACTTAAAGCTGAAGAGGTTCCTGATGTAAAATTTGACGAAGGTAAAACAGTTACAATCGATCAATTTACTGGAATACAATTACATTTAAGATTTATCAACTTACCTACTCAGGGTGTTACATATAAATCAATGGATCCATCAATCGCCACAGTAACTAATACAGGATATGTTAAATCTAATAGATGTGGTGAGGCTTACATTACAGCTACTACAGCTGATAAAAAGAAAATTGTTCCTATCAAAGTAGTTTGCAAGAACTCAACAGGATTCTTATCAACTGCTGCAATTGCAAACTTTGAAGGAATTGATGAATGTACTAATCTTATGATTGTTGCTCATCCTGATGACGAAGCTCTTTGGGGTGGTGCACATCTTAAAGAAGGTAAATGGTTTATCTTATGTTTAACTAACCAGTATACATTAAGAAAAACTGAGTACAGACAGATGCTTGAAAAAGCTAACGCCAAAGGAGCAATCCTTGATTATCCTGATATCTTCTATGAAACAACTGGTAAGTGGAAAATTTCAAACTGGAACAGTGTAAGAGAAGGTGTTTATAAGGATGTTAAAACAATTATTGGATATAAAAAGTGGGATCAAATCATAACTCACAGTCCAAGTGGTGAAACAGGACATACACAGCATAAGGTAACAAATGCTGAAGTTACTAAAGCATGTAAAGAACTAAATACATTTAATAATCTTTGGTACTTTGGAACTTTCTATCGTGTAGGATGTATTCCTGCCGACTTACCAAAACTTACACCTGAAGAAATCGAATTTAAAGAAGCCCTTGTAAATACATATTGGCATGAGATGGCTTCAATCGATAAATATTGGAGACAAATGATTCCATATGAAAACTGGGTAATGGCAAAAGACTATAAATAATCATATATATATTAAAAGGGGCAGTGTGAAATTCACACTGCCCTTTACTTATACTTTTTTATTCTTTTACTTCTTCACTAATTATTTCTTTCTTATCTTTTTTTCTCTTATTATCAAATAATAAATATATCAAAATAGCCACACCAATTAGTGAAATAATTAATCCAAGCTTTAATCCTGGAGTAAAATAATTCATTTCAATATCATGTTTACCAGCCTTTAACTTAAGTCCTGTATACATTCCATTTATTTCAAATGCTTCGACTTTTTCGCCATCAACCTTAGCACTCCATCCTTTTGAATAAGGAATTGCCAAACACAAGATTTTATCCTCTTTTAAATCAACTGAACATGATAATTTATCATTCTTGATTTTTAAGTCTTTAACTTTAACTCTTAAATCATCAATCTGTGATTTATAAGTATTCATAGGATTACATACTATACTTAAATCCTCGAAATCATATACACCTGGAGCCATCATATAAAACAAACTTGTAGTCACAGGTTCATCACTATAACCCAAATTACATACTGCAGAATCACATCCTGGATATATGTAATACTTTGTACAGAATTTAAGTCCTGCATATAAATCATTAATGTTACCTCCAAGCCAGAATGTATCTGTTCCTGGATTTACTTCAATATTCGCTTTTTCATCATCAGGTAATGCTTCTACCTCTTCTTTTATTTCCTTTAACCTATCTTTATCAAGCAACGTATAGTCAATATTTTTCATAACAAGATAAGTTTCACTATTAGGCAATCCTTCATAATTAAGTCTTAGGAAAACACCACCCCATTTTATGATTATTTTATCATCTTCAATAGCAATGTTTTTAGCTCCACTATTGGCCACTTGCTCAAGTATTTGCTGCTTATTAAGAACAACTTTGGAATCTAAATTTACCTTACCTGATTTTAAATTAAGATCTGATGTATCTACATCTAAGTCCATAACTGCTGCCTGTTGTATGGCTTCTTCCCTGTCATACTCTGACATTCTTTCCCATTCATTTAAACCGATTGTTTTATTATAACCATAAACCATAGGTAAATAATTATCAGTTTTATATATACTCTGTCTTTCTTCCTGGCCATTCTCTTTATAATTTATAACCTCATCAGTTTTTGTAAATCCATATGGAACAGACTTCAAATCACCGCCAAGATCATTAGCTATAAAATATTTAACTCCAGCAAGATTTAGCATTCCAGTTCTTCTTGAAAGCCCATATGTCCATGCTGCTGTAAAAGTATCAGCATTTCCCAGTTTTTCCATAGTGTCTGAGAAATTCCCCTGAGTAATACTGTAATAAGAAGATACTGTTGGTATATCATTAATCAATCCATAGTTAGATGTATTATCACACATACATTCAACTCTATATAGCGATTTATCTTCTTCCTTAATTTTATTAATTGCTTTTATGTTAGTTTCATTATATGCCTCATCCGCTTTTACAAACTGAGATTCTGCAACCTTATCTTCCCAGTATAAGAACGACATCATCTTCACTCCAACTTCTACAATAAGCAAAAGTGATAAAGATACATATAAGATTTTTCCAGCTTTTAATCTTACTAACTTTGCAAGTAATACAACTGCGCATCCTACAGCAACAACCCTTATACTATATTTACCATTAAGTGGAAGGAACTCTGATTTAAGTACCAAAACAATTCCCAAAATTTCAAACGTCATAGGTAGTATCAAATGTCTTAACTTTATATCATCCCATAGTTCAATACACCTTACACTTCCCATCGCAATAACAAATGTTAATAAGAACCCCCATCTGTTAGCCACATATGAAAACCCTGTCATTCCAAATCCAACCATTGGAAATGTTAATCCCACAACGCTTAATATAAAGAATATTCGATATGGAGTACACTTCTTATTCTTCACTGTTAGCAATGCTAAGAATAGAATCATAAATGTTGAAACATATCCTAAATTTGTTTGTCCTTCCAATGTCCCCAATGCAACTGAATTTAATGGAAGCCACTCATAATATCCCTTAGAATAGAAAAGTGATGGAAATACTCTTGTTCCACTTCTCGAAGTCGCTAAAAAGCTACATACGACCGGAATAAAAATAACACAGGCACAAGCAATACCTAAAAGATAAAATAATATACTTCTTTTAATAGCCTGCAAATATTCCATAACTATATTTTCACTATATAAATCCTTCACTCTCCAAATTGCATAAATAAATATAGCAATTGATATAATGTAAAAGAAATAAAAATTACTTACAAGAGCAATCGTAACCATTATTGTAAATAATAGCGATTTTTCTTTCTTTAAAATTTTATCAATACCAACGAAAATAATCGGAAGATAAATCATTGGATTTATAAATAGTGGATGTTTAACACCATATACTAATACATAGCCTGAAAATACGTATACAAGCGAACCAAAAGTTACTGCTTTATAATCTTCCTTTTTATAAAAAGCATATGCAGCAAATGCCATTCCTGCCAAATACATTCTTAATACAATTAATGCATCATAGACATACTCTATATCTCTTGTTGGAACTAATCCTGCAATTAAATCTAATGGGTCACCCATACAATAATAATTCATTGTTCCTATAATATCACTACCTAAGCCAATCCTAATATCCCACATGTTTAAATGAAAAATCCCTTTTGAAAAACCATTTACTGTTTCTCTAATATACTTTCCCAAATAAACAAGTGCTGGATAGTGTTGATTTACACCATCTATATTCCAAATAAATGATGTTTTTGCAACTATCCAAGGAGTACATGCTGATAGTAAAGCAAGCGCAAACAAAATCGTGTAAATAATCACAAAACGCCTGAAAGGATGTATCTTTCGTACTACATTATCTTCAGCCTTTTTTCCTTTAGTTTCTACATTACCATTTTCTTTTATTTCAATTACTTCTGAGGTTTTGTTTATATTCTGCAAAATCTCATCCTCCAACCAATTATATGTACTGGAATTCATGTCCGTCTTATAAGTGCCACATTAGTACGGGATAATCTCCCAAAAATCCATCTTAATAAATGTTTTCTATTTTGTCAACGTACAACATAAAATAAAAACCCAAATAGCAATAACTCTAATTACTATTTGAGTTTTTAGGTATATATTATTTCAGTATCGAAATAGCATCACTAATTGTTTTTTCTAGTGCTTCTCTTCCATACTTGTCAACTTCAGATTTATTTTTTGCTCCGTGGGTTAAACATCCTGCGCCACCTATGCATCCACCAATGCATGCCATTCCTTCAATGAAATAAGCATCCAAAACGCCTTTTTCTTTTTTCATATCATTATAATATGATGCATATTGATTACTATATCTTAAAATTCCAAGTCTATATTCATCTTTTAAAAAATTATTTACAACTCGGTAATCGTTGGTCTCGTTGTAAAATAATTCTATTTCTTTGTTCTGCGAAATTCTATTTGAAAACCTAGCAAATGCTGTAGCAACATAACTAGCTCTTGGAACGGAATATCATATCAATCACGGTTATTTATATATTTGAATTTGGTTGTATTAATGAAAAAGTATTTTAGGGAACACTCCTTGAAATGCTTTTTTATGTATCTTCGTAATCGGTAACTTATCTACTTTTTTGACATCTAAACAACACACTCAGGCACTTTTACTCCTTAACTTTAGACATCAATACTACAGTCTGTTACGCCACTAATCCGCCACATTTACATTTTGAGTAGTCCTATTTAACTTTCCTCTTGGATTATTTTCTTTACCGCCTTATCAAAATCTGATTCAATAGGCTGGGTTCGGTTGAATATTTCATATTCAGCATTGACCTTATCCATTGCCTGCTTATGAGATATTCTTCCGTTATCCTTAAGAATCTTGTACTGACGGAATTCAAGAAAAGCATTTACGCTCTTTTCAAACTCTTCCATCGTGAATACATTCTCACGCTCAATCAGATCCTCGATATAATCAAAATATCCTGTGACCGCACGTTCCAGCCTGCGAATCTGCTTCTCCTCCAGATAATTCTTTGCAATCGAAACATCTGATTTCAGTATTCTGCCATCCGGAGCATTCTTCCAGGTTGTAAGTCCCATATGCTCTTTCTCATGATCTGCTGATTCATATACTATCTCTGCAGCGGTATGATCTGTGATCGCATAATGAAACTTGTTCTGTATCGTTGCATAAAAATGATAAGCCACTTCGGAATCCTTCGTGTAATCAATACTACACTCAGCAAAAATATCTGTAATCTGCTGCCAGATACGCCGTTCGCTGGCTCGGATCGAACGAACACGCTCCAACAACTCGCGGAAGTAATCTTTTCCGAAAGCAGTTTTCCCTTGCTTCAGGCGGTCGTCATCCAGAACAAAGCCTTTTGTCATATATTCTTTAAGAACGGTAGTTGCCCAGATGCGAAATTTTGTTGCTTTAATTGAATTTACACGATATCCAACAGAAATAATTGCGTCCAGATTATAGAAAATCGGCGTTCTCTTTACATCTCTGTTTCCTTCTCTTTGAACTATTTCCATTTTGGAAATAGTTGCCTCCCTCACCAATTCACCTTCATCGTATATATTCGAAAGGTGCTTCGATATGTCAGGCACTTTGACTCCAAACAGCTCTGCCATCGCCTTCTGTGTTATCCAAATACTCTCGTCTTTAATGTATGCATCAACAGAAACATCTCCTTCATCCGAATGATAGAGAACCATTTCCATCTGCTTATCAAAATCTCTCATAGAAGGTTATCCTCCTTCCCTTTCACCAATTCCTCATACTTCAACTGGTAAGCAATAAGTCTGGGAATGTATTCCGGTGGTGTTCTCCTTCCCGCTTCCCAGTCTTCCAAAGTGCGAACAGGGATCCCCGTATGCTCTGAAAAGTCTTTACGTGACATCCCTGTGTTTTCTCGTAGTTCTTTTATAGTTTTTGCAGTATCCATATTGTCACCTCGCATTGCGTGTTTATAGGGACAGTATACCACATTTTTAAGTTTTTCGCAATGCGTGGTTTTTATATTGTTTTTTCTTCGTCTTTAATTCTGTAATATTCTTCCGCATCGATACCTATCTGCACAAAATCCTTCGCATTTCTGACCCGTTCAATCAACGCGATGGTCTCCACATCGTTTTCGTTGATTAACCACTTATTTTATAATCGTAGTGAACAAGCGTCTATTGCTTTACTATCGCATACATTTTCATATCAACGATGTTACCGTTCTTATATGCATTACTTTTAAGTATCCCCTCGCAAACAAACCCGGCTTTTTCAAGCACCCGGCAGGAAGCTGAATTATAAGCAAACGGCTCTGCATAGATCCTGATAATGTCTGTGTTTTCAAATACAAAGTCACATGCCAGTTTCACTGCTTCTGTCATATACCCGTTGCCCCAGTATTTCTCACCAATGTAATACCCCATTTCCGCTGTACGAAAATGAATGTTATCCTGACGAAATACTCCAATGCTCCCGATAACCTTCCCATCCAATGTTATCGCAAATGCAAATGTTTTATCCTTATCAGCCGACAACATCGCCCTTATAAAATCCTCTGCATTATCTTCCGTATAAGGATAAGGCAACCCATCTCGCAGATTGTTCATAATATTCATATTATTCAAGTTTTCAGCAAGTTCTGTTTTATCTTTGATTTTCCATAACCGTATTTTTATATTCATTAATCTTTCCTTTCCAAATACTATTTCGAATAATCGGATTGACTTTTTTCCTTTACCATAGTATTATTCTTGTAAAAGAAATGGGTTTTTTGTCGTGTACAGCCTTACGGCTCAATCGGGTTGCTCGTTTCTTTTTTTATGTCTAAAATATCATACAAGTATAGTTTTTTATCTTCGGAATGTCTTACAATTAACGATGCATGAAACACATTATATCTTTCTATCTCTCCAGTTTCATTGTATACAGGCAATGCAAATCGTGAATCATATCGATACCAACCGTACTTTGCATTTCTCCAATGCTTTTCTTCATTATTTTCTCGAAAATGTTTACCAACAGCTATTTCTATAAGTTCAGGTATTCCCTGTGTAGCATTTGCTTTCGCCTTAGCATTTGCACCTTTAATACTATGAGTATATTTTGAACCAGAATATTCATTCGGCAAATCAGATCCAATATAAATAACATCTCCTGTTGCAGCAATCGTATAGAATTCCCCCACATACTCTTTTAAATACTCTCTAACATCTTTCCAATCTATGGAACGTTTTCCCTTAAACCTTATATCATTAATAATAACGATGTTGTTCCCGTCAACATCCTTTATAACCGATACACTCCTCTTACCTTTTACTTCCTCTTTTGCAGAAAAAATCCCCTCAAATTTAATCTGATATGCTAATAACCTCGGAATATACTCCGGCGGTGTTCTTCTTCCTGCCTCCCAATCTTCCAATGTACGAACAGGGATGCCCGTATGTTCTGAAAACTCTTTACGTGACATCCCTGTGCTTTCTCGTAATTCTTTTATAGTTTTTGCAGTATCCATAGCACCACCTCGCATTGCGTGTTTATAGGGACAGCATACCACATTTTTAAGTTTTTCGCAATGCGTGGTTTTTATATTATTTTTTCTTCGTCTTTAATTCTGTAATATTCTTCCGCATCGATACCTATCTGCACAAAATCCTTCGCATTTCTGTCTCGTTCAATCAACGCGATGGTTTCCACATGCACCGTATGAGGGAACATGTCAACTGGTCTAACTTTCTTTAACGTAAAACCTAACTCCGTTAATATCTTAATGTCTCTTGCAAGTGTTGCACTATCACAACTTACATATACAAGTCTTTTTGGATTCATTGTAGCAATAGTTTCAAGAAGCGTTTTATCACATCCCTTTCTTGGTGGATCAACCACAACCACGTCCGGGCATTTGCCCTTTGAATCGCTATTTATAACCGCTGGAACAACATCTTCCGCTGCCCCAACATAAAATTTCGTATTTTCTATATTGTTAATTTTAGCATTTTCCCTAGCATCATCTATGGCTTCTGGTACTATTTCAACACCATATACAAAGCCTGCTTTTTTCGCATAGAAAAGCGACATAGTACCAATACCACAGTACATATCCCACACAACATCACCTTCATTAACATCTGCATACTCCCTTGCAATAGAATAAAGCTTAGATGTCTGAACCATGTTAACCTGATAGAAAGATTTTGGCGAAATCTTAAATTTCAAATCCTCAATATAATCTATTACATAACCCTTACCCGAAAGAATGATAACATCATCACCAAGTATAACGTTATTCTTACTCTTGTTTACATTTAAAGACACCTCATCTATATCGCAGGTATCCTTAAGTCTTCTTACAAGAATATCACTCTTAGGTAATTTATTTCCGTTTATAATAAGACATACCATAATGCCTTCCTTGGCATTTCTAATAAGCACATGTCTAACAAGCCCTTCATAGGTCGTTTCGTTATATGGCTTAATGTGATATTCCTCCATAAACGAAACAATCTCTTCCATGATTTCTTTATTAATTTCAGGTGCTAATCTACAATCTGAAGTACTAATAATATCATGTGTCCTTCCTGCATAAAAACCATAAATAATCGAGCCTTCCTTATCAATTCCAACTGGATACTGAGTCTTATTTCTATATCTATAAGGCTCCTCCATACCAACAATCGGCTCCATAATAAAATCCTTCACCCCGCTGATTCTTTCTATGTTATTTTTAACTTTATTTGCCTTAAACTCTAACTGTTTCTTATACTTAAGAGCCATAAGTTGGCAACCACCACACCTTTTGGCGTTCTTACATTTTGGTTCCACTCTATCTTCTGATGCTTCAATAATTCTTTCAAGCCTAGCAAATCCAAAGTTTTTATTTACCTTGGTAATTCTTACATCACATAAATCCCCAGGTATACTATCCTTAATAAATAGAGCATAGCCGTCGACCTTAGCTATGCCCATTCCTTCACTACCTAAATCTTCAATTCTAACCGTAATTATATCGTTCTTCCTTAAATCCATTGATAAATCCTTATAGTTTTCTTATAATTTATTTCTATATTTCACTTGTTTTTCTTATATTTGAATCAAGCAATCTGTTAAATCCAAGCCAACCTTTATCATCTGTTGCAGCAAATAATTCTTTCATAGTTTCAAGTTTAGCATCTGTATTATCTGCAAAATTAAGTGCCACTGCTTCTATAAGTGCTGGTTTCTTAGGTGAACCATATTCAAGTTCACCATGATGAGCCAAAATACAATGCATAAGTTCATTCTTAATATTCTTAGGAAAATCAGGTATGCTATCTGCTATTTTTCCAACAATCTGAGCACCCATTACGATATGTCCTAACAACTGACCTTCATCTGTGTAGTCATTGGCTGGGAATGAATCTATTTCTTTTAACTTTCCAATATCATGTAGCATCGCCGCACTAATTAATAAATCATAATTTAATATCGGATACTGCTTTGTATAATATTCGCAAAGTTTTGTTACCGATAATGTATGTTCTAAAAGACCTCCTATAAATGCATGATGTACTGATTTTGCAGCTGAATGTTTTGAACACGCATCGATTGTATTCTCAGTAAATATCTTATTTAAAAGTTCAGATAAATATTCATTCTTTACTGATGCGATAAAGCTTCTAAGTTCATTCTTCATCTCCTCAGGATCTCTTTCTGATACTGGGAAGTAATCAGCCTTATCATATTCATCTTCTTCAACTTTTCTAAGTCTCTTTACATTAAGCTGAAGTTGTCCATTAAAACTTGTAACATCACCAACAACAAGTACATAATCAAGATTGTCGCAATCCTCTATGCCTTCACTTCCCGGATCCCAGATTTTTGCATCTATTGTTCCTGTTTTGTCCTGAAAAATAACGTTCTCGTACTCCTTGCCATTCTTCGTTACAGCAGCATTTCTCTGTTTGCATAAATATACGTCATTAACTCTGTCGCCTTCTTTTAATGTCCCTATGTATCTCAACTTAATATCTCCTTAATCTTACCCTATTTATTTTATTTTACACGTCAGATCATAATCCTCGTATTTATCATCTTTTAATCTCTTAACTATTATGTGTACAGTATTTTTACTCTTAGTTTTCTTTAAAGCCTTACTAATATCTTTTGGTCTTGTGATTTTATGAGAATTAACCTTTAATATAATATCTCCTCTCATAACTCCAGCACGATATGCAAGTCCATCACTTATTACTTCATTAACAAATACACCATACTCGACTTCACCATTAAACTTAGCTAAACCTTCTTTACTTAAGGCCTCGCTCTTAACGCCGATGTCATATCTGCTACTTTCACCTTTTTTATATGTATCATATTTTGTTCTAACTATTGGTGCATAGAATATATATACCACGGCTCCAACAACAACCACCATCATGAATAATATAAATAACCATAAAAAACCAACCCCAGTTTTCCTATCTCGACTTCTATGCTCAGCAGCCAATGCATGGATATCTTTATTTTTATCCATATCTTTATCAGCACCCATAAGCTGCTCATTAGGTTTACTCATCATCCATCCCCCTGGCTAAATTATTTTACCATTTACATATTTAAAACCATTGTAAATAGTTGATATCTCTCTAATTATAGTTTAAAATAGACCTAATTACAAGTATTAGCAATAACTAAATAATAGGGATACAAAAAGATGACTACTGATAATATTTTTATTAATGATAAATGTTTGGAAACTCTTGAATATAACAAGATAATCGAGATACTTATAACTAAGGCCAGCTCTAATGCCGGCCGTGAACTTTGTAAAAAGCTTTTACCTAGTTCTGATAAAAAAGTTATCGATAAATCAATTGAAGAAACTGATGCTGCTCTTTCATATCTATGGAAATCCAGCAGCATTTCTTTTAGTGGACTAAAGGATGTTACAAAGTCCGTTCTCTTGCTCGAAAAAAGCGGAAGTCTTAATGCTGGAGAATTACTTGATATTTCTTCTCTTTTATATACGACCAAAGGTGTATGCGAGTATTTTTCAAACGAAGATGG
The DNA here is from genome assembly GCF_900167115.1 of Eubacterium uniforme. GTDB lineage: Bacteria > Bacillota > Clostridia > Lachnospirales > Lachnospiraceae > Eubacterium_S > Eubacterium_S uniforme. The sequence goes on from NZ_FUXZ01000008.1 coordinate 98,887, forward strand.
TATAATAGATAACGAGGGTCCATTAAAAACTTATACTGAGAATTTAAACCCCCTTAATTCAATAAAAAGAGAAATAGACAGATGCATCATTTCAGAGGATGAAATCGCTGATGATGCTTCTTCAACGCTTAAAAGTATTAGAAGACATATTCATACAACAGGCGATAAGATTCATTCCACTTTATCAGGCATCATAAAAAAAGATGCTGCTAATGGATATTTACAGGATAACATTATCACTATGCGTTCTAACAGATATTGTGTTCCAGTAAAGGCAGAACATAAGAAAAATGTTCCTGGTATGATTCATGATCAGTCTTCTAAAGGTTCCACTCTTTTCGTTGAACCTATGGAAGTTGTTAAATTAAATAATGAACTTAGCGAGCTATACTCAAAGGAGCAGGAAGAAATCGCCGCCATATTACAATCTCTTAGTAATATGGTTGCCACAAGTTCAAGAGAAATTCTTAATGATTATAATGCACTTAAATATTTAGACTTCGTATTTGCTAAAGCAAAATTCGCTAAAGATAGCAAGTGTAGCAAGCCTATATTTAACGATAAAAGATACATTAATTTGAAACAGGCTAGACATCCTCTTCTTAATAAAGATAAGGTTGTTCCTGTTGATGTTCACATTGGTGATGATTTTAATTTATTAATTATCACCGGACCTAACACAGGCGGTAAGACTGTTACACTTAAAACAGTTGGTCTTTTATCCCTTATGGGACAGGCTGGTCTTTTCATCCCAGCTGATGAAGGCTCAAATTTAGGTGTATTCCACAACTTTTTCGCTGACATTGGTGATGAACAGAGCATTGAACAAAGTCTTAGTACTTTCTCTGCTCATATGACCAATATTGTTAAGATACTTGAATCAGCAGATTCAGACAGCCTTGTTCTTTTCGATGAACTTTGTTCAGGAACAGACCCTACGGAAGGTGCCGCTCTTGGAATTTCAATATTAAATTTCTTACATAATCTTGATGTAAGAACTCTTGCAACTACACATTATAGCGAGTTAAAATTATATGCACTCGAAACAGAGGGTGTTTGTAACGGTAGTTGTGAATTTGATGTTGCAACGCTTAGCCCAACTTACAAGCTATTAATCGGTGTACCTGGAAAGAGTAATGCATTTGCTATATCTAAAAAACTTGGTCTTCCAGATTTCATAATTGATGATGCGAAGAGCAAGATTAGTGAAAGCAACATAGCTTTTGAAGATATTCTTGACGAGCTTGACAAAAACCGCGTTGAGATCGAAAAGGCAAGAGCTGAGATTACTGAAAATCGTACCCAAACAGATAACATCAAGGCTGAATACGAAAAGAAATTAAAAGCTTTAGAAGAACGTAAAGAAAAGGAAATTGCAAAGGCTAAAGAAGAGGCTAATAAAATCATTGAAGAAGCTAAGGCCTATGCGGATAGTACCATTAAGGAACTTAGGAAGGATGCTTCGGTTGGTGATACCAAGAACATGGATAGAACCAGAAATAAATTAAATGAGCATCTTAAGAAAAATAAAACCAACTCTTCTATTGCAAAGAGCAAACAGTCTAAGACTTATAAAGCTTCCGATTTCCACATTGGGGATAAGGTTAAGGTTCTTACAATGGGAGCTGATGGTATAGTTAGTTCACTTCCAAACCCTAAGGGTGACTTGTATGTTCAGATGGGTATCCTTAGAAGCTTAATTAATATCAGGGATTTAGAAATCGTGGATGAACCTGATATTATCGGCGCTCCTATTAAATACAACAAGAGTGGAAGTGGAAAAATCAAGATGAGCAAGGCTCTTAGCGTTTCGTCAGAGATTAATTTGCTCGGCAAAACTGTCGATGAGGCAATCGGCCTTCTAGATAAATATTTGGATGATGCATACCTTGCACACCTAGCAAGTGTACGTGTTGTGCACGGTAAGGGAACTGGTGCTTTAAGAACAGGAATCACTAACTACCTTAAGAAATCATCCTATGTAAAAGAATTCCATCGTGGTCTTCCAGAAGAAGGTGGCGACGGAGTTACAATCGTAGAATTTAAATAATTTTATTTATTCGTTAATATTTGTTATAATATGTTATATAGTTTTTTAGATTTATTACTACGGAGGGATGTAAATGATTAATCAGAAAGTACTTATCGTCGATGACGACGAGAACATTGCAGAGCTTATCGCTCTTTATTTAAACAAAGAGTGTTTCGACACAAAAATTTCAGCCGATGGTCGAACAGGGGTTGAAGATTTTAAAACTTGGAATCCTGATTTAGTTTTACTTGATATCATGCTTCCAGTTATGGACGGTTATCAGGTTTGTAGAGAGATTCGTTCTCTTTCACAGGTTCCAATTATTATGCTTTCAGCTAAAGGTGAAGTTTTCGACAAGGTTTTAGGTCTTGAGCTTGGTGCTGATGACTACCTTGCAAAACCATTTGATACAAAGGAACTTGTAGCCAGAGTTAAAGCCAATCTAAGACGTAAAAAGATTGAGGATATTAACAATCCTGCAGATGATGATGCTAAAATCGTTGCATTTCCTGATCTCGAGGTTAACCTCACAAACTACTCCGTTAAATATAAAGGAGAGTTCGTAGAAATGGCTCCTAAGGAAATTGAACTTTTATATTTCCTTGCTTCAAGTCCAAATAAGGTATTTACACGTGAACAGCTCCTTGATAATATTTGGGGTTATGACTTCATCGGTGATACAAGAACAGTTGATGTTCACGTTAAGAGAGTTAGAGAGAAAATTAATGACCATGAACACTGGGCTATTAACACTGTCTGGGGTGTAGGTTATAAATTTGAAACGAGGTAAATCTAAATCATGAAGCAACCTATCATGCTTAAGTTGTTGATTTCCTACATTATTTTTGCTTTTACGGGATTTGGTATCATTATTACCATTACAACGACTCTTTCCTATAGGTATTTTCAAACTGCCGAAGAAAAGTCCATGTACCAAACCGCTAACCGTATAGCGAACGAGTATGACGTCAACAAGTTTCATTCCATTTACGACTATGAAAAAATAAAAAGTACTGTTACTAACATGGCTCCATCCGATAATTATGTATGGGTATTAGACCTTGATGCTAATTTGGTCTTCACCTCGGATACATCTAAGAATGCCGTTACTAAGGGTACTATTGATAGTTTTAATATTGATGACTTTAACGGAAACGTTAGTACAAAGAATAAATTCAATTCATATTTTAATAATGAAATGTTTACAGTTATCTGTTCTGTAACAGATAATGAAAATTACAATACTTGTGGTTATATTTTAATTCACAAAGCTACATCATCTATTACTGAAAAAAGTTCAGGAATAGTTGACCTTACTATAATAACAGGTATTGTTCTTCTCATTCTTTCATTCTTACCTATGTTCATTGTAATATTATTTGTTTACAATCCTCTTAGGAAGATTAATGCTGCTGCGAAAGAATTTGCTAAGGGTAATTTCAAGGTTAACTCTATCGAAGTTAACTCACACGATGAATTAGCAGAACTTGCTTCCTCCCTTAACACTATGGCTTCACAGCTTGCTGAAAGAGAAGAATATCAACGTAAGTTTATTTCTAACGTATCGCACGACTTTAGATCACCTCTTACATCTATTAAGGGATACATTGAGGCGATGCTTGATGGTACTATTCCTAATGAAAAGTATGAGAAGTACTTAAATGTCGTTCTTACTGAAACTAACAGACTTACAAAGCTTGCTGCAGGTCTTATCGACCTTAGTGCAGTTGATAGTGATGACATTGTTCTTTTCCAGACTATATTTGATCTTAACTCAATTATCTTCGATACAGTAAGTTTATTTGAAGTACAATGTCAGAAGAAGGGCGTCTTAATCGACCTTGATTTTGATAGTGAAATTTATGAAGTATACGCTGATAAAGATAAGATATCTCAGGTTTTCTCAAATCTTATTGATAACGCTATCAAGTTCAGCGATAATGATTCAATTATATATGTTCATGTATATGACAAAGGTGCTAAAGTATTTGTATCTGTAAAGGATACAGGTGTTGGTATTGCACCAGATTCCATCGGACGTATCTTCGACAGATTTTATAAGAGTGACACTTCACGTGGACGTGTTAAGAATAGTTCTGGTATTGGTCTTTCAATCGTTAAAGAAATTGTTCAGGCACACGGCGAAGACATTGAAGTTTATAGTGAACTTAATAAAGGCACTGAGTTCATATTCTCAGTTCCTAAGAAGGGAGCTAATGTTAAATAATTTTGATTTCAAACATATAAAAACGGCTTAGGATAATTCCTAAGCCGTTTGTTTTTGAGATTACTCTCTTTATTATTCTGCTGAGATAGCTCCTGTAGGACATACGCCTTCGCATGCTCCACAATCGATACAATCAGCGCTTACTTCAAACTTTGTATCGCCTTCAGCGATTGCTGAAACTGGACATTCTGCTGCGCAAGCTCCACAGCTGATGCATTCATCTGAAATTACATGTGCCATTATTGTATTCCTCCTTTACATTGATAAAAATATCTTTAATATTTTCGCTAAATATACTATACACTAATTGATATTTTTTTTCAATAAGATTTTCAATAAATATTTGCTTCTAGTTATATAAAACAACTATATAAACAAGCCTTGATATTATATAAATATCAAGGCTTTTATTGTATCATTATTATTCAGTTCCTTCTCTTCTAACCTCATGATTAGCGAATCTTGTATAATCAGGTAACCACGCAAGTTCTATTGATCCAACCGGACCGTTTCTCTGCTTAGCTATAATAATATCAGCAATTCCTCTTCTATCCGTATCCTTCTTGTAGTAATCCTCACGATATATAAACATTACTACGTCGGCATCCTGCTCGATGGCTCCGGATTCACGAAGGTCAGATAACATAGGCTTTTTATCTTCTCTACTTTCAACTGCTCGAGAGAGCTGTGAAAGTGCAATTACAGGTACATTAAGCTCTCTTGCAAGACCCTTAAGTGCACGTGAGATTTCAGATACTTCGTTCTGACGTCCCTCTCTGCTATTACCTGTCATAAGCTGTAAGTAGTCAATGATTATAATTCCAATATCATAATCCAATTTATACTTTCTACATTTTGTTCTAAGTTCATTAATTGAAATCGAACTTGTATCATCTATAATTAACTTTGTTTTTGCTATGGTATCTGCACTCTGAGCAAGTCTTCCCCACTCATCATTTGTTAGATTACCATTTCTAAGTTTCTTAGAGTCAACCATCGCATCCTGTGATAGGAAACGCGTCATAAGCTGCTCTTTTGACATTTCCAAACTGAATATAACAGCTCCAAGATGTTCTTTAACTACAACATGATGAGCAATATTTAGAACAAATGCTGTCTTACCCATTGATGGTCTTGCAGCAACAAGTATAAGATCGGAATTCTGGAATCCACTTGTCTTATAATCAAGATCTGTAAATCCACTAGGAACACCAGTAACACTACCCTCTGCCTTAGATGCAGCATTAATACGTTCCATAGTATCAATTACTACCTGTCTAATTGGAACATAGTCACCCTTATCTCTAGTCTGAATAAGCTTCATCATACGACTTTCAACATTGTTCATTAATACATCTATGCCACTTGTTCCGCTGTAACTTTCATTCATCATCTCCTGACTAGCCTTAATAACATTACGTCTAAGTGCGCTTTCCTTAACTATCTGCGCATATACACGTGCATTTGCTGAGACAGGAACACTCTCTAATATATTTCTAATGAAATCAATACTTGTAACTTCATCTGGTACGCCTTTTTCTTTTAGTCTGCTTGCAACAGTAACAATGTCAATTGCTGTCTTTTCATCATTAAGCTCCTGCATTACATCATATATCTGTCCAAGTTGCTTGTTATAAAAATCAGCAGAATACACTATGCTTTCAACATCGCCTAATACCTGCTCATCCTTTAATATTGCACCAATAAGAGCTTTCTCTGCATTTGTATCATGAGGAATCACTAAACCATTTATATTATCATTATCGCTCATATAATTCCTCCTTAATAATAGTTCTTATCATATCATCAACCTTTAGATTTCAATCTTATTATTTTGTTGAAACATTAACCTTAAGTGTAGCAGTTACTTCTGGATGAAGTTTAACTCCTACATCATATACACCAGGTGTCTTTATGCTTTCTGCTAAAACAAGTTTCTTCTTATCAATATCTAAGTTAAGCTGTTCTTTAGCTTCTTTTTCTATTTCCTTAGTTGAAACTGAACCAAATATCTTTCCACCTTCGCCACTCTTTAAGAATAACTTTAATGTGTACTGTCCAATTTCTTCTGCTTTCTTCTTAGCTTCTTCAAGTCTCTGTGCAGCAAGTTTTTCATCATTAGCCTTCTGAAGTTTTAAATCATTAATATTTTTAGCCGTTGCTTCAACGCCAAGTTTTTTCTTTATAATGCAATTTCTTGCATATCCATCACTAAGAGTAACTCTTTCGCCTTTTTTACCAACATTCTTTACATCTTCTAATAATATAACTTCCATTCTATAAATCTCCTTGCTCTTTCATCTCGCGAATAGTATTTTTCAATAATTCAATCGCACCATAAATATTATCACCATCTAACTGTGCACCTGCGATATTTGAATGACCTCCACCGCCTAATCTTTCCATGATAAGCTGAACATTAACTGTATCAATTGATCTTGCACTAATATAAATCTGATTATTATATGGTGTAAGAACAAATGCTGCCTTAATGCCTCTGATATTAAGAAGTTCGTTCGCTGATTGTGCTCCAACAACTGTTGGACTAAGTACTGACTTAGCTTCACAACATGTAATAGCAAAATCCCCTAAATATACTTCAGCATTTTCAATAGCCTTAGCCTTTGCCTTATAATCTTCCATATCATCACGAAGAAGCATACGAACACGTGTAACATCAGCGCCTCTTCTACGAAGGAATGCTGCTGCCTCGAAAGTACGTACCCCAGTTCTATTAGTAAAGTTATTTGTATCAATCATGATACCCGCATAAAGAGCATCAACTTCTTCCTGTGTAAGAACAACTTCGTCATTAATATACTGTAAAATTTCTGAAACCATTTCACTCGCACTCGAAGCAAATGGTTCAATATATGATAATACTGCATTTTCAATTGTCTCAGGATTTCTTCTATGATGATCAAGCACTACTATATTAGAAGCCTTTTCAAGAAGCTCTGGACAATCCGTATAACTTGGTCTGTTAACATCTACGACAATCACTACAGTATTTGGATTAACAAGGGAAAGAGCCTGTTCTGAATTTACAAACAAATCTTCCTCATATCCATTCTCAACTGTAAATCTCTCATACATAGGCTGCATTGAATGTGTAACATCATTAATAACAATCTTTGCTGTTTTATTAAGAGATTTAATACATCTATAAATACCAATTGATGAGCCAAATGAATCAACATCACCAATCTTATGTCCCATAATAAGTACATTATCCTTACTAAGAATGATTTCTCTTAAAGCAAGTGCCTTAACTCTAGCTTTAACTCTAGTCTGCTTTTCGACAGACTTAGACTTTCCACCAAAGAAATCAACCTTCTCAGTACTTTTAACTACAACCTGGTCGCCACCTCGACCAAGAGCCATATCCATAGCCATACGAGAATATTCAAAATTTTTAATATATGATTTCTCACCAAATCCAATGCCGGCACTAAGTGTAACTGCTATTGAATTACCAAAGTTAACAGACTTAACTTCCTCAAGGAGAGTAAATCTTTCATTCATAAGCATTTCTAAATATCTGTATTTAAAAATAACTAAGTATTTATCTTTTTCAAGTTTTTTAATAACACCATCAATTCGTGTAAAATATCTAGTTACCACTCTATCTATCATGGCTGATAAAAGAGATCTTCTAACTTCTTCGATATTTTCCATAACTTCATCATAGTTATCAATGTTAATCTGACAAGCGACCATTCTTTCATTAACATTATCCTGAATCAACTGCTTTGTTTCAGTAACATCAAAGAAATAGGCTGCTATTAAATGTTGATTTCCCTCAAGACTTTCAACAACTTTTGAATGCTTATATACATCCTCAATATCAAATCTATTAAACTCAGCCCTATAACTTAAGTCATTATAATTAAACTCGCAAACATACATTTCTTCAGCATTTTTAGCTTTTGAAATTTCAATCAAAGGGAAAAACATAGTTATGTTTTTTCCAACCACATTATCCTTCGCTAAAAGATTTTCCATTTCCTTATTAGTCCAAAGGATTCTTCCCATATCATCCAATAATACATATGGAATAGATAAACTATGCATCATTTGTCTTTGCGTTAGATTATATTCCGATGCGAAATTAATCAACTCACTCATGATTCTGGTTTTATTAACCCTTAATAAAATAAAGGCTATAAATAAATAGATTGCGTCAGCGAAAAAAGAAAACATTCCCGCAGTCTTATCCATAGCAAATATCATAGCAGAAGTTGCTAATAAAAATATACCAAGAATAAATGGCCATTTTAGGAATCTGTTTATATGTCCTTTTAGTCTGACTCTGTCCTTTTTACCCATCACATATCTCCTTAAATACTTAGGTATCACACCATAAAAATTAAATCATTTACAATATGACATAGATACTTACAATAATACATTTTACCACATTTATGCAAAATATAAAAGAGGTTCCCACTTTGTGGAAACCTCTTGATATATACATTAATTATTATTCTACTGTATATGGCATAAGAGCAACGTGACGAGCTCTCTTAATAGCTACTGTTAAAGCTCTCTGATGCTTTGCGCATGTACCTGTAACTCTTCTAGGAAGAATTTTACCTCTTTCTGAAGTATATCTCTTAAGCTTATTAACATCTTTGTAGCTGATTTCTTTATCTTCACCGCAGAATACACAAACCTTTTTTCTTCTACGAATAGGTCTTCTCTTTGCAGGTGCTTCGCTCTTATCGCCTTTTTCATTCTTATTATATGGCATAACCTGACCTCCTTCTGGTCTATATAAACTTATAAACTCAATTTAATTAAAATGGCAATCCATCATCTTCCACACTGTCTGGAATATCTAAAAATCCATCATTAGCACCCTGGTTACCACCTCCAGCAACTGCTGCTGGTGCAGATGAATAATCTGAAAAACCGTTATTTTCACTAGCTGCCTTGCTTTCAGCAAATTCTACGTTTTCAGCAACAACATCTGTTGTGTATACTTTCTGACCATCCTTATTTGTATAAGAACCTGTCTGAATTCTACCTGAAAGAGTAAGCTTAGTTCCTTTATTAACATATTTCTCTACAAACTCAGCAGTCTTTCCAAAAGCAACACATGAGATAAAATCAGCATTCTGATCATCACCGTTTCTTCTGAATCTTCTATCAACTGCGAGTGTAAATCTAGCGATCGCCATTTGTGAATCACCCTGTGTAGAATATCTAACGTCAGGGTCTCTTGTTAAACGCCCCATTAATACTACGTTATTCATTGTATACCTCTTCTTTATCCTATCTTACTGTTCGTCTAAACTTACGCATAAGAATCTAAGAATGTTTTCCTGGATACGAAGCTTGTCTTCGATCTGAGCAGGAACATCTGGAGCAGATTCAAATTTAACGAAGTAATAGTAAGCTTCACTCATCTTCTGGATTTCGTAAGCAAGTTTCTTCTTGCCCCATTCCTCAACTTCAGTAACAGTACCACCAAAACGTGTAACGTACTCTTTTACCTTGTCGATAGTTTTAGCTCTGTCTTCGTCTTCAAGTTTTGAACTAACAATAACTGCAAATTCATACTTATTCATGCTTTTTACCTCCTTTTGGTCTCTGGCCCTTGATCTTTTCAAGAGCAAGGATTAGCGCTAAACATAGCGCCACGAATAGACATTTTATCATACTATTCCTAATTATTCAAGTGTTTTTTTCAATTTGGCCGATTTCTCAACCATCTTTCTAGGCACCATTATACTATGCTCACAACCTAGACACTTAAGTCTAAAGTCCGCACCAACTCTTAAAACCTCCCATTCATTACTTCCGCATGGATGAGGTTTCTTCATAACAATAATGTCTCCAACTCCAAATTGCATCTTTAACTCCCTAGTTCATCAAATCATGGAAATCGCTTCCTTCAGTCATGAACTCATTAACACCGACACGTTTTTCATTTCTAACATTTTCAACAACATCAGAAATAAGATCCTTAACTGTTCTAGGATCCTTAACGCTAACCACATCAAGTTCTGGTGCACTAATGTCTGATGAACAGATATGGATTGTACCAACCTTAAATAATCTCTGTCCAAGTGTCTGGTGAAGAGAAACATCTCTTATTCTATATAATCTTATTTCTTCTTCATCTGTAGATAATATTCCGCTTTTCTTTATGAATTTTTCTTCTGTTAATGTATACCTTGTAAATGATAAAGGTAACCCAAATATAGTTCTTTTTTTATCCGACCATAACTGTGCCATAGCCATACCTCCTTTAACCCTGAGTTGGTTACTAACCTTACATAATAATATACTAAAAAACCAGAATCCTTTCAATAGGGATTCTGGTTACAAGAGGCGACAGCCAGATTTGAACTGGCGATCAGGGTGTTGCAGACCCGTGCCTTACCGCTTGGCTATGTCGCCATAAGCTTTACGCTAGTGACTCCAAGGGGATTTGAACCCCTGTTACCGCCGTGAAAGGGCGGTGTCTTAACCGCTTGACCATGGAGCCATGATTGCGACTCCCTGCTTATCCATTCACAAACAAAAAATCGCAACACTACGAATACAACGTTGAAATTTTAACATCATTCTTTTGTTTTGTCAACAACTTTATTAAAAAACTTATAAAAAATAAAGTATTAACATCATAAGGAAGTTGTTTTCGTAAATAGTACTTAATATTTTGTTGTTATTTATGGCTTCAAATATCGGTTCCATTTTTCCTGTTCCCGAAAGCGCAGTAATAACAACACAGAAGATTAATATTAATATATAACCTTCAAATAGTCCTATAATAACTCCAAGCGTACGGTCTAACGACTCAACCGCTGGTAATTTAGACAACACTCTTGTTAATCCCACAAATAAAATCATCAAAGCATGAATAACAATAAACACTATAGCAAATGATATAATTTGCATCATCTCTTTTACAAGATAAGCCTTTACATAGTCCTCAAAATTATCCACCTTTAATTCTTTATATTCTTCTTCAGTATTATTCTCTTTTATTTTTTTAGTAATAGTTTTTGGAAGTGGCATATTCTCTATAATCTTCTGCTGTCCTTCTATGCCAGTATGCTCTATTCCATTTTGTTTATCTAATTTAAGATTATCATCAACATATTCGCTTACTTTTTTCTCAACAACATCATGTATTACAGTATTATTAAACTTACTTACCGCTGTCGGATAAACTACAAAAACCAATATTAAAGATGCAAACAAGGATCCAAGCGACAATAAAATCTTAAGTGATCCTCTTATATATCCCATAATAGAAAAAACCAATAAGATTAAAATCATTCCACCAAGTAAATATACTTCCATATCAAACTCCAGTCTACTTAAGCTTTACACATTTTACCTTTTCATTAGTTACTACATAATATGTCCTAAGAGAAATAGGAACAATATCAACAACATCCTCATTAAAACTATGCTTTAACTTTTCCTGTCCAGAGAATGTAATTATTCTGAAATCATTTTTATTATATGTAAAAATACAGTTCTCAACAATTTTTACCTCATCATAAAGATCGTCTATATACTCTGACATAACTTCCTTACCCCTCGTATTATAAACAACAACTCTATTCTTTTCTTTATGTTGATTATCTGTATTCTTTAATACCAATCCAATGTACGAAGATGAATAACATACCTTTTCTATTTCATCAGTAATCTCTGCTTCGAATTCAATAGACGGTTTCTGCTTAATTGAATAAATTGTTATTATATTATCACCTATACAGGCACATACATCATTATTCAAAAACTCAACCGTAGGAACTATAGTCGATGAATACTGATTAAATCCACCAACCATTCTGTCTACTTCGTTCTGTCCAACATCTGAGAAATTATAGAATAGCACCTTCGACTGCATAACACCACCACTTGCATAAAGATAAGATACCGCAAGTTTTGTACCATCCTCAGAAATCGAAAAATCAAGTGGATAACCGTTACTAGCCAGATCCGTCTTGCTTGTTACCAACTGCTTTCCTTCTTTATCAATAAGATCAATATAATTAGTGTGCGCATCCTCTAAAATCATAGCAACAACGCCCTGTTTAGCAACCTCAATCTTTACAATCGGAAAGTTTGATTCTGTTTTATTAACAAGACCTTTATCATCAAAAAGATATATCTCTGTTCCGCCTTGTTCTGCAACAACTACGTAGTCACCACATGTATCAACAATAGGACTCTTCATCTCAAATGCCTGGTTCCAAATTGCTTGTTTTCTATTTAAATAAGATACTCCATCTTCACTATACTTAACAAGCATGTCCCCATAACCAGTATACTTACTGCCAAATCCATTTTGAATTTCAACAGAACTTACCTCTTTAACAGTTTTATAAACGCGGGTTTTTTGGTAAATAAAATTAGAAATCACAACAACTAGTATTATAAGAGCAATTAAGATATATCTTATTCTCTTATTTCTTCTATGCGTTTCTAACTGATCTATAAATTCTTCATCATTAAATTGTTCTTTTTTTCTACTAAAAAAATCTTTAATATTCAAGAACGTCTCTCCTTATTTAAGCCTCTAGTTTCATATCTCCATCATGAATCAACTTTATCTTTCTCATGCCTTCTGCAATAATCAAAGTAATAATTGCAGGAAGAACAAATTCCATCACAACCACTTCTGCAAGCGCCATTGTATTTGACATACTCTTTGTCATGGTCTGATAAGACATGATAGGTCCAACAAGCCCTGATGTACCCATTCCAGATCCAGTAGAATTACTCTTCATCTTTAACACCGCTGCACCAACAGGTCCAAGAATTGCACTTGAAACAATCGGCGGTATCCATATAAACGGATGTCTTAATATATTAGTAATCTGAAGCATGGATGTACCAACACCTTGAGATATCAATCCGCCCACTTTGTTTTCTCTAAAACTAGCTACAGCAAATCCTACCATCTGACAACAACATCCAATTGTCGCTGCACCTGCCGCAAGACCCGAAAGCCCTAGCGAAATACCAATCGCTGCAGAACTAATAGGTAAGGTTAAAACCATACCCATAATAACGGCTACAATAAGTCCTCCAACAATAGGCTGTTTATCAACATTCACGTTGACTAGTTCGCCAACCCAAAGCATAAATCTTGCTATAGGTTTTCCAACCCATATTCCAGCAAGTCCACCACTCATAATTCCTACAAATGGTGTTAATATTATATCTAATTGAGTTTTTCCTGAAACAATATGTCCAAGTTCAATGGCAACATAAGCTGCAACAAATGCACCAAGTGGTTCACCTGGTTTGCCAATTACAAATGCCATAGAAGTATTAACATTAGGGAAAGCACCTATCATGCCAGCAACCGCTGCGCTTACACTAACAAGCGGACTTTCCTGATACTTGCTTGCAACACCCACACCAATACCAGCACCAGTAATAGTTTTAGCAACACTACCAATTAAAATCAAATAATGACTTGGTTTACCGCCGAAAAAACCAGGGCCTAGCAAGTCACCAATCTGACATAGTATTGTTCCCATAATAAGTGTAGCAAAAAGACCTAATGCCATTCCACTTAAACCTTCAATAAAGACTCTATTTAAATACTTCTTTATCATTTCCAGTCTACTCCTATTATTTAATTTTTTTCTCAAGACATACCATACCACATTTTAGGCTTATTTTCCACTAATTTTACTCATATCTTCAATCTGGTATACAGGACGTTCCTTATATTTCTTTTTATTATGTGTTCGCTTTTCTTTTCTTATCAGTTCCTCTATTTTACCCGTAACCACCTCCTTAATTCTTATTCTTCTTTCAGCATACTTTTTGCCATCCGCTTCTATTTCTTCGGATTGCAAATTCTGCGATGTATTATCAACGATGAGATCATCGTAATACGCTTTATTAATGTTTTTTATTCTTAATTCTTCTTCAACACTTTTTACAACTGCGCAAAGGCTTTCAACCGTTACTGATTGTTCCTCTAAAGCTTCCATAAGGCCATACGTCAAAAGAACAGTTGCCTGATCGTCATGATTAATGCTTGGAAGTATTGAACTAATAATCTGCTTAATGCCTTCAGTGAAGTCTCCAATTTCAAAAGGATTATATAAAAACTCAATATATCTTTTTTCTTCATCTATAAAAATCAATTTTTCATCTATAACCACATGATTAATATTCAATAAATATTCTTCCAAACTTTCACACAACTTCTTTATATTCTCAACAAATACCTTCACATGTTCATACTCAATCTTATTAGACTTTATATAATCAGAACATGAGCTCATAGAAAGTGAGTTATAGTATATTTCCAATTCGCTATCCATTCTTTTTACAGTAGTTGTCAAAAGATGCTCTATCTTATTATTCTTAATCATGTTAAGTTCATAATTGTCTTTTATTTTCTCATCAGAATATATAATATAATGTCCACTAAAATCATCATAAAAACTAAAATCCATACGACCACCCATTCTTCATACAAAGTCCTCTAATTATCATTATCAATTTCATCTACAACCCTTTTTAAAACCCTAACCTTATAAACATCATCCTTATTCACATTCCTTTTTATTTTATATGAATACCTATACTTTCCTTTAGCAAACGCCTCTAAAACATCTTTTCCATATCCTTCATATTTCCCTGATACTTCAACACTAACTTTTCTTCCAACCTTACCATTAACATCAATTTCCTTTATAACAAATAATTTATTCTTAAGTTCTTCATTAAGAGCATTTGCTACTTTACCATCACCTTTATCGCACAAGTATTTTTCACAAACTTTTATACAAGTACTTCTAACAACGACAACATCATGCAAATAAAAGGATACATACACAACTCCTGTAATCATAAAAATAAATACACTCATTATTACTGCTGCCTCTAGCGAAGCACTTCCTCTCTCCTTGTCATCCATAATCAGACCTCTTTTCTTTACTTACCGCACCTTGAACACGGCGGCATATCATGAACTTCAGATAATTTCTTTTTATAAACATTTCTATTTAATGAATAACACTCTTTACTCGAGTGATATCTGTTTCCATCTTCAGTAATGTATACAATTGGCGCATCTTCCTTCATGCAGTTCTCACATGGATAATATTTTTCTCCCCACTCATTTCTATAATCATCCACATCATTAAAATCTATTTCTTTAATCTTAATATTTAAATACGAACAATTAATATCACAATGATATACCTTCCCATTTTTAGTTACATAAACATATTTTTCATCTTCTTGTTCATATATATTTTTCCCTGTATATAATCGACTTTTAAAACGCTGTTTTCTTGATATGTCTAAAAGATCTAAAACTGAATAAGGAATTTTATACTTGTACGAAACAACAATATCTAACACCCCTGTATCTTTATCATACGATGAACCACTAACATCTATTCCTGATATTCCACCTTTAATAATATTATCTTTTATAAATCCACTTCCAAGATTCTTAGTTATATTTGCCTTAATCGATAAATCCCTTCCAGCCACATTTGTTTCCGGGGCTAAAAGTGCCTCAATATATCCAATATCTCTAGACGATTCTTTCATCGCTTTATATATATCCATATCAGTAGTAAACATTATAAAAATATAAAAAAATGTAATTATAACAAATAAAAATATTGGAATAACCAAGGCACTTTCTACGGTCAGGTAACCTTCTTCCTCAAAAAAGGAGGAATAAGAAAATGTCCTTCTACACAATTTATCCGACCTACGTGCTAACCTTTTATATTTATTACCTATATCAACTTTTTCAAATTGTAGTTTTCGAAGCATAAAAGAAAGAAGCTGATTATTCATTGATTTTTTATACCTGCGCAGATTGTCATAAAAGGACATTTTCTTATTCCCCCTTTCTTTAATATCCATATTCCGCTTTTCGATTCACAAAAACAGTTCCACCTTCCATAAAGTTTTTAGTTATATCCTTACTGATAAACAAAGGCTTTAATTCATACTTTATATCTACCGAAGCTTTAACAATGCATTGGTTCATTCTAAAATCGTCTTTTTTTTGCTTTGTTCTTTCTTCAATCAAATCCATAGCTCGGTAATACTTAGAGGTTTTACCAGTAGCAAACATTAATATTTCCAAAAATTCCTTATAATTTAGACCATCATGAATTGTTTCTCCTTCACCTTCTGTTTCAACAAAGGAACCATTCATTATAGAACCTATATTTCCCAGCGATAATTTAAAATCCGTTCTTTTCTTTATCAATTTGCATCTTCCCTTCGCTAGCAAATTCCTCACATCCAATACGGATTCAGCATAACCCCAGGCTGCAACAATAAGCACCTCTCCAAGAACAGTAATCGCAGGAACACCTGTAAGTCCAAAGGTAGAAAGTGCAAGAGTTCTTGCTTCATTCAACATATCCGGATTACTTAATATAGCAATTACATTAGTCGCTTCACGAAGAGCAAGCAACTTAGCAACACTTTCAGATAAATTTTCTTTATCACCTTCATGACCACATAATATGTATTCCATCTCGTAGTTTAATAAAGAATCCTCTTTTTTATCAGTATATGAAGCAAATACATCAGCACAATATAAACTAAAAAGAGCTTCATCTATTTTTTTAATATTACCTTTTCCTTTATCCTTTATATTCGAAGGGCTCTCATCATCTCTATTAATTTTCAAGTTAGAAACTTTGGATACATCCATAACCTGTCCTAAAATAATATCTTCTGAAATATTCTCAACATATTTCACAATATCCTTTCCACTAACTCCATATCCATTTTTCTTTCCCATGCTTTTATTTGGATTATTTATAATACTGTCTAACTTTATGCCTTTTGTCAGATTCTTAATTGTTTTTGCTACATCAATGCTCTCTGTTAATTTATCTAATTTTCTTTCAATTATTTTTATCGCATTTTCCTCTGCAAGTTTTTTTGTTTTATCAAAATCTGATAAATCTATACCTTCTATAACCTCGATAACATCTTTAACATCATCATAGTTATCTAAAAGTTCATCTTCTGTTTCCGGTGTTTCTTCATCTGGCCAAATCTGTCCATAAATACTTTGTGCTTCTTCTTTGCCTTCCTCATATTCACTTTTACTATCTGTTGCTTTCTCTCCAAAAGATGATATATCTTCTAAATCCTTCTTTAGATTATCAACTTGACCAACCAAAATATTATATGCTTTTTCTAAGTCCTCAAACTCACATTCAGCTGCCTTGTAATCCTCAATTACTTCCCGCATATTTTTTACTGCTTTTTTTATTCCTCTTATATCATCCTTTATTTCATCGGCAGTATTCTTAATGTTTTCATATGCGTCATATAAATCAGAAGCTGCTTCTGCAACTCTTTCAATCTTTTTCTTTGCACTTTTCACACTTTTTATAAAAGAAGAAATATTTCCAATAGCTGTGGAATTACCATACTTATCTATTAATGCACTAGCTGCATCTTCTCCCACCTTAATCTTCATATAATCCGAAACTTCCTTAGCCATAAAACTTCCACCATCATCGGTTATGTGTTTTATTTCTTTACTAGGTATTTCATAATTTGCAACAGATAAAAGATCTATGTAATCACCTTCAAACCCACTTATATTTGCTAAAACATATTCATCGATTTTTCCGACAAGTTCATCATCCGTATTTACATTTAAAAACAAACCATATTCATCCACTAATTCATTTGCATAATCCCCCATGGCCGACTCGACTGCATTGTTAGTTACTATTGAAAGATTAGCCCCACAATACTCATACCTTCCCGCTTCTATAAGTGTTAATACAAGAGCAATTATGCAAGTAAAAGAAATGGCCGCATATATACTAATCGAACCTTTTTCTTTTTTCATTAAACATTATTCACCTTACTTCTTAAGCTCTTAAATACAATTGCTGCAACTGCTTCAATCTCTGATTTAAATAAAATCGCAAGACCAACTAAAACAACCACAATCAAAGTTACTTCAATTACACCCATTCCACATTCATCCTGTAAGCTTTGTTTTAAATACTCCTTAAGTTTTATAAATACCTCGTCAATTTTTCTCATAAATTTTACACTCCTTTCATGGACATAAAAGCAGGAACAACTATCATTACAAGAGTAATAATAAGTATTAAAATCATTGGTATTACAAGTTTCGTTCCAACTCTTTCTCCTTTTATCCTTAATACATTTTCTCTTTCCTTCCAAGCTTTATTAAGTTCATCACTTAATTCGTCACCCAGATTTAAATTTCCCCTTCTCAAATTTTCCGCTAACATCCCAGCAAATTTCGAATAACACATTTCATTACATCTTTTAGCGTAATTCTCATATGCTTTTTCTTCACCTTCTCCTAATCTAATTCTATAAAGCATATACTTTATTTCTTCATATGCATATCTATATTCCCCCCTTGCATCATACTCAAGAATAATCCTTTCTAAAGCCTTAACATTACCCAAACCTGCCCTAAGTAAGAGAGCAAATTTATTAAGTATTTTCGGATAGTCAGATACCATCTCTTCATGCCTATCCCTAAGCTTATCCTTTATATCCAAATCTCTTAAGAAAAACATAGCAAATGCATACAAAACTCCAATACCCAAAATAAAAATCCAAAGAATATTTTTCTTACTTCTAAACCCAATCTTTTCCTCATCAAGTTCTTCTGGTAAAACAACATAATCACTCGTCCTATCCTGTTCATCAATATAATTTTGAACCTTATCCTGTATGGATTGTTTTACATTTCCGACAGTTATATCAACTTTATAGTCTTTAGAAAAATCTTTATAGCTTATTGTTAGTATCATTTCACTACTAACCTTATTACTATCTATCACATCTATATTTATGCTTCCATCATAATTTATAACTTCACCCTGTACTTGCCATTGAGCAAGCATACCATCTGAATACTCAACATCCTCTATATTAAGCGATGTATTCACCTTATCCAAAGACTCATTTTTATTAAGCATGCGCTTTATGCAATCGCCTTTTCTTTTATCAAATAATTTATATGCTTCTTTTTTTGTGTATTCCTTTGATCCAATTAAAAGATTAATGTTCTCTTTTATATCTCCATCTGCAGTTAAATAGTACTTACTCTCAGGCATGTCTTCGCTTGGTCTTTTTATTCTTTTTATGTCCTCTCCCCCACTACTCTTAAGTAAATACACAACTACAAACATCAATACTAAGATTAGACAAATTAAACTTTCACATATCTTCTCCGCAACATACAGATAACACTTATTTTTCACATCACTAGTCACGTAAATCTGCCTATACTTATTAGCAAGTTTTCTTATATAGGGTTTTATAATCTTCTTAGGAATAAGGTCAACAATAAATAAACCACTTCCCAAGATTACATATAATTTATACTCCTTTTTATTAGCGCCTTTTAAAAATTTATTCTTATACCTAAATGTTGCAATGAAAAATATTAAAATCAAAATAATAAAAACGCTTATAACCTTACTCAATTCCTACTCCTTATCTATTCAAATTTAGTTTTTCTAAGTAATTTTATCCCTATATAAATAGCAAACACATACCCAGCCAGGCATATTGTCATAATAAATCTTCCAAATCCAACATATAAATACTTCATTATCTCTGGTGCTGCTACTCTCATATACAACATCATAAATATTGGAACGACGCACATAATCAGGTGTTCATATTTTTTCGAAGATATCAATACTTCAATTTCATTCTCAACATTTGTCTCACTAGATATATTATTAGAAACCGTTTTTAGAACATTACTTATGTTATCACCATATCTTTTGGTTATTTTAAGAGCACTAGCTAGATCATAGGCTTCAATTAACCCACTTCTTTTTGAAAACTCATCAAAAACATCCTCAACCATTACACCTAAGCGTAGTCTACCCTCCATTCTAACTATTTCCTTATACATCAGGCTGTCTCTACCATAAAGTATTTCTATTACATCCTTAGCCTTACTTACACTACCTTCTATGCTATACCCACTATCAACAGCATTCGCCATGGCATTAAGACATTCCATATACTGCATTTTTAAATTCTTTTTTCTAATTAGTATCAATTCGCCACTAAGTACTCTGATATATGGATATGCAAGCGGAATCAAAAATATGCAGAATAACAAATTATCATAAAAGATAAAAGAAACAACTGCAGAAAGAATCGCATAACTTAATAACATCAAGCCTAAATCCACAACAGATATCCTTATTATTTTTCTAGCACTTTCTTTCGTTTTTAATTCCTGCTGCTCTAAGTTTTCCTGTGTTTTTAAGTTCCGAGCATTTAACAAACTTTCCCAGGATTCTGCCATTTTTATCCTCTCCTTCTTCAACATATTTATATAATGTCTTCATTTCGATTTCTCCATCTTTAACACCTAATACTTCACATATAGATAAAACCTTCCTGCTACCATCTCTTAGCCTTCCAATATGAATTAAAATATCAAGACTTGCAGCTATCTGATTTCTAATCGCCACTAGCGGAATATCCATTCCAAATAAACACATAGTTTCTAATCTTGTTAACATCTCCTTCGGTGAATTACCATGCCCAGTACTCATGCTTCCATCATGTCCTGTATTCATGGCAGATAACATATCTATGCACTCACTTCCTCTTACTTCACCTACAATTATTCTATCCGGCCTCATACGAAGCGATGCCTTAATCAAATCCCTTATTGTAACTAAAATATCCTTATCAACATTTCCCGATCTTGCTTCTAACCTTACAAGATTTCCAATACCTTTAATTTGTAATTCAATGGAATCCTCAATGGTTATAATTCTCTCGTCCTTTGGAATAAAGTTTGAAAGAATATTTAAAAAAGTAGTTTTTCCAGTATTCGTTCCACCGCTTATAAAAATGTTATATTTTGCCCTAACGATCTCACTTAAAAATTCTGCAATTTCCTCATTCACACTTCCAAGTTCAATCAAACTATCAATATCCATCAAGCCCTTCTTAAACTTTCTAATAGTAAGAATCGGACCATTAATAGCTATAGGTGGCAAAACGATACTAACTCGAAACTTACCCCGAATACTTGCATCAACTATGGGACTTCTTTCATTAACTCTTCTGTTTACATTTCCGACTATTCTTTGAACAATATCCGAAAGTTTCTGAGTATCAGCAAATGCCTTCTCTATCCTTTTTACCTTCCCATCACTTTCAACATATATTTCATATGGCCCATTAACCATAATCTCAGTTATTCTCTCATCATTAAGAAGATCTTCTAAAATATCAAGACCTCGAATCTTATTAAATAGCTGACGTCTTGCTTCTATTCTCTCCTTAACAGACATCATAACTTTTTCACCGTACTCCTTTATACTTTCATCAATACATTCAAAAATATCATCATCTGTTATGTCATCAAAACCGTCCATACGTTCAAGCACATCAAGCTTTATTTCTTCAACATCAACCATCAAGCAATCCCCCAACACGTTTTAAACTATGCTAACTTCATCAATCAACTCCCTAATAAACTGACCAAAATCTCCTTCCTCTAATTCATAGAAATCATCAATTCTATCTGGAGCTTTGTACTCTGGTAAATCCACCGTAACAACCTTCTCCAAAAGGCTTTCATTACCACTCCCCAAAACATACTCAACAAACTCCTTCATCCTCTTTTTTTCATAAGTATGCTTAGGTGTTAAAATATAAATCACCTTACATAAATCCATAATGTAAAATGGATCTTCAAGCATATTTCCAAAATCAACAACAACCCTCTTATAGCCATGCGCTATGGCATACTTATTAATCGCATCACCCCACACACCAGAATCTATGCTTCTCAAATCCTTAGCATACCTAATAGGTAATATCACATCCAAGTCATCCTTTTTATATATGTTTTCAACATACCTAACGTGATTCCCCATTTTTAATTGTTCATACTCATACATTAAATCTGCCAAATCCTTAATATGTCCTGACTCATTCTCCAATATATAAGTACCAAGTCCAGAAAATTCTTCCAAATTTATGTAAAGTGTCTTACATTTCTTCGACAAAGAAAGCGCGTATCCCAAAGAAAAATCAAGTTTCCCGCTCATCGAGTATGGACTATACACACCAATCATTCCTTCAAAGCCATTCTTATTATGTGTATTTAAATATCCATACATTCCAGAAATCTGACTCACTATTTTATCCATGGAATCATACTTATATATAGAGAACTCATTCCCTTCCGAAACCATAGACCCATCGCTTAAAACAATCTTCCTGTCAATGTCATAATCATCAAATAAGCCCAAAATATCCTTTCTCCCAATTAATACATTAACCTTTTTATTCAAAAGAAAATCTTTAAGCAAATCCAAATTTGAAAAAACATATACATCAAAAGCCAGCACCTTTTTTCTATTTAAATAATCAGCAAATGCACTCGTATACGAGACATCTTCATCGAAAAGTGCCAAAATGTCCAAACCACACACCTCCTTTTATACATAGGCATACTTCCCCTGTGTCAATATTTGCAAGTTACTTCTTGACTTGTTAGGCACATTATAAGCCCAAGCGAAAAAGATGTCAATATTACTTATCGACATCTTTTAACCCAAGTTATAAACATTAATTTTTTGACACAAAATCATTTGTGGATAATTTGTGGATACAATTTTTTGACACCATTCTGATTTCTTAAGAAATTCTTTCTTTCCTTGACTTTGAACACTATTGAGTTATACTATATGATGTAGTATTCATTACTACATGTTGTGACACACTTGCAAAAATAGAATTTGCTGATATAATAAAACTTATCACGAATACAATGAGAAGAGGTAGGATTATGGCTAAGAAAAAAAGAACAAAATTAGCAGACAGAGTTCTTCCGAATTACACAAGAGGGGAAGAAATCTTTAATATGGTTTCGCATATCGTCGGTGGCGGATTTGCGATTATTTATATGATACTTTGCATTATTATTGCAGCTGTATATGGTGATGTCTGGGGTGTTGTAAGTAGTTGCGTTTATGGAATTACAATGGTAGTACTTTACTGTATGTCATCTATTTATCATGGACTTCCAAAAGGAACTCCAAAGAAGGTTATGCAGATTCTAGATCATTGCACAATCTACTTTATGATAGCAGGAACTTATACACCAGTCATTCTTGTTTCAATAAGAAGACACTATCCTGTAATTGCTTGGACCATGTTTGGAATTATATGGGGACTTGCAGCAATCGCCACAGTATTTACTGCAATAGACTTAAAGAAATATAGTTTGTTTTCAAACATCTGCTATCTCGGCATGGGATGGTGTGCTATTCTTTTTGTAAAACAAACTTGGAATTCAATTGGCCAAACCGCATTCATTCTTATTCTTGCAGGCGGAATTGCCTATACAATTGGTGCTGTATTATACGGCCTTGGTAAGAAACACAAATACATGCATTCAGTATTTCATGTATTAATTGTTATTGGAACATCATTTCAGTTTTGGGCAATTATTAGATATGTATTGCCTGTGAAATAAAAATAATTCACATTAAAAGGGTGGGGAGTTTTCTCCCCACCCTTTTATCTAATTATCACATATTGTGATTCAATATTTAATTGTATTTTAGCTAGCTCTATTATTTCCTTTAATATCCTTAATAGTTCCGCCGTTGATTGGCTTAATATCCATTAATTCATTATTAGTTCCTGATCCATTACTAAATGTACCATTCTCGAAATCTTTAGTAGCTGTGCCTTCGAATGTAAGGACATTCGTTCCCTTTCCACCTGTACAAGTTACATTGTTAATTGGCATGTATTTTGAGAATTTGCTTGTATCCACTGTAACATTACTATAATTACTAACTAATTCATCAAATACTACTGAGAACTTAACCTTATCACCCTTCTTATAATTTGTAGTTGCTGCTGGTGCAATACCAATCTGATCTGGGCCTATTGAATCAGTAAACGATAATGTAAACTCATGTTTCTTTGTCCAGAAACACATATCTCCTAAACACTCATGATCTGTTTTACCATAGTAATAAACCTTACCATTATCTAACTTATCCCAAGGAACATATTTTGGACCACCTACATCAGCCCATTGATCACCAGCATCTTCATCTAACCATTCACCACCCCATCTTTCAATATTAAAATCATTACCAATCTTATAACCTAAATAATATTCACACTCTGTAGTATCCCAATCCTCATCAGAATCAGCATAAACTCTAATCTTTAACTGAGCATTTGTACTAGCCTGTCTTAGATAAACTCCTCTTTCTGAGTTCGTTATATCACTAATATCAATAGGATTTGATGCCGTACTTTGAGCTTCATTAAATTTCTTATTTCCATTAGGATCATCCTTTATACTTACCATATTTTTGTAAATTATAGAATCGGTTAATAATTTATTCGTTGGCATAGTCATTGTTCTTTTTGCTTCTTTAGTTCCATAAAGACCCGTTACAGCACCTCTAGCACTTTCAATTCTATATATTTCTGCAGTATAATATCTAGTATTTGTTCCATTTAGATTATATAAGTGTGCATATATACCATTCCTGTCTGCTGGAGTTTCATGTCCATAGTAACGGATAGATGCTTTTTCACGCTTAACAGTAAATTCAACTTCTGCATTACCTGTTGCTGAATCAATTGTACCCATATGTTTCTCATTATTCTCTAATGAATAACACTCATTCATTCCATCAAAGAATGCATATGTATTTTCTCCACCAACGTGGTAGAAGTTATTCGCTGATGTTTTGTCTTTTTCTTCTCCAGCTGCGCCAACTACTTCAACTGTTCCACCAATTGCAGTTCCATTAACTGTTCTATAGTATACTCGCTGTGGATCATCTGTAACCTTAACACCAGTAGGGATAGTTCTAGTAATCTTAAATACTGAAGTTCCATCACCTGTAGGTGTCTGAGCCGATGATGATTTAAGTGCAATACTATATGTACCTGCATATCTCCACTGTGCAGTTAATGTTTTGTTTCCAACTTCACCTTTAAGTTTAAGTGTTCCGCTTTCAATCAATTCACCACTTGCATCGCTCCAACCTAAGAATTGATAACCTTCCTTGATTTCTCTTGGAACATTCAATGTCCAGTCTTCGCTTTCTACAGAATAGGCAACTGGATTACTTGTACCATTCTCATCTACGTCTGCTCCTACTAGAACCGATTTATAAGTAATTGAATAAGTAATCAAGCTCCATACTGCATATAGATTTACTATCTCTTCGCCATTATATAATTCATTATGACCACTTGTAAATGTATAACCATCTTCGAAAGCAACGTCGCCGCCCTGTGTCTTTGACCAACCTTCAAATGTATATCCATTTCTATAAAGTCCTAAAGAACTAATAGTCTTTAATGATTTCGTTTCATCAAAAGTAAATATATTGTCTTTATCTGTATTAAACTCTAAACCTTTTGAATCTTTTCCACCATTATAATATAAGTTAATCTTATATTTTCTTGGAATCCATCTAGCATATAATCTAACATTATTAGCTACTGGTTTCATACGTTCAACACGGTCATCTTCATTATATTCATTAGTCTTATACCATCCTCCGAAATCATAGCCATATCTATTAGTTGTTGGTGGTTGAACTTCAAAATTATTATCCTCAACAGTCCATCTGATTTCATCAACCTTTGCGCCATAGAGATTTTCAAATATAATTCTATATTCTATCTTTTCCCATTGAGCCACATAAGTTAATTCTTTCTCTGGCATTGTCTCTGGAAGACTATCAATGATTTCACCACTATTAACATCTTTCCAACCTGTAAATCTATAGCCTTCATTCTTTGGAAGAGCTATCTGTGTCAAATCTTCTCCGTATTCAAAATACTTAACGAGATATAATCCGCTATAGCTATATAACTGTAATGCATATTTAATTGATTCCCAATTAGCTGTAAGAACTATGTCAGGATCAGCATCTGCTGCGATTACATATTCCATGTATAACTTATCACTCTTGCCATCTGACCATCCTAAGAATTTATAACCTAATCTTTGTGGAGCCTTAATTATAGTCTCCTTACCAAGTTCAACCATTGTAGGATTATCATTAACATCAGTATCATTAATACCTATATATGTAATTCCTGCCTGAACATATTTCCAACTAGCATATAATAAATGATTGCTTGCGTTAGAAACTACAGTATCATTAGTTACCTTGTTTCCACCCTCTGCCTCATCATACCATCCTAAGAATTCTGCATTAACCTTAGTTGGAGTTGGTAATTCACCATATTTATCTCCAACATTTACGATTCTCTCCAATTCGCCCTCAACTATGCCATCCATAGTATCAAATGCAATCTTGGTTTGTTTTGCAGTCCATATAGCACTATAAGTTACATCTTTCGCTCCCATTGTACCTTCTGGTGTATTATCCCAAACATATGAATAGTTATCTCTTTCCATAACTGGAACAACTATAGCTTGTCCATAGAATACAGTGCCGCTAGTATAATCATTAGTTGCACTACCACCATTTAAGTTCCAAGTAAGCTTATATTTATCACGTGGATATCTAACATCCACACTAACTACTCTTCCCTCAGCAAATGCTACTGTTTCAACATTTGCAGGTTTACCAAAGTGTTCATAGTTCTTTACAACTGGAGTATATTCATCACCATCATTACCTGTAACAACTTCTCTATCTGCAAGTATAGTATATTCTCCATTTGTATCCTGTTTGTAATGATTTACAATTATACTTCCTTCTGCATTTGCCCAAGCAGCTTTAAGAGTTAAATTACTATTAGGCATTACAGAATCTGTATATTTCTCACCATCATTTAACCATCCAGCAAATACAAATCCATCTTTTTGTGGAGTTGTAACATCAATGTTTTCACCATAGTATAGATTGATTTCTACTGTGTCCTTACCAGAAATGCTTCCTCCATCTAAATTCAATGTGAGTTTGTACTGCTTTCTTGTATATACATAATCTACTGAGCTAGATCCATCACCATTAATTGTTACTGTCTTTGCAGATGGTGAATCAAATCCTTCAATATTTTTAACACTTGGAGTTACTTCAGCACCCGTTTCTCCTGTAAAGCTTTCTGTAGCATAAAGTGTTCTTCCTTCACCGCCAATATCCTGTGTATAGTGGTTAACCACATAATGCACTCCTTCAATTGGACTCCATTTTGCAACAAGGTTTAAGTCACCTTTTCTTCCACCTGAAAGACTTACAACCTTTTCATCACCTGAGAACCATCCCTCAAATGTATAACCAAGCTTCACTGGATATGCCAATGCCTTAGCAGGTTTATCTGAATAGTATGTATCAGGATTTGCTCCTTCTTCAATGGTTCCACCATCAAGATTATAAGTTACTGAATATGCTTTTGATTTCCACTGTGCAACAAGAGTTATCTCAGCATTTGCTAAAGATGTTAAGTTAATAACTTCTTCCTTAGCCTGATATGTTTTACCACTTGCATAGTCTTTCCAACCAGCAAATTCTACATCACCACTTGCTGCCGTAGGTGCATCATATAAATTAGCTTTCTCATCGAAAGTTAATACCTGCGATGCATTACCTGTTAACATTCCACCATTAGCATCGTATGTAACTTTGTAGCTATTAGCCATAAGTCCGTCCGTTGTGTATGTAACATCATTCTTAACTGTTACAACAACGAATCCATTCTCTTCATTTACAAATACATCATTACCTGATGCATCCACTGAAATACCATCAAGGTAATCTCCGTTTACATCCTTAAATCCAGGGAATGTATATCCTTCCTTAACTGGAATAGGAAGTGCAATCTTTCCACCGTAACATACGTCATAATCACCATAAACTGGACTTTCATCAGTTCCATTAGTTGTAAGTTTTACTGTACGCATCTTACGTGAATAATATACTTTAACTACTCTTGATCCATCTGCTTTAATTTCTGCTGGATTACTTTCAGATACTGGTGCGCCATCTGTCTTCATTCCATCATAGAATATAACATCTTCATCACCATCTTTTTGTGTAAATAACTGATCAGCTGTTCCAACCTTTTCACTTTCTGTACCATATTCATCAACCATGTTAAACTTCATAGTCTGATTTCTTACAGCATCTTCAGTGATAGCATCTCCTGCTTTTCCTTGTCCATAAGTAATAGACTGAACTGTATATGCACCGCTCAACTGCTGTACATAATATTCAACACGATAAAGGATGTTTGTTCGAGGCTGCCACTGTGCAATATATGTTGTATCCTTTCCGTCAGCTTTCTTAATTGCACCTGCAATACCATTCTTATCCTTATCTTCGCTATTTTCATTGTTACTTATGATTTCATCAAGGTTAACTACTTTTCCAGTCTTTTCATCCTTCCATCCTGTAAATTCATATCCATATGCTGAATATTCAGGTGCAAATATTGGATCACCATATTTTGTTGTTAATGTAACATCACCTAATAATCCTTTATCACCTGTCTTAAAAGTAGTTTTACTCCTGCTAATATCATAATAGTATCTAAGTACTGCCGCTCCACTTGGAAGTATTGTTACTTCCTTGCTTTGTGGAGTATCATATTTAGCATATTTCTCTTCTTCACCTTCAATGGACTTCTTGTATGCTCCTGGTGCTAGTACTTCTGGAGTAACTGTTGTATCAGTTGTTCCTCTGTAAACCTTCTTACCATCAAGAATATATTCGCCATCCATATCCGGATTTTCAATATAATAATATACTGTGTATGGTGTGTCTGTAGCTGGTTTCCAATGAGCATAAATTTCTACATTCTTATCCGGCATTGTTTCTGGGAATTCATAAGATGTTCCATCTGATAAGTACCAACCATCAAATACATAACCTTTCTTTGTTGGATCTTTAGGTTTTCTTATTTCTGTTCCAATCTTACCTACTATTGCTTCAACATACGAACCACCATTAGTGTTTGGAGTAATAGCATATCCATCTAAATAATTATCCCATGTTATATGAATAGTTCTTGTCATCTTAGCATATGATAACGGAATTGCTCCATTCTTATAATAGAATGTTGCATCAGTTTCTGCTTCCATGCCTTCGAAACCGTCTTTTAACTGAATAATGTGTTCTTCTGGAACATATTCAAACCACTTATTTGTAAGTTCAACACCATAACTATCATCATCATATGTTACCGCTGAGAAATCACCTTCATCAAGTGTTAATGTATTAATTTCATACCAAGCATCAGGTACTTTAAACTTAGTAACATACTGTCTTAAACTTATATCAGGCATATCTTCCTGAAGTGTATTAAAGTCAAGTGGTACTTCATTCTCTCCCCAAGACTTTAATGGGAACTTCTTTTCAAACAAGGTTGTATCCCATGAATATAGTTTGCCTTTAACTAACTTAGTATTCTTTCCAACTGATGCTCCAGCACCTAGTTCTAAGTAAATGCCAACTTCTACAAATAGTGCACCTGCTGCATTTTCCTTCTTCTTTCCATCTTTTATATTAATGTGATAGTAGAAGAATCCGCACATATCAAGATATGCGCCTAATGCAACTGTAAGAGATGCCTGTCCAAGATAGCCCTCCACTAATTGCAACGACAGTTCTACCTCAAAACCTACTTTCAGTTCAAGGGTTCCCATTACATAGAACTTAAAATCAAGTTCTGCCGGAATTATTTCTACTGTATTAGTATCACATTTTCCTTTCAGTACATGAATTGCATATACCGTCTTCTTACACTGAATATTTGAAAATTCAATACCTAATGATACAACAACATCTACTGTTACAACGAACTTAACTTCTAAGCCAAATTCAACAATACCTGGGAATAATTCATATTTTGCTTCAAATAATGTTTTTTCCACAAGAGTTATTGCATCATGCTCTTGTTCAAGCATTTGCTTATACCTAAGAGCAATCCAACTTGTTACTTCTTCTGCTTCATCAGCATCTTCAACTTCATCAGAATCCATCAAAGATTTCAATTCTTCAGAAATATCACTATACATTTCCTTAACATCATCAGCAACAACACCCATACCATCATCCTGGCCTGCTGTATAAACTAATGCGTTAACATCAATTCCTGTATATGTTCCAGTTGTAAAACTTGGTGAGAATACAACATCTTCTGGAAATGGAACTAAGTAACTTGTATTCCATTCGATGCTTGCATCAAATCCCATGTCTAACTGGATTTCCTGTACGAAGTCTGCCTCAACTTCAATCGTTAACTTATTCTCTTCTTCAGCTTCTTCATCCTTGTCATCTTTATCTTTGTCATCTTTATCTTTGTCATCTTTGTCCTTATCATCTTTATCTTTGTCATCCTTATCGTCTTTGTCCTTACCATCTTCTTTACCGTCTTCTTTACCATCTTCCTTGCCTTCTTCTTTTCCGTCTTCATCATCTCCGCCTCCAAAAGATGGAACAGTAACTTCTATTTGGAATTTAACATAAAGATGAACACCTATACCACCTGGTAATTGATCTGCACTTCCAACTGATACATCAATATCCTCTAGTGATACTTCTACAGCGCCGTCATCATCATCATCGTCACCACCAAGACCAAACTGCTTGTAGGTTTCTAACATTTCTTTATACTTATCGCTGTAGTCCTTATATTTATCATAAAAGTCCTCTGACTTTTCTATAACGTCGCCGAGATCATCATTTCCGTCTTCATCATCTTCTTCGCCGTCGTCATCATCACCGCCAATATCACCTTTTACAACAATATCTTTATCTTTAAGTTTTTCGATTCCTTTTATATCCTTAAATCTCTTTGTTGCCAAAGCAGTTTTAGCTAAATACTTACCAGCCTCTTCAACAAATCCACTCTTCTTTGCATCCTCTAAAGACTGATCTTCTATCTTCTTAATCTGCTCCGGTGATAATTCATCCATAATATTAATAGGATTTGAATAACTTGTTTCACCTGAATCAGCTATATCACTTAATGAAGCTGCTTTAGTTTCAAATACAATATATTCGCAATCATCACCAACTGCATCTTTTGTAATACCAGTTCTAAGAATCTTTGTTACTTCTTCATAACCGCCAACACGCTGCATGTCATCAGTTCCATAGGTTCCCTTATAGAATGTGATAAAATCACCTTCATCTAAAGTAGTCTTTGAATCAAGTTTAATGTCAGCAAATTTATCATCAGACCACTCAAGTTCTGATAAAGGAATTTCACGAGTATTATCTAAATCATCAATTTCTAAATCCGAACCTGCAGGTATTGGAAGAATTTCAGGCATTCTGATAATATCTGAAATCTCAGCATTACCAAAATAATACTTATCATCTTCTACTTTTGTAATAAATACATAAGCAATATGATTTTCACCTTCATCAAATTTTTCTGGATTACTCATTGCTTCTACTGGATCCATTCCACTATAAATTGCAACTGTAGTTCCAGCCTCAATCTTTTCTTCCTTACCATCCTTGAATACAAAGTATCCATTAAGGCCATTTTCATTCTCTGTTACATTACCTTCAGAATCAACTGAATAGAGCATGCTATCAATATTATCAAGCTTATTACCCTCAGCATCAGCTAGTGTATCAAGATTTGTAGTAGGAATCATTATTACATCACTACCTATAGTCATACTCTTCTTTTCCTTAGCAGCAACGTTAACATCAAACTCTCTAACAGAATTTGGTTTACCTTCAAATGACAATGTTGCGTTACCATTTTCATCTGCATCTGGAAGTTTAATTATATAACTAGCACCATCTTCAAATCCGTCTGTCACTTCACCTAATACAAATTGTTTACCTGAAAGTATATATGTACCATTCTCACCACTGATTGAAATATTATTATCTTTAATTTCGTAATCTTCAGAACCAGAATGAGTTACATTAGTTACTTCTATCTGACTTAATACTTGTTCCTTTGTTAAACTCTTATCTGTAGATTTAACAGTAAGTGTATAAAAAGGTGAAGCATCCTTAACTGCAGTTGTCTTTATGACATCTTCAGGAGTTTTTCCTAAAACCAACTCTGATTTAGCATAAAGTATTAATGTAGTATCAATTACATCATCATCAAGAGCTTTCATCATAAATTCAGAATCATAGAACCATCCTAAGAATGTTCTTGTTTCTTTATATGATGGTTTTGGAAGTGATTCAATGGTTGTACCTTCTTTAACCACAACAGGTTCAAGAGTACATCCACCTTCATTATCCACAAAACTTACATGGAATTCTTTTTCCTTATCACCTTCGCCGCCCTGACCTTGATCATCTTTATTTTCTGGGTCTCCTTCACCTACTTCTGCACCATTATCGTCAGTAGTAGGTGTTTCTATTTCTGTACTTTTTTCATCTACAGGTTTATTTGACTTACCATTAACAACAGTGACTTTACAACTATATGTTGCTCCACTTTCAACCTTTGCACTAATAGTTGCTACGCCTTCTGCCTTTGCAGTAACTAAACCCTTTTCATCAACAGATGCAATATTTTTATCCGATGTAGACCAAGTGATATGCTGTGAAGTACCAGCAAGAGTTAATGTTGCCTTTTGATCAACGTCCATATATAACTCTTTTGCACCCATAACTGGTTCTTCAACTTTTATCTCACAAGTATATGTCTTTCCACTTTCATCAATCGCACTTATAGTAACAACACCTGCTGCCTTTGCAGTAACTACACCTTTTTCATCAACAGATGCAATCTCACCATTCTCAGATGACCATGTTATTTTTTGTTTTGTATTTTTGATTTTTAGCGAAGACTTATCACCCTTAGCTAAAACAACCTTCTGTATATTAATTGAAGGATTTTCAACTGTAACCTTACATGTATAAGTCTTCTTATTCTTACCAACAACTTTTATTTTAGCAATGCCTTTTTTCTTGGCCATAATACTAACTTTGTATTTACCCTTTTTCTTGGCATTTGCTATTTTTTTATTCTTTGAATAAACTTTCTTAATCTTAGCTCCACAAAGCTTAATCTGAGCTGTTCTGCCCTTAGAAATATTAATTCTTTTCTTACTAAGACCAATTCGTACTTTTACTGTACAACTATACTCTTTACCATTAGTTCCTGTAACAATTATTGTTGTCTTTCCTGCCTTTTTGGCTATAATTGTTCCATCTTTTCTTACTTTAGCAACTTTCTTATTTTTACTTACAACACTCTTTATCATGTCACCATTTAGTGAAACTTGCTTTTTATCCCCAACAAGCATGCTTGCCTTACTAAAGCTTAATCCGATAGGTTCAGCTGCATAAACACGACTCATAGGTTCAAGTGATGAAGCCAACATGCAGGTTACTATAAAATAGCACAAGAACTTTTTAAACTGTTTTATACCCTTTTTCATACACTAGTCCTTTCTGCTAAATAAGCACACTACTTACCCTACAGTTACACTAATCTTTTTCTTCTTACCATTTCTTGCCATAACATAAATTATGCATTTTCCTTTTTTAATTGCATTAATTTTACCATTCTTAGAAACGGTAGCAATCTTATTGTCACTTGACCAGTATGTTAAATATGCTTTCTTTCCCTTTCTAATCAAAGTCTTAGTTTTGTTACTGTCTTTACCTTTCTTTACAACCTTTACTTTTGCCTTAATCTTCTTAGATGCACCAGTTGCTAAATTGATATTTGTAAATCCAACAACAACTCTCTTTGCATTAATGCCATCATCATTTAACTTAGAGCATTTAAGTTCGAAACTTCTACCAATAACAATTTCTTCACCATTTATTACCTTATAAGCTTCAACATATGCTCTATAAACCTTCTTCTTTCCTTTAAATTTGAAATTGTTTAATCCATCTTTCTTAACTACTTTTCTAAATTTACCTTTACTAGTTGCTCTATATACATAATAACCATCAGCGTCTATAGCCTTTCCCCACTTAAATACAAACTTATCACCTTTATATCTTAATGATAATTTCTTGTTCATACTTGGAGTTGCGTTACTATATACTTCCATTGCATTTTCATCTGTTACATTATATGTAAAGTTATAAACCTGACCTATAATCTTATCTGATAAGTAGTAATTAGCATTATTAAACTGCTCAACTCTTGCAACATATTCGCATCCAACCTTTAATTCCTTAGGATCTAATGCCTTCTTAAATTTTGTATCTTCTTTACCATAAATACAAATTACAAGTTTACCAATATCATCACCATTAACTATTCCACCTGCTTCTAAAAGCTTAGCTTCTGGAAGCATTTTAGTCTTATTAAAGCTCCATCCAATTGCTGTAAGTTCTGCAGGTCTAATTTTAGCCATTACTTCTGTCTGCTGTTCATCTTCTGCTAAGCAATAGTTGTCAGCATTTGTATTTTCATCACCTGCAACTAATCCTGCAATTGTTAATGCAACTTTCTTATTTAATACCTTACCATCCTTATCTAATAATACGTCCTCTGCTTTAGCCTCTTTGCCTGTTATAATGAATTTGCCTGTAACTTCTACTGCAAGTTTTTCACCTTTAATTCTTCCTGCAAATTCTGCCTTTGATGTATCAAGAGTTGCTACTGCATTACCATCATATGTTTTATCCTTAGCTGTAATTCCTGATACCTTAACAGCTCTCTGTAAAATCTTACCTCTTAATGAGTTAACACTTTCTTCATTATCAATAACATAATTATATAAAACATCAGGTGTATCCTGATTAAGAATAAATGCGAAATTGCCTGTTGTTACTTTCATGTCTGTTGCGATTTTTTCTGATGTCTTTCCATCTGTTGACATCTTTTCAACAAGCATTACATCCTTCTGTTCATAATTTGCTTTATATCTAATAAATGTATCGTTTGTATTTGCTAATATTTCATTAACTGCTTCTATATCAGAATCTTTTATTCCTTCAAAGTTTGCATTTTCAAAGTTAAGAATAGCAACGTTGGTTCCGTTATAAACCTTATCAACTACTCTTACTCCATGAGTAATGCTTACTGTAGCTGGAACAATTTCAAAATCAGCAGTTGCACTTACAGCATAGAATCTATCTGTTTCTTCCACTGTTACTCTTACACTATACTTTCCTGATTCAACAGGTTTTTCATCACTAACATACTTCTTACCACTTAGTGATGTACCAATGTATCTATAACTAATTTTTTCAGAAATTGATCCTGATTCTTCGGTAACTTCTGCATCATTATATAATAATTTTGCATCCGGAATAGTTTCACCGTATTCAACCTTAATAGCTTTTCCATCATTACCTGTATAGTTAGTAATCTTTAATGTAGCATCCTGTTTATTAACGTGATATACAAATCTATATGTAAGGCTTTCATCATCTGTGCCAACCGAATAATTTCCACTATCAGTTGCCGTTACCTTAGCAACATATTCCTTGTTATCTAATAAATCAGATTCTGCTAAAGGATTCTTAAAATCTGTATCATATACATTGTAGAATTTAACTACAGGTGCATATTCATTAGTATCTCCTTCAATTGTTCCACAATCAGAAGTAAATACTGCTTCTGGAATTTCAAAACGATTATCATCATTAAACTTCCATTCTATTCCTGAAAGCTGCTTTGGAAGGATTTTGCCCTTAAAAACAACATCACCATATGTGTAATTTGTTTTTTCAAATACACCATTAAGTTCAATTTCTTCCATAGCAAATGCTCCAGTCTTATCACAAACTTCATCATCATCACCGTATTCAACGAGACCATCTGCAAAGTTTGCTGTTTCTGGTAATTCTGATTCCTTATTAACTACAATTACATCACCTTCTTTAACGCCGATACACTCTGCGTTATTCCAGTCAAGTGATACTTCACCATTACCATCATATACCTTATCTTCTGCAACAACTCCACCTATTGATAAATCAGCTGGTGTAATAATTGCATTAGTTTCCTTCTGTTCGCCATCACTTACTATTGTGTAGTTAGCGATATCTGTATTTGCATTTGCTGAAGTAATCTTGTAGTTTGAAATAATTACTTTCTTCGCTACTGCGTTGCCTTCTTCATCAACTCTTACGTCTTCTGCTTCTTTTTCGTTTCCTGTTACAGCAAATTCCGCTGTTGCAGAAATTTTAATCTTCTCACCTGTTGCAACACCTTCAAGTACCATGTTTTCCATATCAAGTGTTGCTACCTTACTTCCATCATAAACCTTATCAACTGCCTTTATTCCTGAAACCTGAAGTTCCATAGGTAAAATCTTACCCTGTAATGAAGTCTGATTTCCTGAATCAGCAATAACAAAGTTCTGTAAAATATCAGGTGTATTCTCACCATAAATAATTGAATAATTGCCTGCTGTTACATTCTGAATATCAACTACCTTATTATATTCATTATCAAGTGTCCACTTAACATCCTTTCCTTCAAAAGTTGCATCATATGAAATGTATCCTTTTTCTGGATTATCAACGGTTGTAAGTACATCCATAATTGCATAGTATTCATCTTCAGTTACGCCTGTTATCTTTACATTTGTAAAATCTAATACAGCATTAGTTTCGCCATTATAGAATCTATCAACAACCTTTACTTTATCGCTTAAAACGATAGGTTTCTGCTTAATAACGAATGGCTTAACTACAACACTTTCTAAGTAGTGATCTGTCTCTTCAAGTGTTACTGTTAATGTATATTCACCTGCTTCTGTAGGCACTACATCTGAATCATATTCTCTACCATTTTTCATTAAGCCCTGATAACGATATGTAAGATGATTTTCCAATGTATCTGAAAGATTCTTCTTAATATCTTCATTTATAAAACTAAAGTCTGGTGTATCAAGTACTTCATCATAGAATACTGAATAAGGCACGCCATCAACTTCTTCATAATTATTTATTACTAAACTACTTGGAAGTTTATCAATATTCCAAGGAATAAGACTTTCGCCTGTATAATTTCCTTTACCTGTAATCTTTACATATCTTCCGTTCTTGTCATACTCTAATGCCCATACTGATTCTGAAGGAGTATAGTCTTTTTCCTTAACTAGTGTTTCTCCTCCATCCTCTGTACTCCAAATAATAGTTGGTTCTTCAACTCTTCCTGAATAAGGAATCTCTTCTGCCCAAATTTCCTTATCTTCATCATCCCATTTACCAACCTTTAATTCTGACAAATCACGTGGAATTACAGTAAATGTAGATGTTAAACTTCCCTCTGCATCTGAAAGAACATAATTTGGATTACTAATTTCAGTTACGGTAATTGTTACTTCACCATCACTTACATTAACAACTCCACTTCCCTGTTTATAAGCATTACCAAATACGTCCTTACCTTCAAAAATCCAATTGGTAACTTCACATGTATCTTCAACACCTTCTTCATTACTACATAAGTTTT
This sequence comes from Eubacterium uniforme, assembly GCF_900167115.1. Lineage (GTDB taxonomy): Bacteria > Bacillota > Clostridia > Lachnospirales > Lachnospiraceae > Eubacterium_S > Eubacterium_S uniforme. The sequence goes on from NZ_FUXZ01000008.1 coordinate 136,503, forward strand.
CAACTGTAGCTTCTGGTGTGAAATCTTTAGCACTATATGTATAAACTGCTCCATCCTCTGCCCAAGCAAGATATACAGGAGCTGGTGCAACATTATATTCATGTGAAGGTGTTGCTGTTGAATATGCTAATGTTTTATCAATTGTATAATTCGGATTATCAACGCCAACTGCCTTTACAACATATTCGCCTGCTTCATATGGTGCTACAGATGATGCATTATATTCATATCCACCTTTTGTAACTCCGTTATATGTAACGCCTGTAACATTAACATCATCACCATCACATGCATTATTAACTGTTCCTATAAATGTATTCTTTGTACCATTGTATTCAAGTTCTGATGGATTCAATTCTGTTTCATCAACACTTGCACCTGAAACAGTCCAATCTATAGAAACTGTCTTTGGATAGATTGTATATACAAATGATTTTGATGCTGCTGTATATCTATTTGTTTCATTTACAGAAACAGTAACGATATATGTTCCAGCATCTGTAGGAGCCTGTAAGCTCTCTGCATATACCGTACTTCCTGTACCCTTATACATAACTTTAAGATTTGAACCATCTTCTAATAGATTTGTAACATCTCTATTATTATCAATATCATTAATTACAAAGTAGAAATTACTACTATTTTTACCTGCTGTTATGCCATAAGGATTCTTATCATAAGCCTTTTCTTCTGACTTAACAATTTCAATTTCACGTACTGCTCTATCAATAGACCATGAAAGTCTCTTAACACCAGTATAGTTACCTGTACCAGAAATTCTAATCTGATACTGTCCAACTTCTTTGATAACTACTGAATTTGGGTTAACAATATAATCTGTATTTGCTTTTAATGTTTTAAGCATTTCAGGATGGTTAGGTGTAATTGCTGAACTATCCTGTACAGACTTAGTTATATCATTATCTTCAACGTATCCTTCTTCTCTCCATTTAACCATTGATGGACTAATATTACATAAAACTGTATCATCCTCAATTGATCTTGGATAAATATATTCCTTACTACTTACCTGACTTTGTACCTTCTGCATATTCTGCAAAGTTACCTGCTCTGTAGGTGGAACAACTTCATAATTAGGATCACTAAGTGAAAGACCTGTACTTGTAAAAGTAGAACCTTTATCAACAAGACCAACATTTAACTGTGTTTTACCCTGATCGATAACTACTATTTTCTCTGCTATATCCCCAAGAGTTGTGTCATCTGTTCCAACATAGGATACATCTGCACTCTTCTTATAATTCTTTCCATCAGCAAATGGATTCACGTAAACACCTGATGTATCTGCTCCATTATACTCAACAGTAAAATATGCCTTAGCATAAGGAACTATTTCATTACCTAATTTAGCTACATCAGAAGCTACAATACCTGAAGTATCATTTAGGCTATCATTTACACAGGTAATTTCCATACCACTATAATCTATCTTAGCATCAGCCCAACCATCATAAGTTTTTCTTTCTGCCTTAAGACCATTTATTACAACTTTTCTCTGAGAAATGTTAAAGTATGTAAGAACCTTATTGTTATTCTTAATTGCATATCTAGCTGCGTCTTTTGGTTTATCTGTTGCAGCAGCAGTAAATGCTGCATACTGTGTTTCAACTGATTCTAATTCCTTATCTCTATAATCAGAGTTCTCATCATTTAAATATTCGCTATATTTTGATTCATAATACTTAAAATTCTCCGGCACAATATCTATAGGACTAATATTAATTGCATTTAATCTAGTTTCATCATTGTTAACTATAATTGGATGCTCATTTCCATCATATGTCCATGTATAAGTATTATCACTATTATTTCTAGAAAGATAACTATATTCACCGTTTTCATCACTTACTTTACCAACAGCGAATGACATCATAGTCAAATTGTGTAAATTAACACTTTCAATATTTTTCTGACTCTGTTCGATAAGCAATGAAGGATTTGTAGTAGTATTTTCAAACCAAACTAATCTTTCTTCGTTACTAACTCTAAATCCTTTTGCAACACCGACATTTTCACTATCAACATTATTATTAATATTTAACTGAACTACACTCTTTCTAACTACATTAAGTAAAGCCTTAACATTAGCCTCATTTGAATAAGGTTCAGTAGCATTACACATAATACAATTATCTCCACCATTAACCTGAAGAATTGTATTATCTGTAACAGTCAATGTTCTCTTTTCTTTAGCTTCAGGATTCTGCATCTTAATACCATAATACTTGTATCCTATCTCGCTACTCTTTTTGGTAGTAATCTTCAAAAAGCCGTTGCTACCTTTCTGTGTCTTAACTGTTAAATTACCCAAAGCCTCAATACCAACCTTATCAGTATTAATTTCCGCACTACCCATAAGGACTATAGTTGTATCAGCTTTTACTTTCAATGCACTTACACTATCTCCACCGATATAATTAATCTTAAATCCATCTGATAGTGTAAGAGTATTGGTACTATTATTCCAGTTATAGCCATCGTCTGACAAACTACCAACATCTCCTGTTATCTGCTTAGTTAAATCAAGGTATGCAGTTCTTGTGATTCCTGCCGCCTTTACTGTTACTCCTGTCAACTGTAGATTTGCAACTACCATCGTGATGCTTAATACTACAGCCATTATCTTTTTAGATAATGTACTTTTTTTGCCTATCCCTATCATCATATATTACCCTCCTTTTTGGTAATTAATCCTTCCTACGTGTTCGATTTTTTCTTTCTATACTTTATACCTCCAAAATATATTTTCCGATCATCATTACATAATTCTATTGTACAACATTCACAAAAAAAAAGAAAGAATTGTTTGATTTTTGACAAATCGAACAAAAACACGCAAAAAAAGAAAGAATCCTACTGGATTCTTTCTTCTTTCGTAAACGAACATTAACTGTTACTTCGTAGTTTTCTTGATGAAAACTACTTCGCTGCCTCCAAACGTACCAACGACTTCTTAAGGGCCATTTCAGCGTGTCTAAGCTGGCTTCCTGAGCCACCTTCCTTAATCTTACGTTCTGCGCGAATCTTAGCCTCCATAGCACGATTCTTATCGATTTCATCTGGCCACTCAACAATCTCTGCCATTATTCTAACTTCATCAGGAAAGATTGTAATAAATCCTGAATGAAGCGCTGCTTTCTTTACTTCACCATTCTGATGAATCTTTACAAGACCGGGCATAACCACGGCTGTAAGAGGAATATGATTTTTATATATACCTATATCTCCTTCTGATGTTGTAAGTTCCAAGAACTCAACTTCATCCTCAAAGAAGACTCTCTCTGGCGCTATAATTTTTAATTTAAAATTCTTATTTGCCATAGTCCATACCTTTCAAAACTTAGTATCAATCTGATACTATCATCTCTAATCTTCCTTCTTGCTTTCCTTATACTTTTCAATAACACTATCAATGTCACCAGCATTTAAGAAATAGCTTTCTGGAATATCGTCATGCTTACCTTCAAGAATTTCCTTGAAACCTCTAATAGTTTCTGCAATTGGAACATATTTACCAGGAAGACCTGTAAACTGGCCAGCTACATGGAATGGCTGAGATAAAAATCTCTGAACCTTTCTTGCTCTTGCAACAACCATCTTATCGTCTTCTGATAATTCATCCATACCAAGGATTGCGATAATATCCTGAAGTTCCTTATATCTCTGTAAAATCTCCTGAACGCCACGAGCTACATTGTAATGCTCCTCTCCTACAATTCTAGGATCAAGAATTCTTGATGTAGATTCAAGCGGATCAACAGCTGGATAAATACCAAGCTCAACAATCTGTCTTGATAAAACTGTAGTAGCATCAAGATGAGCAAATGTTGTAGCTGGAGCTGGATCAGTTAAGTCATCGGCTGGTACATATACAGCCTGAATAGATGTAATTGAACCTTCCTTTGTTGAAGTAATTCTTTCCTGTAATGCACCCATTTCAGTCTGAAGTGTAGGCTGATAACCTACGGCTGAAGGCACACGACCAAGAAGGGCTGATACTTCTGAACCTGCCTGTGTAAAACGGAAGATGTTATCGATGAATAAAAGTACATCCTTACCACCTTCATCTCTAAAGTATTCAGCCATTGTAAGACCTGTAAGACCAACTCTCATTCTGGCTCCAGGTGGTTCATTCATCTGACCAAATACCATTGTTGTTTTATTAATAACTCCTGATTCAACCATTTCATAATAAAGGTCATTACCCTCACGAGTTCTTTCACCTACACCAGTGAATACTGAATATCCACCATGCTCTGTAGCAATATTTCTAATAAATTCCTGAATAAGAACTGTCTTACCAACACCGGCACCACCGAAAAGACCAATCTTACCACCCTTCTGATATGGGCATAAAAGGTCAACTACCTTGATACCTGTTTCAAGAATTTCTGTTTCTGTACTCTGATCAGCAAATGTTGGTGCCTTTCTGTGAATAGGCATAAACTTCACACCACTAACCTGAGCTTTATTATCAATTGGTTCACCTAATACATTAAACATACGACCAAGTGTAGCTTCACCAACTGGTACACTAATAGGTGCGCCTGTTGCAATGGCTTCCATACCTCGTACAAGACCATCTGTTGGACCCATGGCAATACATCTTACAACGTCATCACCAAGGTGCTGTGAAACTTCAACTGTTAAAACCTTGTCGCCATTGTTAATTCTAATGGCTTCATTGATTTCAGGAAGGTTACCTTCCTCGTATTTTATATCTAGTACGGCACCAATAACCTGCGTTATTTTTCCTTTGTTTTCCACGCCTTACTTCCTCCTGGTATATTTATATACACTTATATACTTTTATCTTTATCTTCAGTAAGTTTATCCTATTGATTCTGAACCAGCTATAATTTCTGTAAGTTCCTGCGTAATAGCACTCTGTCTAGCTCTATTAAATTCTAGTGATAACTTTTCTATCATATCTTCAGCATTCTCTGTAGCAGAATCCATAGCTGTCATTCTAGCACCATTTTCACTAGCCATTGCCTCAAGCAATGCACCATAAATAATGCTTGTAACATACTTAGGAATAATAATATCAAGTGATGTATGCTGATTAGGTTCATAATTCATCTGAACGGCACCTTTTTTCTTTTCAATTTTTTCCTTATCAACAGGAAGCAATTTAAGAAGTTTTGGCACCTGACTTACAGTATTTTTAAATTCAGTATATGCTATATAGATTTCGCCGAACTCACCATCCATAAAGTCTGATAAAACTTCAGCACTAATCTTCATTGCATCTGAATAAAGTGGCTGTTCAATAACATCTAAGAATTCTGTATCAACTTCAAACCCTCTCTTACCAAGGATTTCTGCGCCCTTAAGTCCGACTGCATAAATCTTTGTTTCACTAGGTATAAAGCTTTTATCTTCTAAAACAGTCTTACAAACATTATTATTATAGCCTCCTGCAAGTCCTCTATTTGAAGAAATAAGAATTACTGATTTCTTTTTATTATTCTGTATATTTGGAGAGCTTAAGTATTTGCTGGTAAAAATATCTGTAATTGAGAGCATGTCCACAATAACGTCATACATATTTTCAAAATATGGCTTGGCATTCTCTGCTGCCTGTCTTGCTTTTTGAAGCTTAACAGTGGACACCAGTTTCATAGCCTTAGTAATCTGGCTAGTACTCTGAATACTGGTTTTACGTCTCTTAATATCTCTCATCGAGGCCATAGCGACTCTCCTTTCAATAATCTACTTAGTAGCACAATGATACTTACATATCACTGTATCATGCATTCACACTTCTTACTTATCTTCTTCTGAAGCTTCCTCGCCCTCTTCCGGCGCAGTGAAAATAGCCTTAAACTCATTAATAGCCTGAATGAGTTTTTCTTCCATCTGAGGTTCAAGTTCCTTCTTCATCTTAATGATAACTGGAATGTCTGAATACTTTGTCTTAATAAATTCAAATAAACCTTCTTCAAATGCTGCGATTTTATCAACAGGAATATCTAAAAGGAATTTATGTGTTGCAACATAAATGATAATAACCTGATATTCAACTGGAAGTGGTTTATACTGAGGCTGCTTTAATACCTCACGAATTCTTTCACCCTGATCAAGTTTCTCTTTTGTGTCTGCATCAAGTTCTGATCCAAACTGAGCAAATGATGCAAGTTCACGATACTGAGCAAGCTCAACTCGAATAGGTGCTGCATACTTCTTAATAGCCTTAATCTGTGCAGAACCACCAACTCGCGATACTGAAAGACCTGCGTTAATAGCTGGTCTGAAACCTGCATTGAAACTTTCTGCTTCAAGGTAAATCTGTCCATCTGTGATTGAGATAACATTTGTTGGAATGTAAGCTGATACGTCACCAGCCTGTGTTTCAATAATTGGAAGGGCTGTAAGTGAGCCACCACCAAGTTCATCCGCAAGTCTTGCTGCTCTCTCAAGTAATCTTGAATGTAAGTAGAATACATCACCTGGATAAGCTTCACGTCCTGGTGGTCTACGTAAAAGCAATGAAAGTGTACGATATGCAGCTGCATGCTTACTTAAGTCATCATATACAACTAATACATCCTTTCCCTGCTCCATCCATTCTTCACCAATTGCACAACCTGAATATGGTGCGATATATTGTAATGGTGCAAGTTCACTTGCAGTAGATGCAACTACTGTTGTGTAATCCATTGCGCCGTATTCTTCTAAAGTTTTAACGATATTTGCTACTGTAGATGATTTCTGACCAATAGCAACATAGATACAAATTACATCCTGACCCTTCTGGTTGATGATTGTATCAATTGCGATAGCTGTCTTACCAGTCTGTCTGTCACCGATAATAAGCTCACGCTGTCCTCTTCCGATAGGAACCATGGCATCAATAGCCTTAATACCTGTCTGAAGTGGTGTGTTAACTGATTTTCTTGAAATAACACCAGATGCTACTCTTTCAATCTGACGATACTTAGTAGTTTCAATTGGTCCCTTGCCATCGATAGGCTGACCTAATGCATTAACTACACGTCCAATCATAGCATCACCAACAGGAACTTCTACAACTCGTCCTGTGGTTTTAACCATATCGCCTTCGTTGATACTACCCTTATCACCGAGTAAAACAACGCCGACATTATCTTCCTCAAGGTTAAGAACCATACCCAATACTTCGTTAGGGAATTCTAAAAGTTCACCCTGCATTGCGTTATCAAGTCCGTGAACTCTGGCAATACCATCAGCAACCTGAATAACCGTACCAACATCGGCAACGTCTAACTTGGTTGAGTATTTTTCAATCTGTTCTTTTATAACCGAGCTAATTTCCTCCGGTCTTAACTTCATGGAGATATCCTCCTTCTTATTGCATTTCTAACATTATCTTTGAAAGTTCTCTTGAAATCTTCTCAAGTTTTGTTTTAAGGGAACTATCCACAACCCTGTCCCCAAGTCTAATAATAAGTCCACCTAAAATGTCCTTATCAACAACATACTTAACTTCAAGAGATACATATTCTGTAGTGGATAAAATCTTCTGCTCGATTTCATCCTTATTTTCTTTACTTAATTCTTCTGCAGAAATAACCTTCACAATACCAATTTTCTTAAGTTCCTTTATTTTCGAAATAAAGAAATCAAGAACACCAATCATATTCTTCTGACGATTATTCTTTACCATAAGCTTTATAAGTCCTATCAACTCACCATCTAGCTTATCAGCAAATACTTTATCAATAATATCATTCTTCTCTTCTTCAGTAATTCTTGGATTATTAAGCATTGTTAAAAGATCTTTTTCTTTCACTAAAATATCCTTTAGTGAAATGGCTCCATCATACAAGTCATCTACTTTGCTTTTCTCTACTGCCGCATCAAAAAGAGCCTGTCCATATACTTTTTCTACTGATTTTGCCATGTACTTTCACCTATCTCTCTAAGTGTATCATCTATAAGACTCTTGCTCTTATTCTCATCAACTTCTGCTTCTAATACCTTACTTGCAAGAACTGTAGCAACATCGATGATTTCATTCTTAATATCATCAGCTGCTTTCTTCTTTTCAAGTTCAATCTGATTATCAGCTCTCTTAAGAATTCTACTTGCTTCTTCTTTTGCCTGTGCAATAATGAGTTCTTCATTTTTAACTGCACTCTTTCTTGCCTTAGCAAGAATTTCATCAGCTTCCGCTTCTATATTAGCTATTCTGTTTTCATAATCCTCTTTTAAAGCTTTTGCATCTTCCATATCTTTTTTAGCCGAATCAAGCTCTGCTGCAATTCTCTCTTCCCTCTTCTTAAGGAGGTTTCTTGCAGGTTCAAAAAGATTATATGATGCAACCAAAAACAAAATAAATATATTAACGGCTAATACAACTGCATCAAATAAGAGCTGTGGATCTAAACCAAACAGCCTTTCTAACATAACTGTGCCTCCTTAGATTTATTTAAATGGCTTAACGAACATCAAAATAATTGCTACAGCGAAACCATACAAACCTGTTGTTTCTGCTACAGCCTGTCCAAGTAACATAGTTGAAGTAATATCTGATTTTGCTCCTGGATTTCTACCTACAGCTGCTGCTGCCTGTCCTGCTGCATAACCCTGACCAACACCAGGTCCAATACCAGCTATCATTGCAAGTCCTGCACCTACAGCTGACATAGCATTAATAAATTCTGCTCCACTAATATTCATTTTTGTTTCCTCCTGAGATTTTTTATTTCATTTTCCTATATTTTTTCCTTTTATTGAAATCAGTGATTAAATTTGCTCCGCAAATTTCACTGATTATTTTTTGAGTGATTACGGATTGTTACGTTGCTTCGCAACTCACACAATCCTACATAAATTCGGATTCCGCTGATGCTTCGCATCGCTACTTCCTCATTTATGTTTAATTTTCAAGGTCCCAATCTCTTTCTTGCAAGCAAGAGAGCTTGTGACTTTGAAAATACTAATCACTAATTTTGTCATTAACATAAACCATCGTCAACATACAGAATACATATGTTTGGATGCATCCTGAAAAGATGTCGAAGTAAACGTGAAGTGCCGCTGGCATACCAAGTTTTACAAGCAATGGTAACATACCATAAATAAGTCCCATCATAACCGTACCTGATAAAATATTACCGAAAAGACGGAGTGATAAGGAAAGTGGTACTGCAACTTCACCAATTAAGTTAATTGGGAAAAGCAAAGCAAATGGCTCAAAGAGCGATGTGAAATGCTTAACCTTATTCTTTTTAATACCATTGTAATGAATTATTCCAAATGTAATAAGACCAAGCGGAAGTGTAACACCATAATCCGCTGTTGGTGGTCTAAGACCAAATAATCCAGATAGGTTTGAAAGAATCAAAAACATAAATAATGCACCGATGTAATTTCTAAATCGTGCACCGTTCTCTCCCATGATTCCTTGCACCATGTTATCTATGAACTCCACAATTAACTCAACGAAATTTTGAAATCCTTTAGGTGCTGTATCTGCCTGTGCTGCTAAGAGAACTTTCTTCGCAGCAAATACAAAAATCAAAAAGACTATTGATATTAATAACAAGCTAATATGTGTTGTTGTAATGTACAACTCTTGTCCAAATAACTTAAACTTATAAAAGCCGTTTATCATAAAATCGGCTTCTGCCACAATAGGCTTAATCATATTAACCTCCTTTTATAATTATTTCTCTATCACATAAATTCCTATATTATTCATTTCTAATCATTTATAAACTTTCCAACTATTCTATCCATAAGTGGTTGCATATATGTTGAAAACTTAAGAGCAAATACCCCGATGATAAATGTTACTGCATTCCCAAAATCAAATATCCAAAATAACACTAGTAAAACTACCAACACTATTACTCTTAATATGTACTTTATTCTTGTATGCTTTAATGCTTCACTTTCTGTCATGAGAACCGAATCCTCCACCGAAGCATTGATTCCAAGGAGCATAAAATATGCATACATTAATCCAACCAAAAGTCCAATACTATTGTATATCTTCTTATCCGGTATGATCAAAATGATTATCTCGGTAATTAATCCACAAATAAGTATCCCTACTGCTAAATCCATGAACATTCGGCTATACTTTTTCACTATTTTCTCCTTTTAAAGTAAAACTACTTATCTATTTCACCATCTTCCTCAGATGATTTTTCTGTCGAATTAACATTTCTATAAACTCCACCTCTACGAACAGGAGTTTTTTCATGCTTCTCCATGAACTTCTTCATGATTTCTTCATCTTCAAGTTCTTCCTTAGTTTTCGCTTGATTTTTAGCATTATCAAAAGAACTCATCACTATACGAAATGTATTTCTATATCCAGCTATAATTCCAAAAACTAATCCAATTATTGAAAAAACCATAATGTCAAAATGCTTATCAATTAAAAGTCCAATACCAACGCCTAAAAACACAGGAACCATCATACTAATTCCAAGTTGAGATATAAGCGCTATATTTTTAAACATTTCACCATTTTTCTTCATGATTTAATCCTTCAATTTAACTAATTGAAATCCTATAAGTCAATTTCAATCTTTCTTCCAGAGAACTCATATTTCTCATAAACAACACCTGCTGCATCAAGCATTTTCTTAGAAGCAACAACCGCTGGTGTGTCATCATATTTATCATCCGCATAAACAATCTTAGTTATGCCCGCTTGGATGATAGCCTTTGCGCATTCATTACAAGGGAAAAGTGTAACATACATCTTACTTCCCTCTAAACTTCCGCCTCTATAATTTAAAATTGCATTAAGTTCACTATGTGTAGTATAAAAATACTTATTTAAAACAGGATCTTTTTCGACCCTGTTCCAAGGAAATTCATCATCACTACATCCTATAGGAAGTCCATTATATCCCATTGATAAAATCTTATTCTTAGGGCTAACTATACACGCACCCACCTGAGTATTTGGATCTTTCGACCTCATACTAGATAGATATGCAACTCCCATAAAATACTCATCCCAAGAGATGTAATCCTCTCTCTTTTCGCTCATGATAAACCTCCATCATATACATAACTCTCAGCAAATGCATTACTGAAAAAACTAATCTTCAATCTTTGAAATTCTACGAATGTGTCTTTCTTCATTAGAAAATGGAGTATCAAGGAATGTATCCATAATCTTAATAGCAAGACCAGCGCCAACAACTCTTCCTCCCATGCAAAGAATATTTGCATCGTTGTGAAGTCTTGTCATCTCTGCGCAGAAACAATCTGTACAAACTGCAGCTCTAATCCCCTTAACCTTGTTAGCTGTAATTGAAATACCAAGACCTGTACCGCAAACCAAGATACCAAGTTCACATTCACCATCAGCTACAGCGTGAGCTACTAATTTACCATACTCTGTATAATCACAAGAATCCTCTGTATATGTACCGTAATCCTTGTACTGTATTCCTCTTTCATCAAGATGAGCCATAAGCTCCTTTTTTAATTCAAATCCGCCATGATCGCTACCTATTGCTATCATAAGATCCTCCTGTTTTTCCTCATTATTCTATCTGTTAAAATCTAAGTACCCACCTAGATTTTATTCACTATCTTCTTCACGTAATTTTTCAATTACCTTTTTAGTTAATTCCTCGAGATTTTCATAAACCCTTCCATAGTCCATAAGTTCACCACCGTATGGATTCTCCAAGTCACCATCATCTCCAACGAACTCCTTAACTGTATAGACATTAACTGCGTTAGTATAATCATCATAAATAACAGTCTTATATTTTTCATCCATTGTAAGAACCAATGTCTTAGAATCAAAATCCTCTTCAGTAAGTTGAACAGAAACTCTATCCTCTAGGTTGATTCCTTTACTTGCTGCTATTGCAACCATCTTTGGATTCATAGGTTCTGGAAATAAAACAACTAACCCTCTTGACTCTATCCCAGCATAACTGCCAAGCATCTTCTTCATAATCTCACAAGCAAGTGGTCCTCTTCCTGTATCAGTTTTTGAAACAAAAATTATCTTCGTAAAATCTAACATAACCTTTCTCCTAAACCTCGCATATACTATATCCGCACGCCTTAACAAGTCTATTCATAATTGCCATGCCAAGCCCCTCATCGGAATATGTTTCTCCCAAAATTACATCTACTCCTAATTCATCACACTTTCTTAATACAGCAAATAAATTATGAGCTATAGTTTTTTCATCCTCTCTTTCCCCAATAGAAAGAATGTAAAATCTCTTAGAATACTCCTCATTTCTAAGTTTATTCTTGTAAATATCCTTATCCTCATCGGTTGCAATTATTGCAACCATCTTACCTTGCAATATGCTTTCCTTACTTTCCTTAACAATGGCACTAATAACGCGATCACTCTCACCACTATAAAGGATAAAATCAGCTTTAGGTGCATAATGCTTATATTTCATACCTGGAGCCTTTGGTATTAAATCCTTATCTGGCTTTTCTAATATAGCCGGATCAACACTAACACTACCGCAGGTTTCCTTAATCATATCTTTAGTTATAAAACCCGGTCTAAGTATAACTGGCATTTCTCCTGTAACGTCAACAATAGTTGATTCAAGACCGATTCCAACATCGCCACCATCTATAATTAGAGCAATTCTACCTTCCATATCGTAGATTACATGCTCACCCTTTGTAGGTGATGGTCTTCCCGATATGTTAGCACTAGGTGCTGCAATTAATACTCCCGACTGCTTAATAAGACTTCTTGCAATCTTATTCGATGGCATTCTCACACCAACAGTATCAAGTCCACCCGTTGTTCCATTAGGAACAATGTCCTTTTTCTTGAAAACCAAAGTGAGTGGTCCTGGCCAATACTTTTCCATAAGCTTTGTGGCCATATCTGGAATTTCTCTTGCTACTTTTGATACATCAGAAATCTCTGCCACATGAACAATAAGTGGATTATCAGATGGTCTTCCCTTAGCCGCATAAATTCTTTTTGCAGCTGTTTCATTAAGCGCATCTCCACCCAATCCATAAACCGTCTCCGTAGGAAATGCAACCAGCTCACCGTCCCTTAATGTCTTACAGGCAATTTCCAATTTATCGTAATCTATATTATTTTCATCTAATTCTATAATAATCGTTTCCATATTTACTTAAAATATTCGTCCAATTAATCTTATCAAATGCTATATTTTTCAAGTGTTTTTTTACACTTTACATTTCTAAAATATCACTCGTTACAGTATATCATATTTTTAGTCAATATTCAATTTACATAAATGAATTGATTATAAGAAAATATGCCTATTATTTAACAAAAAGACGAGTATAAGAATACTCTTCTACTCGTCTTTCTAATTTAATTACATAAAATCTAACTAATATAATTTTTCATATATTTGGTTATCATTTTCATCTCTCACTGTTACTACGTCTCCTTCACAAGTAACATTTTCATCATCTGACATTAAATATCCTATAAAACTATATCCATACACATCTGTTATCTTATAGTAAATAGATATTTCTTTTCCTTCTACTTTTTTATCATATTTAAAACGACAACCATTATCTGAATATAATTTATTCTTATCCAGATTTTTCTCATCAACAATTTTTCCGTCAGACTCTACATATACCTTAGCCTCCTTTATTCCATTATCGCTAAGTTCTTTATCTAATCCTGCATAAATTAAAGCATTCAACTTTATCCTTTTACCATTAGCCGACTTTGACTCCTCTTCTTCTTCCATTGAATAATACGTATCTAAAAGGAATTTTGTGTAAATAAAACAATCATCATCCTCGAAATCATTCATAAAAAAAAGTATGTCCTCGCTATAATCATCATAGTTTGGTACAATTTTCTCACTTTCTTTATTCCCCTCTGAGTCCTGTTTTACACAAACTATTCTTCCATATTCACCAAATATATCCAAACCAACACTTCCCTTTAAATCCCCATTTTCATCTTTAGTTAATGCTACTTTCTTTTTTTCTTTTCCCACCAAAAGATAATAATTTGAATCTTTATCGTATTTATTCAAACATACATTAAATATAAAATTTGCCGTTCTATGGTCACCTCCCAAAGCGCCAAAATCAACGTCTAATTCCGAAACCATATTATTCTTTCTGTTTGCATTTTCATTAGCTTCTTCAATACTAGCCAATCTATCATTAATTTCCTCTAAATGTTGCTCCGCTAAATATTGCTGATCATCCAATTTTTCTTTCACATCTGATATCTTTGATTGGATTGAACTTAGACTTCCCCAAAGCAATACAAACACTATCACCTTCGCTCCTGTATGAGAATCGGGAATTCGTCCATCTTGTATATCCGAATTATAACTCTGATTTTTTAATTTTTTATTAATATAATTTGAATAAAGCCTTTTATATGCTAACAGTATAATTGCGGGTATACCTATAATTATTACAATCAAATATAAATATACTAATCCTTCACCTATCATTTTTTAAATCCTTTCTATTCTTTCATTTTGATACACACTAAATATGAAATACATTTTTAAAGCTATAATAATAACCTCTTGTAACTTCTAATTTTTTCCCATCCACCATAATCAATGTAAACTTCATTGCAAACGATGGATTAATCTGCTTTATTTTTGCATTTGCTACAATAACTGACTTACTAATTCTAGTAAATTTCTTAGGTTCTAGCATCCCTTCTAATTGGTACAAAGGATCTTTTCCTAGATACAAACCATCATTAGTCCTTATCTCTATCTGATGACCAAAGCTTTCTATGTAGAGTATTTCATCTACCGAAATATAAGCTTTTTCGCCAGTCTTTTCATTTTTAGTTGTAATATGTTCCACATACTTATTATTCTGAATCAAAGTATATTCCGCATCATCATCTATCTCTATACCCTTAGATTCCAATAATTGTATGACTTCTTCCATATGCTCATCTGAAATGGCCAGTCGTATTTTCATCTATTCTTCTTCCATCCTTTCCAAAGCAACATTATACAGATTCTCAACAAAAAAGCAAGAAAATGGGCATAAGTTACACCTTATGCCCACATAAAATACATTATTATCTTTTAAACAAATCAGAATGTGAACCTACTCTGTTCAACACAAGAACCAAAATATCATCTACAATTTCATACATAAGCAGCCAATCCGGTTCTATGTGGCATTCTCTTACTCCCTTATAATTTCCACTCAATTCATGATCTTTATATTTTTCCTCTAATTTTTCACCATTTGCAATCTTATCAATCACCAAAAATAGCTTATCCAAATTCTTTTTTTGTTTTTTCGCTAATTTTATATCTTTCTTGAACTGAGTAGTCAACTTTATTTCATACTTCATACTCCTAAGTCTTCCCTCAATTCTTCAACACTATGATAACTTTTAGATTTCTTACTTTTTGCAATCTTTCTTCCTTCCTCTATAGCTGCAATTGTGGTTTCATTAGGTTCCTCTAATTTTAACGAAAATGGAATACCATGTTCCCTAATTGCAGTTCTTAAAAAAATATTTATTGCAGAAGTCATTGTCAATCCAAGTTCTGAGAAAATAGCATCAGATTTATCTTTTACATCTTTATCAATTCTTATATTTAAATTTGTTGTAGCCATATTTACACCTCCTCTTCTTAAGTACAGATTATCATTTTTTTCGTGCATTGTCAACACATCGTCAACATGCATAAAAAAATTGGCGCCACAATTTGTGACGCCAATTTTTTTATATATTTTTAACTACTTTATACCATATAACTTACACGCGTTTTCAAAAGTAACTCTTTCAACCTCTTCTTCACTAATTCCCTTTATCTCTGCAAGAGCCTTAACCACATATTTTATATATGTTGAATCATTACGTTTTCCTCTATGTGGCTCCGGTGCCATGTATGGACAATCTGTTTCAAGGACAATTTTTTCAAGTGGAATTTCTGCTGCTACTTCCTTTAACTTCTTCGCATTCTTAAAAGTAAGTACACCACCAATTCCTATATATAATCCCATATCCACATATTTCTTAGCCATCTCTACAGAATATGAATAACAATGCATAACACCCTTAAGTCCATGTTCAGCATACACCTTTAAAATCTCATATGTATCTTCAGCTGCATCTCTACTGTGAATTATAATTGGCATCTCAAGTTCCTGCGCAAGTTCTAACTGTTTTGCAAACCATTCTTTTTGCAAAGTACGCGATGGTTCCTCCCAGTGATAATCAAGCCCAATTTCACCAATTGCAACAATTTTTTTATCCTCTCTTGCACTGTCATCTATTATATACTTTCTAAGTGTTTCTATATCGTGTTCTGACATCTCTTCCACTTCACTTGGATGAACACCAACTGCTGCATATATAAAATCATAGTTATATGCAAGTTCAACAGCCTCCTTTGTAGAAACCATATCTGCCCCAACATCAACTATTTTATCAACATTATTTTCTTTCATACTTAGTAGCAATTTGCTCCTATCCTCAGCAAATGCCTTATCATCATAATGTGCATGTGTATCAAAAATCATATAAAACTCCGTTAATTACTATTCCTTATAAAAACATAATGAAATCAATTATTACATAAAAACATATCTATATATTATCTACTACCTAATATATCACTTAACTTAGCAAATTCTTCAAGACTTAATTTTTCACCTCTAATATTTTCATCAAGTCCCATTTCCTTAAGCGCTTCCACAACATCTTCTCTTGAATAACTTAATTCAGGACTATTCTTTATACCATTAGATAATGTCTTTCGTCTCTGATTAAATGATGCACGAATTAACCTAAACATTAACTTCTCATCATTAACATTAACTCTTTCATCCTTATGAAGAGTAAGTTTAATTACAGAAGAACCCACCTTTGGTCTTGGAATAAAACAATTAGGCGATACTTCTACTAATACTTCAGCTTTTGAATAATACTGAACTGCTAGTGATAATGCACCATATTCCTTACTTCCAGGTCCTGTTTGCATACGATCTGCAACTTCTTTTTGAACCATAATTGTGATACTTTCAAGTGGGACGTGTGATTCAAAAAGCCCCATAATAATAGGAGTTGTAATATAGTAAGGTAGATTAGCAACAACCTTTATAGGCTTTCCATCATTTTTCTCTTCAGCTATTTTCTTAATATCAACTTTAAGAATATCTTCATTTATGATTGTAACATTATCATAAGAACTTAATGTATCATTTAAAATAGAGATTAAATTCTTATCTATTTCAACAGTTACAACTTCTCTTGCTCTTTCACATAAAAACTGTGTCATCGTACCTATTCCAGGACCAATTTCAAGAACCATATCATCTTTTGTAATATTAGCTCCATCAATTATACAGTCTAATATATTTGCATCTATAAGAAAGTTTTGACCAAATTTCTTCTGAAAGGCAAAATCATATTTATTTATAATTTCAAGTGTTTTTTTAGGTGTTCCTAAATCCGCCATCCTTACTCTCCTTTACACAACTTATCAGTTGTTATTTTACCCTTTATTCATATGCATTTCAAGTAAATAAAAAAGGGCGATTTAAAATCGCCCTAATAAACATATTAACTAATCTCTGATCCGCTAATAATATCCTTATCAACTGTAAGTACTGATAAATTACCTTCATCATCACCTGCTGCAAGAATCATACCCTGTGATTCTACACCGCATAACTTAGCTGGCTTAAGGTTTGTAATAACTGCAACCTTCTTTCCAACCATATCCTCTGGTGAATAATAATTTGCAATACCAGATACAATCTGGCGTACCTCATTACCAACACGAATCTGTGAAACTAATAATTTCTTTGATTTCTTAAGTTTCTCACACTCTAAAACTTCACCAACCTGAATCTGAACTTTGGCAAAATCATCAATTGAAATTTCTTCTTTCTTCTCAACTTCTGGATACTTAACGTCATCATTTGCTCCATAAAGTTCATTTACCTTTGCCATAACTTCTTCAGCATCAAGTCTAGCGAATAAAATCTCTGGCTTATCAGTTACTTTATTTCCACTCTTATACTGTTCATATACATCCATCTTATCAAATGGTACTGCTTCTGTATTAAGCTGTTTATATATACTTGCTGCTGTATCTGGCATAAATGGTTCAAGAAGTGATGCACCAATTGTAATTGAATTAACAAGATTATAAAGTACTGTCTGAAGTCTTGGCTTTGAAGCTTCTTCCTTACCTAAAATCCAAGGAGTTGTTTCATCAATGTACTTATTACATCTCTTGAATAAATCAAATACTGCTGTAATAGCATCAGCAACTCTTAATTCTGCCATCTTATCCTTGGCAGTAATAGATGTTTTAAGTGCTACTGCCTTTAAGTCTTCATCAAATCCTTCGCTATCATGAACCTCTGTGTTAGTTACAACTCCATCTAAATATTTATTAGTCATTGAAATTGTTCTATTTACAAGGTTTCCTAATGTATTTGCTAAATCAGAATTGATACGTTCAACCATTAATTCCCATGTAATTGTACCATCATTTTCAAATGGCATCTCATGAAGAACAAAGTATCTAACTGCATCTCTTCCAAACATATCTACTAAATCATCAGCATAAATCACATTACCCTTTGATTTACTCATCTTTCCATCACCCTGTAATAACCATGGATGACCAAATACCTGCTTTGGAAGTGGAATGTCTAATGCCATAAGAATACATGGCCAATAAATAGTATGGAAACGAATAATATCCTTTCCGATAAGGTGTAAGTCTGCTGGCCAATACTTTTCAAACATGTCATCACTATTTCCATCTAAGTCAAATCCAAGACCAGTGATATAGTTTGAAAGGGCATCAATCCAAACATAGATTACATGCTTGTCGTCAAAATCAACTGGGATACCCCATTTAAATGAACTTCTTGATACACATAAATCCTGAAGACCTGGTAAGATGAAGTTGTTCATCATTTCGTTCTTTCTTGATACAGGCTGAATAAACTCAGGATGTGTATTAATATGCTCTATAAGTCTGTCTGCATACTTACTAAGTTTGAAGAAATATGCTTCTTCCTGTGCAGGCTGAACCTCTCTTCCGCAGTCAGGGCACTTGCCATCTACAAGCTGTGACTGTGTAAAGAATGATTCACAAGGTGTACAATACATACCCTCATAGTGTCCTTTATATATATCGCCTTTTTCATAAAGCTTCTTAAAAATCTTCTGTACTTGTCTTTCGTGGTCTTCGTCAGTAGTTCTAATAAATCTGTCATATGATGTGCCCATCATATCCCATATCTCCTTAATCTGACCAGCCACATTATCAACAAATTCTTTTGGAGTAATGCCGGCTTCATTAGCTTTTGTTTCGATTTTCTGACCATGCTCATCTGTTCCAGTCTGGAATCTAACATCATATCCTTCAGCTCTCTTAAATCTAGCAATACTATCAGCAAGAACTGCTTCATATGTATTACCGATATGTGGCTTTCCTGATGTATAAGCAATGGCAGTTGTAATGTAATACGGTGTTTTGCTCATAACTTCCTCCTTTGTAATATTTTTATATTTTATAAATTAAAATCTTCCTCTTGTATATAGCCTTTTTCAGCAAATGCTACGTATATACAACATCTATCTAGTTTACCACCTAAATATAATAATTTCAACTAATAGTAATATATTAAACCCTGATATCTATCCTATATAAGCTTAAGTTATCACTATAGTATTATCACTAATCTTCTTGTATGCACTCCTTATACACTTCTTTTTTTGAAATTCCTCTATCCTTAGCCACCATTTTCATGGCTTCTTTCTTCTGAATACCTTGATTTAAATAATAATCCATATGCTCAAGAATAGACATTTCTTCCCATTTCGAAATTTCTTCTTCCTTCTTTTCCTGATAAGACTTTCCTTCTATTACTAAAACATATTCACCCTTAGGTGTTTTATCCTCTTCATCATAAAGTTTCAAAATGCCACTAAGTGTAGTTGGAATCATCTCTTCATGAGTTTTAGTTAGTTCTCTACAAATACTAACTTTTCTATCACCAAGTGTTTCAAGTAATAATGAAACCGTTTTTAATAATCTATGTGGAGCTTCATATATAATAATTGTTCTTGTTTCATCTTTTAAATCTTCAAGAACTAAAGCTCTTTCTTTTTTATCACTTGGCAAAAATGCTTCAAAACAAAATCTTCTTGTTGGTTTTCCCGACATAATAAGTGCATTAATACAAGCTGCTGCACCAGGGCAAGGAACCACCTTTATTCCTGCTTCAATACACTGCTTTACCAATTCCTCACCCGGATCTGAAATACCTGGTGTTCCAGCATCCGTAACAACAGCAATGTTTTTCCCAGCTAATAATTCTCCCACAAGGTACTTCGCCTTATCTACTTTATTAAATTCGTGATAACTTGTCATAGGTGTCTTAATATCAAAATGATTTAACAACTTTATACTATGTCTTGTATCCTCTGCCGCTATTAAATCAACCTCATTTAATATCCTAACAACTCTATATGTTATATCTTCCAAATTACCAATAGGAGTTGCACACAAATACAAAATGCCGCTCATACATATCCTCCAAATTTATTTAATGATTACCTTTATTTTTTTACTATTTATTCCGTTATGTGCTTTTGCCCAAATATAGCATTTTCCCTTTTTTAAGGCTTTCATTTTTCCCTTTTTATTATTTATCTTTAACACTCTTTTATTCGAACAATACCATCTTATTTTTTTACTTAGTATCACTTTACTACTATATATGACTTTTGCACCTTTACTCTTTAGTTTAAACTTTTTTGCATTATCTTTTTTTAATACTATTTTTTTATAATTATCTAATGTGACTGCTATGGCGTTAGATTTCACATTTTTTGTCTGGAACTGCCCACACTTCATAACTAACATTACATACTTTTTTCCCTTTACCATTCTTCTTTTTCTTTGCAACTACTTTATATCTATATATTTCATTATTAACTATAGATTCTGAAAAACAATTATTATCATTACCATTTAAAGTAACAACTTTCTTATATTTATTTTTTTCATTATCATATTTATACACTATATAACTATTTGCTTTTTTTACCTTCATCCATGTAAGCAACATTTCTTTATCATTATTAATTGGTCTTACATATAAACCTTCTAATTTCTTTGAAGATTTATTATTTAATTTGATTGCGTTTTCTACATATGGTGTTCCATTTTTAATATACAAAGAATTATCTCCATCTAAAAAATAGTAATCCTTATTTTCCATATATATTTCCTTTTCCATATCACAAATAGAAACATCTGTTTTCCCACAAATTCCACTCGTTAAAAGGCTATCATCCTTATCTTCCAAGACAGTTTTTTCAGATAAAAATCCATCTAACGTATACCATATATCATTTGCATTCATGCATATCTCACATGAAAATTTCTGAGAAATTCCACTTATTTCAACCCTTTTCTTTATCATATCTATTACCACACTGGCTTCATCATTTAATGTTACTAAAACACTTCGATCCGAATTTGCATAACAAATTGCTACGTAACTATATCCCTTTGTAGCTTTCTTAATATAATATATGTCACTTTTTCTCACAGTTAAAACTACATCTGCTGGCATTGTAGCTGTATATTCCTGTATTAATATATTCATCGTCCCTGATAATTCACGCTTATCACCAATTATCAAAGTTTCTCCCTCTTTATTTGTAATCTCTATAGGGCAATCCATCGATAATTGGATCTCAGCTTTTTCAATTATATCAGCTTTTACATATACTGTATTTGCAAATATAAATGCTGTTACACAAATAATTGCTCTTATTATATAATTAACCACTTTTCCAATACTGTACATATATTTATGCTCCTTAATTATTTATTACTCCTATTATTTTTCCTTACCATATATTTCATATATCTCGTCCGTATATGAACCATCTTTATTATAAACAATTAAAGGTTCTTCAACCTTAAGAAATGGTTTACCTCCACGTATCCCCTCTATTAGAACCATATTAGCTTCTTTATCAACATACGGATAAACAAATCTAATTCTTTTTGGTTCAATTCTATATTGCTTCATAAGCATTATAATATCTAATAATCTATGCGGTCTATGAACCATATAAAATCTTCCACTTGGAACTAAGAGTGCTGCACTTTCTCTAATTAAATCCTCAAGAGTTAAAAGTAATTCATGTCTTGCAATCGCCTTAGGTTCATCTGGATTTTTTATACCATGGTTTTCATTCATATATGGTGGATTAGATGTAACTACGTCAAACTTTGCCTTCCCATATATCTTAGAGGCTTCCTTAATGTCACCCTTATCAATTTGTATTTTATCTTCTAATCCATTAAGCATAACCGATCTTTTAGCTCTATCAAAACTGGCTTCCTGTATTTCTAATCCAAAATACTTTTCACCTTCATTTTTCGCTTCTAAAAGAATTGGAATAATACCATTCCCACATCCTAAATCAATTGATTTTTCGCCTTCATTCACACTAGCATATCCACTAAGCAAAACAGCATCCATTCCAAAACAAAATTCTTTTGGATTCTGTATTATTTTATATCCATTTCTTTCAAGATCATCAATTCGTTCATTTTCTAAAATTTTAACATTCAATTTTAATATATCTATTCTTTTATCATCCATATTTTCCCTATATAGTTTAAAATACATATAATTAACTTAATAATTATATGTATTTTAAATCATCACTTATTTTATTCTACTGTATCAAATAATATACAAACACCTATAAGTCACAAATCCATCATTCAATACAGCTTAGTATCAAATCACTACTAACATTAATCTTCAAGTTTCTGCTTTGTTTTATCCTTACGTTCTAATTCTTCAAGAGCCTTAAGTTCAACATCACTAAGATCAACTTTTTCTTTTCTCTGTTTATGCTTAAACTTAAGTTCATCAACCTTATACTCTCTGATTTCTCTTTCATCATTTATCTCAACGATAATCTTTACACTCTGACGAAGAACATTTACACTCTGAACCTGTCCTCTTAATCCATCAGAGGTATTAACGTAATCACCAACATCTGGAAGTTTTGAATTTAAGTATTCATATGTTTCCTGTTCATTCTTAAGACAACACATAAGTCTTCCACATATACCAGAAATTTTAGTTGGATTAAGCGATAAGTTTTGATCTTTTGCCATCTTAATAGAAACTGGGGCGAAATCAGAAAGGAATGTCTTACAGCATAATGGTCTTCCACATATACCAATACCACCAAGTGTCTTTGTTTCATCTCTAACGCCAATCTGTCTAAGTTCAATTCTTGTTCTAAATACTGAAGCAAGATCCTTAACTAACTCTCTAAAGTCAATTCTTCCATCAGCTGTAAAGTAGAATAATACTTTGTTATTATCAAATGTATACTCAACTCCAATAAGTTTCATCTCAAGTCCATGTTTAGCAATCTTCTCAAGACAAATACCCTTTGCCTTCTTTTCTTTTTCTTTATTTTCAAGCACTTTCTCATCATCTTCAGGTGTTGCCACTCTGATGATATCTTTAACTGCTGCAACAAGTTCTTCTTCATTAACTTCACGTTTTCCTAGAACAACAGAACCATATTCAACGCCCCTTGCTGTTTCAACAATAACATGATCTCCAACCTTTACGTCTATATCCTTTGGTCCAAAATAATATATTTTACCTGCCTGTCTAAATCTTACTCCAATTACTTCTTTCATCTATATACCTCAATTCTTTATTATTTATAAATATTTTAATATTTATAATTTATATTAAATATTATATATTCCCATGTGATTTTGAATGTTTTTATCTTATATATCCATCCCTAATTGTCATATATAATATTTTAAATGCTGTGTCAAAACTAACATTAAGTGCTATTTGTGTTTTAGTATCTTCAATAGTTTTTAATATCATTTCAATGCTTCTATAAGAGTATCCTCTAGAAAGTTCTCTTATATTTTCAACTTCATCCCTAAATATAATCTTACTTTCATCACCACCACTTTTGGCTACCAAAATATCTCTAAACCACATGGTTAGTAATTCAAAATAATAATTTATATCATCCTTAAATTCCGAAGTCTGCTTAGTTATATTTCCAATCTCAGCCATATCTTTTTCATGAAGAAAACTCATAGTCTTAACAAGATGATCCTTCATTTCATTAAATGTAGGCGACTGGGAAAGTTCAATTGCCCTACCTAAATTTCCCCTAGCAAATGAAACCAATACATCCGCTGCATAATCAGGAATCATATTATTCTTCATAAGATAATTCTTAATAGTTTCATCATCTATTGATGCAACCTCAAGTCTTATACTTCTTGATAATATGGTTTGTAAGAGAGCATTTTCATTACTAGTGAGAAGAATAACAACACCATATTCAGGTGGTTCTTCCATTGTTTTTAAAAGCGCATTCTGTGCAGCAACATTAAGAGTTTCAGCTTCATCAATAATGTAAACTTTCTTTTTACAATGATATGGTTTTACTACTATATCATTATTAATCTGATCTCTTATTGCATCAACTGGAATCTCTTTAGCTTTCTTCTTTGTACCATCCTTATTATCCTTACTTTCCCTAACAATCCATCTAATATCAGGATTGTTTCCACTTAAAGACATCTTACATGAATGGCACTCCATGCACGCTTCACCATTAATTGGGTTTTCACATTCTATTGATGCAGCATACGCATTTGCTAACATCTTTTTACCTGAATACTTTTCTCCGCTAATGATATATGCATTAGAAATCTTTCCTAAACTAACAGACTTCCTAAAATGCTCTATTAATTTGTCCTGTCCTAGAATCTTCTCATAAACCGACATTTATATCCTCATATACTTAGTATCTTTATGATACTATCTAAATCTATCAACCAATATTTTTCATTATATCTTCTTTGATTTCAGCAAGACACTTATCGAAATCCATATTTTCATATTTTTTTGAAATGCCTGCCTTCTCTAAATTTTCCTCAGAGAAATCTTCGCAGTCAGCTAAAAATCTTCTACACATTTCTGCGTACTTAGGTGCATCCTGCTTTCTTTCTCTTTTTAAGGCTCTTGCTAATCTTTCACCATCTTCAACCTCTATGTAAAGTGGGATTACTATATCACTACCATAGTATTCCTTCATCTTTACAAATGATTCAACAGTTCCAATATATATGTAATTAATGTTTTGTTCTATGTTTTCCAAAATCTTTTCATCTTTAGCAGTAAAGTAATACCAATCACCATGAACAGTGTGATAACAACGTTCCTCAATAATCATGTCTTCATTTCTAAGTTTATTAAGTCCTGCTTCATCCGTAAAATGATATTCCACACCTTCACTTTCATGAACTCTTTTTGGTCTAGTAGTATATCCTACAATTGATTTTAAATTCAAATCTTTATCAGCTATTAACTCTTCAAAAAATGAATCCTTACCGCTTCCACTTTTTCCAATCAAAACATAAATCTTAGTCATATGCTTCTCCCAACTAAAACTAATATAGATAGTATCAATTAACTACTATGTCAATAATCATTATATATTTATCTCATAACAATCAATAACTATACTTGATAAAATCTAAGTCCTTCGGCCATATCTTCTTCTATATCAAAGATTAAATCTTTGGTTATTAAATCACCAACTGCCACTTTAGGCGATCCTGGTGGATATGCATAAATAAAGACTTCAGATCTTTTACCAATATTTTCTCGTAAATACTCTAAGTCTATAGTACTTGCCTTTTTGTTTATCTCATCAAATTTCTTTAACTTCTTAATATCTTTTTGAATACATCTATCTATATCATCAAGTGCATAAAATAATCTTTCAAAAGCCTTTGTCTTATCTGCGATTGAAGTCATCAAAACCACATAATCCGTTGTGGCCATTTCTACTTCTATTTTATGATTATATCTTAATACATTACTAAGAAGTATTCCAAATCCATCATTAAAAGTTTCTTTAAATTTTTCCTTATATTTATCATTTAAGCAAACTATTATTTTTGATTTATCATGAGCAAATGCATCCTTATATCGATTAAACTTAATAGCCTTATAATACTTAGTAGCATTTTGATAAAAAGTATCTATTCTATCAGAAAAATCTTTTAATTCTTCCCTGCCATGTTTTTCCATATATGATATGCAATTTTCTATACTTGCCATAAGAATATATGATGGACTACTACTTTGGAATATTCCTAAATATTCTTTTATTTTCTCAATATCAACTCTATCTGAATTAACATGAAGTAACGCAGTCTGAGTAAGTGAAGGCAATGTTTTATGAACACTTTGAATCACTACATCTGCACCACATTTTAATGCTGATTTTGGAAATCCATCCGCTAAAAAGTGTGCTCCATGAGCTTCATCCACAACTAATAACACTCCATTTTTATGGCATATTTCCGCAATTTTTTTAACATCTGAAACAACACCTTCATATGTTGGCGATGTGATTACACATACTTTATAATTTTTATCTATTGAATTATTATATTCAATTTCTTTTAAATTATTATCTGTTTCATCACTCTTTTTTAAATCAAATATGTTCCAAACTTCTTCAGCCTTTATCTCACCATTTTCATCAGGTGTTAAATAACTGGCTTCTATTTTTCTTAACTTTATCGCATTATAAACTGACTTATGACAATTTCTAGCCACTAAAATCTTATCGCCAATGTCAGTTAATCCGCATATAGCTGCAAGATTTCCACAACTACTTCCATTTACAAGGTAAAAGGTTTGCTTAGTTCCATAATATCTGGTAGCTTCATCCATATATTCTTTTAATATTCCTTCTGGATGATGCAAGTCGTCAAAGCCTTCTATTTCTGTAATATCAATACCGTACAAATTCTCGTAAGTATTTGCTGCGAGTCTTCTTTTATGTCCAGGCATATGAAATGGGTAAATTTCTGATTTGAAATTTTCTTCTAATTTATCAAATAAATCTCCCATCCTCATATCACCTTTCTTTTTATTCACTTAATAATTTAAACTTCATTTTAACTGGATTATGATCAGAATATTTAAAGTCTGCATCAATGTTTTCATAATTTATAATTTCAACATTATCTGAAACAATAAATGTATCCACTATCCAAACTTCATTCTCACCACGTTTATATGTCTTATCCGTATTTCTACATGTAGCAACGATTTCTTTCATCTGCTCATCATTTAAAGTCTTAAGTCCAATTGTAAATCCTTCCGGAATCAAATCTTCAGGAAATGGTGTTGTCCAACTATAATCACCTGGCTTATTACCAAATACTTCATCTGAATTACCAATCATGTCATGATTAAAATCACCACCACATACAACGTAATTTCCAGCTTCATATTCTTTCTTCATATCATCTACAAGCATCTTAACCTGATTAGTCCTAATGCTGTCATCATCAGTATAAGCTGACATATGAACATTAAATAAAACCAATTCCTTACCATCTACATTAGTTGGAATTCTTGATATACTATAACATCTATCAAGATCAAAATACTTATCAGGAAATCCTGTAGGAACAGGAAAACTTCTTCTTAATGAACTATCAATTCTATATTTAGAAAAAGTTGAAATACCTGCATTTGACTTTCCATGAGGTTCAGTTATTGGATAAAACAAATACGCTGAATGATAGTTTATAGCGTGTACACTTTCAAAATTAGCAAATGCGTCCTGTATCATCTCTAACTGATTTACATGATAACTTCTCGTTGAATCAGTATCAACTTCCTGGAAAAATGCAAAGTCTGCATTTTGATAAAGTATAGTGTTAATTGCACCTTCAGTATTATCTAAAACATGCTGTTTATCAATGGCTCTTGAATACTTACCGCCATCCATAAAGAAACTAAAATCATGTGAATATGCACCAAACCCAATATTATATGAAGTTATTCCAAGTTCCTGACCTACTGGAACTTTTCCTTCATCAGTTTGGATTTTCTTCTCAGCTTCTTCTGATGATGCTTTATTTACACTTAACTTAACATTATCCTCTATACGATTATAATCAACACATACATATAATACATAGCCAATTACTACTAGTATTACTAGAACAACAAGTAACAATGTGCATTTTAAAACACATTTCAAACATACTTTCATCTTTTCTCTCCTAAATCTTTTCTGCTTTATTTCAAGTATCTTATTGTCCTTTTTTATAAATAAACCCACGCCCCTATATTGTACCAATTATCAAGCTATATTGCAACTTTTGGCCATTTTCTAACCTTTAAATGACAAAAGGATCTCAACAAATGTTGAAATCCTTTTTGCTTTATTTTATTACATATTTATTTGTTTTCGCATTTTTAATAAGCTTCTTATACTTCTTCTTAACCTTCTTTGGTACAGTAAATGTAATCTTCTTACCAGCTTTTCTTCTAAATGCCTTTTTACCTATCTTAGTAATTTTCTTTGACTTAATAATTACTTTCTTTAGTTTCTTACAATTAGCAAATGCTTTCGATTTTATTTTCTTAACATATGCTCCTATAATTACACTTTTAACCTTTTTATTACCCTTAAAGGCCTTTTTACCTATTGAAACTACCTTATATGTTATGCCATCATACTTTATTTGTTTAGCAATTTTAATCTTTTTAACATTCTTTTTATTTAAGCCAATAACTTCTACAGTTCCTTTTTTCTTACCAGCAACACCCTGTGTAATTATTTTATAAATATAATTACCCTTCTTTATCTGTAGATTATTTACTTCTGTATCTGTCTTTGTTTCTGAATCTTTTTTTACATCTTCATTAGGCATAGAATCAACAATTTCAAATGTAAATACCAATTCACCTATTATTTTTCCCTTACCTGTAACGGTAACTGTACCTGTACCTACATTAATATTATTACTATAAACAACATCCACATCCTTGCCTATTCTTAAGGCTTTTAAATCTAGCTTTGGTTTCTTTTCAGTACCATCATAAGTTAATTTGTCTTCTAAAAGAGTTATTCCCAATTTATTGATGTCTATTTTCCTTCCACCATTTAAGTTTAATAAATCAACATAAATTTTTCCTCTTTTTAAATATCTATTATAATAATAATAAAATTCGGAATCGTCACTGTAGTTTCCATCTATCTTAGCATATGCATCTATAATCTCACTTGATCCTATAATACAGATAGAAGCATTTCTTGCTACTATTTCATCAGAAATCTTTACAATCGGATATGCTGCATATGATTCATTACGAGTTGCTTGTGAAACTTTTGCATATTCATAATATAAATCTCCGCCTATAATATAAGCATTTGCTGCATCTACAAGAATTAAACCATACTTCAATTTATCACTTACCGAGTATCTATATACAGAATCCGTCACATTAAATGAACCTGATCTCATTTCAAAATTATTTTCGCAAGAAAAAATTTTTAGTACATATGATTTTTTTGTAACATCATCTAACACTACATACTTAATATCAAAATTAGTACCATCTATAATACAATCATCTGAATAAAATATATCATCATTAGAAAATTTGTTTTCACTTTTATATTTACCATCTATATTAACCTTACCGCCAATAAATTGGATTTGATTAGATTTTATAAAAGGGCAATGCATATTATCAAAGTTATAATTTATCTCACCATTTTTTAATATAAATTTTTTAGCACTAATACAAATATTCTTCTCAAAATTCATCCTTGGACCATCAATTGTTAAATTCCTAGCTTCAGTGGCATCACATTTAGAATCATCACTTATAAAATCAAAATTTATAGTGCCATCACCTACATAAGTAAAATCGATATTATCACTTGTACCAACACTAGCTCTAATACAACTACCGTAGGCTTCTCCTGAAAAATTGTTTTCTCCAATAACTTTTACTTTAACATTTGCATTATTAGGTAAAACTTCAGATGGCATATAGTAAGTTACATTCCAAGATACTCCTATATCTATTCCCATATCCTTGATGCTAACATTGTTTAACTCAAGTGTATCCTCTTTCCAAAATATACCTAATTTATTATATGTACGTTCTGAAACCCCTGTTCCATAATATCCACCATATCGACTTTTTGAATATTCATAAACCGAACAACTATATTTTGGTCTTCCATAATTGTCTCCTAAATATTCCATTTTAAGTTCAACAGTCTTTGATATCCCACTCCTATAATTACCAATACTAATATAATACTCTTTGTTTTCAAACATAAAGAAACGATGTTCTTCTTGTACTTGAGCTGAATATGAATATTCAGAATCATTATAAAAGTCAAAATAAAAATCATTTGGTAGATTAATATTGTATACACCCGTTTTCTTTACTTTAAGCTTAATTCTTATACATTCTGATTCTTCAAATTTTCGTGTGAATTTAAACTCATCATTAAAAGTATAATCTACTTTTTGAGCTCCCCCCGAATAACTATCTGCTAATGTATCTTGTCTCATACATAATAAAAACAAGAATAAAATTATTATTGCAACCTTAGAAAATCTTAAACATATCTCTTTCATGATATACTCCTTAAATTTTTTTACGTTTAAACAAACATAATATAAATATCGCATTACTATACAAACTTGATATACCTGATTCGTTACCATACAAAAAAAGTCCATATCAACGATATGAACTTAAAGTGCCCAGAACCGGAATCGAACCAGTGACACGAGGATTTTCAGTCCTCTGCTCTACCAACTGAGCTATCTGGGCATAAAAATTTGTAAACGTAAATTAATGGATAAAATAAATAATTACGTTGAAAGTTTACTTTCATAAGGAAATATTTATTTTAGACATATTAGATTTGCATTTGCAAATCTAATCCATGAGGAATCTTTGATTCCGAATGGAAATTACGATTAATTAACTATCTTAAAATTTAAATGGGTGGAGGTGGATTCGAACCACCGAAGCAATGTGCAGCAGATTTACAGTCTGTCCCCTTTGGCCACTCGGGAATCCACCCATATATTAAATTTTCAAAAGCCGATGAACGGACTCGAACCGTTAACCTGCTGATTACAAATCAGCTGCTCTGCCAATTGAGCCACATCGGCAATTATCATAAGGGGAACCACCGTAGGTGGTGGAACCTTGTGATCGCACGAGCCATTCGCGAAGCGAATTTATTATGCGAGTGCAACCGCTTTTAAAATAGGACTCTTCCCATTTCATTAATTGCGGGGACAGGATTTGAACCTGCGACCTCCGGGTTATGAGCCCGACGAGCTTCCAGACTGCTCTACCCCGCGACGTATAAGTAGTCTACATAGTAGAACTTCTAAGTGGGACCTACAGGGCTCGAACCTGTGACCCCCTGCTTGTAAGGCAGGTGCTCTCCCAGCTGAGCTAAGATCCCATATGTTCATTATCAATATCTTTATACAGAAAAATCCCGAAAACACTCGCTCCGGTTACTTAAGCGACCCGAATGGGACTCGAACCCACGACCTCCGCCGTGACAGGGCGGCGCTCTAACCAACTGAGCCATCGGGCCATTAGAATGTTGTACACTCAAAACTACATATTAAAATCATCAAGTTCAAATTATCCTGGAATAACTTTCCATTAAAACCTCTAACCGTATGGTTAAGCCCTCGACCTATTAGTAACAGTCAGCTACATGTATTACTACACTTCAACCTCTGCCCTATCAACCTCATAGTCTTTAAGGGGTCTTACTACTTACGTATGGGATATCTCATCTTGAGGGGGGCTTCACGCTTAGATGCCTTCAGCGTTTATCCCTTCCAAACTTGGCTACTCTGCCATGCACTTGGTAATGCAACAGATGCACCAGAGGTTCGTCCATCCCGGTCCTCTCGTACTAAGGACAGCTCCTCTCAAATATCCTACGCCCACGCCGGATAGGGACCGAACTGTCTCACGACGTTCTGAACCCAGCTCGCGTACCGCTTTAATGGGCGAACAGCCCAACCCTTGGGACCTGCTACAGCCCCAGGATGCGATGAGCCGACATCGAGGTGCCAAACCACTCCGTCGATGTGAACTCTTGGGAGTGATAAGCCTGTTATCCCCAGGGTAGCTTTTATCCGTTGAGCGATGGCAATCCCACTTTATACCACCGGATCACTAAGTCCTACTTTCGTACCTGTTCCACCCGTCGGTGTCACAGTCAAGCTCCCTTATGCCTTTGCACTCTGCGAATGGTTTCCGACCATTCTGAGGGAACCTTTGAGCGCCTCCGATACCCTTTCGGAGGCGACCGCCCCAGTCAAACTCCCCACCTGACATTGTCCACTAGCCGGATAACGGCTACATGTTAGAAACCCAATACTACAAGGGTGGTATCCCAACAGTGGCTCCACGAAAACTGGCGTTCTCGCTTCAAAGCCTCCCACCTATCCTGTACATGCAATATCGAATCCCAGTATCAAGCTAGAGTAAAGCTCCATGGGGTCTTTCCGTCCTGGCGCGGGTAACCAGCATCTTCACTGGTACTTCAATTTCACCGGATGTATTGTCGAGACAGTGCCCAAATCATTACGCCTTTCGTGCGGGTCGGAACTTACCCGACAAGGAATTTCGCTACCTTAGGACCGTTATAGTTACGGCCGCCGTTTACTGGGGCTTAAGTTCAAAGCTTCGCTTGCGCTAACCTCTCCCCTTAACCTTCCAGCACCGGGCAGGCGTCAGCCCATATACTTCACCTTACGGTTTTGCATAGACCTATGTTTTTGGTAAACAGTTGCTTGGGCCAATTCACTGCGGCCTACTTGCGTAGGCACCCCTTCTCCCGAAGTTACGGGGTCATTTTGCCGAGTTCCTTAACAATACTTCTTCCGTCGGCCTTAGGATTCTCTCCTCATCCACCTGTGTCGGTTTACGGTACGGGTACAATATACACAATAGCGGCTTTTCTTGACAGCCAGCTCACCTACTTCGCTACTTAATTTCGCTCCTCATCACGTCTTCAGATTGCCTGGCGGATTTGCCTACCAGACTCCTACCTCGCTTGAACCAGTATTTCCATTCCTGGCTTAGGCTCTCTGTCTGTGTCCCCACAGTTCTGATATATTGTAGTACAGGAATTTGAACCTGTTATCCATCGACTACGTCTTTCGACCTCGCCTTAGGCCCCGACTAACCCAGAGCAGATCAGCTTTACTCTGGAAACCTTAGATATTCGGCCGTGAGGATTCTCACCTCACTCTCGCTACTCATTCCGGCATTCTCTCTTCTTAACAATCCACTGCTCCTTACGGTACAGCTTCGTCTCAGTTAAGAATGCTCCTCTACCAATGATAAAATCATTCCTCAGCTTCGGTGTAGTGTTTTAGCCCCGGACATTTTCGGCGCAGGACCTCTCGACTAGTGAGCTATTACGCACTCTTTGAATGAATGGCTGCTTCTGAGCCAACATCCTAGTTGTCTTCGAAATCCCACATCCTTTTCCACTTAACACTCACTTTGGGACCTTAGCTGGAGGTCTGGGCTGTTTCCCTTTTGACTACCCAACTTATCTCGTGCAGTCTGACTCCCGATCATCATCTTGACGGCATTCGGAGTTTGATATTCCTTGGTAAGCTTTGACGCCCCCGCAGAAATTCAGTGCTCTACCTCCGTAAGACTAAATCGAGGCTAGCCCTAAAGCTATTTCGAGGAGAACCAGCTATCTCCGGGTTCGATTGGAATTTCTCCCCTATCCACACCTCATCCCCACCCTTTTCAACGGATGTGGGTTCGGCCCTTCATTGCCTTTTACGGCAACTTCAGCCTGGACATGGATAGATCACCCGGTTTCGGGTCTACGTACACTGACTAGTGCGCCCTATTAAGACTTGGTTTCCCTTCGGCTCCGTACCTTAAGTACTTAACCTCGCCAGTAAACGTAACTCGCCGGACCGTTCTACAAAAAGTACGCGGTTCTGCTTTAAAACAGTTCCACAGCTTGTAAACATAGGGTTTCAGGTTCTCTTTCACTCCCCTCCCGGGGTTCTTTTCACCTTTCCTTCACAGTACTATGCGCTATCGGTCACTAAGTAGTATTTAGCCTTGGGGGGTGGTCCCCCCGAGTTCAGACAAGGTTCCACGTGTCTCGTCCTACTTCGGATACCGCTCGCTCCTTTGAGATGTCGAATACGGGGCTTTCACCCTCTATGGCAGGCTTTCCCAAAACCTTTCTTCTATCCGCTAGGTCACTTATTGCGGTCCATAACCCCGAGTTGCACGCAACTCGGTTTAGGCTCCTTCCATTTCGCTCGCCGCTACTTTGGAAATCGATGTTTCTTTCTTTTCCTCCGGCTACTTAGATGTTTCAGTTCACCGGGTTCCCTCTACATACCTATGTATTCAGTATGCAGTGACTAGAGTCTTTCTAGCCAGGTTTCCCCATTCAGAAATCTGCGGGTCAATGGATATTTGCTCCTCACCACAGCTTATCGCAGCTTATCACGTCTTTCATCGGCTCTTAGTGCCAAGGCATCCACCCTACGCTCTTATTAGCTTAACCATATTTACTAGGTGCATAGCGTTGCACCCATGGCTTGAGTTTAAATTTAATTTGTTCACATACTTGCGTATGTGCCTCGGATGTCTTGAAATTGGCGTTGACAT
>NZ_FUXZ01000020.1 GCF_900167115.1 Eubacterium uniforme
CATGAGGGGGATAGAGTTGAAATATATTACTGCCATCCGTATTCATCATGGGAAAGAGGCTCTAATGAAAATGGCAATAGGTTTATTAGGAGAATAATTCCTAAAGGAAAAGATTTTGATAAAATTACGAGTGATAAAGTAAATAAAATTGAATATTGGATGAATAATTATCCTAGAAGAATGTTTGGATTTAAAACCGCAGAAGAATTATACCAGAAAGAATTAAGAAAATTAGCATCATAGTAAAAATAATCAAAACGAATGACAGTTTTTAACCACTTTAAAAATATATGCAAAAAAACTTGCAATTATCAATTTAGTAGATTATAGAATATATGATTGAAAATATAATGGATTTATGGTATAGTTGTGTGTGAATATGCGGTAATAGGCGCATTTTTACACACAGCTTTTTGTTTATACGAATAGGAAAGTGTTTAAAGTTGTTACAATACGGGAAGAACATTATAAAGGAGAATACACCATGAGATGTAAAAAATGTGGTGAGGAATATAGACCAGGTCAAACATTTTGTTTGAGATGTGGTTCTCCAATTGCTGATAATAAACCAGTGTATTTAGATGATTTTGATGAATACGATGATTATGATGATGATTTAGATGCAACAATTGGTGAGTTAGATGTTCCATATGATGATGAGCAGGCTTTAGCTTCTGGTGATACAGAGGATTTAGGTGAGCTTTCATCAGGAGAATTTAGAAGATTTCGAACCAGAGAGAACTATCGTACTGATAATGTTGTTAATAATAGATACAATAATAATTTCGACGATGATTATGAAATGCCAGATTCTGAAGATAATTATAGTACGCCATATGATGACGATGATGATATTTATGAATCTGCAAGAAAACCTAGAAATTCTAGAAATGATGGTAGAAAGCCACAGAACAGAAAGCCAAGTACAAATGCTAGAAAAACTAATGGTGGAAGTGATAACAAGAAACGTAAGAAAAGTGCATTCAGTAATAAGTATGTAAAAATCTTGATTGGTTTACTTGTTGTCCTTGCTCTTGTGGGAATTGTATATGGTGTTTCTACATTGATTATAAAATCCAGTGATAAAGAAGAGTTTAATAATTTCTATGACAAAGGTTATAAGTATGAAGATAACTCGGAATATGAAGCTGCGATTAATATGTATAATAAAGCATCTAGGTATGCATCAGGTCAGGAAGAACAGATTAAAGCATATGAAGGTATGTGGAGATGCTACCAGCAGATGGATGGACAGGAATCTGAACAGATTAAGATATTAAAGAAACTTATTAGTATTGATGATAGTAATGTCTCATATTATGAGGCGTTGATATTGCTATATCAAAATACTGGAAATTCTGATAAGATTCAGCCACTTATAGATTCGGCTAAAAATAGTAAGGTTAAGAATGCGTTAAAGAACTTTGACTCTGCTAAACCAGTTCCGTCTATTGAACCAGGTATTTATAATAAGTCAATTTCAGTTGCCTTATCATCACTTGAAGGTTCAAAGATTTATTATACTTTAGATGGTACGGATCCTACTACAAGTAGTGATGTTTATGAAAATAAGTTTAAGTTTAAGAAAAACGGAACTTATAAGATTAAAGCATTTGCTGTATCTAAAGATGGTAGTGTTAGTGAAGTTCTTGAAGCAGAATATGTAATTGAAAAAGGAACTACAGATCCGCCTAATATTACACCTGATTCAGGTGAGTATACTGATGAGACTGAGTTAACAGTGGAAGTACCTGATGGAATTACAGTTTATTATACTGAGGATGGTACAGAACCAAGTAAGAAGTCTAAGAAGTATGTTAAGAGTGATAAGATTACTATTCCAGAAGGCAATAGTATTTATAGATTTATCGCTTATAATGAGGGCGGCGTTGCAAGTGAAATTGTAACAAGAGTTTATTTATTTAAGCCACAGTTCGCATGCTCATATGATAATGCTAAGAGTATATTAGTTTCATATTTAGCTAACAACGGAAAACTTGATAGTGAAGAGTTATATAAAGAAGATGGCTCTATAACATATGTAACATCAAAGGGTATTCAGACTAATGAATCGACTAATGATGATGGATCAAAGAAATATACTCATTATTACATTATTGAAGTTGAACATAAGGATGCAGATGGAAATTCAACTTTCTCAGGTCTATATGCAGTAGGATGTGATAGTGGTAATAATGGTAAAGTTTATGGTGCTAAAGGTAGCAGTGGCAACTATAGCATCTCAAAAGAATAAGTTTATAAAACCTGTTATTTTGTAGGGGAATAACAGGTTTTTATGAGACTGTTAAGTCTATAGAAATGTATAAATCGTTAGATTGAAAGGAAAATGAAATGTATAAGATTTTAAAGGCAGAATCTCTTAATGAGAATATTGTTTTGATGGATATTGAAGCACCTAGAATTGCTTCATCATGTCTTCCAGGACAATTCTTAATTGTAAAGATGGATGAAAAGGGAGAGAGAATTCCACTTACAATTTGTGATTATGACAGGGAGAATGGTACAGTTACAATAGTATTCCAGGTTGTTGGTGCATCTACTAAGAAGATGGCAACGTTAAAAACTGGTGATAGCATGATGGACGTTGTAGGCCCATTAGGTAGACCTTCTGAACTTATTTTAGAAGGTGCTGATAAACTTAAGGCTGAAAATAAAAAGATTTTATTTGTAGCTGGTGGTGTTGGTACAGCTCCAGTATATCCACAGGTTAAATGGTTACATAAAAATGGAATTGACTGTGATGTTATTGTTGGTGCTAAATCAAAAGAAATCCTTATCTTAGAAAAAGAGATGGAAGCAGTTGCAGGTAACCTTTATGTTACTACTGATGATGGTTCATATGGTAGAAGTGGTATGGTTACTGATACGATTAAGTACTTAGTAGAAGAACTTGGAAACAAGTATGATGTTTGTGTTGCAATTGGTCCTATGATTATGATGAAGTTCGTTGTATTACTTACTAAGTCACTTGATATTCCTACAATTGTTAGTTTAAACCCTATTATGGTTGATGGTACAGGTATGTGTGGTGCTTGCCGTGTTAAGGTTGGAGATGAAATCAAATTCGCATGTGTTGATGGCCCAGAGTTTGACGGTTTCTTAGTTGACTTTGATGGCGCTATGAAGAGACAGCGTATATATAAGACTGAAGAAGGCAGAAAGATGCTTGCTTTAGAAGAAGGAGATACACATCATGGTGGATGTGGACACTGCGGAGGTGATAAGTAATGGATATGTTTAAGAAGATTCCTGTTAGAGAGCAGGACCCACAGGTTCGTGCTACTAACTTTGAGGAAGTATGTTTAGGATATAATGAAGAAGAAGCTAAGTTAGAAGCTTCTAGATGTCTTAATTGTAAGAATGCTAGATGTGTACAGGGATGTCCTGTAAACATTAATATTCCAGCATTTGTTGAACAGGTTAAGAATGGTGACTTTAAGAAGGCTAGTGAAATTATTGGTTTATCATCAGCTCTTCCAGCTATCTGTGGTCGTGTATGTCCACAGGAGACACAGTGTGAAGGCGTTTGTGTAAGAGGTATCAAAGGCGAAGCTGTTTCAATTGGTAAACTTGAAAGATTTGTAGCTGACTGGGCTAGAGAGAATAAAATCTATCCACAGGCTCCGGAGTCAACTAACGGTAAAAAGGTTGCTGTTATTGGTTCAGGTCCATCAGGTCTTACATGTGCTGGTGACCTTGCAAAACTTGGTTATGAAGTAACTATTTTTGAAGCATTACATGAAGCAGGTGGTGTACTTGTTTATGGTATTCCAGAATTCCGTCTCCCTAAGGAGAAAGTAGTAAAAGCTGAAATTGAAAATGTAAAGAGACTTGGTGTTAAGATTGAAACTAACGTTATTATCGGTAAGTCTGTTACAATAGATGAACTTATGGATAAAGAAGGTTTCAGTGCTGTATTTATCGGTTCAGGTGCTGGACTTCCTAAGTTTATGAATATTCCTGGTGAGAATGCTAATGGAGTATTCTCTGCTAATGAATATTTAACAAGAAGTAACCTTATGAAGGCATTTGATGATTCATATGATACACCAATCGTACCTGGTAAGAAGGTTGCTGTTGTTGGTGGTGGTAACGTTGCAATGGATGCTGCTAGAACAGCTAAGAGACTTGGTGCAGAAGTTCATGTTGTATATAGAAGATCAGAAGAAGAACTTCCAGCAAGAGCTGAAGAAGTACATCATGCAAAAGAAGAAGGTATTATCTTTGACCTTCTTACAAATCCAACAGAGATTATTTGCGATGATAATGGTGATGTTACTGGTATGAAGGTTGTTAAGATGGAACTTGGTGAACCAGATGCATCAGGAAGAAGAAGACCTGTTGTAATTGAAGGTTCTGATTATGTTATCGATGTTGATACTGTAATCATGGCACTTGGTACTAGTCCAAACCCACTTATTTCATCTACAACAGAAGGTCTTGATATTAATAAGTGGAAATGTATCATTGCTGATGAAAATGGCAAAACAACTAAGGAAGGTGTATATGCAGGTGGTGATGCAGTTACAGGTGCTGCAACAGTTATTCTTGCTATGGAAGCTGGAAAAGTTGGTGCTAAGGGAATACATGAATTTCTTAGCAAATAATTAGTGTTAATGCTAATAAATAAATATCTAAAGATAATACATAAAGGCAAATGAGATTAGTTCGTTTGCCTTTAATTATTTTAGAACTAAGAGCATGAATACAAAAGGATTATGTGAAAGGTTGGAAAAAGAAATGATAAAAAAAGGAAAAAAACTATTATCTATAGTTATGAGTTCTATTATGGTTTTATCGGCATTTGCTGAAGGTGATTATACACAAAAAGTTTATGCTGATGAAAATGATAAAGTTAAAACGTACTATAGTAGTGTAAAGCAATATGTTTATGATGAAAAGAATAATAAAGGGTTTTATATGACACCTGATGAAGAAGGAAAATACCCATTGTTATTTTTATTTCATGGAAGTGGATATGGAACAATTGGGATAAATAAGCATTATTTAAATGGTTACCTTTGTGGTGAAACTGATGAAAATGGAACTTATCTTGTTGAAAGAAATCTTACAAAGAATAAGATTATTTGTTATATGAATAAATGGATATCTTTAGGATATGCTAATCCATACACCATTGTTTTACCTGAGATAGATAAAGTAGCAGATCCAGATTATGGTGTTGAAGATTATAGAAGATATCTTATGAATGATAATGGATTTTCTAATCTTTATGCAAAGATAAATAATAAAGAAGTTGAATATGCAGATAGTATTGATTATACAAAGGATTACTCCGTGTCAGGCTATTCAATGGGTGGTTCTAGTGCATTATACTTAGGTTCAAAATATAAGGAAATAATTACGAATGTAGGAGCTGGTAGTCCTTCTACTCAGTATTACTTAGAAGATGGCGGTGGCTGGATTGGAAAAGAGAGTAATGTAACATTCACTGAAAAAGAAGGTGCTCATCTTTTTATGGGATATGGCTTGGATGAAAGTAAGGATTTTGAAAATAATACAAATAGATATTTAAGTGCATTTGAAAATAATAAGGGTGATAATCCTAATAGTTTTAAAGTGTATGGGAAATATCATGGTAAACATGACTGGCCTACATTTGGAAGAGAGTTATTTAATTTCTTATATTACTTAAAATATAATGAACTTCCAAGTGAAGAAGTTATTGAACAGGCTTGTTCAGATGCAGATATTGAGGCATTTGCTCCTAAAGAAAAAACTAATGATGAAGAAAAGAAAGAAGAGAATAAAGTAGAAAAAAAAGATAAATCAAACATTAATTCATCAAGTAATTCAGCAAATACAACGAAAAAAGTTGAAGCAAAGATTGAGATAAAAAAGGGCTTAGTGTTTACAGATAAGAAAACATCCGCGGTTTATAAAATTACTAAAGTAAATAAGAGAAAAGAAGAAATACTTGGTGGAGAAGTTACTTTAGTAAAAACAACAAATAAGAAGGTGACTAATTTAAAAATCTCAGAGAGAATTAAGTTTGATGGTATTGGATTTAATGTTGTTAAAGTAGGAAATAAAGCATATAAGAATTGTAAAAAACTTAAAAAACTTATAATTGGAAAAAACATAAGAATAATTGGTAAAAATGCATTTAAAGGATGTAAGAAACTTAAGAGAGTAGAGTTTCGTGGAGATTTGATTAAGAAGATTGGTAAGAATGCATTTGCTGGTTTAAATAAAAAAGTTAAGTTTTCTGCATCAATAAGGATATATGAAAAATACTTTAACTTGATTAAGAAATCTAACAAGAAAAAGAAGAAAAAAACATTTAGTATATAGTAAAAAAGTGGGTAATAAATTGATGATTTATTACCCATTTTTTTATGCATATCATGTTGATTCTTATACTTAAAAAGAGTATACTAAATATATTAAGAAGTACGGATAAAATTGAATATAATGTAAAAGGGTTTTTTAGGATTTTTAGGAGGTTTTATTGAAACGTTGTAGGAGAAGGATAGCCATATTTTTGGCTTTTATTTTGGTATTGTTTTTTGGGATTTTTAAGGATTCAATAATATTACGGGCTCAACAGTTTGTGGAAGAAGGAATACTCAAGGCTTTGCTTGAAGAAAAAGAATATAATGAAAATTTCTATGATGAAGAGCCAGAGTTTTATGAAAAGTTTGATTATACTAGAAACGAGAGTGTTAAATCCATTAAAGTTGATGATGGAGGAGATACAGTTATTAGATATTCTACTTCAAATGTAAATGGGGATAATTTGAAGTATGAATATAAAATAATCAATATTTCTGGAATTACATTAGGAAAAGAGTTGTATGAGCCGGCAATTCAGAAATCGTATTTAGGCGATAATTTTTTATTTTATATACAAAGATTAGAGAATACCTTATATATTTCAAGAGTAGAATTACCTAAGGACGGGAATGTTATAGATGCTTCTAAAGCATCTAAGATGATTTTGAATAACTTCGGTCATAGCCAGGTGTTAGAGTATTTTTCACATAAAGGAAAATCATATTTCTGGATAGGCTGTAAGGGATCAGATGAGGATTATAATTGGAGTACTCAGCTTGCGAGAGTTGAGTTTGTACCAGGACAAATAGTAAATTATAAATCTTGTAAAAGATTATCTTCGATTAGTTATGCTAATGAATTAGGAACTTCGATTGGACCTATAAGAAGAGTTGAAGCAGCATTATCAACAGATAAAAAGCATTTGCTGATATGGGCAAGAACTTATCAGATAGATGATGAAGGTAATAGAGGATATTATAAAACAAGATTTTCTATATATGATGCAAAAGCAGTTAATGATGCATTAGACGAAAATTTAGATAACAAATACTTACCTTGTACGGATGAGAGGGTTAAGTCAGCATGTGTTTCATCATTTGAGTATGTTCCAGGAGATTCATCGGCAGATGATTTAAGATATGGATCTAATCAAGGATTAGAAATTAATAATTCTAAGCAGATTTTATTAGTTAGTGAATCAAGAAGCAAGGGACAAAGTCAAGGTAAATACATATATAAAATCAATTCATCAGGAACTATATTAAGTAGAACTTTATTAACAGGTTATATGATGGGAGCTGGATCTGTTACAGAGATGGAAGGATTACAGATAAAGAGATATAAGATGTATTTTGCCCTTAAGGATTATTCGCTTGATGGAAATGTACATTATATCTATAGAATAGAATAACTATATTTATAGTATTTAGTAGTAGTTTAGTTTTGAATTTTTTATGTGATTATTTTAAATATGTGATAATACTAGTTGAGAAATAAATGTTTTATTTATAAAAATATGTTTATGGGGGTGAGATGATGTTGAGAAGA
This sequence comes from Eubacterium uniforme, assembly GCF_900167115.1. GTDB lineage: Bacteria > Bacillota > Clostridia > Lachnospirales > Lachnospiraceae > Eubacterium_S > Eubacterium_S uniforme. The sequence goes on from NZ_FUXZ01000020.1 coordinate 7,867, forward strand.
ACAATTTCTATTATGGTGATTTTAATCATGGTTTGCTGCGTGTTAAACTGGAATAGTGGTTTTGATGTTCGTGGTGAAGAATATGATGAAGCTATAATAAAAGCGTTGGAAGAAGAAAGGTATTATAATGAAAACTTCTACGATGAAGAACCAGAGGATTACGAAGAATATGATTATAATTCATGTGATGCGGAAACTAGTATTAATGAACTAGGGGAGGCTAATCTAAGATATACAACAACAAATATTAATGGGGATAATTTGAGTTATGATTATAAAATTACGAATATTCCATCAATTAATTCGTCTAATCCGGCTATTCAGAAAACGTACATAGGGGATAATTATTTATTTTATATTCAAAGGCAAGGGACAACATTATATTTGTCGCGTGTATCACTACCAACATCAGGAAATGTGATTAATGCATCTGGTGCATCTAGAATGACTCTTACAAATTTTGGACATAGTCAAGTGCTAGAATATTTTTCTTATAATGGAGAATCATATTTTTGGATAGGTTGTAAAGCTTCTTCTGAATCTTATAATTGGAGTACTCAATTAGCAAGAGTGAAATTTGTTGCAGGTGGGACAACAGATTATACAGCCTGTAAAAGATTGTCATCTATGAACTGTGCAAATCAAACTGGAACATCATTAGGTACTGTTAGAAGGGTTGAGGCAGCGTTGTCAACGAATAAATCGTATTTGTTGGTATGGGTAAGAACTTACCAAATTGATGAAAATGGGAATAAGAGTTATTATAAAACAAGATTTTCGATATATAATGCAACATCTGTAAATAATGCTCTTACTGCTTATACAGCTTCAAATCATGTGCCATGTACAGATAGTAGTATTAAGGCTGCATGTATTTCTTCATTTGAATATGTACCAGGTGATTCATCTGAAGGGGTATTAAGATATGGATCGAATCAGGGATTAGAGATTAATAACTCAAAACAAATTTATGTAGCAAGCGAGGCAAGAAGTAATGGACAAAGTCAAGGGAAATACATATATAAGTTAAGTTCATCGGGGACTATATTAAAGAGAGTATTTTTTACAGGAAATACAATGGGAGTTGGTTCTACAACGGAGATGGAAGGATTGCAAATAAAAGATTCAAAGTTGTATTTTGCTTTGAAGGATCATTCGAGTGGAATAAATAATATACATTATATATATAAGATTGATCCAAGCTACTTTGATTAAAGTTAGGAGGTGTTAATTATGAGGAATAATAAAATAATTAGAAAAATATTATGTTTGATAATGATATTTGTTTTATCTGTTAATGTTTCGGCTAGTGAAACCGTTAATGTTAAAATTAATAAGAAAACAAATACAGCCATTGTTAGTGGTAAAGGTGCTATGGCTAAAAAGATGACATATGCTGGTAATAAAAAAATTAAGAAGGTTATAATTAAGAATAAGGTTACATCAATTAGTGCTGGAGCATTTAAAAATTGTAATAAATTAAAGAGTGTTAAATTTGGTAAAAAAGTTAAAAAAATAGGTAGGTTTGCATTTGCTGGAACGCAGATAAGAAAACTTACATTACCAAAAAGTGTAAAGAATATAGGTATAGGGGCATTTCAGACAAAGAAGTCAATAAAAACTGTGAAGATGCCTGGGAAGATAAAGACAAAGACTGTTTTGGATTATGAAAAACCACTAGTGATTTCAAATGCAGATAATATTAGTTTTACTACTAATTTGAATTTGGATACTTTACTTTATGTTAATGCTAAGAATTATAAAGTTTCTGATAAAGACAAAAATTATAGTAGTGAAGATGGAGTAGTCTATTCAAAAGATGGAAAGAAAGCAGTAAGACTTCCTAATAGAGAAAAAGTTGAAATAAGTAGCAAATGCGAAGAGTTTGATGTTTTTTCATATATGTATGCATATTTTTATGGCGATGATTATTATGAGTTTGAATGTGATAAAGTTAAGGAAATTGTTATACCTAAGTCAGTAACTAAAGTTACAGATGGTTGTGATACTGGTAAACTTTATTATGATTATGGTATGTATAAAGATAAGGCAAATATTGAAAAAATAGAAATTAAAAATTTAGAATTAGATGAATCTAGTTTAGAAAAACTGGAAAGTGTATTTGCTAATGGATGTGAGGTTGAAAAAACAGAAACAAGTATTATATTGAAAAAGAAATAATATAAAAAAAGGCTTATGCATATGCATAAGCCTTTTTGATGCGGATAGAGGGACTCGAACCCTCACGGAGTCACCCCCGGCAGATTTTGAGTCTGCTGCGTCTGCCATTCCGCCACATCCGCAAATTTACGACTTATAAATGATACCATTTATTTATGAATATGTCAAATGTTTGAAAGAAAGCCTAAAATATGGTAAAATTTAGTGGTGGAAGGTTAACTTTATTTAGAGGAAAAATAGATGGATTGTAGAGAGTTTCATATTCATATAAATGATTTTTTAGATAATAAAATAGATGATGAAAAAACATTGGAAGAATTTGTTGAGCATGCCAATAGTTGTGATACTTGTAAGGATGATTTAGAAATCTATTATGCAGTTGCTAGTGGCCTTGATAGTGAAGCAAAGGGAACTCAGTATGATTATGACTTTGAGGGTAAATTGAATACAATCATTGATGATTATAAGGAGGACTTTGATATAAATTATAAGGTTCGATTTTTTAGTAAAACCTTGTTCTTTATAGCAGAGTTTTCTCTTGTTGTATCATGTGTTTTAATTGTATTGAATTATTTGAGATTATTGTTGTGATTTTTGTGAATTAAATAATTATAGATTATATTTTTGAAAGGTTAGTTATGGCAAAATTACTTTTATTTGATGGACATAGTATTATGAATAGGGCTTTTTATGGTGTTCCTGATTTTACAAATTCAGAAGGAATTCATACAAATGCCATATACGGATTTTTGAATATTTTATTTAAGGTACTTGATACAGAAAAACCAGATCACATTGCAGTTGCTTTTGACGTTCATGCTAAGACTTTTAGACATGAAAAGTATGAAGAGTATAAGGGGACTAGAAAACCTATGCAGGATGAATTAAGACAGCAGATTCCTCTTATAAAGGAAGTCTTAAAAAGTATGGATATTTCTGTATTTGAAATGGCTGGGTTTGAAGCTGATGATATACTCGGAACTCTTTCTCTTGATGCTGAGCAAAAAAGCATGGAAGTTACTGTTGTATCAGGTGATAGAGATTTATTACAGCTTGCATCAGATAAAGTTAAGATTTCAATGCCTAAAACAAGTAAAGGTGTAACAACAGTTGAAGATTATTATGATAAAGATGTTGTAGAAAAGTATAAAGTTACACCAAAACAGTTTATAGATGTTAAGGCTCTTATGGGTGATAGTTCTGATAACATAAAGGGCGTTGCTGGTATTGGTGAAAAGACAGCAACTAATTTAATTGTTACATATGGTTCAATTGATGGCATTTATGAACATATTGAAGAACTTAAAAATGGAAGAGCTAAAACTAATTTGATTGAAGGTAAGGAAGATGCTTACTTTTCAAGATTTTTAGTAACAATAAAAAGAGATGTTCCTATTGACTATAAGATGGATGATTTAAAGATTGTAAACTTTTATACAGCCGATGCTTATGAATATATGAAGCGTTTTGAGTTTAAATCATTCTTACAAAGATTTGATTTTGATTCTAGTGAAGTGGAGGTAAATTATGAATTTGCTGAAGTTTCTGATTTTAATGAAGTTGTAGATCTTTTAGAAAAGATGAAAAAATCAAAGGAATTAGCTATTAGTATAATTAAAGAGAATGGAGAAAGTGTTGCGCTATCCTTATGTGATGGAAGTGATAAAGCGTACTTTATTCCATTTGAATATTTTGTTACTGAAGATATGGTGTTTTCATCACTTGCTGAAATTGATCCTAATAAAACACATATTGTTTCGATGTCAGTTAAGGATCTTTTAAAAGATATTGATTTTAAATATAAAGAAGATGGTGTTTCTATAAAGGATAGCAGTAAGTCGTTTGATGATGTATCAATTATTGCATATCTTTTGGATCCACTTAAAAATGAATATACATATGATTCAATTGCAAATAATGTACTAGGTATAAATGTACCTGCAAGAGAAGAACTTATCGGAAAAAATAAAATTAAGGAATTAATGTATAGTGACAGAGATAAGGTTTGTAAACTTGCATGCTTTGAAAGTTTTGTATGTGCACATGCATATAAGGAAGCCAAGAAAAAACTAGATGAACTTGGTATGTTAAAACTATATGAAGATATTGAAAGACCACTTTTATTCGTACTTAATGATATGGAGAAAGAAGGCATAAGAGTTAAGAAGGAAGAATTGGTTTCATATAGTGAAAAGTTAGCTCAGTCAATTGAAGTTATAGAAAAGAAAATATATGAAGAAGCTGGTGAAGAGTTTAATATAAATTCTCCAAAACAATTGGGAGTTATATTATTTGAAAAGTTGGGAATGCCTGGTGGTAAGAAAACTAAAACAGGTTATTCGACTAATGCATCAGTTTTAGAAAAGTTAGCAGCTGATTATCCTTTCGTTAATGATATTTTGGAATATAGAAGTCTTACAAAGCTTAAATCTACTTATGCTGACGGACTTACAAATTATATTGCAGAAGATGGAAGAATTCATGGTAAGTTTAATCAGACTGTTACAGCAACCGGAAGACTTAGTAGTAATGATCCTAATCTTCAGAATATTCCAATTAGAATGGAATTAGGTAAGGCTATTAGAAAGGTATTCGTTCCTAAGGATGGATATGCATTTGTTGATGCAGATTATTCTCAAATTGAACTTCGTATACTTACACATATGTCAGGTGATGAGGTTTTAATTGAGAGTTATAAAGAAGATGAGGATATTCATAAGATAACTGCTTCAAAGGTGTTTAATGTTCCACTTGATGAAGTTACTAAGGAACTTAGAAGTAGGGCTAAGGCGGTTAATTTTGGTATTGTTTATGGTATCAGTTCTTTTGGACTTGGTGAAAATATTGGTATTTCACGTAAGGAAGCTGATACATACATAAAGGAATATTTTAAAACTTATCCAGGTATTGAAGAGTTTTTAAATCATTTTATTACTGAAGCTAAGGATAAAGGTTATATTAAAACTATGTATGGTAGAATCAGACCAGTTCCTGAAATAAAATCAAGTAACTTTATGCAAGTAAAGTTTGGTGAAAGAATTGCAATGAATTCTCCTATACAGGGTAGTGCTGCAGATATTATGAAGATTGCAATGATTAATGTTTATGATGAATTAAGAAAGAGTGGTCTTGATGCAAAAATACTAGTTCAGGTTCATGATGAAATATTAGTTGAATGTAAGAAGAAAGATGCAGAAAGAATTAGTAAGTTATTAAAAGATACTATGGAGAGTGCTGCTAGTTTATCAGTAGATTTGGAAGTTGAAGTAAATACTGGTGATAACTGGTTGGATGCTCATTAGTAATAGTTAGTAGTAAAATGTAACTAACTACTTTATGAATATTTAAATATATTTATTATTAAATGTATTTATTATTAAATAAATTTTTGAGGAAATGAAATGATTGTTGGAATTACAGGTGGCATTGGAAGCGGTAAATCAGCTGTGCTTGATATTTTAAAGGAAGAATATGGAGCACATATTATAAAGGCTGATGATGTTGCTAAGGATGTCATGGTTAATGATAGCGAGTGCGTTAGTAAGATTAAGGAGGCATTTGCTGATGAGAGTTACAATGAGGATGGCTCATTAAATAAAGCTTATATATCAGGGGTGATATATAAGGATGAGAGTAAAAGAGAACTCATTAATAGTATTGTTCATCCAATTGTGCAAAGAAGAATTATTGATGAAATATGTAATGTAAGGAATAAACTAATCTGTATAGAGGCTGCACTTTTAATTGAATCGGGTTATACAAGTATGTGCGATGAAGTGTGGTATGTGTACTGCGAAATTAATGAACGAAAGAGAAGGGTTCTAAGTAGCAGGAATATGACAGAGGAAAAGTTTAATAGTATTGTGAAAAGTCAACTTAGTGAAGAAGAATTTAAAATTAATACAGATAAGTTGATAAACAATAGTTTTGATAAAGATTTTACTAGAAAGGAAGTACAAAGAGTACTCGTATGGGGGTAGATTATGGAAACGAAATTATGGAGAGAGAAATTAAATCCTTATGAACTTGCGGTTGATGAATTATTAGTTAAGTTCAACCATATTATTAAGGAACATAGGAGCAAGGGATTATATTCTCCTATTGAACATGTATCGGGAAGAGTTAAGAAGTTATCAAGTATAATTGAAAAGATGCAAAAGAAGAATGCAACTTTTGAAAACATAGATCAGTATGTAGAAGATATAGCTGGTCTTCGTATTATATGTCAGTTTGTTGAGGATATAGATAGAGTTGTCGAACTTATAAAGCAACGTACTGATATGCAAGTTATTACTGAAAAAGATTATATTACTAACATTAAGGAAAGTGGTTATAGAAGTTATCACATGATAGTTTTATATACAGTTCAAACGATGGATGGTAATAAGAATATTAAGGTTGAAATTCAGATAAGAACTATGGCTATGGATTTTTGGTCAACAGTAGAACATTCACTTCAGTATAAGTACAAGAAGAATATTCCTGTTGAAATTAAGGAAAGACTTCATAATGCTTCAGATGCGATTATAGCTCTTGATAGTGAAATGTCAGCCATTAGAAATGAAATCATGGATGCTCAGAATGAGTTCCAGATTAAAGCTAATATAGTTGCAGAGATTCTTAATAACATACAGAATCTTTTCAATGTAGCAAATGAACGTGAAATTGTTAAAATTCAGGATGAGTTTTATAGAATTTACTCAACAGCTACAATCGATGAACTTAAGACATTTTCAAGAGAACTTGATATTATATCTGAGGGTTATAGAGCACAGGGAGTTAATTAGTTACGTATTAATTTGATTATAAAAATTTGATTTATAGGAAATTAAAATGAATAATAGTACTTTGGATTTAAAAAACATAAAAGGTGTTTTCTTTGACATGGATGGAACAATACTTGATTCCATGTGGTTATGGAAAGCAATAGACATAGAATATTTAAATAGATTTGGATGCGAATATCCTGAAGGATTGCAGGAAGAAATTGCAGGTATGTCTTTTCATCAGACAGCTAATTATTTTAAGGAAAGATTTAAAATAGAAGATGATATTGAAAAGATGAAGGATGACTGGAATGAGATGGCTATGGATAAATATAAGCATGAAGTTGGCTTGAAAAAAGGTGTCTTGTACTTTTTAAATATGTTAAAAGAAAAAGACATTAAAATGGCCATAGGAACAAGTAATTCAGTTGAACTTACAGATGCTGCACTTGATAGTACAGGAATAAGAGATTACTTTGATGTAGTTCTTACAGGTAGTGAGATTTTAAAAGGAAAACCTGATCCATATATTTATCTTGAGTGCGCCAAAAGAACTGATTTAAATCCTGAGGATTGTGTGGTTTTTGAGGACATAGTTTCAGGGATTAAGGCTGGAAAGAGTGCAGGCATGAGAGTTATCGCTGTTGATGATGAATTTTCAAGGTCAGAAGTTAATATGAAAAAGAGTTTAGCGGATAAATATATTTATGATTTTACGGAAATATATGATTGCTTTGATGTATAGAGTTATAAAGTATCAATATTTATTTTATTTTTATGAATACTATTAGAATAGGTGATTTATGAGAGATTTTTTACCAATATCAAAAAAGGATATGAAAAAAAGAGGATGGGATGAATGTGACTTTGTATATGTTATAGGGGATGCATATGTTGACCATCCTTCTTTTGGACATGCTATTATTAGTAGAGTCCTTGAATCTTTTGGTTATAAGGTTGGTATCATTTCTCAGCCAGATTGGAAAAACAAAGAAAGTATTAATATACTTGGTAAACCCAGACTTGGATTTTTAGTTATGGGTGGAAACATGGATTCCATGGTAAACCATTATTCTGTTTCTAAGAAAAGAAGAGCGGTGGATGCATTTTCTCCTGGCGGTGTCATGGGCAAAAGACCTGATTATGCTACGATTGTATATTGTAATTTAATTAGACAAACATATAAGGATGTACCAATTATTGTTGGTGGTATAGAAAGTAGTTTAAGAAGATTATCACATTATGATTATTGGTCAAATAAAGTTAAAAGATCACTTTTACTTGATAGTGGTGCAGATTTGCTAATTTATGGTATGGGTGAAAAAAGCGTTGTAGAAGTTGCAGATGCTTTAAATAGTGGAATTGATGTTAAGGATATTACATATATAGATGGTACGGTTTATAAAACTAAGGATTTAGAGAACGTATATGATTACACCATGCTTCCAACATTTGATGATGTGGTTTTAAGCAAGGAAGAATATGCAAAGAGTTTTTACATACAGTATCAAAATACTGATCCATATAGTGGAAAGAGATTAGTTGAAAAATATAAGGATTATTTATATGTTGTACAAAATCCACCAGCTAAACCCTTAACACAGATGGAAATGGATGATGTATATGATTTACCTTATATGAGAACATATCATCCGTCTTATGAAAAAGATGGAGGAATACCTGCCATATCTGAGGTTAAGTTTAGTTTGGTAAGTAATAGAGGATGCTTTGGAGGATGTAATTTCTGCGCATTAACATTTCATCAAGGTAGAATAATACAAACTAGAAGTCATGAATCAATTATCAAAGAAGCTAAGTTATTAGTTGATGATAAAGATTTTAAGGGGTATATTCATGATGTAGGTGGACCTACAGCGAATTTTAGACATAAGGCATGTAAGAAACAGGAAACACATGGAGCTTGTCCTAATAAGCAGTGTTTATTCCCTAAGCCTTGTAATAATTTATATGTGGATCATAAGGATTACATATCATTATTACGTAAGTTAAGAAAAATTCCTAAAGTAAAGAAAGTATTTGTTCGTTCGGGTATTAGATTTGATTATCTTATGGCTGATAAAGATGATACATTTTTAAAGGAACTTGTGGAGAATCATATTAGTGGACAGTTAAAGGTTGCTCCTGAACATATATGTGATAATGTTTTAAATCTTCTTGGAAAGCCATCTAATAATGTGTATGAGGGTTTTGTTAAGAAGTATGAACAGATGAATAAGAAACTTGGTAAAAAGCAATTCTTAGTACCATATCTTATGTCATCACATCCAGGTAGTACATTAGAGAATGCAATTGAACTTGCAGAGTATATTAGAGATATGGGATATTTACCTGAACAGGTTCAGGATTTTTATCCAACACCTGCAACTATTTCAACTTGCATGTATTATACTGGACTTGACCCTAGAACCATGAAGAAGGTTTATATCACTTCATCACCACATGAGAAAGCAATGCAAAGAGCATTAGTTCAGTATAGAAAGCCTGAAAATTATGATTTAGTAAAAGAGGCTTTACTTAAATGTGGTAGAAATGATTTAATTGGATTTGATAAGAATTGTTTAATTCCGCCTAGAAAGATTGGTGGAAATGGAAAGAATAGTAAAAAAGAAGGTTCGAATAATAAAAAAGTGAAGAAGGATAATTTAGTTAAATCGGTTAATAAAAAGAAGCCGAATAAAACTAATAATAATTCTTCACATAAAAAGAAGAGAAGATACTAAAGATTAGTGATTAATGCATAAAGGAGGGTTTAGTATGAGAATTATAATAATTACTGGTGCTTCATCAGGTATGGGAAGAGAGTTTGCCAGACAGCTTGATGGGTATTTAGAACATATTGATGAGTTTTGGCTTATCGCAAGGAGAACAGATAGATTACATGAATTAGCTAAAGAGTTAAAGAAGGATTGTAGAATCTTTCAATGTGATTTATCACAGAGAAGTTCAATGGTTGAACTTATACAGGAATTAGAAACAAAGAAACCTAAGGTTAAAATGTTAATTAACTGTGCTGGATATGGTAAAACTGGTAAGTTTGAAAAACTTAATTACCAGGATGTTACTGGTATGATTGATGTTAACTGTAGAGCGCTTAGTGCACTTACTTATAGTGTACTTTCATATATGTGCTCTAATTCAAGAATCATAAATCTTGCATCTGTAGCTGCATTTATGCCACAGCCTGAGTTTTCAGTTTATGCTGCATCAAAGTCTTATGTTCTTAGTTTTTCAAGAGCACTTAGAAAGGAAATTGACGATAGAGGAATCTGGGTTACAACAATATGTCCAGGACCTGTTAATACAGAATTCTTTGATGTTGCTGATAAGAAGAATAAAGAATCATGGTATAAATCAAAGTTTATGGTTAGATGTGAGGATGTAGTTAACAGAGCACTTTATGATAGCTTAAAGAAAAGGGATATTTCAATTTATGGTATTCCAATGAAGTGTATGTATGTACTTTCAAAGGTATTTCCACACAGAATCTTAACAAAGATTATTCATAAATTAAATATGTATAATTCGGATGAGAACGTATAAAATGTTTGGTTTGATAATAAATATGTAGAATAATAGTAGGACAGATATGAAACAATTTTCCATTAATACAAATGAAGCGGGACAAAGGTTTGATAAATATCTTTTTAAATTATTAAAAGAAGCACCTTCAAGTTTCGTTTATAAGATGCTTAGAAAAAAGAATATTGTTTTAAATGGCAAGAAGGATGATGGTAAATCAATTCTAAAAGAGGGCGATGTTGTTAAAGTGTTTTTAGCTGATGATACATTCGATAAGTTTTCAGGTGTTAAAAGTAATGTTGCTGATACTTTTATTAATGTTAATGATGGTATTGATTTTAATTCATATATTATATATGAAGATGGTGATGTGATACTTATTAATAAACCATCTGGTGTATTAAGCCAAAAGGCAGAAGATAAGGATGTTTCCATTAATGAAATGGCTATATCATATATGCTTAGTAGTAAAATGATACTAAGTGATGAACTTAATACATTTAAACCTTCAATTGTAAACAGACTTGATAGAAATACTTCTGGTATGATTGTATTTGGAAAAAGTCTTAAGGGAATACAAATTCTTTCTGAAATGTTTAAAGAAAGAAGTGTTGATAAGTATTATTTAACAATTGTTGAAGGCGTTATTGATAAGGAACAAACCATAACAGGTAAGATAAATAAGGATGAGAAGAATAATAAAGTAGTAATTGTTAATGAGGATGAAAAAACAGATAAAAAGTTTGATTATATTAAAACTGGGATTAATCCAATAGCTGTTTCAAAAGATAATAAGTATTCTTTATTACAGATTAAATTATATACTGGTAAAACTCATCAGATTAGAGCTCATTTATCAAGCATTAATCATCCGATTATAGGTGATGGTAAGTATGGTAATGTAAAGGTAAATGATTATTTTAGAAATAAATATAAATTAAGAAATCAATTATTGCATTCATATAAATTAAAATTTTATGATTGTGATTTGCAAGTTAAGGATAAGGAATACACTGCAAAGATTCCTGGTGTATTTGCTAAGATTTTAAAAGGAGAGTTTGATGGCAACGTGGAATTCTAGAGGACTTAGAGGTTCTAAATTAGAAGATATGATTAATACAACTAATGATGTATATATGGAAAAAAGATTAGCCGTTGTACAAAAAATTCCAACGCCTATTACTCCTGTAAAAATGGATAATGAAAGCAGACATATAACACTTGCTTATTTTGAAAAGAAAAGTACAGTTGATTATATTGGTGTTGCTCAGGGGGTACCAATTTGTTTTGATGCAAAGGAGTGTGCAAAAGAGACTTTTCCTATGATGAATATTCATAAACATCAGATCGAATTTATGGATGAATTTGAAGCACAGGGTGGTATAGCGTTTATTATTCTTGAATTTACAAATCTAGATGAGATGTATTATGTGCCACTTAGAGACATATTTAAGTTTTATAATCGAGCAGAAAGTGGTGGAAGAAAAAGTTTTACCTATGATGAGGTTGATAAATCATATAGAATCAGATCTGCTGGAGAAGCTAAGGTACATTATTTAGAAATGGTGAATAAGGACTTGCAGAGTAGAGACTGATATAATGTAATTGACAAGTGTATTTGGGCATGGTATATTCTTAAAGTATTTTATTGAGGGGTGTGGGAAAACCACATCCTTCTTTTTTACTATATTTTATTAGACTAGCCTGCAAATAAAAAGTCAAGGCTAAATTTATAAAAATTGAAAATTAAATATAGGTTGGGAAAAGGCATTAAAAGAAGACCACCACATCAGTGCCGGTCTGATCAGGATCATTTATTAGTTATGATTAATCTGAAAGAGTCGATAGATATTCGGTAACTCGTCCATAGTAGACTCGTAAAAACTTATTTGCTCCAGCAGTCATATAGACATAGTACGGTTTACCTTGAGATCTTTTCTTATCAAGAAATTGATATACCGGATCGTCTATCGGAGCTGTTTTTATAAGTACATCCATTATCTGAAACAGAGTCTTTCGAAGATCAGCAGAACCTCT